>NZ_BNBB01000008.1 GCF_014654615.1 Streptosporangium violaceochromogenes | reverse complement strand
GCCGTCGCGCAGGGGGGACTCGTACAGCGGCAGCAGCCACAGGCAGTCGACCCCGAGCCACTGCAGATAGTCGAGTTTGCCGATCAGTCCTCTGATGTCGCCCGTGCCGTCGCCGTTGGAGTCGGCGAAGCCGCGGATGAGCACCTCGTAGAAGACGGCCCGCTTGAACCAGTACGGGTCACGAGGCTCCTCCTCGTCGAAGGTGTTCGGAATGGGCTCGGAAGTCTGACTCACCACTGGGCTCCCCGCTGTTCGCCGGTGTGCGCACCCGGCCAGGCCTATCGCTGGTTCGCCGCGGCGCGCAGAGTGAAGATGTGTGCTGGATGGATATAGGGATCAAGGCGCACGTAGTTGGTCTGCCGCCAGCGGTACGACTCTCCGGACAGCTCGTCGTCGACGACGAACTCGGCGTTCCAGTCGAGTCCGAGGGCGGGCATGTCCAAGGAGACCGTCGCCTCGTGCGTGTTGTGAGGATCGAGGTTCACGACGGTCAGCACCACATCGCCCAGGCCGTGCCTTCGTGTGGCCGTGTCGTAGGCGCCGGGCAGCCGCTTCGAGAAGCAGACCATGTCCGGATGGTCGACGCTGTGGAATCGTAGGTTACGCAGTTCCTGGAGCGCCGGGTGTGCTCTTCTGAGCAAATTAAGTTGTGTGATCAGAGGAGACAGGCTACGGCCCTCTCGCTCAGCCTCGGCCCAATTGCGAGGCTTGTACTGATATTTCTCACTATCTAGGTACTCTTCGCTACCAGGGCGAACCGGGACATTTTCCGCAAGTTCATAGCCCGAGTACACGCCCCAGGTCGGCATCGCCATCGCCGCGAGGATCGCTCTGATCCTGAATGCCGCGACTCCCCCGTGTTGAAGGTATTCGTGAAGGATGTCCGGTGTGTTGACGAACACGTTGGGCCGCAGGAAGTGCGAGGTCTCGTGCGCGAGCTCGCTGAGATACTCCTCCACCTCCGGCTTGGAGTTGCGCCAGGTGAAGTAGGTGTACGACTGGTGGAAGCCGGCCATGGCCAGCGCCCGCATCATCGCCGGTCGGGTGAACGCCTCGGCCAGGAACAGCACGTCCGGGTCGGTGGAGGCGATGTCGGCCGTCAGCCGCTCCCAGAACGCCACGGGCTTGGTGTGCGGGTTGTCCACCCGGAAGATCCGTACACCGTGGTCCATCCAGAGCCGCACCACCCGCTTGACCTCGGCGTAGACGCCCTCGGGGTCCTTGTCGAAGTTGAGCGGGTAGATGTCCTGGTACTTCTTCGGGGGGTTCTCCGCGTACGCGATCGAGCCGTCGGCGCGGATGTTGAACCACTCCGGATGCTCCTTGACCCACGGGTGGTCGGGGGCGCACTGCAGGGCCAGGTCGAGCGCGACCTCCATGCCCAGCTCGCGGGTGCGGGCCACGAAGGCGTCGAAGTCGGTGAAGGTGCCGAGGTCGGGGTGGATGGCGTCATGGCCGCCCTCCTCCGAGCCGATCGCCCAGGGGGAGCCGGGGTCGTACGGCTCGGGCGTCAGGGTGTTGTTGCGGCCCTTGCGGAAGCTGTGGCCGATCGGGTGGACCGGTGGAAGATAGACGACGTCGAAGCCCATCTTCGCGATGGCGGGCAGCCGCCTCGCGGCGGTCTTGAAATTTCCGGACTTGGGAGCCGCGCCCCGCTCGACGATCGCCCCCTCGGAGCGGGGGAAGAACTCGTACCAGGACCCGAACAGCGCCCGGCGCCGGTCGACCCTGACCGCGTGCTTCGGTGAGCGCGTCACCAGGTCCCGCAGCGGATGGGCCCGCAGCGCCTCCGCCGTCTCGGGAAGCTGGGCCAGCGAGAACCTGGCCCGGGGGTCGAGGTGTTCGTCACGCAGCTTGACCGCCACCCCCTGCAGGACCGCCCGGTGCCCGCACGTCTCGCCCGCCGCCCGGCAGTCGGCGGGCCGTACGGCCTTCGCCGCGCGCTCGAACAGCCGGGCGCCCTCCTCGCACATCAGCTCGGCGTCCATGCCGCGCGGGATCTTGATGCCCGCGTCGTGCAGCCAGGTGGCCGTCGGATCGCTCCACGCCTCGACGCGGAAGTGCCACTCGCCCTCGGTGGGCAGTGACACCTCGACGACCCAGCGGTCGGTGCCCGGGGCCGACTCGCGCATGCGCAGCAGCGGCCCGCGCTCGCCGCCGGGGCCGCTCAGCACGGCGCCGGCCGCCACGGCGTCGTGCCCCTCCCGGAACACGGTGGCGCTGATCTCGAAGGTCTCGCCCGCGGCGGCCTTGGCGGGGTAGCGCCCGCAGTCGACCGTGGGCTGGATGTCCTGGATGGGAATTCGTCCGATCATCGCGTCTCAAGGTAGCGGCGGCACATCCGATACCGCCGGGGAAGGTCAACAAGAAAAGATCTTCACTCTGTCAAACATCCTTCGGTGACCGGCCTCGGGACGGAGGTGACGTCCCGTCCGGCGCCCGGACGGTCAGGCGCCGGGTGCCAAGGCGTCTCGGCCCACGGATGCGCTGCCCCAATAGTCCATCTTCATGCGTGAAGGCGGAAGAGTGCGGCACCTCTTACCCTTCGGCGAGTTGTCACTACCAGCATGAACTCTTCTTTGCCGTGTTTGGGCCTGATTGATAACGGTGAGGGGGAGACGCGTGAGTGTTTAGGTCGCCCTCGTGGCGCTGAGTAATTAGGGTCTGGCAGCGTGAGAGCTATCCGCAGGTTCACCGTCCGCACCGTCCTTCCACCGGAGCTGGCCGCCCTTGGCGAGCTTGTGCACAATCTGCGCTGGTCCTGGCACCCCGAAACGCTGGACCTCTTCGCCGAGGTGGACCCGGTCGTCTGGAAACGGGTCGGCAACGACCCGGTCGCCCTGCTCGGCGCCGTCGAGGCGGGACGCCTTCGCGAGCTCGCCGCCGACCGCCGTTTCCGCAGGCGGGTCGCGGACGCCGCGGACGATCTCCGCGAATACATGACCGCGCCGCGCTGGTACCAAACCCTCTCCGACGCGCCCCGGGCCATCGCCTACTTCTCGCCCGAGTACGGCATCGCCGCCGCGCTCCCGCAGTACTCCGGCGGCCTGGGCATCCTCGCCGGCGACCACCTGAAGGCGGCGAGCGACCTCGGCGTGCCGATCCTCGCGGTCGGCCTGCTGTACCGCCACGGCTACTTCACCCAGTCCCTGTCGCCGGAGGGCTGGCAGCTTGAGCACTACCCCTCCCTCGACCCCGGCGGGCTCCCGCTGACCCTCCTGAAGGAGGAGGACGGCACGCCCGTCCGGATCACCGTCACCCTGCCCGAGCGGCGCGCCCTGCACGCCCAGGTGTGGGTGGCCCAGGTGGGCCGGGTCCCGCTGCTGCTGCTCGACTCCGACGTGGCCGAGAACGACCCCGTCGCCCGCGACGTCACCGACCGCCTGTACGGCGGAGGCACCGACCACCGCCTGATGCAGGAGCTGCTGCTCGGGGTGGGCGGGGTCCGCGCCATCCGCGCCTACTGCCGGGTCACCGGCCACCCCGAGCCCGAGGTCTTCCACACCAACGAGGGCCACGCGGGCTTTCTGGGCCTGGAGCGCATCCGCGAGCTCACCGAGGCGCGGCTCTCCTTCGACGAGGCCCTGGAGGCGGTCCGCGCCGGGACGGTCTTCACCACCCACACCCCCGTCCCCGCCGGGATCGACCGCTTCCCCGCGGAGATGATCGCCCGCCAGTTCGGCGGTGACAACGCCTGGCCCACCGTTCCGGTCGAGCGCATCCTGGAGCTCGGGGCCGAGGAGGAGCCCGGCAGGTTCAACATGGCCGCGATGGGCATGCGGCTGGCCCAGCGGGTCAACGGCGTCTCCGAGCTGCACGGCGAGGTCAGCCGGGAGATGTTCCAGGACCTGTGGCCGGGGTTCGATCTGGACGAGGTGCCGATCGGCTCGATCACGAACGGCGTGCACGCGCCCACCTGGGTGGGCCGGGAGATCATGGAGCTGGCCGGCCGGGAGCTGCCCACCCTGGTCGAGCGGGCCCAGGGCTGGGAGGGGGTTCACAAGATCGCCGACCTGGACGTCTGGGGCATCCGGGGGCGGCTGCGGGCGCGCCTGGTCCAGGCCGCCCGGGAGCGGCTGCGCCGGTCCTGGCTGGCCCGGGGCGCCTCGCCCGCCGAGCTCGGCTGGATCGACGACGTCCTCGACCCCGAGGTGCTGACCGTCGGCTTCGCCCGCCGGGTGCCGTCCTACAAGCGGCTCACCCTGATGCTGAGCGACCCCGAGCGGCTCCGCTCCCTGCTCCTCGACCCCGAGAAGCCCGTCCAGATCGTGATCGCGGGGAAGGCCCACCCGGCCGACGAGGGCGGCAAGAAGCTGATCCAGCAGATCGTGAGGTTCGCCGACGGGGAGGACGTCCGGCACCGCGTCGTCTTCCTGCCCGACTACGACATGGCCCTGGGGCAGCTCCTCGTCCAGGGCTGCGACGTGTGGATGAACAACCCGCTCCGCCCGCTGGAGGCGTGCGGCACCTCCGGGATGAAGGCCGCGCTGAACGGCGGGCTCAACCTGTCCATCCGCGACGGCTGGTGGGACGAGTGGTACGACGGCACCAACGGCTGGGCCGTGCCCACCGCCGACGGCGTCACCGATCCCGCGCGCCGCGACGAGCTGGAGGCGAGCGCGCTGTACGACCTGATCGAGCACGAGGTCGCCGACCGGTTCTACGACCGCGCCGCGGACGGCCTGCCCCAGCGCTGGCTGGAGATGGTCCGGCACACCCTCACCTCCCTCGGCCCCAAGGTCCTGGCGGGCCGGATGCTCCGCGACTACGTGGTCGACCTCTACGGCCCGGCCGCGAGGTCCGCCCGCGCCCTGTCGGCCGACGACTACGACCCGGCCAGGGGGTTCGCCGCCTGGAAGCTCCGGGTCCGCCAGGCGTGGCCGGGGGTGCGGGTCGAGCACGTGGAGGCCGTCAACCTGGGTGAGACCCCCGAGGTCGGCGCGTCACTGGAGCTGCGGGCGACCATCGCGCTGGGGGACCTGGAGCCCTCGGACGTCCGGGTCCAGGCCGTCTACGGCCTGGTCGGGCCGCACGACGAGCTGATCGGCCCGTCCTCCTCCGACCTGACCGTGGAGACGGAGGCGGACGACGGCAGGGCGGTGTTCGCGGGCACCATCCCGCTGGAGCGCACCGGCTCCTTCGGCTACTCGGTCCGCGTCGTGCCCGACCACCCGCTGGTGGCCTCGCCCGCCGAGCTGGGGCTGATCGCGGTGCCCGAGGAACCGGTGGGCATGACCAACGGCACGCTGCGCTGACGCGAAGAGTCCTGAGGGGAGCCTTGAGAAAAGCCTTGAGGGGGAGCGGCCGGTACCCGGCGAAAGGCCGGGAGTGAGGCCGAAAGTGAGATCGCCCTAAAGATTTCCCGTCGCGGGGGCCTTTTTGAGAGCACGGGGCCGGCGATCGCGCCGGCCGCTCTCCGGCGGAAAGGCGGTCTCACGATGAGCGATCCGGTCCTCCTCGTCCTGGTGGCGGGTGCGGTCAGGCTGGTGCTGCTGATGATCATGTGCCGTATGCGTGCCTCCCGCGGCGCCGGGGCGCGTGGCGGGGCGTGCGACGGGGCGTGCGGCGGGGTCAGGGTGGTCCGGATGCGAAGGGGAGCCGGCCCGGTGGTCATTGACTACGGGGCCGGTGGGAGGAGGCTGTTCATATATCCCAAGGCGTCCTCGGAATCCGGCCTCCGGCGAAAGGGCGAACGATGACCGAGCCGAACGTCGCACGACCCGGCCACGTGGAGACCACCGCGCCGCCGGAGACGGGGAAGACCGGGAAGGAGGCCGCGCGACCCGAGCGCGCCGACTTCAGGGAGTTCTACGCGCTGACCTCCGCGCGCATGCTCTCCAGAGCGATCATGATCTGCGGGAGCACGCAGGACGCCGAGGACGTCGTGGCCGACGCCTACCTGGAGGCGTTCAGGCACTGGGACCGCGTCGGCCGCTACGAGCCGAGGGCGGCCGAGAAGTGGGTCCACACCACGATGCGGCGCCGGTGGTGGAAGGTCGCGGGCAGGCGGAGAAAACGGGAGGCCGGGGAGCTGCGGGTCCCGGTGCGGCCGCACTCCTCTCCCGAGCAGACGGCCGAGGTCGCGATGGTCCTCGGCGCGCTCCCCTCGCTGAGGGAGCACGAGCGGATCGTCGTCCTGGCCCACTGCGTGTACGGCCTGTCGCAGAAGGAGATCGCCGAGGGTCTCGGCGTCAAGAGCGCGCTGGTGGCCGTCTACCTCTTCCAGGCCCGCCGCAAGCTGGAGCGGCTGGTCGGGGTGAGCAGGCCGTCCCGCGGGCCCGGCGAGCGGTTCGCCCGTCTCACCGGCCGGCCCGGCGCGCCGGCGCCCCTCGACGACCCGCTGGCCGTTCTGCTGCGCTCCGCCTCCTTCTGGCTCGCCGACGCGCTCGACGCCGACGCGACGGGGCCCGCGCGGGTCCACCGGGCGATCGAGAGCGCGCTGCGCGGTGAGGGAGGCGGGGCGCGGTGACCCCGCTGCGCGCGCTCCTGGCGCTCGGACTGCTCACCGGCCTCTACCTGCTCTGCCTGGTCCTGGTGATCGCCGACATCGGCCTCGTCGTCCTGTCGGTCGAGACCTCGATCACCCTGGGCAGACCGCTCCAGGGCAACGCGGCGCTGCTGCTGATGGCCACGATCCCCACACTCTGGGCCCTGTACGGCGTCTTCACCCTCCGTGCCCCGTCCGGCCCCGAGCCGGGCTCCCTGCCGGTGGAGCCGGATCAGGCGCCGGCCCTGTGGGCCGTGGTGCGGGGGCTCGCGGCGGAGATCGGCACCCGGCCCCCGGCGGAGATCCGCCTCGTCGCCGAGGTCAACGCCAAGGTGACCGAGGAGACGGCCTTCCTCGGCCTGGTGGGGGGTACGCGGCGGCTGTACATCGGCCTGCCGCTGCTGGCCGGGCTGTCGGCCGACGAGCTGCGCGTGGTGCTCTGCCACGAGCTGGGCCACTACGCCCACGCCCACACCCGTCTGGGGGCCATCACCTACCGGGGCCACCTCGCGCTGCGGGAGACCCTCAACCGGGTCGTGATGCTGCAGTCCCCCGCTGTCGGGGGGCGCCGCCCCCACGTGAACCCCATGATCTCCTGGGTGTGGTGGCCCTTCCTGGGCTACGCCTCCCTGTACTTCCGGCTCTCCTCCGCCGTCAACCGCCGCCAGGAGCTTCAGGCGGACGCGGCGGCCGCCCGGATCGTCGGCACCGAGGTCGCCGCCGAGGCGCTGCGGCGCTTCCTCGGTGTGCTGCCGGTGGCCTGGAGCGCGTTCACGGCCCGCTGCCTGGACCCGATGCGGGCGCGGGGGTGCGTGCCGGACGACCCCCTCGCCGTGTTCGCGGCCATGGCGGCCGGTCCCGGCCGTCCACGCGAGCTTGAGGAGCGGCTGGAGGCGAGGCTGGAGAGGGACGGGGCCCCTGGGACGGGGCGCGCCTGGAAGTACGACTCCCATCCCAGCCCGGCCCGGCGGCTGCGGGCGCTCGCCGCGCTCGGCGGGCCGGCGAGGGTGGGGGAGCGCGATCCGCGTCCCTCCGCCGAGCGGTTTCCCTGCCGCCCGCCGGCCTCGCCCGACGTACGGCGCTGCCTGATGCCGGACCTGCCCGGCGGCACGGCCGTGCTTCCCTGGCGCGAGTGGCTGGAGCTGACCGCCGAGACCCTGGCCACGGAGCCGGCGCGGCGGCTCGTCCGGGCCGTCCACCAGGTCGGCGGCCCCACTCGGCCCGCCCTGGAGACGGCCCTCGACCTGCTGGGGAGCGGCGCGGGCGGGCGGCTGGCGGCGTGCCTTTCCGTCCTCTCCCCGGTGGCGGAGGGCGGCGGGCCGGAGGAGGACGACGGGGACGGGGACGCCGGGCGGCTGGAGAGCGCGCTGTTCGCGCTGGTCGGGCAGGCTCTGGTGGCCCGCGGGCGCGCTCGCTGGGAGATGCCCTGGCCGGGGTTCTGCCACCTGGTCTGGACCGAGCGGGGGGCGCGGGCCGCCGGAGGCGTCACCGTCGAGCGGCTCCGCGAGGTGGTGGGCGCGGCGGCGGCCGGCGGGCTCGCCGAGGCCGAACGGCTCCGCCTGTATCTCGGCGTGCTCGGGGTCGACCCCGGGGCCTGGCTCAGCCAGGACGCCGAGGGCGCGCGGCAGAGCGGGGCGCCCTCCGAGACGATGACCGTCCCGGCGGCGGCCGATCCCGCCACCCGTGAGGAGGACAGGAAGAGGCTCGTGGTCGGGCTGGCCTCGATCGGCTTCGTGGCCGTCCTGTTCCTGCTGACGGCCGTGCCGTCGCCCTTCGCCGGGAAGTCCGCGCCGATCCCCGGGTCGCGGCCGTGGGTCGTCCTGCCCACGCCGATGACCGTGCCCACGGCGCCCATGACCTTCCGGGAGGGACTGTGGCAGGGGGTCTCCCCCTCACCCACCCGCCTCCCCGGCCTCGATCTTCCGGACCTTCACCGCTATGAGCACCGCTATGACCGGCGGGTCGGCCGGCTGCCGGTCCCGCTGTGGAAACCGCCGCGCCTGAAAGGGCTCAGGCGGCTGCCCGCCCCGAGGAGGTTCAGGAACCCTCCGGCCGGAAAGCGGCGATGAGCGGGATCGTCACCGGCGGGTCATGAGGGGCCGGGAGCACGAATTGTATCGCTGATCAGGCAAAACCCAGGAAAAACAGATTCATGTCCCGGTGGGGTTCCGTTCTTTTCCGGGGTGGCCAGGGAATGCCTATAAAGGCTGATATTTCCCGAATTCCGGAGGGGGCATTGAACGCCTGGACCTTCGAAGGCCAGCCCGGAGCGCTGGGCGACACCACGGTGACCCTGGTCGAGGGCGGATCCTTCTGCGTGTCGTCCCGCGGCGGGGACATCGTGCCGGGCGGCGCCCAGGGGGTCTACCACGCCGACACCCGGCTGCTGTCCCGGTGGGAGCTGCGGGTGGACGAGGCGGCGGTGGAGCCGCTTCGGGTGCTCGGGGGCGAGCCGTACCACGCGACGTTCGTCGGCAGGGCCGCGCCCAGGCCGGGCCGGGCCGAAAGCACCCTGCTGGTGGTCAGGGACCGCTACGTCGGCGGCGGCCTCCGCGAGGATCTGACCTTGCGCAACCTGTCCGACGAGCCGGCCGGATGCGTGGTCGACGTCCACGTCGGCTCCGACGTGGCCGACCTGTTCGAGGTGAAGGCCGGGCGTGTCCGGCACGTGGCCGACGTGGAGGTGACGGCCGACCGGTCGGGGCTGCTGCTCTGCTCGGCCACCCGCTCACGCGGGACGCGGGTGGTCTCCGAGCCCGCGCCGTTCGCCGTGCCGGGCATGCTCGTCTTCCGCGTCGTCGTCCCCGCCCGCGGCGAGTGGAGCGCGACCTTCCAGGTCAACCCCATTCTGGAGGGGGAGGAGTCCACCGCCTGGTTCTCCGTCCACCACCCGCTGGAGAACGCCGAGCCCGCCCGGCGCCGGGCCGACTGGGAGCGTCTCAGCACCTCCGTCGCCACCTCCGACCGCGTGTTCGGCCACGTCCTGCGCCGATCCAGGGAGGATCTCGGCGCGCTGCGGCTGTTCGAGCCCGACCGGCCGGACGAACCGCCGACGATCGCCGCCGGCGCGCCCTGGTACATGACCCTGTTCGGCAGGGACTCGCTGCTGACGTCGTGGATGGCGCTGCCGCTGGACCAGTCCCTGGCCCTGGGCACCCTGCGCCGCCTGGCGCGGCTGCAGGGCAAGGCCGACGACCCGCTGACCGAGGAGGAGCCGGGCAAGATCCTGCACGAGCTCCGCTTCGGCGTGGAGACCGGCGCCTCTCCGCACGGCGGGCACGCCTACTACGGCTCGGTGGACTCCACCCCGCTGTTCGTGATGCTTCTGGGCGAGTTGCGCCGGTGGGGCATGCACAGGTCGGCGGTCGACGAGCTCATGCCGTACGCCGAGGACGCCCTCGACTGGATCACCAGGTCGGCCGACCCGTTCCTGTCCTACCGCCGCAAGACCGACCACGGCCTGGTCAACCAGGGCTGGAAGGACTCCTTCGACGGCGTCAACTTCGCCGACGGCACGCCGGCCCGCGCGCCCATCGCGCTGGCCGAGGTGCAGGGGTACGTCTACGCCGCCTACATCGCGCGGGCGCACTTCGCCCACCGGGCCGGCGACAGAGCCCTGGAGGAGCGGTGGAACGCCCGCGCGACGCGGATCCGCGAGGCGTTCAACGAACGGTTCTGGCTGGCCGACCGGGGCTACTACGCCGTCGGCCTCGACGGCGCCGGACGGCCGATCGACAGCCTCGCCTCCAACATGGGGCACTGCCTGTGGACGGGCATCGTGGACGAGGACCGCGCCGCCTCGGTCGCCGGGCACCTGATGTCGCCGGAGATGTTCACCGGGTACGGCGTGCGCACCCTGGCCTCCACCATGGGCGCCTACAACCCCATGAGCTACCACAACGGCTCCGTCTGGCCGCACGACAACGCCCTGGTCGCGGCGGGCCTGATGCGCTACGGCTTCGCCGACGAGGCCCGGCGGATCGCGTCCGGCCTGCTGGAGGCGGCCGAGGTCTTCGGCTGGCGGCTGCCCGAGCTGTTCTGCGGCTTCGACCGGGCGGAGTTCGCCTGGCCGGTTCCCTACCCCACCTCCTGCTCCCCGCAGGCGTGGGCGGCGGCGGCCCCCATCCACCTGCTGCGCACCCTGCTGCGCCTGGACCCCTGGGTGCCCTACGGGCGGGTGTGGCTGGCCCCGGCCGGGCTGGACGACATGAGGATCACCGGGCTGCCCCTGGACGGCTCCCGCGTCACGATCGAGGTCCGCGGCTCCGCCGTCTCCGTCACCGGTCTGCCCGAGGGCATCACCCTGATCAACGAGCCCCGCACCCCCACCTCCGCGGCGCTGCGTCCCGCCCCCTGACCCGCCTCCCCGGCCCCGTACCCCGCTCCCGCACCCCGTGTTCCCGCCCCCGCCCCGGCTCCGGCTTCCCGCCGGTTCGCGTTCCCGTGAGGACAGACGAGCGTTAGGTGAGGTGCACATGATTGCCACGACAGGTGCTCGCCGATGGAGCGACGTGATGCGCATCGTGATGATCGCTCCGCCCTGGTACGACGTGCCGCCCGTGGGGTACGGAGGCATCGAGTCGATGCTGGCCGAGCTCGTGGCCGGGCTGTCCCGGCGCGGGCACGACGTCACGCTGATCGGGGCGGGCAAGGCCGGGACGGCCGCCCGGTTCCTGCCCACCTACGACCGGGCGCCCTCCGAGCGGATCGGCGAGTCACTGCCGGAGGTGCTGCACGCGGCCAAGGCGTACGGCATGGCCGCGGCCCTCGACGCCGACATCGTCCACGACCACTCGCTGGCCGGGCCGCTGACCGCCTCCGCGCGGCCCGTGCCGACCGTGGTCACCTGCCACGGGGAGGCGGACGGCGAACTCGGCGAGTACTACCGGACGCTCGGCCCGTCGGTGGCGATGGTCGGCATCTCCGAGTCCCAGCGGCGCGTCTCCCCCGACCTGAACTGGGCCGGCGTCGTCCACAACGCGGTCGAGACGGCGTCGTTCCCCTTCCGGGAGCACAAGGAGGACTGGGTGCTGTGGCTGGGCCGCCTCAACCCCGACAAGGGCGCGCACCTGGCCATCGACGTCGCCCGCGCGGCCGGGCGGCGGATTCTTCTGGCGGGCAAGCTCACCGAGCCGCTCGAACACGACTACTTCGAGCGGCAGGTCAGGCCGAGGCTCGGCCCCGACGCCGAGTACCTCGGGGAGGCCGACGCGGGCCGCAAGCGCGAGCTGCTGGCGGCGGCCCGCTGCCTGCTCTTCCCGATCCTGTGGGAGGAGCCGTTCGGCATGGTCATGATCGAGGCGATGGCCTGCGGCACCCCCGTGGTCACCCTGGGCAGGGGCGCCGCGCCCGAGGTGGTCGTGGACGGGGTCACCGGGTTCGTCAGGAGCCGTCCCGAGGAACTGCCCGAGGCCGTCGAGGCGGCCGGCGCGCTCAGCCCGCACGCCTGCCGGTCGCACGTCGCGCGCCACTTCGACGTCGAGGTGATGACCGAGGGGTACGAGCGGGTCTACCGCCGGGTGATCGCGGCCCTGGCCGAGCCCGCGGGAGGGGCGGTGGACCTCGCGCTCCCGGTGATCTAGCGCGGCGGGCGCTTCCCCTAGGGTGGTGCGCGAGGAGACGGGCGCGCCACCCGGGCGCGCGGGGCCGGCGCGGCGACGTCCGTGTGACGGGCGTTCGCGCGGCGGGGTCCCGGCGGAAGAGGCGGAGAAGGCGGAGGGGACGACCATGGGTGAGTTCGTGCGGGTGGAGAAGGCCGACGGGGTCGCCACCATCAGGCTCGACCGGCCGAAGATGAACGCGCTCGACCGCCGGATGCAGGCGGAGCTCGCCGCCTGCGCCCGGCAGGTCGACGCCGACCCCGAGGTGCGTGCCGTGGTGCTCTACGGCGGGGAGCGTGTCTTCGCGGCGGGCGCCGACGTCAAGGAGATGGCGGAGATGTCCTATGCCGACATGTCCGCGCACTCCGAGGCGCTCCAGGACTGCTGCGTCGCGATCACGCGGATCGGCAAGCCGGTCGTCGCCGCGATCACCGGCTACGCGCTGGGCGGCGGCTGCGAGGTCGCCCTCTCGGCCGACGTCCGGATCGCGGGCGAGTCGGCCAGGCTCGGCCAGCCGGAGATCCTGCTCGGCATCATCCCGGGCGCGGGGGGCACCCAGCGGCTGTCGCGGCTGGTCGGCCCGGCCAGGGCCAAGGACCTCATCTTCACCGGCCGCCAGGTGACGGCGGAGGAGGCGCTGCGGATCGGCCTGGTGGACCGGGTCGTCCCCGACGGCGACGTCTACGCCGAGGCCCTGGCCTACGCCTCGGCGTTCGCCCAGGGGCCCGCCCTGGCGCTGCGCGCCGCCAAGCAGGCCGTCGACCGGGGGCTGGAGGTGGACCTGGAGAGCGGCCTGGAGATCGAGCGCCTGCAGTTCTCGGCGCTGTTCGCCACCGAGGACGCCCGCGCGGGCATGCGCGCGTTCGCCGAGAGGTCCAAGGCGACGTTCACCGGCCGATGAGGGGGCCTTCCGGGCGGGACGACGCCGGCGGGCGGCCGCGATGATCTCCAGAAGAGCGTCCGGATAGATCATGCTTTGCCGGTATCGTGCCGCACTATGCTGCGGTTATGGAAGCGCGTGCTGGTGCCCGCCCGGCTACAGCGCGCCGTGCGCCGGTGGTTCGACGCGCGATACATCTCCCGGGCCGACCATCGGCAGGACATCAAGGACGCGCTCTGGGAGGTCCAGACCCTCGGTCGTGAGGTCACCGCGCTGCGGGCCGAGGTCACCAGGCTCCGTGAGCAGGTGGCGAAGACCGAACCCGACCAGGCCCGGATGCGCCGCTGGGACGACGCCCACCGGCTGGCCCAGGAGAGCGCGACCGCGATGGAGCACGTGCTGCGCAACGAGGTGCTGCTCTGGCAGGCCGTGGACCGGGTGACCGGTGAGACCCCGGCCGGGCGGACGCGCCCGGCCGGCCTGGAGCGCGCCGCGGGGGGCGGCGGATGAGGGTGAGCTGGGAGGTGGACGGCGGTGTCCACCATCTGACCTTCCGGCTGGACCCCGAGGACGAGGTCACCGGGTTCTGCGCCGACGGTGAGCCCCTGACCCTGGCCACGAACTCCTGCCGGATCGAGCTGCCGCGCGCTTCCCGCGACCTCCACCCCGACCTGCCGGCCCTGGCGGCCTGGACCGTCGTCGCGCCGTGGACCCGGCGCGCGGTCGTCTTCGACCGGCCGATCTCGCCGGAACTGGCCGAGGCGATCCGGTCGGGCTGGGCGGTCGAGGCGGGGCCGGTGGGCGCCGCGCCGCGCTCCGGTGCCGGACCGGCGACCGACGGGCTGGCGATCTCCTACAGCGGCGGCGCGGACTCCGTGGCGGTGGCCGCCATGCTGCCCGAGGCGCCGTTCGTGCACTTCCAGCGGGTCTCCCACCCGCGCGTGCCCAACCGCTGGACCCACTACCGCGCGGACGTCCTGGCCGGGCTCGCCGAGCGGACCGGGCGCGAGCTGACCGTCGTCCGCTCCGACCTGGAGTTCACGCTCGCCCGGCCCCGCCCCGGCTACCCCGAGCACCACGCCGTGGCCGCCGGGGCGCTGCTGCTGGCCGACGAACTCGGCCTGGGCGGCCTCGCCTTCGGCTACGAGCTGGGCTCGCGCTGGCTGGGCGGGGACCGCTACCTGCTCAGGTTCACCCCCGACAACCCGATGTGGGCCCCGCACGGCGCCTGGGGCCGGGCCTTCGCCGCCGCGGGCGTGCACCTCGTGCTCCCGGTCGGCGGGGTCAGCGAGGCCGTCACCATGCGGCTGGCCCTGGGCTCGGAGCTGCGCGCGCAGGTCCGCTGGTGCCTGCGCGGGGTGAACGGCCCCTGCGGCACCTGCGGCAAGTGCCTGTACAAGGAGCTCATCCAGGCCGCCGTCGAGCGCCGCCCGCTGCGCACCACGATCGGGCCGGGCCGCCCGGTCGCCCGCAAGTGGCAGGAGCCGCCGCCGTACGGCGGGCAGGAGATGATCGAGTACGGCTGCGCCCGGGTGCCCGGCGTCGAGGAGACGGTGTTCGGCAGGGCCGCGGCCTACCTCGGCGCGACCGAGGTGTCCACCTCCTGGCTGGACCGCTGCTACCCGCCCGCGATCGAGGAGATCCCCGAGCGGTGGCGCGGGCGCGTCCGCGACTTCATGACGGAGGAGGTCGGTCTCATGAGCGACCGCGAGGCCCGGCGGGTCGAGACCTGGGGAACCATCCGGGGAACACCGTGAGCGAGCCCGGCGGGATGACGCGCCGGGCGCTGCTGGTCGGTGTGGGCGCGGCCGGCGGCGCCGGGGCCATGTTCGCGGCGATGGGGGCGCTGGGCCTGGCGCCCGACTCCCAGCCGAAGGAGTTCGTCCCGCCGAGGCCCGGCGACTTCTCCCTCACCGGCAGGGGCGCGGCGAAGGTGGTGGTCCTCGGCGCCGGGGTCGCCGGGCTGACCTGCGCCTACGAGCTGGGAAAGGCCGGCTACGACTGCACGGTCCTGGAGGCCGCGGACCGGGTGGGCGGCCGGGTCCTCACGCTGCGCGGCGGGGACCGGCTGACCGAGCTGGGCGGCGAGACCCAGACGGCCGCCTTCGGGCAGGGCGTCTACTTCAACGCCGGGGCGGGGCGGATCGCACCGTGGATGGTCACGATGGACTACTGCCGCGAGCTGGGCGTGCCCGTCGAGATCTTCGTCAACGGCAACGCCTCGGCCTACGTCTACACCCGGGGCATGACCGCCCCGGTCCGGGCGCGCACGGCCCGCGCGGACATGTACGGCTACGTCGCCGAGCTGCTGGCCAAGGCGGCCGGTGCGGGCGCGCTGGACCGCAGGCTCACCGAGGACGACCGGGAGAGGCTGACGGAGTTCCTGCGGCGCTTCGGCGACCTCGGGCCGGACCTGTCCTACCGGGACTCCCCCCGCCGGGGGTTCGCGACCTACCCCGGGGTCGGCGACGGCGTCCCGTACGGCGCCCCCTCCTCGCTGGGCGACGTCCTCGCCGCCGGCACGGGCCGGGCGATCACGATGGACTTCGGCTACGACCAGGCCATGCCGATGTTCCAGCCGGTGGGAGGCATGGACGCGATCGTGACCGCGCTGGCCCGCGCGGTCGGCCGGGACCGGATCAGGACCGGCACCCGGGTCACCGGCCTGACGGACCTGCCCGACGGCGTCGAGGTGGCGTACGAGGGCGGGGTGTTCCGCGCCGACTACTGCGTGGCGGCCCTGCCGCCGCACCTGCTGGCCCGCCTCCGGCACAACCTGGGCGCCCGGGTCACCGCCGCGCTCCGCACCCCCGTCCCGGTCGCCGCGGGAAAGATCGGCCTGGAGTACGGCAGGCGCTGGTGGGAGATCGACGACCGCATCTACGGCGGGATCACCGAGACCGACCTGGACATCACCCACATCTGGTACCCCTCCCACGACTACCACTCCGCCGCCGGCCTGGTCGTCGGCTACTACAACACCGAGGAGAACGCCGAGCTGTACGGCCGGCTCTCCCACCGCGACCGCCGGGCGCGCGCGCTCACCCAGGGCAAGAAGATCCACGGCGAGAAGTACCGCGCCGAGCTGCGCTCCAGCCTGTCGATCGCCTGGCAGCGGCAGCCGCACCTGGAGGGCGGCTGGGTCCGCTGGCCCTCCTACGACGGCGGGTTCGCCCTGCTGGGGCGCCCTGCTGGGCGGGTCTACTTCGCCGGCGACTGGCTCACCCATCTGGTGGCCTGGCAGGCGGGGGCGATGGAGTCGGCCAGGAAGGCCGTCACCGAGATCCACCGCCGGGTGGTGAAGACGCCCTCCTGAGAGCCGGACCCCGAGGGCCGGACCCTGAAGGCGGGGCTCTGAGGGCCGGACCCCGAGGGGCCGGGGCCTGAGGGCCGGGCCGGTCGGCCCGCCCGGGGGCGTGGCCGACGGCCCGCGCCGTTCGGGGCCGGTGCTTTCCGGAGCCGTGCTGACCGGCCTGAAAGCCTCCGAGGTGATCTTCTTGGCGAACCGACGCCGAAAAGAGATTGAGTGTTACCCGGCTTTGGGAAACCGTGGGGGCCTGGCACACGTTATTCCACTGAAGAATATGGCCTGATGGTTCATCTCATGGGCGGTGTTTAAGCCGGTATGGTTCTTCATGCCATGAATCAGGACGACCGATTGGGCCCCTACCGGCTGCTCCGGCGGCTGGGCGAGGGGGGCATGGGGGTGGTCCACCTCGCCGTCGACCCTCAGGGGCGGCAGGTGGCTGTGAAAGTCCTCCGCGCAGAGGTGGCGGGTGACGACGTCGCCCGCCGCAGGCTCTCGCGTGAGGTCGAGACCATGCGGCGGGTGCGCGACGAGCACATCGCCGAGGTGGTCGACGCCGACGTGACGGGTCACCGCCCCTACATCGTGACCCGGTACGTCCCCGGCCGGCCGCTGGACGAGCAGATCAAGCAGGACGGCCCGATGGACCTGCCCGCGCTGCTCAAGGTCGCCCACGGAGTGGCGTCGGCGCTCGCCGCCGTGCACGCGGGAGGGGTGATCCACCGTGACCTCAAGCCGGGAAACGTGATCATCCAGGACGGCCGGCCCATCCTCATCGACTTCGGCATCGCCCAGGCCGTGGACGCCACCCGGCTCACCCAGACCGGCATGTTCATCGGCACGCCCGGCTATCTCGCCCCCGAGATCATCGAGGGGCACGAGGCCGGGCCCGAGGTGGACGTGCACGCCTGGGCCGGCACCCTGGTCTTCGCGGCCACCGGTCAGCCGCCCTTCGGCAAGGGCACGCTGGAGATGATCTTTTATAACATCACGGCCGGCAAGGCGAACGTGGACGCCGTTCCCGAGCCCCTGCGGCCGTTGCTGCGCGCCGCGCTCCGGCGCGAGCCGGCCAGGCGGCCGAAGGCGGCCGAGCTGGCCGCGAGGTTGGAGCGCCTGCTGCCCGGAGCGGGCCGTTCCCCGGGGACGGGCTCCCCGGGGACGGGGGAGGGGGCCGCGCACCCGGGTGGCGACGCCCGCCGGGGCGGCACCGGGCCCTCCCAGGCGTCCTCTCCGGCGCGGGGGCACGACCCGTCCGCCGGCCGGGGCGGTCCCGGCGTGTCCACCGGCGCCCTCCCCGCCACGGGGCCCATGTTCCCCGACGGGCGGCTTCCCGCCACGGGCTCGCTGCTGCCCACGGGGCCCCTTCCCACCGGTCCCCTTCCCACGGGCCCGCTCCCGGTCACCGGCTCGCTGCTGCCCACCGGGCCCATGCCCGTAACCGGCCCCGCGCCCTTCGCCGGCCGTACGGGCGCGGGGCCCGACCCGGGTGACGTGCCGACCCCCGTGGCGTCCCGGCCGGAGGGGGCCGCGCCGTGGCCGCCGGCCCCCGTGACCCCGCAGGGGTACGCCTCGGCGCCCGGCGACCAGGAGGGGGACCCCTGGCCCACCCGCAGGGTGACGGCCGAGGAGCTGCGCCAGGCGGCGTCGGCCCAGCGGGCCGCCCACGACCTGCGCACCGGCCCGCTCAGCCCCGAGGACGCCCCGACCGTGGGCCCCTCCGGCGCCTCCCACGGGGCCGCGCGGTCCCCGCACCCGGTGCCCCCCGTGGCCCCCGGCGGCCCGGCCGGGGCCCGGCCCGAGGCCGCCGGCCTGTTCGGCGCCGCGGCGCCGGTGGAGGGGGACATCCCGACCCAGCGTGTCCGCCCCCAGGACCTGCAGGAGTACCGCAACCAGCTCGCGCGGCCCACCCCGCACCCCTCTCCGCAGGGCTCGCTTGAGCAGACGCCGCAGGTCCGCCGGTATCCCCCGCCGCCGCCCTACCCTTACCCGCACCCCCAGCCGCAGGAGTCCGCCCGTCACGCCGGCGGGTGGCACCCCCCCACCTTGCAGCGTTCCAAGGCCTACGGCGTGGCCGGCCTGTTCCTGCTGGCCGTCGTGACGGTCGTGGCCGTCCTCGCGCCGGTCCTCACCGCCGCGGTGGTGCTCCCGGTCGTGGTCCTGCTGCGCGCGGCCGACATCGCCCAGCCCCGGCTGAACGCCCGCCGTCCGGCGGGTGCCGCCGCGGCCGACGTCGTCCGGGTGTTCGGCGAGCCGGCCGCGCTGCTGAAGTCGGTGGGCGTCACGCTGGCGCTGGTGCCGTACGCGCTGATCCTCGGCCTGCCGGTGACGCTGCTGCTGACCGTGCTGGTCGGCAGGATGCCCCCCGTCAACGCGCTGAGCTGGGGGGCGGCGGTCGCGCTGTGGACCATCTGCGCCGGTCCCGGGGTGGAGGGCCCCGGCCGGCAGATGCGACGTACGCTGGCATCACTGCTGCCCTCGCGCGGCGCGGCCGTCATCGCGGCCTCGACGCTGGGCGCGGTGGCCGTGCTCGCGGCTTTCCTGGCGGCCGGAACCGTGGGGGTGAGGGCGAAGAAGGCGCGGTGGACGCCGGTCGGCGTCGGGACGGTGGTGGAGAAACTGCAAGATCTACACGATAAGGCGGCGCGATGATGGGGGAGACGCAGACGCCGGAGAGGCTGGGCCCGTACCGGCTGCTCAGAAAGATCGGTGAGGGCGGCATGGGGGTCGTCCACCTCGGTCTGGACGAGGAGGGGGGCGAGGTCGCCGTCAAGGTGCTGCACCCGCACGTGGCCGCCGACCTCAAGGCCCGCGACAGGCTCACCCGCGAGGTGGAGACCATGCGGCGGGTGCGCAGCCCGCAGGTCGCGGAGGTGCTCGACGCGGTGCTGACCGGCGGGCAGCCCTACATCGTGACCCGCTTCGCCCCGGGCCGCACGCTGGAGGAGCGCGTGCTGGCCGACGGCCCGCTGGCCCCGGAGGAGCTCGTCAGGCTCGCCCGGGGCATGTGCGCGGCGCTCGTGGCGATCCACGCCGCCGACGTCATCCACCGCGACTTCAAGCCCTCGAACGTGATGATCGTCAACGGTGAGCCGCTGGTCATCGACTTCGGCATCGCCCACCTGGTCAACGCCACCCGGCTGACCCAGACCGGCATGTTCGTCGGCACGCCCGGCTACCTCGCCCCGGAGATCATCCGCGACTCCGAGATCACCCAGGCGGCCGACGTCCACGCGCTGGCCTCGACGGTCTTCTTCGGCGCGACCGGCAAGCCGCCGTTCGGCACCGGCAGTTTCGAGATCGTCTGTTACAACATCATGGAGGGCCGGGCCAACATCGACCTGGCCCCCGCGTGGCTGCGCGGCTGGCTCCGGCGGGCGCTGGCCGTCGACCCTGCCGCCCGGCCGAGCGCGCAGGAGCTGTACCGCATGGCGCGCGCCCTCGACCCCAGGGTGACGGCGTTCCACGAGACGCCGCCCACGGCCGTCATCGACGGCGGCACCAAGGTGCTCGGCGCCGAGGGGGTCCGGCCCTCGGGCTCCGGCGTTCCGGTCCCGCCCCCCGCGGACGGCACGAGGGTCCTGGGCGACCGGAACGCCCCCGCCCCGCCGCCGGTGAACGGCACCCGGGTCCTGGGCGAGGCGGCCTCGTCGTCCCCGGCCCCGCCGCAGTCTCCGTCCGACGGCACCCGCGTGCTGCCGCAGGACAGCACCTACTCCGACCTGCTGCCCCCGGTGCAGTACGGCAAGCCGGAGCGGCGCGAGCGCGGGGCGCGCCCGGAGCGGGGCCCGGAGCGGGGCCTGGAGCAGGACCGCCCCGCGACGCCGCCGCCGTACGTCCCGGCCACCCCGCCGCCCTACGTCCCGGCTCCGCCCCCGAACGGCCGGCGGGTCGCCCCGCCGCCCTATCCCGACCAGCGGGTGGCCGGCTACCCTCCGCCGCGGCCCACCGGGCCGAGCAGCCCCTACCCGCCGCCGGGGGAGCCCCGCCCCTACACCCCGCCGCCCGCGCCCCGGCCGCACACCCCGCCGCAGGAGCGCGCCCGCTACCGCACCGGTCACCCGCTGGCGGCCCTGCTGCTGCTGACGATCCTGGTCGCGCTGGCCTGCGTGCTGCCGGTGGTGGTGAGCGCGTTCGCGGTGGTGGCGGTGCTGTGCCTGCGCGTGGGTGAGTACCTCTTCGGAGATCTGGCCCAGCGCCGCTCGGCGCGGGGCAACAGCTCGGCCGACCCGCTGCTTGCGCTGGTCGGCACCCCCTGGGCGCTGGTCAAGGCCGTGACGGCGACGCTGGTCACGGCTCCGCTGGCCGCGCTGTTCGGCATGTGCGTGTGGGGCGCGCTGAGGTTCGTCGTGCACATGAGGACCGATCCCGCCGCGGCGTACGCGGCGGGCGCGTTCGTGGCGGGGCTGTTCGTGCTGCCCGGCGGCGGCAAGCCGCGCAGGGCCGTCTCCCGCACGCTCACCGGGGTGATCCGCAGCCCGGGGGCCGGGATGGTGACCACGATCGTGCTGGGCACGCTGGCGTTCTTCACCGTGATGAGCGCGCTGGCGATGGTGCCGTCGTTCGTGCCGTGGGATCAGCCGTCCGATGTCATCGACCAGCTCACCAGGGCCTGGCAGGAGCAGGTGCACGAGGGCAAGATGGGCGCGCTCGACCTCGTGCGCGGCCTGTTCAACGACCTGATGAGGAGCCTGGGACTCGGGTTCGTCTCCTTCTGACATCGGTCCCGGCGGGCCCGTTCGCGGGCGGGCCCCCCGGGGCACGAAGAGGGGGAGGGGTCCGGAAGGAGTCGCATGGGAGCGGCGGACGGCGAGCGCCTTGGCCCGTACCACCTGTTGTCGACGCTCGGCGCCGGAGGTTTCGGCGAGGTCCGCCTGGCCCTGGACTCCGCCGGTCGCACGGTGGCGGTCAAGATCCTGCACCCGCACGTCGCGGCCGACGCGACGGCCCTGACCCGCCTGGCCCGCGAGGTGGAGACCATGCGGCGGGTACGGGGCCCGTACGTCGCCGAGGTCCTGGACGCCTCGCTGGACGGCGCCCGCCCCTACCTCGTCACCCGTTACGTGCAGGGCCGCCCGCTCAGCGCGATGATCGCCGGCGACGGGCCGGTGCGGGACGGCGATCTCGTACGGCTGGCCCGCGGCCTGGCCGAGGCCCTGGTCGCCGTCCACGCCGCCGGGGTCGTCCACCGCGACCTGAAGCCCGCCAACGTGATCATCGCCGACGGGGAGCCGGTCGTGATCGACTTCGGCATCGCCTGCGCGCTCGACTCCCCCTCGGTCACGGCGTCCGGCGCGATCCTCGGCACGCCCGGCTACCTCGCCCCCGAGGTGCTCGAAGGGGCGGACCCCGGGCCGGAGGTCGACCTGTTCTCCCTCGGCGCCACGCTCGCCTACGCGGCCACCGGCCGCCACCCCTACGGCACCGGCCCCGCCTCGGCGGTGGGCTATCGCGTCGTCCACCGCGACCCCGACCTGGAGGGGGTTCCCGGCTGGCTGGAGCCGCTGCTGCGCGACTGCATGCGGCGTGATCCGGCCGCGAGGCCCACGGCCGCCGAGCTTCTCTCCCGCCTGGACGCCACGGCGCCGGTCTCCGCCCCCCACCCGGTCTCCGCCCCTCATCCGGTCCCCGCCTCCCACCCGGCGTTCGCCCCCGCCGGTGAGCGGGACGTCACCGCGGGGGCGGCCGGGCCGTACGACGCCGCGAGAGCCCGGGACGCCGGGGCGGCCGCCGTGCACGCCCTCACCACGCGGCAGTGGCTCCCGGGGCGCAGGCGGCCGCCGGGCAGGCCCTCGCCTGAGGAGGCCCGGCTGCGCCGCCGGGCCGTCCTGCACCGCCGCTGGGTGGTCGGCAGCGGCCTGCTGGTGGCGCTGACGGCCGCCACGGTGAGGAACCCGCTGCCCGCGGTGTCGCTGCTGCTGCTGACCGTCTACGGCTCGGTGGTGCTCGTCGACGGGGGCGTCGCGCTGTTCGCCCGCCGTAACCGCCCCCGCGCGATCGTCGATCTGGCCGGGGGTGCCGGAGCCATCGCGCTGTGGGCCCTGCTCGGCACCTTCGTCAGCCCTCTCGTCCTCGCGCTGGCCCTGGGCACCGTCGTGTTCGTGCTGGTCGCGATCCTGCTGTCGAGCTGAGCGCGCGGGAGAGGGCGTCCCCCTCCGAAGTTCCGGAATATAGTTTCGCTAAGGTGGGGAATGTGACCGATCGGGTAGACGTGCTGGGTGCCGGTGCAGGCCGTATGGCCTGGTGGGCGGCGTCTGCGTTACCGGCGGGTAACATGTTGCCGGAGGGTGAGGGCGGGCGTTTCCCGGCCGAGCCGTCCACATGTCACATCATCAGTGCGTACCTGGCAACCTTGGCATCACGCGCACGTGCCCCGCGTGCGCGTACCGAGCAGTCCGGCGCCAACCGCGGTGACGCGGGGCGCACGTGAAAACGGGAGGTCGGCCACCGGCCATGAATATCGTCGTCTGCGTGAAGCAGGTCCCCGACACTGCGACCGAGCGCAAGCTCCGGTCCGATGACAAGACGCTCGACCGTGACGCCGCCGACGGCGTCATCAACGAGTTGTGCGAATACGCGGTCGAAGAGGCGCTGCGTCTGAAAGAGGCGCACGGTGGTGAGGTGACCGTCCTCACCATGGGTCCCGACAAGGCCGGCGACACCATCCGCAAGGCCCTGGCCATGGGCGCCGACAAGGCGGTCCACCTCGTGGACGACGCGCTGCACGGCTCCGACGCCCTCGCCACCTCCTACGCCATGGCGCAGGCACTCAAGAAGGTCGGCTTCGACCTGGTCGTGCTCGGCTCGGAGTCGACCGACGCCCGCACCGGCGTGCTCGCCGCCATGCTGGCCGAGCGTCTCGGCGTGCCGCAGCTCACCTTCGCCAACAAGGTCGAGGTGGCCGGCGACGCGATCACCGTCCAGCGCGTCACCGACTACGGATACGACAGGGTGGAGGCGTCGCTGCCCGCCGTCGTCTCGGTGGTCGAGAAGATCAACGAGCCGCGCTACCCCTCCTTCAAGGGGATCATGGCCGCCAAGAAGAAGCCGGTCCAGAAGTTCGGCCTCGCCGACGCCGAGATCGACGCCTCCCAGGTGGGCCTGGCCAACTCCTGGAGCGAGGTCGCCGACTTCGAGGCCGCCCCGCCCCGCGCGGCCGGCACGGTCGTCAAGGACGAGGGTGACGGCGGCGTGAAGGTCGCCGACTTCCTCGCGTCGAAGAAGTTCGTCTGAGAGCGGGGAGCCGACATGTCTGAGATTCTCGTTCTGGTCGAGCACGTCGAGGGCCAGGTCAAGAAGGTCACCCTCGAACTGCTGACGCTCGCCCGCGGCCTGGGCGAGCCCTCCGCCGTCTGGACGGGGGCCGGATACTCGCCCGAGGCCCGCGCCCGGCTGGCCGAGCACGGCGCCGAAAAGGTCTACGTCGCCGACTCCGCCGACATCGCTGACCACGTCGTCGCCCCCAAGGCGGAGCTGCTGGCCCGGCTCGTGGCCGACACCTCCCCGGCCGCGGTGCTCGTCGCCGCGACGGCCGAGGCGAAGGAGATCGCCGCCCGGCTGGCCATCAAGATCGACTCCGGGGTGCTCACCGACGTCGTGGGCATCCAGGACGGCCTGCTCGCCGAGCAGTCGATCTTCGGCGGTGGCGTCAACGTCCGCTCCCGCGTCACCAAGGGCACCCCGATCGTCGCGGTCCGGCCCAACGCCACCCCGGTCGAGGCCGTCGCGGGCGCGGGCGCCGAGGAGCGCGTCGAGATCACCGTCTCCGACGCGGCCAAGGCCGCCAGGATCGTGGAACGCGTCAAGGAGGAGAAGGGGGCCCGGCCCGAGCTCACCGAGGCCTCCGTCGTGGTCTCCGGAGGCCGCGGCGTGGGATCGGCGGAGAACTTCTCGATCATCGAGAGGCTGGCCGACTCCCTCGGCGCGGCGGTCGGCGCCTCCCGCGCCGCCACCGACGCCGGCTGGTACCCCCACCAGTTCCAGGTCGGGCAGACCGGCAAGACCGTCTCGCCGCAGCTCTACATCGCCACGGGCATCTCCGGCGCCATCCAGCACCGGGCCGGCATGCAGACCGCCAAGACGATCGTCGCCATCAACAAGGACCCCGAGGCGCCGATCTTCGAGCTCGCCGACTTCGGCGTGGTGGGCGACCTGAACCAGGTCGTCCCCCAGCTGATCGAGGAGATCGCCAAGCGCAAGTAGGGCCCCGGGGCGCCATCAGGCGCGTCAGGAGGCCGCTGGAGGTTAGCCCGGGCACACCACGGCTCCGTCCGTGAACGGTCCGGAGACGGCATGACCGGGACGGCGCCGCACCTTCCTTCCGAGGGTGCGGCGCCGTTCCGCTATGAGGAGGCTCCCCGGCTCGAAAGGACAAGGCCCAGGCTGTCGCCGACCCGCACAGGCCCTCAGGCCCTCAGGCGGGAGCCAGTTCGGACTTGGCGGCTTCCAGGCCGGCGATTGTGGCCAGGACCCGCTGCTCAGGGTCCTGCACCCTCACGGTGTTCCGGATCACATCGTTGACAAAGCTCTCAACGGTTGACAGCAGCCCGTCGGCGACGTTACTTCGTGTCCAGTTGTCGATCCGGTCTTCCGCGGCCAGGGCCAGCACAGCCTCTCGACCGACGAATGAATCGCCCCGGCTTTGGTGGAGACCTTGATGTACCCCGCGCCGGGCACTCCTCGACCACACCGCCCCGTCGCCGGAAATGATCACCCCCGCCAAGGGCGGCAAACAGGGTACAGCCAAGACCCTCAACACCTTCAACGATAACGAAAGATCACATGTCTCACTGGTCACAGAATTCTTACGGACACAAAAAGATGCAAGATAAACATACGGGGTGTTTAATCTTGATGCATCCGGCAGTTGATCATCAATCTGGTGGCGCCGGACTCTCGCGCAACAAGGACTCCTTTGGCTTCCATTTCAACTGTTTCTCGCTTGGCGGCCAGCCTATTGGTAACCGCCGTGCTGTGCGCACTAGGCGTCGTTCCAGCTCACGCTACCCCGCCCGAGCCGTCGCCCTCTTCCGTGCCTGCCTTACATCTAACACGGGCTCTCGAGGCCGCCAAGGCCCATGACACACCCGTGGAGATCCAGGCGATGCGCACCGAGGACACCACTCTTTACGCCTTGCCTAACGGAGCGTTTCGAGCGGAGTTTTTTGCTGGCCCGATCCGCGTCAAGCAAAACAACCAACTGGTTCCCGTCGATACAACCCTGGTCAACGACAACGGACTACTACGACCCAAATCCGCCAAGGGGGGCGTCGGTTTCTCCACCGGCGGAACGCGCCCGCTGGTTACCATCACCGATGGTGCCACTACCCGCATCATCGGTTGGGACAAGCCACTGCCCGTGCCCGAATCGGTTGGGACAAGCCACTGCCCGTGCCCGAATCGGTTGGGACAAGCCACTGCCCGTGCCCGAATCGGTTGGGACAAGCCACTGCCCGTGCCCGAATCGGTTGGGACAAGCCACTGCCCGTGCCCGAGATCACCGGCAGCAAGGCCATCTACCGGGGCGCCGTTGATGGCGGCGACCTGATCCTGGAGGCTTTGCCCGAAGGGTTTAGTCAGCAGATCGTCCTACCCCGGCCCCCGGACCGGCCAGTTCACGTGACGATGCCGCTCACGCTGCCAAAGGGCATGAAATACTCCCAGACCGCCAAGAGGGTACTGCGTGTGACCGGCCCGGACGGCAAAGTGGCGGCCGTGGCCGCGCCGATGCAGATGCAGGACGCCACTGCGGCAGCCTCCCCGGACGCTGGACGCCGGGCCACCGCCACGACTACGGTGACTCAGGCCGGAACCACCGCCAGGCTGCACGTCCAGGCCGATGATCGCTTTCTGGCCGACCCGGCCGTGCAGTACCCGGTGACCCTGTCCACCAACGAATGGGTTGGCGCTGGGCTGAAGGTCGACACCTTCGTCAGCAGCGATTACCCCGGCTCCCAGACCGCGGTCACCTGGCTGCATGTCGGCAAATTCGACCACGGCGCCAAAACCGCTCACAGCTATATCCGCTTCAACGTCGGTCGGGCTCTGCACGGCGCCACCATCCTCAACGCCGACCTGCGGCTGTCGAGCTACAAATCCAATGCGTGCGGGGCCGTGGTCGGCTCCGGAGTCCAGGTCCGCCGCATCACCGGCGACTGGACGCCGTCCACGCTCACTCTAAGCCACCAGCCACCGACGACCACACTGGGCGCTGTTACCGTCACAAGTGGGTACGGTGCGCCCGACTGCGCTGAGAACCTGATCGTGTACTCCGTTGAGGAGATCGTCAGAGACTGGGTCAATGGCGCAGGCGACTATGGTTTTCAACTGCGATCGGCCCACGAGGCCGACGCAACGAACTGGCGTATGTACCGGTCGTCGGAAAGCGGCACCACCGGACCATCGCTCTTCATCGACTTCACCAACCCTTCTCCTGCCACAGTTGAGTTGGCGGTCACCGAAGAGAGCGGTTCAATCCCCCTGGATGGTCAGACATTCGCCTACGACCAGTTGTATGACCAGCCGGGAGTGGTGGAGTCTGATCTCAACCGGTTGCACTCCACCGGAGTACTCTCCGACACCATGGATTTCCCTGGAGAAAACACCGGCGAAGACTGGCCCCAGACATCCAGCCCCACCGATCCACCCATCACGGCCCCTCAGCCAGAGGAGCCCATGAGTGATGTCCCCGCGGCCAAAGCCGACACCATGAACACCGCAGCGAACGACGAGCGTTACAAGTTGCTGTTCGTCTGGAGAGAGCGCGACAACAAGAAGGTCTACTATCGCCAGGGATTCTACACAGTATATGACGGTTTCGGCGACGTAAAAATCCAGCAGAAACACAACCTAAACATGAGGGCGGTGCGCGCCACCACCCAAAGCAAGATGCCGGGCGGCAAACGTCAGCAGACGATGGTTCCTTCCCGATGGGAATACGACACGATTGCCTACAGGGTCCAATGCGACGGCATGCTGTGGTGGCGTACTTGTAAGAAGACCGAATCCAAGCGAGTACGGGCAGTTGTTTCCTACACCACCGACCCAGACGTTTACGCTGGAACATTTGGCGTCATTACCGCTTTCTGCCTAGGCGTGACCCGCTGCCCCAACTATGTGAAGAATGCGGTTAATATCCGCTGAACCCATTCGAGATCTTCTTCAAGGTAGACGGAGGGCGACGTGCGTGTCGGTGACAGTATCCAGGTCCACCAAGCATGCGGGCTGCTTGCGCAGGTGCAAGCCATTCAGCGGTTCAACGCCGAGGCCGGACTATGCTTCGCCCGTATCGGTTTCACCGGCAAGCAGGCCACGCTGGTTGTGGAACACCCCAACCATCCACCGTTGCACCTGAAGGTGGAATACGACATCTCCTGTGAGGCCCTGCGCGCGCTCCTGACCGCGCGGGGCCTTCCGGCCCGCCCCGAACCGGCCGACTATGACTACACCGTCATGACACCCCGCCCGCACGGTCCCGGCCTGATCCGGCACGGATACGCTCTCCACGAGCTCTGTGACACCAGCGCGTGGACCGACTACCACCTCGCCCAACCCTGGCAGGGGGAGCTGACCGACATCGTCTACGAGCCCGACAGCACCGACCTGCTCATGCGCCTGGACGGCATGCCCTGGCGAGTGAGGGTGAGACTCTCCGTCCGCCACGCGGGCGACCTGGTCGGCGCCGCCTACAACGTGGTCGACCGCATCGGCAACCTGCTGGAGAAGCCCTCGGCGGAGCAGCGCGAGCAGATGTGCCACGGTGAGGTACTCACCTAAAAGGTGATCCGGAATGAGGAATCAGCGACAGCAGGTTGCGCCTGACTGGCCGGTGGAGTCTCGGTGGGGAACAGCGGGGAAACGTCCCGTCGTGATCGTGTTCCTCATGCCGGGGGAAGGTCGGCGGGGACACCGGGGGTGGCGGTGGATGCGGCGGCTCGGAGGAGCAGGGCGGTCTCGGTCTGGTTGATCAGCTCTTCCAGGCCGGCGGCGGTGGAGGCGCAGACCATGATCGGTTCGGAGGTGGGCCAGGCCGCGGCGGCGTAGAAGCGGCGGGTGCCGGGGCCGTACCAGACCACCCATCCGGGACGGGAACGTTCCAATGCTTCGGCTTGGTCGCGGGCCGGGCCGTCCCAGACGCGCCGGTGAACGAGGGAGTACGGCTGCCCTGCCCGGTGCCGGCCGGGGGTGCGGGGCTGGCCGATCACCGGCCCGCCTGCCCGGACGCCGTCCCGGAGGCGGTCTTCCCGCTGGGGGTGGTCTCCTGGTCGGTCGGGCTTTGCCCCGTCTGCTCGGCGGCCTCCAGGTTGCGGGCGGCCTGTTCCTGCCGTTCGACCTCGGCCCGCAGCTCGTCGAGGGTGTCGGCGTCGACGGTGCGGTACGGCGGGGCGCACCGGTCGGTCTCGCGGGGGAAGGGAACCTGGCGGCTGGCCCAGAGGCGGCCGGCGTCGCTGAGGATGACCCGCCACCCGGGGATCACGCCTGCGGGGGTGGGAGAACCACCGTTGCTGTTCACGGATCGGACCTCCGTTGTCCGGTCGGGGACCTGTTCCGGCGTTGTGAGCGCCGGGCGGGTCCGCTTGATGAGGTGGGGGAGAGCCGCCGGGCCGTGCCGTACGGCGTGGCCGCCCGGGGCGGGGGCGGGACGGTTCCGGAGGCGGGCGCGGCCTCGGGCACGCCGGGGGGATGAGCCGCCGGAGGTGGGCCGCAAGACGTGGGCGGCCGGGCGTGGCCGCGCCGGAACGGTCTTCCGGCGGCCGGCCGGGTGCCGTTACGCCGAGGGGGCCGATTGGCGGCAGGCCGGACCCCGGACGCGCGACCGGCCGGGGCCTTTGCCGGGGCAGCGGCGGCCGGGCGGGCCGTAGGGCGGGCGGGGTCTGCTCCGGAGCAACCGGCGCGGCGGCGGGCGGTTCGGGGCGGCGCTGGGCGGGGACCAGCGGGATCACCTCGCCGGGCGCCACCTCGGCGGGCGGCCCGAGGCGGGGCAGCAGGACGGGGCCGCCACAGCGGCGGGCCTCCAGGCGGGCACCCATCAGCGCACCGTCCGGCTGGACGTAGTCGTGATCGGCGGGGAGGCCGGGACAGCCGTGCGCGTAGGGGGCGTGCCCGCACCGAGCGCACCCCATGGGCAGAGGTACGGAACCGGCGAAACAGCCGCAGATGTTCACCGTCTTCCGGCTGAGGACCGGAGTACTAGGGTTGGTCATGGATCAGGAGTGCCTTCCTGGTCAAGGGTTCGCCCGGACGTGTGGAGCGCCGGGCGAATCCGCTTTCTGTGGTTCCCCTATGGTTCGGACACCGCTGGTCACGTCAGTACCTCTACGTGACCCAATCCTTTCGGAGGATGATTGTCTTGGGACTATAGTCGGCCCACGTCAGCCCTCTGTTAATTGTCCCAAGATGATTTTCGTGAAGGGAGAGGCGTGTGATGGCTGTGCATTCGCGTTATCTGGACCTCGCCGCGCAGATCCGGGCGCGGATCGAGGCGGGCGAGTGGGAGCCGGGGGCCAGGCTTCCGCGCCTGGATGACTTCGCGTCGCAGTACGGCGCGAATCGGGACACGATCGGCCGGGCGATCGGGGTGCTGGAGTCGGAGGGCTTCGTCTGGGCGGTTCAAGGGCGCGGGATCATCGTCCGGCACGGCATGATGCGGCTGCGCAGACCACGCGGGAACCTGGTGAAGCGGAACGTCGCCACCGACAGCCCCGGCTACTCGTTCCCCTCGGCCTCCGGCCAGGAGGTCTGGAAACACCACGTCCCGCCGACCGTGTCCGTGGAGTCCCTGACCGACCCGCGCATCGCGAAACTCCTGGGCGTCCCGGCGGGCGCGGAGGTGATGCGCCGCTTCCGGGTCACCGGACCGGAGTCGGAGCCACCGTTCCAGATCGGCGTCTCGTGGATCCATCCCCGTGGCGTCACCGAGGCGCCGGAGGTCGCCTCCCAGGCTCCCGGGCCGGGGGACTGGCTGTGCCGGCTGGAGCGGGCCGGGCACTGGCCGATCAGCTGGACGGAGATCCACAGGGCGCGGATGCCGACCAAGGACGAGGCCGGCCTGCTGGAGATCCCTGCCGGCCTGCCCGTGCTGGAGATCGTACGCCAGGGCGTCTCGGGGCGTGACGGCCTGCCCATCGAGGTGACCGAGTACATCGTGGCGAGCGATCGTGTCGAGACCGTGCACGTTCTCCACCGCGACGGATCCGCGCAGGCCCCGTGGACTGACGGCACCGAGACGGCCGGCGGCACCGAGACCGGCGGGGACGCGGAGTGAACCTCACCGTCGAAGCAGCCGCCCGCACCCACATCGGGCTCGTGCGCCGGCGCAACGAGGACGCCGTCTACGCGGGCCGCTTCCTGTTCGCCGTCGCCGACGGACTGGGGGGCCACACCGCGGGCGACGTCGCCGGCACCACCGTGATCGAAGCCGTCCGCCCCTACGACCGTCACGCCGCCCCCGCGTCCCTGCCCGACCTGCTGGGGCAGGCGGTCTACGCCGCCAACCGGGCTCTGCGCCAGAGGATCGACGCCGAGCCCGAGCTGGCGGGCATGGGAACCACACTGGTGGCGATGCTGTGGTCGGGGACGACGGCGGTCGTGGCGAACGTGGGCGACTCCCGCGCCTACCTGCTGCGCGACGCCCCCTCCGGCGCCGGCGGAACCTCGGAGATGGTCCAGGTCACCGAGGACCACACCTACGGGAACCTGGTGGCCGACGCCGGAGGCGTGCCGAACCTTTCGGAGCGCATCTCCCGATTCCTCGACGGCCGCCCCGACGGCCGCTCTCCTGACCTCACCGTCCGGGAACTCCGCGCCGGTGACCGGTATCTGCTGTGTTCGGACGGACTGAGCTCGGTCGTGCCCCATGCGCTCATCCGAGACGCACTGCGCTCCCCGGACGCCCCGGAAGAAGCGGCCGATCGCCTTGTGGCGCTGGCGATCGACCACGGCGCTCCCGACAACGTCACCGTGATCGTCATCGACGTACACGACGTCCACCGGCCACTTCCGGCATAGCGGAGGGACCGTCCGGCGGTCAGGCCGCCATGGACAGTTCCTGTTCCCGGGTCTCCTGGAGGTGGGCCGTGGTGGTGCCCCGCCGGGGGAGCAGGCGGGCGACCAGGGTGATCAGGACGCCGAGGACGACGGCGATGCCGAGCGCGGTCCGCAAGCCGGTCGCGTCGGAGAGGAAGCCGATGGTCACCGGGCCGAGCAGCAGTCCGGCGTAGCCCATCGCCCCGGTCTGGGCGATGGCGGGGCCGGGGTTGGCCGCCGTCTCGCCCGCCAGGGACAGGGCCAGCGGGGACACCGTCGCCACCGCGACGCCCACCAGGAGCATGGCGGCCAGGGCGACCGGGGCGGTCGGCGCCGTCAGGACCGCGGTGAAGGTGGCCGCGGTGGTCAGCCCGGCGGTGACGAGCATGCCGCGGGCGCCGAAGCGGCGCCGGACGCGGTCGCCGGTGAGGCGGCCGGACAGCATGCCCGCCTCGAAGATCGGATAGCCCAGCGCGGCCAGCGCCTCGGGGGCGCCGAGGACGTCGCGCAGGTAGAGGCCGTTCCAGTCGGCGACCGTCCCCTCGACCATGAACGCGCAGAACGCGATCACGCCGAGCAGGTAGACCACCGCCGGCATCCGGCGGCGGCCGGCGGATGAGGCCCTTCCGGCCGTGACGGGGTCGGGCAGGTAGGTGCGGCTGATGCCGACCAGCAGGGGGAGCGCGACGAGGGAGACCAGCGTCAGGTGGGCCGTGACCGACAGCCCGGCGGCGATGGCCGCGGTGCCGATCAGGCCGGCGGAGATCGCCCCCACGCACCAGCCCGCGTGCATGCCGTTCATCAGGGGGCGGCCGTAGGAGCGTTCCACGGTCGAGCCCTGCGCGTTCATGGCGACGTCCACCGCGCCGAACGCCATGCCGAAGAGGCCGGCGGCGGCCAGCAGCAGCGGGAACGTGGGGGCGAGCGCCAGCAGGGCCAGGGTGATCGCGCACAGGGGGGCGCCGACCCGCAGGACGCTCCGGCTGCCGAAGCGTGCCATCACCCCGCGCATCGCCTGCATGGTGACCAGCGCGCCCAGACCCCACACCAGGAGGGTCACGCCGACCGACGCCTCGGACAGGCCGAGTTTGTCGGACAGCGCGGGGATGCGCACGGTCATGGATCCGCACAGCAGTCCGGCGAGTACGAAGGTGAGGATCGCCCCGTTGCGAGCCGTCCTCAGAGCGCGGGTCAACACTGCGTCCTTTCGATGCGTGGTTTGAATGACCGATGGCAGGGGAACACACAAGAAGGTCGCTTCCGCCTAGGCGGAAGCGACCACCAGTGTTTACGGGGCCCCGCGCTCACGGGGCCGGCCGTCAGGCGGGCAGCAGGGCCAGCAGGCGCCGCTTCAGCTCTTCGTAGAGATCTTCGTCGTAGAGACCGGGGTCGTGGCTGGCCACGTCCCACACCCCTTCGCACGCCAGGCGTACGATCCGCGCCGCCATGGGGTCGGGCTCGTCGCCGAGCCCCTCCCGGTGCCAGCGGGCCATCGCCTCCCGCAGGGGGGCGAGCAGGGAGGGATCGCCCGAGGCCCCGGTGACCACGGCCCAGCGCCGCAGCCTGTCGCTGCGCACCGCGGCGAACGTCGCGGCCATGTATCTCTTGGTGTAGGTGTCGTGGTCCTGGGCGGCGACGAGTTCGTCGAAGTCCGCGATCAACCGTTCGACCATGCCTTTGATCAGGGCTTCCTTGGTGCCGAAGTGGTACAGCAGACCGCCCTTGCTGCAACCGGCGCGCTCGGCGACGGCCGCCAGCGTGAGGGCCTGGGAGCCCTGGTCGCCCAGCAGACCTTCCGCCGCGTCCAGTAACTCCTCCCGCCTCATGTCCGTTACTGTACCGTCTGGACGGTTTAGTGGTCAAATGTAAGGCGGTTGTCCTCCCTTCGCCCGGTTACGCTTGAAGGGCACGGGTGATCTACAACGGTCATGGGGAGGGAATGCGGCAGTGAAGCCCGCCTATCTCGATCACGCGGCGACCACGCCGATGCTTCCCGAGGCCATCGAGGTGATGACCGCCCAGCTCGGCCAGGTCGGCAACGCCTCGTCACTGCACGCGGCGGGTCGCCGTACCCGCCGGGTGGTGGAGGAGGCCCGGGAGAGCGTCGCCGGCGCCCTCGGCGCCCGGCCGAGCGAGGTCGTGTTCACCTCCGGCGGCACCGAGGCCGACAACCTGGCCATCAAGGGCCTCTACTGGGCCCGTCGCGCCCAGGGCGCCAACCGGATCCTGGTCAGCGCCGTGGAACACCACGCCGCGCTCGACCCGGCGCACTGGCTGGGCGACCGCCAGGACGCCGTCGTCGAGGTGCTCGACGTCGACGAGTTCGGCCGGGTGCACCCGCGGACCCTCCGCGCCGCCGTCGAGCGTGATCCCGGCACCGTCGCCCTGGTCAGCGTCATGTGGGCCAACAACGAGGTCGGCACCGTCCAGGCGGTCCCCGAACTCGCCGAGATCGCCCACGCCCACGGCATCCCCTTCCACACCGACGCCGTCCAGGCCGTCGGCAAGCTCCCGGTCGTCTTCTCCGGCTCCGGGGTGGACGCGCTGACGGTCTCCGGCCACAAGGTCGGCGGCCCGATGGGGGTCGGCGCGCTGCTGCTGGCCAGGGGCGTCGACCCGGTGCCGGTGCTGCACGGCGGCGGCCAGGAGCGCGACGTGCGCTCCGGCACGCTCGACGCCCCCTCGCTGGCCGGGTTCGCCACGGCGGTGCGGATCGCGGTGGAGCGCCAGGCCGAGACCCGCGCCCGGCTGACCGAACTGCGCGACGACCTGATCCGCAAGGTCCGCCAGGCCGTCCCCGACGTGATCCTCAACGGCGACCCGGCGGACCGCCTCCCCGGCAACGCCCACTTCTCCTTCCCCGGCTGCGAGGGGGATGCGCTGCTCATGCTGCTGGACGCCAAGGGTGTGGAGTGCTCCACCGGCTCCGCCTGCTCGGCGGGGGTGGCCCAGCCCTCCCACGTCCTGCTCGCCATGGGCGCCGACGCGGTACGCGCCCGCGGCTCGCTCCGCTTCTCGCTGGGTCACACCTCGACCCAGGCCGACGTCGACCGCGTCGCCGAGGTCATCGGCGGGGTCGTCGAACGTGCCCGCCGCGCGGGCCTGACCTGACCCTGCCGAGACCCCGCCCGGCTGAGACCCCAAAACCCCGTACGGCCCGGCGCCGGGCCCCCGCGGACGCCGTCCTCCCCGCGAGTCCGCCGGGCCCTTCCGGGCCGTCGTTCCCGGCTCCCGGGGTTCGCGGGCACGGGTACGCTCAGGAGTGTTATGAGACTTCGCGTGCTTGCCGCCATGTCCGGCGGCGTCGACTCCGCGGTGGCGGCCGCCCGCATCGCCGAGGCGGGCCACGACGTCACCGGCGTGCACCTGGCGCTCTCGGCCAACCCCCAGTCCTACCGGACCGGCGCCCGGGGGTGCTGCACGATCGAGGACGCGCGGGACGCCCGCCGGGCCGCCGACGTGATCGGCATCCCCTTCTACGTCTGGGACATGGCCGAGCGGTTCCACCGGGACGTGGTGGAGGACTTCGTCGGCGAGTACGCCGCGGGCCGTACGCCCAACCCGTGCCTGCGCTGCAACGAGAAGATCAAGTTCGAGGCGGTCCTGGAACGCGCCCTCGCGCTCGGCTTCGACGCGGTCGCCACCGGGCACCACGCCCGGATCGTGGACGGCGTGCTGAGCCGCAGCCCCGACGAGGGCAAGGACCAGTCCTACGTGCTCGGCGTGCTCACCAGGGAGCAGCTGGCGCGCGCGATCTTCCCGCTGGGCGACTCCACCAAGGCGCGGGTCCGTGAGGAGGCCGCGCGGCGCGGGCTCATGGTGGCCGACAAACCCGACAGTCACGACGTCTGCTTCATCGCCGACGGCGACACCCGGGGCTTCCTGGAGCGGCGCCTGGGCGCGGCCCAGGGCCCGATCGTCGACGAGTCCGGCCAGGTGGTCGGCAGCCACGAGGGCGCGTACGGCTTCACCGTCGGCCAGCGCAAGGGGCTGCGCATCGACCGCCCGGCCGCCGACGGCCGCCCCCGCTACGTGCTGTCCATCGAGCCCGTCTCCAACACGATCACGGTCGGCCCGCGCTCGGCCCTGGAGGTCACCGCCATCGTGGCCGAGCGCCCGGTGTGGAACGGGCCGGTGGCCGAGCCGTACGAGCCGCTGGCCTGCACGGTCCAGCTCCGCGCCCACGGGGAGGTCTACGCCTGCCGGGCGCGCCTGTCGGGCGAGGAGGTCCACATCACCCTGGACGCCCCCGCCACGGGGGTCGCCGCCGGGCAGGCCGCCGTCCTCTACCTGGGCGACACCGTGATCGGATCGGCCACCATCTCCACGGCGGCCTGACCCTCCGTCTCCTCGGGGCCTGAAAGCCCTTGAGGCGATGAGCCGAGGCGGCGCCGGCGGCCCGGCCGGCACGGTTTCAACGGTGACGTCGGAGGCGACCGTTCTCTACCGCCTCCTCATCGTCCCGGAGTCCTGCTGATTTCACCGTCCAGTATTTCCTGACTCGTCCACGTCTTTATCGTGGAAACTTCTTCTTGGTAGCTTTGCTCTGACTTCGTATAACCTCCGGCCCCGCGGCAAGGACGTTCCAGGTGGCCGCACACGTTTCGGATCGGCGATTTAAGCCCCGATGGGTTCCGCATATCCAGGAAAATGAGAAGTGAGGAGCACCGAGCGATGAACTCCGCGCAGTCCCCAGCTCAGGGAACGACCACGGTGGCTCAGCCCGCATGGGTGAACGCCCTGCTGTGGGTCGGCTTCCCCGTTCTGGGAGCGGCCACGCTGTGGTTGCTGAAGGTGCTGGCCGGCTGGCTGCTCACTCTTCCGTGGGTGCCCTTCCAGGGACCTCTCAAGCTCATCGATTCGGTTCCCGACCCCTACGCCACGGTCGGCGCGCTCGTCATCGGCGTGATCGGCGGCCTCGTGGTCGCCTTCATCGCCCAGCACGAGAGCCTCGTTGTCGCCGTCTCCGACGCCCAGGTCACGCTCACCAGTGAGGGCGCCTCCCAGAGGTTCGGCCGGGAGGCCGTACAGGCGGTCTTCCTGGACGGCAAGCAGTTCGTGATGCTGGGGCGGGACACCGCCGAGCTGGTCCGGCGCGCCTTTGACCTGCCGGCCCGGCAACTCGCCGAGGCGTTTCGCTCACACGGCTACCCCTGGCTGGACGAGGACCCGCACAAGGACGAGTTCCAGCGGTGGGTGCCGGACACTCCCGACCTGTCGGCCTCGGCCAACGCCTTTTTCCGTGCGCGTGAGCGGGCACTGGGCAAGAGCGACTCCGCCGAGGATGTGGCCGAACTGCGGAAGGAACTGGCCAAGCTCGGGATCGTGGTGCGGGACGAGAAGAAACGGCAGTACTGGCGCCGGACGTCTGAGCAGGCCCCCGAACGCTGAAGCGGTGTCATGCGGAGGCGGTCCGGCGGCGTGACCGGCGCACCACAGGGGGAACCGGTCTTTCGGAGGGTGTTTTTCCCGCCTCCATAAAGCTCTTGGTCTCTGTATGGAGAAACCGCATTCGATCTAAAATCGAACAAGGGGCTCTCTCGGGCTCATTTCAAGAGGGGACGGCTCCTCTTGGCGAAACGGGCCGCTTCTCATGAGGAGAGGCGTGAGAACCGGTTACCGTACGAGGCCCTCACCAAGCATACCTGCCCCCTCCTTTCCAATTTCCAAGGGCATGCTCCCGGACGAGTGGAGATGCGGGAGGGAGCGGAGAGGTCAGGGCAGGGTGACGGACTCGCCCGGGGCGAGGCGGCGGATCTCGGCCTTCTGGAGGTCGGCCTCCCTGCCCAGCCAGGTGTCGACGAGGCCGAGACCGGCGTCGTTGAGCAGGCCGTCGTGGGTGGAGAAGGCGCGGGCGGGGCGGATCCGGCGCAGATAGTCGATCATCTCTGACGCCCGCATCCACGGCGCGTTGGTCGGCACCAGCAGCGTGGGAACCTCGGTCCCGGGCGGGGTGAACGCGTCGCCCGGGTAGAACACCTCCTCGTCCACGAGGAAGCCGACGTTGCTGATGATCGGCATGTCGGGGTGGACGGGCGCGTGCCACTCGCCGACGACCTTCACCCCGAAGCCCGCCGTGTCGAAGGCGTCGCCGTGCCGTACGGTGTGGACCCGGGCGGGCACGTCGGCCAGCAGGGCCGCCACGGCCTCGTTGGTCCAGATCTCCAGCTCCGGGTCGGCCTCCGCGGCCCGGCGCAGGCGGCCGGTCTCCAGGTGGTCGAAGTGCTCATGGGTGATCAGGACGGTCCGCGCGCCGTACAGGGCGGACTCCTCGCTCAGGGAACCCGGGTCGATCACCAGGACCGATCCGTTCTTCTCCAGGCGGACGCACGCGTGCCCGAACTTCGTCAACTCCACCGTCCCAGCGTAGTCCGGGCCCGTTCCGCCGGGCGGGGGCGGCCCCCCGGGGGTGAGAGCCGGAGGAGGCCCCGCGCCGCGAGCACCGGTACGGACGGCCCCGGGGATGACGGGGCCACGGGTACGGGCGGCCCTGGGGGAGCGATGGGGCGCGACGGTGCCGTCCGGCGGTCCTAAGCTGACGGTCGTGAACGAGCGAGGTGAGCGGGCCGGGCGGGCCGATCCGCGCGGTGGCGGTGGCTTCCGCCCCGCGAGGCATGGGGGAGGGCTGGCATGAGCGAGTATCCGTGGGGCGAGGCGACCGCGACCGGGATCGGGTCGCATCCGGGGGAGGACCACGCCGAGGCGGTCAGGGTGGTCTTCGGCGAGGTTCCCGCACTGCCGTACCTGCCGGAGCTGCCCGCCAGGGGCGTCGGCGCCGACATGGTCGGGCGGACCGCGTCGCTGCTGGTGGAGTTGGCGGTGGAGGTGCAGCCGTCGGGCTGGCGTTTCGCCGACCGGCCGGGCCGCGACGCCAGACGGGCCCGTGACCACCTGCGGCGCGACCTCGACGCGCTGGAGGAGGCGGCGCAGGGGTACGAGGGGCCCTTCAAGATCCAGGTGGCCGGGCCGTGGACGCTGGCCTCGGCGATCGAGCTGCGCCACGGCGACAAGACGCTCGCCGACCCCGGGGCCGTGCGCGACCTGGTGGCGTCCCTCGCCGAGGGGCTCGCCGCGCACGTCGCCGACGTCCGCGGGAGGGTGCCCGGCGCCTCGGCGATCGTGGTCCAGGTCGACGAGCCGGGGCTGCCCGCGGTGCTGGCCGGTACGGTCCCGACCGCCTCGGGGTTCGGGCGGCTGGCGGCGGTCGAGGCCCCGGTCGCCGGCGACCGGCTGGGAGCGGTGCTGCCGGAGGGCGTCTTCACGATCGCGCACTGCTGCGCCGCCCCCGTCCCCTTCGGGGTGCTGCGCCAGGCGGGGTTCGGCGGCGCGTCGCTGGACGCCTCCCTGCTCAGGCGCCGTGACGAGGACGCGGTCGGCGAGGCGGTCGAGGCCGGGCTGGCGCTCTTCCTCGGGGTGGTGCCCGGCGTCGTCGCCCCGCTGCCCGACGTCGGGGTGGTGGCCAGGCCCGCCGTCGAGCTGTGGCGCCGTCTCGGCTTTCCCTCCGCCACCCTGGCCTCGCGGGTCGTGCTCACCCCCTCCTGCGGCCTGGCCGGGGCCTCGCCCGACTACGCCAGGAAGGCCCTGGCCCGGTGCCGTAGGGCGGCGCTGGTGCTGCGGGAGGACCCGGGGGACTGAAGACGGGCCCCTTCCCGGTGCGGGGCCCGCCGCAGGGCTCGGCGGGGGCTTGTCCATCTGCGGGTAAGGCCGCCTCGCGCTGTCGGTGCTCGGCGATAGCGTGTGCCTCGGTCGTGGTTGAAGCGTGTGCCCCGGCCGTGGTGGACGAGGGGATGGACGATGGGAGCGGCGGCGATGGGCGCTGAGGTCGAAGGCGTGCCGGTGAAGGCGCTGGAGCGGCACGCCGAGGTGAGCGAGCTGGTCGAGGAGGCCAACTGGCGTTACTACGTGCTTGACGCGCCCACCGTGAGCGACGCCCAGTACGACGCGTGGATGCGGGAGCTGCGCCGGCTGGAGGAGGAGAACCCCAGCCTGCGCACGCCCGATTCGCCGACGCAGAAGGTCGGCGCGCCGATCTCCAGTGACTTCGCGCCGGTGGCCCACCTGCAGCGGATGGAGAGCCTGGACAACGCGTTCAACGCCGAGGAGCTGGCGGCCTGGCAGGCGCGGACGGAGCGGCTGGCCGAGCGTGATCCGGCCCCTTACCTGTGTGAGCTCAAGGTCGACGGCCTGGCCATCGCGCTGATCTACGAGAAGGGCCGCCTCGTGCGGGCCGCGACGCGCGGCGACGGCCGGGTGGGTGACGACGTGACGGCCAACGTGCGCACGATCGCCGGGGTGCCGCACCGGCTGACCGGTGACGACGTGCCCGACCTGGCCGAGATCCGCGGCGAGGTCTACCTGTCCGTCGACGGCTTCGCCCGGCTCAACGAGCAGCTGGTCGAGGCGGGCAAGGCGCCCTTCGCCAACCCGCGCAACGCGGCGGCGGGCTCGCTGCGCCAGAAGGACCCCCGGATCACCGCCCAGCGCCCGCTTTACATGATCGTCCACGGTGTCGGCCGCTGGGAGGGGAGCGCGATGCCGCCCACCCAGTCGCGGATCTACGAGCGGCTGCGGGAGTTCGGCCTGCCGGTCAGCGACCTGTACCGGGTGGTCGACGACCTCGACGGCATCAACGCCTTCATCGAGTTCTACCGCGAGCACCGCCACGACACCGCCTATGAGATCGACGGCGTCGTGGTGAAGGCGAACCGCATCGAGATCCAGCGCAACCTGGGCTCCACCAGCAGGGCGCCCCGCTGGGCGATCGCCTACAAATACCCTCCCGAGGAGGTCAACACCAAGCTCCTGGACATCCAGGTGGGGGTCGGGCGCACCGGCCGGGTCACGCCGTACGGCGTGATGGAGCCGATCGTGGTCGCCGGCTCCACGGTCGAGCGCGCCACGCTGCACAACGCCTCCGAGGTCGCCCGCAAGGGCGTCCTCATCGGCGACACCGTGGTGCTGCGCAAGGCGGGTGACGTCATCCCGGAGATCGTCGGGCCGGTGGCGGGCCTTCGGGACGGCTCCGAGCGCGCCTTCGCGATGCCCACGCGCTGCCCCGAGTGCGGCACCGAGCTGGCCTACGAGAAGGAGGGCGACGCCGATCTGCGCTGCCCCAACACCCGGGCGTGCCCCGCCCAGCTCCGTGAGCGGATCTTCTTCGCCGCCGGACGCCGGGCCTTCGACGTGGAGGGGCTGGGGTACGTCGCGGCCACCGCGCTGACCCAGCCGCTGCCGCCGCAGGAGCCGCCGGTCCGCACCGAGGCCGACCTGTTCGACCTGACCGTCGAGCGGCTGCTGCCGATCCGGTCGGTCGTCCGCGACCTCGACACCGGGCTGCCCAAGATCGACCCGGAGACCGGTGAGCCCAGGGTCGTCTCCTTCTTCGCCAACCAGAACGGCGAGCCCAGCAAGAACGTCGAGAAGATGCTGGAGGGCCTGGAGAGGGCCAAGGAGCAGCCGGTCTGGCGGGTGCTGGTCGCCCTGTCCATCCGGCACATCGGCCCGCCCACCGCCCAGGCCATCGCCGCCGAGTTCCGCTCCGTCGACGCGATCGCCGCGGCCACCGAGGAGGAGCTCGCCGCGGTCGAGGGCGTCGGCCCGCGCGTGGCCGCGGCGATCCACGACTGGTTCGAGGTCGGCTGGCACCGTGAGATCGTCGAGCGCTGGAAGGCGGCGGGGGTCCGCATGGAGGACGAGCCGCCCGCCGAGACGCTTCCGCAGACCCTGGCCGGCCTCACGTTCGTGGTGACCGGCACGTTGGCGGCCTTCACCCGTGACGAGGCCGGCGCCGCCCTCGCCGCCCGGGGAGGCAGGGTGTCGGGTTCGGTGTCGAAGAAGACCTCGTTCGTGGTGGCGGGGGAGAGCGCCGGCTCCAAGCTCGACAAGGCGATCAAGCTCGGGGTGCCGGTGCTCGACGAGGACGGCCTCCACGTCCTTCTGGACAAGGGGCCCGAGGCGGCGAGCGCGCTGGTGGCCACAGGCTCCGCCGAGGAGGAGCCCTCTCCCGTAGGGGAGGCGGCACAGGCGCCCGGGACGCCGGAGGCGTCAGAGGCAGGGGAGGCGCCGGAGGCGCCGGAGGACCGACCGGTGGACGGCGAGGTGGGCGGAGAGACGGAGAGGCCGGTGAAGAGTTGAGGGAGAAGAGCTGAGGGAAGGTGGCGCGTTACCGCTACGGACGTCCCAAATAACCGGTGACGGAACGTGCCCAATCGGTTTCGCGAAGTGGCCCAAAGGCCGTACTCTCCCATAGTGAACTAATGGGGGTTTTGTTACTCATGGCCGACACACGCGACACCGGGCCGCGGGTGGGCTCACCCCTGTGGGCCTATCTCGTCGCCGTCACCACGATCGGTTCCGCCTTCCTCGTGGCGACCCAGTGGCTGATCAGCCCCGGGCAGCTGCTGGACTTCGTCCGCAGTCCGCTGTTCTGGATGCTGACGGCCCTGGTCGTACTGGGCGAGCTGCGGCCGGTGCTGCTGTCGTCGTCGATGACGGTGGGCGGCACCTACCCGTCGACGATGTTCACCTTCGCGGCGCTGCTCCACTACGGGCTGCCGGTCGCCATGCTCATGCAGGCGGTCGGCATGGTCGTCAACGGCGCCGTCACCCGCAAGGCGTGGCACCGGGTGCTGTTCAACATCGCGCAGGCGACGCTGGCCTGCGCCGCCGCGGGGGCGGTACTCGTGATGCTCGGGGGCCACCTGGTCCGCGACGTCCTCTGGGTGCCGCAGGGGCCCGACATGCCCGCCATCGTGCTGGCGGGGCTCGCCTACTTCGCGGTCAGGGCGCTGTTGGTCTGCGGGGCGGTGGCGTTGCACGAACGGCGGTCGATCTACCGGGTGCTGCGGGCCACGATCGGCCAGCAGAGCCTGTTCTACGCCGGGCTGCTCGGCCTGGCCCCGCTGGTCGTGGTGGTGATGAACCACTCTCCGGCGCTGGTGCCGCTGTTCGTCGCGCCGATGGCCGCCGTCTACGTCACCGCGACCCTGTCGGTCCGCCGGGACCACCAGGCCACACACGACGGGCTCACCGGGCTGCCCAACCGCAAGATGCTCGTGGTTAGCACCGAGGAGGCCCTGGCCGAGAGCCGGCCGGGCGAGCGGGTGGGGCTGCTCCTGCTCGACCTCGACCGGTTCAAGGAGGTCAACGACACCCTCGGGCACCCGGTCGGCGACCGGCTGCTGCAGATCGTGGCGCACCGGCTCACCCACAGCGTACGGCCGGGCGATGTGGTGGCACGGCTCGGCGGCGACGAGTTCGCGGTGCTGCTGCCCTCGGTCAGGGACGCCGCCGCGGCCCGTGAGGTGGCCGCGCGGCTGCGGGTGGCCCTCACCGAGCCGGTCCGCCTGGAGGGGATGACCTTCGACCTGGACGCCTCGATCGGCATCGCGCTCCACCCCGACCACGCGCCCGACTTCGAGATGCTGATGCAGCGCTCCGACGTGGCGATGTACCTCGCCAAGGAGGGGCGCACGGGGGTCGAGATCTACATCGCGGACAAGGACCGCAACAGCCCCGAGCGGCTCAACCTCCTCGGCGACCTGCGCAGGGCCATCGACGGCTCGGAGCTCAAGCTTCACTACCAGCCCAAGCTGGAGCTGTCCGGCGGGCGGGTGCGGGGGGTGGAGGCGCTGCTGCGGTGGCGCCACCCCGAGCGGGGGATGATCTCGCCGAGCGAGTTCGTGCCGATGGCCGAGCAGTCCTACCTGATGCGGCACCTGACCCAGTACGTCATCGACGCGGCCCTGGAGCAGGCCGCGTGCTGGTGGCACGCCGGGCTGCGCGAGCAGATCTCCGTCAACGTCTCCGCCCGCGACCTCCTCGACTCCTCCCTGATCGACCTGCTGGAGGCGGGCCTGGCCCACCACGATCTGCCGCCCGAGGCGATCCAGCTGGAGGTCACCGAGCGCGTCCTGATGACCGACCAGGCCTACACCGCCGACGCGGTCCGCGCCCTGGCCTCCCTGGGCGTCCCGCTCGCGCTCGACGACTTCGGCACCGGTTACTCCTCGCTGGTCCGCCTGCAGCGCCTGCCGGTCTCCGAGGTCAAGATCGACGCCTCGTTCGTCCGCAGGATCGGCGAGTCCGAGGACGACGAGCGGATCGTCCGCTCCATCGTCGACCTGGTCCGCTCCCTGGGGTTGCGCTCGGTCGCCGAGGGGGTCGAGTCGGACGAGGTGGCCGCCCGCCTGGCCGACATGGGCTGCGAGCTCGCCCAGGGGTGGCTGTTCGCCGAGCCCATGTCCGCGGCCGAGGTCACCGACTGGCTGCGTGAGCGCCGTGACCGGGAAGGGGCCGACCTCGGTCTCCTGCGCCCCGCCGAGGTTCTATGATCTCCGTACGGCCCGGCCCCCGGATTCGGTGAGGCCCCCCGGGGGAGGCGTCGGCATGGCATGATTCGGGCACCGCACGCGGTCCGGGCACCCCCTCGTGGGGTTACCGGGGTGTCAATGAGTCGGGCACGTTAGGTCACGAGCCCTAGGATGACAGTGTCCAATTGCCATTCCATGAAACGGGTTCAACGACTCATGTCCGCCATAACCCGCGATGAGGTCGCTCACCTCGCCCGGCTGTCCCGGCTGGCGCTGGCCGACGAGGAACTCGACCACTTCGCCGCGCAGCTCGATCAGATCATCGGGGCGGTCGCCCGCGTCGCCGAGGTGGCGGCCGACGACATCCCGCCGTCCTCGCACGCGCTTCCGCTCACCAACGTCTACCGCCCCGACGAGGTACGGCCCTGCCTGACCCCCGCCGAGGCGCTGGCCGCGGCCCCGGCCGTCGAGGACGCCCGCTTCCGCGTTCCGCGCATCCTCGGGGAGGAAGCATGAGTCTCGTCCGTAAGTCCGCCGCCGAACTGGGCGCGCTGGTCGCGAGCGGTGATGTGTCGGCCGTCGAGGTCGCCCAGGCGCACCTCGACCGGATCGCCGCCGTCGAGCCCCGGGTCAACGCCTTCCTCCACGTCGACGCCGAGACGACGCTCGCGCAGGCGCGCGCCGTCGACGCCCGCCGGGCCGCCGGGGACGACCTCGGCCCGCTCGCCGGCGTGCCGATCGCGCACAAGGACGTCTTCACCACCACGGACATGCCGACGACGGCCGGATCGAAGATCCTTGAGGGCTACCGCCCGCCGTACGACGCCACCGTGACCCGGCGCCTGCGCGAGGCCGGTCTGGTGATCCTCGGCAAGACCAACCTCGACGAGTTCGCGATGGGCTCCTCCACCGAGAACTCCGCCTTCGGCCCCACCCGCAACCCGTGGGACCTGTCCCGGGTGCCCGGCGGCTCCTCCGGCGGCTCCTCGGCGGCGGTGGCGGCCTACGAGGCTCCGCTGTCCACCGGCACCGACACCGGCGGCTCCATCCGCCAGCCCGCCGCGGTCACCGGCATCGTCGGCATGAAGCCGACCTACGGCGGCTCCTCCCGCTACGGCCTGATCGCCTTCGCCAGCTCCCTGGACACCCCCGGCCCCTTCGCCCGCAACGTGCTGGACGCCGCCCTGCTGCACGAGGCGTTCTCCGGTCACGACGCCATGGACGCGACCTCCATCGACGCCCCCGCGCCCTCGGTCGTGGAGGCGGCCAGGCAGGGCGAGGTGGCGGGGCTGCGCGTCGGCGTGGTCAGGGAGTTCGGCGGCGAGGGCTACCAGCCGGGGGTGCTCGCCCGGTTCCACGAGAGCGTGGAGCTGCTGGAGTCGCTCGGCGCCAAGGTCGTCGAGGTCTCCTGCCCGTCGTTCACCACGGCCCTGCCCGCCTACTACCTGATCGCCCCCTCGGAGGCGTCGTCCAACCTCGCCCGCTTCGACGCCATGCGCTACGGCCTGCGCGTCGGCGACGACGGCACGCGAAGCGCCGAGGAGGTCATGGCGCTGACCCGGGCCGCCGGCTTCGGCCCCGAGGTCAAGCGGCGCATCATCCTGGGCACCTACGCGCTGTCCAGCGGCTACTACGACGCCTACTACGGCCAGGCCCAGAAGGTCCGCACGCTGATCGCCCGTGACTTCGAGGCGGCCTTTCACCAGGTGGACGTGCTCATCTCGCCGACCACGCCGACCACGGCGTTCCCGATCGGCGAGCGCGCCGACGACCCGATGGCGATGTACCTCGCCGACCTGTGCACCATCCCGGCCAACCTGGCGGGCAACGCGGCCATCTCGGTGCCGTGCGGTCTGGCCGACGAGGACGGGCTGCCGGTGGGCCTGCAGATCATGGCCCCGGTGCTCGGCGACGACCGCTGCTATCGGGTCGCGGCGGCCGTGGAGCGGGCTCTCGAAGACCGCTGGGGCGGCGGCCTGCTGTCCAAGGCGCCGGGGCTGTAGGGCTTTTTCCGGACGAGTAGGCGACAGCGGGAGACAGGGGGAGCGTCGGCGTGATCACTAGAGTCGAGATCGACGGGTTCAAGTCCTTCTTGGGCTTCGTTCTCGACGTGCCGCCCCTGCTCGCGCTGGTCGGTCCCAACGCGGGCGGCAAGTCGAACCTGCTCGACGCGCTCGGCTTCGTCGCCGACGAGGTCACCGGCCGGGGCGGCCTGCTTTCGGCGTGCCGGGGTCTGCCGGGCGAGCAGTTCCACCGGGTCGCGCGGGGCACGCCGGTCCCGGGGTTCGTCGTCTCGGTGGAGGCGCTGGTCGCGCCCGAGCCCGGAGCGGTGCTGCCGATCCGGTTCGACGCGGGCGCGGAGATGGTGCTCAGGATCCCCCGGCCTACCGGGGCCCTGGTCAGCCATGTGGCCCACCACCTGCGCGAGGAGCTCCTGGAGTTCATCGTCGAGGACCCGGATCCGCAGACCACGCCGCGGCGTACGGTTCAGGCGTGGCGGCGCCACGCCCTGTCGCCGCAGGCGATGCGCCGCAGGGGCTCCCCGGACGACCGGGGGCCGCTGGCGGCCGACGGCCACAACCTCGCCTCGGTTCTGGGGCGGATGGCGGGCTCGGCGGCGTTCGCCGATCTCGTGGTCGACCTCGCGGGCGTCGTGCCCGGCGCGGTCGCGCTGGTGCCCCGGGTCGACCGGGAGGAGTGCACCTTCGAGATGGTCGTGGACGGCCAGGGGGCCGTGCCGCCCGCGCTGCTGTCGGACGGAACCCTGCGTGTCCTCGGCCTGCTCACAGCTCTGCACGACCCGGACCACCCGGGCACCCTCATGGTGGAGGAGATCGAGAGCGGCGTGCACCCCAACCGCCTGGGTGAGCTGCTGCGGCGGATCCGCCGGCGGATCGCCGAGCCCGGAGGGGTGGGCCCCTTCCGCCAGGTGATCTTCACCAGCCACTCGCCGGTGGTGGTCGCCGAGACCTACCGTACGGACCCGGACGCGCTGATCTTCCTGGACACCGCGGTCCGCGTCGATCCCGACCTCGACCGGGTGTCGCGGGTGACCGTGGCCAAGCCGATCCAGCCGGACGGCGAGCCGGGCACGTTCGTCTCGCCCCGGCAGGTCCGCAAATACCTGGGGGCCGCGGCATGAACCGCCCGCTGGTGCCGGGGCTGATCGCCGACGGGGAGAGCGACGAGGGCTTCCTCGGAGTGGTGATCTCCCGCCAGCTCCGCGAGCTCACCTGGCTGTCGCCGCACACGGTGGACGTCGAGGCGGCGGAGGTCGTCGCGTGCGGCCGGGAGCGCATGGTCACGGCGCTGGAGGAACTGGCGGCCGACTGCCACGTGCTCTTCACCCACGACGACGAGCGTGAGCGGGGCGGTAAGGCCGACGGCGTCCGCTATCACTCGCACTACCTGGTGCCGGTCATCGGCCTGGGCAGGACCGAGGGCTGGCTGCTGGCCGACTCCGGCGTGTGGGCGGGGCTGGAGGGCAGTGACCTGAGCCTGCTGCCGGCTCGGCCCCGTGACGTCGAGCGGATCACCGACCCGGCCGGGGTGCTGGCCGCCACCGTCCCGAGGCGGGGCAAGCCGGTCCGCGACTACTACGAATACATAGGCCGCAACATCGACCTCGCCGTCCTGGCGCAGGTTCCCGGGTACGCGAACTGGGTCGCCGAGACGAGGAACGCATTGAAAGGACTTGGTTACCTGTGAGCGCGAAGGGACCCCGGCGCGGCGGGGACACAACGGCACGGGACGCGATGGCGCGCGGGCGACGAGCCCTTTGCGCGGGGCGACGAGGAATGGTGAACGACCGATGAGCACGGAAACGCTGATGCCCTACGACGAGGCGCTGGAGCGCTTCGAGCCGGTGCTGGGCCTGGAGACGCACGTCGAGCTGGGTACGGCGTCGAAGATGTTCTGCGGGTGCCCGACGACGTTCGGCGCCCCGCCGAACACCCAGGTCTGCCCGGTCTGCCTGGCTCTGCCGGGGGCGCTGCCGACGACCAACGCGACCGCGATCGAGTCGACGATCCGTATCGGCCTGGCACTGAACTGCTCGATCGCCCAGTGGTGCCGCTTCGCCCGGAAGAACTACTTCTATCCGGACATGCCGAAGAACTACCAGATCAGCCAGTACGACGAGCCGCTCTGCTTCGACGGTCACCTCGACGTCGAGGTGAACGGCGAGGTGGTGCGGATCGAGATCGAGCGGGTCCACCTGGAGGAGGACACCGGCAAGTCCACCCACGTGGGCGGCGCGACCGGCCGCATCCACGGCGCCGATTACTCGGCCGTCGACTACAACCGCGCGGGCATCCCGCTGGTGGAGATCGTCACCAAGCCGGTCCCCGGCACCGGCGGGCTCGCCCCCGAGGTGGCCCGCGCCTACGTCACCGAGCTGCGCGAGGTGATGCGCGCGCTGGGGGTCTCCGACGTGCGCATGGAGGAGGGCTCCCTGCGGTGCGACGTCAACGTCTCCCTCATGCCGCGGGGCTCCTCGGAGTGGGGCACCCGCACCGAGACCAAGAACGTCAACTCGCTGCGCAGCGTCGAGCGCGCCGTCCGCGGTGAGATCGAGCGGCAGGCCGCGGTTCTGGCGGGCGGGGGGAAGATCGTCCAGGAGACCCGTCACTTCCACGAGGACACCGGCACCACCACCTCCGGCCGATCCAAGGAGGAGGCGCAGGACTACCGCTACTTCCCTGAGCCCGACCTGGTGCCGATCGCGCCGGACGTCGCCTGGGTGGCGCGGCTGAAGGCCGCCCTGCCCGAGCTGCCGCGTCTGCGGCGCGGGCGGCTCCAGCGGGAGTGGGGGGTGTCCGACCTGGACATGACGGCCATGCGCAACGCCGACGCCGTCGACCTGGTCGAGGCGACGGTCGCCGCCGGAGCCCCGCCCGCCGACGCCCGCAAGTGGTGGATGGGCGAGCTGGCCCGCCGGGCCAACGAGCTGGTGGTCCCGCTCGCCGAGCTGCCGATCACCCCCGGCCAGATCGCCAGGGTGTGCGCGCTGGTCGGCGAGGGGGCGCTGAACGACAAGCTGGCCCGTCAGGTGCTGGAGGGCGTCCTGAACGGCGAGGGCTCCCCGGACGAGGTGGTCGCCGCCCGCGGGCTGCGGATCGTCGACGACGAGGGCGAGCTGTCGGCCATCATCGACCGGGTCCTGGCCGACAACGCCGCCGCGGCCGACAAGGTCCGGGGAGGCAAGATCGCCGCCGTCGGCGCCCTCGTCGGCGGCGTGATGAAGGCCAGCCGGGGCAAGGCCGACGCCGCCCGGGCCAGGACGCTCATCCTGGAAAGGCTCGGCGTCTCCGAGTAGCCCGAACGGCCTTCGCCGCCCCCCGGTGGTACCGGGGGGCGGCGAAGGCGTGCCTCGTCATCCTCCGCGCGACGAGGCCGGGTACCGGGGCGCGGTTCCGGCGTGCCCTACGCGGCCCGTGACGGGCGCGCGAACCACTTCCTGATCAGCGGCGTGAACAGCGCCAGCAGCGCGATCGTCAGCAGCACCGCCGCGATCGGGCTTTTGACGAGGGAGGTCACGTCACCCGCGCCGATGGCCAGTGCCCGCCGGAGCTGGATCTCGGCCATCGGCCCCAGGATCATGCCGATCACCGCCGGGGCCACCGGCAGGCCGAACCGGCGCATCGCGAAGCCCAGCAGTCCCAGGACGTAGAGGATGATCAGCTCCACCCAGGAGGAGTTCAGGGCGTAGACGCCGAGGGCGGCGAACAACATGATCCCCGCGTAGAGGTAGGGCCGGGGGACGTGCAGCACCCGGGCCCAGAGCGGGGCCAGCGGCAGGTTGAGCACCAAAAGCATGGTGTTGCCGAGGAACAGCGAGGCGATCATGCCCCAGACCAGCGCCGGGTTGTGGTCGAAGAGCTGGGGGCCGGGCTGCAGGCCGTACTGCTGGAAGGCCGCCAGCATGATCGCGGCCGTCGCGGAGGTGGGCAGGCCCAGGGTGAGCAGGGGGACGAGCGTTCCGGCGGCCGAGGCGTTGTTGGCGGCCTCGGGGCCGGCGACGCCTTCGATGGCGCCCTTGCCGTACTCCTCGCGGGCGACGCCGCGGGCCAGGCGCTTCTCGATCGCGTAGGAGAGGAAGGTCGGGATCTCCGCGCCACCCCCGGGCAGGGCCCCGAAGGGGAAGCCGAGAGCGGTGCCGCGCAGCCACGGCCTCCACGACCGGCTCCAGTCGGAGCGGCCGAGGAAGGCCCGGCCGACCGGGATGACCTCCGGGTCGCTGTGACGCAGGCGGGAGGCGACGTAGAGCACCTCGCCGACCGCGAACAGGCCGACCGCGACGATCACCACGTCGATGCCGTCGAGCAACTGCGGGATTCCGAGGGTCAGCCGCGCCTGCCCGGTCTGCTGGTCGATGCCGATCAGGCCGACGGTCAGGCCGAGCCCGAGCGAGGCCAGTCCCCGCACCACCGAGCGCGACAGCACCGACGACACCGCGGTGAAGGCCAGGACGGCCAGCGCGAAATAGTCCTCGGGGCCGAAGGAGATGGCGAAGTCCACCACCAGCGGCGCCGCGACGACCAGCAGCCCGGTGGCGATCGTGCCCGCGACGAAGGAGCCGATGGCGGCCGTGGCCAGAGCCTGTGCGGCCCGGCCCCGCTTGGCCATCTTGTTGCCCTCAAGCGCGGTGATCATCGAGGAGCTCTCGCCCGGCGTGTTGAGCAGGATCGAGGTGGTGGAGCCGCCGTACATGCCGCCGTAGTAGATGCCGGCGAACATGATGAACGCGCTGGCCGGCGGGACGCTGAACGTGATCGGCAGCAGCAGCGCCACGGTCATGGCGGGGCCGATGCCGGGCAGTACGCCCACCAGCGTGCCGAGGGTGACGCCGATCAGGGCGTAGACCAGGTTGACCGGGGTCAGCGCGGTGGCGAACCCGTCCAGCAGGAGCATGAAGGAGTCCATCTAGATCACCCCTGACAACAGGCCGCCGGGCAGCGTCACGCCCAGCCCCTTGACGAAGGCCAGGTAGGTGCAGGTGGACAGCAGGATCGCGATCACCGCGGTGTGCAGCCGCCGGGTGGCCCCGAGCACCACCGACAGGCCGAAGAAGAGCAGCGCGCCCGCGATGATCCAGCCGAGCAGGTTCAGCAGTCCGGCGAAGGCCAGGAAGATCACGCTGACCAGCACGACCGTCCGCCGGTCCGCCGGCGCCTGGGTGTCGATGTCCTCGCTCTCCTCCGGGTCGCCACGGCCGCCCCGGACCACGTCCACCGCGTAGAACAGGCCGATCAGCAGCAGGGCCGAGCCGACGATGACCGGGAAGAAACGGGGGCCCAGCCCGAGCGCGGAGCCGGCGGCGGTGACGCCGGCGGTGCCCGCGATCACGAACCCGCCGAGTCCCAGGACGGTCAGCGCCAGGATCAGCTCCGGCCGTCGCCATGAGTATGCCGGACCGGCGCCGCGCTCGGCGGCGCCGGTCGACTCTTCCACGGGGAACATCAGGAGACGAGGCCCATCTCGGCGATGATCGCCTTGACCTTTACCTGCTCGGAGGTGAGGAAGTCGGCGAAGGGCTGCCCGGTCTGGAACACGTCGGTCCAGCCGTTCTTGGTCACCGCGTCCTGCCAGGCCTGGGAGCCGTGCATCTTGGTGACCAGGTCGACCAGCTTCTCCTTGTCGCCGTCGCTCACCTCACCGGGCGCGACGAAACCCCGCCAGTTGGCCAGTTCGACGTCCAGGCCCCCCTCCTTCAGGGTGGGGGAGTCCACGCCGGCCAGGCGCTCGGGCGAGCTGACGCCGAGGGCGCGCAGCTTGCCGGCCTTGACGTGCTCGGCGAACTCCCCGATGCCGGAGATGCCCACCGCGACCTTGTTGCCCAGCAGCGCGTTGACCGCCTCGCCGCCTCCGGAGTGGGCGATGTAGTTGACCTGCTTGGGGTCGATCCCGGCGGCCTTGGCCATCAGACCGGCCAGGATGTGGTCGGTGCCTCCGGCGGACCCGCCGGCGACCGCGATCTTCGTGGGGTCGGCCTTCCAGGCGGCGATCAGTTCCGCCAGCGTTTTGTACGGAGAGGTCGCGGGGACGACGACAATCTCGTACTCTTCGGTCAGCTTCGCGATCGGGGTGGTCGCGGACAGGGTGACTTCCGACTTGTTCTGTTCCACGGCTCCGACCATGACCAGCCCCATGGTCATGAGCAGGTTGCCCTTGCCCTTCTCGGTCGCGAGCTGGGCGAGTCCGATGGTGCCACCGGCACCTGGAACGTTGTACACCTCGACCTTGAGAGATGGGTCGACGGACTTGAGGGCCTGCTCCGCTGTGCGGGAGGTCTGGTCCCAGCCGCCTCCGGGTGAGGCGGGGGCCATGATCTTCAGGGCGCCCACCTCCGATTCCGATCCGGACCCGCACGCGGTGAGCGCGGCGAGAGACACCACCGCGAGGGCGGCCAGTCTCCGAAGACGCATGGTTAACTCCCAAAAGCTTGAACAAGACGTGGTTGAGGATGCTGAGCCCCGCAGATCACGGTGTCGATCCTTTGTGAGCTTGCCGTCGTATAGGTCGTATTGGTCACGTTATTTGCGACCATGTCGTTATCTCCAGGTGCTTTCATAAGGTCCCCGACCAGGGGGTTCACTCGTGCGACGGATAATGAACGCCTCCCTCGGCACCCAAATGTTCGTGCTGCAGATGGTCATCGTGTTCCTCGCGGTGGGCGGCACGGCGGGCGTCTGGGTGGAGCACACCCGCAGCCAGCTCGATTGGCAGTACCAGCAGCGCGCTCTTGCGATCGCACAGTCCGTCGCCGCGCTGCCCCAGGTGCGTCGGGCGTTCAGAGACGTTCACCCCGAGGTGCGCCTTCAGCCGATCGCACTTGCGGTGCAGGGCGCCACGGGTGCCGGTTATGTGGTGATCGCCAATCGCGACCAGATTCGTTACGCTCATCCGAACAAGGCTGAGATCGGCAAGAAGCTGTCCACCGACGGCTCACAGGTCCTGACCAAGGGCATCCCCTGGACCGGCACCGAGACCGGCACCCTCGGTCGCTCGATGCGCGGCAAGGCGCCGATCTTCGACTCCTCGGGCCGCGTCATCGGCCTGGTCTCGGTCGGCGTGTTCGAGGACACCGTCGACGACCAGCTCAACAGGACGCTGGTGCCGCTGCTGTGGACCGTCCTCGCCGTGCTCCTGGCCGGATCCGTCGCCACCGGGCTGATCGCCCGGAGGGTCCGCCGCCAGACCTTCGGGCTGGAGCCCCGGGAGATCGCGGCCCTGCTCGAACAGCGTGAAGGGGTGCTGCACGGGGTCAAGGAAGGTGTGGTCGCCCTGGACCTGCAGGGCAGGGTGACCCTGGTCAACGACGCCGCCCGCGACCTGCTGGGCCTGTCCCATCAGGACGTCGGGCGCAACCTGCGGGAGATCTCCCTGCCGGACCGCACGCGGGACGTGCTGGACGGCGCCGACCCGGGGGAGGACCGGGTGGTGCTGCACCACGGCCGGGTGCTGGTGCTCAACCGCACCCCCGTGGCGATCCGCGAGCGGCAGAGCGGGTGGGTGATAACGCTGCGCGACCGGACCGAGCTGGTACGGCTGATGCGGGAGCTCGACCAGGCCAGCAGCACGACCGACGCGCTGCGCGCCCAAGCCCACGAGTTCGCCAACAGGATGCACACCGTGGTGGGCCTGCTGGAGCTGGGCGAACACGAGACGGCGGTCGGCTACATCACCCGGATCTCCGAGTCCTACGGCCGTTACGCGGAAGGGATCAAAGAGAAGGTGGCCGACCCGACCCTGGCCGCCCTGCTGCTGGCCAAGTCCGCCGAGGCGGCCGAGCGGGGCGCGTCCTTGGTGATCACCGACGACTCCCGGGTGGAGGAGGGCGCGCTGGGCGATCCCCACGACGCCGTGCTGGTCGTCGGCAACCTGGTGGCCAACGCCATCGACGCCCTGGACGGCATCGGCGGCACGGTGGAGGTCTCGGTCCGCACCGAGAGCGACGGCCTGCACGTGCGGGTCGGCGACTCCGGGCCCGGCATCGTCCCCGGCCTCGCCGAGGAGGTGTTCCGCGAGGGTTTCACCACCAAGGTCGCCCACTCGGGCCCGCGCGGGCTCGGCCTGGCCCTGACCCGCCAGACGTGCGCGCGGCGGGGCGGGTGGGTGCGGGTGCACAACGCGGGCGGCGCCGTCTTCACCGCCCTGCTTCCCCATCGCGAGGAGGGAAACGGTCGAAACGGTGGAAGCCGTATGAACGACATGGACAGGGCCGAGGGGCGGCTGACCGCCTGGCCGGACGAGCTCAAGGACGCGGAGGTCTTGCGATGATCCGGGCGCTGGTCGTGGACGACGACTTCATGGTGGCCAGGATTCACAGCGGCTACGTGGCGCGGGTCCCCGGGTTCACGGTGGTCGGCGCGGTTCACACCGGGCAGGCGGCGGTCACGGCGGTGGCCGAGCACCGGCCGGACCTGGTGCTGCTCGACATCTACCTGCCGGACATGTCTGGACTCGATGTGCTCACCACGCTCAGAGGGGGGTCCCGCCCGGTCGACATCCTGCTGATCACCGCCGCGCGCGACGTGACCACCATCCGCGCGGCCATGCGCGGCGGCGCGGTGAACTACCTGATCAAGCCGTTCACCGCCGAGGCGCTCACCGAGCGCCTGGAACAGTACGCGGAGATCCGCAGGCAGCTCTCCGCGATCGGGTTCGAGGTCCGCCAGGACGAGGTGGACCGGCTCTTCGGCGCGGGCAAGGGAGGGCCGCCGCCGCTGCCCAAGGGGCTGTCCACCACCACCTGCGCCCTGGTCGCCGAAGCCCTCAAGGAGACCGACAGCGACGTGTCCGCGGCGGAGGCGGCGGTGCTCACCGGCCTCTCCCGGGTCAGCGCGCGCCGCTACCTGGAGCATCTCTGCGCGACCGGCCAGGCCGAGCTCCGTCCCCGGTACGGCACCGCGGGCAGACCTGAGCATCGCTACAGATGGACAGGCTGATTTATTACTTCTTTACGGACCGCTACTGAGGGTTGTGGTTTAGGGTTGCCAGAGGTGGAAGCTGAGAGACAGGGAGAGCCGGAAGCGGCGCCGGGTCCCGAAGAGCCGGACCCGCCGACGGACCCCTTCGCGGCCGTGTCCCTTCCCTCCCTGCCGGTGAGGCCGGGCGCCCGCGACCCCAACCTCCCTCCCGGCCGGCGGGCCCGGGGCGGGTCACGCCTTCCGCCGGGCGTCTCGCCCGACATCATGGGCTCCCCGGGAGCGAACCGGCCGGTCATGCCGGGCTCCGGGACGAGCAGCCTGCCCCCCCTGACCGCGCCGCCCCAGCCCTGGAAGATGCCCGCCCCCGTCCAGCGCCCCCCGCAGCGCCGGCCGTCGGGCGACGGGCCACCGTACGGCATGAGCGGCGTGAACGGCCCGGGCGGCACAGCCGGCTCGGGTGGCGCGCCAGGACTCCAGCCGCCCTCGTACGACGACCCCGTCCCGCACCGGGGCCGCAGAGTCCTTCTGACCCTGCTGCTCCTGCTTCTGGCCGCGGGCCTCGTCTACACGATCCCGGCGATCGTCATGTCCGGCAAGATGCTGCCGGGCACCCGCGTCAACGGCGTCGACATCGGCGGGCTGACGGCGACCGAGGCGGCCGACCGGCTCAGGGAACGCCTGGCGGGCGACGAGGACAGGAAGATGGTCCTGCGCGCCGCGGGCGAGAAGTACGCCCTCGACCCGTCGCGGGCCGGCCTGGAGTTCGACGTCGTCGCCACCATCGAGCAGGCGCCCAGCGATTTCCCCGCCCCGGCGGAGGTCTGGCGGGCGCTGACCGGTACCACCGAGCTGAGCCCCAAGGTCTCGGTGGACACAGAGCTCATGGGCGCCACCGTCGAGGCGCTGGCCAAGAAGATCGACCGCAGGGTCCGCGAGGGCGCGGTCGTCTTCAAGGGGACCAGGCCGGTGGCCGTCATCCCGCGCGACGGCCTGGCCCTTGAGGAGGAGAGCGCGGCCGAGGCCATCGCCGACGCCTTCCTCAGCCCCGGGGCCGAGGTCGACCTTCCGGTCTCGGTGATCAAACCCAAGGTCACGGCCGACACGGTCCGGCAGACCGCGGCCAGGGCGGGCAAGGCCCTGTCCGGGCCGATCACCCTCACCCACGCGGGCAGACGGGTCCCGATCCCGGTGGGGACCCTCGCCGCCCATCTGTCCTTCGTCCCCGACGGCACCGGCGGCATGCGTCCGGAGTTCGACGCCGCCAAGGCCCTGACCGTCGCGGAGAAGAGGCTGGTGGACCAGGCGCTCGCCCCCCGGGAGCCCACCTTCGAGATCGTGGCGGGCAGGCCGAGGCTGGTGCCCGGCCGCCGGGGCAGGGGCATCGACCGCGCCGGGCTCGCCCAGGCCGTGGCCCGGGTGATCAGTGAGGGAGGCGGCCGCACGATCCCGGTCACCCTCACCACCGTCCGCCCCCGGCTGTCCGACGCGCAGGCGCGCGGGCTCGGCGTCAAGGAGAAGATCAGCGAGTTCACCACGCCGTACGACTGCTGCCCGCCCCGGGTGACCAACATCCGCACCCTCGCCCGGATCCTGGACGGTCACCTGGTCCTGCCGGGGGAGACCTTCTCGCTCAACGGCGTCATCGGCCGGCGCGACACCGCCCGGGGCTTCGTCCCCGCCCCCATGATCCAGGGTGGCCGGCTGGTCGACTCGGTGGGCGGGGGTATCTCCCAGTTCGTCACCACCATGTACAACGCGGTGTTCTTCGGCGGCCTGGAGGACGTCCAGCACGTGGCGCACGAGTTCTACATCTCGCGTTACCCGGCCGGCCGCGAGTCGACGGTCTCCTGGCCCGAACCGGACTTCCGCTGGAGGAACGACTCCAAGTACGGCGTGCTGGTGAAGACCTCCACCAGCGGCGGCGGGGTCACGGTCGCCTTCTGGAGCACCAAGCGCTACGACATCGAGTCGATCTCCTCGCCGCGCTACGACGTCACGCCCTTCACGCGCGCGACCGCCGCCGGCCCCGGGTGCATCCCGATGACCGGCCAGCAGGGGTTCACCATCGACGTGACCCGGGTCTTCAGGCAGGGCGGCAGGGAGGTCAGGCGGGAGACGAAGAAGACCGTCTACCGGCCCGAGACCGACCTCAAGTGCGTCTCGAACCCCGCCACGACCCCCACGACGACCTCCACCACGCCCCCCGTCGTCCCCGGCGACGAGGAGTAGCCCCGGCCGTGCCGGCCGGTCGCCGGCGGGATAATGCGGCCATGAAAATCTGGGTCCCCTCCAAGGCCGCCGCCGACGTCCTCAGCGATCTGCCCGATGTGGAGTGCGTCGTCTACGACGGCACAGGGCCCCTTCCCGAGGGGGCCGAGGAGGTCGAGGTCTGGGTTCCGCCCCTGATGCCGGTCGCGGGGGTCGCCGGCCTGCTCGCCGGGATGTCCCGCCTGCGGCTGCTGCAGACCGTCACCGCCGGGGTGGACGCCTACCGGCCGTACCTTCCCGAGGGCGTCGTGCTGTGCAACGCGCGGGGCGTGCACGACGCGGGCACCGCCGAGTGGGCGGTGGGGGCCATGATCGCGGTGCTGCGCGAGTTTCCCGGGTTCGCCGCCGCGCAGCGGGCGGGCGAGTGGACCTACCACCACACCGGCGTGCTGGCCGACTCCACGGTGCTGATCGTGGGCCACGGCTCGATCGGCCGGGCACTGGAGGCGCGGCTGGAGGGCTTTGAGGTGGACGTCCTGCGGGTGGCGCGGACCGCGCGGGAGAACGTCCACGGCATGGACGAGCTGCCGGGCCTGCTGCCCCTGGCGGACGTGGTGGTGCTTCTGGTGCCGTCCACCCCGGAGACCACCGGAATGGTGGACGCGGGCTTCCTGGCCGCGATGAAGGACGGCGCCCTGCTGGTGAACGCCGCCAGGGGAGGGGTGGTGGACACCGGCGCGCTCGTCGCCGAACTGCGCGCGGGACGCCTTTCGGCGGCGCTGGACGTCACCGACCCCGAACCGCTGCCCGCGGGCCACCCGCTCTGGACGGCCCCCGGGGTCTTCATCACCCCGCACGTCGCCGGCAGCACCCCGGCCTCGGCGCGGCGCGTGCTGCGGCTTCTCCGCTCGCAGCTCCTGCGCCACCTGGCGGGGGAGCCGCTTAAAAACGTGATCACCGGTCCGTACTGACCGGGAAAGGAATCCTGACCGTGGCTGCCTCGTGACCTCTGCTGCGTACGGTGAACTACTGCGACCCAATCGCTTGCACGGTTATCAGATCGGTGACGACGACGATGTTGTCACCACCGGCGCCGACCGGAGGCCACACACTGACCGTGTGCCGCCGCGGACGCCAAGGACAGCCAGAGACGACGCGTTCACGACGGCAACGCGAGCGCAGCGAGAAAAGGAACGCTGCGGGCGCGAGACGAACCGACACCGGATAGGCAGACGACATTGATCCCCTGGCGTGACCCCCGGGTAGCGCTGACCATCGCCGCCGTGACGGCCGCGGTGGGGCTCGTTGCCGCCTTTCGCAATGGTGCCTCCGGCGTGCTCGTCGAGGCGATGGCGGGGGTCTGCGCCGCCGCCGTCGCCGCGGTCTCGCTGTTCGCCGCCGCCCGGAACGGAACCGACCGGCGCTGCGCGCTGGCCTGGAGGTGGCTGGCCGGCGGCTCGGTCACCTGGCTGGTCGGGGTCGGCGTGCGCCCGCTCGCCGACGGCACGCCGTTCGTGGTGACCTTCGCCGACCTCGTCCTGCTCGCCGGGATGGCCATGCTCGCCGTCGGCGCCGGCCTGTGCGCGGCCCGGCCGGCGCAGGGGCGGGCACTGCTGCGCGACCTCGCCGACGCCTACCTGTGCGCCGCCTCGCTCTTCCTCGTCGGCTGGGTCCTGCTGCTGGGCCCGGCCTACCGGGAGGCCGGTGATCCCGCCACCTTCGCGATCACCCTCGCCCCGCCGCTGTTCTGCCTGATCCTCACCTGCGCCGTCGCCCCCGCCGTGCTGCCGCCGCGCAGGTCGGCCCGGCCCGTCGGGCTGGTGGCACCGGTCGTGCCGGCCGCCGTCACCGTCTCCGAGACGGTCACCGCGCTGGCCCGGCTGACCGGCGAGGCCCCCGGCCCCGGCGGCGTGTGGCCGGTGTGCGCGGCCTTCCTGTTGCTGGCGGTGGCCGCCTGGAGCCCCCGCTTCGCCCGTTTCACCCGTTCCTCCGGCAGCCGGGACGGCGGCCACGCCCCCTCGTGGCCGTTCGCGGCGATCCCCCTGATCCTGGTGGTCGTGGCCGCCGCCGTGATGCTCCTGCGCCTGCTCGGCGGCCCGGACGTCCCCGGCGGGCTGGAGGGGCCGGCCGCCGTCCCCGCCCTGGTGTCGGCCTCGGTCGTCGCCGTCCTGGTGGTGCGGCTGTTCGCGGCGCTGATGGAGAGCGGCCGCCTGCGCCGCCTGATGGATCTCGGCGAGCGGCAGCTCCACCACCTGGCCGAGAGCACCGGCGACGTGGTCCTGCTGTGCGACTACGACGGCGTGGTGCGGGAGATCGGGGACGGCGTCGAGATCACTTACGGCTACCGCCCGGACGAACTGGTCGGCGGGAAGGTCTTCGACTACATCCACCCCGAGGACGTCCCCGGGATCCAGGCGGCGCTGCGCGCGCTGAGCCTGGAGGAGGAGCCCGGGGAGGGGCCCGGCACCTGCCGGGTCGCCTGCAGGGTCCGGGCGGCCGACGGCACCTGGAGACCCACCGAGTCGGTGGCGACCCGCCAGCTGCGCGGGGAGAACCTCGTGCTGGTGACCACCCGCGACGTCAGCGGCCAGGAGGCCCTGCGCAACCAGGTCGCCCACCTGACCTTCCACGACGGCGTCACCGGCCTGCCCAACCGCTCCTACTTCGAGGAGCGCACCCGGGAGGTGCTCGCCCGCCCCGGCGTCAGCAGCGCCGCCGTGGTCTTCCTGGACCTGGACGGCTTCACCGCGGTCAACGACTCGGTCGGCCACGCCAGCGGCGACTACCTCCTCGGCCAGGCGGCCCGCAGGCTGCGCGCCGCCGTACGGATCGACGACACCCTGGCCCGCTGGGGCGGCGACGAGTTCGCGGTGCTGCTGGAGACGGCGGCCGACGCCCAGACGGCGGTGGACCTGGCCGAGCGGCTGGTCCGCACGGTCTCCTCCGAGCCGTTCCGGGTGGCCGACCGGGACATCGCGCTGACCGCGAGCGTGGGGGTGGCCTTCGCCGACGACGACGTGTCCTCGGGCGACCTGATCCGCAACGCCGACGTGGCGATGGCGCGGGCCAAGGAGCTCGGCGGGCGCCGGGTCGAGGTGTTCGCCGCGCACATGCACGCCGACGTGGTGCGCCGCCTGGAGCTCGCCGCCGACCTGCAGCGGGCGCTGCTGGAAGACCAGTTCGCGATCGAGTACCAGCCGGTGGTGGACCTGGCCACCTCGCGCGTCACCGCCGTGGAGGCGCTGGTGCGCTGGTGGCGGGGGGGTGAGTTCGTGCCGCCGGAGCAGTTCCTGGGCCCGGCGGAGGACACCGGGCTGATCGTCCCGCTGAGCGAGTGGATCCTTCAGCAGGCGTGCCGTGAGGTGGCCGCCTGGCGTGCCTCCTCCTGGGAGATCGGGCTCTCCCTGAATCTCTCGGCCCGGCAGATCATGGCGCCGCGGTTCGTGGAGAGCGTGGAGTCCGCGCTCGCCGAGAGCGGTCTTCCGCCCAGCGCACTGACCCTTGAGGTCATCGAGGAGATGCTGGTCGAGGACGCCGAGGAGACCGTCGCCCGGCTGTCGGAGCTGCGTGAGCTCGGGGTACGGCTGGCCATCGACGACTTCGGCACCGGCTACGCCTCGCTGGCCTTCCTGCGGCAGCTCCCGGTGGACATGATCAAGATCGACCCGTCGTTCGTCTCCGGTCTCGGGCGCGACGAGACCCTGACCCTGCTGACCCGCACGATCGTCCGGCTCGGCCACGACCTGGGGCTGGTCGTGGTCGCCGAGGGCATCGAGCGGCCCGAGCAGCTGGAACTGCTGCGCGAGATGGGCTGCACCCGGGGTCAGGGTTTCCTGGTGGCGCGGCCGATGGCCGCCCGGGGGGTCGACACGCTCATGCGCACCAGCCGCTCCAACCTGCCGAGCGCCGTCTGACACCCCGCGCGTCCGCGCGGGCGTCCGCCCGGGGTTTCGGGCGGTGCTTCCGGGTACGGGCGCCGCCGGAGGGCGACGTCTCGATTTCTGAGACCTCCGTCCCATGAATTTGACGTGGGACCGCTCCTTCGGCCATGGTGGATCCATGCATCACCGTGGGATTCTCGTAGTACTTCGCCGGCGCGCGGGCCGATAGCGAAGCACTCCGACCTGCGCGCCGCCCCAGCTCCGCCATCCCGGCGGGATGGGGCATTTTTTATGCCGTGAAATGCTCAGCCACACAAGGAACGAGCCGATGACCGAACAGATGACAGGAGCCCAGGCCCTCGTGAGGGCCTTGGAGAACGTCGGGGTCGACACCGTGTTCGGGATTCCGGGCGGCGCCATCCTCCCCGCCTACGATCCCCTCTACGACTCGGTCAAGGTCCGCCACGTGCTTGTACGGCACGAGCAGGGCGCCGGCCACGCGGCCCAGGGCTACGCGCAGGCCACCGGCAAGGTCGGGGTCTGCATGGCCACCAGCGGCCCGGGCGCGACCAACCTGGTCACCCCGATCGCCGACGCCTACATGGACTCGGTCCCGATCGTCGCGATCACCGGCCAGGTGACCAGCGAGGCCATCGGCACCGACGCCTTCCAGGAGGCCGACATCTCCGGCATCACCATGCCGATCACCAAGCACAACTTCCTGGTCACCAACCCCGACGACATCCCCAGGACGATCGCCGAGGCCTTCCACATCGCCTCGACGGGACGGCCGGGGCCGGTGCTGGTCGACATCGCCAAGGACGCGCTGACGGCCCAGACGGCCTTCCGGTGGCCGCCGGTGATGCAGCTGCCGGGGTACCGCCCGGTGACCCGGCCCCACTCCAAGCAGATCCGCGAGGCGACCAAGCTGATCGTCGAGTCCCGGCGGCCGGTGCTGTACGTCGGCGGCGGCGTGCACAGGGCCGGCGCCTCGGCCGAGCTGCTGGAGTTCGCCGAGCTGACCGGCATCCCGGTCGTCACCACCCTGATGGCGCGCGGCACCTTCCCCGACAGCCACCGCCAGCACCTGGGCATGCCGGGCATGCACGGCTCGGTGCCGGCGGTCGGAGCGTTGCAGCGGGCCGACCTGCTCATCGGGCTCGGGGTCCGCTTCGACGACCGTGTCACCGGCCAGCTCTCCACGTTCGCCCCGCACGCGAAGGTCGTCCACGCCGACATCGACCCGGCGGAGATCTCCAAGAACCGGCACGCGGACGTCCCGATCGTGGGCGACTGCAAGGAGGTCGTCTCCGAGCTGATCGCCGCGATGCGCAACGAGGAGCGCAGGGGCGACTACACCGACTGGTGGAGGCAGCTCGACGGTTACCGCGAGACCTACCCCCTGGGCTACAGCGAGTTCGAGGACGGCTCCATCGCCCCGCAGTACGTCATGGAGCGCCTGGGCGCGATCGTCGGCCCGGACGCCCTCTACACCGCGGGCGTCGGCCAGCACCAGATGTGGGCCGCCCAGTTCATCGGCTACGAACGGCCCGGCTCCTTCATCAACTCCGGCGGCGCCGGCACGATGGGCTTCGCGGTCCCGGCGGCGATGGGCGCCAAGATGGGAAGGCCCGAGGCCACGGTCTGGGCCGTCGACGGCGACGGCTGCTTCCAGATGACCAACCAGGAGCTGGCCACCTGCGCCATCGAGGGGGTGCCCATCAAAGTCGCGGTCATCAACAACGGTAACCTCGGTATGGTCCGTCAGTGGCAGACGCTGTTCTACAACCGGCGTTACTCCAACACCAACCTGCAGACCGTCCGCCGGATCCCGGACTTCGTGAAGCTGGCCGAGGCGTACGGCTGCGTCGGCCTGCGGTGCGAGCGTCCCGAGGACGTGGACGCGACCATCAAGAAGGCGATGGAGATCAACGACGTTCCCGTCGTGATCGACTTCGTCGTCCACGAGGACGCCATGGTCTGGCCGATGGTCGCCGCGGGGACCAGCAACGACGACATCAAGGTCGCGCGCGACATGGCGCCGGTCTGGGACAGCGAGGACTAGCGGTGAGCGGGCGAACCGACGACAGCGGTGGCGGGCCGGCGGGCCGCGAGGCGAGGAGGAAGGCATGAGCAGGCACACGCTCTCCGTGCTGGTGGAGAACAAGCCCGGCGTGCTCGCGCGCGTCGCGTCGCTGTTCAGCCGTCGCGGGTTCAACATCGACTCGCTGGCGGTCGGGCCGACCGAGCACGGGGACATCTCGCGGATGACCATCGTGGTCAACGTCGAGGACCTTCCCCTCGAACAGGTCACCAAGCAGCTCAACAAGCTGGTGAACGTGCTGAAGATCGTGGAGCTCGACCCGGCGCAGGCCGTGCAGCGCGAGCTGACGCTGATCAAGGTGCGGGCCGACGCCGAGAGCCGCTCGGGGGTGCTGGAGCTGGTCAACCTCTTCCGGGCGCGCTGTGTCGACGTCGCCTCGGACGCGGTGACCATCGAGGTCACCGGCACCCCCGACAAACTGCAGGCGTTCATCAAGCTCCTGGAGCCTTTCGGCATCAAGGAGCTCGTCCAGTCGGGCATGGTGGCCATCGGCCGCGGCGCCCGTTCCATCACCGACCGCTCCCTCCGTGCCCTGGACCGGACAGCGTAAGCCGTATGAGAGACCCCGAAAGGTTGAGTAAGTGACTGAGATCTTCTACGACGACCAGGCCGACCTGTCGATCATCCAGGGCCGGCATGTGGCCGTCCTGGGGTACGGCAGCCAGGGGCACGCCCACGCCCTGTCCCTGCGCGACTCCGGGGTGGACGTCCGGGTCGGCCTGCCCGAGGGCTCCAAGAGCCGGGCCAAGGCGGAGAACGACGGCCTGCGTGTGCTTCCCCCGGCGGAGGCCGTCGAGGAGGCCGATCTGACCATGATCCTGGCGCCGGACCACATCCAGCGCCACCTCTACGCCGAGCACGTCGCGCCGAACCTCGTCGAGGGCGACGCCCTCTTCTTCGGGCACGGCCTCAACATCCGCTACGGCCTCATCGAGGCCCCCGAGGGCGTGGACGTGGCCATGGTGGCCCCCAAGGGCCCCGGCCACCTCGTCCGCCGCCAGTACACCGCCGGCCGCGGCGTGCCCTGTCTGGTCGCGGTGGAGAAGGACGCCAGCGGCAACGCCTGGCCCTTGGCCCTGTCGTACGCCAAGGGCATCGGCGGCACCCGCGCCGGCGCGCTGAAGACGACCTTCACCGAGGAGACCGAGACCGACCTGTTCGGTGAGCAGGCCGTCCTGTGCGGCGGCGTGTCCGAACTGATCAAGGCCGGGTTCGAGACCCTGATCGAGGCCGGCTACCAGCCCGAGGTCGCCTACTTCGAGTGCCTGCACGAGATGAAGCTGATCGTCGACCTGATGTACGAGGGCGGCATCCACAAGATGTACTGGTCGGTCTCCGACACCGCCGAGTACGGCGGCTACTCCCGCGGCCCGCGCGTGGTCACCGAGCAGACCAAGGACGAGATGCGGCGCATCCTCGGCGAGATCCAGTCCGGTGAGTTCGCCAAGGAGCTGGTGGAGGAGTTCGACGGCGGCCAGAAGCGGTTCTCCGCCTACCGCGACGAGCTGGCCGAGCACCCGATCGAGAAGACCGGCGCCAAGCTGCGCCCGATGATGAGCTGGCTCAAGTAGCCGGTGACCTCTCCTGCGGGCGGGTTCCGCGCGGTCGGCCGGGCGTGATGCGCCGCCGCGCGGCGCCCCTCCCGCGGGCGGTTCGCGTCCCCCGCGACGGTTCGCGCCGCGGGGGCACGGGGACTCGTTCCGGCGTCAGTGCCTGCCGAAGTTTTGGGTCCAGTAGAGGCCGCGCGGGCTCTTGGCCACTCCCACCCCGATGTGGGTGTAGGCGCAGTTCATGATGTTCCGCCGGTGGCCCGCGCTGTTCATCCACGCCCTGACCACCTCGGCCGGGGTCCGCTGGCCCATGGCGATGTTCTCCGCCCAGGCGCGCATCGGGCTGAACCCGGACGCCCTGATGCGGTCGGTCATGCTCCGGCCGTCCCGTGAGGTGTGGCTGAAGTAGTTTCCCGCCGCCATGTCGGACGAGTGGCCCTGGGCGGACGAGCGCAGCCGCGGGTCGTCTCTGAGCGGGGCGCAGCCTCCCGCCCGGCGCTCGGCGTTGGTCAGCCGCACCACCTCCGCCTGAGGGGAGGGGCCCTGGAGCGGAGGGGTGTTCGCCGGGCAGGTGAGCCGGACCTGCGCCGAGCGGCTCGCGTGGCCCCGGTCGTCGAAGGCGGTGGCGTAGTAGAGGCCGGGGACGCACGACAGGGTGGCGGTGATCCGGCCGTTGCTCCCCCTTCTGGCGGTGCTCTTGACGCTCCGGGAGAGGCCGGCCTCGACGCGCCTGATCTGGAGGCGGACCAGGGCGACGTCCTGGCAGCCCAGCCGCGCGGCGGAGGCCTGGATCCTCCCCTTGGGGGTGACGTAGGGCTTGGCCACGTAGACGCGGCACGCGGTCCGGGTGCTCGCCGCCGCCTGCGCGGTGGCGATCGGCGTGCTGAGCGCCGCCAGGCTCCCGAGGCACGCGAGCAGCCCCAGCGGTCTGAGCATGTCGTTTCCTCCAGATTGTTTGGGGCTGGATGATTGTGCATTCTGTCGGGGTTGAATCAGCCTTGTCGCTAAATTTCGTATATAAGTTGAGATTTACGTAAACCTATGTGATCGCTGAGGAAGCGGGAAGCCCGCCGAGGATCGCCCTCTAACCGGACCGGTGGAGAAACGCGAGGCCCAGCGGGGAGAGCCGGTGCCGGACCGTGTTGCCGCGCCGTTCGCTGCTCACGAGGCCGGCGGCGCGCAGGAGCGAGGCGTGCTCGCTCGCCGAGGCCGCCGAGATGCCGAGGGCCCGCGCGATCTCCCCCGTCGTGCGGGCCCGGTTGTCGAGGGTCCGCAGCACCATGGCGCGCGTGCGGCCGAGCAGTCGGCGCAGCACCTCGTCGGTCGGCCGGCTTCCCTGGGCGGCGCCGGTGAGGAACGACACCGGCGCGTGCCCGACCGGGTAGAGCAGCACCGGCGGCAGGGAGGGGTCGTAGAAGGTCACGGGGTTGATCGCGCAGAAGAACGCGGGGACCAGCACCAGGCCGCGCCCCCGCAACTCCAGATCCTGATCGTTTCCGTAGGGGAGCTCCACCGTGGTTCGGGGGGCCCTGCGGATCGCCGGCTGGTTCTTGAGCCGGAGGATCGTGGCCACCGGCCCGTCGGCCGCGTCGCCGATCGACGTCGCGCTGCGCTCGGCGACCCGGGAGATGTAGCCCCAGTACGGCCGCAGCGCCACGTCGAAGTAGGCGCGCATCGACCGGCCCAGCGCGCGTACGGCCGCTCCGTCCTTCCTGGCCAGAGCCTCCGTCCAGGGCGGGCGCCGGCCCCCGCCGAACCGCAGGTCGAGCTCCTCGGCGATCCGCCGGCGGGGGGTGTTCAAGACCGCGTCGATCCCGTCGTCCGGGTCCTCCCCTCCGACGAGGGGGCTGAGGAAGTCCGGCGAGTAGCCCTGGGGCGGCACGAGGTCCAGAAGCATCCTGCTCTCCGGCGGCAGCCGTGTCAGCGCCCTTCGCCGCCACTGCCCGAAGACGAGCTCGTCGGAGGCGTCCCCCAGCATGTACAGGCTGAGCACGGTCTCCCACATGGGATCGGGCCGGGAGACGACGCGGAGCCGCTCCCAGTCCTGAGGGGAGAAGTGGACGCGCAGCATCTCGCCCTCCGTCTCGCTTTCCCCGAGGCGCGCGAACGGAGCGGACGCCGTGGCCGGTCGCCGTCGAACACCGGGCCGTCACGAATTCTGACTCGGGGAACCAGTATGCCGAAGCCCGCCTGGAATGTCGATCTTTGGGGGGTGAGGTCCGGTCCCGCCGCCCCCGTCACCTGTGTTTTTCGGCGACGGCCGAAACAGCGCCCGGTCACCTTTGCGGCCTGTAAGGCCCGATCTACCGTTTCCAGAGTGGATCTACACCGCCATCCGAGGCGGAGAGGGAGAGCAAGGATGATGCGAATCTCGAAGAGAGCCGCCGTGACGGGGCTGGTGGCGGCGGCGATGACCGCGGGAACCCTGGTGACCGCGGGCCCCGCCTCGGCCGCGACCTACGGCGGGCAGTGCGGCGCGGGCTACGGCGTCGTCAACCAACGGACCGTCACCGGCAAGGGCACCGTCTACCTGACCTACAACTCCTCCAACGGCTACAACTGCGTCGTCACGATCCGCAACAGCCCCGGCGCGGCCGTCCGGATGTTCGCGGGCATCGCGCGGCAGTCCGACCCCGCCTGGGGAGCCGTGGACGAGGGGAACTACACCACCTACGCCGGGCCGGTGTACCGCTACGCCAAGGGGTCGTGCGTCACCTGGGGCGGGGCCATCGGCAGCACCTACGCCGGTGGCGAGAACACCAACTGCGGCTGACCCGGTTACCGGCAGGCACCCGAGGAGGGTTCATGAGAAGACTGTTTTCGAGGGCCGCGCTGATCGGCGCCGCGGTGGCGAGCGCCGCCGCCGGGACGATCGCCGTGGCCGGCCCCGCGTCGGCGGCGACCTACGGCGGGCAGTGCGGTACGGGCTACGGCGTTGTCAACCAACTCTCCCTCCCCAACGGCCGGGGAACGGTGTTTCTGACCTACAGCTCCTCCACCGGTAAGAACTGCGTGGTCACCGTACGGACCAATCCCGGGGGCGCCACGCTGATGGAGGCCTCCCTCAGGCGCTCCTCCGCCTCCACCTGGGCCAAGGACAGCGGGAGCTACACCACCTACGCCGGTCCCGTCTACGTGTCGGCGGCCGGCCGCTGCGTCGACTGGGGCGGCACCATCGGCACGGCCACCGAGTTCCGCTACGGCACCAACTGCGGCTGATCCGGGCGACGGGCGGGGAACGGACGGGGAACGGACGATGAAGAAGAGGGGAAACCACATGACATCCGCCAAGAAGGCCGCCACCGCGGTCGTGCTCGCCGCCACCGCGCTCGCCGGAGCGCTGGCCACGGCGTCGCCCGCGTCGGCGGCGACGTACGGCGGTGAGTGCGGGGCCGGCTACGCCGTCGTCAACTCCGCGGGGATCGGCGGCAAGGGAACGGTGTTTCTGACCTACAACTCCTCCACCCACAAGAACTGCGTCGTCGCCAAGCGGAACAGCGCGGGCTCGGCCGTGCTGGTGGAGGCGGGGCTGTCGATCAGCCCGGCCGGAAGCCACTGGGACGTCTACGACGGCGGTTACTACACCAGCTACGCCGGACCGATCTACCTGTCGGCGGCGGGCCGGTGCGTGGACTGGATGGGCCGCGTCAGCGGCACCGAGGGGGGCAAGCGCAGGACGAACTGCGGCTGACGCCGCGTCCTCGGCGTGACCACGACCGCGGCGGGTATCGCCGCGGTCGTGCGGCCTCCCGGGGCTTTCGGGCGCGCTCAGTCGGGCTGGGGGGTGATCACCAGGAAGACGCAGTCGCCGAAGGAGAGGACGTCGCCGGGGGTGACCTTCGCCGGCCCGACCAGGCGCCAGTCGTTCAGGCGGGTGCCGTTGAGCGAGCCGAGGTCGACGACGATCCAGCCGTGCTCGTCCCGGCGGAGCTCGGCGTGCACGCGGGACACCGTCAGATCGGCCAGGACCAGGTCACAGGCCGAGCCCCGGCCCACCACGTAGCGGGTACGGCTGTCGCCGGGCAGCGCCAGCCGGGGCAGCCGGGGGCGCCGCCAGGCGGACTCCACGCGCTTGGTGAAGTCGGAGGCCGAGGAGACGATCTCGGTCACCATCCGGCGGAACCGGCCGCGCTGCGGCAGATCGGCGACCAGGTTCTCCAACTCGCCCTGGCTGCGTGCCCGCAGGGCCATGTCCACCCGGCCGAGGAACGTCTCATGGGACAGATGGCCCTCGACGGCGCGGTCGCGGAGCTCGTTGATCGCACGATCGCGGTCCCCGTCGGACGCACGGGCCGGGGGATGCGTCGAGCTCATGCCCTTGAGTATCAGCCCCCGGAGCGGGGCCTGTCCACAATATGCGGATCTCTTGCTACGGCTACCGGTTGCGGGTCGGGTTCGAGACGTCGACAGGGGCGACCTGGCCGCTCAACATCGGCCAGGTCCACACGGCGCTCTCCCGCCTGGAACGGGACGGCCTGGTGGCGCCCGGCGAGCAGGACGCCCAGGGCCGGGTCGCCTCCACGGTCACCGAGGCCGAACAGCGCCGGCCGGACCACCGCGAGGTCGTGCTCACGGCCTCGCCTCCGTATCCAGGAGACGCAATCACGAGTTTCGATGTGCGGGCGGCTTTCGCGGGGTGGAAGGTCAGCCGGTGACGTCGGCGCAGACGACGTGGGCGCCCAGCTCGATCATCCGCTGCTCGGTGCGGGCGTCGGCGACGCGGGCCATCAGGATGGGCGCCTCGCTGGCCGCGAGCTGGGGGAGACGGGAGCGCACGTTGCGATGCAGGTCCCTGACCACGTCCTCGGCCGCCGACATGTGCGCCTTGACGTGCAGCATGATCCCCGGGGCGCCGGAGCCGGTCCGGGTCTCGGAGATCCACACGTGGTGGACGAGTGGATAGTCGGAGAGCAGGTCGGAGATCGCGACCCGGAGCGCGGGCAGGATCGGGTGGTCGCACCGGCGGTAGCCGGGGTCCACCTGCTGCATCGGGCCCGACAGGTGGGGCCGGGGCGAGGGAACCCACGGGCGGGCGGGCGTGGGCGGTGTGGGGGAGCCCCGTCTCGGGTCCGTCGCGACGGGACGGTCCGGGCCCGCCGGCGCGGTTCGCGAGACCGTCACCATCGCCCCGGTGGCGTACGCCGTCGGGGGGGCGCCCGACAGCGCGGGCGCGGGGCCGCGGGTCAGGAGCAGGTGCCGCTGGAGATCCTCGATCGGGACGGCCGCGGCCGTCGGCCCGGCGGCGTCGATCACGATCTCCCGCACGCCGGTGACGCGCTGGATGTCGACGATGGTGTCGGCGTCGCAGGATGACAGCGAGTGGTTGCCGTGGTGCCGCGCGTAGGTGCTCGCCGAGGTGTATCCGAGCAGGACCCGTTCGCCGGCCTGGGTCGTGCCGAGCACGACGGAGCGGTCGGGCCGCACGGCCACCAGAAGTCCCCATTCGGCCAGCGCCGCGAGTAACAGGCGCGGATCGCCGTGCTGCGCGAGCACGTCGCCGAGCGCGGGGTTTCCGATGCTCATGATGAGGAACCCTAGGTAGGGAACAACGGCTTATCAGCGTAATCGCGAAGATTTATCAGGATCAAGACCAAGACAAACTTTCTACGCATGGAACGCATAGCGGACGGGTACACGTCTCGTATCGCGGGACACTCGTGAACGTGTTCACAAGCGTAGATAGACTGCGTGAGGTTCGTGCACCAGCCTCCACGTCATCTAAGGATCCCGCCCGTGAACAAGCCCGTCGTACTGGTCGCAGAGGAACTCTCCGAAGCCGGTCTCGCGGTCCTCGGCGCGGACTTCGACGTCCGCCACACCGACGGCGCCGACCGTGCCCAGTTCCTGCCCGCCCTCGCCGACGTGGACGCGCTCATCGTGCGCAGCGCCACGCAGGTGGACGCCGAGGCCCTCGCCGCGGCCCGCAGGCTGCGCGTCGTCGCCCGCGCGGGCGTCGGCCTCGACAATGTGGACGTGGAGGCCGCCACCAAGGCCGGCGTCATGGTCGTCAACGCGCCCACCTCCAACATCACCAGTGCCGCCGAGCACACCGTCGCGCTGATCCTCGCCTCCGCCCGCAACGTCGCCCAGGCGCACTCCGCGCTCAAGGCCGGCGAGTGGAAACGTTCCAAGTACACCGGTGTGGAGCTCGACCAGAAGGTCATCGGCATCCTCGGCCTGGGCAAGATCGGCCAGCTGGTCGCCCAGCGCCTGCAGCCGTTCGGCGTCGAGCTGATCGCCTACGACCCCTACCTCCAGCCGGCCCGCGCCGCGCAGATGGGCGTCCGGCTCGTCTCGCTGGAGGAGGTCCTGCGCGAGTCCGACGTCATCACCGTGCACCTGCCCAAGTCCAAGGAGACCGTCGGTCTCATCGGCGACCGTGAGCTCCACCTGGTCAAGCCGACCGTGCGCCTGATCAACGTCGCCCGGGGCGGGATCATCGACGAGAACGCCCTCTACTCCGCGCTCAAGGAGGGGCGGGTCGCCGGTGCCGGCATCGACGTCTTCCCCAAGGAGCCCGTCACCGACAGCCCGCTGTTCGAGTTCGACCAGGTCGTCGTCACCCCGCACCTGGGCGCCTCCACCCACGAGGCCCAGGAGAAGGCCGGCACCCAGGTCGCGCGCAGCGTGAAGCTGGCCCTCGCCGGGGAGTTCGTGCCGGACGCGGTCAACGTCCAGGGCGGCGCCGTGGCCGAGGACGTCAAGCCGGGCCTGCCGCTGGCCGAGAAGCTCGGCCGGGTCTTCACCGCCCTGGCGGGTGAGGTGGCCACCAGGCTCGACGTCGAGGTGCGCGGCGAGATCGCCTCCCAGGACGTCCGCGTGCTGGAGCTGGCCGCGCTCAAGGGCGTCTTCACCGACGTGGTCGAGGACTCGGTCACCTACGTCAACGCCCCGCTCCTGGCCAAGGACCGCGGGGTGACGGTCGAGCTGGTCACCAGCTCCGAGAGCCCCGACTGGCGCAACGTCGTGACCGTCCGCGGCGTCCTCGCCGACGGGCGCACGGTCTCCGTCTCCGGAACGCTCTCGGGACCGCGCCAGATCACGAAGATCGTCGAGGTCAACGGCTACCAGATGGAGATCGAGCCGACCGACCACCTGTCGTTCTTCGCCTACAGCGACCGCCCCGGCGTCGTCGGCGTCGTCGGCCGCATCCTCGGCGACCACGGCATCAACATCGCCTCCATGCAGGTGGCACGGGACGTCAAGGGAGGCAAGGCCCTCATCGCGCTGACCGTCGACACCGCGATCCCGTCCGAGGTGATCGAGCAGATCCGCACCGAGATCGGCGCGGAGAGCGGCCGCTCGGTCGACCTGGCCGAATAGCCTTCCGGCCCGCTTCGCCGCCGGCCTCCGGAGCCTGTTCCGCCGCGCCGGTCATCGGTGGGCCCCGGTGGGAGCCGCCCCGCCGTGAAACGGCCGCCGTCCCGGACCACCGGGGGCGGCCGTTTCCCGTCGGGCGCCCTTCCCGCCCTCTCGCGCTGTCTCAACATATGAGAAGTCTGTACGGCGGGCGAGACGGCGCCGTGACCGGCAGGTAACATGGTGGAAGGCGCGCCAGGCTCTCGTGCCTGCCACCTGCCGCGGCGGGGCCTGACAGGGGCGGACCGGCGACCCGCCGCGGGTGTGACGGCGCTCGTCGGCTCCCGTGCCCTCGCCGTCGATCCGCGACCCGGATCCACGGCCCCGGGGCCCGTCCGGACCCACGACCGGGCCCGGCTTCACCTCCTTGCTCCATGCGATGTCCATGCGATCCGCTTCACGTGATCCGCTCCGCGCGACCGAGACGAGAGTCATCATGTACGACATGTATCCCTGGAACCGTCCCGAGGACGCCGAGGACGAGGCCGCTCAGGCCCTCCAGACCGCCCTGGACCGCCGTGACAACGGCGGCGTCCCCACGCGCTCCTGACCGTCCCAAGGGACCCCACAATCACCGCCCTCGGATCCAAGGAAGGTGTGTCCGAAGGGTGAGATCGGTGTTCGATCATCGAGACAGACCGGTAGGGTGCCTCCATGGATTCGCGTAACATTCGCCTGGCGGTCATTCCCGGCGACGGGATCGGGGTCGAGGTCGTCGCCGAGGGCCTGAAGGTGCTCGAAGCGGTCGGCGCCAAACTGGAGACCTCCACCTACGACCTGGGGGCCAAGCGCTACCACCGGACCGGCGAGACCCTTCCCGAGGCGGTCCTGGACGAGCTGCGCGGATACGACGCGATCCTCCTCGGCGCGGTCGGCGACCCCAGCGTGCCCCCGGGCATCCTGGAGCGCGACCTGCTGCTCAGACTCCGCTTCGCGTTCGACCACTACGTCAACCTGCGCCCGGTCAAGCTCTTCCCCGGGGTGGAGACCCCCCTCGGCAAGGCCCGCTCCGAGGACATCGACATGATCGTCGTCCGTGAGGGCACCGAGGGCCTCTACGCGGGCGCCGGCGGCGTGCTGCGCCGGGGCACCCGGCACGAGGTCGCCACCCAGGAGTCGCTGAACACCGCCCTCGGCGTCGAGCGCGTCGTCCGCTACGCCTTCGACAAGGCACTGAGCAGGCCGCGCAGAAAGCTGACGCTGGTTCACAAGACCAACGTGCTCACCTACGCCGGAGACCTCTGGGCCCGCACCGTCGACCGGGTCAGCCTGGAGTACCCCGACGTCACCACCGACTACTGCCACATCGACGCGGCCTCGATGTTCTTCGTCAGCCGGCCGGAGCGGTTCGACGTGATCGTCACCGACAACCTCTTCGGCGACATCATCACCGACATCGGCGCGGCCATCGCCGGCGGCATCGGCCTGGCGGCCAGTGGCAACATCAACCCCGACGGCACCGCGCCGAGCATGTTCGAGCCGGTCCACGGCAGCGCCCCCGACATCGCCGGGCAGGGCAAGGCCGACCCCACCGCGACGATCCTGTCGGTCGCCATGCTCCTGGACCACCTCGGCCTGGCAGAGGAGGCCGCCCGGGTCGAGCAGGCGGTGGCCGACGACCTGGTCGAGCGGCTGACCGGCTGGGCCGGCAGGACCACCCACGAGATCGGCGACGACATCACCGCCCGAGTAGCCGGCTGAGACGAGCCGCCCTCCCGACCTCCACGACGCGCCCGGCGGCTCTCGCGAGCCGCCGGGCGCGTTTTCCTTTGTTCCGTACGTATCCGGCACTGCCGGTTTCCAGCAGTGATGCAGTAGTTTCCCGTTACCCCCTCCATCGCAGAATGGACGGAGGGTAACCCGCCACGAAGAGAAGGACCGCTGTCATGACCACCGCGCACAGGCTTGGCTTCGACGTGCAGCTCTCCGACCACGCGCGCACCGCGGCGGAGCGCGAGCGTACGCTGGCGAACCCGGGATTCGGGCAGGTCTTCACCGACCACATGATCTCCATCGACCACACCGAGGGGAGGGGGTGGCACGACGCGCGGCTCACGCCGTACGGGCCGCTCAGCCTTGACCCGGCGACGGCGGTCTTCCACTACGCCCAGGAGCTCTTCGAGGGGCTGAAGGCCTACCGCCAGGAGAACGGGACGATCGTCTCCTTCCGCCCCTACGCCAACGCCGCCCGCTTCAACCTGTCGGCGGCGCGGATGGCCATGCCCGCCCTGCCGGAGGAGACGTTCGTCGAGTCGCTGGAGCTCCTGGTCCAGACCGACCGCGACTGGGTGCCCTCGACCTCGGGCCACAGCCTCTACCTGCGCCCCTTCATGATCGCCACACAGGCCGCGCTGGGCGTCAACTACCCGTCCAAGTCCTACCGCTACATGGTGATCGCCTCCCCGGCCGCCGCCTACTTCGGCGCCGGCAGGCCGGTCTCGGTCTGGCTGTCCACCGAGTACACCCGCGCCGCCCCCGGCGGCACCGGCTTCGCCAAGTGCGGCGGCAACTACGCCGCGGCGTTCGTGGCCCAGCGCCAGGCCGTCGAGCAGGGCTGTGACCAGGTGGTCTGGCTCGACTCCCACGAGCACCGCTACGTCGAGGAGATGGGCGGGATGAACCTGTTCTTCGTCTACGGCGACCGCCTGCTCACCCCCGCCCTCACCGGCACGCTCCTGCCCGGCATCACCCGCGACTCGATCCTCGCCCTCGCCGACGACCTCGGCCTGACCACCGAGGAGGGGCGCCTGTCGATCGACGAGTGGCAGGCCGGCTGTGCGTCCGGCGAGCTCACCGAGGTCTTCGCCTGCGGCACCGCCGCCGTGGTGACCCCCGTCGGCTCCGTCAAGGGCGCCGACCGCGCCTGGACCGTCGGTGACGGCACCCAGGGGCCCGTCACCGCCGCGATCCGCGAGGCGCTGGTCGGCATCCAGTACGGCTCCCGCCCCGACACGCGCGGCTGGGTCCACAAGATCTGCTGACCTCCGCCCGCAGGAGGGAGAGCCCCGGAAAACCCGCCCGTCAGTGCTTTCGGATCATGGTGAGGCCGTCGGCGATCGGAAGCATCACCGAGGTCACCCGGTCGTCGGCCATGACGAGGTCGTTGAACTCCCGCAAGGCCCGGGTCCCGGCGTCGTCGACGGTCGGGTCGGCCACGCGCCCGCTCCACAGGGTGTTGTCGGCGAGGATCAGGCCGCCGGGGGCGAGCAGGGACATGAGGATCTCGTAGTAGACGGCGTAGCCGCCCTTGTCGGCGTCGATGAACGCCAGGTCCACCGGCCGGTCGGCGGGAAGCTCCCGCAGCCTGTCGGCGGCCGGGCCGATCCTGAGCTCGACGCGGTCGGTGAGAGCGGCCTTCTCCCAGTAACGCCGGGCGATCGCCGTCCACTTCTCCTGGACGTCGAAGCAGACCAGCCTGCCGCCCGGGCCGAGCCCCCTGGCCAGGCAGATCGACGAGTAACCGGTGAAGGTCCCCACCTCCACCACGTGTTCGGCGCGGCAGAGCTGAGTGATCATGGTGAGGAACCGCCCCTGGTCGGGGGAGATCTGCATGCCCGCCCGGTCGCCCGCGACCTCCCTGGTCTCCAGGGTGAGCGCGTCGAGGAGGTCGTCGGGCGGAGTGGTGTGCGCGAAGAGGTACTGCCCGACAGCCGGGTCCAGATAAGTCGCCTTCATAGCGGCCATTCTCATGCCGATCGAGGCGGCGGTCGCTCACCCACCCTGGGAAGCCGGGGAAAATCCGTGCGCGGACGCGCCGAACCCTCCACGTGCCCGCCCGCGCCCGCTGAGCGGTTCCGGCGGGACGGGAGATCTCGGATCCTGAGATCAATGTGTCAAACGGTGGCGACGTGTGGCAGACTCCGGAGCATCATGTCCTACGGTCTGCTCATTATCGGCAGGCGCGCCGGCTAAGAAGGGACACCGCCGGCGCGCAGACCTCTCACGTCCGTGAGGGGTTTTTTTGTTTTCCGAAGCCGGATGAGCGCGCGGCGAAGCAGCACATCATCGAACCCCGCGAAGGAGACCGACATGGCCGACGACCGCTTCCACGTCTACGACACGACCCTGCGTGACGGCGCCCAGCAGGAGGGGCTCAACCTCACGGTGGCCGACAAGCTCGCCGTGGCCCGCCGCCTGGACGACCTGGGGGTCGGCTTCATCGAAGGCGGCTGGCCCGGGGCCAATCCCAAGGACACGGAGTTTTTCAGACGGGCGCGAACAGAGCTCGATCTGAAGCACGCGCAGCTCGCCGCGTTCGGCGCGACCCGCCGGGCCGGTGTGAAGGCAGCCGACGACCCACTGGTGGCCGCTCTGCGCGAATCCGGCGCGCCGGTCGTGACCCTCGTCGCCAAGAGTCACGACCGGCACGTGGAGCTGGCTCTCCGCACGACCCTTCAGGAGAACCTCGCGATGATCCGCGACACGGTCTCCCACCTCTGTGCGGAGGGCCGGCGCGTTTTCCTCGACGCCGAACACTTCTTCGACGGCTACGCGTCCAACCCGGCCTACGCGCTGGAGGTGCTGCGCACCGCCGCCGAGGCCGGCGCCTCGGTCGTCGCCCTGTGCGACACCAACGGCGGCATGCTCCCCGACGAACTCGCCGAGGTCGTCCACGCGGCCGCGCAGACGTCCGCCCGCATCGGCATCCACTGCCACGACGACACCGGCTGCGCGGTGGCCAACACCCTGGCCGCGGTGAAGGCGGGCGCCACCCACGTGCAGGGCTGCGCCAACGGGTACGGCGAGCGCTCCGGCAACGCCAACCTGTTCACCGTCGTGGCCAACCTCCAGCTCAAGCGGGGCTACGACCTCGTCCCGCCCGCCGCGCTCGCCGACATGACCCGCATCGCGCACGCGATCACCGAGGTCACCAACGTCACCCCCAACTCCCACGCCCCCTACGTGGGCGTCTCCGCCTTCGCGCACAAGGCGGGCCTGCACGCCAGCGCCATCAAGGTGGACCCCAACCTCTACCAGCACATCGACCCCGCCCTGGTCGGCAACGACATGCGCATGCTCGTCTCCGACATGGCGGGCCGCGCCTCCGTCGAGCTCAAGGGCCGCGAGCTCGGCTACACGCTGACGCCGGAGACCTCGCGCGAGCTGGTGGAACGTGTCAAGGACATGGAGGCCAAGGGCTACACCTTCGAGGCCGCCGACGCCTCCTTCGAGCTGCTGCTGCGCGACACCCTGGCGGGCGAGCGCAGGCGCCACTTCGAGGTCGAGTCCTGGCGGGTGATCGTCGAGCGGACCCGGGGCGGCGAACTGGTCAGCGAGGCCACGGTCAAACTGCACGCCAAGGGGGAGCGGATCGTCGCCACCGGCGAGGGCAACGGCCCCGTCAACGCCCTGGACCGTGCCGTACGGCTGGGGCTGGAGCGGCTCTACCCCGAGCTGGCGGCGGTCGAGCTGATCGACTTCAAGGTGCGCATCCTGGAGGGCACCCACGGCACCGACGCCGTCACGCGCGTGCTGATCACCTCCAGCGACGCCACCTCCGAGTGGGCCACCGTCGGCGTCGACGAGAACATCATCGAGGCGTCCTGGCAGGCGCTTGAGCAGGCCGTCACCTACGGCCTGCTCAAGGCGGGCCACACCGTCGGCTGAGGCCGCGGCCCCCGCGGGGTCGCCCGGCCCCTTCGAGGGCCCGCCGGAGAGCGGGTCCTCAAAGGGAACCGGGCGGGGCCCTCAGGACAGGCCGGTGCCGTTCACGCGGAGGCTCACCGACCCCTTGGAGGTCTCCAGGCTCACCTTGCCCCCCGAGCAGGAGACCGACGGCCTGTCGGTGCCGGGGACGACGAGGGTGAGCAGCGCGCTCTCGGAGGCGGGGGAGAGGACCGCGGGGGCGGGCTGCTTGCGCAGGTAGCCGGGGGAGACCCAGCCCTGGTAGGGGCTCTGACCGCCCCTGACCACCCGCTGGCCGCCCACCGGCGCGCACGACGGCATCGCCAGCTGGACCAGCGTCGCCTTCCAGCCCGTCTTGTCCTTGACCACGACCCGGCCGCCACCGTTGGAGACGGTGGACAGCTCGCGGGCGAAGTGCCAGACGTTCTCGACCCGGGACCCCTTGGGAACCGTGTCCAGCACGGCCATCACGTCCTGCTCGTGGTTGACCAGCACCGAACGGGTCCTCGGCACGCCGTACGCCCTGTCGGTCAGCCGGTAGGTCTGCCGCTCCTCCCCGATCGAGGAGGCGCTCAGGGGGGTGGCGGTCTTGTCCCGGAACCGGGCGCCGGCCACGGCCGGGACGTTGTGCGCCTGCGGGGACGTGGTCCAGCGGCGGTAGACGCTGTTCTCGTAGGAGTGGAAGCCCACGTCGACCAGGACGTCACGGCCCTGGGCGTAGTAGGTCACGCCGAGGTGGTCCTCATGGCCGTGGTACTTCTGCGCCGGGCCGAAGCGGATCGAGTAGAACGCCGACTCGGGCCGCTCCCAGGCGGTGCGCCCGTAGACGTAGCCGCCGCGGAAGATCCGCACGGTCTCCTTGGGGTGGGCGTACCCCTCCGGGCGCACGTCCGCGCCGCCGTCGCCGATGGGGACCATGAACCCGTCCGGCTGGGTGGAGTGGGCGATGAAGTCCTCCAGCGACTCCCACCGCCGCGAGACGTCGCCGGGCACCTTCCGGCCGCACTCCCTGATGCGGTCCATCGCGACCTTGAGCCGCTCGTGGACGTAGATCGCGTAACGGGGGGACTGCTCGCGCAGCACCCCCTGGGAGTCGACGTCGAGCTTGACCGTCTCGGTCAGCCGCCTGATCGCGAGATCGGACCATCCGGTGTTGCCGTACCGGCAGCCGATGCCCAGCAGCGCGATGTCCTGGTCGATCCCGTGGTTGTGCCCCTTCTCGTACAGGCGGGGGTCGGACAGCATCGTGGCGTGCTCGGCCAGGCTCTTGGACAGCCACTTGTCGTCGACGTGCCTGCTGAGGCAGACCAGCGCGGGGGCGCGCAGCGCGATCGGGTGCTCCTGCCAGGCGTACGGGCTGGCCTTGGGGCCGCCCCGCCGGGGGTTGTCGGCCACCCAGTCCTTGGCGATCTCGACGGCGCGGGCCAGGTAGGCGCTCTCCCCGGTGGTCTCGTAGTCGGCGACCAGGCGGCCCATCCAGCGCAGCGAGTGGAAGACCATGCTCCAGGAGCGGTTGCGGTAGGGGTCGGTGCGCCAGTCGACGTCTTTATCCACCTTCACCGGGGGAAGGCCGACGAACTCGACCCTGCCCGCCATGATGTCCGTCGCCACCGGGGTCGCCGGAAGCCAGTCGCCCTGGCACTCGGCGGTCCGTCTGACCTTGTCCTTGGCCGTGTCCGCGGCCCGCGCGGGGCCGGCCGTCGTCCCGCAGGTCAGTGAGAGGGCGAGGGAGAGGATGAGTGCTGTGGTGCGGCGGCGCACGCCAGTTCCTTCCGGGGTGAGCGAAGTTAACTGATCATGCTGTCCGAATCCCGTCGAAAGGGTCAAGCCGGGCGGCTTTTTCCCAGCACATCGTTAGCAACCAGATGCGCGGCGGAGGTTTGGGCGCCCCGGCGGCGGCCGGGTCAGGAACCGGGCTTGGGCCCCGCGCTCTGGACCACCTCGAACGACCAGATCTCGGACGCGCCGGCCACCGGCCCCTGCCCATGGCCGTGGCCCTGTCCGTCATGCCCCTGCCCGTGGCCCTGCGCGCCGGCCTCGGCGGCGGCCTGGGCGTGGCCCCGCTGGAACGCCTGGCTCTCGGTCCAGCGCCGGAAGTCCTCCTCCGAGCGCCAGCGGGTGTAGACCAGGTAGCGGTCGGTGCCCTCCTGCGGGCGCAGCAGCTCGAACCACTCGAAGCCGTCGGCGGACTCCACCATCCCCGCCCGCCCGGAGAACCGGCGCTCCAGCTCCTCGCGCATCTGCGGTGACACGGTCAGCACGTTTATCTTCACAACCGAAGGCACGTCTTCTCCCTTGAGGCGTCGGTCGGGTCCCGGCCCACCCTATGATCGGCGCCCGGTCAGGCGACGGCTCTCCGGGGGTGTGGCGCCTCGCGCAGACTCACCCGGGCGACGGCAGGGACGTGCTCCATCTCCAGCGCCTTGCGCATGTGCGGCATGGCGCGGCCGCCGAGTTCCTCGCGGATCGCGCTCATGGGCGCGTTCTCGTCGGCCACCACGCGCAGACGTACGGCCGGATGCGCCCGCGTGCCCACCAGGGAGGCCCTGGCGCTCAGGATCGAGGGGTGGGCGCCGACCTCGTCGGCCACCGCCTTGGCCACCACGTCGGTCCGGACGTCGGTGGCCCCGGCGGCGCCGCTCTCCAGGCGGAAGCCGCCGGGCCTCTCGCGCCGCCCCTGGACCAGCAGCCAGCGCAGCCCGAACACGGCGAGCACGATCGCCGCCACGGCGACCGCGATCCACAGCCACGGGGAGAAGGCGGCGAACGCCTCCCGCAGCCCCCCGCCGGTGAGCGGCCCGGCGCCGGGCGCCACGCTCTGCGGCAGGGCGTGCGCGCCCCGGGCGAGGGCGTAGCCGCCGGCGGCCAGCAGCAGCACCCCCATGATCAGCAACCCCAGCCGGTTGCCTCGCACGGTCTTCCGGTCCATCATGATCACTTTCCTCGCACGTGCACGCGCACGGGATAGTCGCCCAGCGGGGCGAGCGCGGCGATCCGCGCGGTCACGGCCTGCCGTACGGCGTCGGCCAGCCCGGCGGGCTCCCGCAGCGGGCTGCGGGCCGTCACCTCCGCCGTCCTGCCGTGCAGCCTCACCCGGGCCTGATCGACCCCCGGCACCCGCTCGGCCGCGTGGGCCAGGGCACGGGTGAAGCTCCGGGGCTGCATGCCGATGATCAGCTCGGGGTCGCCGGTCCTGACCGGGATGAACCGGGGCCGCCCCGGCACGAGCGCGAGCAGCACGAGCAGCAGGCCCAGCGCGGTGACCACACCCGCGCCGATCATCACGGGCGTGGAGTCCCAGGGGGCCGACGCCGCCCAGCCCAGCCACCGGTCGTACGGAATCCACCGCAGCGGACGGCCGAGCAGCGCCGAGATCACCTCGGCGGCCACCACCACGCCGACCAGGGTCATCAGGGCGGCGGTGATCAGGGAGGGGATCACCCGGCGCGGGCGGAAGGCCCTGACCGCCGCCCGATCCGCGGCGGGGTTCCCCGGAACCCCGGCGGACGCGGGCGGTGGGGCCCCTGCTACGGGCCCCGCGCCGGGTGCGGTCTGCGCCTCCGCCCCGGGACCTGTCCCGGAGACAGGATCCGGGACAGGCCCCGAGCCGGAGGCGGGAACAGGGGGTCCGGTGGGCGGGGGTCTCATGCGGCGTCCTCCCCCTCGGCGGGGACCACGCCGGTCACGTCGATGTCGATGTGACCGACGGTCAGCCCGGTCAGCGTGTGAACCCGGTCGCCGACGTGGCGCCGGATCTCCTCGGCCACGTGCAGCAGAGGCGCGGGATAGTCCACCGACACCTCCAGCTCCAGCATGGCGAGACCCCCGTCCACGACGGCGCGCGTGTGCCCTCCGAAGGCCAGCGGCCCCCGCTCGCGGACCTCCCGGACCCGCGGCACCTCCCGGGCCGCGTGGGCGGCGATGCGCGTCACCACCTGGTCGGGGATCTCCGTCCTGCCCCGCCGCTCCGCCGGTACGGCCGGCCCCGCCCCGGCGGGCGGCGCCTGGGCCACGCCCCCGGGGGGCATGGCCCAGGGGCCCGCGCCGGTGGGCGGAGTCCGTTCGGCCGGAGTGGTCATCGTCGCCTCGTGGAGAGCCGGGACAAGTCGATCTCGGCGCCCTCGACGATGCGGCCGACGAGGAGCCCGACCGCGCCGAGGACGAGGACCAGCAGGAAGGCTCCCAGGCCGCCGAAGGCGCTCGCGAACCCCAGCGCGATGCCCGCGATCAGACCCATCAGGGACCAGACAGGGAACTCGTTCATTGCGTACCTCCGATGTAGACGTTCACCGGGCGGTCTCCCACGAGGGGGGCGAGCGCCGCCCGCACCTCGTCGGCGATCTCCGGCAGCGGCCGGCCGTACCGGGCGATGATCGAGACCTCGACCTCGTCCTCGCGCACCGCGACGCCGGAGACCCGCTCCCCTGGCAGGTAGGTCGCCACGGTCCCGAAGGGACCGCCCGACAGGCCGGCCACGTCGGGGCAGTGCCGTACGGCGTCGGCTATCTCGTGCGCGAGCTCGCTCACTGGACGCGTGACTCCTGTTCGGATCGCTCCGGCCCGCTCTTCTCGCCGCTCGTGCCGCTCTCCCCGTTCGGTTCGGGCAGGTGGACGTCGTCGACCTTGATGTTCACCTCGGTGACCTCAAGGCCGGTCATGCGCTCGACGGCCGCGATCACGTTGCGGCGCACCGAGCCGGCGAGGTCGGGGATGGCCACGCCGTACTCGACCATCAGGTCGAGGTCGACCGCGGCCTGCCGCTCGCCCACCTCCACCGAGACGCCCTGCGTGGCGCTCCTGTCGCCGCCCACCATGCCGCGGACGGCGCCGAGGGCGCGGGCGGTGCCGGCGCCCATGTCGTAGACGCCCGAGACCTCCCGGGCCGACAGGCCTGCAATCTTCGCCACGACCCCGCCGTCGATCCTGGTGGTCCCCTTCGGGGTCACCAGGCTCCCCTCACCTGCGGAGACGTCGGTCCGAGCCTGTGCTGCCCGGCTTTCCCCGCCCTTCGGCGTGCTCACCGTGTTGGCTTCAGTCACGTCGGACCCCCTCCCCGGGGGGAGGCCGTACCGCCTCCCGGAAATTACCTATTGCTCCTCATACCCCCCATATGAACAGCAATCAGCACATACCTCTTCTTGGGGGAAGTCTTTATGGGTATGGATAAACCTTTGTTTGGTTTTTGGGCCTGAGATATGTGAGGTGGGTTCCGTGGAGGGCTCGCCTTCCGGTTGTTGGGGCTCGGTGGACGGTGGCCCATTACCGATCGCCGCAGGTAGGGCGTGTGATTCCCCTGACACGGCCGGATCTTCACGCATAGCCTGAGACTGTTTGAGACCCTCAGGACACGGGTGGGGCCTGCTCATGAGCGATCACGACACGAACGCCCCGGCCGAAGAGGGAATCGGGCGCCGGATCGCTCAGGCGCGCAAGCTCCGTGGCCTGACACAGCAGCAGCTCGCCGACCGCGTGCCGTGCTCCAAGAGCCTGATCGCCCAGGTCGAACGAGGACACAAACCCGCAACGCAGGCGCTCGTCACCGCTGTGGCGCGGACTCTGCGTCTCGGGCTCGGCGAGCTGACGGGCCAGCCGTACCGCGATCCCGCCGCCCGCGCGAACCGGGTGCACGAGTGCGTACCGGAGATCCGCCGCGCGCTCCTCACCTGGGACCTGCCCGACGAGGAGGTCGCGCCGCCGCTTGAGCATCTCCGGGCGGACGTGCGCCATGCCTCCGCGCTGGGCAGGAAGGCCCAGTACACCCGGCTGGGGGAGATGCTTCCCGGCCTGCTGGAGAACCTGACCCGCGCCGCTCACGCGACCCGGGGCGTGCAGCGTGACGAGGTCTTCGGGCTGCTGTCCGAGGCGTACAGCGGAGTGACGGCGATCGCCTACACGCTCGGGTACTTCGATCTGCGCAGCCTGGCCATGGACCGCGTGGCGTGGGCGGCCGAGGCGTCACGGGACCCGCTCCGTATCGCCCGTACGCAGTGGCAGAGGTCGACCTTGTTCCTGGCGACGGCCACCTATGACAAGGGGCTGCTCCTTCTGGAGCGGGTACGGCGAGACGTCGGTGAGGACATCGGCCGGATGAGCCCCGCCGAGCTGAGCGTGTACGGTGCGACCCACCTGCGATCTGCGATCTTCGCCGCTCGCGCGGCGGACCGCCAGAGGGCGTTCGACCACATCGAGCACGCGCGTGAGGCCGCCCGCGCGCTGGGCCAGGACGCGAACCACTACGGCTTGGAGTTCGGCCCCTCCAATGTGGTCATGCACGAGGTGGCGGCCGCCGTGGAGATGTACGACGGTGGTGAGGCCGCTCGCCGTGCTGAGCACGCCACGTTTCCGGCGACGGTCGCACCGGTCCGTCTCGGCCATCACTACATTGACCTGGCGCGTGGCTGGCTCTACCACGGCGATCGTCGAAAGTCCCTGGAGATGCTGCTGACCGCCCGTCGCGTCGCGCCTCAGATGACACGTAACCATCCGATGGTCCGTGAGACCGTCCGCATGCTCGTCGACCTGGAACGGCGCCGGCCCCATGACCTCAGCGGCTTCGCGAGCTGGCTCGGTCTGCCGTAGTACCCGCGAGTTTCACGCGCCTGTGATACTTCACCACCCCTTGCGGCGGCCACGCTGTCTCCATGCGTTCGGACAGAAGGCGAATCCGCCTGGCGTCGGCGACGACCAGGCGGTTCCCCGATCGGGAATCGAGGTCCTGATCCATGCGAGAGACTGTTGTCACATCCGGGGGCGTCATTCCCGGATGGCGGGTGATCCGCAGTGACGCGGGGCGGTTCTGGGCGAGCCGGGTGGAGCCGTTTCCCCGAGAGACGGAGTGGCACGCGCCGCCGTTCCGTACGGTCGACGGCGACACCCTCGACGAACTGCGCGCCGAGGTCGAGCGGCAGGAGGAGGCGGCCAGGGCGGTGGAGGCCGTCGCCTCGACAGCCGCCGGGGAGGTGACGGCGTGATCTGGCGTCTGCCGCAGGTCTCGGGCCGTCACCACCGGGACGGCCGCGCCCGCGTCCCGGTGCGTCGCCGGCTGTGGGACGGCCCGGCGCGAGCGGAGGCCGCACGTTTGGAACGTTCCCACTCCGGCTGGGTCGTGCTGTACGGCGTGGGCAGCCGCCGCTTCTTCGCGATGGCCGCCTGGCCGGTGCCCGAGCCGGTCATGGTCTCCGCGCCCACCGCCGAGGAGCTGGGGGAGCGGATGGGCGAGGCCGAACTGCTCCCCGCGCACGCGGGGATGGTCCCAGCGCATTCGTGACGGGCGCAGCCATCATGGGCTGCTCCCCGCGCACGCGGGGATGGTTCGGGTGGTGGCAGTAACGATGTTTCCGCGTGTAATCCTCGGTTCTGCAATCCTGACAGCACCCCGCCGCCGGAGAAGTGAGCCGTATGGACTGGAGCCGTCGCGCCCTTGAGATGGCGGGCGCCGTCGCCCCTCGGGGGTCGCGGTGGCGGGGGCCGGTGGCGGACGTCCCCCGGCACCTGTTTGTCCCACGGTGGTGGAGCAGGGCATCGGGAGACGGCCCGTACTGGGAGCTGCACGACGGACTGGCCGATCCGGAGCGGTGGCTTGCCACGGCCTACAGCGATCAGACCTTGGTGACCCAGGTCGGCGGGTCGCACGCCGATCATGCCCGCCCGGGAGAGCGGTCGAAGGAGCCCCGGCCCACGTCGTCGTCCACCCTGCCCAGCCTGGTGGTCCGGATGCTCCGGCACGCCGACGTCTACGACGGAGCCGACGTGCTGGACGTGGCCACCGGCTCCGGCTACAGCGCGGCGCTGCTGTCCCGGTCGCTGGGGGGTTCCCGCGTCACCAGCGTCGACGTGGATCCCTATCTCGTCGAGGTCGCCGCCGAGCGGCTGGACGGTGTCGGGCTGCGTCCGGCGATGCTCACCGCCGACGCCACCGGGCCGCTGCCCGGTGCCTATGACCGGATCGTGTCCATGGTGTCGGTGTGGCCGATTCCGCCGAGCTGGCTCACCGTTCTGCGGCCCGGCGGGCGGCTGGTCACCACGCTGACGAACACAAGTCTGATCGTCCCCCTCGGTGGGAGGTCCCCGGAGGGAACCGGTGGGGAGCCGGTGGGGGAGTCGTGGGGGCGGTCCGGTGGGAGGGTGGGGCGGACTAGCCTTGTCGTGTGCGTATAGCGAGGTTCTCCACAGGTGAGGGTGTCGGATTCGGCGTGGTCGAGGGTGGGCCCGGCGAGGAGTTCGTCTCCGCCGTCTCCGGTCACCCGTTCGGCCCGATCCAGTTCACCGGCGAGCGCCATTCGCTCTCCGAGGTCAGGCTGGTCGCGCCCATTCTGCCCAGCAAGGTCGTCGCGATCGGCAAGAACTACGCCGACCACGCCCAGGAGATGGGCGGCGACGTTCCCGACGAGCCGCTGGTCTTCCTCAAGCCCTCCACCTCGGTGATCGGTCCCGGGGAGGCCATCGCCTACCCGACGGGGCTGTCGCGGCGGGTCGACTACGAGGGCGAGCTGGCGGTGGTCATCGGCAGGCTCTGCCGGGAGGTTCCCGCCGAGCGGGCCCACGAGGTCGTCTTCGGCTACACCTGCGCCAACGACGTCACGGCCAGGGACCTGCAAAAGAAGGACGTGCAGTTCACCCGGGCCAAGGGCTTCGACACCTTCTGCCCGCTGGGTCCGTGGATTCAGACCGAGCTGGACGCGAGCGACGTCGGCGTCACCACGACGGTGAACGGCGAGGTCAGGCAGAGCTCCCGCACCTCCAAGCTCATCTACGACATTCCCACGCTGATCGCCCATGTGAGCGCGGTCATGACCCTCATTCCCGGCGACGTCATCCTGACGGGGACCCCCGCGGGGGTCGGTCCGCTGGACGTCGGCGACGAGGTCGGCGTGAGCATCGAAGGCATCGGCACTCTCACCAACCGGGTGGTCTCCCGTGATTAGGGTTCGTTTCGCTCCCTCCCCGACCGGCATGTTCCATGTGGGCGGCGCCCGGTCGGCGCTGTTCAACTGGGCGCTGGCCGAACAGGCCGGAGGCAGGTTCGTGCTGCGCATCGAGGACACCGACGCGGCCCGCAACCGCCCCGAGTGGATCGACGGCATCGTCTCGGCGCTGGCCTGGATCGGCATCGACGCCGGCAGCCCGCTCTTCGAGGGCCCCTACTTCCAGTCGGCCTATTCCGAGCAGCACCGGCGGGCGGTGGACACCCTGGTCGCCGCGGGCCGTGCCTACCACTGTGTCTGCACCCGCGACGAGGTCGAGGCCCGCACCGGCTCCGAGCACCGGGGTTACGACGGTTTCTGCCGTGACCGGGGTCTGACCGAGGGCGCCGTGCGCTTCCGTACCCCCGACGAGGGCGTCACCGTGGTGAAGGACCTCGTCCGGGGCACGGTCGAGTTTCCCCACACCGCGATGGAGGACTTCGTCGTCGCGCGGGCCGACGGCTCGCCCCTGTTCATGCTCGCCAACGTGGTGGACGACGTGGAGATGCGGATCAGCCACGTGGTCCGGGGCGAGGAGCACCTGTCGAACACGCCCAAGCAGCAGCTGCTCTGGGAGGCGCTCGGCGTCACCCCGCCCGTCTGGGCGCACCTGCCGGTCATCGTCAACGAGAAGCGCCAGAAGCTGTCCAAGCGCCGTGACAAGGTCGCCCTGGAGGCCTACCGCGAGGAGGGGTATCTCGCCGAGGCGATGGTCAACTACCTGATGCTGCTGGGGTGGGGGCCCGGCGGCGACCGGGAGATCATGCCCTGGGCGGAGATGGCACCGCTGTTCAGCCTGGAGGACGTCAATCCGTCCCCGGCGTTCTTCGACGAGAAGAAGCTGCGGGCCTTCAACGGCGAGTACATCCGGGCGTTGCCGCTGCCCGAGTTCGTCGCCCGCTGCGAGCCCTGGCTGGAGCCCGGCTGGGATCGGGAGGTCTTCGCCAAGGTCGCCGGGCTCGCCCAGACCCGCGTCGCGGTCCTGTCCGAGATCACCGCGAACGTGGACTTCCTCTTCCTGAAGGAGCCCGTCTTCGACCAGGCGGCGTGGGACAAGGCGATGAAGAACTCCGCCGCGGAGATTCTCGGCGGCTATCTCGCCCGCCTGGAGAAGGTCGAGATGGACCCCGAGTCGCTCAAGACCGCGCTGGAGGAGGTCGGCGCCGAGTACGGCCTCAAGCTCGGCAAGGCGCAGGCCCCGGTCCGGGTGGCGATCACCGGCCGTACGGTGGGCCTGCCGCTGTTCGAGTCGATCGAGGCGCTGGGCCGCGAGCGTTCGGCGGAGCGGATCCGCGCCGCGCTGGCCAGGCTCACCGGCTGAGACGGCGCCGGTCAGGCCGGCTGAGACCGTGCCGACCGGCTGAGGCGGTTCCCCGGGGCCGGCCGGGACGGACGCCTCCGTCCCGGCCGGCCCCGCAAGCGGGGTCAGGTCATCAGGCCCCGGCGCTCCAGCAGGGGCTCGATGCTGGGTCCGCGCCCGCGGAAGGCGCGGAAGGCGTCCATCACGTCGACCGAGCCGCCCACCGACAGCAGGGTGGAGCGGAAGTGGTCGCCGTTCTCGCGTCTGAGGCCGTCGTTCTCCTTGAACCACTCGACGCTCTCGGCGTCCAGCACCTCGCTCCAGATGTAGGAGTAGTAGCCGGCGCTGTAGCCCGCCACGCCGCTGGAGAAGACGTGGGCGAAGTAGTTGGTCCGGTAGCGCGCCGGCACCTGGTCCAGGGCGATTCCCGCGCGTTCCAGGGCCGCCGCCTCGAACGCCTCGGCGTCCTCGACGGTCTCACCGGGGGCCAGCCGGTGCCAGGCCCAGTCGAGCAGGGACGCGGCCAGATACTCCACCGTCGCGAAGCCCTGGTTGAACTTCTCGGCCGCCCGCATCTTCTCCAGCAGCTCCGCCGGCACCGGCTCGCCGGTCTCGTGGTGCCGCGCGAAGTTGGCGAGCACCGAGGGCCAGGTCGCCCACATCTCGTTCACCTGGGAGGGGTACTCCACGAAGTCCCTCGGCACCTCGGTGCCGGAGACGCGGGGGAAGCGGACGTCGGAGAACAGGCCGTGCAGGGCGTGGCCGAACTCGTGGAACGTGGTGATGACCTCGTCGAAGGTCAGCAGGGTCGGGCCCTGCGCGGGCTTGGTGACGTTGAGGTTGTTCAGCACCACGGGCAGGTCGCCGAACAGGTGCGACTGGTCGACGAGGTTGTTCATCCAGGCGCCGCCCCGTTTGGTGGGCCGGGCGTAGGGGTCCAGCGCGAACAGGCCGAGGGGGGAGCCGTCGGCCTCGAACACCTCGAAGACCCGCACGTCCGGGTGGTATCCGGCCAGGTCGTCGCGGTCGGCGAAGGTGATGCCGTACAGCTCGCTCGCGGCGTGGAAGACGCCGTCGCGAAGGACCCGGTCCAGCTCGAAGTAGGGGCGCAGCTCGGCGCCGTCGAAGTCGTAGCGGGCCTTGCGCACCTTCTCCGCGTAGTACGCCCAGTCCCACGGCTCGATGGGGAAGCCGGCCTGCTCGGAGAGGATCTCGGCCTCGCGGCGGGCGTTGGCCACCGCCGGCCCCACCAGCTTGCCGAGCATCTCCTCGACGGCGTCGGTGGTCTTGGCCGTCTGGTCGGCGACGGAGTAGGCGGCGTGGTCGGGGTAGCCGAGCAGGGCGGCCCGCTCGGCGCGCAGCGTCGCGATCTTCGCGGCCAGGGCGAAGTTCTCCGGGGCCCGGTTCACCGCCAGCTCGTACAGCCTCCTGCGGGTCTCCCTGTTGGTCAGTTCGGCCAGGGCGGGCTGGTTGGTGATGTTGAGCAGCGGCAGGACGTAGGTGCCGTCCTTCTCGATCGCCTTGATGGCGCTCGCGGAGAGTCCGTCCAGCTCCGCGGGGTCCTCGACGACCAGCGCCGAGGCGCTTGAGGCCGCCAGGAGGTTCTGGGAGAAGCAGGTGGCGAGCCTGGTCAGCTCCTCGTTGAGCTCCTTCAGGCGGGTCTGCTCGGGTTCGCCGAGGTCGGCGCCGGCCCGGACGAAGTCCACCCGGTATTTCTCCAGCAGCCACGCCTCCTCGGGGTCGTCGGTGGTGACCCGCTTGATCCGCTCGTAGAGCGCGCGATTCAATCGGATCGCGTCGTCGTGCTTGGTCAACCGGGGGTAGATCTCGGTCTCCAACGCCCGGATATGGTCTGTCGCGTCCGAGGCCGCGACGCTGGAGAAGACCGTTGCCGTCCTTCTCAGGATCTGCCCCGCGCGCTCCAGCGCCTCAACGGTGTTGGCGAACGTCGCCGGAGCGGGGTCGGCGGCGATCGCCTCGATCTCCCGCAGGTGGTCGGCCATGCCGCGCTCGAAGGCGGGGAGGTAGTGCTCCTCCCGGACCCCGGCGAAGTCCGGCAACTTGTAGGGCAGCGTGCTGGGGGCGAAGAACGGGTTCTCAGCCACGGTGCGGGCTCCTCACATGGAAATGGATCACTTCGGCAGCGTTGCACAGCGACCTCCCGGAGGGCGGAGAGTCAGGGTGAGGGTGCCCGTGGGGTGCTGCGTAGCCGGGGGACGGTCAATCGTTTTGGCCTTGACCCCCAACCTGGGCTATTCTTTCGGAGTCGCCAGCGACCTCCGCAAGGGGGGCGAGCGCGGTGGGGTATGGTGTAATTGGCAACACGACTGATTCTGGTTCAGTTATTCTAGGTTCGAGTCCTGGTACCCCAGCCATCCTCTCCGGAGGGTGCGGATTCCCCGTGGGAGTCCGACGACAGTGTTCGCGGTCCCGTCGTCTAGTGGCCTAGGACGCCGCCCTCTCAAGGCGGTAACGCCGGTTCGAATCCGGTCGGGACTACCACTGTCACCTCGCAAGGCTCCGTCGTCTAGTGGCCTAGGACGCCGCCCTCTCAAGGCGGTAGCGCCGGTTCGAATCCGGTCGGGGCTACATCGTTAAATCCCTCGAAATCTCCATTTCGAGGGATTTTCGTATTTTCGGGAGCGTTTGTTTTCGACGGCGTCCCGGCCCGGCCGTGTGGCCGCCGGTGAGAAAAGGGGGGACGGGCGATGCCCGCGTCCGGGGGACGGCTCGCCTGGGCGCTCACCCTTCTCCTGGCGCCGGTGCTTGCCGTCCAGGGGGTGCTGGTCCGGCGCGGCACGCCGCGGCTTCCCGAGGCGCCGGGGCCGCGTGCCGGGTCGGTCACGGGGGCGGGAGAGCCGCTGCGCCTGGCCGTCCTCGGAGAGTCCACGGCGGCGGGGGTGGGCGCCGCGAACCAGGAGGAGGCGATGGCCGGCCGCCTGGCGCGGGCGGTGGCCGTACGGACCGGCAGGCCGGTGGGCTGGCAGGTGGCGGCCAGGAGCGGGATCAACACCCGGGCGGCCATCGCGGAGCTGGTTCCGCTGCTGGAGCCCGCGGACGCCGTGGTGGTCGTGCTCGGGGTCAACGAGCTGCTTGAGCTGAACCGGCCGCCGAGGTTCGCGCGAGAGCTGCGCGCGCTGGCCGGTGCCGTGCGCGAAAGGATCCCCGGCGTGCCGATCCTGCTGGCGGGGATGCCCCCGGTGGGCCGCTTCCCGGCCCTGCCGCAGCCGCTGCGGGCGGTCATGGGGGCGCACGCGCGGGCACTGGACCGGGCCGTCGCCGAGACGGCCCGTGATACGGCGGGCACCGTCCACGTGGCCGTGGAGGTTCCCGTCGAGCGGGGCGGCCTCCTCGCCGCGGACGGCTTCCACCCCTCGGCCGAGGGGTACCGGGTCTGGGCCGAGGGGCTGGCGGACACCCTGACGGGGATGCTGCCGGGCGCCTCGGCAGGCGGGGGGTGAAGCGCCCGGGAGACTAGTCGTGGACGGAGCGGGCCTTGAACAGGGCGCGCTTGGCGGCCTTGCCCACCTGCTTGTCCGGGTGGGACCGGCCGATGGCCTCCAGCAGCTCCTCCAGGTGCGGGTGTGGCACCTTCCAGATCACGTCGAGCAGGCCGATCAGGCTGGAGGCGTTGCCGATGTCGTCGAGGCTGCTGACGAACTCCGGCGTGCCCAGGCCGGAGGAGATGGTCAGCATGTCCAGGATGAGCCAGTGGGTGTCGGCCTGGGTGGGCGCCGGAGCGTCGTCGACGCCGAGCTGGGCCAGGTGGGTCGCGGCGTACGGGCGCAGGGACGGCTCGCCGAGGGCGTCGCGCCAGGCCGGCACCGCCACCTCGCCGAGCGAGCCGACCATGCTGGCCGCCTGGACCCGTACCAGGGCGTCGGCCTCGTCCTCGGCCGCCGCCTCCAGCAGCTCCTTGGCGGCCCGGCCGGGCTCGCGCAGTTCCAGCCAGGAGGCGAACTCGGCGTCGGCCTCGTCCTCGGGCAGTTCCGCGCTGGAGGAGAGCAGGTCCAGGGCCGTCATCGCGTCGATGGCCGGCCGGGCGTCCAGCTCGATGTCGGCGTCGTCCGCCAGGTGGACCACCCCCTCCATGCCGAGCGGGGTCAGGCGCACCTGGTCGTGCTCGACCTCGATCATGCCGTAGCCGGCGAGCCATTCGAGGACGGGGGAGAGCGGGTCGCCGTACTGTTCGGCGGCCGCGGCCCACGCCTCCTCGCCCCGGTCGTCGTATTCGGCGACGGCCTCGGCCAGTTCGGTGCGGAGGTCGGCCAGCGGTTTGGAACCGGACGCCAGCAGGATCCGCACCAGCAGGGCCCGGGTCAGCCCCGACAGGGCGATCGTGGCCTCCTCGTCGCCCAGCTCGGGGTCGCCGTAGTCGACCGAGTGCAGGCCGGCCATCCAGGCGTCCAGGACGTCGTCGTCCTCCTCGAAGGGCCAGTCGGCGGTGTCGGGGTCGGCGCTGACGGTGTCCTCGCCCTCGGGCTGGAGGAAGTCCAGGTCGATCGCGAGGTTCCAGATGTTCCACAGCGCCGGCACCGAGTCGGCCAGGGGGGCGTCGCCGACGGCCGGGGCGGGAAGGTCGAGTGCCTTCAGGGCCTCGGTGATCTCGCTGTCGGTGAGCAGGCACGTCTCACCCACCCGGCGCTCGGAGCCGACCCAGATCGCCAGGTCACGGGCCTTGTTGATCAGCCTTGTCCTCCGTACGGCCTCGGCCAGCTCGGCGTCGGGGCGCAGCCGGATGGTCGGCAGGTCGGCGAGTTCGTCGGCGAAGGGCTCGAAGTCGCCGAGGCCCTCGGCCTCCTCCTCTTCGTCCTCGTCGTCGTACTCGTCCTGTTCGATGAGGTCCTCCATCGCGTCGACGAAGTCGTCTTCGAGGTCGTCGAGCTCGGCGAGCAGATCGTCGAGTGAGGCGGAGCCCTTGGTCAGGCGGCCCGTCTCCGACAGGAAGGTGAGGTAGGCGCGGACCGCCGGCATCATGCCGTCGGCCGCGGTGTCCGGATCCTCCACGACCTGGGGCATCCGGTCGAGGAGCACCGTGCGCAGATCGGCCTGCGTCCACCGGCCCACGTCGGCGGAGGCGATCAGCCGGTGCCACAGGGCGACGGAACCGACCAGGGTGGAATCGCTTTCGGGCGCGTTCTCGCGCGCCCAGAGGATGAAGCTCTGGAGCAGGGGGCGCAGTTCAGCGGCGGCTGCCTCGATGCGATCTGTCACCTGCCCAGCCTAGGGGGCCGCAAGGGTGCTCGCCTCCCCATATCCCGTGGCTCGGTCGGTCAGTTGGCACGTCGCATCGCCTCGGTGATCCGTTCGGCGGCGGAGAGCACCGGGGCGGCGTGCAGCCGGCCGGGGGTGCGGGTCAGGCGCTCGATCGGGCCGGAGACCGAGATCGCGGCGACCACCTTGCCGGCCACGCCCCGGATCGGCGCCGAGACGCTGGCCACCCCCTGTTCGCGCTCGCCCACGCTGTGGGCCCACCCCCGGCGCCGCACGCCCGCCAGCGTCGCCGCGGTGAACTTCGCCCCGCGCAACCCCCGGTGGAGGCGGTCGGGCTCCTCCCAGGCCAGCAGGATCTGCGCCGCCGACCCGGCGACCATCGGCAGCGCCGAGCCGACGGGGACGGTGTCGCGCAGCCCGCTGGCGCGCTCGGCGGCGGCCACGCACACCCGCTCGTCCCCCTGGCGGCGGTAAAGTTGGGCGCTTTCCCCGGTCAGGTCGCGAAGTTGGGTCAGTACCGGCGCGGCGACGGCCAGCAGCCGGTCCTCCCCGGCGGCGGTGGACAGCTCCGACAGCCGGGGCCCCAGGACGAAACGCCCCTGCGTGTCGCGGGAGACGATGCGGTGATGTTCCAGCGCTACGGCGAGACGGTGGGCCGTGGGCCGGGCCAGTCCGGTGGCCTGAACGAGCTGGGCCAGGGACGCCGGCCCGGCCTCCAGTGCGTTGAGCACGAGAACGGCCTTGTCGAGTACGCCGACTCCGCTAGAGTTGTCCATACACCGATACTGCCGTCTCGCCATATGAGAAGGCAAGTCGGATGTGAAATGGAGATCGCAAGGAGGCGACATGGGCCGCACGTTGGCGGAGAAGGTCTGGGAGCGACACGTCGTACGACGTGCCGAAGGAGAGCCCGACCTGCTCTACATCGACCTTCATCTGATTCACGAGGTGACCAGCCCTCAGGCGTTCGACGGCCTGCGCATGGCGGAACGCCCCGTGCGGCGCCCCGAGCTCACGATCGCCACCGAGGACCACAACGTCCCGACCGTACGCGGGCCGATCGAGGACCCCGTCTCGCGCACCCAGGTCGAGACGCTGCGCAAGAACTGCGCCGAGTTCGGCATCCGGCTGCACCCGATGGGCGACGCGGGCCAGGGGGTGGTGCACATCATCGGCCCGCAGTTCGGCCTGACCCAGCCGGGCATGACGATCGTCTGCGGTGACTCCCACACCTCCACCCACGGCGCCTTCGGCGGCATCGCCTTCGGCATCGGCACCTCCGAGGTGGAGCACGTGCTGGCCACCCAGACGCTTCCCGCCTACCGGCCCAGGACGATGGCCGTCGAGGTCGCCGGCGAGCTGCCCGCGGGGGTCACGGCCAAGGACCTGATCCTGGCGATCATCGCGAAGATCGGCACCGGCGGCGGCCAGGGGCACATCATCGAGTATCGGGGCGAGGCGATCCGCGGGCTCTCCATGGAGGGGCGGATGACCGTCTGCAACATGTCCATCGAGGCGGGGGCGCGGGCCGGCATGATCGCGCCGGACGAGACCACCTTCGCCTATCTCAAGGGCCGCCCCCACGCCCCGCGGGGCGAGATGTGGGATGCCGCGGTCGAGTACTGGAGGTCGCTGGCCACCGACGAGGACGCCGTCTTCGACACGGTCGTGGAGGTCGACGCCTCGGCGCTGACCCCGTTCGTCACCTGGGGCACCAACCCGGGCCAGGGGGCTCCGCTGGGGTCCTCGGTGCCTGATCCGGACGACACCGGCGACCCGGCCGCCGCCCGGCGCGCGCTGGAGTACATGGGCCTGACCGCCGGCACGCCGCTCCGCGAGGTCGAGGTGGACACCGTCTTCGTGGGGTCGTGCACCAACGGCCGCCTGGAGGATCTGCGGGCCGCCGCCGACGTGCTGCGCGGGCGCCGGGTCGTCACCCGCACGCTGATCGTCCCCGGCTCGATGCTGGTCAAGCTCCAGGCCGAGCAGGAGGGGCTGCACGAGGTGTTCAGGGCCGCCGGCGCCGAGTGGCGCGAGGCGGGCTGCTCGATGTGCCTGGGCATGAACCCCGACACCCTCGCCCCCGGCGAGCGCAGCGCCTCGACGTCCAACCGCAACTTCGAGGGGCGCCAGGGCAAGGGAGGCCGTACCCACCTGGTGTCCCCGCAGGTCGCCGCCGCGACCGCCGTCACCGGCAAGCTGACCGCGCCCGCCGACCTGGTCTAGGAGATGTCGAACATGGAAGCCTTCACCGTCCACACCGGCCGGGCCGTCCCGCTGCGCCGCAGCAACGTGGACACCGACCAGATCATCCCCGCCGTCTGGCTCAAGCAGGTCAGCCGGACCGGGTTCGAGAAGGGGCTGTTCTCCGCCTGGCGCGAGGACCCGGACTTCGTCCTGAACGACCCCGCCCACCAGGGCGCCTCGATCCTCCTCGCCGGTCCCGACTTCGGCACCGGCTCCTCGCGCGAGCACGCGGTCTGGGCGCTCCAGCAGTACGGCTTCCGCGTCGTGATCGCCCCCCGTTTCGGCGACATCTTCCGTAATAATTCCACCAAGATGGGACTGCTCCCGGTAGTCCTGCCGGCCTCCGTCGTCGAGGACCTGCAGTCCGCGGTGGAGACCGACCCGGCCCTGGAGATCACCGTTGACCTGCGGGAGCGCCGGGTGAGCTGGGCCGGAAGGAGCGCCGGGTTCGAGATCGACGACTACACCCGCTGGCGGCTGACCGAGGGGCTGGACGACATCGGCCTGACCCTCCGTAACGCCGACGACATCGGGGCATACGAGAATGGTCGGCAGCCATGGCTGCCGACGACCGTCTGACACGTTCAGAAGACGATCTGGCGCGGCGGTTGCGCGAGGCGCACCGCCGCGTCCGCGTGCTGCCCGTGCCTCCCGAGCGGCGGGAGCGCCTGAGCAGGCGCCTTCTCTCGATCTGCGACCTCGCCAAACGTGATCTCTCTCATGCAGCGGGGCGTCTTGATTTATTCCTTCTCGACCTTGATGCTCTGGTTTCAGATACGCCAAGTGCTGGAAACATTGCGGAAGGTGATTGAGTCATACGGCTCCGTCCCTTAATTTCAAGCGGGCAAGGGGTTTCTCGCTCTGTTGAGACCTCAGGCCGTGACAAATCGGGTGAGACGGGCAATGTGCCTTATGACCCACTCCCAGACATCGGTAAGCAGGGGGAGCAACCTTTATGAACAAGAAGGAACTCGTCGACGCGATCGCGGATCGGGTAGGCGACAAGAAAACCGCCAACGAGGCCGTCAACGCGGTGCTCGACACCATCCAGAAGACCGTGGCGCGCGGGGACAAGGTCTCCATCACCGGCTTCGGCGCCTTCGAGATGGTGCACAAGCCGGCCCGCTCGGCCCGTAACCCTTCGACCGGCGCGGAGATCAAGGTCGCCGAGAGCTGGGGGCCCAAGTTCCGGCCCGGCTCGGACTTCAAGGAGCTGGTCAACGTCGAGGGAAAGAAGGCCGCGAAGAAAAAGTAGAGCGCGGCGTGGGCGCCCGGATCCCCATCGCGGGGGCCGGGCGCCCAACTTCGGTTTCGGGGTCCTCCCTGTCTAGGGCCGGTGCGGGTCAGGCGTGGGGCGGGGAGACGGACGGGGAGCCGGGCAGGGGGAAGGTCGACAGCGTGACGTAGGTGACGCGACCGCCGTCCACGGTGATGTTCACCCGCTGACCGGACCGGAGCAGCCGCAGGGGCCCGGCGTCGAACGCCTCGGCGCCGAAGGGAAGCTCGGTCCCGTCGTCGAGATAGACCGACCCGGACCGGGTCGCGGCGTCGAAGTCCCGCACCGTCGCCTGCATCCGGTCAGCCTATCTCCGCCGCGGGGGGCGCCTTCGTCTCCCGGGCGGCGTCTTCCCGAGCGCTGTCCCGCCGGGCGCTGTCCTGCCGGACATCGTCCTCCCGCGTCGTGCCTTCCCTGGTCGTGTCCTGCCGCGTGGTCTCCTTCTGCCGCGCGGCCTCCTCGGCGAACGACGCGAGGCCCCGGATGATGATCTCCACGCCGAGATCGAACCGCTCGTCGTTGGTGTGGTCCAGCATGGAGTCGCCGAGCGCGACGAGGCTGGGGAACTCCTCGGGCGGCAGCCCCCTGAAGTAGGTCCGGAGCGACTCGCGCATCTCCTGCCAGGACGGCTCACCCTCTTTCGGGTGGCGGCTGTTCCAGATGCTCTCCTCCAGGGCGAACCCCTCGATGAAGGTGGAGAGCAGGTCGCCCGCCGTCCCGACGAGGTGGTCGGGGAGCCCGGCGGCGTGGAAGAGCCCCAGGAGCCGGTCCAGGTGCGGGAGCAGCTCGGGGGTGAAGGGGATCTCCCCCAACGCGAGCCTGGCCATGTCGCGGTGCCGCTGCAGGCGGGCCCGCCCGGCGCGGGCGTACTCCATGATCTGCTCCCGCCAGCGCTCCGGGTCGGGCTCGGGCGGGCTCCAGCCGGCGAACAGCCGGGCGTACATCAGCTCTAGCAGCTCGTCCTTGCCGCTGACGTGCGCGTAGAGGGCGGAGACCGCGACGCCCAGCTCGGCCGCGACCTGGCGCATGCTCAGCCGGTCGTAGCCCTCGCGGTCGAGGACCGTGTAGGCGGCGTCGACGATCCGCTCCCGGGTGAGGGGGATGCGCGCGGGGCCGGGCCTGCGGCGTGCCCGCTCCCAGGGCAGGGGAGGCAGCTCGTCCGTCATCCCCCCAGTCTAGCGCTCTGATGAACAATGCTCATGGTGGCGAACGTCGCTCATTTTCGCGACATATCTTGTCGTTGGAGAAGATGCGACATATCTTGAGAACGGCGCATCCTCTTGTGAACGTCGTTCAGTGCACGAACGATGTTCAGATAAGATGAACGGCGTTCAGCAAGGCGCGGGTGTCATCTCCCGCACGTCCACGAGGAGTCCCCCCATGACAGCCGACGCGACGACAGCGGCCCGTCCCGCCTCTCCACCGGCCGCCTATCGACGGCGCTGGGCCGCCCTGTTCGTGATCCTGGCCGCGGAGGTGATGGACCTCCTCGACGCGATGATCACCAATATCGCCGGGCCCACCATCCGGGCCGAACTCGGCGGCAGCGCCGCGACCATCCAGTGGCTCGGCGCCGCCTACACCCTCTCGATGGCCGTGGGGCTGATCACCGGCGGGCGGCTGGGGGACATCTTCGGGCGCAAGCGGATGTTCCTCATCGGCGCGCTCGGGTTCACCGTGGGGTCGCTGCTGTGCGCCGTCGCCCAGACGTCCGAGACGCTCGTCGCCGCGCGGGTCGTGCAGGGCCTGTTCGGCGCCGTCATGCTGCCGCAGGGCCTGGGCATGATCAAGGAGATGTTCCCGCCCAAGGAGGTGGGGGCCGCCTTCGGCCTGTTCGGGCCGATCATGGGCCTGTCCTCCGTGGGCGGCCCGGTCCTGGCCGGATGGCTGATCACTGCCGACTTCTTCGGCACCGGCTGGCGCATGATCTTCCTGATCAACCTTCCGCTCGGCCTGGCCGCGGTCGCCGCCGGGCTGCGCTTCCTGCCCGAGTCCCGCTCGCCGCATCCGCTCAAGCTCGACGTCCCGGGCGTCATCCTGGCCTCCGTCGCCGGCCTGCTGATGGTCTTCCCCCTGGTCCAGGGCCGCGAGAACGGCTGGCCCGTCTGGTCCTTCGCCATGATGGGCGCCTCTGTGGCGGTCTTCGCGGTCTTCGGCTGGTTCGAGGCCCGTAAGAGCCGGGCGGGAGGCGACCCGCTGGTCGTCCCCGGCCTCTTCCGCAAGCGCGCCTTCACCGGCGGCCTGCTCACCGGGCTGGTCTTCTTCTCGTCCATGTCGGGCTTCGCGCTGGTGTTCAACCTCTACAGCCAGATCGGCCTCGGATACTCCACGCTCACGGCCGGTCTGGTCATGATCCCCTGGTCGCTGGGCATGGTCGCGGGCTTCGGCCTCGCCCAGGCGGTGGCGAGGTTCGGCCGCCTGGTCCTGCAGGGCGGCATCCTCGTCATGGCGTTCGGCACGCTCGGTGTGCTGCTGACGATCAACCTCGCGGGTACGGGCGTGTCCCCCTGGCACTTCGTCCCGGCCCTGGTCGTCACCGGCCTCGGCATGGGCCTGCTGATGGCGCCGTTCTTCGACATCGTGCTGGCCGGGGTCGAGCAGCACGAGACCGGATCCGCCTCCGGCACGCTGACCGCGATCCAGCAGCTCGGCGGTGCCTTCGGCGTCGCCCTGCTCGGCACGCTCTTCTTCGACCTGCTGCCGGGCGCGGCGGGTCCCGACTTCACCGGAGCGATGCGTGTCGTCCTCTGCACGGTGGCCGGGATGCTCCTGTTGACCTTCTTCGTGGCCTTCCTGCTGCCGATGAAGGCCCGTGAGGGGGAGGAGGCCGGGCACTGAGCCGGCCGCTTTCCGGCGCCCGGGTCCCCCTCGGGAGATCCCGGCGCGGAGGGGACGGCGAGAGCCGTGACGGCACCCCGTCGTCACGGTGCCGGGGGGCTCCTCGTCGGAGGCCCCCTACCGCGTGCCCACCCCCAGCCTGCCCGCCACCGCCAGGGTGCGGGGGCCGACGCCGAGCGCGAGCGCGGCCCGCAGGTCGTCGGGGGTGTCCACGTCCCGGCGGACCGAGGCGGTCTCCGGCGGGCAGATCTCCTTCACCCCGCGCCGCAGGTGGCGCTCGCGGGACTCGCCCCCGAACGCGGGGACGAACGGGACGCCGGGCCCGACCCCGTAGAAGGTCGTGCCGACCTCGGCGGCGTCGGGCAGGAACGCCCGGTCGTACTCCGCGGCGGCGGCCAGCACGCGCGCCAGCTCCGCCGGGCGGAGGGCCGGAAGATCGGCCTGGAGGGCCCCGACGGGGGTGCCCGGCGCCAGCCGTACGGCCTCCAGGGCGCCGTGGCGCAGCGCCGCGTTCAGGCCCGCCTCCGGATCGCCGGTCACGCGGGCGCCCACCGCACCGAGCGCCTCGGCGGCGACCGGGTCGCCCGTGACCACCACGACCCCCGCCACGCCCGGGCAGCGCAACGCCGCCTCGACGGTGTCGCAGGCGATGGCCACGGCGAGTTCGGCCCGGTGGGGGCCGGCGGCTCGCGCCAGCCGGGTCTTGGCGGCGATCAACGTCTTGACCGGGACGATCAAGGTCCAATCGAAACTCTCCGGAGCAGGCATAACCTTAAGCATCCCGCCTCGACAGGCCGAACAGGCAACCGGGACACTTTGGGACGCACCCCGCTCGGATGGAGGAGCTCATGAGACGCCCTGGATGGCCTTCCCGGTTCTGGGTCGCGGTGGCCGCCGGGATCGTCAGGCCGATCTCATGGCTCCTGGTCCGCAAGGACTGGCGAGGGGCGGAACGGCTTCCCGCCACCGGCGGGGTCATCCTGGTGAGCAACCACCTGTCGTGGGCGGACCCCGTCCTGCTGGCCCACTACCTCTACGTCAACGGCCGCTGGCCGACCGTCCTGGCCAAGGCGGGGCTTTTCTCCGTGCCGGTGCTCGGGCACGCGGTGCGGAAGCTGATGGCCATCCCGGTCTACCGGGGGAGCTCCGACGCGGCCCGCTCGCTCGCCGAGTCGGAGCGCAGGATCGCCGAGGGTGCGTGCGTGCTGTTCTATCCCGAGGGCACCTGTACCCGCGACCCGCTGCTGTGGCCGATGGAGGGGAAGACCGGCGCCGCCCGGCTGGCTCTGGCGACCGGCGCGCCGGTGATCCCGGTGGCCCACTGGGGCGCCCAGGAGATCCTCCCCTACGGCAGCAGGCGGCCCCGGTTGCTGCCGCGCAAGACCTTCCGGGTGCTGGCCGGGCCACCGGTCGACCTGTCGAAGTACGAGGGGCAGCCGCTCCACGCCGACGTCCTGCGCGGGGCGACCGCCGACATCATGGCGGCGATCACGGCTCAGCTCGCGGAGTTACGCGGCGAGAAGGCGCCCGGGGGGCCCTTCAGGAAACCCTCTGACCACTGACTTCGACATACGGTGAATAGATGACCAAGGCAGCTGTATTCGGCACGGGCTCGTGGGGCACCACCTTCGCGACGATTCTGGCGGGGGCGGGTAACCGGACGATCCTGTGGGGTCGGCGGCCGGAGATCGTCGAGGCGATCGACCGGCGGCACGAGAACCCCGACTACCTGCCGGGCGCGAGGCTGCCCGACCCCCTGCGCGCCACCACCGACCCCGCCGAGGCCCTCGACGGCGCCGACTTCGTGGTGCTCGCCGTCCCCTCCCAGACGCTGCGGGCCAACCTGATCGGCTGGAGGCCGTACCTTCCGTCCGGCGCGGTGCTGGTCAGCCTGATGAAGGGCATCGAGCTCGGCACCACCAAGCGGATGAGCGAGGTGATCTGCGAGGTCGCCGAGGTGCCCCAGGAGCGGGTGGCGGTGGTGTCGGGGCCCAACCTGGTCGGTGAGATCATCCGGGGGCAGCCGGCGGCGACCGTGGTCGCCTGCGCCGACGAGCACGCCATGGGACGGCTCCAGGCGGCCTGTCACCTGCCGCCGTGGTTTCGCCCGTACACCAACCCCGACGTGGTGGGGGTCGAGCTCGGCGGGGCGGTCAAGAACGTGATCGCCCTGGCCGTCGGCGTCGCGGCGGGGATGGGCCTGGGCGACAACGTCGGGGCGATGCTGATGACGCGCGGGCTGGCCGAGATCACGCGGCTGGGCACGGCGCTCGGCGCCGATCCGCACACCTTCGCCGGACTCGCCGGGATGGGTGATCTGATAGCGACCTGTACGTCCCCATTGTCCAGGAACCGCACCTTCGGTGAGAATCTTGGCCGAGGGATGACGCTGTCCGAGGTCATCGCCGTGACGAAGCAGACCGCCGAGGGAGTCAAGTCCTGCGAGTCGGTCCTGGAACTCGCCAGAAAGCACGATGTGGAGATGCCGATCACGGAGGTGGTGGTGGCGGTCGTGCACGACGGGATGCCTCCGGGCGAGGCCGCGATGCTGCTGATGTCGCGCGCTCCCAAACCTGAACGGTACGGCGTGTGACGCGCTCCGCGGCCTCGGCCTCATCGAGGCTTTCCAGCCATCCGCCCCCACCGACGCCTTGAGGGAGGGAAGCGCCGTGACCCTCCGGCCGGAGACCGGAGCATCCTCGGCGCGGATTCGGTGAACCCACACATGCGCAGGCGAAAGGGTGACAACACCCGATCGGTGCACCTGCCTCCTCTGAGCGCCCCTCAACCGACCCCGCTGTGCCTTCCCGTGTGGCGCGGCTCCGCCTGGAGCCTCGGTGACCACGCCGATCACATCGACCACGCCGACGATGCCGGACGCGCCGAACACGCCGGGCCGCGCGACGGCAGGGCCCCGGCCCCCGGCCGAAGCCGGGCGGACAACCCCACCACCGCCGCCTTCGCCGCGGCGGTGGCCTCGCTGGAGGGCGCCGCGGCACCCGAGGACGTGGGCGGGCAGGCGTTCGCGTCCGGGATGGCCGCGGTCACGGCCGTCCTGATGACCTTCCTGCGCGCCGGAGCCCACATCCTGGCCCCGGCCCCGATGTACGGCGGGACGTACTCGCTGATCACCAACGTGCTCTCCCGGTTCGGCGTCAGCGCGAGCTTCACGGACTACGGCGACCTCGGCCGGGTCAACGCCGGGCTCCGGGCCAACACGAAGATCATCTACGCGGAGACCCTGTCCAACCCGGCCATGTCCGTCGCCGACATCCGCGGCCTCTACCGCGTCGCCCGCAGGACCGGCGCCCTGCTGGTGGTCGACTCCACCTTCGCCACCCCGGTCGTGTGCCGCCCCCTCGAACACGGTGCCGACCTGGTGGTCCACTCCGCGACCGGCTACCTCGGCGGGCACGACGACTGCGTGGGCGGTGTCGTGGTCGGCCGCCCCGACCTGATCGCCAGGCTCGGCGAGGTCCGCCTCGACACCGGCGGCGCGCTCTCGCCGGACGAGGCGTTCCTGCTCCGCCGGAGTCTGGCGACGCTGCCACTGCGGATGCGCAGGATGTGCTCCACCGCGATGGTGTTCGCCGCCGCCGTGGCCAAGCACCCCGCCGTGCGCCGGGTCGACTACCCGGGCCTGCCGGGCCACCCCGGCCACCAGCTCGCCAGGCGCCTGTTCGACGCGGGCCCCGAGGGGACCAGGTACGGGGCCTGCGTGACGGTCACCCCGCACGGCGGCTACGACGCGGGGGTGGCGCTGGCCGACGGCCTCCGGCTCGCCTCGCCCGCGCCCTCGGTCGGAGGCACCCGCACCAAGGTCACCCACGTGGCCTCCACCGGCCATCCGCAGCTGAACGCGGGCTCCGGGGTCGAGGCCGCGGCCGTCCGCTTCTCCATCGGGCTGGAGGACGCCGAGGACCTCATCGTGGACGTCACCGCGGCCCTCGACGCCCTTCTCGCATCGGGAAGACAGGCGCGTCCGACACCGGGGATCACCCCCCGGGGAAGGTAGATTCGGTCATCATGAGCGAACAGCATGAAACCCGGCCGCGGGTCGCGATCGTCTTCGGTGGGCGTAACTCCGAGCACGCCGTCTCCATTCTCGGGGCGGGGAGCGTGCTGGACGCCATCGACAGGTCCAGGTACGAGGTCGTCGCCGTGGGGATCACCCGGGACGGACGGTGGGTGCTCGCCTCCGGCGACCAGTGCTACGCCATCGAGGGCGGCGAGCTTCCCGCGGTCGACGTGGGGGGCGCCGGGCTGGCGCTCCCGCCCGGTGGCGGCTCGCTCGTGACCTACGACGCCGGAGGCATCCCGGTGGAGCTCGGCCGGGTCGACGTCGTCTTCCCCGTGATGCACGGGCCGTTCGCCGAGGACGGCACGATTCAGGGGCTGCTGGAGATGGCCGGGGTCCGCTACGTCGGCTCGGGGGTGCTGGCCAGTGCGGTCGGCATGGACAAGGGCTACATGAAGGCGGTGCTCGCCGCCTCCGGCCTGCCCGTGGGAGCGTACGTCGTCGTCCGCGACCGTGACTGGCGGATCGACCGCGACCGGGTGCTCAAGGAGGTCCAGGATCTCGGCTGGCCGGTCTTCGTCAAGCCCGCCCGCGCCGGTTCGAGCCAGGGCATCTCCAAGGCGCGCGATCTGGGGGAGCTGGAGAGGGCCGTCGACCTCGCCCGCGAGCACGACCCCAAGGTGCTGGTCGAGGCAGCCGTCGTGGGCCGTGAGATCGAGTGCGCGGTGCTGGAGTCGCCGGGCGACGAGCCTCCGAGGGCGAGTCTGCCGGGTGAGGTGCTGATCGAGGGGGACCACGAGTTCTTCGACTTCGCGGCCAAGTACATCGGGCAGGACATGTCCCTGGCCGTGCCCGCCGACATCCCGGCGGAGGTGACCGAGGACCTGCGGGCGATGGCGGTGCGGGCCTTCGAGGCGCTGGGCTGCGAGGGGCTGGCCCGGGTGGACTTCTTCTACACCCCCGACGGGCGGCTGATCCTCAACGAGATCAACACGATGCCCGGCTTCACCTCGATGTCGGTGGCGCCGCAGCTGTGGGCGGCCACCGGCCTGTCCTACGCCGAGCTGGTCGACCGGCTGATCCGGCTCGCTCTGGAGCGGTCACCCGGTCTGCGGTAGCGCCGCCTTGATGGGGGCCGCGAGGTCGACCAGCACGTTCTCCGGAACGTGCTCGCGGGAGATCGTCACCTCGACGTAGGCCACCCTGCCGATCGCGGTGAACAGCGCCGGCCGGGCGGGGTCGGCGTACCACGCCACCCCGTCGATCTCCGGCACCCGCGCGGTGGCCTCCATCGTCGGCGGGCGGGGAACGCCGCAGCGCAGGGCGATCCGGCCCTGTCCCCACACCGTCACATACGGCGAGGCGGGCGTCGACTCCCCCCGCTCCAGCCCGTCGAGCCTTCCGGGGAGGCGTCCGCCGAGCGCCTCGCAGGCGGCGGCGGCCGGTCCCCGGGGGACGGGCGGGTCCACGCGGACCGCGCCGCCGCACCCCGCCAGGGCCGGCGCCAGGAGGAGGGCGCAGGCCGTCCGGCGGGTGAAGCGGTGTGACATCTCGGTTCCGGGAGCCTCAGATGTGGACGATGGGGCACGTGAGCGTGCGCGTTATGCCCTCCACCGCCTGGATCTGGGCCACCACGAGCTTGCCGAGGTCGTCCACGTTCCGGGCCTCGGCGCGGACGATGACATCGTAGGGGCCGGTGACGTCCTCGGCCTGTGTGACACCGGAGATCGCGGCGATCTGCCCGGCCACGTTGGCCGCCTTGCCCACCTCGGTCTGGATAAGGATGTAGGCCTGCACCATCACGTCCTCCCGGGCGATTGGATCAGTGCCGGAGGGCCACCGTACCCTGTGATGAACGGGAGGTGCGTCATCACAGTCGGAGATCTCGGCGAATTCGGAGTTATTGCTCGTATTGCCGGACGCTTGCCACAGGGAGGGACCGTCCTTCTCGGTCCCGGGGACGACGCCGCGGTGCTGAAGGCTCCTGATGGGCGGGTCGTCGTCACGACTGACCTCTTGCTTGAGGGTAGGCACTTCCGCCGTGATTGGTCCAGTGGCTACGACATCGGCCGCAAGGCCGCCGCGCAGAACCTTTCCGACGTCGTGGCGATGGGCGCCGACCCCACCGGCATCGTGGTCGGCCTCGGCCTGCCCGCCGACGCGGCCGCGGCCTGGCTGGACGATCTCACCGACGGCTTCCGCGACGAGTGCGACCTCGTCGGCGCCAGTGTGGCGGGCGGCGACATCGCCCGCTGCGACCTGGTCGTGATCGGGGTCACCGCTCTGGGGGACCTGGGCGGGCGTGAGCCGGTGACCCGTTCGGGGGCGCGTCCCGGCGACGTGGTCGCGGTGGCCGGAAGGCTCGGCCACGCCGCCGCGGGCCTCGCGCTGCTCTCCGCGGGCCGCACCGGCCCGGCGGAGCTCGTCGAGGCGCACCGCCGCCCGCGGCCGCCCTACGCCTGCGGCCCGCGGGCCGCCGAACTCGGGGCGACCGCGATGCTCGACGTCAGCGACGGCCTGCTCCAGGACCTCGGTCACCTCGCCACGGCGGGCGGGGTGGGGCTCGCGCTCGTGCCCGAGGCGTTCACGATCCCCTACCCGCTCCGGGAGGCCGCCCGGCTGCTCGGCGCCGACCCACTGGAGTGGATGCTCTCGGGCGGGGAGGATCACGCGCTCGCCGCGACCTTCCCGGAGGGCGTACGGCTTCCGCCGCCCTGGACCGTTATAGGTCGCGTCGTCGCCGGTGAGGGGGTGCGCGTTCCGGGGCGCGCCCCCACGGCGGGGGGCTGGGACCACTTCCGGAAGTGACGTTTGCCACTCTTGTTACATCAGATATCTTTGCCACAAAGGGTTACGAAACTGGTATGAAGTTGGGCGGTCAGAGTTCCCTAAAGGAAGGGGCGACATGGGCCGCCATGGTGCACATGGGGAAGACGCCCGTCGTAACCGGGGGAAACACGAGCCGGAGACCGCTCCGGAGTCCGACACCCCGCCGGACACCCCCCGCGAGCCGGCCGACGCATCGACGAGCACTCCCCGGGAGACGGTCGGCCGTCGTCTCCGCCCGGAGGAGTCGGCGATCACCGAACCCCCCACGGGGTTCCTGGGGTCGGGATGGTCCACCACGGCCGAGCTGTCCGAGCCGGTCTGGCCCGAGGACAGGCGCGGGTCCAGAGGCCGGCTCAAGCCGGTCCTGCTCGCCGTCGCCGCGGTGGCCATGGTGGCCGGCGGGACCGTGGCGGGCATCCAGATGGTGAGCGACCCGGCGAGCTCGGCCACCGACTGCCCGGTGGCGGGATGTCTCGCCGCGGCCTCGAACCAGCCCGAGCCGTACATCGCCCTCACCGAGCCGGCGGAGGAACCCCCGCCCACACGCAGGGCGGAGTCCGAGGGCGAGACCGACCTGCCCTCCGCGCCCGCGCCCGTGACGACCCCGCGGCACGCCGACCCCACCATGCGGGCCAGGCCCGCCCCGAGACCGACGGGCGCCCCCGCCCCGCGCCGCAGTCCCTCGGCCCGCCCCACCGGCGAGCCCGGCCCGGCCCCCACCATGACGGAGGAGGCCGTCATCTCCGACACCCGGCCGCGCACGCCGGCCGCCCCCACCGATCCTCCCGTCTCCGACCCCCCGGCCGACCCGAGCGCGTCGGCCGAGCCCGCCGTCGTCTCCGGGGGTGCGACGGTCACGCTGGGATTCGACGTGGTCAAGGAGAAGGGCCCGGCCTACACCGCCCAGCTGGTGGTCGCCGCGGGCGAGGCGCTCGACGGCGTGACGCTGAGCCTGCCGGTCGGCGGTGAGGTCACCTCGGTCAGGGGAGCCGGCTGGAGGCAGACCGGCGACACCCTGGTGATCGAGCCCGCCCGCACCCTGGAGGCGGGCGAGAAGCTGGTCGTCACCTTCAACGCCTACGGCCGGGCGCGGGCACCGCGAACCTGCCAGAGCACCCAGGGTGACTGCGTGGTGGTCTGACCAGGGTTTGGTTGGATGGGGGCATGACCGATTCGACCCCTCCTCGCGTACTGACCGTCGCCGGCTCCGACTCGGGAGGCGGTGCGGGCATCCAGGCCGACCTGAAGACGATGCTGGCCCTCGGAGTGCACGGCATGAGCGTCGTCGCGGCGGTGACCGCCCAGAACTCGCTGGGTGTGCAGGGGTACTGGGAGCTTCCCCCCGAGGCGGTCCGCGCGCAGCTCGACTCCGTCCTGGACGACATCGGGGTTCAGGCGGTCAAGACAGGGATGCTGGCCTCGCCCACGCTGGTGGAGACGGTGGCCGAGGTGCTGGCGCGGGTTGAGGCCCCCGTCGTGGTGGATCCGGTGGGCGTCTCCAAGCACGGCGACACTCTGCTCGCCCCCGAGGCGGTGGAGACGGTGAGGTCGCTGCTGCTGCGGACGGCCACCGTGGTCACCCCCAATCTGTGGGAGGTGGCCCAGCTCACCGGTGTGAAGGTGGAGGACGAGGAGGACATGCGCCGCGCCGCCGACGCCGTCCTGGACCTGGGGCCCGTCTGGGCGCTCATCAAGGGGGGCCACCTGCCGGGCGAGCCGGTGGACCTGCTGACCGACGGCACCCGTGTGTTCCGCTTCACCGCCGCCCGCCACGACAACCGCCACACCCACGGCACCGGCTGCACCCTCGCCTCCGCCATCGCCTCCCATCTGGCCCTCGGCGAGGAGGTTCCGGCCGCGGTGGAGAAGGCCAAGCAGTACGTCACCGGAGCCATCGCCCACGGGTTCGCCCTGGGCGCCGGCATCGGCCCGGTGGACCACGCCTGGCCCTGGAGGTAGGAGGCCGCCCCGGAGGGGCGCGGGGGAACGCGACGGCCCGCCGCCCCGGTCGGGGCGGCGGGCCGTCGTGGAGGTCTGACTAGCGGGTGACCTTCCCCGCCTTGATGCAGGAGGTGCAAACGTTCAGCCGCTTCGGCGTGCCGTTCACCACTGCGCGCACGGGCTGGATGTTCGGGTTCCAGCGGCGGCGGGTGCGGCGGTGCGAGTGGGAGACGTTGTTGCCGAAAGTCGGCTTCTTAGCGCAAACGTCGCAGACGGAAGCCACGGTTCGCTCCTTAGATCAGTCGAGAGGCTCGATCCGCCTCTGACAGGCGGTCATCGGGCGCGCCGGGACGACCGGCTGGCCACACGAGGATATCCGATGTCCGGCCGTGCATGCCAACACACGGCGTCGTGACCGACCGGACGGGGCAATCTCCGAGAGGCAACCGTAGCGCATCGGCGGACCCGGCCGGTGGGCGCGCCGGCCCCCGGCCCCGGCGTGGTGCCCGTCGCCCGCGGCCGGCGAGGGTGTACGCGGAGGAGAACCGTACCGGGCCCGCCGGGCGGGCCGGTCGAGGTGCGTCGTGGCGGTTCTGTCGTCCGGACGCGGTAAAAACGTGGGGTGACGAGCTTCGACGAGCCGCTGACCAAGGCGCTTGACCCCAAGACCGCCAGGCTGCTGGAGAGCGTCCTCGACCTGCGCACCGTCGGCGACCTGCTGCGGCACTACCCCCGGAGATACGCCGAGCGGGGCGAGCTGACCGACCTCGACGACCTGCGGCCCGACGAGCACGTCACCGTGGTGGGCGAGGTGACCAGGGCCATGCGCAGGCCGATGCGCAACAAGGGCGGCACCTGGCTGGAGGTCGAGGTCGTCGACGGCCGCAAGAGCAAGATCTATCTGTCGTTCTTCGGCAGGGCCTCCCACATCGCCGAGTCGCGGCTGCGGCCCGGCGCCCGGGGCATGTTCGCCGGCAAGGTCGGCGCGTTCGGCCAGGGCGACAAGCGCAGGTGGCAGCTGTCCCACCCCGAGTTCGAGATGTTCGACCAGGCCGAGGTGAACGCCGAGGAGTTCGCCTCGGCGCTGGTGCCGATCTACCCCGCGGGCAAGGACGTCACGCCCTGGGCCGTCCGCAGGGCGCTGGGGGTGCTCCTGGACACCCTGGAGCCCCTCGACGACCCCCTTCCGGCCGACCTGCGCTCCCGGCACGGGCTCGCCGGCCTGGCCGAGGCCCTGCTGGCGATCCACCGGCCTCGCGACCACGCCGACGTCGGCAGGGCCCGCAGGCGGCTCAAGTTCGACGAGGCGCTCCTGCTTCAGGCGGTGCTGCTGCAGCGCCGGATGGCCGCGGCCTCCTGGGCGGCGACCCCCCGGCCCCCGCGCGGTGACGGGCTGCTCGCCGGCTTCGACGCCCGCCTGCCGTTTGCGCTCACCGAGGGGCAGTGCGCGGTGGGGGAGGAGATCGCGGCCGACCTCGCCGCCGCCCACCCCATGCACCGGCTGCTGCAGGGCGAGGTGGGCGCGGGCAAGACCGTCGTCGCGCTGCGGGCCATGCTCCAGGTGGTCGACGCCGGAGGGCAGGCCGTGCTCCTGGCGCCCACCGAGGTGCTCGCCCAGCAGCACCACCGGTCGATCTCGGCGATGCTCGGCGACCTGGCCACCGGGGGGATGTTCGGCGGCACGGCGGTCGCCCTGCTCACCGGCTCGCTGGGCGCGGCGGCCCGCCGTTCGGCCATGCTCGACGCGGCCTCCGGCGCCGCCGGGATCGTGGTCGGCACCCACGCGGTCCTCCAAGAGCACGTACGCTTCGCCGATCTCGGCCTGGTCGTGGTCGACGAGCAGCACAGGTTCGGCGTCGAGCAGCGCGACGCGCTTCGGGAGAAGGCGGGCGGCGGCCGTCCGCACGTGCTGGTCATGACCGCCACGCCGATCCCGCGCACCGTCGCCATGACGGTCTTCGGCGACCTCACGGTCTCCACGCTCTCCCAGCTGCCCGCGGGCCGCGCGCCGATCACCACGCACGTGGTGCCCGCCGCCGAGAAACCGCACTTCCTCGACCGCGTCTGGGGCCGGCTGCGCGAGGAGGTCGAGCTGGGCCGGCAGGCCTACGTCGTCTGCCCGCGTATCGGCGACCTGGAGGGAGACGAGGGCGACCTGTCGAAGGACGACGACGAGCGGCGCCCGCCGCTGGCGGTGCTGGAGGTGGCCGAGACCCTGTCCCAGGGGCCGCTGCGGGGTCTTCGCACGGCCGTGCTCCACGGCAAGCTGCCGCCGGAGGAGAAGGACGAGGTGATGAGGGCCTTCGGCCGGGGCGAGGTCGACGTCCTGGTGGCGACCACGGTCATCGAGGTCGGCGTCGACGTGCCCAACTCCTCGGTCATGGTCATCATGGACGCCGACAGGTTCGGGGTCTCCCAGCTTCACCAGCTGCGCGGCCGGGTGGGCCGGGGCGGCCTGCCGGGGCTGTGCCTGCTGGTGACCGACTCCCCGGGCGGCACTCCGGCCCGCGAGCGTCTCGACGCGGTGGCCTCCACCCTCGACGGGTTCGAGCTGTCCCGCGTCGACCTGGAGCAGCGCCGCGAGGGCGACGTGCTCGGCGTGGCCCAGTCGGGGCGCAGGTCGTCGCTGAAGATGCTCCAGCTCCTGCGCGACGAGGAGGTCATCCACGCCGCGCGTCTCGACGCCGAGGCCCTGCTGGAGGCCGATCCCGCGCTGGCGGAGCACCCCGGCCTGCGGACGGAGATCGACCGGCTCCTGGCCGACGATCGCGCCGAATACCTCGAAAAGGCGTGACGGGGGCTTGCGGGGCGGCGCTCCGCCGCCCGGCTCCGAAGGTGGGGCTTCGGCCGCGCGTGGCGGGGGGCCGGTTGGGGCAGCGGCCGAGGTGACGTGGGGCCGCGGTTGAGGGGACGGAGAAGAGATGACGGAGGCAGAGATCCGGGTGGGTACGGGCGAGAACCCGGGCGAAGGGCCGGACGAGAGCGCGGGCGAGGGCCCAACTGCGGGGACGGCCTCCCCCCGAATGCCGTCCCCGCTTGGGCCCACTCTCGGGTCAGGTGCCGAGAGCACCGGCGTGCGGAAGGGCTCACGATCACGCCGGTCGGCCTCCCCCTGGGTCACTTGAAGGCCGCAGGAATCATCATGCAAGGTCCCGGGGCCGGGTGGAACGACCCTTGCGCTTTCGTCGCCACTCCTTGCCCACTCTTGACCTAGATCACCTTCGCAGACCCCTTTTGACCTGCGGTTATGTGATGCGCCGCGACACGCCGGGGTGGGGTGGCACACCGGGGTGACCGCGGGGCCGTGCCCCCCCGGCCGCTCCTCGGCCGCCTACCGGCCGTCTCTCAGACGTCTCCCGGCCGCTCCCCGGAGCCGGGGGCGGTCCGGCGCCCGGGAGAGCTTGGGAGAATGGGCCGTTGGCGTCCTCCCCCGGGGCTCGAAGCCCGGGGTCTTCCACGCTCAGGGGGTTTCGATGAGCCGGGTCATCGCGGGAAGCGCGGGAGGGCGGCGGCTGGCCGTACCGCCGGGACGGGGGACACGCCCCACGAGCGACCGGGCCCGGGAGGGGATCTTCTCCACCGTGGGGTCGCTGCTCGGCCCGCTGGACGGCATGAGGGTGCTCGACCTGTACGCGGGGTCCGGCGCGATCGGCCTGGAGGCGCTGTCGCGGGGGGCCGGGCACGCGTTGCTCGTGGAGTCCGACGCCAGGGCGGTCCGGACGATCAGGGCCAACGTCGCGGCGCTCGGGCTGCCCGGGGCCGAGGTGGTGGCCGACCGGGTCGAGCGGGTACTGGAGCGCCGGCCGGCCGTGCCGTACGACCTGGTGTTCGCCGACCCCCCCTACACCGTCTCCCCGCAGGTGGTGGAGACCGTGCTCGGCCTGCTGCGGGATCGCGGCTGGCTGGCCGAGGACGCGCTGGTCGCGGTGGAGCGGGAGAGCAGGGGTAGAGACGTGGTGTGGCCCTTCGGTTACGAGGAGGAGAGGGTCCGCCGATACGGCGAAGCGGCCGTTTGGTATGGTCGCGCCGCCGGGAATCCGTAGAGCAGGGAGTCCGCCTTGCGTCGTGTCGTCTGTCCGGGATCGTTTGATCCTGTCACCAACGGCCACCTGGACATCATCGGCCGGGCCTCCCGGCAGTACGACGAGGTCGTGGTCGCGGTCTTGATCAACATCGAGAAGAAGAGCCTGTTCACGGTCGAGGAGCGGATCGAGATGCTCCAGACCGTCACCAAGGACTACGGCAACGTGCGGGTGGACAAGTTTCACGGCCTGCTGGTGGACTACTGCCGGGATCAGGAGATCCCCGCCATCGTCAAGGGGCTGCGGGCGGTCAGCGACTTCGACTACGAGCTCCAGATGGCCCAGCTCAACTACCGGATGTCCGGCATCGAGACGCTGTTCATGGCGACCGGGCCCGAGGTGTCGTTCCTGTCCTCCAGCCGCATCAAGGAGATCGTCCGCTACGGCGGCAGCGTGGCCGGGCTGGTCCCCGATCTCGTCCAGGATCTCCTGGTCGAACGGCTCAGGGGCTAGGTACTGGTATTCTTTGTCCCTGCCTTGCACGACGGCGTCGATTCGCCATGCCCGATGAGAGTGGAATGACTCCGCACAGCCTTGATCCTCGCGCCCCATGGGTGATCTCCACCCATGACCTGGGTCGTAGACCGGGGTCGATGCGCCGGATGAAACTCACCCTCCCGGCACCGGTGGACGTCGGCGTCGACATGATCGGTGTCCCCCGGGACGCCGATGTCGAGCTGGACATCCGGCTTGAAGCGGTCATGGAGGGGGTGCTCGTCACGGGCACCGCGCGCGCCCCGCTGCGGGGGGAGTGCGCACGCTGTCTGGAACCGATCGTCTCGCGAGCCGAGGTGGGGTTCCAGGAGCTGTTCTTCTACCTGGCAGAGGATGCTGCCGAGGATGACGCGCTTCTCGACGGTGAACTGCTCGACCTTGAACCCACGTTCCGTGACGCGGTGGTGCTCACACTGCCGCTGAGCCCGGTCTGCGACGACGGCTGTCCCGGGCTCTGCGCGGAGTGCGGGATCAGGCTGGCGGACGCCGGGCCCGATCACAAGCACGAGGTGATCGACGCTCGCTGGGCCGCGTTGCAGGGTCTGGTTCCGGAAGATAACAACGATCAGGAGAGCTGACGTGGCTGTCCCCAAGCGCAAGATGTCGCGGAGCAACACTCGCTCCCGCAGGTCGCAGTGGAAGGCCGCCGCGGTCTCGCTCGTGAGCTGCCCCCAGTGCCGCTCGCCGAAGCGTCCGCACGTGGCGTGCCCCTCCTGCGGCACCTACAACCGCCGTCAGGTGATCGAGCCCTCCGCCTGATCGCGTTCTGACCGACGGACACCGGCCGGACCTCCCCGGCCCGGCCGGTGCCACTGTCTGCACCCCACAGCGATGGCGGTCGGCCCGCGGCTGTGGTGGACGCCGGGTGCGCGGTGACGCGTACCCTCCCGGCGTCCACCACGTCTTCGGGCACTTCTCGATCTCTTTTCGCCATCGCGCATTCCGACGAGAGAAGTGCGAGGAGAAGACGTGGGTACGAGCGTCAAGCCGGTGGCGGTCGAGCTCGCCAGAGACGAGCTGGAGCGGCTGATCGGGGTCCGCCTGGACGCCGCGATCCTGGAGCGTGCCCTGACGCACCGCTCCTACGCCTACGAGAACGGCGGCCTGCCCACCAACGAGCGGCTGGAGTTCCTCGGCGACTCCGTGCTCGGCCTGGTGGTCACCGACACCCTCTACCACAACCACCCCGACCTGCCCGAGGGGCAGCTGGCCAAGCTCAGGGCCGCGGTGGTCAACATGCGCGCGCTCGCCGACGTGGCACGCTCCCTGGGCCTGGGGCGTTTTCTGAGGCTCGGCCGGGGCGAGGAGGGCACCGGGGGGCGCGACAAGTCCTCGATCCTCGCCGACACCCTTGAGGCGCTGATCGGTTCGGTCTACGTGGACCGCGGCCTGGACGAGGCGTTCCGGGTCGTCCACCTGCTCTTCGACCCGCTGATCGTCCGTTCGGCCTCGCTGGGGGCCGGGCTCGACTGGAAGACCTCGCTCCAGGAGCTCACCGCCTCCGAGTCGCTCGGTGTGCCCGAGTATCACGTGGAGGAGAGCGGCCCCGACCACGCCAAGTCCTTCACCGCGGTCGTCCGGGTGAGCGGCGAGGAGTACGGCTCCGGCTCGGGCCGTTCGAAGAAGGAGGCCGAGCAGCAGGCCGCCGAGGCGGCCTGGACCCGCATCCGCCAGGACCGCGACAGGCGTGAGGCCGGCTGAGGCCGACCGCGCGTCAAGCGGCTGACCTGCCAGGCTGACCTGCCAGAAGGAGGGCTTATGCCCGAGTTGCCCGAGGTCGAGGTCGTCCGGCGCGGCCTGGAACGCTGGGTGTCCGGCAGGGTCGTCGCCTGCGCCGAGGTGTTTCACCCGAGGGCGATCCGGCGGCACGCGCCGGGAGCCGCGGAGTTCGCCTCCCGGCTGAAGGGGCGCGTGGTCGGCCCGGCCCAGCGCCGGGGCAAGTATCTCTGGTTGCCCCTGGACGGCTCGGAGGCGGTCCTGGCCCATCTCGGCATGAGTGGCCAGTTGCTGGTGGTCGAGTCCGGCTCGGCCCCCGAGCGGCACCTGCGGGTCCGGATCGGCTTCACCGACGGCGGTCCCGACCTGCGTTTCGTCGACCAGCGGACCTTCGGGCACGTGCTGGTGACCTCGATGGGCCGCTCGGGGGGCAGGCGGGTGCCCGAGCCGATCACGCACATCGCGGCCGATCCGTTCGAGGATCACTTCGACGAGGATCTGTTCGTCCACCGCCTGCGGGCCCGGCAGACCGAGATCAAGCGGGCGCTGCTGGACCAGTCGCTGATCAGCGGGGTCGGCAACATCTACGCCGACGAGGCGCTGTGGCGGGCGGGGCTGCACGGCGCCCGCTCCACGGGGTCGCTGACCCGCCCGCGGGTCGCCGCGCTGCTGGCGGCCGCCCGCGAGGTGATGACCGACGCCCTGGCGGAGGGCGGGACGTCCTTCGACAGCCTTTACGTCAACGTCAACGGGGAGAGCGGTTACTTCGACCGTTCGCTGGCGGTCTACGGGCGGCGGGATCTGCCCTGCCGCAGGTGCGGGACCCCGATCGTCCGGGAGTCGTTCATGAACCGCTCCTCCTACAGCTGCCCCCGCTGCCAGCCCCACCCCGCGCGGGACGCGGCGTGACCGGCGTCCGGCTGACGGCCTGGGTCAGGGGCCGGGTGCAGGGGGTCGGCTTCCGCTGGTGGACACGGGCGCGGGCGCTGGAGCTCGGACTGGCCGGCTGGGCCCGCAACACCCCCGACGGCCGGGTGGAGGTCGTGGCCGAGGGGGAGGAGGAGGCGTGCGTCCGGCTGCTCGATCTTCTCCGGGGTGGCGACACTCCCGGGCAGGTCAGCGGGGTTGTGGAGCGCTGGAGTGCGGCCAAAGGGATCTCCAGAGGTTTTGTGGAGCGCTGATCGCTTTCCCAAACCGCCCGAAATAAGGTACATTTTACCGTTGGGAGTGCCCACCGGTGCATCCACAAGGGGCGTTCAGCTTGACCGTCCCTCTCACCGGTGCGACTCTTGATAAGAACCACGCGCACCCCTCCCGCGGCAAGAAGTGCGCGAACCAGTCTGGTCACTCAGCGTGGAGGACCCTTAACCATGGCGAAGGCTCTACTAGGCCACGTCGGCGGTCCTGACCCTCGTATGGTCTCGGAAATGCGCCGTCTCCAGCAGCGTATCCGTGATCTCGAGGCAGAGCTCACCCGGCTCCAGGCCCAGAACGACGAACTCGCGGCCAACACCCGTGACGAGGCGTTCACCCGCCTGCAGGATCGCGAACCGGTTCTCACCTAGAGACCGGGACGGAACACACTGTTCAGGGACGCTCCTCGGGGGCGTCCCTTGCCGTGTCCGGCGTTCGCCGTATGCGGGATCATATGTGACGCGCGAGGAAGGCCAGCTGCTCCGGGAGCACGCGGCGCCGGTAGGCCGTGTCCTGGCAGCCTGAGGAGATGCCGCCCTCGGCGGTGGCTCCCAGCGCCCTCAGGCCCTTCAGCATCGTCTCCGTCTGCGGCGCCCACTCGTCGCGCTCACCGCAGCCCAGCCAGACCGGGATGTTCACCAGCTCCCGCAGCGGTGCCCGCCCGGCGCTGACGGCCGGCGAGGCCGCGGCCACCGCCGACACCCGGTCCGCGCCCAGCCCCGCGGCCAGCCGCAGCGCCTGCGCGCCCCCTTCCGACCAGCCGAGCAGGCCGATCCTGCGCGTGTCCAGGCCGCCGGCCCGCAAATACGGCAGGAGCGTTCCAGCGATGTCCGCCGACGGCCAGTCGCTCACCGAGACCACCGCGAAACGCGCCGGGCTCGCGGCCAGGTAGCGGTCGACCGCGTAGAGATCGAACGGGGTCCGGGCGTCTCCGGCCCGGCCGGGCAGCATCACCACCGCAGGCACCGCGCCCCGGGCCCGCGGCGGCAGCGCGACGATCACCTGCCGGCCGTCCAGCGTGCCCTGCTGTAACCTGCCCGGCCGCGCCCGCGGCGGCTCGGGGAGCGAGCCGCAGACGATGTGGGCGTAGGCGTCCCGGAAGCCGTCGGGCCCGATCGCCAGGGCGGCCCCCCCGAGGCCCAGGACGGTCAGCCCCCCGCCCACCAGGAAGGCCCGCCGCCTGAGAAGACCCTCCCCGCCGCGCGGGGATGCTGGAGCCTCGCCGTCACCGCGTTCCGCGTCCATGCAGGGCACCATAGGCGGTGAACGGGCGAGCGCGGGTGAAGAACGGTAGTCTTCCCAGGCGGGAGCGACCGGACGGCGGGGGAAAGGCCTGTTCTCCGGGGCGCTGGGCGGTGACGGGTGGTGCCACCGGCGGACGCCGGGCACCCGGGCGGACGGAGGGCGGGAATGTATCTCAAGACCCTCACCCTGCGCGGGTTCAAGTCCTTCGCCTCGGCCACCACCCTCCGCTTCGAGCCCGGCATCACCGCGGTCGTCGGCCCCAACGGCTCCGGAAAGTCCAACGTGGTCGACGCCCTGGCCTGGGTGATGGGCGAGCACAGCGCCAAGTCGCTGCGCGGCGGCAAGATGGAGGACGTCATCTTCGCCGGCACCGCCTCGCGGGCGCCGCTGGGCCGCGCCGAGGTCACGCTCACCATCGACAACACCGACGGCGCGCTCCCGATCGACTACACCGAGGTCACGATCAGCCGCCTGATGTTCCGGGCCGGTCAGAGCGAGTACGCCATCAACGGCGACACCTGCCGGCTGCTCGACATCCAGGAGTTGCTGTCCGACTCCGGTATCGGCCGCGAGATGCACGTCATCGTCGGGCAGGGACAGCTCGACCAGGTGCTGCACGCCGGCCCCGAGGACCGGCGGGCCTTCATCGAGGAGGCCGCGGGTGTCCTGAAGCACCGCAAGCGCAAGGAGAAGGCGCTGCGGAAGCTGGACGCCATGCAGGCCAACCTCACCCGTGTCCAGGACCTGACCACGGAACTGCGGCGCCAGCTCAAGCCGCTGGGACGTCAGGCCGAGATCGCCCGCAGGGCCGCCGTCATCCAGGCCGACCTGCGCGACGCCCGGCTCCGGCTGCTCGCCGACGACGTGCTCACCCTGCGCACCACCCTGGAGCGGGAGACCGCCGACGAGGCCGCCGTGCTCGCCCGCCGTACGGCCGTGGAGGCCGAGCTGGAGCAGGGGCAGGTCACCGAGACGGAGCTGGAGGCCGCCGAGGCCGCCGCCCAGCCCCGCCTGGCCGCCGCCCAGGAGACCTACTTTCGCCTCTCCTCGCTCCGCGAGCGCCTGCGGGGCCTTGAGGGGCTGGCCGCCGAGCGGCATCGCAACGCCGTCGAGCACGCCGTCGAGCGGCGCGGGCGCGACCCGGAGGACTACGAGCGCGAGGCGGAGGAGATCCGGGAGCAGGAACGGGTCCTGGCCGAGCTGCTCGACCAGGAGCGCGACGGCCTGGCCGAGGCCGTGGCCGGGCGCACCGAGAGCGAGGCGGCGCTCGCGGCCGAGGAGCGGCGGCTGGCCGCCGAGGCCAGGGCCTCGGCCGACCGGCGCGAGGGCCTGGCCAGGCTTCGGGGGCAGGAAGGCGCCGCGCGCAGCCGGGTGGAGGCGGCCGAGGAGGAGATCGGGCGGCTGACGCTCTCCCTGCGGGAGGCCGGGCGGCGGGCCGAACGGGCCGGGGCCGAGCACGAGGAGCGGCGGCGGGCCGATCCGGAGACCGACCCGGCCCTGGCGGAGGAGCTGGAGATCGCCCTGGAGGCCGTGGAACAGGCGCGGCAGGCCGTGGAGCGGGCCAGGGCCGTGCTGGAGGAGGCGGGGGCCGCCGTCGCGGGCCCGGACGCCGCCCTCGCCGCCGCCGGAGCCGCCCTCGCCGCCGCCCGCGAGGCCGACCAGGAGGCGCGGCGCAGGGTCGCCGCGCTGGAGGCCAGGTTCGAGGCCCTCGAACTCGGCCTGGCCCGGGGGGCGGACGGCGCCGCGGCCCTGCTGGCCGCCGGCCTGGCGGGGGTGCTCGGCCCGGTCGCCACCATGCTGACCGTCGCGCCCGGCGCCGAGGTGGCCGTCGCCGCCGTGCTGGGCGCGCAGGCCGAGGCCGTCGCCGTGGAGTCCCTGCGGGCCGCCGCCGGCGCCCTCGGTTTCCTCCGGGACACCGAGGGCGGCCGGGCCGCCCTGGTCGTCGCCTCCCCCGGTGACGGGGCGGCGCCGGACGGGGTGCCGGTGGCCGGTGCCCGGTGGGCGATCGACCTGGTCACCGTCCCCTCCGAGCTGCGGGCCGCGGTCGCGCACCTGCTGTCGGGGGTGCTGGTCGTCGACGACCTGGAGACCGCGCGGGCCGTCGTGGAGCGCCGGCCCGAGCTGCGGGCCGTCACCCGTGCGGGCGATCTGCTGGGCCGCTACGCCGCCCGGGGCGGCTCCGCGGACGGCACCTCGGCGCTTCAGATGCGGGCGGCGCTGGACGAGGCGGGGGCCGCCCTCATCGCGGCGGGACAGGACGCCGAGCGGGCCGCCGCCGTGCTGGAGGAGGCGGCCGAGGCGGAGGCGGAGGCCCGGTTCGGCGTCGAGCGCGCCCAGGCGGGGGTGAACGAGGCGCGGCTCGGTGTGCAGGCCGCCCAGGCGGGGGCCGACGCAGCCCAGGCCGCCCTGGACGGCCTCCGGGCCCGTGAGCGGGAGGCCGATCAGAGGGCCGCCGCCTCGGCCAGGCGTCTGGCCGAGCTGGGCGCGGCGGCCGAGGCGGCCCGTCAGGAGTGCGAGCGGCTGGCCGGGGCGGTGCGCGCGGCCGGGGAGGCCCGCGACCGCGACGCGGCCGGCCTTGCCGAGCTGGAGGAGCGGCTCGCCGCCGCGGCGGACGCCGCCGAGCGCGAGAGCGAGCCGACCACCGGGATGCGCGACGAGCTCGCCGAGATCTGCGCGACGGCCAGGCAGGCCGAGATGGAGGCGCGCCTGGCCGTACGGACGGCGGAGGAGCGGGTCAGGGGCATCGAGGGCAGGGCCGCCGAGCTGCTCCGGGCGGCCGAGCGGGAACGCGACGAGCGCGCCAGGGCCGCCGAACTGCGCGAGCGGCGGCGCAGGCAGGGGCAGGTGGCGCGGGCGGTCGTCCGGGGGACCGAGGTGGCGCTCGGCCTGCTGGAGGCCTCACTTACCCTGGCGGCCGCCGAACGCGACGAGGCCGAGCGGGCGCGCGGGCAGATCGACGCCTCGCTCAAGGCCGTCCGGCTGCGGGTCCGGGAGCTGTCCGCCGAGCTGGACAAGCTGATCAACCGGGCGCACGGCAGCGAGGTGGCCAGAACCGAGCGGCGGATGCGCCTGGAGCAGCTGGAGACCCGCGCGGTGGAGGAGTACGGCGTGGAGCCCGACACGCTCATCGCCGAGTACGGCCCGGCCGAGCCGGTCCCCGCCGTCGACGGCGACCCGGTGCCCTACGACCGCCAGGAGCAGGAGCGGCGTGCCAAGGCGGCCGACCGGCAGATGGCCCAGCTCGGCAAGGTCAACCCGCTGGCGCTTGAGGAGTTCGCCGCGCTGGAGGAGCGGCACGCCTTCCTGACCTCACAGCTGGAGGATCTCAAGAAGACCCGGCGTGACCTGCTGCTCGTCGTCAAGGAGGTGGACGAGCGGGTCGAGCAGGTGTTCGCGGCCGCCTACGAGGACGTGGCCCGCGAGTTCGAGACGATCTTCACCCGGGTCTTCCCCGGCGGCGAGGGCAGGCTGCTGCTCACCGATCCCGCCGACATGCTGACCACGGGGGTCGAGGTCGAGGCCCGGCCGCCGGGTAAGAAGGTCAAGCGGCTCTCACTGCTGTCGGGCGGCGAGCGGTCGCTCACCGCCGTGGCCTTCCTCGTCTCCATCTTCAAGGCGCGGCCCTCGCCGTTCTATGTGATGGACGAGGTCGAGGCGGCCCTGGACGACACCAACACCCAGCGCCTGCTGACCCTGTTCGAAGAACTGCGGCGGACGTCACAGATCATCGTCATCACCCACCAGAAACGCACGATGGAGATCGCCGACGCCCTGTACGGCGTGTCGATGCGGGGCGACGGGGTGACCCAGGTGATCAGCCAGCGGCTGAGGGAACACGACGCCGACTGAAAGGGGCCGGGGGTGTGGAGCATCCCGGGCCGTCTGGAAAACTGTGGTCTTGTGGAAGCCTATCTCGGCATAATCGCGATCGTTGTCGTCATCGCCCTGGTGGCGGTCGGCGGCATGTTCCTGCTGTTCCGGCCGGGCGGCAAGGCGGCTCCGCCGGTCGAACCCCCCACGACGCCGCCGCTTGAGGAGCGGGAGCGGGGCTCCGCCACGACGGTCACCGACGACGACACCGCGACCACCACCGTCCCACCCCCGGCGAAGCCGGCCGAGCCCATGGTCGTCCCCCCGGCCGTCGAGGTTCCGCCGCCGTCCGCCGGCCGGATGGTACGGCTGCGCGCCCGGCTGGCCCGGTCGCAGAACACCCTCGGCAGGGGACTGCTGGACCTGCTGTCGCGGGACCGGCTCGACGACGACACCTGGGACGAGATCGAGGAGACGCTGATCGGCGCCGACGTCGGCGTCGCCCCCACCCAGGCCATGGTCGAGGAGTTGCGGACCCGGGTGAAGGTGCTGGGCAGCCGGACGCCCGCCGAGGTGCGCGAGCTGCTCAAGGAGCAGCTGCTCACCCAGATCGGCGCCGACACCGACCGCACCCTCCACGTCAAGCCGCACGGCGAGCGCCCGGCGGTGGTGCTCGTGGTCGGTGTCAACGGCACCGGCAAGACCACCACCACGGGCAAGCTGGCCCGCTCCCTGGTCGGCGACGGCAACAAGGTGGTGCTCGGCGCCGCCGACACCTTCCGGGCCGCCGCCGCCGACCAGCTTCAGACCTGGGGCGACCGGGTCGGGGCCGAGGTCGTGCGCGGCCCGGAGGGCGGTGACCCCGCCTCGGTCGCCTTCGACGCGGTGGCCGAGGGCGTCGCGTCGAAGGCCGACGTGGTGATCGTGGACACCGCGGGCCGTCTGCACACCAAGACCGGTCTGATGGACGAGCTCGGCAAGGTCAAGCGGGTCATCGAGAAGAAGGCCACCGTGGACGAGGTCCTGCTCGTCCTGGACGCCACCACCGGGCAGAACGGCATGCGCCAGGCCCGGGTGTTCGCCGAGGTCGTCGACGTCACCGGCATCGCCCTGACCAAGCTGGACGGCACCGCCAAGGGCGGCATCATCATCTCCGTCCAGCGGGAGCTGGGCGTCCCGGTCAAGCTCGTCGGTCTGGGGGAGGGGCCCGACGACCTGGCTCCGTTCGTTCCCGAGGTTTTCGTGGACGCGCTCCTGGGCGACTGATCCGGCGGGTGGCGCGGGGCGGGCGGGTGAACCGCGCGGCCCGCGGGTCCGTAGCGAGGGGTGAGGGTTTACGGTTCCCCTCCCGGGAAGCGGACAGGTGTGAGAGTGGTTGTGATGGCGACGGATGCCGGCCGTGGTCCGGTGGGTGGCCCAGGCCGTCCCGGTCGTTTCGGCCGTCCAGGCTTTCCCGTTCTTCCCGTCCTCCCCGGGCTCCCGGCGCGTTCCCTCGCGTCCGCGGCCGTGGTCCGGGGGGCGAAAAATACCCCAACCTGGGGTTATGTGATGATACACACATCTTCGTCCAAATTTGGAGGGAGATGTTACGATAATGAGACTTGTCCGGCTGTCGGGCGTGCCGCCGCCGCCCGGGAACAGACGCCGACCCACCTCCTGATCAGGTACGAACGCTCTTACGGCCTGTTTACAAGACGCCTGCGAGCATGCAACGAACCGTCGGGACGGGTGTCTCGTGCCCGCGCCGGACGGTACGCGGGGGAACAGCGCAAGGGGGAAGAAAACGTGATCACGATGACCGAAGAGCAGCGCCAGGACTGGTTCGAACGAGACGTCGTCCCGGTGACCAACCAGCTCTACGCGTCCGCGATGCGTTTGACCCGCAACTCCGCGGACGCCGAGGACCTGGTGCAGGAGACGGTGGCCAAGGCGTTCACCTCCTACCACCAGTTCCGCGAGGGCACCAACCTCAAGGCCTGGCTGCACCGCATCCTCACCAACAACTTCATCAACGACTACCGCAAGAAGCAGCGCTCACCCAAGCTCTCGGCCACCGAGGAGATCGAGGACTGGCAGCTCGCCGCCGCCGAGTCCCACATGTCCTCCGGCCTGAAGTCCGCCGAGACCGAGGCGCTGGAGCAGCTGCCCGACAGCGTCGTGATGAACGCCCTGCGGTCGCTGCCCGAGGACTTCCGGGTGGCCGTCTACCTGGCCGACGTCGAGGGCTTCGCCTACAAGGAGATCGCCGAGCGCATGGGCACCCCCATCGGCACCGTCATGTCCCGCCTGCACCGCGGCCGCCGCCAGCTGCGGGCGATGCTGGAGGATTACGCCCGCCAGGAGGGCGCCCTGCGCCTGCCCGAGCAGCGCCAGGCCGCCTAGCCGCGCTTTCCATCGGTGACGGCCGTCACCGAACCCTCGTATCCGCCGGTCCAATAGTGGGGAACCGGTGTCCGGGAACTCTGCGGAGCCGCACCATTGCACTATGTCGCCTTCGGTGTTCCAGACCGGCGTGTCCGCCCCGCCGGTTCGCGAGACGTGTCCTTCGCCGTACGGCCCGCCCCGGCGGCCCGGGAGGTGCCCGGGGGGTGGCCGATGAGCGAGCCCCTCGCGGCGATCGCCCGGCTCCGCGCCGAACTGGTGGCACTCGGCGTCACCGGCGTCTACGAGGTCGGAGGTGACGGCACCCTGTCGGTCTGGATCGGCCTTGTCGTTCGGTTCAGAGATGGTTTTTACCGTTGGCAGGAAGGTCATGTGAAACGGCGCCATCTGGGTACGGATCCTCAAGGATGTGCGATTCGCGTGGCGCGTCGTTACGCCGAACTTCAGAGCAATGTCCCATCCTGGTGGGAGGACCTGGCCAGGATCTTGCGGGGGGATGTGGCCGAAGACTATCCATGATCCCCGCCTGGTCGCCGGGGGGCAAACGTGTGGCTGTGGACCGTCCCAGTGGCTGTGCTCCTCCTGGCGACCGGGGGATGCGCCTCGCCGATCGCGCTGGTGAGTTCCCAGGCGGGGCCGGTGACCGTTCCCTCGGCCGCGCCCTCTCCCCCCTCGCCGCTTTACCCGCCCCGGGTGCCCCCGCCCGCCACGCCCTCGCCGTTCGACCCCGAGGAACTGGCCGAGAAGCTGACCGGGATACAGCCGCAGTGGCCGAGGAACAGGCTCCCGGTGGCGCCCGCGGCACGCAAGATCGACTGTCGGCGCGTCAGGTGTGTGGCGCTGACCTTCGACGACGGGCCGGGAGAGCACACCGGGAGGCTGCTCGACGCCCTCGCCCGGCACCATGCCAGGGTGACCTTCTTCGTGATCGGCCAGATGGTGGCCGAGGACCGTGGGGAGAACCTCCGCCGGATGGTGAGTGAGGGGCACGAGCTGGGCAACCACAGCTGGGACCATCCGCCGCTCCCCCAGCTGTCGCCGGGCCGGCTGAAGTACCAGCTCTCCAGCACCCAGAAGATCGTCAAAAGGCTGGCCGGGGTCAGGATGACCTTCATGCGCCCGCCGTACGGCGCCACCGACAGGCGGGTGGCCGCCGAGGCGCGCAGGGAGGGGCTCGCCCAGATCCTGTGGAACGTCGACACCATGGACTGGCGGGACCGCGACGCCTCGATCGTCCTGCAGCGCGCCACCCAGGCCGCGCCCGGCTCCATCGTGCTCATGCACGACATCCACGCCAGCACGGTCGACGCCGTCCCGGAGATCCTGAACCAGTTCACCCGCAGGGGATACGCGTTCGTGACGCTGTCCGAGCTGTACGGCGGGGGCCGCCTGGTGCCCGGCAGGGAGTACACCAGCTACGACGGCCGTTGAGGGCCGACGAGCCCTGACCGGGGACTCTGTTGGGACTTCGCCGAGGGGTGCCCGGTTTGATTCAGGGGACGGTATGGCCCCGGCCCGGGGTCGTTCACGGCCCGGTATTCCCTTGCCCGGCCTTCGCGCCCCTCGCAGGGACGGGCGGGCCGTACGGCGGGATCGAGGGCCTTGACAGGCCGTTCTCATTTCGGATACCCCGGAATAGTGGATTCGGTTCATCACTGATCCGGCCACCGCCGGCCGAGACCCCGGGGGCGACAAGGTCCCCGCTCTCCCGTCCGGCGGAGAGGGGACGCCCGTGGCAATCTACGAATACGTCTGTCCGGACTGCGGGTCCTTCGACGTTCGCCTCCCGATGGGAACCGCGCCGCCGTCCCGCGGCTGCCCCGCCTGCGAGCGCGACGCCCCTCGGCTCTTCTCACCCCCGAACCTCTCCCGGGTGCACCCGGTGCTGTCCGCCGCGCTCGACCGCGAGGAGCGGAGCCGCGAGGCACCCGCGGTCGTCTCCGGACCGCCCCCCAGGCGGAGTCCCCGGCCACCACACCCCGCGTCGGCCCGTCTGCCGCGGCCGTAGCAGGCGTCCGGACGCGGCGGACGGATCACGCGGCCCACCCGTAAATCCCCCATCACCGACACGAGGGGGGTGTGTCACCGATGGGAGACGTCGGACTGCTTTACGTCGGTGCGGTGCTGTTCATCAACGGGCTGATGCTCCTGGGAAAGGTCGACCCACGGGCGGCGGCCATCTTCAACCTCTTCGTCGGGACGCTTCAGGTGGTCACGCCCACCGTGCTGATCATCACCTCCGGGGGACAGCCGAACGTGATCCTGGGCGCCTCGGGGCTCTTCCTGTTCGGCTTCACCTACCTCTACGTGGGCGTCGGCCTGCTCGGCGGGTTCGACACCACCGGAGTCGGCTACTTCTCGCTGTTCGTGGCCATCATGGCGCTCGGCTTCTCCTTCGCCAGCTTCCGGCACCTCGACAACCAGCCCTTCGGGGTCATCTGGCTCTACTGGTCGTTCCTGTGGCTGCTGTTCTTCCTGCTGCTGGGGCTGAAACGCGAGCGTCTGACCACCTACACGGGCTGGGTGACGGCGATCGAGGGGTGGGTCACCGCGGCCATCCCCTCCTTCCTGCTGCTCACCGGCTACTGGCAGCGATGGAACCAGACCGTTCTGGCGATCGTCCTCGCCGTGTTCGGCGTCGTGGTGTTCGCCGCGCTCTGGCCGCTGACGAGAAAGCGGCCGGAGCCTCCCGCCCGGCCGGAACCGGCCGGCGGGGAGACGGTCGCCGCCCCCTAGCCGTGCGGCCGGGCCGCACGCCGAGCGAGAGGAGGTGCCGCACCCCTTGGGGGCCCGGCCGTCGCCGGCCTTCCGAGGGAACCGGACCACCGAGAGAGACCGGACCGTCCAGAGAACGGACCATCCAGAGAAGGAGTCTCGTCATGCCCGAAGTCGTGTTTCGTGTGGATCAGTCGAAGTCCATGCGTGATCAAGACGTGCCCGGCCACAACCGATGGCATCCGGACATCCCCGTCGCCGCCATGGTCCGGCCCGGGGACGAGTTCCGCGTCGAGTGCCGCGACTGGACCGACAGCCAGATTCGCAACAGCGACTCGGCCAACGACGTACGGGACGTCGACCTGACCCTCGCGCACATGCTGAGCGGTCCCATCGGGGTCGAGGGAGCCGAACCGGGTGACCTCCTGGTGGTCGACATCCTCGATCTCGGGCCGGTCCCCCAGGAGACCGGTGAGGTGTCGGGGCAGGGGTGGGGGTACACCGGTGTGTTCGCCAAGGTGAACGGCGGCGGCTTCCTGACCGACTACTTCCCGGACGCCTACAAGGCGGTCTGGGACTTCCACGGGCTGTCCGCGACGTCCCGCCATCTGCCCGGGATCCGCTACACCGGCATCACCCACCCGGGACTGTTCGGCACGGCCCCCTCGGCGGAACTGCTCGCGAGCTGGAACCGCAGGGAGCAGGCCCTCATCGACACCGACCCCGGCCGGGTCCCCGCCCTGGGCCTGCCGCCGCTGCCCGACAACGCGCTCGCCGGAACGGCGACCGGCGAACTGGCGGACCGGATCGCCAGGGAGGGGGCCCGCACCGTTCCCGCCCGGGAGAACGGCGGCAACCACGACATCAAGAACTTCACCCGCGGGGCGCGCGTCTTCTACCCCGTCTTCGTGAAGGACGCCAAGCTCTCCGGAGGGGACCTGCACTTCAGCCAGGGCGACGGTGAGATCACCTTCTGCGGGGCGGTCGAGATGGGCGGCTTCATCGACTTCCACGTCGACCTCATCAAGGGGGGCATGGAGAAGTACGGTGTCAGTACCAATCCGATCTTCATGCCCGGCAACGTCGAGCCGCGCTACTCGGAGTTCATGTCGTTCATCGGCATCTCGGTCGACCACGACACCGACACGAACTACTACCTCGACGCGACGATCGCCTACCGCCGTGCCTGCCTCAACGCCGTCGAATACCTCAAGAAGTGGGGCTACACCGGCGAACAGGCGTACCTGCTTCTCGGCTCGGCGCCCATCGAGGGACGGATCAGCGGCATCGTCGACATTCCCAACGCCTGCTGCTCGCTCTATCTCCCCACCGAGATCTTCGACTTCGACGTGCGCCCGAACGGAGAGGGACCCGTCAAGCAGGATCGGGGACAGTGCGCAGTGACGTCCTGACCGGCGTCGCGGGTGTTCCGGCCGGCGTCGCGGCCTTCCGCCGCCGCGGGGGGTCTTCGGCCGGCGACGGGAACGGGGGGCCGGGGACGGCCCGCGAGGAGGGCCGTCCGGCTATCCGGCGTGCCCGGTGTCGAACTCGGCCCCCTTCACCCCCTTGAGGAACGCCTCCCACTCGCCGTGCTCGAAGTAGAGCACCGGGCCCGAGGGGTCCTTGCTGTCGCGGACGGCGTGGGTGGCGCCCCGCTTGTACTCCGGCCGGGGGGAGGTGGTGTCAAGCGCGGCGACCTCGACGCAGTCACCTCCGTTGGCACCGCTGAAACTCGATTTCCGCCACCGGAGATTGCTCAGATCCATCTTTGCTCCGCCATTCTCTTGACGCGAACCGTCGCCGTGTCGAGCGGTGACATCTCCACGAGGACAGCCTCAAATAACCCCGTGGTTACCGTAACCTCCGGGGTTCGCCGAGGAGGGGCGGCGAACGCCGTTCCCGACCACGTTACCTTGATTCCGCCGGTCTGGGCGGTGATGTCGCCCCTCCTCACCAGGCACGAATCGGCCACCGTCCCGGTAAACGGTCCGTTTCCCGGGAAAAGCCGTGGGGTAAGGCGGGGCCGTACCGGCCGGGGGCTCAGACGAGCAGCAGCACGAGCACGGTGAAGATCGCCCAGGCGAGCGACAGGGCCAGATGAAGACGGCCGGTTATGGTCCGCATCGATTGATTCCCCCTTTCGGGGGGAAAGCCTGCCCGCCCCCTCTTGGAAGGGGGTTGGGGCCGGCTGGAGGCGCCGGGCCACGCGGGCCCGGTGCCTCCCGGCGATCCGGCGGTCGCGGGTCAGCTACCCCGCTTGGCCCGGGCGGCGTTGCGGCCGCGGGTCGCGGCGTCCAGGACGACCTTGCGGATGCGGACGGTCTCCGGCGTGATCTCCACGCATTCGTCCTCGCGGATGAACTCCAGCGCCTGCTCCAGGGAGAGCAGACGCGGCGGGATGAGCTTCTCCGTCTCGTCGCTGGTGGACGAGCGCATGTTGGTGAGCTTCTTCTCCTTGGTGATGTTCACGTCCATGTCGTCGGAGCGCGAGTTCTCGCCGACGATCATGCCCTCGTAGACCTCGGTGGTCGGGGTGACGAACAGCACGCCCCGCTCCTGGAGGTTCAGCATCGCGAACGCGGTCACCGGGCCGGAGCGGTCGGCGACCAGCGAGCCGCTGCCACGGGTGCGCAGCTCGCCGAACCACGGCTCGTAGGCCTCGAAGACGTGGTGCACCAGGCCGGTGCCCCGGGTCTCGGTGAGGAACTCGGTCCGGAAGCCGATCAGGCCGCGGGCCGGGACCACGAACTCCATGCGGATCCAGCCGGTGCCGTGGTTGGTCATGTTCTCCATGCGGCCCTTGCGGACGGCCAGGAGCTGGGTGACCGCCCCGAGGTACTCCTCGGGGCAGTCGACGGTCAGCCGTTCGACCGGCTCGTGCACCTTGCCGTCGACGACCTTGGTCACCACCTGCGGCTTGCCGACGGTCAGCTCGTAGCCCTCGCGGCGCATCTGCTCGACCAGGATGGCCAGCGCCAGCTCGCCGCGGCCCTGCACCTCCCAGGCGTCGGGGCGGTCGGTCGGCAGGACGCGCAGGGAGACGTTGCCGACGAGCTCCTTGTCCAGGCGGTCCTTGACCATGCGGGCGGTGACCTTGGAGCCCTTGACCTTGCCGACCAGGGGCGAGGTGTTGGTGCCGATGGTCATCGAGATCGCGGGTTCGTCCACCGTGATCAGCGGCAGCGGGCGCGGGTCGTCGGGGTCGGCCAGGGTCTCGCCGATCATGATGTCCGGGATGCCGGCGATGGCGATGATGTCGCCGGGGCCCGCCTCCTCGGCGGGCTTGCGCTCCAGCGCCTCGGTCATCAGCAGCTCGGTGATCTTCACCTTCTGGATGCTGCCGTCGGTGCGGCACCAGGCGACCTGCTGGCCCTTCCTGATGGTGCCCTGGTGGACGCGGCACAGGGCGATCCGGCCGAGGTAGGAGGAGGCGTCGAGGTTGGTGACGTGCGCCTGGAGCGGGGCGGTGGGGTCGTAGGTCGGGGCCGGGATGGTCTCCTTGATGACCTCGAACAGGGGCTCCAGGTCGTCGGAGTCGGGCATCCCGCCGTCGGCGGGACGGTTCAGCGAGGCGCGGCCGGCCTTGGCCGAGGCGTAGACGATGGGGAAGTCGATCTGCTCCTCGGTGGCGTCGAGATCGATGAAGAGCTCGTAGACCTCGTCCACGACCTCCTTGATCCGGGCGTCGGGGCGGTCGACCTTGTTGATGCACAGGATCACCGGCATCTTGGCGGCGAACGCCTTGCGCAGCACGAACCGGGTCTGCGGCAGCGGGCCCTCGGAGGCGTCCACCAGGAGCACGACGCCGTCCACCATCGACAGGCCGCGCTCGACCTCGCCGCCGAAATCGGCGTGGCCGGGGGTGTCGATGATGTTGAGGGTCATGCCGCCGTGCTTGACCGCGGTGTTCTTCGCGAGAATGGTGATGCCCTTCTCGCGTTCGAGGTCGTTGGAATCCATAACACGGTCGTCGACGTCTTGGTTTGCCCGGAAAGCCCCGGACTGCCAGAGCATGGCGTCCACGAGAGTGGTCTTGCCGTGGTCGACGTGCGCGATGATCGCGATGTTCCGCAGGTCGTCGCGGCTGTTCAGAGGCATGTGGGGTCTCACTCTGTGATCGTGGAGGTGGCCGCGGACCGTGCGGCTCTACCATTTTAGTTGATCCGCACAATCAGTCTCACGTCTCCGCCGTACATGGTCCGCCCTCCTCCCCCTTTCGGGCACCTTGTCCGGCATGTTCATCGGGGCGTTCACCTCGGTTTTCCAGGGGCGGAAACCCTCACGGAAAGCCCGGGGAAAGCGGGCGGCGCGGGTCGGGCCCGGTGCGTTCTAAGCTCTTGGGCATGCCGTTCGCCCCGTCTTACGCCCTGACGCTCAGGACCGAGGACAACGTGCGGATCAACGCCGCGCACACCCCCGCGCGCGGGGCCGGAGAGCTGGGGATCATCCTGGCGCACGGCTTCACCGGGTCGCTCACGGCGCGCCCCACCCGGCGGATCACCCACGTGCTCAGCGAGTTCGGCGGGGTGATCTCCTTCGACTTCCGGGGGCACGGCCGTTCGGGGGGCGAGTCGACCGTCGGGGACAGGGAGACCCTCGACCTGGACGCGGCGGTCCGGTACGCGCGGGCGGTCGGCCACTCCCGGGTGGCCGTCGTCGGCTTCTCGATGGGCGGGGCGGTGGCCCTCCGGCACGCGGGCCGGCGCGGAGCCGTGATCCGGGCCGGCGGGGGCGGGGCCGCGGGCGGGGAGACGCGGCAGGAGGCGGGGGAGGGGGCGGTGGACGCGGTGGTCGCGGTCAGCGCGCCCGCGCGGTGGTACTACCGCGGCACCCGGCCGATGCGCCAGGTCCACTGGGCGATCGAGCGGCCGTTCGGCCGCTGGGCCGCGCGGGTGGGCAGGCGGACGCGCATCCGGAAGGGGACCTGGGACCCGGTGCCCCCGGCACCCCACGAGGCGGCGGCGTACATCTCCCCGGTGCCCCTGCTGGTCGTCCACGGCGACGCCGACGCCTTCTTCCCCCTCGACCACGCGCACCAGATCCACGACGCCGCCCGGGAACCGAAGGAACTGTGGATCGAGCCCGGGTACGGCCACGGGGAGTCGGCGGCCACGCCCGGCCTGATCCGCCGGATCGGGCGGTGGGCCGGCGCGCACGCCTGACCTCCTGACGGGCACGGGCCTCCATCGGGAAGGATGGGCTTCGGAAGGGGAGGGCGTCGGGAAGGGCCGGGGAGGGCTTCGGGAAGGAAGGACGAGGGAAGGCCGCCGGGGCACGCCGGGCACGTCGAACCAGGGAACGAGGAGCATGCGCAGCATCTACGTGGCCGGACTCGGACGCGGGGACGGCCGGCAGATCGTCGAGCTCGGCCTGATGGAGCTGCTCACCCGGCGCGTCGGCCGTACGGGGGTGTTCCGGCCGATCACCAGGGGCGACGACCGCACGCTGGACCTCCTCACCACCCGATACCGTCCCGCGGCCTCGGCGATCGGGGTCACCGCCGAGGAGGCGGCCGACATCTACGCGCGGCGGGGCGCGGAGGAGCTCGTCGCCCGGCTGCTGTCCCGCTATCACGCGCTGGAGAAGCAGTGCGAGGCGCTACTGGTGCTGGGCAGTTCCTTCGCCACCGACGACCTTCCCAGGGAGCTGGCGTTCAACGTCCGCCTCGCCGCCGAGTTCGGCGCCCCGGTGCTCGTGGTGGTGGGCGCGCACGGAAAACGGGCGGACGAGATCGTGATGGAGATGCGGACCGGGTACCAGGTCTTCTCCGACCTCGGTGGCACTGTGCTCGCGGTGATCGCCAACCGGGTGCCCCAGGGGACGACCGCCGAGGCGGGTCTGCCGGTGCCCGGCTATCTCATCCCGGAGAACCCCGCGCTGTCGGCGCCCACCGTCGGCCAGGTCATGCGGGCCGTGGACGCCAAGCAGCTCCAGGGGGACGAGGACGGCCTGCGCCGGGACGTGCTCGGGTTCGTGTTCGGCGGTGCCACGCTCCCGCTGTTCCTGGAGCACCTGACGGAGGGGGCGCTGGTGATCACGCCGGGAGACCGCTCCGACCTGCTGCTCGCCTCGGCGGCGGCCGAGGCCGCGAGCACCGTCAGGCCCTCCGGTGTGGTGCTCACGGTGGGCCAGGAGCCCACCGCGGCCGTACGGAAGCTGACGGCCCGCCTGGCGCCCGGCATGCCGGTGCTGTCGGCCGCCGCCGACAGCTTCACCGTCGCCACCACCCTGGACGGGCTGGAGGGACGGCTCACCCCGGACAACCCGCGCAAGATCGAGACGGCGCTGGGGCACTTCGAGACCCACGTGGACGTCGCCGGCCTGGCCGACCGGATCGAGCTGGCCCGCCCCGAACGGCTCACCCCCATGATGTTCGAGCACACCCTGCTGGAGCGGGCGCGGGCCGATCGCAGGCACATCGTGCTTCCCGAGGGGGAGGAGGACCGGATCCTGCGGGCCGCCGACATCCTGCTCCGGCGCGGCATCGTCGACATCACCCTGCTGGGCCGTCAGGAGGTCGTCCGCCGCCGCGTCGCCGACCTCGGCCTCGACCTGTCCGGCGCGGCCGTCGTCGACCCGCTGACCTCCCCGCTGCGCGACACCTTCGTCACGGAGTACGCCCGGCTGCGGGCGCACAAGGGCATGACGCCCCAGCGGGCGGCGGAGGTGATGACCGACGTCAACTTCTTCGGCACGATGATGCTGCACCGGGGGATCGTGCACGGCATGGTCTCCGGCGCCGCCCACACCACGGCCGCCACGATTCTGCCCGCCTTCCAGATCATCAAGACGGTCCCCGGCACCTCGATCGTCTCCTCGGTGTTCTTCATGTGCCTGGCCGACCGGGTGCTCGTCTACGGCGACTGCGCGATCAACCCCGATCCCGACGCCGAGCAGCTCGCCGACATCGCGATCTCCTCGGCCCGTACGGCGCGGCGGTTCGGCATCGAGCCGCGGGTCGCGATGCTGTCGTACTCCACCGGCCGCTCCGGCACCGGCGCGGACGTGGACAAGGTGCGCCGGGCCACCGCGCTGGTGAGGGAGCGGGCGCCGGACCTGCTGGTCGAGGGGCCGATCCAGTACGACGCCGCGGTGGACCCCGGGGTCGCGGCGGCCAAGCTGCCCGGCTCCGAGGTCGCCGGACGGGCCACCGTGCTGATCTTCCCGGACCTCAACACCGGCAACAACACCTACAAGGCCGTGCAGCGCTCGGCCGGGGCCGTCGCGGTCGGGCCCGTCCTGCAGGGGCTGCGCAGGCCGGTCAACGACCTGTCGCGCGGCGCGCTGGTCACCGACATCGTGAGCACGGTGGCCATCACCGCCGTCCAGGCCCAGGAGGTCGCGGAGTGAGTCACGGAGTGAGCGGCGAGGGGAGCGGCGGTGAGGGGGGCGTCGCGGGCCGCGTGCTGGTGCTGAACACCGGGTCGTCCTCGGTGAAGTACGCGCTGATGGCCGGGGACCGGCGGCTGGCGTCGGGGATGGTGGAGCGGATCGGCGAGCCCGGATCCCCCGTGGCCGACCACGAGGAGGCCCTGAAGATCGTCGCCGCCGAGCTGGCGGGCGAGGGGCTCGGCCTGGACTCCCCCGAGCTGACCGCGATCGGGCACCGGGTGGTGCACGGCGGCACGACCTTCACCGAGCCCACACCGATCACCGACGAGGTGATCGGGAAGATCGAGGAGCTCGTCCCGCTCGCCCCGCTGCACAACCCGCCCAACCTGGTCGGCATCGAGATCGCCCGGAGGCTCCGCCCCGACCTGCCGCAGGTGGCGGTCTTCGACACCGCCTTCCACTCCACGATCCCGGAGGCCGCCGCGACCTACGCGATCGACCGTGAGACGGCCGAGCGGCTGAGGATCCGCCGCTACGGCTTCCACGGCACCTCGCACGCCTACGTCTCCCGGAAGGCGGCCCTGGCGGCGGGCAGGCCGCGGGGCAATGTGATCGTGCTGCACCTGGGCAACGGCGCCAGCGCCTCGGCGGTGTCGGACGGGCGCTGCGTGGAGACCTCGATGGGCATGACCCCGCTGGAGGGTCTCGTCATGGGGACCCGCAGCGGCGATCTCGACCCGGCGGTGGTCGTCTATCTGGGCCGGACCGCCGGGATGTCCCTCGACGAGATCGACACGCTGCTCAACCGACGCAGCGGCATGCTCGGCCTGTGCGGCGACAACGACATGCGCGTGGTGCGGGAGCGCCTCGCCGCCGGGGACGCCGAGGCCGAGCTGGCCCTGGCGGTCTACTGCCACCGGCTGCGCAAGTACGTCGGGGCCTACTACGCCGTGCTCGGCACGGTGGACGTGATCGCGTTCACCGGGGGCGTGGGGGAGAACGCGCCGCTGGTCAGGGAGATCGCGCTGGCCGGGCTGGAGGCACTCGGCATCGCCGTCGACCCCGGACGCAACGCCCGCGGGGAGCGCCTGATCTCCCCCGACGGCTCACCGGTGAAGGTCATGGTGATCCCCACCGACGAGGAGCTGGAGATCGCCCGGCAAACTCTCGCGATCGTGTCGCGAACCAATCCCCGATAAACGACGTCTACCTAACAACGGACGGACGAAATCCGCCAGGAGAGGCTCACGGGACGCGAGTCACCGCGCGGCGGGACTCGTGGGGCGACTCTCTCAGGTGGTCGGGCGGTGGTCCAGCGTCGCGGGGGCGTGCTGGGCCGTTCGTCCGTCTCAGGCGCCGCACGTGTGGTGCGGTGCGCCGCGGGCACGCCCGGGGCCGGTCCACCCGCCCGGGTCTAGCCCAGACGGGCGATCGACTTGGGCTCCAGGTAGGCCGAAAGGCCCTCGGGGCCGAGTTCACGGCCGATGCCACTGCTCTTGAAGCCGCCGAACGGGACGTTCGTCTCGATCATGAAGAGGTTGACGCCGTAGGCTCCGGCGCGGACCCTACGGGCGACGTCCAGGCCGCGTCCGGGGTCCGCGGTCCACACCGTCCCGGCCAGACCGTAGTCGCTGTCGTCGGCGATGCGGACGGCGTCGGCCTCGTCCTCGTAGGGGATCACGGTCAGGACCGGGCCGAAGATCTCCTCGCGGGCGATCCGCATCTCGTTGGTGGCCCCGGCGAAGACGGTCGGCGCGACGTACCAGCCCCGGTCGCGCGGGCGCTCCAGACCGCCGACGACGGGTTTGGCCCCCTCCTTCAGGCCGATTCTGATGTATCCCTCCACCCGCTCCCGCTGGCGTTCCGCGACCAGCGGGCCGATGCCGGTCGCCGGATCGGCGGGATCGCCGACCGGCATACCCGCGACCATCGCCGCGACGGCGTCCACGACCTCGTCGTAGCGCTCGCGCGGGGCCAGGACGCGGCTCTGGGCGACACAGGCCTGGCCGTTGTTCATCAGGGTGGCCAGTGACAGGAAGCCCATGGCGGAGGACAGGTCGCAGTCGTCCAGGATGATCGCCGCCGACTTGCCGCCGAGTTCCAGGGTGCACCGCTTGAGGCTCTCGCCGCAGATCGAGGCGATGCGGCGGCCGGCGGCGGTGGAACCGGTGAAGGCGACCTTGTCCACGTCCGGGTGCGAGATCAGGTGCTCGCCGGTCTCGCGTCCGGCGGCGACGATGTTGACGACGCCGTCGGGCAGCCCGGCCTCCCTGACCACCTCGGCCAGAAGATAGGCGTCCAGCGGGGTCTCGGGGGCGGGCTTGACCACGACCGTGCATCCGGCGACGAGGGCGGGGGCCAGCTTGACCATGATGGTGAACTGCGGGACGTTCCACGGGACCACGGCGGCGACCACGCCGACCGGTTCGCGGCGGACGGTCACCGGGCCGAAGGTGCCCGGCCGTTCCTCCTCGACGGGGAACGTCGCGCCGAGCTCGGCGTAGTACCGCAGCATGGCGAGCGGCTGGGGAACCTGCGCCAGGTGGGAGAAGGTGATCGGGGAGCCCATCTCCAGGGTGATGAGCTCGGCCATCTCGGCCTGCCGGGACGCGTAGATCTCGGCGAGCCCGCCGACGGCGGCCGCGCGCTCGGCCATCGTCATCCGGGGCCAGGGGCCGTGGTCGAACGCCCGGCGGGCGGCGGCCACCGCGCGGTCCATGTCGGCGGGGGTGCCGTCGGGGACGCGGCCCACGATCTCCTCGGTGTGGGGGGAGATCACCTCGATGGTCCCGGTGCCCGCGGGGGCCACCCAGTCGCCCCCGATGAAAAGCGTGTCGTACCGGCGCATGACGCGTCGCCTCCCTCATTCGGTGGGCCGGGGCCGGCGCCGGGCGGACGGTGCCGTCCGGGCAGGGGTCCCGCGGGGTTCTCGCACTCGAAACCGAATCATGCTCTGCGGGCGATGGCAAGGGAACGCTCCGTGGAGCGATCTTCCGCTCCGTGGTGGCCGGGGCGTTTGTTCAAAGCGCCACACACTGGTAGATAGTTCGTCAATGGTGCGTGAGTTCCCGGGTTTCGGTGGCGGGCACCAAGATCGTCTTCTATAGTTTCGCTCCGTCCGCGAGGGGCTCTGGAGGTGAGCGAGACGTGAGATCGGTTCGCTCCAACGTGCTCGGCGCCGTCCTCTCCGTCCTGCTCCTGACCCCGGTCGCGGCCGGGGCCGTCGTACAGCGGGCCGCCAAACCCAACCCCGAGGCCGAGCTGCGCAAACTCACCCGCGAGGCCGACCGGATCAACAAGAGATACCGGGGGCAGGTGCAGAGCCTGGAGGAGACCCGGGTCCAGGCGAGCAAGGCCGCCGTCAACGCCAAGGCCCTGAAACAGACCCTCGCCACCGCCCAGGTCGACGTGGTGCGCTTCGCCCAGAGCGCCTACATGGGTGCCCGGCTGGACGACAGCAACCTGCTGAGCTTCCAGGGAAACGCCGGGCTCGTGCTGGACCAGGTCGCCACCATGTCCTACCTGACCGGCCAGCGCGCGGGCCGGCTCAACCAGGTCAAGCAGTTGATCAAAGACGCCCGGACCGCCGAGAAGGCGGCCGACGCCAAGATCGTCAATCTCAAGAACGACATCGTCAAACTCAAGAAGAACCGCGTCCGCATCGAGGCCCTGCTCGCCAAGTACAGCTACCAGCCCCCTTCGAGCAGCGACGGCCTCACCCCCCGCATGGTCAACGTCCGCAACACCATCCTGCAGAACTTCCCGATGCCCTACGCCGTGGGCTGCCTGCGCGTGGGTGACCCCGGTGACCACGGCAGCGGCCGGGCCTGCGACTTCATGATGAGCACCGGCGGGAGCATGCCCACCCAGGAGGCCAAGGAACGCGGCGACCGTCTCGCCCAGTGGGCCATCGACCACGGCCGCGAACTCGGCATCATGTACATCATCTGGCAGCAGCGGTACTACGACATCCGCACCGGCGCGGGCTGGCGGATGATGTCCGACCGGGGCGGCATCACCGCCAACCACTACGACCACGTCCACATCTCGGTGTTCTGAAAGCCGGTGTTCCGAAAGGAACGCGTGTCGCATCCGATGCGGTATTCGCGCCGGGCGCACAGCCGTTCCCGCAGGTCTCGGGGTGACGATGCGGGCTTCCTGCAGGTGCGAGCGCCGAGGTGCCGGCCCGCGGATTTCCCGGTTCTTGAAGCGTCTCCCCGCGCCTGATCTGTCGCGATCCGGTTCCTGTACCAGTGGTAGGAGGCCTTGGGGGTGCGTCTCCCGGTGGCGAAGTCGACGTGGACGAGGCCGAAACGCTGGTGGAACCCCTCGGCCCACTCGAAGTTGTCCAGCAGGGACCAGACGTAGTAACCGCGGACGTCCACGCCCTCGGAGCGGGCCTGCTCGACGGCGTCGATGTGGCCTTCCAGGTAGGCGATGCGGTCCTGGTCGCCGACCGTTCCGTCGGGGCCCGGAAGGTCGGGCTGGGAGCAGCCGTTCTCGGTGACGTAGACGGGCGGGAGGGCGTCGCCGTAGCGGGCGGCGAGGTCGAGGAGAAGCTGCCGGAGGCCGTCGGGGACGACGGGCCAGCCGAAGGCGGTGGTGGGGTAGCCGGTGACGCCGGCGTCGGTGAACGGCAGGCCCTCGGCGGTGGGGGCGGCGATGCGGGTGGGGTTGTAGTAGTTGATGCCGATGCCGTCGAGAGGGGCGCCGATCAGGTCGAGGTCACCGTCCCGGACGCAGTCCAACTCCACACCGAATGCTGACATGTCGGGATATTTCCCAAGCAGCACGGGGTCGTTGAACAGGCGGTTGTGCAGGGTGTCGTAGGCCTCGGCGGCGGCCAGGTCGGCGGGGGCGCCGGAGGCGGGCCAGACCGGGGTGCAGTTGTTGGTGATCAGCACCTGCCGCGCGCCCCGGTCGCGCAGGGCCTGTACGGCCAGGCCGTGACCGAGCAACTGGTGGTGGGCCACCGGCAGGGCGTCCAGCAGCAGGGTCCTGCCGGGGGCGTGGTTGCCCAGGGCGTAGCCGTAGACCATGTGCACGAAGGGTTCGTTCAGGGTGATCCACATGGGGATCCGGTCGGCGAGCCGGTCGGCCACGGCCGCGGCGTAGTCGGCGAAACGGTGGGCGGTGTCACGGTTGAGCCAGCCCCCCTCGTCCTGGAGCGGCTGGGGCAGGTCCCAGTGGAACAGGGTGGCGGCCGGGATGACGCCCTTTTCGCCGAGTGCGTCGACGAGCCGGTCGTAGAAGTCCAGTCCCGCCTGGTTGACCGGCCCCGCGCCGGTGGGCTGGACCCTCGGCCAGGCGATGGAGAAACGGTAGGAGTTCACGCCGAGTCCGGCCATCAGCGCGACGTCCTCGGGCCAGCGGTGGTAGTGGTCGCAGGTGACGTCGCCGGTGTGGCCGTCGCGGACGCGGCCGGGTTCGTGGGTGAAGGTGTCCCAGATGGAGGGGCCCCGGCCGCCCTCGGCGACGGCGCCCTCGATCTGGTAGGACGCGGTGGCCGTACCCCAGAGGAACATCTTGACCTCCCAATAGTATGAGTATGACTCATGTTAGCTTCCGGTGGGTCGAGGTAGGAGATGATGGGACGATGACGAACGTTTCCGGGGGGACCCTCCGCCGTCGTCCTGCCCAGCGGCGCAGCCTCGAAAGGGTGGAGCGCATGTTGGACGAGTGCGCGCGGCTGCTGGACGAGGCGGGGTACGAGGCACTGACCACCAAGGAGGTCGCGCGCCGGGCCGAGGTGCCGATCGGCACCTTCTACCAGTTCTTCCCCGACAAGCAGGGGCTGGTGCGCGCGCTGGCGGTGCGCAACCTGGAGGCGTTCCTGGACAGGGTCACCGCCCGGCTCACGGCGGTGCGGCTGTCCGACTGGACCGAGATGGTGGACCTGGCCATCGACGAGTTCGTCACGATGAAGCGGTCCACGCCGGGGTTCGCGGTCATCGACTTCGGCGAGGTGCTGCTGGTGCCGGGCGGGCCGGCGGTCAAGGGGAGCGAGCGGACGCTCGACACGGTGCTGGAGAACAACGTCGTCGTGGCCGACCGGCTCCGGGCGATCACCGTCGACCTGCTCGGCGCCCCTGCCGGACCGGAGCTCGACCGTGCCCTCGTCGTCGCGGTCGAGGCGGCGGACGCGGTGCTCAAACTCGCCTTCCGCACCCGGCCGGAGGGCGACCCCGAGCTGATCGAGGAGTGCAAGCTTCTGGTTCGCCGCTACCTGTCGGGCCACCTGCCCCGCGGCTAGCGCCGCGGCCGTGCCCTCCGCCGGGCCGCTCACCCCGCCGCCCGTGGCCCGTGTCGCCCGTGTCGCCCGTGTCGCCCGCCGCGTCGGTACGGTCTGGAGGTCGGCTGGAGGCCTGTATGACCGTTGAGCCGTATGACAGTTGATTAGAAGCCGTACGACCGCTTTGCCCCAGGGCGGCCCCCCCTTTTCGCTCCGGCTGTTAGACCGGTAGCGGGACTGGGGGAGGGCCCATGGCCGCACCGCGCGCACGCCGGATCAACATTCCTCTTCGGCACGTCGCCCTGGCGTGCGGGACGATGCTGTTCGTGCTGCTCGCCAACGTGACCCGTCTCCAGGCGTTCGACGCCGATCGTCTGGGGGAGGACCCCCGTAACCGGCGGACGCTGATGGCGCGGTTCGACCGCCCGAGGGGGGACATCCTGCTGCGCGACGGCACCATCGTCGCGGCCAGCGTCGAGAACGGGGACGAAGGGTTCCGCTATCGGCGGGTCTACCCGGAAGGGCCCCTCTACGTGCCCGTGACCGGGCACCTTTCCGTTCGCGGCACCACGGGCGTCGAACGCGCCGAGGACGGGGCGCTGTCCGGCAGATCCCTCCGGATGAAGGTCCACTCGCTGGTGGAGGGCGGCGAGACCGGGGCCACGCTCAGGCTCACCGTCGACCCCCGGGCGCAGCGGGCCGCCTACGAGGGGCTGCGCGCCACCGGCCTGCGCGGGGCCGCGGTCGCGATCGAGCCGGCCACCGGCGCGATCCTGGCCATGGCGTCGTTCCCCTCCTACGACCCGAACCTCTACACGGCCTTCGACGCCGCCGAACTCGACCGGGTGGACAAGCTGCTGAGGAGCGACCCCGCTGCCCCGCTGCTGAACCGGGCGCTCCAGCGCACCTACCCGCCCGGATCCGCCTTCGAGGTCGTCACCAGCGCCGCCGCGTTCGGCTCGGGGAGATACCGGCCGACCACCGACGTCGGCGCGCCCCCCGCCCCGCGCCTCCCCGGCACCGGCGGCGGCGCCCGCCCGCGCGACGCCGGCGGCGCGTCCTGCGGAGCCGGCAACCTGCCGCTGGCCGACGCGTTCAGGCTCTCGTGCGACACCCCGTTCGCGAAGATCGGCGCCGACCTCGGCCAGGACGCGCTGCGCGAGCAGGCCCAGGCGTTCGGATTCGACGCCGACGACCTGACCGTGCCCATGCCCGTCGCCGCGAGTGTCTATCCGAAGAGCCTGGACCAGGCGCAGACCGCGCTGTCGGCGCTGGGGCGGTCCGGTGGCCGGGCCACCCCGCTCATGATCGCGATGCTCTCGGCGGCGATCGCCAACGACGGCTCGCTGATGCGCCCCTACCTGGTGGAGGAGGTCCGTCTCGACGACGGCACGAGGGTCGACGGCGCGGAGCCGTCGCGGTATCGCCGGGCGCTCGATGAGGACGAGGCCGACCGGCTCACCGCGATGATGGTCACGGTCACCCGCCCCGGCGGCACCGGGGAGGCCGCGGCCATCCCGGGCGTCGTGGTGGCCGCCAAGACCGGGACCGCCAAGACCGGGACCGCCGCGGCCGGGGGCGGCCGGGACCACGCGGTCTTCACCGGGTTCGCCCCCGCAGCCTCCCCCCGGGTGGCCGTGGGGGTCGTCGTGGAGGACGGCGGAGCCGGCGGACGGGTGGCGGCCCCCGTCGCCAAGGCGATCATGCGGGCCGTCCTGGAACCGGTTTCTCCCCCTCAGAGAAGCGCGGCGGGGAGTCTTCCCGGGATGAACGGTGAACTCGACGAGTTCGACGAGTTCGGGTGAGCCCCCGCCTCGGCGGGGCGGTGGGGCGGAGAGCTGGGCGCCGGATCGGCCGGTCCCGGCCCCGGCACCACGGCCGCCGGGCCGGGGAGACGAGGGGCCGGGCCGGGTGCTCAGGAGGAGTAGGCGGCGGCCTGCAGGTTGTAGAGGTCGGCGTACAGGCCGTCGTTGCGGATGAGCTCGCCGTGCGTTCCCCGCTCGACGACCTCACCGTGGTCCAGGACGTAGATCCGGTCGGCGTAGCGAACGCTGGCCAGCCGGTGGGTGATCAGCAGGACCGTACGGCCGTCGGCGTGCCGCCGGATGCGCTCGAACAGGGCGTGCTCGGCGCGGGCGTCGAGGGCGGCGGTGGGCTCGTCGCAGATCAGCAGGGGGGCGTCGCGGTGGAAGCCCCGCGCGACCGCGATGCGCTGCCACTGGCCTCCCGACAGCTCCTGGCCGTCTTTGAAGCGCCGGTCGAGCAGTGTGCCGTAGCCGTGGGGCAGCTCGGCCACGACCTGGTCGGCGCCCGCCACCTCGGCCGCCGCCAGCAGGGCCGGCTCGCCCTTGTCGGTGCCCATGGTGATGTTGTGCCGGGCGGTCAGCGGCCAGCGGGTGTGGTCCTGGGCGATGACCGCGATGTTGCGCCTCAGCGCGTCGGGGTCGACGTCCGCCAGATCGGTGTCGTCCCAGCGGACCCGCCCGCCGTCGGGGTCGTACAGGCCCGACAGGATCTTCGCGAGGGTGGACTTGCCCGATCCGTTCTCGCCCACCAGGGCGATCACCTCGCCCCGGTCGAGGTGGACCGACACCCCCCGCAGGGCGGGGGCGGACGAGCCGGGGTAGGTGAAGACGACGTCTTCGGCGGTGATCCGCTCGAAGGACTCCGGTGCCCTCTCCGGCCGCCCGGAGATCACCCGGTTCTCGGCGTCGGCGCAGAAGTCGAGGAAGTCGGTGAAGTACAGGCCCTCCTCGTAGAGGCGGTTGGTGGCGTACATCAGATTCGACAGATAGGTCTGGCCCGAGCGGATCGCCAGTACGGCGGTGCCGGCCACGGCCAGCGGCATCGCGCCCCCGGCCAGCAGCAGGCCGAGCGCGACGTAGACCGCGGCCGTCCCGGTCCCGCCGAGTGTCTCGCCGACGACCCTGGCGAACGTCTGGCGCCTGGCCAGATCCAGCATGACCCCCTGCTCCGCCGTCGCCACCACGTCGTGCATCCGCAGCAGGAAGCCGCGCATCGTGAAGGAGCGCACCTCGGCGGCCGGGCCGCGCTCCGCCAGCAGCTCCGAGATGATCCACTTGCGGCGGCTGGCGGGGATGAGCGCGTACAGCGTGGTGTAGCGCATGCGTGCCGAGCGGACCGCGGCCCAGGCGTCGGGCAGCACAGCCAGCACCAGCAGTGGCAGCAGCACGGGGTGGAGCACCCCGAGCACACCCGCCGCCGCGGCGATCCCGATGATCGCGGTCATCACGTTGATCGCCGTGCCGACCACCTCGTCCGCCATGCTCACTCCCCGCGATCGTGCCCGCTGGAGCGCGTCGTGGAAGGCGGGGTCGTCGAAGGCGGCCAGCCCGACCTGGCTGGTCAGGCCGTACAGCCGCTCTTCGGCGATCCGGCTGACCTGGGGGGCCAGGCGTGACTGCGCCCAGCCCGCCCCGGCCTGCACCAGCGTGCGCAGCGCGGCGGCCACCCCCACGAGGATCAGGCCGGGCAGGGCGGCCATGACCCGCTCGGGGGTCGGGCCCGCGGCGAACAGGGCCGAGAGCACCCCGGTGGTGGCCAGCAGGCCGAACGCGGTGAAAGCGCCGCCGAGCAGGCTCAAGGCCATCGTGACGGCGGTGTCGCGGGGATCGGCCCGCCACGCCAGCCGTACGGCCTGCGCGACCAGGGCCGGGAGGCGGCGGGCGATGGTCAGGAAGCCGACGCCCGCCAGCTTGCCGACATGGCTGTGCCAGTCGGAGAGCATCAGCTCCCCGACCTCGGGACCGGGGGCTGGGGCCGGGGGGCCGTCCGCGGGCACGGCGTCCGGCCCTGCGCCGACCCCCGCGACGGGACCGGAATCGTGGTCGGAATCGGGTTTGTGCCTTCTTAGAGGAGTGTCCGTCACGTTCGCAGTGTGAATCGCCCCACCGACAATCCGCGATCCCGTGGCCGGTGGCGGACGTCCGGGATCCCCCCCGGGGATGAATTCATACCGCCGTGTATAAGAGAAGACCCGGCAGTCCGAGCATCAGAAATGGTGCTAAGCCTGGGCACGGAGCGGTAATTGGTGCCACACTTTCTTTGACGGCTGGCCCGCGACCTCATTAAGAGCCGATGACACAGGACACCGCGCACATTCTTCTTACCGGCGGCAACCTTCCTCTTGAACCCAACGGCTTCGTCGGCCGTGAGGCCGACGTGGAGGAGCTTGTCGAGTTGCTGAGCGTCGCCCGGCTGGTGACCCTGTGCGGGGCGGGCGGCATCGGCAAGAGCAGGCTGGCCGTCCGGACGGCCGGCCAGGTGGCGCGGGAGTTCCCCGGGGGCGTCTGGCTGGTGGAGCTGGCCGAGGTGGTACAGGATGAGCTGATCGTGCCCCGGGTGGCCTCCGTGCTCGGGGTCAAGGCCGAGCCGTCGCGCCCACTGGCCGACACGCTGCTCGACGCCATCGGCGACCGGCGGCTTCTCCTGATCGTCGACAACTGTGAGTCGCTGATCGAGGAGGCCGCCCGCTTCTGCCGGACGCTCCTGACGGTCTGCCCGGAGGTGCGCGTGCTCACCACCAGCCGCGAGCCGTTGCGCGTCGCCGGAGAGACCGTGTGGCGGGTGCCGCCGCTCAGGCTTCCCCCGCCCGACGCCCATGACGTCCTCACCAGCGAGGCCGTGCGGCTCTTCGTCGACCGCGCCACCGCGGCCTCGCGCGGCTTCACCGTCACCAAGCGCAACGCGGCCGAGATCGCCAGCCTGTGCGAGGCGCTCGACGGGATGCCCCTGGCCATCGAGCTGGCCGCCGCGCTGTGCAGGGCGCTGACGGTGAAGCAGATCAACGCCCGTATCAGAGACCGGTTCCGGCTCCTGTCCGACGGCGACAGGACCGCCCCCGCCAGGCACCAGACGCTCCGGGCGACCGTCGAGTGGAGCTACCAGCAGCTCAAGGAGCCCGAACGGATCCTGATGCGGCGGCTGGCGGTGTTCACCGGCGGCTGGACACTGGACATGGCCGAGCAGGTCTGCGCCGGCGACGGCCTGCGGGCCGAGGACGTCCTGCGGGTTCTGTGCGACCTGGTCGACAAGTCCCTGGTGCTGGCCGACGCGGAGGTGGCGGGCCAGACGAGGTACCGGATGCTGGAGACGATCCGCCAGTACGCCTCTGAACAGCTCGCCGGCTCCGGGGAGGAGGCGGGGATGAGACGGCGCCACCGGGATCACATGATCGACATCGCCGACCGGATCCACCGGCTCATCGTCAGGAACCCCCGTCCGACGTGGGCGGAGATCTGCCCGAGGCTTGTCCTGCTCGATGAGCTCCAGGCCAACGTGTGGGCGGCGGTGCGCTGGTCGGACGAGGTCGACGATCCCGAGAGCGCGCTGCGCCTGCTGCTGCTGCTGCGCTGGCCGACCATCGCCGGCGGCCGGTTCACCCCCGCCGACCGGTGGCTGGACCACCTGCTCGGGGCGGACGAGGAGGCGCTCTCCCCGCACATGCGCGGAGACGGGCTGGTGCTGCGCGGTCAGGTGGCCTTCGGGCAGGGCGATCCCGACGTCGCCCGGATCGCCTGTACCGCCGCGGCCGAGCTGTGCCGGGCGACGGGTCAGCACGGGCCGCTGAGCGGGGCGCTCGCCGTCCTCGCCTGGGTCGCCATCTACCAGCGGCGGCCCGACCGGGCCCGGTCGCTGCTGGACGAGGCGCTGGAGGCGGTGCACCGGGTCGACGACCCCTGGCACGAGATGGTGATCCGCTCCATGGAGGGCACGTTCGCGCTGTCGGAGGGGCGGGCCAAGGAGTCGCAGCGCTCCTTCGAGGCGGCGCTGGCCATCGCCCGGGAGCTCGACAACCACTGGGCCTCCCCCGTCGCGCTCATCGGGCTGGCCCAGGTCGCCCTGCTCAGGGGCGACCTGGCGGAGGCGCGCGTCCACTACGAGCAGGCGCTCGGCCACCTCAAGGACATCACCGCCCACTGGCAGACGATCACCTGCCTGTCGGGCCTGGGCCGGATCGCCCTGGCCCAGGGCGACCTCGCCACCGCCCGCACCAGGCTGATCGAGAGCCTGCGCCTGTGCCAGGGCACCGGTCAGCGGCTCGGCGTGGCCCGGCGGATCGAGACGCTCGCGCAACTGGCGCTGGCCGAGGAGGACGACCGGCGGGCGGTCCGGCTGGCGGGGGCCTCGGCCGCGATCCGGAGCGCGATGAACGGCGCCGTCCTGCCCTCCGGCTTCGGCGCGCGGATGGAGGAGCTGCTCCAGCCCGCTCGCGCGCGGCTCGGCGACGCGACGGTCGCCCAGCTGTGGGCGCAGGGCCAGGAGATGTCGCAGGAGCAGGCGGTCCGCTACGCCCTGGAGGGCGGTGAGCGGCCCGAGACCCTTCTGCCGGCCGGCAGGGGCCCGGCCGCGGCGCCGCTGACCACGCTGACCGGCCGTGAGTGGGAGATCGCCGAGCTGGTGGCCAGGGGCCTGAGCAACAGGGCCATCGCCGACGAGCTGGTGATCAGCCCCGCGACGGCGGCCCGTCACATCGCCAACATCCTGGCCAAGCTCGGCTTCTCCTCCCGCACCCAGGTGGCCACCTGGGTGGTGGAGCAGAACCGGGGCTGAGGGCCTTCCGCGGGTTTCTACATACGGGATCTACACATGGGCGGCCGACGCAGATACATCGCCGTATACGCACTCCGGAGCATGCGTCCGCCCCGGTGTCCACCGTACGTTTTCCTGGTGTTCGACCGATGACGCCCAGCCCTTCCGGGCCGTGCTCGCCACGACGGCGGCGCGGTACGGCGGGCCCACACCATCCGCGGCGTCTCGGTCGGGCACGCCGGGAACGACCGCGTGTCCCTCCGACGGCTTGGGGTCTCCTCGGAGGGGTGGGGACCACGGGTCACGGGCCACGCGGTCGCGGGCCCGAGCCGCGCAGGGCTCGGGCCCGCACCTCGGTGCGGCGCCTCCGGCGATGCCTCCGGACGGCGCCTTCAGACGGTGGCTTGCGGCGGGTTCCCCTCGGCGGTGGCTCGCGGCGGTGGCTCGCGGCGGTGGCTCGTGGCGGGGCGCGAGGCTTGACGAGAACGTCGCCTCCCTTTTCCCGGGGTCTCCCGCGGGCCTTTTTCCCGGGGTTGCCCCGGGGGCTCGGTTTTTCCGGGATTTCTCCGGTCGCGGCCGGCTTCACGCGAGAGACGCGAACGGAGCCCTCCCGCGCCCGCTGTGCGAGAAAATTTCACTTTTTCGCGAAGGGCCCCAAAAATCGGATAATGAGGGAAATTCACGAAGAAAGCCCGCCGGGAAAAGGGGGGCGAGAGGGAGCGATTCTGAATACACACTCATTTACATACATCTGTTGATGCCCGGGCCGGGGAGCCGGCCGTACGGTCGACCCCATGAGACCCACCTCCTCGTCCACCAAGGGCACCGTCACCGACGCGGTGTTCGGCTGCGCGCGCGGGAGAGGTGACCGGCCCGCGCTGATCGATCTCGGCGCCGGGGTGGTCTACGGCCACCGCCGCCTGGCCGAGGAGGTGACGCGGGGGGCCTCGGGCCTGGTCCGCCGGGGCGCCCGGCGGCTGCAGGTGGCGGGCATTCACGTGAACAACGCGGCGGCCCAGACCCTCGCCGTGCACACCGTCATCGCGGCCGGCGGGGTGGCGGCGCCGATCGCCTCGCGGAGCGGGCAGATGGCCGAGCTGCTGGCCCAGTGGGACGCCCGCCTGCTGATCACGACCCCCGACCTGGCCGAGCCCTCGCTACAGGCGGCCGACGTCTCCAGGGTCCGGCAGGTGATCGCGTTCGGTCAGGCGCGCGACACCGTCGACTTCGCCGACCTGCTGCTGCTCGCCCCGGCTCCGCTTCCGCTCCTCGACCCGGTCGTCCAGCCCGCACTGCTGGACGAAGAGGGGGGTGTGTTCACCCACGAGGACCTGCTCGGGCGGATGAGCGAGCTGGACAGGCTCATCGCGCTGGAAAAGTCGGACGTCCTGCTGGTGACCTGGCCGCTGACGTGCACCCTCGCCCTGACGACCCTGGTCGGGCTGGCACTCATGCGCGGCGCGCTGGTCGTGGCGGCCTCCGGGCTCACACCCGGCGAGCTGTCGGCGACCATCCATGACTTCGGCGTCACGGTCCTGACCCTCGACGGGGTCGTTCAGCGCATGTAGGCCGGGAGGCGGGCGCCGGGCCGGGGAGACCGGGGGAGCGGATGGGCCGGGGAGAGCGGGAAGGCCGGGGGAAGGCCGGGGGGAGAGGGTAGGCCGGGAGGCGTCGGCTCAGGCGAGCCTCCACTCCTGGTTCGGCTGGCCGTAGATGCAGGTCCACTGGTGGATGTTCGCGCCGTTGTGGGTGGCGACGCCCGAGACGTCCAGGCACTTGCCGCTGTGCCGGGCGACGACCGCGAAGTAGCCGTTGTCCCGCTGGACGAGCTTCCATTCCTGGTTGGGCTGGTTGATCAGGCAGGTCCACTGGTGGATGTTCGCGCCGTCCGCGCTGCTGACGCCCGAGACGTCCAGGCACTTGCCGCTGTGGGTCGCCCGGAGGTTGTAGTAGCCGTCACCGGTCGCCGTCAGGTTCCACTCCTGGTTCGGCTGGTCGTAGATGCAGGTCCACTGGTGGACGTTGGCGCCGTCGTGGGTGGCGACGCCCGAGACGTCCAGGCACTTGCCGCTGTGCCGGGCCACCAGGGTCGTCCTGAACCTGGCCTCCGGGGTGCCGGCGTCGGCGCTCGCCGCCGGCGTGGTGACGAACGGGACGGAGAGCAGAGCGGCGGCCATGGCAAGGGCCCTGCCTGCGTCAACGAGTTTCATCGAGCCTCCAAGGGTGCTCCAGAAAGATCAACAAGCCCTTCGTAGCACGAATCGCCGAGAGTATCGATGAGTGACGTTCCGTAATGACACTCGTGTCGTGGCCGCTCTGGGAAGGGGACGCCGCCGCGGGCGGGCAGGGGCGGGCGGCGTGTCTCCCTTATCCCCTCGCGCCGCGGGCCCTTGTGGGACAGTGGGGCGATGCCGGAGCCGAGAGGTGAGCTGTCGCGAACGCTGCTGATCGCGGGGTTCGTCCTGGCCTCCCTCAACCTGCGCCCGGCACTGGCCGGGATCTCGCCGGTGCTCGACGAGATCATGGCGGATCTGGGGCTGAACGCCGCGGCGGGAGGGGCGGTGACCACCGTCATGGTGGTCTGCCTGGGGGTGCTGGGCCCGCTCGCCCCACCGGCGGCCCGCCGGTTCGGCCTGGACCGCACGCTCCTGGCCGGGCTGCTGTTCCTGGCCTTCGGGGTGCTGCTGCGTGCCTCGGACGGAGTCCCGGCGCTCTACGCGGGCGCGGCCGTCGCCGGAGCCGCGATCGCCGTGATGAACGTGGTGATGCCGGGGGTTGTCAAACAGTACTTCCCCTCGCAGATCGGACTGTTCACCGGGATATACGTCTCCGCGATGGTTCTGGGCGCCACCGCGGCCTCCGGGCTGACGATCCCGCTGGAGAGGGTCACCGGGTACGGCTGGCGGGGGGCGACCGCCGTTGCCGCCGTCCCGGCCGTGGCGGCGGCCCTGCTGTGGCTGCCGATGACCCTGCGGTCCCCGGCGCGGCCGGACGCCGCGCCACGGCGGATCAGGACGTTGCTGCGCACCCGGATGACCTGGTTCGTCACCTTCTACATGGGACTGCAGTCGCTGACCTTCTACATCATGCTGGCCTGGCTGCCGACGATCTTCCAGGACGCGGGGCTCCCCGCCGACCAGGCGGGATACCTGCTCGCGCTGACCAACCTCGCACAGGTGGCGGCCACGCTCGCGATTCCGGTCCACGCGGGGCGGACCAGTTCGCAACGGCCCCACGTCGTCGTCTCGGCCCTCCTCACGGTCGGAGGGTACGCCGGGGTGCTGGTCGCGCCGGCCGTCGTCCCCTGGCTGTGGATGGTCGTCCTCGGCCTGGGCCAGGGGGCCTCGATCGCCCTGGCCCTGCTCATCATCGCGCTCCGCGCCCCCGACCCCGCCTCGGTCACCGAGCTGTCGGCCGTCGCCCAGTCGGCCGGGTACGTGCTCGCGGCGCTCGGCCCGCTGCTGATCGGCCTGCTCCACCAGGTCTTCGGAGGCTGGGCCGTCCCCCTGCTGGCCGGAATGGGCGCGTGCGGACTTCAGCTCGCCGCCGGCTGCCTGGCCGCGCGGCCGGCGGCGCACCCCGGCACGGGCGGACCTCGCCCGGTCACCGCGGCGCGCTGACATCGTGCGGTCGTGACGCCCCTCGTCATTCCTCTGAGCGGTACGGTCGCGATCGTGTCACACCATCCCGAACCCGCGGCGGCCGGTCACCTCGGCCGTCCTCCCGTCGTCATCGGCCACCGGGGCGCCAGCGCTCACCGGCCCGAGCACACCCTGCTCTCCTACGAGACCGCGATCGCCCTCGGCGCCGACTACATCGAGCCGGACCTGGTCTCCACCAGGGATCACGTGCTGGTCGCCCGGCATGAGAACGAGATCTCCGGCACCACCGACGTGGCGAGGCGCCCGGAGTTCGCGGCCCGCCGTACCACCAAGATCGTCGATGGGCGGGAGGTGACCGGCTGGTTCACCGAGGACCTCACCCTCGCCGAGCTGAGGACGCTCCGGGCCGAGGAACGCGTCCCCGGCCTGCGACCGGGAAACACCGCCTTCAACGGGATGGCGCAGGTCCCGACCTTCGACGAGGTCGTCCGGCTCGCGCGGCGGCACGGCGTCGGGGTCTATCCCGAGACCAAGCACCCCGGCTACTTCGCCTCCATCGGCCTCCCCCTGGAGGAGCCGATGCTGGAGACGCTCTCCCGGTACGGCTGGCACGAGCCGGGCGACCCCGTCTTCCTCCAGTCGTTCGAGACCGCCAACCTCCGTGAGCTGCGGAACAGGACCGGGCTCCCGCTGATCCAGCTGATCGGCGCAGAGGGCGCGCCGTACGACTGGGTGGCGGCGGGGGATCCGCGCACCTACGACGCCATGGTGACCCCCGAGGGGCTGCGCGAGGTGGCGGAGTACGCCGACGGCGTCGGCGTGGACACCCGGCGGATCGTCCCGGCGGGTCCGGACGGCCGCCTCCTTTCGCCGGCCACGTTCGTCGCCGACGCCCACCGGGCCGGGCTGAAGGTGCACGCCTGGACCGTCAGGAACGAGAACTCCCAGCTCCCGGTGGACTTCCGGCGTGGAGACCCGGCCGATCCCGGCTTCCCGCGTGCTCTGGGCGACGTGGAGGGCTGGCTGGAGATGCTCTACCGGCTGGGGGTGGACGGCGTCTTCGCCGACGACCCCGGGGTGGCCGGGGCCGTCAGGGCGAGGCTCTTCTAGCCCGAGGAGGGGACCGGCGGGCGCCCGGCCGGTGCCGTCCGCTCCGGCCCGCCCGCCGCGTCCAGGGGGCGTAGTTCGTCGGCGTAGCCGACCGAGACGCGGCGCATCACGCCGCCCTCGCCGATGGAGTACTGGCCGAGCCGCCACAGCGGCGGCGAGTAGGCGTGGATCGAGACGCTGCCCGCGGCGGCGCCGGTCAGCCGGTGGATGTGGTCGGGGCCGAAGGAGAACGACTGCCCGGCCGGGATGACGGTCTCCAGGTGCTCGCCGCCGATGCGCGGGTTGTACTCCCGCAGTCTCCCGGCCACCACCCGGACCGCGCCCGAGGAGACGTCGTGGTCGTGCCAGCCGGTGTCGTCCCCGGGGCGCCAGCACAGCAGCCAGACGTCGACGTAGGCGTCCCGGTGGAGGGAGGCGTAGTGCCTGCCCTCTCCGGCGGGAAAGTCCACCTGGTCCTCCCAGCGGGAGGGGACGGCGGCCAGCGCGTCGACCAGGTCGCGAAGCTCGCGCCGGTCGAGGACGCGGTCGGGAAGCGTCTCGTAGCTCATCGCGGGGTTCGTCACGGGCCTTCGCGGAGCGCACGGCGCCCACGGCCCCGGGGACCGGTTCACGTTCACTTTCGCGATTCCTCTCCGCTCAGCAGGCGGCCGGGGTTGGTGACCGCGACGGCGTGCCGGGCGGCGTCGCCGAGCGCGGGGTCGGGGGCGGTGGCGTAGGGCTGGTCGGAGCCGTTGACCACGACGTCGACGCCGAGCTCACGGACGACCGCGTCGATGGCGCGGGGGCCGTAGGAGGAGGTCTCCACGAAGGTCAGGGGGTCGACCCGGCCCCGTCCGCCCCCGCCCCGGTTGATCAGCCGCTCCGTGTGGAGCGGGGCCAGTCCGGCCAGCAGTGCGAAGCAGACGCGCAGGCCGGGGTGGCGGGGCCGGCCGAAGGCGGCGAAGGCGAACCAGGCGGCGTGCATCTGCTGCGCGTACGGCACGACGGCGGGCCACCAGGCGGGTCCCTGCGGCTCGGCCGCCGGGCCGGGGTGGACGAAGAGCGGCCGGTCGTGCTCGGTGAGCACGTCGAGCAGCGGGGCGAGTGCCGTGAGGCCCGCCCGGGTCCCCACGGCGGTCGCGGGCACCTGGAGCCCGGCGAACCCCTCGCCGAGGGTCTTGGCGAGCCTGGCCGGGTCGATCTCGCTGAGGCAGGTCGCCGCCCAGGCCCCGAACGGGGCCGGCAGGGCGAGGGCGTCCTCGTGGTAGGCGTCGATGATCGGCCACGCCTCCCCGGGGGGCAGCGACTCGACGCCGAGCGGGCTGGACAGCGACACCAGCGCCAGCTCCAGCCCCTCGTTGCGCGCCCGCCGCGCGGTCGGGTCGTGATCGCGGGGGGAGATCTCCTGGGCGGGCTCGCCGTCCAGGATCAGGGTCCAGCCGTCCAGCCGGGGCGGTGCCGTACGGCGGCGGAGCGCGTCGGTGAACCCGGGGGTCCACAGGTGCTGGTGCACGTCGACGGTCACTTCCACTCCTCCCTTCAACGTATTTCCTACCAGTAATATAGGTAACTACCTCGACCCTATCGCACCCGGGGCGGCGACCCGGCGAACCGCGCCGGGGAGACGCCGTGTCGGCTCGCTGTACGGGGGGCGATGCCCCCGGCCGTCCTCATCTCGGCGGGGAGCCCTTCCCGCCGGGGCCGGGACATAGGGTGGACGGGTGCCTCAGCCCCGGAAACGCGCGACGATCCGCGAGGTGGCGAAGGCCACCGGCCTCTCCCCGGCCTCCGTCTCGTACGCCCTGCGGGGCATCCAGGTGTCGGAGGAGACCATCGAGCGGGTGCGCCGTGCCGCCGCCGAACTCGGCTACGAGGCCGACCCCATCGCCCGCGCGCTGGCCGGCGGCCCGACCGGGACGGTCGGCCTCCTCTGCGGCTCACTTGAGGACCTCTGGCAGCAGGCCCTGGCCGTCGGCATCGGCCGGGCGCTGAAGGACAACGACCGCTACGCGCTGATCCTGGACGCCGCCGGAGACCCCGCCCGCGAGCGCACGCTCGCCCGCCAGCTCCGCGACCAGCGGGTGGACGCGCTGATCGTGCAGCCGGTGGACCCGGCGGCGCCGCTCTGGGCCGAGCTGTGCGAGAACCTGCCCGTGGTGTCGATCGGCGACGCGCTGGCCGGGGCACGGACGGCGGGGGAGGTGGTGTTCGACAACCGCGCGGGTGTCACCCTGGCGCTCGAACACCTGAGGAACCGGGGTAGGCGGCGTGTCGCCGTCCTCACCCCGACCCGGTCCAGCACCCCTGACCGTCCCGCCGACGTACACGTCCTGGCCGAGGCGGGGCGGCTCGGGCTGGACATCGAGGTGGTCACCGCGCCCCAGGCGCTGACGGCGGCCACCTCCGTGGCCGGCGGGGTGCTCGCCGACGGGCATCGGGCGTTCTTCTGCTTCGCCGACTCGATCGCCTACGGGGTCTACGCGGCGTCGGCCGGGCGGGGCCTTGGGATCCCCGGCGACGTGTCGGTGATGGGGTATGACAACCATCCGATGTCGGGCCTGCTCACTCCCGGGCTCACCACGGTCGACTGGGACATCGAGGGCATCATCCGGGCGGCCGTGCGCCTGGTCGTGGCCGCCGTCGACGGCGAGGCCCGCCCTCGCCGTATCGTCCAGGCCCCCAGGCTGCGCGACCGGGGCTCGGTCGGCTGACCCCGGCCCCGGCCCCGGCCCCACCCTCGCGCCCGACCCCCGCGCCCCCGACCCCCGCCCGCGGAGGCGGGCACCGCGAAGGCGAGGGGTCCCTCGCGGGCGTCAGTCGCCGGCGACCAGGTCGATCAGCCAGCTCACGAGCCCGACGATGATCGCGCCCCAGAAGGCGGCCCAGAAGCCGTCCACGTGGAAGGGCAGGTGGAGCTGGGCGGCGATCCAGCTCGTGAGGAGCAGCAGACCCGCGTTCACGACCAGCGCGAACAGGCCCAGGGTCAGTACGTAGAAGGCGCAGCCGAGGAGTTTGATGATCGGCTTGAGCACCGCGTTGACGACGCCGAAGACAAGGGCCACCGCGACCAGTGTGCCGATCTTGTTGGGGGTGGTGGAGGCGGACACCGTGATGCCGTTCACGAGCTCGGTGGCCGCCCACAGGGCGGCCGCCACAGCCAGAACTTTGATGATGATTCTCACGTTTGGGCATCCTCGCATGGGAGATTGACGGGCGATGGATCCGCACCTTGGGGGACGGTCATACCTGGACACTAAACACTCCGGGGGTGCCGTGGAGGTCTCGTGTTCGCGTCGTGACATTGAGTGGTCCTCCGGTGACGGTAAGGTGCGCCGCGGGGTCCCGTCTCCAGCGTCCTCCAGCCTCCCCGGCGCCCTCGGCGGCTCCCCGGCGGCAGGGGCGGTGTCCCGGAGAGGTCCCAAGGAGGCGATGCCCCCCGAGGAGATCGGGGAAGGGCATCGGTGAGGAACACGAACCGCCGAGGAGGCCACCATGTCCGACTTCATGTCCGACTCCACGCCCGACCCCGTGCCCGGCGCCGCCGGGTCCGCGGGCCGTACGATCTCCTCGCGGGAGATCCGTCTCGCCTCGCGCCCCGACGGCTGGCCGACGCCGGACAACTTCGCGCGGGCGGCGACGGAGCTTCCCGCCCCCCGCCAGGGGCAGGTCCTCGTCCGCAACCTCTTCATGAGCGTCGACCCCTACATGCGGGGGCGCATGAACGACGCCGAGTCCTACTTCCCGCCGTTCCAGCTCGGCCGGCCCCTCGACGGCGGTGCGGTCGGCGTGGTGGTCGAGTCGCGCGCCCCCGGCCTCCTGCCCGGCGTCCACGTCCTGCACGGGTACGGCTGGCGCGAGTACGCCGTGATCGACGCCGGGCAGGCGCGCGTGGTCGAGGAGATCCCCGGCGTCCCTCTCTCGGCCTACCTGGGCGTGCTCGGCATGCCGGGCCTCACCGCCTATGTCGGCCTGCTCGACATCGCCGGATTCCGGCGGGGCGAGGCGGTCTTCGTCTCCGGCGCGGCCGGGGCGGTGGGTGGCCTGGTCGGGCAGATCGCGCGGCTGAAGGGGGCCTCCCGGGTCGTGGGCAGCGCCGGCTCGGACGAGAAGGTCGCCTACCTGACGGAGACGCTCGGCTTCGACGCCGCCTTCAACTACAGGAAGGCCCCCGTCATGGACCAGCTCGCGCGGGCGGCCCCCGAGGGAATCGACGTCTACTTCGACAACGTCGGAGGCGACCACCTGGAGGCCGCCCTCGCCGCGTTCAGGAGATACGGCCGCGCCGCGATGTGCGGGGCGATCTCCGTCTACAACGTCACCGAGCCGCCTCCGGGCCCGCGCAACCTCTCCCTGGTCGTCGGAAAGCGGCTCACCCTGCGCGGGTTCATCGTCAGCGACCACCTCGACCGGCTGCCCGACATGATCGCCGAGATGGGGACCTGGCTCCGCGACGGGGACCTCACCTTCCGGGAGACCGTCGTCGACGGTCTGGAGAACGCCCCGGCCGCTTTCGTCGACATGCTCCGCGGCGTCAACACCGGGAAGATGATCGTCCGGCTGGTCCACTGAACGTGCATGGTCGGCGCGATCCGGGGGCAGAAGGGGCGTGAGGAGGTGGGGCAGTTGGAAACGGACGAGCTGGAAGCGCTGTCGGCCCAGCAACTGCATGACCGCGCGGTCCGTTACGCCGTGCGGCACGGGGACTTGGCCTTTCTGTGGGAGCTGCTCAAGGTGATCCCGGCGGCGGAGGCCTCCACCGGGAACGAGGACGAGACGGCCAACGATCTGAGCCGGCTCTCGGCCCTGCTCAGCGACGCCGTGGCGTCGGGCGAGGGACGGCTCGGCGAGGCGTTGCGCCCCTTCTACATCGACTACCTGTCCAGGCATCCCGACGCCTAGGCCGTCCGCGCCGGCCGGTTGAATAGGTTGACCGGCACGAGAAGAGCAGGCAGGAGGATGGTCATGGCACTGGTGAACGTCGAGCGGACCGAAGACGGGTTCGTGGCCCGCAACGGACGCGGAGCCGAGGTCGCCATGGGCGGTGGGGACGACCAGGGGGTGTTCACGCCCGTGGAGCTGCTGCTGGCCGCGCTGGGCGGCTGCAACATCGTCACCGTCGAGCCGCTCACCGCCCAGCGGGGTCACCGCCTGGCCCGCCTGGCCATGACCGTCCAGGCCGAGAAGATCGAACCGACGCTGCTCGGCCAGATCACCATCACCTACGATGTGGAGTATCCCGAGGGCGATGAGAAGGCAGCCGAGGTCTTCCGGGCCGTGGCCCGGCGTGTCGAGGACCGATACTGCACCGTGAGCCGGGCGCTGCGGGAGAACATGGAGATCGCCCTCGAACTACCCGAGTGATCGCGGGGTGCTCGGCGGTGATACCGGGTCATCTTTGGGTGTAGGCCCAAAATCAACCCGCCGATGACGTGCTCCTTACATTTGGTTCTGTACTGTTGAAGCAGGTCAAGGGGTTCTGCGAAGCCCGGGGGGAGCATTGCAGAGACTTTTCACCGGATAAAGGGCGCGAGGGGGATCGCGTCCCTGCGCGGAGCCACCGGAGTCTTGGGGGAGACGAAGGAAGGGCCCGCGAAGAGGCCGGGGCCGGACAGTTGGGGGACTGTCCGGCCCCGAGTCTGTTGGGCCGGGGCCGGACAGTTGGGGGACTGTCCGGCCCCTCGCCGTATCGGGAGCAGGGAGCGCCCGCCGTATCGGGGGCGGCCGGCACGGCCTGGGGCGCCCGCCCGGCGTCCGCCGGATGGACGTTCGATGTACGCCATCGGCGGGGCTGCTGCTAGAGTTACCCCCGTCGCAGGCGCCGCTAGCTCAGTTGGTTAGAGCAGCTGACTCTTAATCAGCGGGTCCGGGGTTCGAGTCCCTGGCGGCGCACCGCATCGAAAGCCCGGGTCGGCCCAGCCGCCCCGGGCTTCGCCGTTCGGGCGGGCGTCGCCTCGGCGCCGAAGCCGGCGCGTTGTCGCTCGATTTATCCGCAACCGGACAGAGCGCCGTGTTCGATGGGTTCAGGGGCTCTGACCGGTCGCCGGAGACGACGGCCGGGTATCGCAGTTGTTCCGGCGCCGGTGGTACGAGGGTCAGATCCATCCTCTTTCGGAGGCGCGGAGACCGGTCTCGAAGCGGCTGCGGGCGCCGAGACGGCTCATCATGTCGGCCACCATGCGGCGGACCGTCCGCGGGGAGACTCCCAGGTGTCGGCCCGCTCTCGCGTCGGTGAGCCCCTCGGCGAGGAGCTTGAGCAGCTCCCGTTCCTGAGGGGACGGACCGGCGTCGCCCGGGGCGGGGGGTGCCTCAAGGGGCAGGGCGCAGGCCCAGACCTGTTCGAAGAGCGCGACGATCACGGCGACGGCGCCCTTCCCGGTCATCTGGACCACTCCGGCCGCGGCGTTGGCAGGGTCGGCCGGAAGCAGGACGATCCGCCGGTCGTAGACGGTCATGTGAGTCGGCGGGATTGAAACGGTCCGGACCTCGGCGCCGATCTCGGCCAGTCCGCGGGCGTAGGCCGGTGTGGGCGGGTTATCGCGGAGGCCGTCCGGGCCGACAGCGCGGATCGCGGCTCTTCGTTCACGCACTCGCGGGTCGAGAAGCGTCACCGGCGGGGCGAGCGCCGGATTTCGCGGGCCGCCCGTCATCAGAATCGCGATGTCGCTGCCGGCGCTCAGCGTGAGCCGCTCGATTCGCGACCGGATGGCGTCCGCGCCGAGTAGTCGCTCCGTGTCCGGACGTAAAGCGTCCGGATGTAAAGCGTCCGGACGTAGGGCGCCTGGGCGTAGGGCGTCCGGGGGTGGGGCGCCGTTTTCGAGGGTGATGCCCTCGTCGATCGACGGTGTGATCGCGGTTCGGTTCCCGGTGGTTTTCCTCCGATAACGGAGGAACCCGGCCGGGCGGCGTTGAGCGTTCAGCATCGCCGGCCCCGTTTTCTGGTGGTCCTAGGTGAGTCATTTGGTAAATCCTCACCTTCCGGAAGGCGCTCCGCAAGTGAGAGGGGACGGTCCGGCACGGGCCGCTTTCCGGCAGGCGGCCTTAAGGCGAAACGGCGAGGCGGATAATCCATCCGAATTTCGTTCGCACGCTCGCCGGAGCGGGTCTTCCGAAGTGGGCGTCACGGGTGGATCCTCCGTCGCTCGTTGAGCATCGCGACGTACCTCCCGAAGCGGCGTGCCCGCGTCGAGGAGCCGGTCGGCGTGGGCGGGGCCGGATCCCGGATGGGGGAGGGGCCGAGGGCGCGGGCGGGTCAGGAGGGGCGGGAGGCGTCCCGGTCCAGTGACCCGATCACCGCGGCGACCACCTCCTGCGGGGTGGTCGCGGACACGTCGAAGACCAGGTCGGCGACCTCGGCGAACAGTGCTCCCCGGCGGGCGTGCTGTCTCACCAGCATCGCCTCCAGGTCCGGTTCGAAGTGCGGACGGTGCTCGCCGGAGCGCATCCTCTCGGCGAGCACGCTCGCGGGGGCGTCCAGCCAGATCACCAGGGCCGGGCCCAGCGCCGCGCGGTTGGCGGGGGCGTCGACCACGCTCGCCGCTGCGGCGATCACCGCCGGCGGCGTCAGTGCCAGCGCCTCACGCAGGTGCCGTGACTCCCGTTCGTGGAGCACGTCCGTCCCCTCCAGGACGAAGGTCTCCGCCGCGGTCCTGCCGCCGTATCGCGCGGCGAGGTCGGGGTCGCTGTCGCGCAGGTCCCGGCCGAGCTCGCGGGCCAGGAGCCGGGCGACCGAGGACTTTCCCGAGCCCATCAGACCCATGACGACGATCGGGCGGTCGTGTTTCAACGGCTTCTCCGGGGTGACGTTTGAGATTCGCGTGAGGGATAGGTGATGAGGCGCTGGTTCTAAGGAGGGAATCCCCATGACCATCGCAGGTGGCATCATCCTCATCATGCTCGGCGCGATCCTCACGTGGGCGGTCGAGTTCGACATCGCCGGGTTCGATGTCAACGTCGTCGGGGTCATCCTGATGCTCGGCGGCCTCGCCTGGCTGCTGTTCGCGATCTACCGGTTCAGGGTCGCCCGCCGGGCGGTGGCGCCCACCACGACCGTGATCGAGGACCCGGTGGTTCATCACCGTGTCTACGAGGAGCGCCGCTACGACGACCCTCCGGTCGTCTGACCGCCCGGAGGGCGGGATCGCGAGGCGCCCCCCGCCTCCTGGCGCGGGGGAGAAGAACGACGAGAGCGGAACGGAGGACGGAGCGTTGGGCAGAGTCGTGTCCAGGGGTGCGGGAATGGTGAGCGGAATGCTCGGCGGTGCCGTCGCGGGCGCCGTGTTCAAGCAGGTGTGGAAGTTCGCCTCGGGCAAGGAGGAGCCTCCCCAGGCGACGTCGGGAGAGTACGGCTGGGGCGAGATCCTTGTCGCGGCGGCCATCCAGGGGGCCATCTTCGGCATGGTCAAGGCGGCGATCGACCGCTCCACGGCCCGTGGTGTCCATCGGGCCACCGGTGGATGAGCCCGCGCGGGATGTCCGGTCCCCGGTACCGGGGACCGGACATCTCCGTGTTCCCGGCTCTCGCCCGGGTCACCCCGCCCTTCGCGATCTCCCTGGATTCAGTCCGTGTCCTCCCCGGTCCAGGCCGCGCCCGTCCCCCGAGCGGTCGCCCCTCATGTCCGAGGTCCGTCCGCGGGAGGCCTGCGCCTCGCTGTAGACGGCGACGGTCCGGGCCGCCACCCGGCTCCAGCCGTAGCGCGATCTCGCCCGTTCGGCTCCGGCCGCGCCGTACGCCTTGAGCAGGAGCGGGTCGGTGAGCAGTCTCCTCAGCGCGTGGCCGAGGGTCTCCTCGTCGCGTGGTGGGACCAGCAGGCCCGTGACCTCGGGAACGATCGTGTCCAGATGGCCGCCCACGGCCGAGGCGACCACCGGGACACCGCAGGCCATGGCCTCCAGGGGCACGATGCCGAACGGCTCGTACCACGGCACGCTCACCACGACGTCCGCCGAGCGCATCAGCACCGGGACCTCCTCGCGGCTCACCCGGCCCAGAAAACGGACGCGGCCGGCCACCCCGCACGCGTCGGCGACACGTGACAGGCGTTCCGGCTCCGGCTCGCCGGGGCAGCCTCCGGCGACCACGAGGGTGGCTCCGGGCACGTGGCGCAGGGCGCGGATCGTGGTCTCCACGCCCTTACGCGGCACCGCGCGGCCGAGGGCGAGGAGGATGGGACCGGGTCCCAGATCCACTCTGGGGCCCGAAGGGGTGAAGGCGTGCGGGTCGACACCGCAGGGGACGACCCGCGTGGCGTCGCCGGGGATCCGCATCCGGCGTAGCTCGGCCACCTCGTCGGAGCAGGTCGCGATCACCCTGTCCACCTGGCGGGCGATGAGCCTCTCCGCCTTGACGCGCGTCGCCGGGCTGGTGTCCGCCTCGCCCTGGTGACGCCGCTTGACCGTACCGAGGGCGTGGAAGGTGTGCACGACGGGCACCGCGCTGTCGCGGGCCGCCGTCAGCGTGGCCAGGCCGCTCATCCAGAAGTGGCTGTGGGCGATGTCGGGGGGCGCGGCGCGCCAGTGCCGGGCGAGCCGGCGGCCGAACTCGGGCATCCAGCCGAGCAGGTCGTCCTTGGCCATGGGGACGGCGGGCCCCGCCGGGACGTGGACCACGGTGACTCCCGGGGCGAGGGCGACCTCCTCCGGCTGGAGGTGCGACTCCCGGCGGGTGTAGACGGTCACCCGATGCCCCCGCGCGGCCAGCGCGCGGGAGAGCGCGGCGACGTGGACGTTCTGGCCGCCCGCGTCGGCGCCTCCCACCGTGGCCAGGGGGCTGGCGTGCTCGGACACCATTGCGATCTTCACAGGCATCGCTCCGTGGGGAATACGACGAAAATACGACCGAGAGCGTGCCTGCGTCCTAGGCATCCGACCGTCCTGACTTCCCTCCGGCGGGGCTTTAAACGCGTTTCACCCCGAGTCTGCTGGGAACGCGAGGTTTCTGGGTGAAAGGAGTTCGACGATGGAGGCTCCGCAGTATGTCGCCGCGCGCGTGCAAAGCGCGCTGGCCGAGGACGAGAGGACACACGAGCTCGGCATCCGGGTGGACGTCCGGGGCGGGCAGCTCTTCCTCCGGGGCCGGGTGACGGGTGAGGAACGCCGTCTGCTGATCGCCGACGTGGCTCGTGAGGCGGCTCCCGGGCTGACCGTCCGCAACGAGATCGTCGTCATGGAGGTCCGTGACCCGGAGCCTGGGCAGGAGGAGACACTGTGAGGGAGTTGCGGATCGCGGCGGTCGGGGACGTCCACCTGGACGAGAGCCTGAGGGGTCGTTACCGTGTCCACCTGCGTGACATCGGGGAGCACGCCGACGTGCTGTTGCTCGCCGGGGACCTGACCCGGCACGGCACGCTGGAGGAGGCCCGGGTGGTGGCGGACGAGTTCCGCGATCTGCCGGTTCCCGTGGTCGCCGTGCTGGGCAATCACGACCACCACTCCAACCATCCGGCGGAGATCGCCGCCATGCTCTCCGAGGTGGGGATCAAGGTGCTGCACGACGAGGCGGTCGTGCTCGACGTCGACGGGGCACGGCTGGGCGTGGTCGGGGGGAAGGGCTTCGGCGGGGGGTACGCGGGCAAGTGCGCCAGTGACTTCGGTGAGCCGGAGATCAAGGCGTTCGTCGGGCACACCAAGCGCATCGCGGACCGCTGGCGGGTGGCGCTCAAGGAGCTGGACGCCGACCGCAGAATCGTGCTGTCGCACTATTCGCCGGTCAAGGACACCCTCATCGGGGAACCCCTGGAGATCTACCCCTTCCTCGGCAGTTACCTGCTGGCCGAGGCGGTGGACGCCGAGGGCGCCGACCTGATCGTGCACGGTCACGCGCACGCGGGGACGGAGCGGGGGGTGACGCCCGGCGGTATCCGGGTGCGCAACGTGGCCCTGCCGGTGCTGGGACGGGCATACGGTCTTTACCGTCTCTAGCCCTTTCCCCCGCTCTTCCGGGGGCTCTTCCGGGATGAGAAGAAGCGGGCCGGGTGGAAACCCGGCCCGCTGAGGCTTCTGATGTTTCCTACGGGAAGTCGGGGCGACTTTTTACGATGTGATGAAGATGTGCTTCCGCGCGGGCCTTCCCGCCCGCGTCAGACGTTGAAAATGCTCACCCCTCCAGGGCCGACGAGGAAGCCGAGAACGATGAGGACGATCCCCCAGAGGAGGTCGCGCCGGGCGAGGATCACATAGATCCCGGAGATGACGAGAACAACTGCGATGATCCAAAGCAAAGTAGCCATAACAGGCACCTGCCCTCACAATTTACGACGTAACATGCTTTATCCGGTGCAGATCGACGATCGGCTGGAGGATCCACAGCCAGGTGCTGGCCAGGGCGACCGTGCCTCCGAACAGCGCGGCCGGCCAGGCGTTGATGACCGTCTCCGCGACGAGGGCCACCGAGCTGGTCATCGCGATCGCGAGCCCGCCCGCACCGACGATGCCGAGTTCGTTGGCGCGGCGCAGCATCTTCTCCTTCAGCGAGGTCCGGAACAGCAGGCGATGCTGGGCGGCGGGGGTGATGAAGCAGACAGAGGCCAGAGCGGCGCTTAACAGGGCGATGAAGAAGAGCCATCGACCGACGGAGCTCAGCTTGTGGAAACCCGTCGCGAACGGCAGAGTCAGGAGGAAGGCGAAAAGGACCTGGACTCCGGTGACCGCCACACGCAGACCCTGGAGCAGCTCGCCGAGTTCCCGGTTCACCCGCTCCTTGTGGCTCTCCCCGGACTCAGGCTCCTCGTCGCGTCCCTTGTTCGGCTCAATCATGGAGGGGCCTTACCCTGGTCAAAGTTCGCTATGCCTATCTACGGAACGATGGGGTACGCGGGGGGTATGGGAAGCCACAGCCACGAGGTGACCGACGCGATTTTGGAGACGCTGAAGCGGGCGAGCAGCGCGCTGAAAGAGGCGGACGTCCGATTCGCGCTCGCGGGAGGATGCGCGGCGTACGCACGCGGGGCGGCGCCCTCGCTGCACGATGTGGATTTCGTCCTGCCCCAGGAGGACGTGCCTGCGGCTCTGAAGGCGCTGCGCGACCTCGGCTTCGAGACGGTGAAGCCCCCGGAGGACTGGCTGGTGAAGGCCTACGACGAGGGCAGGCTGGTGGATCTGATCTTCAGCATCTGCGACCACCCCGTCACCCCGGAACTGCTCGCGCGGGCCGAGCCGCTGAAGGCGTCCGCGGTGATCCTGCCCGTGCTGGAGGCCACCGACCTCGTCATCTCGTGGCTGCTTCCCCTCTCGGAGCACAGCTGTGACTACGGCTCGCTGCTTGCCCAGGTCAGGGCGCTGCGCGAGCAGGTCGACTGGAACCGCGTCGCGGCCGTCACGCGCGACTCGCCGTACGCCTCCACCTTCCTGACCCTTCTGGAACGGCTCGACGTGCTTCCCGGTCCCGCCGACCCCTCCGGTGAGCCGTCCTGGCCCTGACGCCGGCTCCGCCGGACGGGTTCGTGATCGGGCGTCCTTCGGGACCTCTCGCCCGGTCCGTACGGCGGCACCCCGGGGAACGTACGGGAAACCCCGGGGGGAGACGGGGGAGGACAGAACGAAGGGCCCCGCCGAAGCCGGGGCCCTTGCCGTTCGACGGCGATGAGGGGTCAGACGCCGGGACCGCCCATGCCGGGGAGGCGGCCGTAGTAGTCGCCGACGGTGTCGCGGTAGGTGCGCTCCTTGAAGGTGGCCTCGTCGAACTCGGGAGAGTGCTTGATCTCGTCCTTGGTCCGCGCGATGTGGACACTGCGCTCCTGCGGGTCGATCCGGGTCACCGTACCGGCCGGAAGCAGGACCTTCTTGCCGAAGATCCAGGGGCCGGTGTCGACGACGAGGTAGCTCTCACCGACGTCGTAGGTGGCCTCGTCGACGGAACCGATCTTCCCGTCGGTGGCCTCCACGTGGTAGCCCGCGATGTCGAAGGTGTCGTCGGCGTCGTGGAGGTGGGGCTGGTAGTTCCAGAGTTCAGGCTGCACGTTGTTTTCTCCTTTGTGAGGATTCTCTGACCCGCTCCCGAGTACCCTCGCGCGGCGGGCTAAACGGGACCGGGCCGGATCAGGGTGGGAAACCGGGCCGTGACCTGGTGCGCGGGAGGGAAAAGTCACGAGCCCCGGACCGCTCCCACCGTGCTCCGCGCCTCGCCTTTCGCCCGCCCTGTCCTTTTGGGACCTGTCCTTTCAGGACCCTTCACCCGTCCCGGAAAGCTCCCGCGCCTCCTGCCGGGCCCTGCTCTCCGGCGTCCCCTTGTGTATCGACCACTTGTCCCGGTCCGGTAGTCTTATCCAGGTCGGGCGCCGCTAGCTCAGTTGGTTAGAGCAGCTGACTCTTAATCAGCGGGTCCGGGGTTCGAGTCCCTGGCGGCGCACCGTGTCCGGTCGGCGCGCTCACGTCTCCACGTGAGCGCGCCGATCGCTTTTCGGCGTCTCTTCCCCGCCGTCGGCCTGAATTCCGTCTCGGCGCCGGAGTCCGCGGAGACCGGCGCCGAGTCCGGGGGCGCCGGAGGGACGGCGGCCCCTTGGGGGCCCGAAGAAGATCTACGGCCTGCGCGCGACCCCGCCCGCGCAGGCCACCTCGGGGGCCGCGCCCCAGGGGTTGGGATCCGGCCGCCACCGGGTCACCGGCACGACGCCGGGCTCCAGCAGCGTCAGGCCGTCGAAGTAGCCGGCGATCCGTTCCGGGCTGCGAGGGGTGTAGGGGACCACGCCGGGGCCCTCGTTGTGGCGGCGCAGAGCCTCGACGTACGCGGGGTCGGTGTCGGTGCCGTCGTAAAGCGCCAGGTAGCTGCCCGAGGGCAGGGCCGCCATCAGCCGGTTCACGATCGAGCGCGCCTCGTCGTAGTCGGTGACGAGGCCCAGGATCCCCATCAGCATGAGCGCGGTGGGCCGGGTGAGGTCCAGTGTCCTGGCGGCCTCCCGCAGGATGAGGCCGGGGTCGCGGACGTCGGCCTCGATGTAGTCGGTGGCGCCCTGAGGGGTGCTGGTGAGCAGCGCCTGGGCGTGCACCAGGACGAGGGGGTCGTTGTCGACGTAGACGACACGTGACTCCGCGGCCACCCGCTGGGCGACCTGGTGGGTGTTGTCCACGGTGGGAAGGCCGGTGCCGATGTCCAGGAACTGGCGGACGCCCGCCTCGGCGAGGAAGCGCACGGTTCGGGCGAGCATGTACCGGGAGTGGCGGGCGATGTCGACCATGCCGGGGAAGACCTGGCGGATCCGGTCTCCCGCCTGGCGGTCGGCGAGGTAGTTGTCCTTTCCGCCCAGCAGGTAGTTCCAGATTCTGGCGGAGTGCGGCACGTTGGTGTTGAGCTGCGGCGGAGTCATCCTGCTCGTCCTCTCCGACGTGCGTGCCGGTTCTTCCGGTGAGGGCGAGGCGGTCGAGGGGATATCGGCCATGGACGATCTCCTACTTTGCGTTGTCTTTGCTAGGAGATTACGTCCGCTTGGTCATCGGGTACATGGTGGATCGTTCCGGCGGGGAGCGGGCCGCCGTTCCTCCGCGCCGCCTCGGCCGCCCGTTCGGCGCTTACGGAATCTTGTCGGTGGGCCGGCGTAGGGTCCCTTGCATGTGCCGGAGTATCAAAACCCTTCGGGAGCCCTACGCCAGTGACGTGACCGATGAGGACGTACGGGCGGCCGCGCTGCAGTACGTCCGCAAGATCTCCGGGTTCCGGGTGCCGTCCGCGCGCAACGCCGAGGCGTTCGAGCGGGCCGTGGAGATCGTCGCCGTCGCGACCCAGGCCCTTCTCGACGACCTTCACCTGAGACAGGTTTCCCGGGAGCGATCACGGGCGTGAGGTCCGAAAGCGCTCCCGGGGAGCCCGGCCGGCCGGGGTGGGGCTCCACGCCGGCCGCCGGGGGGAGACCCGGCCGGACTGCGGGGGCATCCGGCCGGGGGCGACGTGCGAGCGCTAGCTGACGGTGGCGCAGATCGCGTAGACGCTGATGCCGACGTCGTTGTAGCCGATCTGGCGGCCGATGCCGATCCAGCCGGTGCCGTCGTCGGTGGGGAAGGAGCCGACGAGGATCGCCCCGTTGCCCTGGGCCTCGGCGCCGCCTCCGACGGCCCGCTTGCCGCTGGGGCAGCGGACCGTGCGGCGGGTGAAGTTGGGGACGTTGGCGTTGGGCAGCTTGACGATCTGGTAACCGCTGAAGTCGGCCGCCGAGGGCTGGGGGGCGGAGGCGGAGGCCGGGGTGGCAGCGGCCACCGTCGTCAGGCCGGCGCAGCCGATCAGGGCGGCCGTGGCGATGGTCGTGAGCCTGTTGCGACGCATGCTTCTCCTGAGTCCGGTGGTGCCAATGAGATCACTCAAAGTAAATACATGGCTACCCTTGGTGTCCAGTTATGGTTTTGTGGCTCTGTGGTGAGACGTGCCGGGGCGTCCCCCGGGGGTCCCTGGTCTCTCCGGGGGCCGGCGGGGCGGGCGGAGAGCCGTCCGCGACGATGCAGGCCTCCGCGCGCCCTCGCCTCTCCGGAGGGCCGGAGCGGGAAAGGGGGGGCAAAGGGCCGTCCGGGCCGTTCCGCGGCCGGCGAACGTTACCCACATGTCTCCTGATCACCGCCGGGTCCGCCGGTAGAGGGGTATACCTTGTGATCGGGGCGGGCGGTCCGTCGGCGCGGGCCGCTCCGCGGGCGTGAAGGGACGGGTGATGAGTAGGGAACTGCTCGTCCGCGTCGCTCACCACCCGGAGGCCGGATGCGCCGTGCTCACCGTCACCGGCGACATCGATCGGACCTCCAGCGCCCTGCTGCGAGACGCCGTCGGCGATCTGCTGGCCGGCCGTCACACCCGGCTCGTCCTCGACGTCGAGGGTGTCACCTTCTGCGACTCCAACGGCCTGCGGACGTTCCTCGGCGGGATGACCAGGGCCGTCGAGGCGGGGGGGTGGATGCGCCTGGCGGGGGTGGGGGGTCATTTCGAGCGGCTCCTGCGGATGACCGGCCTCTACGACTTCTTCACGATCGACGCCGACGTGGCCTGCTCTCTTCGGAACGCCCGCGGCCCGCAGGGCCCGCCTTCCGGAAAGGCGTGAGGGCGCCGTTCTCCGGTGTCCCGGCAGCCTCGGTGTTCACGGCGTTCCCAGGAGCCGCGGAGAGCGCCGCACCTGTCGGGATCGCCCTGGTCGCGAGGGGTTGACGGGCCGCGCCCACGCCGTACCATGACCTAGAGTAATCAAACGAAAACCCGCTGTCGCGAGACGGCGGTGTGGTCGGGTCGGGAGGCCGTCTCCGTGCGGAGCGCGCCGGGGCGCCCTCGGGTGTCCGGCGGGCGCCGGCCTCCGCCCCTCTCGCCTCTCGTGTGGTCACGGCGACCGGAAGGCCGGCTCCTCCGGTGGTGCGCGGTCTACCGGAAGTCAGGAGGTCAAGGAAGGCGTGTAAACCAGGCACTTGACTCGGCTTCGCTCCGCTTGCCGTGCCGGCGTCCCGGTCGTGTCTGGAGATCCCTCCCCTCAGCCGATGGAGAACGGCATGCGTCAGTTACGGAAGGTCATCGCTCGAATCCTCTGTGTATCCGCCCTGCTCACGACAGGGCTCGTCGCCACGGACACGGCCGCGCGGGCGGCGGTCCCCAACCGGTGGGGCTTCGCCTACGTCGACGTCCCCAACGGCATCCCCAACCTCGCCCACCAGGCCGGAAGCTGGCCGGCCGCCTTCAACGTCTCGGTCGCGACCCCGCCCGGCGGGGTGACCCTGGTGAGGTTCCCCCAGATCGCGACCAACGGCGGCGTCGCCCACGTCACGGCCGTCTCCGACGGCCCCCACTGGTGCCAGACCCTGTGGTGGGGCCCTTCGGGACCCGACCAGTTCGTGGCGGTGCGCTGCTACCGGTACGGCGGCGCCCCGGTGACGATCCCCTTCACCGTCGTCTTCGAGGAGAGCAGCGGGGTGCTGCCCGCGCCTCAGGCGTTCGGCTACGTCCACTACAGCGGCGCGGCGATCGCCACCCAGTTCAACTCCGCCGGAGGCCCGCCCAACGTCGTCGCCCCCGGCCCCCCGGGGATCTGGACGGTCACGCTGCCCGGCCTCGGCTCACCGGGCCGCAGCGGCGGCGTCCAGGTGACCGCGCGCGACCCCGCCCAGCCGGCCCGCTGCAAGGTGGGCGGGTGGGCGTCGATCCCCGGCGCCCAGGTGGTCCAGGTGCGCTGCCACAACGCCCTCAACGTCCCGCTCAACACCGGCTGGAGCCTCACCTACCAGCGTGAGCGGGCCATCACCGGGGCGGCGATCCCGCCGAAGAACTTCGCCTACACCTTCGACCACAGCCCGGCCAGTGCCGGCCCCTACTCACCGCTGCCCCCGGCGGTCAACCACAACTCCCAAGGGAGCCTGAACACCGTGCAGACCGCCGGGGCCGGTCTGCGTCTGGTCATCTTCCCGAGGGTCGGCGTCCTGCCCGACCACGTCCAGGTCACCGCCTTCGGCGCCGGCCCCGAATACTGCAATCTGCTCACCCTCTGGGGGACCGGCGGCCTGACCGCGACGGTTCGTGACGTCGTCTGCTACAACGCCGTCACCCGGGTGAATCAGCGATCCCTGACCTCCTACACCTCGGCTTTCTGAGTGCTTCTTGGGGCCTTCTGTGGTCCTTTAGAGCCCTCTGGTGCCGGGCCGGCCCCGGGCCCACCTCCCCTGCGGCCCCGGGGCATGGGCCATGACGCCCTCCGCGCGGCCGGCGGTCTCCTCGCTCCCGAGGAGCCGCCGGCCGTCCGTCACATGTTGATCATGTGTCCTGCCAGCCCGTGGATCGCCTCCTTGACCGCCTCGCCCAGCGTGGGGTGGGCGTGCACGTTGCGCGCCACCTCGGCGACCGTCAGATCCCACTGCTGGGCCAGCGTCAGCTCGGGCAGCAGCTCGGTGACCTCCGGACCGATCAGGTGGGCGCCGAGCAGCTCACCGTGCTCGGCGTTGCTCAGGATCTTGACGAATCCCGTGATGTCGCCCAGGCCGTGGGCCTTGCCGTTGGCGCTGAACGGGAACTTCGCCACCTTCACGTCGAAGCCCAGATCCCGGGCCTGCGTCTCGGTGAAGCCGAAACTCGCGATCTGGGGCTGGCAGTACGTCGCCCGGGGGATCATCACGTAGTCGAGCTCCATGGTCTCGGCGCCGGCGATGGTCTCCGCCGCGACGATCCCCATCGCCTCGGCCGCGTGCGCGAGCATCAGCTTGGCGGTCACGTCGCCGATGGCGAAGATGTGCGGCACGCTCGTACGGCACCGGCCGTCGACGGCGATCGCGCCCCGGTCGGTCAGGGCGACCCCGGTCCGCTCCAGCCCGTACCCCTCCACCCGGGGCTGGAAGCCGATCGCCTGCAGCACCTTGCCGGTTTCGAGGACCTGCTGCCGCCCGTCGCGCGTGACCGTCACCCGCACCTTGCGATCGGGGCCGCCGGAGTCGTCGATGGACTCCACCCGGGTGGAGGTCAGGATCTCGATGCCGAGCCGTTTGTAGCGCCGTGCCAGCTCCGCCGAGACCTCCTCGTCCTCCAGCGGGACGACGCGGTCGAGGAACTCGACGATCGTCACCTTGACCCCGTAGTTGTGCAGGATGTACGCGAACTCGACGCCGATGGCGCCCGCCCCCGCGATGACGACGCTCTCGGGCAGGTCCTCGCTCAGGATCTGCTCCTCGTACGTCACGACCCGGTCACCGACCGACGTCCCCGGCAGCAGCCTGGTGGTCGCGCCCGTCGCGATGACGCAGTGGCCGAACGTCACCGTCCGCTCGGCCCCGTCGGGTCCGGTCACCCGGAGGGTGTGGGGGTCGGTGAACGTGCCGTGCCCGTCGTACTCGGCGATGCCGTTCTTCTTCATCAGGTAGTGCACGCCCTTGACCCGCCCGTCGGCGACCTTGCGGCTGCGCCGGAAGGCCTCGCCGTAGTCGAACGTGACCTCGCCCTCGACGCGGATGCCGAACGTCTTGGCCTCGCGGGTGAACAGGTGGGCGAGTTCGGCGTTGCGCAGCAGGGCCTTGGAGGGGATGCATCCCACGTTGAGGCAGACACCGCCCCAGTAGCGTTCTTCGACGATCGCGGTGCTCAGACCGAGCTGGGCGGCCCGGATCGCGGCCACGTAACCCCCGGGGCCGGCTCCGAGAACCACCACGTCATAGTGAGTGCTCATGGATCGGACAATATTCAATGTCGCGTTCGACGCGGTGCCGTCCGCTCCGCGGGAGACGGACGGGTTCCGTCTTCCGGGCGCGCCGACCGGCCACGACGGGGGCCTGGACGACCCGATACGGTCGGATGGGGTTGCGATGACCGGTGGGGTCGGCAGGACGGAGGCGGGCGAGGTGCCAGGGGAGAGTACGGAGACCTTCGTCTCGGTCGCGGAGCGGCTACGGCGCAGCCTGGCGGACTCCTCGGCGGGGGAGCGGCTGATCGCGAGGACCCTCCTGGCGAACTATCCCACGGCCGGGCTGGAGACCTCGGCGCGGCTGGCCGAGCGCGCGGGCGTGAGCGCGCCCACCGTGGTCCGGTTCGTGGCCCGGCTGGGCTTCGGGGGGTACCGCGCGTTCCAGCAGGCGCTGCGGGACGAGATCGAGGCGCGGCGGGCCTCCCCGCTCACGCTCGCCCAGCAGCTCGGCGACGGGGCGAGCTCGGACTCGCTGCGGGTGAGGGCCGGGGCGATGTTCCGGCAGCGGCTCGACGAGTCCTTCGCCGCGCTGTCGGACGCCGAGCTGGAGGCGGCGGTGGAGCTGCTGGCCGATCCGTCCCGCCGGGTCGCGCTGATCGGCGGGCGTTTCTCCCACCTCCTGGCCGAGTACCTCGACCTGCACCTGCGGCAGCTGCGGCCGGGCACCCGGATGCTCGACGCCCGGCCCGAGAGCCTGGCCGCCTTCTCGGTGGACATCGGGCGGCGCGACGTCGTGGTGGTCTTCGACTACCGCCGCTACCAGCGCGACATCGTCGAGTTCGCCCGCCGCGCGCACGACCGGGGGGCCAAGGTCGTGCTCTTCACCGACCCGTGGCTCTCGCCCGCGGCGGAGGTCGCCGACCTGGTGATCCCGGTCCGGGTCGAGGCGCCGAGCCCGTTCGACAGTCTCGTTCCGGCGCTCGCGCTGGTGGAGACGGTGGTGGCGGGGGTGACGGCGCGGCTGGGGAAGGCGGGCGAGGAACGGCTGCGTCAGTGCGAGGAGATCGTGGGGGACGTCACGCTCGACTGAACGCCCCGCCCGGGTAGATCTGCAATAAAAATTTCATGGCACCTTGTTAACGGTCTTGGTGAAAGCTAGATTTCGTCACCACGTGCTGGTCATGTCGCCGGCGCCGTCGTCACCACCAGGAGGTGCCATGACCGAAGAACTGCGCCCACCTCGCAAACTGCGACTGTGGGAGGCGCTGGCCCTGTCCGTCGGGCTCATGAGCCCGACCCTCGCCATGGCCATGAACGGCGCCGGCGTGGTCAACAAGGTCGGCAAGGCCGTCCCGCTGGTCTTCGTGCTCGGCCTGATCGGGGTGGCGCTGGTCGCCTACGGGTTCGTACGGCTGACCCGCCACTTCAACCACGCCGGGTCGGTCTACGCCCTGGCCGGGGTCACACTCGGCCCCCGCGCCGGGTTCTTCGGCGGGTTCGCGCTGGTGGGAACCTACGTCTTCTTCACCGTGTGCACGCTGGCGGCGACCCCGGTGTTCGTCGAGGCGTTCGCCGCCGCGCTCGGCTTCTCCCTGCACGTCCCCTGGTTCGTCGTGGCCGCCGTGGCGTGTGCCGGCGTCTGGATGGTGAACTCCCGTGAGTCCCGCGTCACGGCCAGGACCCTGCTGATCGTCGAGGGCGTCGGCATCGCCGGCATGGCGGTGCTCAGCGCCGTCATCGTCTTCCGCACCGGGACCGGGCACGGGCCCGCCGGGCAGACGCTCGACCTGTCGGTGTTCGGCTTCGGCGGCACCACCACGGGCGCGGTGATGACCGCCCTGGTGTTCGCGTTCCTGTCCTGGGCGGGTTTCGAGGCGTGCGCGTCGCTGGGCGAGGAGACCGCCGACCCCCGCCGCAACGTCCCGCGCGCCCTGGTGGGAAGCGTCCTGCTCACCGGCGGACTGTACATCCTGGTGATGTTCGCCCAGACCATCGGCTTCGGGACGGACGCCAAGGGGGTCGCCGCCTTCGCCGGCGCCGAGTCCTCGCTGTCGGCGCTGGCGAGCACCTACATCGGCACCTGGTTCCTGCTGATCATCGCCTTCACCGCGGCGGCCTCGGCGTTCGCCTCCGCGATCAGCTCCAGCGCGGCGGCCAGCCGCCTGGTCTTCGCCCTCGCCCGCGACGGCTTCGGCCCCAAGCCCCTCGCCCGGGTCAACGAGCGCTCCGGAACCCCCAACGTCGCCCTGGCCGCCGCGCTGGGCGTCGCCCTGGCCGGCGACCTCGTCCTCAACGTCACCGGGGTCACCGCCTTCGACACCTACTACTGGTTCGCCACGCTCGGCGTGCTGTGCCTGCTCGTGGCCTACGCCGTCGCCGGGGCGGGCGTCATCGCCTTCATCCTCTCCGGCCGGGGCCGTATCCCCCGGTACGAGATCGTGGTGCCGGTGCTGGCCATCGCCTTCCTGTGCTTCGTCTTCTACCAGCAGTCGGTGGGGCAGACCAGTCCGTACAACTACTTCCCGTGGATCGCCGGCCTCTGGTGCCTGGCGGGCCTGGTGACCGTACTGGTCGCGCCGCGGCTGGCCCGCCGCATCGGCGAGCGTCTCACCGCCGAGCTCGCCCGGCCCGACGACCCCGCCGAGGTCAAGGAGCCGGCCCAGGCATGACACCGTCCCGAGTTCAGGAGAGTCCCGCCATGACCCGACCGTCCACCGTCTTCGCGGCGACCTGCGACCTGGCCGCGCGGTTTCGCGGCCGAGCCGTACCGGCGTCGCGGGAGGAGGCGCTGCTGCGCACAGGAACCGGCTGGGTGCCCGCGAATCTGGCCGTCACCTGCTTCGGGCCGATCGCCGACAACGTCTTCGGCTCCACCGGAGACCTGCGGCTCCTGCCCGACCCGGCCACCCGCGTCGACATCCCGGCGGACGGCGGCGCGCCGGCCACGCGGTTCTACCTGGCCAACCAGGCGCTACCCGACGGAACCCCCTGGGACTGCTGCCCCCGGAGCTTCCTCGCCGACGCCGCCGGCGCGCTCTCCGACGAACTCGGCATCACCGTGATCGCCTCGTTCGAGCACGAGTTCACCCTGGAGGGCATGCCCTCCGCCCCGGCCTTCTCCTTCGAGAAGCACCGCCTGGCCGAGCCGTTCGGCTCCGACCTGGTGACCCTCCTGGAGGAGGCCGGGTTCGCCCCCGAGAGCTGGCTGCCGGAGTACGGCGAGGGGCAGTACGAGATCACGCTTCGCCCGGTCGAGGCCCGCGTGGCCGCCGACCGGGCGGTGCTGCTGCGCGAACTCGTCCGCGACCTGGCCAGACGGCGCGGGACGCAGGCCTGCTTCTCCCCGCTCCCCGACCCCGCCGGCACCGGGAACGGCGTGCACATCCACCTGTCGTTCCACGACGCCGACGGCCGCCCCGTGCTCCACGATCCGTCCCGTCCCGGCGGCCTGTCGGAGATCGGGACGCGTTTCTGCGCCGGGATCCTGCGTCACGCCGCCGCGGTGACCGCCCTGACGGCCGCCAGCCCGATCTCGTTCATGCGCCTGACCCCGCACCGGTGGAGCGCGGGCGGGGCCTTCCTCGCCGAACGCAACCGGGAGGCCATGCTCCGCATCTGCCCGGGGAACGGTCCGGACGCAGGCGCCCAGTTCAACCTTGAGTACCGGGCCGCCGACGCGACCGCCAACCCCTGGCTGGCACTCGGCGTCCTGCTCCGCGCCGGGCTGGAGGGGGTGCGCCGAGGCTACCCCGATCCGGTCGTCTGGCCCGAGTCGGCCACGGAGGCCGACCTCGCCGCGGTGCCGCCGCTGCCCAAGACGCAGGAGGAGGCGCTGGACGAACTGGAGAGGGACGAGGTCGTGGCGGGGTTCCTCTCCCCGGACCTGCTGCACACCTACCTGTCGGTCAAGCGGGCCGAGATCGCCGCGCTGGCCGGCCTGGACGACGCCGCCCGCTGCCGGAGGGTCGCCGATGTCCACTGAGCCCTCGGCGTCCCCGGCGATCGACGCGGACCTGGAGCGGGAGATCGGGGCGATCCCGCTGGTGGACCACCACGTGCACGGCGCCCTGGTCGACGACGTGTCCCGGCGGGAGTTCGAGGAGCTGATCACCGAGTCCAACCGGCCGGTACCCGCCTGGATGACCCAGTTCGACTCCCAGGTCGGCTTCGCCGTTCTGCGCCACTGCGCGCCCGTGCTCGGCCTCGATCCGCACCCGGACCCGGAGACCTACCTCGCCCGCCGCGGCGAACTCGGAACCGAGGAGGTCAACCGGCGCCTGCTCACCGCCGCCGGGATCGGCCACTTCCTGGTCGAGACGGGCTACCGGGGGGAGGAGATCCTCGATCCCGCCCGGATGTCCGCCGTCACCGGCCGCCCCGCCGACGAGGTCGTCCGGCTGGAGTCGGTCGCCGAGCGGGTCGTCGCCGAGGGGACCGACGCCGAAGGCTTCGCCGCCCGCTTCGAGACCGCGCTGTGGGAGCGCAGCCGTGCCGCGCGCGGCCTGAAGACGATCGTCGCCTACCGCCACGGCCTGGACTTCGACCCCCGCCCGCCCACCCGCGGCGAGGTGACGGCCGCGGCCGGTCGCTGGCTGCGGGAGGTGACGCGCACCGGGACGGTCCGCGTCACCGATCCCGTTCTGCTGCGCCACCTCATCTGGCGGGGGATCGAACGCGGCCTGCCGCTGCAGTTCCACATCGGCTACGGCGACCCCGAGGTGGACCTCCACCGCTCCGACCCGCTCCTGCTGCGCGGGCTCATCGAACTCGCCGAGCCCCGCTCCGTCCCCCTGCTCCTGCTGCACTGCTACCCGTTCCACCGCAACGCCGGATATCTCGCCCAGGTCTACCCGAACGTCTACTTCGACGTCGGCCTGGGGGTGAACTACACCGGGGCGCGCAGCGTGGCCGTCGTGGCCGAGAGCATGGAACTGGCCCCGTTCGCCAAGATCCTCTTCTCCTCGGACGCCTGGGGCCCCGCGGAGCTGCACCATCTGGGCGCCCTGCTCTGGCGGCGCGCGACGGCCCGTGTCCTTTCGGGCTTCGTCGCCGACGGCGAGTGGACACGGGAGCAGGCGACACGGGTCGCCACCATGATCGGCGCGGGGAACGCCCGCCGGGTCTACGGCCTCGGAGAGGCCGAGTGAACCCCGCGCGCCCCTACCGCCGGAAAGAAGGCGGCGTCCGTCACGCCGGCGTCCATCGCGTCGGCATCCGTCACCCCGGGGTCCACCGCGTCGGCATCCGTCCGTCCGGCCACATCCGCGTCCACACCTTCAGGGGGATTGTGTGAACGACATCCACGAACGGCTCCGGGCCGTGCTCCACGCCGAACTGCCCGCCGCCTACGACCTGCGGCGGGAGCTGCACGCCGAGCCGTACGTCTCCGGCAGGGAGGAGCCGACGCTCAAGCGCGTGCTCGACGCCCTGCCCGGGGGCGGCGCGGTGGAACGGGTGGCCGAGACGGGCGCGCTCGTCCGGTTCGGCGGCGACGGCCCGGCGGTCGGCGTGCGCGGCGAGCTGGACGCCCTGCCGATCGTGGAGGAGACGGGCGTCGCCTGGGCGGCGCGCAACGGCGCCATGCACGCCTGCGGCCACGACGTGCACCTCGCCGCCCTGGTCGCCCTGGCCCGGGCGATCGACCGTGTGAAGGGACCCGTCCCGATGGTCGCGGTGCTGCAACCCCGGGAGGAGACCTACCCCTCCGGGGCCCTCGACATCGTCAGGTCCGGCGCGCTCGGCCGCCACCGGATCGCCGCCATGGTCGCCGCGCACGTCCAGCCGGTGCTCGCCGCCGGCCAGACGGCCTGCACCCCCGGCGCGGTCAACGCCTCCGCCGACGAGTTCACGCTGATCGTGCGGGGGCAGGGCGGCCACGCCGCCTACCCCCAGCTCTCCCGCGACCCGGTCCTGGCGCTCGCCCAGATCATCGTGGCCGCGCAGCAGCTCGTCAGCCGGGACGCCGACCCGATGACGCCGACGGTGGTCACCTTCGGGACGGTGTCGGCGGGCACCGCCCCCAACGCCACCCCGGCCGACGCCGTCGCCCGGGGCACGCTGCGCACGATGTCGGAGGAGTGGCGCGACCAGCTCCACGACCGGTTCGGGGTGATCGCCGACGGGGTCGCCCGCGCCCACGGCTGCGAGGCGGAGGTGCGGATCGTGCGCGGAGAGCCGGTGCTCGTCAACGACACCCGGCTCGCCGAAAAGACCGCCCACCTGCTCAGCGGCGCCACCCGCCACTCGGCCGCCACCCTGCGCTCCTGCGGGGCCGACGACTTCGCCTACTTCAGCTCCATCGTGCCGTCGCTGATGCTGTTCGTGGGCACCGACACCTCCTCGGGCCTGCACAGTCCCGGCTTCCTTCCGGGGGAGGAGACGGTGGCGGCGGTCGCCGAGAGCCTGCTCGCCGCCTACCTCGCCGCCGCCCGCGTGATCGGCGTCGGGTGAGAGGCGGGCCCGGCCACCGGGGTGAGGGCCGGGCCGAGGGGCGTCAGGGCTCCGCGCCCACGGTCACCGGCCCGCCCTCGGGGTCGATCCGGGCGAGGACCCCGGCGGGGACGCGGAACACCCGGCCCGGAGCCGTCGGCCACCACAGGCGCCGGCGCGCGACGACCCTTCCCCCCTGCCGGACGACGATCCTCGGAAACGGGATGTAACGGTCACTCCACAGCAGCAGGTGTCCGCGGGGCGGGGCGGGATCGCCGGGACGGACCACCTCCGGCGACACCCACCGGAAGGGCGCCCCGGCCACGAGGGGCACCTGCCCCGCGGGTGTGTCCCGCCCCCGCAGCCACGCCAGGACCGAGCGGGCCACGTGGGCACCGTCAAGCGCGGCGACGTCGGCCGTGTCCACCGGGTGGAGCACGTTGCCCGCGGCGAACACCCCCGGCCGGTCCGTGCGCAGCGCGCCGTCGACCACCGGGCCCTTCGTGCCCGGGTCCAGGGCGATCCCCCCGAGACGGGCCAGCTCGTGATCGGGAACCCAGTCGCCGGTCAGGACCAGCGTGTCGCACGCGACGATCCGTCGCTCGCCGGTGTCGAGATTCTCGACCTCCACGGCCCGCAGGCGTGGCCGGCCGATGATCCGGCTCACGCGGGTACGGGTGGCGACCCGGGTCCCGAAGAAGATCCTGCCGGGCACCGTGAACAGGAAGGGGGCCTCCGGCCGGGGGTACTCGGTGGTCATCAGGACGGTGCGGCATCCGGCCTCGCGCAGGGTCAGCGCCGCCGACCAGCTCACCGGCTCCGCGCCGGCGACGACGGCCCTCCTCCCCACCCCGCCGTGCCGCAGGTGGACGAGGTTCTGCAGGTGCCCGGTGGTGTAGACGCCGCGCGGGCGGTCTCCGGGGATGAGCCGGGCGGAGCGCGGGCGCTCGCGGGCGCCGGTGGCCAGCACCACGGCCCGTGCCTCCACCCGGATGCGGCCCTGCGGGGTGGTGGCCTCGATCACGCGGTCACCGGCCCAGCCGGTCACGGTCGCGTTCGTACGGATCGTCGCCCCGGCCGCCCGGGCCCGCTCGGCCAGCGTCCGGGCGTAGGCGGGCCCGCTCATGAAACGCCTCAGGTCCCTGAGCCCGTAGCCCGGGTGGTCTCAAGGAGAGAGAGGGAGTCGTCGTGACCGGGGAGGCGCACCGGAGGAAAACGACGGTCCCCGGGACTAGACTCCTGCGCGGAGAAACGGAGGGGCGCGTGGGGCCTGGAAGCAAGCGCTGGATCGAGGTGACACCCTCCGAGCACGCTCATGAGCGCGGTGGTCTCGCCGCGATCAGGGTCAGGCTGGACGACGATGACCCTTACCGGGCGTGGAGCAACTTCAGCTTCACCACCCGCAGCGGCCGTCAGTACGAAGTCGACCTCCTCGTCATCGGCAAGGGCGGCATCTACCTTCTGGAGCTCAAGCACTGGTCGGGCCGGATCACCGGCGATCACCAGACCTGGTTCCACAACGGCGTTGCAGAGGACAACCCTCGCATCCTCGCCGACACCAAGGCCAAGCACTTCAAGCAGCTCCTCCTTGACGCAGGGGGCAAGGACCTGCCGTTCATCCACGCGGGCGTGGTCCTCCACCAGCCGTCCGCCGAGGTCAGACTCACCGATCGGGGGAGGCAGGGCGTCTACCGGATCGACGGGCAGGGCCCCGAGAGGCTGGACGAGCTGATCAAGGACGAGCTGGCCGTTACGCCGCGCAACCCGCGCAACGCCGTCGATCGCAGGCGCTCGGTCGAGCTGGCCAGGCTGATTGAGCGAGCGGGCGTCCGGCGAAGCGTCCGGCACCGCAGGGTCGGCAACCTGGAGCTGGCGGACACCCCTCTGGCGGAGGGGCCGGGCTGGCAGGATTACCTCGCCCGCCACCCGCTGCTCGACAGCGTCAGGCGGGTCCGCTTTTATCTCGTCCAGCCTGGTGTCTCGCAGGAGGAGCGCGCCACGGCCCTGCGCGCCGCCCGGCGCGAATTCGTGGCCCTGGAGAACGTCAACCACCCGGGCATCGCCCGCGCCATCGAGTTCTACGAGCACGATCGCGGCCTCGCCGTCGTCTTCGAGCATGACGCGACCGAGGTGCGTCTCGACCACTTCCTGATCCAGAAGGACGGAGATCTCTCCGTCGATGACCGCATCGGCCTGGTCCGCACCCTGGCCAACACTCTGCGTTACGCCCACTCGCGAAGACTGGTCCACCGCAGGCTCAGCCCGCTGTCGGTCTTCGTGCGTACCCTCGCCCACGGTCGCTACGGCGTGCGGGTTCGCGACTGGCACACCGCCGGGCGGCCCGCCTCCGGGTCTCCCGGCCACGGCAGCTACGTCGCCGGCACCCGTACGCTCGAGGCGTTGACCGACCGGGCAGCCCACGGCTATCTCGCCCCAGAGACGCTCCACAGCCTCGACGCCGATCCGATCCTCGCCGACGTCTTCGGCGTCGGAGCGCTCTCCTTCCTGATCTTCACGGGGACCACTCCCGCCGACACGAGCGAGGAGCTCCAGCAGCGGCTCACCCGTGAGCGCGGCCTCGACGTCGGCGTCGAGCTGGACGGTGTCCCCCAGAAAATGATCGACCTGGTCAGGAACGCCACGGCGGGCGACGTCGACCTGCGCACCGAGTCGGCCGAGAGGTTCGCCCAGGACCTGGAGGCGCTGGTCGAGGAGATCCTGCTGCGCGAGGAGGTCGCCCAGCAAGTCGATCCGCTGGACGCCACGCCCGGCTCGATGATCGGCACGAGAGAGCAGCAGGGGCGCTTCGAGGTCCTCCAACGCCTCGGCCAGGGCTCGACCGCCCTCGCTCTGCTGGTCAAGGATTCCACGCACGGGCAGGCCGTGCTGAAGGTGGCGCTCGACGAGGAGGGCGCCCGCCGGAGGCTGCTCGATGAGGCCGAAGTGCTCCAGTTCGCACGCGACCCGCGCATCGCCCGTGGCCTGGAAGGGCCGCTGACGGTCGGAGGCCGTACGGCGCTGCTCCTGGAGGACGCGGGGCGGGAAAGCCTGGCCGCCATGATCCGCCGTGAGGGGCGGCTCTCACTCGATTTCCTCGCACGCTGGGGCAAGGACCTCCTGGAGATCCTCGCCGCGCTGGATCTGGCCGGCATCAACCACCGGGACATCAAGCCCGACAACCTGGCCTTCCGCGAGCAGGGCAAGAGCCGCGAGGTGCACCTCACGCTCTTCGACTTCTCACTGTCGCGGGCGCCGCTCGAGCAGACCGGGGTCGGCACCCCGCCGTACCTCGACCCTTTCTTCGATCCGGTCCACCGGCCCCGATACGACGCGGCGGCCGAGCGCTACGCGGCGGCGGTCACCCTTTACGAGATGGCCACCGGCCGCACCCCCGTCTATGGCACCGGCGGCAGCCATCCGGCGCTCATTGAAGGCGACGTCACGATCGATCTCGACACCTTTGAGCCGGGCCCCGCCCGTGACGGGGTTGTCGCCTTCTTCCGCGACGCGCTCTCCCGCGACGTCAAGGCCCGCCACGACTCGATCGAGACCATGCGGATCGCCTGGCAGGTGGCCTTCGAAGCCGTTCCGCCCGCCGCCGCGACGCCGGCCAGCGTCAACCCGGTCACCGGAGAGGAGCTCGACCAGGCCGTTGCCAGGGCGGTCCTCGACACCGCCATCGCCGCCGCAGGCCTCACGCCCCGCGCCGTCGACGCGCTGCACCGCATCGACGTCAGGACCGTTCGCGACCTGCTGGCCCGCTCACCGTTCGAGCTGTCCAGGCTGTCCGGAGTGGCCGATCCCACCAAGCGTGAGATCAGGCGCCGGGCCAAGCAGTGGCGCGGGCGGCTCCAGCCAGTCGCGTCCGTCCCCGATGTGGAGGACCTCCAGGGCGACTCCGACCGTGGCATCGGTTCGGTGCTCGCCGCTCTCTTCCCGAAGAGCATCCGTAAGGACTCCACCGAGGAGCAGGTGCTGCGGCTCTACCTCGGCCTTGAGGAGAGCGCCTCCGAATGGCCGGGCAACGCCGAGCTGGCAGTGGCGGCGGGCGTCACCGCGGGCCGGGTGGGTCAGATCATCCCTACGGCCCGTAAGGGGTGGCGGTCGAGGAGAAGTCTCACCCAGGTCCGCGACGAGATCGTGGAGATCGTCGAGGACGCCGGAGGCGTGATCGCCGTGGCCGGCGTCGCCGAGGCGCTGCTCGCCTCCCGCAGCCCCGACGCCGTGGGTGGACGGTGGATGCGCCGAGCCCTCGGCCTGGTCCGTGCCGCCGTTGAGGTCGAGACCGAACGCGGTGGGGAGGCCCGCCTCCTGCAGCGGCACTGCCACGGCTCGGTGATCGTCGCGCTGGAGAAGCCCACCGATCCCGACGCCGTTCCGGGCACCGACCTGCTCGACTACGCCGTACGGCTGGGCAAGGTCGCCGACCAGCTCGCCGCTGAGGCCCCGCTGCCGACCGCCGCGCGCACCGAGGCCAGGCTCCGCTCCGTACGGCTGCCGCAGGGGATGGCCGAGCTGCGGGCGGAGAGGCTGGCCCTGCTGGCCGCCGCCGCCTCGCGTGGAGCCGCGGCCAACGGCCGAGGCGAGATCTACCCCGATGGGCTGGACCCGCGCCGTGCCCTGGAGCAGATGGCCTCCTCACTTGGCGTGATCCGCCACGGCATGGATCCCGAGCAGCTCAAGGCCAGGGTCCGCGCCCGCTACCCGAGAGTCGGCGCGTTCCCCGAGCGCCGTCAGGACCTGGACGTCCTTCTTAAGAGGGCGGGGGTCCCGCTGGTTCCGGACCAGGGCGGCTACGCGCCGCGCGACGCCCGTGCCACCCTTCTGCCCTCCTCCAAGAGCCGGGTGTTCACGACCCTGAGCGAGGGACCGAAGGACAGGGAGTTCGCCGACTTCGAGCGCCGCATGGAGCTGTCGTCGCGTGAGCGCGGATTCGTCACCCTCAGCGTGGACTACCGCCTCTACGCCGACGCCATCGCGACGCTCGGCGCCCGCTTCGGAGCGGAGGTGGTGGACATCACCGCCGAGCTTCTCACCGCGATGCGGTCCACCGCGGACGCTTTCAACGTCGACTGGTCTCTGGTGCTCCGCTCCGACCGCCCCGACGCGGCACCCCAGGACGCCGCCAACCTGCGGCGGCTCGTCGCGATGGCGGCGGAGAAGCTGGAGGAGCGGCTGCTCACGGATCCGCAGCCGCTGCTGATCGTCGAGGCGGCGCCGCTGGCCCGTTACGACCGGCTGGCCGTGCTCGAGCGCCTGGCGGACAAGGCGACCGCCAGGCCCGCGGCCCGCTGGCTGCTCCTCCCCGTGGAGCGGGGCGGTGTGCCGTACATCGACGACCGCCCCGCCCCGGGCACCCTGGGCGCGCTGAAGGTCTCCACCAAATGGGTCGAGGCCCATCACCGCTCCAGGGTGTCGTAGCGGTCGGAGCGTCCGAGCGCTCGGAGTCAGTCGAGGTTGTTCCGCTGGCGCACGAGGTTCGCGATGGCCAGGATCTTTGGCCGCCCGGTCGCCTTGAACGACAGGCCGTGGCGGAAGATCTCGGGGATCCAGTACTGGTCCTCCTCGCGGAAGACGACCCCGTTGGCGGCGAGGATCTCCAGTTGCTGGTTCGACAGGTCGACGGTCTCGGGGCTGAAGGGAATCCTTTTTCTTTCTGATGGGAGACCGTCGAGATGCCTGAGAAGCTCTCCCACCTGGGGGCTCTCCTCCCTGATGGCGCGGATCTTGTCCTGGCTGCACTGGACAAGTGCCTTTCTCATCGCGGCCGGTGCCAGCACACGATCCGGCCAGCGGCTGTCCTCGATGGACAGGGCAGCCGACTCCTTGAGGAAGGTCACGATGTCACGGGCCTGGATCTGTTCGTTGAAATCGGAGAGGGCGGCAAGAAACCACCCATCCGATCGAGCCTCACGTGAGTTGGGCGACCCCATCTTCTCGCCCCAGAGGGGATAGAGCATCGTGGCCAGATCCGGGTTTTTCGCCGAAACCACCTCTTCGGAGGTGAGATTGGGAAGAGCCCCAGAACGCTGCGCCACCCAGAGAGCAAGGCGCAAGGCCTCGAAGGGATTCCATTTGAGTTCGTAGTCGCTGTACCGGGCGAAGAACTGCCCGTAGTTCTGCCGGATGGCCGACTGCACGAGATCACGCCGGACGAAGATTACCAATCCGAGCGGTCTGCCACGCAGGCTGCGTAGCCAGTCGAGGCAGTCGATGAGCAGGACCCGCAGTGCCTGCCGTTGTGTGTCACTGTCGAGAAGGTCTTGAAGCAGGTCCTCAAGACCGTCGAAAAGAAAGATCCGGGTGTTCGTGGAGCCGAAGTCGGCCAGTTTCTGCTCGACGTCCTCGGGAGAGGCGTCGATTCCCACGGCGCGAGCCATGCAGGTCAGCCAGATGCGGCGCCATTGCAGGTTGCTCTTCTCCGAACGGAGAGCATCCTCGACCAGATCGCGTAGCTCAAGTTGGGGCGCGGGCTCGATGCCTTGCGGGGCGGTGGCGTCTCGTTGGATTCCGGTGATTCGTTCAAGGGTGGATTCACTGAGGTTCTTGGAGACGAGCACGGGCGCCAGAAGCGCCTTCAGGGTCACCCCCTCCACGCCGACGTCTCGCGCGTAGTCCCGCCATGTCTTCCGGAAGCACATCTGGAGCTGGGTGAAGGTCTTTCCCGATCCCTTGGCTCCCGTGACCACGCAGAGCGGGGGCTCGGTCCGGTGAGAGAAGAGCATGTTCCGTAGCGACTCGGTCGGCAGGAAATCGGCGTTGTTCGCCGTTTCGGCGTATACCAGCCTCCGAGCGAACTCGCTGAGAGTTTCGCGACGGAAGGTCACATCGCTGGTCTCCACCGTGATGGAAATCGAGTCCGTGGCCAGCGCATCATCGACAAGGCACGCTTCCTTTGGAAGGACCAGTCCTTCGGCGAGCGGTGCCAGCGTCTCCGTGAGCTGTTGGCGTCGAACCAGCGCAACCACGGCCTCCCAGGAGGCGGGGAGCGCCAGGAGCCGATCCTGGAACGCGCTGAAGATCGGTTCCAGCGTGATGTCGCGGTCGACGGTCCGGTCCTCGCCCTCCTGGGCGATCGGTTCGAGTGTCCTGGCGATCGCGTCGCGAAGCATAGTCGCGGCCGAGGTCGCCAGCTCCCAGTGCCCGTCCTGGCGGAACTGGGTGATGACGGCCGCGCTCGCAGGGTCGTCGGCACAGGTCGGTGCGCGCCGGCCGAGTTCGCGGATTGTACGGAGGGTTCCGTACAGCGACTGGTCGCTGACGGTGGTGACGAAGATCCGCTGGACGCGTGGGTCGAGGAGGACAGGAGCGGCGAGCTCGCTGCCACCGGCGCGCAGGTCGATCAGGACCGTCTGCGCTCCCAGCCGGTGAGCCAGTTCGGCGAGGGAGTTGGTCAGGTAGTAGGGCGACCGGTCCGGAGTCAGCAGGTCGGTGGGTTCGAGCCGAGGCGGGGCGATGTCCAGTAGTGAACGCCTGGTGGGCATGACGATCACATTGTCGATCATCTGGTTCGGCAGGTAGGCGGCGCCCAGCGTCACCGCGTCGTCGGGACGGCCGTTGTCGGAGGAGTGGAGCAGCGCGAGGAAATCCTCGTAGCCGAAGTCGACTCGCCTGCCGTTCATGCCGAACATCCAGGTGATCCCCGGCGCCTCCAGGTCGGCGTCGACCAGGAGCACCCGGTCGCCGCGCTGGGCCAAGGCGTCGGCCAGGGCCACTCCGTGGAGGGTGCGCCCCACGCCTCCCTTGAAAGAGTGCATGGCCGCGATCCGCACATTGCCCGGGAAAGGAGCCTCCGGGCGGGGAAGCGGCTCGCCGAGGCCACGGACGATGCGGCGTTCTCTCCAGCGGGGCTCACGCCGTGGTGCCTCGAGATCCTGCTGCCGCACCGAGACCGGCAGCAGCCTGGCGGAGGGGTGTCCCGGGACGTCGTCGAGCCTGAGGACGGTCTCCTCTTCATGAACCGTCGTCGAGCCCACACCGAACACGCCGCTCAGCCACTCCAGAGCCTGCTCCTGCGAGGCCTGCGGAGCGATCATCATCTCCAGGCCGTCCCAGAAGGCGTCGCACTCGTGGAGCCAGTCCGGCCATCCGCCGTCGGCGGCGAGGGCAGCCAAGTGGGCGTCCACATCCACCCAGGTGTAGATGTGCTCGGGAACCTTGATCTCCTGATCCGGCATGATCATGCCCTCAATTCTCGCTGACACCAGTCCACGAGCTCACGCAACACGGCAAGAGCTTGCTCCTCGTGATCCTTCTTCAGGGCACGGCCGTACCTCCATGCCTGGTGAAGATCCCCGAAGGCCACCGGTTCACCGTCGTCCTTGTGGCTCGCGCAAGGACTGATCCGCTTGCAGAGTTGGGGAGCCAGCCGCAACTCCTTGGCGAGGCGATGCAGGTTGTGGCTCTTCAGCTCCTGCGGCAGACGAGAGGTGGAATCCAATGCCAGGCGATCGAGGATCGCCGCCTTCAGGCCGCACTCAGCACCGTAGAAGAGGAGCAATGCCGCCGGGGCGCCCTCTTCCATGGCCTTCGAGGCGTCCCGATGAGCAGCGAAACTTACACGAAGCCGGTTCCTGGTGACGTCTACGGGCACAGCGCGTGATCCTAACGAAGCTTTTCTTTGAGTGACGGCGATATGACAGTTTGTGATTTTGAGGATCGTGTGCTGAAGGGCGAACACCGGCATGTGGGGCGCGGTACGGCGGCCGGCCTTCCCACACGGGTGGACGGGGGCGGGATCGAGGTCCGTCGCCGGGATCGTGGAGAAAAGATCATTCGAGCAGGTCGCACAGGTCCTGCCCGAGGTCGTCGCCGACCAGGCGCAGGGCCGTCTCGGCGCGGGATGCGAGGGCGATGGGTGAGATCCCGGTGGCCAGGTGGGCGTGGGTGAGGCGGTCGAGGGCCGCACCGACCAGCGGGGCCGTCACACGGAGGGTGGCGGGCAGCGCGACGCCCCCGGTCGAGCCGCCGTGCAGCACGATGTTGCGGCAGCGGTACAGCCGGCGCAGCGACACCTCCACGTAGCCGCGCACCCGTTCGAGCACCCGTCTCTCGTCGGCGAGCAGCTCGCGCAGGCGCAGCACCGACGCGACGTCGCTGCCCGTCCGCCAGGAACGGACCAGCGGCAGGGAGCTCCGGTTCCGCAGCTCGGCGGCGATGACCGCGGCGCGGTCGCGGTTGGAGACGCAGGCGCCGAGGCGGGCGGCGAGCTCGTCGCCTTTCACCTCGCGGATCCGGTGGGAGAGCGCGGTGAGCTCGGCGCGCGGCCACGAGGCGGCGACCAGGGCGGCGGCCCGGGTCGCCGCCACCGCCTTTCCCCGCTCGTCGGGGTCGCGCGCCTCGGTGAGCAGTGACTCCAGGGAGGCCCAGCCTCCGGCGAGCGCGGGGGCGAGCGGTCCGTGGTTGAGCCCGGAGGCGATCTCCAGGGCGTCGTCGACCGTGCTCCTGGCCTGCTCTCCGAAGCGCTGCACCTCACCGCCGACCACGTAGAGCCGGCGTTCCGCGGCCAGCGACAGCACCTGGGCTCCTCGCGCGGGCTGCTGCAGCGGCACGGGTTTCGCCTCTCCCGCCACGTAGGCGTCGCCGAGAGGGAGGACGGGGCCACCCGCGGCGAACCTGGCCCTGGCCTGCATCCGATCGACCAGGTCGGAGACGGTCTCCACCGCGCGCGTCGCATCTCTCGCCTCGACGGTGAAGACCAGCGAGCCCACGGTCCGTTCCGGCGGTGTGAGTCCCGCCTCCGCGATCAGCGCCCGCGTCTCGTCGGCCGTCCGCCAGTGGGGCAGGTGCGCGGCCAGCTCCTCGTGCCGGTGCAGCGCGCGGAAGGGGACGACGACGCTCCAGCCGCGTGGCGGCCTGGCGAGCAGGGAGGCCGCCTCGGAGAGCAGATCGACGGCGGACAGGTTCTGCCGCCCGTCGCGCAGCCACCGCTGCAGTCCGGCGAGGCTGTGCCCGCTGTCCAGCAGGTGGGCGGCGACGGTCCTGGCGACCAGCTCCGGCTTCGGCGGGTCGTCGACGGCGACGCAGGCGGCCCAGCGGTCCAGATAGCCGGGACGGCCGACGTCGATGAGGTGGCGCAGCTTACGGCGCCCCTCGCTGGCGATCGTCAGGGTGGTCTTGACGCACTCCTGCAGTTCGCGCCGGTAGGGCTTGGAACCCAGCGCGGGGTCGCCGCCCAGCAGGCGCTCCAGTGCCTGGCGCTGCCAGTCGACCGCGCTCTGCGACAGGACCTTCCGGTCGACCCAGACACCCGCCTCGTGCAGTTCCTCCAGGGCGAGGAAGGAGCCGGCGTCCCACAGCCTGCGGGTCCAGGGGGTGGTGACACCGGTGAAGTCGAGCAGGCGGGTGGTGATGTGCCGGGAGTAGGCGGACCTGGGGTCACGCCCGGCGGGGGTCGCGTTCATGGCGGCGCAGCCTCGGGACGGAGGGGGAGGTGGGGGAGAAGTAAAGAGGGCGCGGTCCGAAGACCGCGCCCTCGGGGGCATGAAGCCCCGGTTAAGCCTGTGCTCGCTTTCGCGACTCCTCGAATATACCCCTCCTCACGAGGATCGACCGCGATTTTCCGGCGAAGTCCCGAGTGCGGCTTCGCGCTCCGGCGGACGAGCGGGGAGGAGACCGCGAGCCGGGGGTCTCAGGGGGATCGGGTCATCCTCCGGCGAGCTGGAACCAGACCACACGTCCGGCCGGGGTCTCGTGCCAGCCCCAGGCCGACGACAGCTCGTGGACCAGCCAGAGGCCCCGGCCCCCGCCGCTGCCGGCGTTCACGCCGGGGCGCAGTCGTGGCTCGTGCCCCTTCGATCCGGCGTCGAGCACGTCGATGTGGAGCGTTCCATCGTGAGCGGCGATCGAGACGCTCACCCGTCCACCGGGGACGCGGCCCGAGTCGGAGTGCCGTACGGAGTTCGTGACGAGTTCGGTGACGAGCAGCAGCGCGTCGTCGGCCTGGGGGTGGCCGACGCCCTCCAGCAGGTGGCGGACGTAGCGCCTGGCCTGGGGGACGGACGCCACCTTCGCCGGGAGGTCGACCTGTCCCAGCAGCCCCGATGACGCCCTCACCGCGCCACCTCCGCGATCCACCGGAAGACCTCCCGCGCCTCGGCCGGGGTGTTCGGGGTGCGGCCCCGGTCCCAGGTGAAGGCCGAGGTACGGCCCCGTCGCGCGCTCCTGATCGTCGTCCGTCCTGAGGGTGCGAAGACCACCAGGCTCGGCCGCCCGCCCAGCGGGAACCTGACCGTGGTGTCGAACCCGAACTCGTCCAACTCCCCCGCCAGCCTCACCAGATAACCGCCCCACCCTTCGAGAGTGCTCGCTCTCATCCGCCCGCCCTTCGGAGATCTTGGAAGCGTTCACCAGAGCCATTGATGTCACGATTCATGGTCGATCGATTACTCTCAGTGCCTAGTGTGCATGCTCCTAGGTCCTCCAGCAACAAGAATCAAAATGAACTTCGTGCATGTTGATGAGTGAAGATCGTTGGGGCAGACTTGCCGAAGCTTGGCTACGTATAGGAGTCGAATGACCACCCATCGAAGTCCATCGGTTCGGAGGAGGCGTCTCGCAGCGGAGCTGCAACGCCTTCGCAAGGAGACGGGGGTCACGCGAGAGCAGGTCGCTGAACATGCCGGTTGCTCGCCGGTCACCGTCACACGGATCGAATCCGCCACGAGCGCCGCCACCGTCGCTCTCGTGGCCATGATGCTCGATCTCTACGAGGTCGCTGGTGAGCGCCGGGAAGCACTGCTCCAACTGGCGCGCGACGCGCGTAAGCGTGGCTGGTGGTACAAGGTCTCCGGGGCGATCCCCGAATGGGTTCAGAGCTATGTGGGGCTGGAAGAGGAGGCGGCTACCTTCCAGGAGTATCAGCCCGAGTTCGTACCCGGCCTACTCCAGGGCGAGGGTTACGCGCGGGCTGTCATGAAGTCCGCCCCCGTGCTGCCGCCAGAGGAAGAGCTGGAGCGGCGGCTCTCAATCCGGATGAAGCGACAGGAGCGGGTGCTGGAGCGGGCGGACCCACCCAAGATGTGGTTCATCCTCAACGAAGCGGTCATCCGACGACCAGTTGGGGGAGCGGAGACGATGCGTGATCAACTCCAGCGGCTGATCCACCTCTCCGAGACGAACCACGTCACGATCCAGATTCTCCCCTTTGCCGTTGGCGTTCATCCCGCGATGGACGGCGGTTTCACGATCCTGAGTTTCCCTAAACCATCTGATCCCGACACCGTGTACGTTGAGTATTGGCAGGGAAGTGTCTATTTGGAAGATCCGTCAGAAGTAGACGCATACGTCTTGCTTTTCAACCATCTACGTGCACGGGCCCTCGGGCCGGACCAGACCCGAAACTTGATCGCGCAAGCTGCGCGAGAAATGTGACCGAGCGGAGAAGGGCATCGAAGATGGATCTTTCCCATGTGATCTGGCGGAAGTCCACTCGGAGTAACGCCAACGGCGGCCAGTGCGTCGAGGTCGGCATCTGGCACAAGAGTTCCTTCAGCGGTAATGGTCAGGACTGTGTTGAGGTCGCGCTCACCGACGAGCTTGCCGAAGCTGAGTGTGGAGATCCAGCCTCCCTCTTCCTTGTCCGTGACTCCAAGGACCCCAGGGGGCCGGTGCTGGCATTTACCCCGTCCGGGTGGGATGCCTTCTTGGGAGGCGTCAAGCAGGGGGAGTTCGACGATCTGGTCTGACCGTTATGACGGTACGGCGTTGGCCGTTTTGCTGGCGGCCGTACCGTCGGCTGAGACCTGACCGCAGGCCGTCTCCCGGGACGGTCATTCCTGTCCCCTGCGCGCCCGTATTGTTATCAGGCCGGCTCGGCACACCGTGTCGAACTTGTCAGGCTGGCAGTGCATCATGGCACTTCGTGGTGCACGCCGGTACGGACAGCGGCCGGCCGCCGGTGACGGGACGCGAAGGGTGGGGTGCAGGTGTCGGTTATCTCCGCCGTACTGCTCAAGGATCTCCAGAAGCAGGCGGCGCGTGTCGCCGACGACCTGCGCGAGCAGGCGAGCCGGGTTTCGGAGATCGGTGACCGGCTGACGGAGATGCACCGCGCCGCCAAGGGCATCGGCCGGACCGGCGAGAGCTGGAACGACTGGCTCACCGCCCAGTGTGCCCAGGCCGCCAGTTCCTGGGTGATCGCCTGCGCCTTCATCCGCTTCTGCGAGGACAACGACCTCACCGCCAACCGCTGGATCGCCTCCCGCGACGCCGCCGGACACGCCACCTCCGAGGCGGCCGATGCCGAGGCCGCCTGGATCCAGCGCAACCCTCGCCTGACGGCCCGCGAGTGGCTGCGCGAGTCCTTCACCTGGCTCCGCTCCACCCGGGCCGGGCACGCGCTCTTCCCCGACACCGACTTCGTCTGGTGGTGGGACATCTCCGCCGACCAGGCCGAGGAACTGATCGCCGTCTTCCGGCGCCGCGACGCGGACGGCGTACGGCTGGCGCACGACGAGTTCTACAGTGCCGACCTGGACACCCGCTTCCTCGGCGACCTCTACCAGGACCTGTCGGAGCACATCCGCAAGCGCTACGCCCTGCTGCAGACCCCGGTCTTCGTCGAGGAGTTCATCCTCGACCGGGTCCTCGACCCAGCGCTCAAGGACTTCGGCCTCGAAGAACTCAAGCTGATCGACCCGACGTGCGGATCGGGCCACTTCCTCCTTGGAGCGTTCGATCGGCTCCTGGAAGAGTGGGGTAAGTACCAGCCCGGCATGGATGAGCGAGTGCGGGTGCAGAAGGTTCTCGACTCCATTCATGGTGTTGATATCAATCCGACTGCTACGGCGATCACCAAATTCCGCCTCATGGTGGCGGCTCTGAAGGCATGTGAAGTCACGCGCCTTGACACCCCGGATGCTCCGGCACTCAATCTCAACATCGCGACCGGTGACACGCTGCTGTACGGCGGAGGCAAACTCGGCAGCGGTCGCCAGATGGCTCTCGATGTTTTGGAGAATGACCCACTTGCCTCGCATCTCTACGACTGGGAAGATATCGATCGCTTTCAGGGAATTCTTGATTATGGTCGCTATCACGTTGTCGTGGGTAATCCGCCTTACGTTACGGTCAAGGATAAGACGCTCAGTGATGCCTACCGGGAGCGGTATAAGACCTGTTCTGGCGCCTATGCATTGTCGGTTCCATTTGCGGAACTGTTCTTCAGGCTTGCAATCAAGAATGATGAGCGTCCGGGGTATGTTGGTCAAATAACTGCGAACTCGTTTATGAAGCGAGAGTTCGGGAAAAAGTTGATTGGTGAATTCTTTGCCCATCAGGTAGACCTGACGCAGGTAATAGATACATCGGGTGCATATATTCCTGGCCATGGTACGCCGACTGTAATCCTGGTGGGAAAGAATCGTAGTCGAAATCGGCTCGGGGTTGTCCGATCCGCCCTTGGCGTTCGTGGCGAACCTTCTGAGCCCAGCGACCCTGCTCGTGGATTAGTTTGGCGGTCTATCGTTGAAAATATTGATCAGGCCGGGGTCCAGACGCCCTTCGTTTCTGTTGTGGATCTTCCTCGAGAGGGGCTCAGGTCCCATCCTTGGTCGCTTTCTGGTGGCGGAACTCAAGAGCTGAAGGATTTCCTGGAGAGTGTATGTGTAGAGCTTCTGGGTAAGAAGGTAGAAGAAATTGGTTCCGGCGCTGTCACTCGAGAAGACAGTGCGTATATGCTTGGGAAGGGGGCTCTGCGCCGAGCGCGTATTGCGCTTTCTAGGCAGAGACCTCTTGTTGAAGGCGATGTGACTCGAGACTGGAATATTCACAATCCGCTGATTTCGATATGGCCATACGATGAGGAAAAACTGACAGCCTCCGGGGGGGAGGATGTAGATTTTACTCTCTGGCCTTGCCGTGCAATTCTCCGAGATCGAGTTGCTTTTGGTAAAACCCAGATCGGGCGCGGGCTTGCATGGTTTGAGTATTCCATGTTCTTTGCAAAGCGTTATGCTATACCTTTGTCGATTGCATATGCAGAGATTGCGACACATAACCATTTTGTGCTAGATCGGGGCGGGAAGGTATTTAATCGCACCGCTCCGGTAATCAAGTTGGCTGAGGGGGCTACCGAAGATGATCACATACGGTTAATTGGATTCCTGAATTCCTCCACAGCCTGCTTTTGGCTAAAGCAAGTATGCTTTCCCAAGGGGGGGAGTGGGATGGGGCGGGGGATTCAATCTGAAAATTGGATGGAACGCTTCGTTTTTAACTCTACGAACGTTGCCGGTTTTCCGTTGCCAAACGATGCTCCCTTGGAGTGTGCCCGCCGACTCGATTTTCTCGCTCAAGAGCTGGCCACTGTCATCCCCCAAGTCGTCTGCGCGCAGGCCGTACCCTCCCGTGAAGCCCTTGCCGAGGCCCGTAAGCGCTACGACGCGATCCGAGCTGAGATGATCTCCGTCCAGGAGGAGCTGGATTGGGAGGTCTACAAGCTCTACGGCATCCTCGACGAGGACCTCACCTATCCCGGTGACGACCTGCCTGGTCTGTCCCTGGGCGAGCGGGCGTTCGAGATCATCCTTGGGGCCAAGGTTCTCGACGGCGAGAGCGACACTCAGTGGTTCGCCCGTCACGGGTCCACACCGATCCGGGACGTCCCCTCCCACTGGCCGCAGGCGTACCAGGACCTTGTCCGGCGGCGCATCGAGGTCATCAAGGACAAGCCCCTGATGAAGCTCGTCGAGGCCCCCGAGTGCAAGCGGCGCTGGTCCGCCGAGCCGTACGAGAAGACCAAGGCCGAAGCCCTGCGCGCCTGGCTGCTGGACCGGCTTGAGGAGGAGAGCCTCTGGATCGTCGACGAGGCACCCAGGACGCTCACCGTCGCCCAGCTCGCCGACCTCGTCCGGACCGACGCCGACTTCCGGCAGGTCATGGACCTCTACGCCAGCCGCCCCGACCACGACCTCACCTCCGAGCTGGTCGCCCTGCTCAAGGATGAGCACGTCCCCTACCTCGCCGCGCACCGCTACTCCGCCACCGGCCTGCTCAAGCGGCAGGACTGGGAGGACGTCTGGGCGCTGCAGCGCAGGGAGGACGCGGGGGAGAAGGTGGAGATCCCGGTCCCGCCGAAGTACGCCCCCAAGGACTTCGCGAACGTCTCCTACTGGAAGCACCGCGGCAAGCTCGACGTGCCCAAGGAGCGGTTCGTCGGCTACCCCGGCGCGCAGCGGGAGAACGACGCGACCCCCGTCTACGGCTGGGCGGGCTGGGATCACCTCAGGCAGGCCACGGCGCTGGCCAACATGATCATCGAGCGGAGCTACCCGGCCGACGACGAGCGGGCCGTGCCGCTGCTCGCGGGCCTGGCCGAGCTGGAGCCGTGGCTTCATCAGTGGCACGGCGAGTACGAGGACCTCTACGCCGGCTCGCCCGCCGAGTACTTCACCGGATGGCTGGAGGCCCAGCTCGCCGAGCGGGGTCTGACCCGTGAGACGCTTGCCGCCTGGCGCCCCGAGGCCGGACGACGTGGCGCGAGAACCGTGAAGAGGGAGGGCTGAGGGCATGGCGACCCCGCTCAGGGACGTCCTCTACATCAGCGAGGAGCTGAGCGCGAACGACTTCGTGCTCAGACTCAGCGACGGAGTCTCCGAGGTCAAGGCGACCCTGGAGAACTATGTCGTCACGCCACAGCTCGCCGGTGCCTTCGACGCCGCGCTGTCGCTGGTGAAGGGCGCGCTGGAGAAGAACACCAGCGACGCGGCGTTCCTGCACGGCTCGTTCGGCTCCGGTAAGAGCCACTTCATGTCGGTGCTGCACGCCATCCTCAAACACGACCCCGACGCCCGGGGGCTGCGCGGCCTGGAGCCGACGATCGCCAAGCACGACCGGTGGCTGGCCGGGCGGAGGATCCTCTGCCTGACCTACCACCTGGTCGGCGCCGAGACACTGGAGGCCGCCGTGCTCGGCGGCTACGTCGAGCAGATCCGCCACCTGGAGCCGGGGGCGTCGCTGCCCGAGGTGCACAGCACCGACAGCCTCTTCACCGACGCCGACAACCTCCGGGCCCGGCTCGGGGACGAGACGTTCTTCACCGGGCTCGGACAGATGTCCGACCCTCGCTGGGGCGGGCTGGCGACCGGTTGGAACGCCGACTCCTACGCGGCGGCACGCCGGGCGCCGGTGGGCGACGCCACGCGGGGCAGTCTGGTCTCCGCGCTCGTCGGGGCCTACTTCACCGGATACACGCGCGGCGCGTCCTACCTCTCGCTGGACGAGGGCCTGGAGGTCGTCAGCGCCCACGCCAAGCGGCTCGGCTACGACTGCGTCGTGCTCTTCCTCGACGAGCTGGTGCTCTGGCTCGCCTCGCGCAGCTCCGACCCCGCCTTCGTCGGCAGGGAGGGTTCCAAGGTCGCCAAGCTGGTCGAGTCGGCCTCCAGCCACCGCGCGCTGCCGATGGTGTCATTCGTCGCCCGCCAGCGTGACCTGCGCGACTTCCTCGGCACGAACATCCCCGGTGCGGAGAAGCACGCCATCGGCGAGACCTTCCGCTGGTGGGAGGACCGCTTCAACCGGGTCACGCTGGAGGACCGCAACCTCCCGGTGATCGTCAAGCGCCGCCTGCTGAAGGAGCGGCCCGGGGCCGAGGGGGTGCTGGAGGGCGCCTTCATCAAGGTGACCCGGGAGCCCAAGGTGTGGAACGTCCTGCTGGAGGGCCCGGACGGCTCCTCCGACGCGGCGGCGTTCCAGCACACCTACCCCTTCTCCCCGGCGCTGGTCTCCACCATGGTCGCGCTGTCCGGCCTGCTCCAGCGCGAGCGCACGGCGCTGCGCACCATGGCCGAGCTGCTGCGGCGCGGCCGTGGCGAGCTGACGGTCGACGACATCATCCCGGTCGGCGACGTGTACGACGTGCTGATGGACTCCGGCGTCGTGCCGCTCACCGACGACATGAAGCAGCACTTCACCAACGCGCGCACGCTGTACGAGGACAAGCTGCTGCCCCGGCTGCTGGCCAAGCACCGGCTCGAGTCGGCGGAGGCCGCCGACGGGCTGCCACGCACCCACCCGTTCGTCACCGACGCCCGCCTGGTGAAGACCGCCCTGCTGGCCGCGCTCGCCCCCGGTGTCCCCGCGCTCGGCGCGCTCACCGCGCAGAAGCTCGCCGCGCTCAACCACGGCACCATCGCCACCCCGCTCAAGGGCATGGAGGCCCAGCGGGTGCTGGCGCTCTTCCGTGACCTGGCCGCCTCCGGGGTCAGCGAGATCCACCTCGCCGACGACCCGGCGAACCCACTGATCAGCGTCCAGCTCGCCGGGGTCGACTACGAGAGCGTGCTGGAGCGGGTCCTCAACCAGGACACCAAGGGCGAGCGCCGCCGTCTCGTCCGTGAGCTGATCTTCGAGTCGCTCGGCGTGGGTCTGTCGTCCGACACGATCAGCGGCGCCTACACCCACTCCTTCGTCTGGAGAGGCAGCCGCCGGGTCGTCGACATCGTCTACGGCAACATCCGCGACGAGGACGAGCTGGACCTGAACGCCCTGCTCGCCGACGGCGAGCGCTGGAAGCTGGTCATCGACTTCCCCTTCGACGACACCGGCCACGGCCCCGCCCACGACCTCGCCCGCTTCGAGAAGCTGGAGCGCGAGGGCGTCGAGAGCAGGAGCGTGGCGTGGATCCCCGCGTTCTTCACCCAGGAGCGCGAGCGCGACCTCGGCGAGCTGGTGGCGCTGCGCTACCTGCTGGCCTCCAACGACCGCTTCGAGCAGAACGCCAGCAACCTTTCCCTGCAGGACCGCGCCACCGCCAAGGCCCTCCTCCTCAACCGGAGGGACACCCTGGAGGCCAAGATCAAGCAGGTCATCCAGCAGGCGTACGGCGCGGCGAAGCGTGAGCCCGCCGACATCGACACCGCTCGGGGGCACAGCGCGCTCTTCGCCACCCTGGAGCCCCGGCTCAACCTCGGGGCGCCCGTCGGGGCGCGGCTGGCGGACTGCCTGCTTCACCTGCTCGACCAGATGCTCAGCTCGCAGTACCCCGACCACCCGAAGTTCGCGGGTGAGGTCCGCAAGCCCGAGACGGCCCTCGTGCTGCAGTACCTCGACAACGCGGCGGCCGACGAGTCGCGGCGCGTCCCGATGGCGCCCAAGGACCGCGAGACGATCCGCAAGGTCGCCAACCCGCTCGGCGTCGGTGAGGCGCTGGAGAACGCCTTCCTGTTCAACGCCGACACCTTCCCCTGGCGCAGGCGTTTCACCCAGCGCGCCGCCCAGGAGGGCCTCGACGAGGTCATCGGCGTCAACCGGCTGATCGAGTGGCTGGACCAGCCCCAGCCGCGCGGCCTGGACGCCTCCACCCGGGGTCTGGTCATCGCGGCCTTCGCCCTCGACCAGGACCGCGAGTGGTTCCACAACGGTGCCTCCGTTGCCAGACCGCCGCTGGAGCGCATCGACGGCGGCTACGAGCTGCGCCTGCCCCGCCTGCCCGACGAGACGACCTGGCGCAGGGCGGTCGACCGCGCCGCGAAGATCTTCGGCGTGCACGTCACGTCGCTGAGGACGGCGGCCAACGTCAACCGCCTCGCCTCCGACGTCCGAGAGCGGGCCCGCGAGCTGCAGACCCCCGCCAGGGAACTCGTCACCGTCCTCAACGCTCACCGCGACGTCCTCGACCTGACCGAGAACGCCGGCCGGCTCTCCACCGCCCAGGACGTCGCCTCGCTGGTCGCCAGGCTTCTCGGTGAGAGCGACGCCGCCGACCTCACCGAGGCGCTCGCGGACGCGAAGACCTCGGTCGTGGAAGAGGTCCTCGCCACGTCGCTGAAGTCCGCGCGGGACCTCGTGGCGCGTCTGGAGGGCATGGACTGGGGCCTGCTGGAAGCCGTCGCCTCCATGTCCCACGACCCGCAGGCCGTCTCGACGCTGCGACACCTCCGAGACGTGGCGGCCCGCAACGAGTTCCAGGTGTCGCTGGGGCCGGTGCTGGGAGAGACGCGGCGCACGGCTCAGATGATCCTGGCGAGACAGGCCAGAGTCGTCCCGCAGCCGCAGCCGCAGCCGCCCGCCGGCCTCTCATCCTCCGGTCCGGCCGTGCCCGCGGGCCGGACCTCCGACCGGTCCGCCGTCGTGCCCGTCGACCCGGGGAACGGCAACGGCGCGGGGCCCGCGGCGAGCGGGTCGGCCACCGTCGGGGCCGCGCGGATCGCCGAGCTCCTGGAGGAACTGCGGGCCTTCGCGGGCCGGCATCCCGGCGCGGAGATCACCGTCACCTGGAGCGCGAGCACGTGAGCGGGATCCGTCCGAACCTGGCCACGGCGACCCCGCCGCTGGTCCGCACGATCGTGCGCGACCTGCGGAGATCCGGCAGCAGGAAGCACGTGGTGGGCATCCAGGCCCGCCCCGAGTGGGCGGGCGACCAGGAGTTCCCCGTGGACGACAGGCCCGTCCGGGTCGAGGTCTGCCCCTCCCCGCTCGCCATGCGTGAGGCGATGCTCCGGCACGGCGACGGCTACCTCGTCGTCCTGACCGACCTCGACGACGCCGACCTCGGCATCGGGATCCGAGCGCACCTGGCCAGGGGACGGCTGGTCACGTTGCGGCCCTGGGACATGCTCAAGCAGTCCTTCGAGGCACGGGACGTCGACCCGCTGCTGCTCGACGAGGGATGGGCCGCCGGAGCCCTGGCCCGCTGGGAGCCGGCCGACGGCTGGCCGAAAGCGCCCGGAGGCACGCTCACCCGCGACCACGCCCTCGGCCATCTCGCCTCCGCGGTGTTCGGCGCCTGCCCGAACGGCAACCGCTACGTCTCGCCCGCGCACCCCGACGCGCTCGGACTGCTGCGCTGGAGTCTCGACCCGGTCGCCGTCAACCGGGTCGCCTCGCTCCCGGTCGACATCCGCGAGGGGCTCGCCGACTGGCTGAGCGAGGTCACCGGGGTCGCCGGGACCTGGACGCTGCGCGCCGCCGAAGCCGGGCACGGAGGCGACGCCGTACCGCTGGCGCTGGTCGCCGGTCTGCTGTGGGGTGACGCGCGGGGCGCCGCGGAGGCTCGTGGCCTGGTCAGGGCCAGGGTCGGCGGGGCGGACCTGCCCGCGGAGCAGGCCCAGGCCTGGGCGAGGGCGGCGGACGCGCTGATCGGCCAGCTCGACCACTCCGACAGCCTGCTGGAGCGGGCCGAAGCGCTGCTGAAGGAGTTCAACGCGGAGAAGCTCCTCGTCAACTCCACCCTCCTGCCCGGCTCCTACACGCTGCGGCTGCGCGCCTTCGCCACCGCGCTGCGGCGATGCCTCCCGGTTCCCGGCGCCGGGACGCTGGAGCAGCTCGAGAAGGCACACGCCACGCTCGTCGCGCACGAGCTGGCCGGGTTCAACGGCCGCACGAACGCGGCGCGGATGGCACTGCGGCTGGTCCGCTGGCTGGCCACCCCGGACGAGCCGGCCGCCACCCTCGCCGACGCCCTGCACGACCAGGTCAGGACGGGCTCCTACGTGGAGTGGGCCTTCCGGCGGGTGGACGACATCGACGACAGGGTCGCCGCGGTCTACCGGGAACTGCTGGCCGCGGTCGCGGCCCGCCGAGGCGAACGCGACCGCAGGCTGGCGGATCATCTGGCCGTCGCGGTGGCCGCCGACAGCGACCCCGGAACCCTGGTTCCGATCGAGTCCGCGCTCGGCACGCTCGTACGCCCGCTGGGCCGCTTGCTCCTCGTCGTTCTCGACGGCATGTCCGCGGGCGTCCTCGCCGAGCTGGCCGACAGCCTCGCGGGGAGGCGGTGGACCGAGCTGGTCGACTCCTCCCTCGGGCACAGGCGGGTGCTGCTCCCCGCCCTGCCAACCGTCACCGAGGCGTGCCGTACCAGCCTGCTCACCGGGGCGCTGCACACCGGCGGTCAGTACGACGAGAAGGCGGCCTTCCCCGGCGCGGCCGGCGACACGCAGGCCCGGCTGTTCCACAAGGACGACCTGCGAGCCCCTGACGGGCACGCCCTCCCCCCGGCGGTGAAGTCGGCGATCGAGGGGCCGGCCAGGGTGATCGGTCTCGTGCTCAACGACGTCGACGACTCGCTGGACAAGATGGATCCGACCGTCGAGTGGAAGGTCGAGCGGGTGCGGCGTCTGCCGGCCCTGCTGGACAGCGCCCGCATCGCCGGGCGGCTGCTCATTCTCACCTCCGACCACGGCCACGTGGTGGAGCGCGGCAGCACGCTGCGCTCCGGCACCGGTTCCGAGTCCGGGCGCTGGCGCCCCGGCAAGGTTCCGCCGTCGGACGGGGAGACCCTCTTCAGAGGCAGGCGGGTCCTGCTGGGAGGAGGGGGCGTCGTGCTTCCCTGGCGGGAGGACATCCGTTACGGCCACAAGCGTGCCGGTTACCACGGCGGCGCGTCCGGGGCCGAGGTCGCGGTGCCGTTCGCGGTGTTCAGCGCCACCTCCGTGGACGAGGTCGCCGGGTGGCGCCCCGCTCCGGCCCAGGAGCCCGCCTGGTGGAACAGCGCGGTCACGATCCGCCGGGGGGCGACGCTCGAACCGCCTCCCTCGAAGGCCCCCGACGGCCAGGCCGAGCTGATCGGTTTCGAGGAGATGGTCGCCGTTCCCTCCCGGCCGGGCTGGGAACGTTTCCTCGACGACCTCCTGGCCTCCGAGCTGTACGCCGCGCAGCGGGCCCGCGCGGGCAGGGCGGCCCCGGACGACGCACGCGTCCGCGCCGTGCTCGCCACGCTGCTCGCCCACGGGGGCCGCCTGCACGAGAGCACCCTCTCGGCGGTGGCGGAGGTTCCCGCCGCGCGGTTGAGAAACGTGCTGGCAGCGGTCCGCAGAGTGCTCAGCGTCGACGGCTACGATCCGGTAAGTTACGGCCTCGACGAGGTGACGGTTGAACTGGACACCGGCCTGCTCGCCGAGCAGTTCGGGGTCGCCAAACCGTGAAGGACAAGGCGGGCCGTGAGGAACAGGGCGGGCCGTGAGGTCCGCCGCAGGTCGCGAGGTGCGGTGCGGGTCGTGAGGGCAGGGGCAAGCAGTGAAGGTCAGTGAACGCCGCCGCCGCGAGGTGATCGACGCCCTGCGGCGCGGGACCGTCCCCTCGGCGGGGCTCGACCTGCTCGCCGTTGGGCTCGACCGCTTCACCGGTGCGCTGGACGCCGAGCTGGACACGGCGGTCCAGGGTGGCTCCGTCTTCAAGGCGGTTCGCGGGGAGTACGGCTCGGGCAAGACGTTCTTCGCCCGGTGGCTGGCCGAGCGGGCCAAACAGCACGGCATGGCCGTCGCCGAGGTGCAGATCTCCGAGACCGAGACGCCGCTGCACCGGCTGGAGACCGTCTATCGGCGGCTCTGCGAGAACCTGTCCACGGCCGAGTTCCCGCCGAGCGCGCTGCGCTCGATCGTCGACGCGTGGATGTTCACGCTGGAGGAGGACGCGCTGTCCGCCGGTGTGTCCGAGTCGGACTCCGCAGCCCTGGACCAGGCCGTCGAGTCGCTGCTGGAGAAGAGGCTGGCCGAGGTCAGCCGGTCGGCACCCACTTTCGCCGCGGCGCTGCGCGGCTACCGTACGGCGGTCGCCGCGGGAGATCCGGCGACCGCCGAGGGCGTGCTCGCCTGGCTGGGCGGGCAACCGCATGTGTCGGCGTCGGCCAAGCGGTCGGCCGGGGTGCGCGGAGACCTGGACCACTTCGGCGCGCTGGGCTTCCTCCAGGGACTGCTGACGGTCCTGCGCGACTCCGGCCATCCCGGGCTGCTGCTCGTTCTGGACGAGGTCGAGACGTTGCAGCGCGTCCGCTCCGACGTCCGGGACAAGGCGCTGAACGCGCTGCGGCAGCTTGTCGATGAGATCGACTCCGGCCGGTTCCCCGGACTCTACGTGCTCGTCACCGGAACCCCGGCGTTCTTCGAGGGGCACCAGGGCCTGCAACGCCTGCCCCCGCTGGCCTCCCGGCTGGCGACCGACTTCACCACCGACCCGCGCTTCGACAACCCGCGTGCCGTGCAGATCCGGCTGCCGGGCTTCACCCGGGAAGGCCTGCTGGAACTGGGGGGCAGGGTCCGCGACCTCTACGCCGTGGGCGCCTCTCCCCGCGTCCCCGACCTGGTCGACGACGACTACGTCGCGTTGCTGGCGGAGGCGGTCGCGGGTTCGCTCGGAGGCAAGGTCGGTGTCGCCCCCCGGGTCTTCCTGAAGAAGCTCGTGGGAGACGTCCTGGACCGGGTCGACCAGTTTTCCGACTTCGACCCCCGGAAGCACTACCGGCTCACCGTGGGCGCCGCCGAGTTGAGCGAGGTTGAGCGTAACGCGCTGTCGGTGGACGATATCGAGCTGGACGTCCCTTGAGCGCGGGTGACCTGCACCCCGTCGTCCTGCACCACATCGTCAACACCCTGGGCTGGCCAAGGCTGAGGCCGTTGCAGGAGGCCGCGGTCGAGCCGCTGATCACCGGTTCGGACGCTCTGCTCCTGGCCCCCACCGCCGGGGGCAAGACCGAGGCGGCGATGTTCCCCCTGCTCAGCCGGATGGCCTCGGCGAACTGGCGTGGCATGTCCGTGCTCTACGTCTGCCCGGTCAAGGCGCTGCTCAACAACCTCCTGCCTCGCCTGGAGGGCTACGCGAGCTGGACCGGCCGCCGCGTCGCGCTCTGGCACGGTGACGTCTCCGGCACGCGGCGCAGGCGGATCCTGCGCGACCCGCCGGATGTTCTGCTCACCACACCTGAGTCCATCGAGTCCATGCTGGTCAGTGTGAACGTCGACCACCGCCGGTTCTTCGAGGGACTCCAGGCCGTCGTGGTCGACGAGGTCCACGCGTTCGCGGGCGACGACCGGGGCTGGCATCTGCTGGCCGTCCTGGAGCGGCTCACCTACTTGATCGGCCGGCCGGTCCAACGTGTCGGCCTGTCGGCGACCGTGGGTAATCCGGCGGAACTGCTCGCCTGGCTGCAGGGCTCGGGCGAGAAGAGACGGGGGACGGTGGTGGCCCCCGAGGCGGCGGCCCTCTCGCAGGTCCCGGCCGGTGATGTTCAGCTTGACTATGTGGGGTCGGTGTCCAACGCCGCGAGGCTTGTCGCCACCCTGCACCGCGGTGAGAAGCGGCTGGTCTTCTGCGACTCCAAGCGGTTGGTCGAGGAGCTTGGTCACGCGCTGCGCGCTCATGGAGTCACCACGTTCCTGTCCCACGCTTCGTTGTCGGCGGACGAGCGCCGCCGATCCGAGCACGCCTTCGCGGAGGCCCGCGACTGCGTCATCGTCGCCACTTCCACGCTGGAGCTCGGCATCGACGTCGGTGATCTCGACAGGGTGATCCAGCTCAACGCGCCGTCCACGGTCGCCTCGTTCCTCCAGCGGATCGGCCGCACCGGGCGCAGATCCGGAACGGTGCGCAACTGTCTGTTCCTCGCATTGGACGAGGAATCACTGCTGCAGGCCGCGGGCCTTCTTCACCTGTGGGGACAGGGGTTCGTCGAGCCGGTTGTCGCACCCGCCGAACCCCGTCACATCGTCGCGCAGCAGATCCTCGCGCTGTGCTTGCAGGAGCACCGTGTCGGCGACCGGACCTGGCAGGAATGGTGGAACGGGTTCGGCCCGTTCGGTCCGCAGGCCGTTGTGATCCTCAGACACCTGGTCGGCAACGGCTACCTCGATGAGGACGGTGGCATGCTTTTCGTCGGTCCCGAGGCCGAACGTCGCTTCGGGCGCCGCCACTTCATGGAGATGACCGGCGTCTTCACCTCCGCGCCTGAGTTCACGGTGCTGTCCGGAAGGAAGGAGATCGGCCGGACAGACCCCGCGCTGCTCACCGAACAGGTCGAGGGCCCCCGCCTGCTGTTGCTCGCTGGGCGCACCTGGCGGGTCACCTACATCGACTGGTCGCGGCGGCGCTGCTACGTCGAGGCCGCCGACGGCCACGGTAAGGCACGCTGGGGCGGTACCGGTTACGGTGGTCTGTCGCGTCCGCTGACCCAAGCCATGCGGGAAGTTCTCCTCGGGGCCGACCCGCCCGTACGGCTCAGCCGGCGAGCGGTCGAGCGGCTCGCCGCCGTCAGGGAGGACGCCGTTGACACCGTTCACCCAGGCGGAACGATCATCACCCGAGAACCCGCGACGGACGACGTGCGCTGGTGGACCTGGGCGGGTTTCCGGGCCAACGCCACGCTGGCGGCGACTCTGGACGGCATCGCGGTGCCCGGCCAGCGCGTCGACGAGGCGTCCATCCGCCTCCGGAGCGACCTCACTCCAGAGATGTGGAGGGCGGGGACCGCTGACGCAGCAGACCGGCTCTGCCTTCCCAACGTGGACGAGAAGGCTCTGCACGGCCTGAAGTTCAGTGGGGCACTCCCCGAACGACTTGCCGTAGCGACCCTGGCCACTCGCCTGGCCGACGTCAAGGGCGCCGCCGCTGTCTTGGATGCTCCCGTCCGATGGTCGATGCGTTGACGGGCCCCCTCTGGTTCTTCCGGTTGGTCATCCGGCCGATCCGGTTGTGTGGCGTTCTTCGGAAAGCGCGCTTCTCTTGCCGTTCGGCGACACTCGTTCCGTAGAACGGACTTGTCCTCGGTGGCCTCAGGCAAGGTCGTCGAAGCCGCCGCGCTTGATGCCGCCGACGAAGGCCGCCCAGGTGTCACGGCCGAACATGAGGGTGCCGCCCTCGCGGTCTTTGGTGTCGCGGACGGCGACGGCGTCGCCGACGAAGGCCACCTCGACGCAGCTCGGGCCGTCGGCGCTGAGGCTGCTCTTACGCCAGTGCCCATCGGAGGGGTTGGGCTGCCGCATCCTGTTTGCTCCTCTCGCTAGCGATCTTCGCGTAGAGATGTGATGAGTGCGGTTGAGTCGTTCGGGCTGAGCGCGACCGCGCGAAGATGTTCGCAAATGTGGTTGTACCGCCTTATATCCGCCTCTTTCTCAAGAAACAGGCCGCCGGCCATGCTGTCAATGTGGATCACGTCGGGGTCGTCTGTACCGAACTTCAGGACGATGAAGCTGCCCGGCATTCCCGGGTGGGCTCCGGCGGAGAACGGGATGATCTGAACGGTGATGTGCGGACGCTGGGCCTGCCGGGCGAGGTGTGCGAGTTGGTCGCGCATGATGGTTTTGCCGCCAACCGTCCGGCACAGAGCGGCCTGATCCAGGATGGCCCACAGCCGTAGCGGCGTGTCTCCTTCGAGAAGAGCCTGTCGTCGCAACCGTGCGGTGACGCGGGCTTCGACTTCGTCGTCCGTCGCGGTCGGCTGCACTCCCCGGATCACCGCCCGCGCGTAGTCCTCGGTCTGCAGCAGGCCGGGGACGAACAACGACTCGTAGTTGATGGCCCGCTGCGCCTCGGCCTCCAGGCCGATGTAGGCGCTGTACTGCCCGGGAAGGTCTGCCTCGAAGCCGTGAAGCCACCCGCGCTGTTTGGCCTCCTTCTGAAGTTTCACCAGGTCGGTACGGCGGCTGCCGGTGACGCCGTAGGCATCGAGCAGGGCATTGAGCGTCCGAAGTTGCGGTTTGGTTTTGGCCGTCTCTATCCGGTGAAGCGTCGCGAGGTTGATATCGGTCTTCTCGTTCACTTCGGCCTGGGAGAGTCCGGCCTCCTCGCGAAGGCGGCGTAGCTCCGCAGCCAGACGCCGCAGACGCACTGTAGGGGGTTGGCGCCGGGTCGGCGACAGGTATGAGATTTCGCCCATACAGCCTTTCTCCTGCATCTTTAACGCCCTTCTGGATTATGCGGGCAGTGTAAAAGCATGTGTTGCATTAACTCTATGTGATGGTGCATGCTCTGAGAGTCAGCCTTCCAGGTAGGTTCTCCTCTGGAAGGCGGAACGTGTGATTTCCCCAGGCAGCCGGGCGGACGACCTTCCCTCCCGACGCGGTCCACCCCCTGTCGGGTGTTCCGCCCGGCGTAAGCGGCGCGCCCCGGCGGCAGCCCCCTGCCGTTCCCGGTCGCGCCTCCCACAGGACCGGCGCCGCATCCCCGCCTCGGTGGGGGCGGTTCCCCCGGCTGCGAGCGGTGCCGGTCCTGTGTCCGACGTGCCGACCAGGATCGAGGGACAATGACCGGTGTCACCGTCAGAGAGCACCACCTGGAACTCTCCGCCTTTCCGACCTCGCCCTATTACGCTCGTGTGCACGTCCATCGCGTACTGGAGGGCTGGCGGCGGGAGGACCTGGTCGAGACGGCCCAGCTCGCCGTCTCCGAGCTGGTGTCCAACGCGATCAAGGCGCACGCCGCGTCCCTCGCCGCACTGGAGGCGGTTGCCCTGGCGAGCCCGGATCGCATCTGGATGGACCTGTACCAGGCCGAAGGGGCGATCGTGCTGCGCGTCTGGGACGCCAGCCGTATCGCACCCGTCCTCAGGGCTCCCGACCTGGACGACGAGGGCGGACGTGGCCTGTACCTCGTCGACCTGCTCGCGAGCGGTTGGGGCTACTACCTGCCGGCGTCGGGAGGCAAGGTCGTGTGGTGCGCGCTGGCGGCCCCGTCCCCGCTCCCCGAGGAGCCGTTCGCCCCTGGAAAGGACATCGGCTGAATGCCTCAACGGCCCGCCGGGAGACGTGAGCCGTACGGCGGCGCCGGACGCGAAGAACGATCAGGCCGACTGGCCCCTGGTGTACGTCGTCCCCACCTCGACGGCTACCACACTCAAGACCGAATACCGCGTCAAGATCGCCCAGGGAACCGGCAATCTGCCCAGCAAATGCTGGGTGCGTACGGTCTGCGCCCAGCCTTTTCTGAAAGAAGAGCTCGGTGACCATCTGGGACGGTTACCGGCCCAGGTTCTCTCCCTGATCGAGGAGAACCTGTTCGCCTATATGGGCCTGGTCGACTGAAGACGGCCGGACCGGACGAGGAAATCATCTGGCTGTGGCGTCCCATGCCGGCTGTCGGCGGAGAAGGGGTGGTCCTCGTTCCTGTGCTTCGTCGGTTTCCCGTATGGGGGGCGCCACGGTGATCCTCCGCGAGTTTCGTGACCGTCTGAGAACCGGGTTCGCCTTCTGAGCGCGCGAGTACCGGGGCCGCTTACGGCTCCGACGGACGATTCCCGCCCGGCAGGGAAAGTTCCGCGACAGGTGGTCTCGGCCGTCGATGGCCGGGCGAGCTGGGGTAGGCGTCAGGCTTGGTCGCTGTCCTTGAGGGCGCCCCAGCCGTGCCAGCGGTCGATCTCGATCCAGGCGCTGACCCGGCCGCGGTCCCGGCGCGGATACTTCTGCCCGGTGTAGTGCTGGGACAGCCTGTCGATGTCGGTCAGATCCTTGTCGTCGCGCACTTCGGCGACATGCCCGATGACGCTGACATGGGTGTACCAGTCGCCTGCGTCAAGGACGGTGAGGGCGACCCGAGGGTCGTGGCGGATGTGGTCCAGCCGTTTGCGGCCTTCGTCCATGTTGACCAGGATCCGGCCGTCGTCCCAGAGGTACCAGGTGGCCGTGGAGACCGGCTGGCCGTCGGATCGAAGGGTCGTGATGACGGAGGGGTTCGGCTTCCGCAGTACGGCGACTGCTTCCTGCGGAAGCGGCGGGTTCGACATGATCTCTCCTCGTCGTCGGCGGCTCCTGTGAGGGGTGGAGCGTCTGTTCGTGGGATACGTGCCCACGGTGGCACGTCGTGGGCGGCGGCGATCTCACGCCCCTCCGTGCCCGATCCGTTCGTGACGTAACGCTGGGGAAGCTCTGGCGAGGTGGCCGGAGTTTCGGCCCCCGCGAGGCCGCCGCCTGCTCGCCGGCGCGGCCCTCAGACCCTGGCGTCGGTGGGCCTGTAGCGGGAAGCCTGAGCCGCGAGACGTTCCCGCTCGGACGTGTCGGGCTGCGCAGCGGGCGAAGCGAGTCGTTACCGTGCTGGGGTGGCACGTCCTGCGAAGTTCGACCCCGACCAGATCCTTGACGTCGCGGCGGCTGTCGCCGCCGAGAGCGGGCACGAGGCGGTGACGATCACCGCGATCGCGGCCAGGCTCGGCGCGCCCAGCGGCTCGATCTACCACCGGTACGGCTCGCGCGACCTGCTGCTGGCCCACCTGTGGGTCAGGACCGTGCGCCGCTTCCAGGAGGGCTTCCTCCAAGCGATTGCGACCCAAGACCTGGAGCAGGCCATACTGCTGGCAACCGCGCACACCGTGCGATGGTCGGCGGCCCATCCCGACGAGGCGAGGCTGCTGCTTACGCAAAACGTGCGCGACCTGAGCGCGCGCTGGCCGGACGAGCTCGGCGAGGAGCTGTCCAGGCTCAACGACGCGACGACGAGGGCGATGGCCGAGCTCGCCAGGCGCAGCGACTGCGACCTGGAGCGCATGGTGTTCGCACTGGTCGACGTGCCGCTCGCCGCGGTGCGGCGGCACCTGCAGGTAGGGGAGCCCATCCCGGATTCGGCCGCGGAGATGGCGGAAACCGCCGCCCTTGCCGTAGTTTTAGCGACATGTCTCTAAAACTGGTGGAAAAGCTCTACGAGGGATTCGAGAAGGCCGACGTTGAGCTGATGCTCTCGGCCCTCCACCCCGACTTCGTGTTGCGGGTCAGCGAGGGCATGCCCCTCGGGGTCGGCGGCGTGCACCACGGCGCGCAGGCGGCCTTTCGCGACTGCTGGGGCGTCATCTTCACCGCCTACGACACCAGGCCGGTACCCGAGGAGTACCTCTGGGCGAATGACGGGCGCTGCGTCGTGCTCGGCCATTACCGCGGTACGGCCCGCGCCGGAGGGCAGGCCTTCGACGCGGCCTTCACCCACGCGCTCACGTTGCGCGAAGGCCGCATCGCCGAACTGGTCCAGATCACCGACACCGCGAGCTGGGCGCCGCCAGGACCCTAGGCCGAGCTCGGCGTCTGTCCCGAGAGGCCTAAAGCTTGTTGCAGAGGCGTGCGGTCGGGCATTTTCCTTGTAGAGGCGGGGTGTTACGTGCTGATTCCCTATGGGGAGACCTTCACCGGACTACGGGAGAGCCGCTTTGACCGGCCGCGGGAGCGGGGGAGGCAACGGCCCCGGCGGTCGGGCGCCTGTCATAGCCGTTCTCGGCGCAGCCTTCCGGTGGACACCTCGTCGGACAGGCCGTCCCATCAGCTTCCTGCCCACCGCTCCCGCCTCGCGCAACGATCGCTCGAAGGCCGATAAGCGCCTGGACACCTCCCCGTAGAGCCGCTGCTCCGTCAGGGGCGGCCGCAGCACCTGGAGCCTGCGGATGTCGATGCGGGAGGAGCTGGAGGCGTGAGTTCCCGCCCGCCGCGCGTTGGCCGGGGCACGCAGGCAGCCCGCCAGGAACCACGGGTCGATCAGCGGGGGATCCACCCGCAGCGCGCCCAGCGCGGTGGGCGTCGGTGTCCACCCAGGCGGCGAAAGCCCGATACGACCCGACGACCACCACCTCGTCCGGCGTCGTCACCGTGAGGGCGTCCGCGGCCTCTCCCGCTGCCGCCTCTTCCGCCGTCAGCCGGCCGGTGGCCCTGCCCCCGGTCGTCACGTCGGAGACGGTCAGCAGGGGAACGGCATCCGCGGGGGGTGTCGGTGCCGACGATCTCGTCCGCCGGCGGCCGGCCCGCCCGCAGGGTCAGCGCGCCGGCCCTGAGCAGGTCGCCCACGGCCACCGTCCCCTGCTCGGCCGCCTGATCCTCGGCGCTCGGCTCAAGCCTCGACAGCGTCTCGGTCAGGTCGCGCAGTTCGTGAAGGACGGTGCCGAACCGCGTCCAGGAGCGCCGCGGCCCAGGCTCGCCGAGGCGGTCGCCTTCGGCACGTATCGCGCCGGTGTGAGGTTCACCTCGTCGTCCAGCAGGTCGAGCACCGGCATCGAGGCGTAGCGGCAGGCCGTACGTCCAGCGGGGAGCGGCCGACGGTCGGTCTCGGTGATCAGCGAGGCATTTCCAACCTGATCGCGCTGGTCAGCAGGGGCGACGCCGGGACGGGTTGGCATGAGAAGAGGCTCTCGGTAAGACAGAGGTGCCGATCCGGCCGGCCGGCTGGTGCGGGCCTCACCTGCGCTGTCCGGCGCCATGCATGACCTAACCAACGCGCCGTCGCCACCTTGAAGACCTGGAAGGTCCTGACGCTGCTGCCCGCACCGCGCTACCACGATCGTGCAGGCCATCTGCGTCCTGCAACTCATCGAAGAAGGCCGCTACTCAGGAGGAAAAGCGCTCAGTGGACGTGTCCCGCATCATGTGGCGCAAGAGCAGCCGTAGTGGCAATGGCCGCAACTGCGTAGAGGTCGGTGTCTGGCGCAAGAGTTCCCTGAGCGGGAACGGCTCAAATTGTGCCGAGGTCGCGACGCTTGGTAACGCTCAGGGCGGGGCGGATGTCGACCGGCTCTTTCTGGTGCGTGACTCCAAGGACCCCGACGACCCGGTGCTGTCCTTCGGCCCGTCCGCGTGGGACGACTTTCTTGAGGCCGTCAAGAGCGGCGGCCCCGACGGCCTGACCACGCGCCCCGAGGTGTGAGGCGGCACGGCGGAAGCCGTACGCCGTCGATGATCCGTCCGCCGTGCCGGCCGGGGCGCTCTGGCGCCGTGGTTGGGGCGCCGGGTCCTTCGGCGAAGGCTCACACCCGTCTCTTCGGACGCCGATACGTCGGGCAGGTCTGTTGGACACTTTCGTCACGTCCCGCTGGACCCGAGGGGAGAGTGGCCGGCGCGCTGCGGTCCGGGGCGCGTGGTCACGGCGAGGGGGAGGGGGAAGCGGGGCGGAAGCATGGGGAGCCGACCGCGAGGAGGAGACCCCGCTCTGTTTTCAGGTCCACTGTGTCGAGAGCCATGTAGAAATCGTCGCTTGTTTCCCCGGACATCTGTGGCTTTTCATTGCCTACGACACGGCTGTCGGTGATCTTGTGCCTGGCCTCTTCCCAGTTGGCCTGGATCTTTTTCGCCGCATCGAGGAGACGGTCCTTGGGGAGATCAGTTAGGTAGTAGGACCGGATGACATAGATCTTCCCTGTGGGTTTGTTCCCGTAGTTAGGGATGCATGGATGGTCAGCGAGGCTGGTGGGGACGAGTTTGAGTTTCGGGGGCGGTGTGATTCCAGCGACGGCCGTGCGGACGAGTTCCTCGACCCGTTCGGTGGCCTGAGGCTCGGACAGGGAAGGTCCCTCGGTCGTCATCGCTTCCTCCGTGGGGGCGATGAAGCAGCCCGCCGTCAGTAAAACCGCGAACACCATCGCAACACGTAGTCGCCGTGTCATGTCTTCCTTTCCCGAGCCGGTGAACAACCGATGAAAGCCGCTGCCCTGGGCGCTCATTGAACTCCGCGCTCCGGGTCGGGCCCGGCCGAGACCTCGCTTCACGGCTTCCCGGCAAGGATCATGGTGTCACCGGTGACCTCGTCGGACTTTCCGGCGACGATACGGCCGATATTGCGAAGAGAGTCCTTTCCGTTCACCCAGTAATCGGAGTGGCCTCCCCCTCCGGTGCGGAAACGGGTGGCGCCGAACGCGGACCGGCTGGGGTCCGTGGTGAACCATCCGGCCCAGGACACCGGGTCCCAATCGTTGGCGCCCACCCACACGTGCTCCGGGCTGACGCCCAGGTTCACGGCCTGCTCGACACCGACGCCGGGGCTGCCGACGAACACCAGGTCGTCGGCGAACGTGCCGAAGGGACGCTGCGCCGCCGCCTTCCCGGTGGTCAGAGAGCCGTAACTGTGTCCGACCACGGTCAGATGGGTCGGCACCTCGTGGTCATGGGTGGCGTGCACCCCGTCGATGAAGGAAAGCAGCTCCTTCGCCCCCTTCTCGGCGGCCCCGCTCGTGGCCACCGTGTGCCCGGGAACGGCCAGCCCAAGGTCGACCTGGGGGGCGTCGTAACCGAGCCAGGCGATCGAGGCGGTCTCCTTGAACGGATCCGCACCGTTCGCCTGGTCCCACGTGAACAGGGAGCGCTGGAAATCCTCGCGGCTGTTCTCCACCTGGGTGGTCAGGCCGGGCACGTAGGCGGTGATGTGGTGGGCTCTGTCGGGGTCACCGTACGAGACCACCGCCCGGCCGTGGGGAGCGTTGGCGTCGAAGAGCAGCAGCAGCGCCGGCGGGCGACCGTTCTTGCCCCCCTCGGCAAGGGCCGCCCGCACCTGCTCGGACGCTTTCAGCATGGCCGAGGTACGGTCCTTCATCGACTGCACCGCCGCGCGTTTCACGTCGAGACCGAATCCGCCCATCACAGTGAGTCCGAGTACCTCCCTGTCCAGCTCGGCGAGCCTTTCCTTCAGCCGCTTCTCCTCCGTGGTGAGGAAGGCGCGGTTGAGCGTGTCCCGGGTTGCGGAGGGGACGCCGTTGAGGGAACCCACCAGACCGGGAGCCTCGCCGGTCAACCCGCTCCGGGCGGCCGGGTCCAGCCCGCGCCACCAGGCGTTGACCCGCCGGGCCAGATCGGGGTCCTTCCCTTCGCCCTGAAGTCTCTGCAGCTCCTCCAGCGCCTTGGTGTCACCGGTCGCCGCGCGGCCGAGCAGGCTTCTCGCCTTGTTCGGCGTGGTGTCGAAGGCTCCGAAGAACTCGTAGGCCGCGATCCCGGAGCTGACCGTTCCCGGGGAGGGGAAGGGGCCCGTGAACGGAACGCCCGATTCGGTGATCGGCGGTGTGCGTTTGATGACCTCCAAACGCCTTCGCAGGTCCCTCGCCTGACGCTCGCTCCATGTCCCCACCTCGCCGATCGTGTGACCGGCACCGGGGGCCACGCACAGCCGTGAGCACATGTTCTGCATCTGGGATCCGGCCTCCAGCAATGGGGGGCCGATTCTGTCCAGTTCCCTGACGAGGGACTCCATCTGCCCGACGTCCATTCCCCGGAAACCACTGGGACCGGCGGACATGGTCGTCCGAGGTGCTGTGACCACCTGGATCCGCGGAGGAGGCGTTCCCCCTCTCCGCGCGATCAATTCCGCGATCTCGTCCAGCGCCCGCTGGAACGCCTGCTGCAACAACGTGCGACGGTGGAACAGCTCTTTGGAGAAAACGGGGGCGCCGCCGCCCACCCAGATGCCGGCCTGCGCCATCGAGCCGGCCCTGTCCAGACCGAGGGCATTGGTCTGTGCGAGCCCGGCGATCCTGCGGTGTGCCTCAACGGCGGCCTCCACGTCGGCGCTCGCGCTCGGGGCTGTCACCACGGCATTCCACCACGGAGGATTCTCGTTGATCAACACCAAAGAGTTCCCCGGTGCGTTTCCCGTTTTCCTCTCGGGTGGGACCTCTCTCCTTCCGAAGGAGGGGAACACCAAAGTCTCCACCGAAACCGGGGCGATTCAGACTGTCCCGCCCGGGAGCCTCGTATCGCCGGCGACATCGTTGGCGGTACGGGACTCTCGGGTCACCGAGCGTCAGATGGCCGGTTTGGTACTTGGTGGTGGGGGACAGTCGTAGACGTGGCCGCCGCCGGGCCGTTCATGACGGCCGCGCTCTCCTCGGGGGTGAGTCACCGCGGTTCCGCGAGCAGCTGCCTGCCGGTGCCCCGACATGCGGCTTGGGACGTCTTCAGGCACGGATCCCGGGAGGTGACGGGTTGGCTGAGGTCGTCGGTATGCACGGTCTGCGAGCGGTGCTGATCGGGGGACGTCGAACGTTGGGAAGTCAACCGTCGCCCAAGTCGTGGCGGACAGGCTTGGCTTCGATTGCCTCTCGACGGACGGGCCGGCGCGGCATCCGGGGCGGCCCTGGCGAACGCCGGAAGGGGAGGTGCCGGTCCATGTCGCCGAGCACTACAGATCACTCGCGGTTGACGAGCTGATCACGTCCGTTCTCGATCACTATGAGCGGCTATGGGCCCGCATCGAGGAGCTGATTACAGCCCGCGCGACGGGGGACGGTACCGGATCTGGCTTGGTTTTGGAGGGGGCGGCGCTCTGGCCCGTCCGTGTCGCGAAGCTGACCGTCTCGAACACGGCCGCCGTGTGGCTCACTGCGGACAACGCCGTCCTGCGCGCTCGGGTGCACAGGGCCGGCCGCCGCGAGGAGGCGACGGGCGAGGAACGGTATTTGATGGAAGGTTTCTGGCCCGCACCGAGCGATACCAGACGCTCATGATGGATGCCGTCGACAGGCTGGGTCTGGAACGCATTGACCCAGGCGGCGGCCGATCCGTCGAGGCGATGGCCGACGCGGTGCTGGCGGCCGTCGACGCGCGGGACGCGGTGGGGCGGTTGTCCACCGGTCGGTGAGCGGGCCGCTGCGGCGGCGCGGCGGAAGCCGTACGCGACGTGGCAGTGGTCAGGCTCGTTCCTCGGCGTCCTGGAGCCAGAGGGCGAAGTGACGGGCCTGGGAGGGCGGGTTGAGGCGGCGGATCCATTCCAACTCCCGTACGGGATCCTCATAGCCGGAGACCGCGAAGACTACGACTGTGTCCGGTGTCGCCGTGAGGACGTCCTCGGCGAGGAGCGCCTCCAGCGTCGCCACGCAGCTTCGAACGCGCCGTCCCGCCGCCCCGCGAGCTCCGACCTCCGGGCGGCTGACGAAAGATCCAGCAGGCGCCGATTGAGATCGGTGAAGTGTTCGTGGCCGAAACCTTCCAGCGCCCATTCGGCGGGGGTCCACCGATAGTACTCGGGGTCGGCCGCCTGGGCACGGGCGAGATGTGCCCGCGTGTTGACGGCGCATCCGACCGACACCGCGTCGGCGTCGGAGTAGAAGGCGTACCCGCAGTACTGCGTGCCAGAGTTCGGATTCGTCGCGGAGTCCAAGCCGTCGAAGACCGCCACGACGCCTCCCAAGCGCAGCTGGAACGGCACCACTCATGTCCTTTCTCTGGCTGCCGAAGTGGACGAGACCGTATGGCGGTCTGTCGGCGGCGGAACGATCCGGGGCCGGGCGGGCACCCGGGGGCGGCTGATAGCCCTGTCGGAGGGGCCGACCGGGGGCGGTTATCTGATCTGCGACTGGTGCGGCACCGGAACGCTGTTGATGCCGAGGTCAGCCAAGACGCATACCCATCTCCTGCGTGGCACGGAGTGCACCGGCCCGCTCCGGCGGCGCTCCCTCGCCCACCCCTACGAGACCGACCTCTTGGCCCTGGACTTCGACCACCTCGCCATGCCGCTCGCCGCCGGCACGGCCAACTGGTATTCACTGCTCTACGCGATGCTGGAAGGGGCGGCGGAAAAACTTGAGCTGAGCCGTGACGACATCGGTGGCACGCTGTACGCCCGTCCGGGCAACCGGATCGGGCTCGTCATGTTCGACGCGGTGCCCGGTGGAGCGGGCAGCGTACTCCGCGTCGCCCGGGCTCTGGACGGCGTCGTTGAGGCCGCTTACGCCAGGGTGTCGACCTGCGACTGCGGAGAGGAGACCTCCTGCTACGGCTGTCTCCGGAGTTTCCGCAACCAGACCCATCACGAAGACCTCAGCCGCGCGGCGGCCCTTGACGTACTGAGCCCGCTGACGGCGGCAGGTGGTCTGGTAGAGAGCCGTCCCTGACAGCCGTCACCGTGCCGGAACGGTCAGGACGATCCCGGGCTGTTCATCGAGGAAAGCGAGGGACTCACTTGCCGCTGCCAGCCGGGCGCGCTTTCAGAACTCGCCGGTCGGCGCGGGATTCACCAGCGTGGACAAGAACCGCTGCGTTTCGGGGTCGACGGCGTACAGGACCACCCCTGCCAGGCCCCTGGTCAGCAGAACCTTGTAGGTGTTGCGGACCAGGCGGTCGAACTGCTCGTCGGTGACGGATGACTTCGTCAGGTCTCTGTCTTGACTGCCCTCGCGCTCCGTGACGAGTTTTCCGCCCCGAGCCAGCAGGTCAGGACCAACGATCACTCCAGCCCAGTCGAACTCCAACCCTTGGGCCGTGTAAACGCAGCCGACCTGCCCGAACCCGCCAGGGGATGAGGCCCAGATCTGGCTCGGGGGAGCGTCACCGACCTTTGAGGTGCTGTTCGCGTTCCAGGGACGTTCCCAGTCGCCGATCTTCACGTCGAGGGGGAGAGTCTTGTCGGGATTCGGCTTGCCCCAGGGCCAGCAGTATCCAGCGGTCACGCGCGCTGTCCAGCCCTCGGCGAGTTTGGCGCTCAGGGTGGCTTCCATCTCCGCCGGGGACAGGGCGACGACCACCTCGAAGCTCTCGTCACCGATCCAGGGCTCGGGCGACGCGTCGCCGTCCCACTCGCCCGCCGTCCTCGCTGCCCAGGCCGAGAAGTCTCCGTACCCACAGGTCGTAGGCGACGCTTCCGCCGCATCGCCACTGGCCTTCGAGTGAGACATGGTGGTGGCGGACGTTCAGTTGCTGCGCGTAGGACTTGATGGCGGCCAGGGTGCCCACCTCACCGGGTTTTACCACCTGGTGCTCGTCGAGGAAGAAGACGGGAACCCGCGCCGCGTTTATCAAATCCTGGATCTGAGGGTTGGGGCTGCACTTGTCCTTCCTGAACCGGTCGAAAGACTTCAGGCGAGCGCGGTGCGCCTCGTCGGCGATCAGGATGTCCGCCTCGTTAGGGCCGGAGGTGGCGAAGTCGTTGAAGTACTTGAAGAGGTTTCTGAGATCCTTGTCACTTCCGGTGACGAAGCGGCGCATCGTCTCCGTGAAGGCCCTGGAGCCGGTGGCGTACCACACGCGCCGGTTGGCCTCGGCCATGTAGTGCAGCAGCTCCATGGCCACGGCGGTTTTGCCGCTCCCCGGGCCGCCGGTGATGGTGACGACCCGCTTGGTGTTCGCTGCGAAAGCCCCCTCGACCGCGTGGCGCACGATTTCGAAAGCCTTCTGTTGCTCGCCGAGGAGAACGAACTTGTCCCGCCCCTTGAGGACGTTGGCGGCTTTCCTGAGGAGAGGCTGGTTCGGCTGTACTCGCCCGTTCAGGAGGCGCTCCGCCGCCTGGCGCCCGTCGGCGCCCTCGAAGCGGTCTCTGAGATATTCGACGAACGCGCTCCGCTCCGTCATGGTGAACAGCCGGACGTTTTTGTCCAGCGCCAGCTCGAAAAGACCTCGAACACTCTGGCGCGTCGCGTTGTGCAGATAGACCACCCCCTCGACCGCGTCCGGCCTCCCATCGACCGCGCTGCAGTTCTCGACGATCTTCTGACAGTAGTTCGAGACCTGGATCGCGGGGTGGGTGTCGTAGTCCTTCCAAGTCCTCGGAACCACCACGAGCTTCTCGTCATCTTCGTAGAGCTCCGCCTCGCTCCACTGCTTGAGCTCGACCACCACGAACAGGTCTTTTCCAGTACGGCGGTCGACGCCCGCGAGAACGGCATCCGCCGAGCTTCTCTTGTTGTGAGGCATGGGGTACTCGACCAGCACTTCGAGCCTGCCGAGTCCCGCGTCCTTCAGATCGCGCGCGAGCGCCGAGAGACTGTTGGTCCACGCCCGCAGCTCGCCGGCCTTCACTGGCCGTCCCGTCTCCTGTTTGGTCGCTTCCCCGAGCGAGGAACTGAACGCCTTCTCCATCTCGGAGAGTGGGGTGGACAGCGCGGTGAAGAGAGCGTCCGCGGAACCCCGATAGGCGGGTCCGGGCTGCTTGGCCATGCGTTACCCCCAGGGCACGAAGGACTCATGCGGTATGGGGGCGTGTCCGTTTCCGGAAGCCCGTCGGGCCGCGAGTTCGATATAACGAAGAGGTTTTCGCCTCGTTTGTCTGCGCCGGATCCTCGGACGCTCAGGACCGCATCAACTTCTGGATGAACTCCTGGGTCTCCGGGTCGACGGAATGAATGAGGGTGCCGATCATTCCCCGGGTGAGCAGCACTTTGTAGGTGTTGCGGATCAGGTGATCGGCCTGTTTGTCGGTGACGTCACGTTTCTTGAGCTCCGGATCCCTGCTGGCTGTCCGGACGGTGATGAGGCTGCCGTCGCGATAGACCAGGTCCGGACCGATAATCACACCGTTCCAGTCGTACTCGAAGCCCTGGGCGGTGTAGACGCAGCCGATCTGCTCGAAGCCGCCGTTCGAGGTCGCCCACAGAGCGCTCGCGGGTGCGTTCCCCACGGCTCTATCGCCCTTGACATTCCACGGGCGGGACCACTCGCCGATCCGGACGTCGGGAACGAGCGTGTCATCCTTGCGCGGGTTGCTCCACGGCCAGCAGAAGCCGGCCGTCATCCGGGCGGAGTATCCTTCACCCAGCTTCGAGCGCAGGGAAACTTCGAGTTCCTGTGGCGACTCGGCCGACGAGACTGCGAAGTGGTCGTCTCCGGGCCACGGTGCCGGGCCGTCTCCACGCAGGCCGAGAAGGCACAGCACCCACTCTTCGTACGCGCGGCTTCCTCCGCAGCGGAACTGCTCGTCGAGGGAGACCTCGTGGACCCGGAACCCGCGCGCCTCCGCGTGGCTTCTGATCTCGGCGACGGTGCCCATCTCGCCGGGCCGTACGACTTGGTGCTCGTCGAGCAGGAAGACGGGGACCCGAGCGGCGTCGATCAGCTCGTCGACCTGGCGGCGATCGCTGCGCAGGTGGGCCGGGGTATAGCGGATCTGCGACGTCTCCCGGATGCGGTGGGCCTCGTCGCAAATGAGGACGTCAAGGCCGTTGCGCTCAGCCGCCATGAAGCTGTTGAAATACTTGAAGAGGCTCTTCACCTTGGAGGAACCCTTGCCCGGAACGCGGCGCAGCGTCCCGGTGAAGGAACGGGACCCCGTGGCGTGCATGACGGGGCGTCCCTGCCGTGACAACTCGCCCAGCAGCGACAGCGCGATGACGCTCTTGCCGCTTCCAGGGCCGCCACTGACGATGACGACCTCCTTCGAGTCAGCCCTGCGGGCCTTGCTCACGGCGTTCATGACGATCTCGTACGCCAGCCGCTGTTCGGCGAGGAGGACGAACTGCTCGCGATCCCTGATCTCCTGGGCGGCGAGTTTGAGGAGCTGTTTGGAGGGCCGGATCGCACTGTTGAGCAGCCGGTCGGCCGCGTCCGCGCCCGGCAGGGGAGCGAACTGCTCACGGAGGTAGTCGAGGAAGGCGCCGCGGCGGCTCTTGGCGAACAGGCGGGTCCGCTCGCTTCGCACTCCCGCGTAGAGGTCCTGGACGTCCAGGTCGGCCGCGTTGTGCAGGTAGGCCACGCCTCTGACCATGTCGCCACGGCCTTCGACGGCTCCGACGAAGTCACCGATGTAGTCACAGTACCCCTCGACCTGGAGCACGGGGTGCAGCCTGGGGCCACCGGGCACGCCCTCGACGAGGACGAGGTTCGGATCCTCCTCGAACAGTTCCGCCCGGCCCCATTGCTTCAGCTCTACCACCACGTAGACGTCGTCTCCGGTACGGAAGTCCACCCCTGCCAGCACGACGTCGGCACGCTTACTGGTCAGTGGCAGCTGGTACTCGACCAGCATCTCGACGTCACCCAGCCCGGCGTCGACCAGGTCACGGGCGAGGATGGGAAGACTGCGATCCCAGGACCTGCGCTCTGCCTGCGAGGGATTGACACGCACGGTCCTTTTGAGATGCTCGGCGATAGCCTGGCTGAACCGTTTTTCGGGAACCGAATCGTCAGTCGCCAGCTTGGCCAGATTTTCGGCGGAGTGCCGAAACGCCGTCACAGACCTACCCCCAGGCAGCACGAGAGACTCGTGCGGTATGGGGGCGTGTCCGCAATCAGCCGATCAGCGGAAGCCCGTCGGGCCGCATCACTACGCCAGGCACATTACAGCGATCACCCGACAAAATCAGACGAGCGGCGGGGCCTTCCTGGCCGACCCGCGATAAGTCTTCACGGCATAGCGCCTGTCGCTCTCGTCGAGCTTGACGTGAGCCGCTTCGACGAGCTCGACCCCTAGCACGTCGGCGAGGCGGACCAGGTAGATCACGACGTCCGCCAGCTCAGACCGCATCCGCGAGGCCGCCACCGGATCGTCCATGACGGTCGCGCTCTCCTCGGGGGTCAGCCACTGCAGCTCTGCGAGCAGCTCACCGGTTTCACCGGCCAGGGCCATGGCGAGATTCTTCGGGGTATGGAACTGCTCCCAGTCCCGCTCCCGGGCGAATCGCCGCAACCGATCGGCCAACTCGTCGAGACCTGTCATGAAAGCACGCTACAGGGGAATCGCCCGGAGTCCGGCCGAGCCCGCTGGCGGGGAGCACCGCCCGGTGACCGGTGCCCTGCCGCTGGGGTGACGATATCGGAGGGGAGAAGACGGCGCGGGACGGTCTCGGCGATGAAATCGGCTGATGACATTTCTTTACCATGGAACTGGGGTGAGGCGTGTGCCCTTTGTCTTGCCGAGGTGCCGGGAGTTCACCGGAGAAACGTGTGCGCCCGCACGTCGTGATCACATCGTGGTTTTTCATCTCTGCCGATGGTTGTCCGGGCGCAAGTGTCCTCGCAGAGTTCTTCAGCGGGCACTCCTCCTCGCCGGAGCCTGAAACGACGAAGGTCGCCGACGCGTATGTCGGCCGGGCTCCGTCGACCTGTGCGGGCCGCAGGCTTTCGTTGGCCACCCCTCCGGAGGGGGCGTGACTTTCCTGTAGTCAACGGGGAAGATTGAATTTGGGGTGATCCGCAGACTTCTCGATGAAATTTAGGTATTGAGGGATTAGCGAGTTGTTGGGTTGACCTTGCGCTTTTTGTCTGGTTCGAGCGGCGGAGGAGGTTTTCCCGGTCGATTTTCGATCCGTTGTGTCAGTATCGCGCGGAGGAGGGGGGAACCTTCGCCGGGAGGGAGTGGAGTTCCTCTTCGAGGGTGTCGAGGAGCGCTCTGGCTGCCTGGCGGAGCCGTACGCGGCGGGCGGTGAGGTCTTCGGCGAAGCGCCGGGCCTTCGGCCCCACCCACACGGCCTGCCCGGTGAACTGTCCGTGGGCGGGGTCGAGCGCGGCCTCCAGAACGGCGACCCGCGCCCTGATCTCCGCCAACGCCTGTTCCACCATCTGGCGCCGCGGGTTGGGCACCAGGTCTCCCGTGTGAGGATTCATGTTTCCCTCTTCGGATGCCGATACATCGGGCAGATCCATTGGACACTATTGATCTACGGTACATCGGCCGGATTCGGAGGAACGGGTGAGAGGTTCTGTGCGGCGTGGCGTCCTGGTGTGCGCGGCGGCGTTGCTGTCGGTGTCCGGTTGCGGCAACGGTGGCCCCACGGCGGCTCAGGCGGGCGAGACCCTTAAAGCCCACATCATCGAGCTGATGAAGAAAAGTCATGTTTTGGATGTCCGAATCACCGACCCGGGTGGTCGTGATGTGCCCTGTGGTGAGGGAAAGGCCAAGCGAACCTTCGCGGCCACCGCCAAGGATGCCGCGCCGCAGCGTGGGCCGGATATCCTCAATGACTTTCTCTTGGGTGCCCTCTCCCGGGTGGCTGACTATCGAATTGTAGAGGACCGTGGAAGGGGCCCTATCCGGCTGGCCAACGATAACTATAAGACAGTGATCGTCTTGGAGTCTCCGGCTAATGGTCAGTATGGGGTCAGAGGCGAGACCGAGTGTCTTTCGGTCTCGTGAGTCAGCGCGTTGAACGGGAGATCCATCACGTGCGCTGCACGGCGGAGCCGATCAAGCCGTTGGCAGGACTGGCTGTGCTGATGCTCTGAAAAAGCCGAAAAAGTGCGGTGAGGGTGCTGTGTTAGCTGTCGAAGACAAGCGCGCGCTCTCTACCTCGCTTGTTACGGCTCTCAAACGCGTTTGCCATCTTGTCGGAGAGGTTTCCTATTGATAGCTCGTCGTCATCCCCCATTCCGTTGATGACGGCCCATCTCTCGAAGCTCTCGAGTCCTCTGTTGCCCTGTTTGACCAGTTCGGAGAACGGTTTGAGGTTGCCTTTGGCGTCGGTGATGGCGACGCCGGGTGGGCACGTGGCCTGCCACTCGGCGGGGGTCACCTTCGGGGTGAAGCCGTTGGCCATGAGGAGCTGGGCGTAGGTGTGCTGGCGGCCGAGGGTCTCCATGGCGTCCTTCTTGTCGGCGTGGCCCACCCGGGTCTCCTCCTCGCCGAAGATCTCTTCGGCGGTGTCCAGTGTGGAGAGGGAGAAGGACAGCAAGGACCAGGCGTAGTCCGCCGCCCTGGTGGGTGCGAGATAGAGGCCCGCCAATCCGAGGCCGGTGTCCCGGAGGTACTTCACCATCTCCTCCTGCTTTTTGTCGACGCTGTCGAGGTTGCCCTGGACCTTCTCGACGGCGGCCAGTTCGAAGCCGCGGAGGTTGCCCAGGGCGGTGAACACCTGGTCCATGTGTTCGACGTTCCCGGTTCTTTGGGTCGCCGCGGAGGCGTCGGCGATCAGTTTCACGGCGAGGGTGCCCATCCCTTTCTCGAACGGGGCGAGGTTCTTGTCGGAGTCGGCGAAGGTCTTCAGGAAGCGGTAGGTGTCCTTCGGGCTCAAGGTGAACGCCGAGGTCATGCCGAAGGCGGAGGTGAAGGGTTTCAACGTGCTCGCCTCGGTCATGTTGGCGTCGCCGATGTTCGCTCCTTCGGCGAGTTCGGTGGCGTACGCGCCGGCCAGTTCCGACAGGAAGACCCGGGCACCGGGGGTGACCTCCATCGGCGTGCCCGGGGAGTCCGCGGTGCCGTCGGCGTCTCTGAGGTCTCCCATGATGGTCATGACCTTGAAGGCGTACTTCGCGGCCTCGGGGCTGTGCGGGCCTTTCTGGTAGGTGCCTGCTATGGAGGCGAGCATCCGGCCGAACTCCGCGCCGACGTCGATGTCGAGGTTCGGATATCTGCCGGGGGGCTCAAGGCTCTTCGTGCGGTTGAGCTCGGTGAACAGGTCCCTGAGGTCCTCACGTGACAGGCTGTCGAACAGCCCCCGGGTCGTTTCGGGGTTGTTCGCCAGGACGGTGAGGAACGGGACGAGGCCGGTCTTCCACCGCCGGGGGCGGCTGCCGTCGCCTTCGCCGACCGCTTTCCCCACCCGGCCCCGCATGATGTCGGTGAGCCACGCGGTGGGGAATGTGCCGTACTGGAGCAGGGAGGCCAGGCCGTCCTCCGACGCCTTCCTGAGATTGCCCGCCTTCCAGGCCGAGCCGAGAACACCCGGTCGCGCGCGCAGCGCCGTGGCCAGGGCGTCGCCGATGACCTGCCGGTGTCTGCCCCTGGCTTTCTCGTCGTACCTTGTCAGGCGGCCGATCATGGCGTGCGCGCCCTGGGGGCCGAGGACCCGGAAGAACCCGGCGGTGAAGTAGGCGTCCCCCCGCTTTTCGGCGAGTTCGCCAAGGATCCGGTTGTAGTCGGCGTCGGGCAGGCCGAGGGATGAGGAGGGAAGGCGGTTGAACCGGGCGGCGAGTTCGGAGCCTTCCCTGGCGCTGCCGGCCGGGGTCTTTCCCGTCGTGTCGTCGTAGGCCAGCAGACCCCAGGTGATCGGATCCTGGAGGCGGTCGTCGCTCCATGCCGCGGCCCGGCCGGGAATGCCGATCGCTCCTCCGATCATGGGGAGGTCCTGGTTGATCGTCTGCAGGCGTTGACGCAGTTTCGGGAGCTCGATGTCGATCCACTCCTCGATCTCCTTGAGGGATCGCAGTCCCACCGCGGACGTCTGCGCCGCCGCGAGTAGTTGCCGGATGCGTTCGGTCTGCTCGCCGATCACGTCGCGGCCGTGCTCCAGGGCGGCGATGAAGCCCCGCATCAGGTCGGGGTCGATTCCGGTGAAGTCCGGCGACAGCGGCCCCGTTCCCGATGACATACCCTCCACCGTTCCTTTTGCTCTATTTCATTTATTTCATGCTGACCACGTGATGGGCGGGTTGAGGGGTTAACAGTACAGCCTTGGTGACTTTAGAGGACTACCTCTGCCCGGGTGTTCTCCGTCCGTGAAACCCGTCACCGCAGACATGCCGTCAACCGATGTCTTGAACAGGGTTACCGTGCTCGGAGCCGGTGAAACTTTTCCTCAGACCGTCGGCGACTCCCCTCCTGGAACGCCGATATATCGGGCGGGTGTATTGGACATCGGCCGGAGGCGCCCTTGCCCGGCGGCGGGCCCCTCAGCCGTCAAGCGGTCCCGAGGAGCCGGACCCGGGGGAGCAGCCGTAGGTCATCAGGTAGATCTCCATCGAGATCGACCCGCTCGGGGCGTCGAGGTCGTGGAAGTTCCTGGTCACGGCCGTTCCGAAGATGCGCGGATAGGCCTGGCGGATGGCCGTGTTGACCCGGGTGGCCAGAAGGACACCGGTTCCGGAACCGCCGTCGGCGCCGAAGGTCAGCACCATGCCCGCGTGCTTTCCGGCCAGGCGGTCCCTGTGTTTGAGCAGCTCCTGCCGGACCTGAGCGCTCAGCGCGGCGTCACCGACGCCGGGGGCGGTCCGGAACGAGATCGTGATCGGCTTGGCCTGGACGTCCGCCATGACGCACGGGGAGGGGGCCGCCGAAGGGCTCGGGCGCGCGGACGTGGGGCCCTCCCCCCGGCTGTCGTCTTTCCCGCTTTTCCCGCTGCCTCTCTCCCCGGTTTCTTTTTCCGGGTGGCCTTTCTTCGGGGCGGCGGGTTTTTTCTCCGGGGAGGACCGGGTGGCCTGTGGCAGGGGGTGGGTGATGGCCGGCATGGTCTGAACGGTCCGCGGCAGGGGCTGGGCGATGTCCGCCTGCGGCCCGGTGGGTGAGGGAGGCGGTGCCTGCGCCCCCAGCATGACGATGGTGACCCCGAGGAGCAGGTCGGCGAAGAGCCAGCCGGCCAGCAGGGGAGAGGTGGGGGGCCTTCTGCGGGCGGTCATCGCGAGCTCCTCCGCGCGGTGCCCGCGCCGCCGTCACCCCTCGGGCTGTCATCCTCCCCGGAGCCGGCGTCGTCGCGGGGACCCCGGCGGTTTTGCCGTGTGGCCCGGCCGCTGTCTCGTGTGGCCCGGCCGTCGTTCCGCGGGGCCCGGCCGTCTCCTTCCGCGCCGTCATCACCCGCGCCGTTTTCTCCCATGCCACGATTTCCCGTGCCCTGCTCTTCCACGCGGCCGCTTTCCGGTGTGCCGCTTTCCAACGCGCCGTCTTCCGGGGTGTCTTCGGAGGCGCCGGAGCCGGGCGCGGCGCGGGCGGTGCAGGTGGTGCGGGCGGTGTGGGCTTCGGCGGCGGCCGCCCAGTCGTCGAGGGCCTTCCGGATCTCCGCACCGGTGTCGCCGAAGCTCCGGCGGAGCTCTTCGGCCGCGCCGAGGAGGGTGCCGGAGACCCGGTCGCCGAGGAGGTCGACGGCCTTCTCCGTCGACGAGCCGACCGCGCCGATCGAGGCGGCCGTACGGTCGACCGCATGGCCGATGCTCATCGTCGCGTCGACCAGTTTGTCGATCCGGGTGTCCAGGCCGGAGACGGTTCCCTGGACCGACCTCATGGAGCGCACGAGCTCGTCGTTGAAGGCCCGCCGCATGTCGAGGGTGGTCCGCGAGATGGTGTTCGACAGCTGGTTTCCGGCGCTGGTCACCGCCTGGTCGGTCCGGGACCCCGCGCTGTCGATCACGGCCGAGGCGCGGGTCACCGCGGTGGTGAGGTCGTCGCAGGTGCTGTTGATGGTCGCCAGGTGCTTGCCGAGGAGTTCGACGGCGTCGCCCACGTCGATCGCGCTGGCGGCGAGCGCGTCCGTGGTCTTCCGCGTGGCCTCCAGGCTCAGGGTGAGGGCCTCGACCAGCTCGGTGTGCACCTTTCGGGCCATGGTGCCGACCGAACCGATGTCGGCGGCCACCTTGCCGATCTCGGCCCCGAACCTGACGGGGGAGGAGAGCCGGACCACGCCGAGCACGAGGCTTGCCTGGGTCAGGGCCCGGCGGAGCCGGATACGAAGAGCCGCGAGTTCCCTTTCCTCCGTCTCCTCCCTGCCGTTTCTCGTGATGTTCTCGAAGACGGTCCAGAGGATGAGGCAGAAGATGGCCGTGAGGGTGCAGAGCGCGATGTTGTCGAACGTGAAGAAGGCGGGCAGTCTGCCGTCGAAACCCTGCTGCCACATTTCGAGGAAGGGGCGCCGGGCCGCCTCCAGGCCGCCGGCGTCGAGGAGGTCGCCGTAGGCGCCGGTGGCCATCATCAGGCCGAGCCATGTGATGAAGATCGGTACGAAGGTGAGGGCGGGGCCGACGGCGCTGCCGAGCCTGCGGCGTCGTTTCGGCACGCCTCGCGCGGATCCCGTTTCCGCCGGCTCGCCGTCCGCGAGGACGGTGTCGTCGGGGGAGAAGGCGGCGAACAGGTCGAGCTCGCACCAGCGACCGGCCTCACCCGGGTCGGCGATCGCGTCCGCGAGACCACGTAGCTGGTCCCCGCGGGCCGCCAGCCGGGGGTGATCGGCAAGCTCGCGAAGCTCGATGACAAGCTCCTGGTCCGTCACGGACAACCGCCGTCCTCTCCTCGATGGTGCCGAGTATCGTGCGGCGATCCAGATGGATCGATCCACGTCGCCGGGGCGTGATCATTTCGGCATACGGCACATCTTGTCAAAGGAAAAGGAAAGCGGGTGGCGAATGGCGTCGCCCGTTTATCCGGGGGTGGCGACGAGAGCCGGGCCTTCTCCCCGGCGCGCGATGGGGCGGCCTCCGGTGGGGAGGCCGTCACATCCTTCGAGGCGGGGCTATCGCACCAGCCCGCCCAGCAGGGCGTTCCACATGCCGCTCGCCTCGGGCGCGGGCCAGCGGTCACTCTCCACGACCAACCGTCTCCCCTGTCTGCGTTCGGTCCTGCGGATGAACATCCGGTCGCCCTCCTGACACAGTTCGTAGGAGATCGGGGTGCAGTCACACGTCCACCTGACGGGCCGGGACTCTTCCTCCTCGCGCGGTGGAGCGTTCCACGTCAGGGATTCGCAGTGGGATCGGGAGGGGGAGACGTGCGGGCTCAGGCAGCGGGGCGGGTAGTCCCACTGGATCATCGGTTCATCCTTTCGCCAGGCGGAACCAGACCACGCGCCCGGCCGGGACCTCTCGCCAGCCCCAGGCCGACGCCAGTCTCTGGACCAGCCACAGCCCGCGCCCGCCGACGCTGTCGGCGCTCATCTCCGGGCGGAGGCGGGGTCCCCGGTCCGCCGATCCGGCGTCGGCCACGTCGACGTGGAGCGTTCCCTCACGGACGGCCACGGACACGGTCACCTGGCCGCCGGGCCGGTTGGAGCGGGAGTGCCGCACCGAGTTGGTGACCAGTTCGCTGACGAGCAGCAGGGCGTCGTCGGCCCATGTGTGGCCGGTGACGGCCAGCAGGTCACGGACGTAGTGCCGTGCCCGGGATGCGGACGTCGCCTTCCCGGGAAGGGTGACCTGCCCGAGCAGGCTCGGTACTCTCACGGCACCTCTCCATCGCCCGCCCGCCCGAGGACGCTCTGGAGCCCGGCCGCTGGGTGTCGCCCGCACCCGTTGGTCTCCCGGGTCGGCTCCATGGGATGTCCCCATCTGTGGAGGTCGTGTGTCCTCATCTGACCGCCTGCCCTTCGTGGATCCCACGCCTCCGTGGTGTTTCCTTCGGTCACCGTCTCCTACGGAGAGTCATTGGGTGTATGCATAGAGCATGCATCGCACTCCGCTGGCGCGCTACCCAATGAGCAAAATTGCTCTCCTGTGTGCTTTGGCACCCTGGGTCAGGATGTCGCTACTGTTGGCCGTGGATCAAGGGAGGAGCCGGCATGAGGCAAGCGGGGAGTCCTACGGTGCGCAGGCGTCGTCTGGCCTCTGAGCTGCGCCGCCTGCGTGAACGCGCTCAGCTGACGTTGGAGGAGGCCGGTGGACGGCTCGGCTGGTCCGCCACGAAGCTCTCGCGGATCGAGACCTCGCGGGTGGGCGTCGTCCCCAAGGACGTGGGGCGTCTTCTGGATCTCTACGGGATAGACGGCTTCAAGCGGGAGGAACTCCTCAAACTCACCCGTGACGCCCGGAAGAGGGGGTGGTGGCAGGCCTACAGCGACCTGTCGGGGGAGTACGCGGCCTACATCGGGCTTGAGGCCGAGGCCGCCTCCATGCACAGCTTCGCGCCCGTGGTCATCCCCGGCCTCCTCCAGACCGAGGACTACGCCCGTGCCGTCATCCGCGCGGGCCTGGTCGTCTCGCCTTCGGGTGAGGTCGGACGCCGTGTGGAGATCCGTATGGCCCGCCAGGCGGTTCTCTCGCGGGACGACCCTCTGCGGCTGTGGGTCGTCCTGGACGAAGCCGTCGTCCACCGTGCCATCGGGGGGCCGGTCGTGATGCGGTCACAGCTCGAACGGCTCCTCGAGGGAGCGCACTCTCCCCATGTCACCCTTCAGGTCCTGCCTTTTTCCGCCGGAGCCCACTCGGGGACGAGCGGCGCGTTTGAGATTCTCCGGTTTCCCGAACCCGCCGATCCCGATGTGGTGTTCTTGGAGAACTTGACAGACAGCCTCTACGTGGAGAGGGAAACGGATGTTTACCGTTATACGGTGGCGTTCGACCATCTTCGCGCGCAGGCGCTGGGGCCGGACGAGTCCCGGTCCCTCATCGCGGAGGCGGTCGGTCGGTTCGGCTGATCCTTATAAGGAGGTGGGGAAATGTCCCCGGCGGTCCTGTCCCATATCGTGTGGCGTAAGAGTTCCCGGAGCGGAAGCGGTCAAAATTGCGTCGAGGTCGGCGTATGGCACAGGAGCACTCTTGAGGGAGCCGGGGCCGGGAAACGTTCCGAAACCGCACTCGGCGGCGATTTTTGGGCCGGAGCGGCCTACGGGACGGATGTCGACCTGCTGTTCCTGGTCCGCGATTCCAAAGACCCCGACGGCCCGATGCTGACCTTCTCCCCGTGCGAATGGGACGCCTTCCTCAAGGGAATCAAGGACGGCGCTTTCACAGACCTGGGCTAGCGGTCCACACCCCCTTTCGGTGATGCGGGAACGGCCGGAGGGTGTTTTTCGGCCCGTGAGGCGTTCGCGGGCCCGCACCGACGCCGGCGGGGACGCTCTTCCGGTCGTTCCCGGCGCGAGGAGGCCCGGCCCCTCGGGGGCCCGGCGGGATCACCGGGCGAAGGAGGGCGGCGGCGGTTCGGCGTCGGAGGGCGGGCCCTCGTGCCTGCCCGGGACGGCCGCTTCGCGAACGCCCCTCCCCCGGTGGGACTTCGTGGCCTGTGGACGTCGTCCGCCGCCCCGCCTCCCCGGCGGCGGGGGCCCTCCTGCCGGGTTCCTGTTTTATCCGTTGCCGTATTCGAGAACGCTCCGGCGTTCTGTTTTTTATTACGGCCCACCTTGTATCCGAAGGTTCGTTGCCCGTCAGGCCCCTGCGCCCCTTCCGCGACCTCATGTGCCACGTACCCCGCGCTGACATTGAGGACGTACCGATAGGTCCCCGGGGGGGAAAGGTGTCGACGCTCGGGGAGCCCACCCTGATGTGGTCGACACCGGTGTATCCACAGAAAAACTCTCGCCCTCCCCGCCCATGGAGGAACTCCGGGCTTGACAGGGCATCGGCTGTGTCCGTGTCTCGGGCGTCGACGGCCTGGAGACGAGTCGTGACGATCTGTTCCGGGATGGCGTCCACGGGCGGCAGGGAGACGTCGTACTCTTTGACGGGAAAGACTCGCATGCCGTGACGTGTATCGGCGGAAGGATTTCGCGGACAAAGAATCGCATCGTAAGAAAGTGTGGGGGGCTGAGCGGCAGGAGGAAGCCGATGGTCCTCCATCGATACGTTTTCAGCGCCGCGAGCATGGCCTCGCCCCCCTTGGGGCGCGTTGGAAACGCGTAAGCAGACACCTTCTCCCGGGGTGTCGGCCACGCGTTTGTTTTCTTTCCGCCAACGGTTGATGCGTATTCCGTATACCTTGCCTTTGGTCGATCGGGGAGCCGTCGGTGTTGCCGGACGGACACGTCAGGCCGGCCGTGCTGCTGCGTACCACCGCCACCGTGGTCCCGGAAACCCGGGGCCTGAGCGCTCCGTCACGTTCGGCGAGTGAATTGTCGATCCAGGACCACGACCCGTCCGCCTGTTTCACCCGGGCGGGGCCGCGTACGTGCCGGTCGCGACGTGACCTTCGGGGAAGGCCCAGGATGTGCTGATCTTGGTCGCCGGGCTCAGCACTTCGACCGGTCCTTTTTGGTTTCCGTGCCCTCGCGACGGCGGCGCGCAGGCCGTCGTCCGGGCTCTTTGGGCGGGGAAACGTCACCGTGGTGCGTTCCGGCGGCGGAGCGCCTGGTGGCGGCTCCGTTCGTGCCGCGGAGGCAGCGGCGGCGACCGTCGCCGGCACACCGCTTATCGCCATTACTCCGGCCGTACGGCGCGGCGTCGCGCGAGTTTTCCGGAGCCGCCTTCGCGGACCGGGTTCCTGATTCCGAAAGGGGCCTGATGAGGATAAGCGGTTCATGTCACCCATCGAAATGTGGATGCCGTGGACGGCACAGGAGAACAGAAAGGGCCGGCACGGGTCGAGTTTGACGGAGGGTGGCCGATTCGCTACGTGCGCAAATATGTCCGTCCGGGCCGAGGCGATGTCTCCTGTTCAGGCGAGGTGAATCATATGCCGGTAAACGGCCGGCGGCGGCGGGTGAGGCGCGGGCCGTGCGCGTGTATTCGATGCCGAAATGTAATCGGGAAAAGAGGGTTCTCGATTGCCGTCGTGCGGAGCCCGCGCCCCTCGGGGTGACGCCGTTCGCGGCGGGGACACGGCCCCGGCCGTTCCGCGGAGCGCCGGTGCGCGACGGACGGGCAGCCACCGGAGAGGTCCAGCCGGACGGCGGCGCGGAGTCCGGCCGGTCCCCGGTGGGGATGGCCGGTGGGGGGAGAGGGGAGGGGCCCTGAGGGGCGGCTCGGGGTGACTCCGGGGCGGCTTGGCGTGTGCCTTCTCCCGTTCCCCGGCCGGAGCCCCTGTCTCCGGCGAGGGCCCGCCGGATGGAACGTTTCCGCCGGAGAGAGTCAGTCGGGGTGGTGCTGGTGTTGGAGGTAGGCGGCGGTCTCGGGGTTGGCGGGGAAGTACGCCTCGATCGCCAGCTCCGCGACGGTGATGTCCAGGGGGGTGCCGAAGGTGGCCATGGTGCTGAAGAAGGCGAGTTCCCGATAGCCCCGGCGCAGGCGCAGCGGGATCACGATGTCGCCGGGGCCGGGCCGTTCGATCTCGGGTTCCGGCTGGTCACAGGGGTAGTCGTCGAGCTCGCGCCAGAGCGCGACGAGGTCGGGGTCGGCGGTGAGGCTGATCTGCCGGCGCAGCCGGTGCAGCAGGTGGGCCCGCCACTCGCCCAGGTTGATGATCCGCTGGGCCATCCCCCGGGGGTGCAGGCTCAGCCGCAGGACGTTGACCGGCGGGACGAGCAGTTCCGCGGCGACGCCGCGCAGCAGCAGGCCGGTGGCGGCGTTGCGGTCGACCAGGTTCCAGCTCTGGTCCACGACCACCGCCGGGTAAGGCTCGTGCCCGCTCAGCACCTGGCCCAGCGCCTCCCTCACCGAGGTCATCTCCGGTGAGCTGAGCGGCGTCTCGGCGTAGACCGGGGCGAACCCGCCGGAGAGCAGCAGGTGGTTGCGCTCGCGCAGTGGCAGCTCCAGTTCCTCGGCGAGGTTCAGGATCATCTCCCGGCTCGGTTTGGAGCGGCCGGTCTCCACGAAGCTCAGGTGCCGGGCGGAGACGTTGGCCTGGAGAGCGAGGTCCGTCTGGCTCATCCGCCTGCGCTCCCGCCACTGCCGGAGAAGTGTGCCGACGGGCCGGGACGCGCTGGTTATGGTCATAAAATACATATTAACCGCTACTACTTCACGAAAACATTACCGTTCACGTAATCGTGACGAATACCTCACGCCCTGGCGGGAAAACGACGTTTCCGGTCGAAGGCGCGCGGGCGGGTGACGGCGTCGTGCCACGCCCGCCTCCGCGCCCGGAACGCCCGGCCGGGGTGACGGCGGGCGGGCAGCGGACGGTGAACGGGTCGTGTCGCGGCGTTTTTCCACGTCCGTGACCAGGAAAGTCGGTCGTCCTCCCGGAAGTGCGATCCGGTCCGTTCGTCTTACGTCGCCTTCGGTTTTTCCACCTCCCGGAAAAACGGTGTTTTCTCGGGTGAAGCGTTTTCCATGGCCTTTTTTAGCAGGCCGGTGCCTCGGTGTCCCGACGGGGAGGCCGTGCCCGCCGTGCCGGTGGACCGCGAGGGGAAGCCGGCAGCTCTCGTGGATGCGAGGGAAGGACGCTGTTCACCGCCGCATCCTCTAGCCTGACCCGCCGTTGAGCCTCGAAATCACGGGAGATAAGGTCATGAGGTGTGACGACGTTCCGGATCAGTGAGGCCGCGGCGCTGCTCGGGGTCAGCGCCGACACCGTGCGCCGCTGGGTCGACGCCGGCAGGCTGTCCGCGCGGCGTGACGACCACGGCCACCGTCTGATCCCCGGTGCAGACCTGGCCGCGTTCGCCCGGTCGCAGTCGGGGCGCGACGACCTGGGCGGCGGCGGGTCCTCGGCCCGCAACCGCTTCCGGGGGATCGTGACAGAGGTGATCAAGGACAGGGTGATGGCCCAGGTGGAGATCGCCGCTGGACCGTTCCGGGTGGTGTCCCTGATGAGCCGCCTGTCGGCCGACGAGCTCGGGCTGGAGCCGGGCGTGGTCGCCGTCGCGGTGGTGAAGTCGACCACCGTCGTCGTCGAGGTGCCGGAGACCCCCTGATCGTTGGAGATCACATGAAACCGATCCGGACGGCATCGGCCGTACTGGCCCTGCTCCTTGCGCTCACCGCCTGCGGCGCCGGCGCGAAAGGGGGAACGGACGCGAAAACGGGGGGGAAGACGGTGACCGTGTTCGCCGCCGCCTCCCTGACCGGGGTGTTCACCCGGCTCGGCCAGGACTTCGAGGCCGCGCACCCCGGCACCCGTGTCGTCTTCAACTTCGGCTCCAGCGCCACGCTCGCCCAGCAGATCGTCCAGGGCGCCCCCGCCGACGTGTTCGCCGCGGCCAGCCCCGCCACCATGAAAACCGTCACCGACGCCTCCCTGGCGGGCACCCCCGTCACGTTCGCGCGCAACCGGCTCCAGATCGCCTTCCCCAAGGACAACCCCGCCCACGTCGACGCGCTGAAGGACCTGGCCGACCCCAAGGTGAAGGTGGCGCTGTGCGCCGCGCAGGTCCCCTGCGGCGCCGCCGCCGCCAAGGCCCTGGGCGCCGCCGGACTGAAGGTCACCCCCGTGACCTACGAGCAGGACGTCAAGGCCACCCTCACCAAGGTCGAGCTCGGTGAGGTCGACGCCGCCCTGGTCTACCGGACCGACGTCCTCGCCGCCGCGGGGAAGGTCGGGGGGCTCGACTTCCCCGAGGCGGCCACTGCGATCAACGACTACCCGATCGCGGCGCTGTCCGCGGCCCCGTCCGGCGCGCAGGCCGGGCGGTTCGTCGAGCTGGTCCTGTCCCCGCGGGGCCGCGACGTGCTGGCCGGCGCCGGGTTCGACGTCCCCTAGGGTCCTCGCGTCATGGCGACAGCTCGTCGTACGACGGGGCGGATGCCGTGGGTGCTGACGGTTCCGGCGGCGCTCGCGCTGGTGTTTCTCCTCCTGCCCCTGGCGGGCCTGCTGGTCAGGGCACCCTGGAGCACGATGGGGGAGCGGCTGGCCGAGCCGAGGGTGCTGGAGGCCCTGCGGCTCTCGCTGGTCACCGCGACCCTCGCGACCGCGTTCTGCCTGCTGCTCGGGGTGCCCCTGGCCTGGGTGCTGGCCAGGGGGGACGTCCCCGGCCGGCGGCTGGTCCGCGCGCTGGTGACGGTGCCGCTGGTGCTGCCGCCGGTGGTCGGCGGAGTGGCGCTGCTGCTGGTGCTCGGCCGCAACGGACCGGTGGGGCGGTTGCTGTACGAGGTGTCGGGGTTCTCGCTTCCGTTCACCACGGCCGCCGTCGTGGTGGCGGAGGCGTTCGTGGCACTGCCGTTCCTGGTGATCAGCGTGGAGGGCGCGCTGAAGACCGTCGACCCCCGGTTCGAGGAGGCCGCCGCGACCCTCGGCGCCTCGCGGCTGCGGGTGTTCACCCGGGTCACCCTGCCGATGGTGGCGCCGGGGGTGGTCGCCGGCGCCGTGCTGTGCTGGGCCAGGGCCCTGGGCGAGTTCGGGGCCACGATCACCTTCGCCGGCAACTTTCCCGGCAGGACCCAGACCATGCCGCTGGCGGTCTATCTCGCGCTGGAGACCGACCCCGAGGCCGCGATCGTGCTGAGCCTGGTGCTGCTCGCGGTATCGGTGGGCGTGCTGGCCGGCCTGCGGGGGCGATGGGCCGGCGCGTCGTGATCGAGAGCAGGCTGGTCGTCGGGCGGCCGGCGTTCCGGCTCGACATCGGGCTGGACGTCGCGGCCGGGGAGGTGGTCGCCCTGCTCGGCCCCAACGGCGCGGGCAAGACCACGGCCCTGCGCGCCCTGGCGGGGCTGGTGCCGATGACCGGCGGTCACATCCGCCTCGACGGCGAGGCGATCCACGACCTGCCCGCGGAGCGGCGCCCGATCGGCATGGTGTTCCAGGACTATCTCCTGTTCCCGCACCTGTCCGCGCTGGACAACGTGGCCTTCGGGCCGCGCTGCCACGGCGCGTCCAGGAAGGAGGGCAGGCGGATCGCCCGGGAGTGGCTGGAGCGGGTGGGGCTCGCCGAACACGCCTCCGCCCGGCCCGGCGAGCTCTCCGGGGGGCAGGCCCAGCGGGTCGCCCTCGCCCGTGCCCTCGCCGTACGGCCCCGCCTGCTGCTCCTCGACGAGCCGCTGGCCGCGCTCGACGCCCACACCCGCCTGGACGTCCGCGCCCGGCTCCGCCGCCACCTCGACGACTTCGACGGCGCCGCCGTGCTGGTCACCCACGATCCGCTGGAGGCGATGGTCCTGGCCGACCGTCTCGTCGTGGTGGAGGGCGGCGTCGTCGTCCAGCAGGGGCCGCCCTCGGCCGTGGCCCGCCATCCCCGCACCGGGTACGTCGCCCGGCTGGTCGGGCTCAACCTGTACCGGGGGGTCGCGGACGGGCACGTCGTCCGGCTGGAGGGCATCACCCTCAACACGGCCGACGCGCACGCGGGGCCGGTGTTCGTCGCCTTCCCGCCCTCGGCCGTCGCCCTGTACCGTCATCGGCCCGACGGTACCCCCCGCAACCTCTGGGAGGCGACGATCGGCGGCGTGGAACGGCACGGCGACAGCGTGCGCGTGCTGCTCACCGGTCCGCTCGACGCCTCCGCCGACGTCACCTCCGCGGCGGTCGCCGAGCTGGACCTCCGGCCGGGCGGGCGGGTCTGGGCGGCGCTGAAGGCCACCGAGACCCACGCCTATCCCGCCTGACGGGCGCGGGCGGCGGCCCGGAGGGCGGGGCGAGGGCGCAGGATGGGGCGTGGCGGGGCAGGGCGGAGTGGGGCGGGGTCAGCGGCGGCGGACCTTGGTGGTCAGGCGGTTGAGGATGCGCTCCCACTCGGTGCCGAAGGGGTTGTCCTGGACGAGGTAGGTCCAGGTGGAGCTGGGGCGCTTGAGGTCCGCGCCGGCGAGGTCGAGGCCGTCCGGGGTGATCACGGCGGCCTCGAAGGTCGTGATCGAGCGGGACTCGACGTCGGCCAGCATGCGTTCGTAGGCGGGTTTGGCCTCCTTGTTGAACTCCTCGATCGGGCTGAGGCGGCCGAGGGCGCGCAGGTGGATGCCCTCGCGCAGCTCGGCGAGGTAGGCCAGGTGGTCGGCCCAGCAGCGGTCGAGGTGGAACAGCACGATCTGGCGGGCGGCCTCGTGCAGCACCTCCTCGTCCACGGTCTCGCGCAGCGAGGCCCAGCGCTCGGGGGCGGCCGCCGCCAGGGCGTCGCCGCCCGAGCGCTCGCGCAGCACCTTCTCGCGCAGTTCGAGGACCTGCGCCCGGTGTCGCTCCAGCAGACGGGTGTAGCGCCAGGTGTTGCGGTGGATCTCCATGTCCACGCCCTCGGCGACCCGCTGGGCGTGCCCCACGAGCCGGTGGTCGGGGACGCCCCGGGCGTACTCGTCGGCGACGTAGTGGGTGATCAGCTCGTCCTCGCCGCTGACGAGGAAGACCGAGCCGCCGGGGTCGCCCTGACGCCCGGCACGGCCGCGCAGCTGGTCGTCCAGGCGGCTGCTGGTGTGCCGCCCGGAGCCGATGACGTACAGTCCGCCGAGCTCGTCCACGCCCTCGCCGAGGCGGATGTCGGTGCCGCGCCCGGCCATCTGGGTGGAGACGGTGATCGCGTCGCGTTCTCCGGCCCGGGCGATGATCGCCGCCTCCTCGGCGTCGTTCTTGGCGTTGAGGACGACGCACGCGAGACCGCGGCCGCTCAGGGTGAGGGAGAGCCGCTCCGACTCGGCCACGTCCAGGGTGCCGATCAGGATCGGCCGCCCGGTGGCGTGCACCTTGACGATCTCGTCGACCAGCGCCTGGTCCTTGTCCAGCCTGTACTCGAACAGCCGGTCGGGCTCGTCGACCCGCACGCACGGCCGGTTGGGCGGGATCACCGCCACCTTGAGGTCGTAGAACTCGCGGAGCTGGTCGCCGACCGCGACCGCCGTGCCGGTCATGCCGCACTTCTGGGGGTAGCGGGTGATCAGTCCCTGGACGGTGATCGAGTCGAGGATCTCGCCGGTCTCCGAGGGCGGCAGCGTCTCCTTGGCCTCGACCGCCGCCTGCAGGCCGTCCGGCCAGCGCTGCAGCAGCGCCACCCGGCCCCGGGACGGGTTGATCAGGTGCACCTTGCCGTCGCGGACGATGTAGTCCACATCCCGGGTCAGCAGGGCGTGCGCGTGCAGGGCGAGGTTGACCTCGGTCAGCGTGGAGGGGTTGTCGTAGAGGTCGATCTCCAGCGCCTGCTCGACGGTGTCGATGCCCTTGCCGGTCAGATGGACGTTGCGGGCCTGGTCGTCGACCTCGTAGTGGTAGCCCCTGACCAGCCGGCGGACCAGGGCCGCCGTCTCCGGCACCGCGTCGCCCGGGTCGGCGGCCCCGGCCAGCACCAGCGGCACCCTGGCCTCGTCCACCAGAACCGAGTCGGCCTCGTCCACCAGCGCCACGTCCGGCGGGGGCACGACCAGGTCGGCCACCCGGGTGCGGAGCCGGTCGCGGAGCACGTCGAAGCCGATCTCGCTGACCGATCCGTACGTCACGTCCTGGGCGTAGGCGGCTCTGCGCTCCTCCGGCGTGCCGGTCTGGCCGATCCAGCCGGCCGAGACCCCCAGCGCCTCGTACAGCGGCCCCATCCACTCGGCGTCCCGCCGGGCGAGGTAGTCGTTGACGGAGATCACGTGGACCCGCTTGCCCTGAAGGGCGTACCCGGCGGCGGCCATCGCCCCGGACAGGGTCTTGCCCTCGCCCGTGGCCATCTCCGCGACGTTGCCGGAGAGCATGACGAGCATGCCGACCAGCTGCACGTCGTACGGCCTCAGCCCGAGCGTGCGGCGGGCGGTCTCGCGCATGATCGCGCAGAACCCGGCCAGGTCGTCCAGCGACGGCTTCGGCAGTTCGCCGAGTTCGCGGAGCCGCTCCTCGTGGGCACCGGCGGCCTTCACCGTCCGCTCGTAGGGGGCGAGGTCGATCGAACCGGGACGCTCAAGGAGCCGCCTGATGCGCTGAGTTATCGAGGCCACGTTTCCTCCAACGCCCGTCCGCGGGCCCACGTTCCGGCTTTCGCCCCACCGTATCGACTGGATGGATCACCCGTGTTCCGGGTCGCGCGCCGCCTCGTCACACCGGCGGCGGGGTGTCCCTCCGCTCGCCGAGGGCGAGCAGGCCGACGGCGGCCAGCAGCAGGGCCCCGCCGCAGACGGCCTGCGGGGTGAGCCGCTCGCCGAGGAGGAGAACCCCGATGACCGCCGCGCCGACCGGTTCCACCAGGGAGATGACGGTGGCCGTCGTGGCGCGCACCGCCCCCAGCCCGATGAAGAAGAGCCCGTAGGCCAGCGCCGTCGGGACTCCGCCGAGATAGACGATGAGCGCCCAGGAGACGAGCGGGTCGCCCTCGGGCAGCAGCCCCTGGGCCAGGGCCGGGGGCAGCAGGCAGAGCCCGCCGACGACGAACCCGCCCGCGGCGGTGGCGTACGGCTCGCCGAGGGAGCCTCGGCCGAGTGTCCGGTCACGTGCCCGTCCAGGCGCCCGGTCCGCCCGGTTGAGCGCCCGGTTGAGGAGGGTCACCCCCGCGTAGCCCGCCGCCGACAGCAGCGCCCAGCCCAGGCCGGCCATCGAGAAGGCGGCCGCGCCGCCGGCCGGCGTCAGGGCCGTCAGGCCGGTCAGGGAGGCCGCGACGGCGCTCACTCCGGCCGGGCCCAGCCGCTCGCGCAGCAGCAGGTGCGCGCCCGCCGCCACCAGGACGGCCGTGGCCCCCATCGTGACCACGGTGGCCACGGCCAGGCCGGACGCGGCGATCGCCGCGAAGTAGGCCGTCTGGTAGACGGCCATGGCCACACCCGTGACCACGATCCGGCCGAGGCCGGAGCGCCGTCCCGGGCCGGGGAGGCGGCCCGGGGAGCGGCCGGGGAGGCGGGCCGTCGCCAGCAGGATCGCCGCGCCGATCGCGAAGCGCCAGAAGGTGACCGCGACGGGGCCGAGCCCGCCCGCCCTGTACAGGAGCGCCCCGGCGGCCCCGCCGGTGCCCCAGGCGGTCGCCGCGATGGACACGTACAGCAGGCCCCGCCGTACGGAGACATGGGTCATGGAGATCTCTCCGGATGAGGTGGTTGTCGTCGGACCGCACGTATGCGGGCGCGCACCACCCACCGGACCGTTCCGATCCGGCTGTCGGGAGAGAGGACCGCCCGCTAGCGGGCGGCGGGCGGGGAGATGACGAGGATCTGCACCCGTCAACCGTAGTGAGCCGGCGGCCGGGGCTTCCACGGATTTATCCGCCGCCGGGCCGCCCACGCCGGCTTCCTGTCACCCACCCCTGTCACCCGGCCCCCGTCGCCGGCCTCCGCCGGTCGTCCGAGAGGTGGGCGGAGGGGGGAGGACGGAGACGGCGACATGCGCCGATAAACCTGACGCCGCCTGACAGGTATGGGCGCGACGATGAGGGCCATGACGACGACTGCGAAGTTTCTCGCCGTGACCATCGACTGCGCGGAGCCCAAGCGCCTCGCGGACTTCTACGCCGCGGTCTTCGGGTACGAGGTTCTGTACGCCGAGGAGGAGTACGCCGGTGTCGGCGACGGCACCATGTCCATCTATTTCCAGCACAACTCCGAGCGCAGGCCCGCCGCCTGGCCCGGTCCCGACAAGCAGTTCCATCTGGACGTCCGCGTGCCCGACGTGGACAAGGCGGTGGAGGACTATCTGGAGCTCGGGGCGACGAAACCCGACTTCCAGCCCGGCGGGGAGAACTGGGTCGTGATGGCCGACCCCGAGGGGCACCTGTTCTGCGTCTGCCCGCACCGGGACTGATCGGAAGGGAAGGGCACACGGTGGGCCTCCGGCCGTCGAGGATGACCTGGCGCGACGTGGCCGGCTCTTTACCCCGCCGCGGGGCGCTCTAAGCTTGCCGGGTGACCCGAGAATCACTTCTTTACGCATGTCCGGTATGCCCGGTCACTCCTGGTGGGTGGTGATGACCTGGGCCGGGATGTCGATCGCTCTGGTCGGCGCGCTGGGCTACGCCCTCGGGGCCGCCCTCCAGCAGCTTGAGGCGGTGTCGGAGGGGGCCTCCCTCCGGCTGATGAGACGGCCCCGCTGGTGGCTGGGCGGGATCATCGGGTTCACCGGCGCGTCCCTGCACGCGGTGGCGCTGAGCCTCGCCCCGCTGGTCGTGGTCCAGCCGATCAGCGTGGCGACGCTGGTGTTCGCGGTGCCGCTGGCCGCGATGCTGCACGGCAGGCGTCCGCGTAAGGAGGAGATCTTCGGGTCGATCGCGGTGGCCGTCGGGCTGCTCGGCCTGATGCTGCTGGTTCCGTCGCACGCCCGGGCGCCGCACATGACGAACGGCGAGGCGCTCGGTTTCCTCGGATCCATCGGGCTGGTCGTGCTCGCGGCCCACCTGGCCGCCCGCCGGGCCCGGGGCCCGGCCAAGGCGCTGCTGCTCTCGGTCGGCGCGGGCGCGGTGACGGCCAGCGTGTCCACCTTCGTCCGTGTGGTGGGCGGCAACCTCCACGGGGACCTCGGCGGGTTGCTGACCTGGTTCACCGCCGCGATCCCCGTCCTGCTCGTCTGCGCGGTGGTGCTGTTGCAGAAGTCGTACGAGGTGGGGTACTTCGGCATCGCCTACGCGGGGGTCCAGGTGGTGGACCCCATCACCTCCATCACGGCGGGAACGCTCCTGCTGGAGGAGCCCGTGCCGGCGGGCGCGGCGAACCTGGTCCCGGCCCTCTTCGCCTCCGTGCTGCTGATCTGGGGAACGTTCACGCTGGGGCGGCTCACGCCCGATCACGGCGGTCGCCACGCCGTCCGGGAGGCCGCCTCCGTCAGCACGGGCACCCCCTAGGGTCGCCCTCCCCCGCCGTTCTCCCGCGCCGGGGGCGTCCAGCCGAGGATCTCGTCCATCGCGCCGGTCATGCGCCCCGGGGAGAACCGCCAGGTGAGCGTGATCATCATGTCGCGCAGCCGTACGGCCGGCGAGGCGCGCAGCCGCGTGGCCCGGCAGATCGCCGCGGACCGGGCCACGATCCGGGCCGTCCGCGCCAGGCGGGCGGCGGTGTAGTCCGAAAGCCCCGCTCCCCGGTCGGCGACGTGGGCCAGCACCACCGCGTCCTCGACGGCCTGGCAGGCCCCCTGGCCCAGATTGGGGGTCATGGGGTGGGCCGCGTCGCCCAGCAGGGCGACCCTTCCCCGGTGCATCGCGGGCAGCGGGACGGTCAGATGGAAGGCGTCGGTTCTGATCACGCTCTCCGGCGGGACGGCGGCCAGCAGCGCCGGGATCGGGTCGTGCCAGGTGCCGAACAGCCGCAGCAGCTCGGCGCGCTCGTCCCCGCCGTTTCCACCCGAGGGGGTCGCGCGGGTGGCGTAGCAGTAGGCCGTCCCCGCGGCCAGCGGCATCACCCCGAAGACCTTGCCCCGCCCCCAGCTCTCGAAGGTCCGGCCCGGGGCGGCGGCGCCGGGCACGAGCATCCGCCAGGTGGTGATCCCGGCGTGACGCGGGCGGGGGTGGCCGGGAAAGAGCGCCGCCCGGGTGGGGGAGTGGATGCCGTCGGCGGCCACCACCAGGTCGGCCTCCAGTTCGCCGGCGGCGGTGGTGACCCGGCCGGCGCCGGTATCGGTCCCGAGGACCTCGGTGCCCAGCCGTACGGTGCCGGGGGCGAGCCGGGCCGAGAGCGCCTCGACCAGGTCGGCGCGGCGCAACAGGACCACCGAGTCGCCGTGGCGGGCAGCGGTGGCCTCCGCGGTGGTCCGCACCATCCACCGGCCGTCGGCACGCCGTACTCCTCCCTCCCCCTGGATCGCCGACAGCGCGCGGATCTCGTCGCCGACGCCGATCGCGTCCAGGGCCTTGAGGGCGTTGGCGGCGACGGCGAGGCCCGCGCCGACCGGTTCCAGGGAGGGGGCCCGCTCGCACACCGTCACCTCCCAGCCCCGCAGGTGCAGCGCCACGGCGGCCGTGAGCCCGCCGATCCCCGCCCCGATCACCACTGCGCGCGCCATGACCTTCTCCTTAACTACGAATGTAGTGGAGACTACTACCCCTGTAGTCTAACTACAAGTGTAGTATCGCGATGTGAAGTCCCCACGCGCCGAGCTGGTCGCCGAGACCGCCATCACCCTGCTGGCCGAGCGGGGCATGCGCGGGCTGACCCACCGGGCGGTGGACGAGGCCGCAGGGCTTCCGCCCGGCTCGACCTCCAACCTGGCCCGCACCCGCTCGGCGCTGCTCGAACTCGCTCTGGAGCGGCTCACCGAGCTGGAGGCCGCCACGTTCGCCCCCGCGCTCTCCGCGGGAGGGCCGGGCGGGCTGGACGCCCTCGCCGAGACGACCGCACAGGCACTGTGGGCCCAGCTCACCGTCGGCCGCCGCCGTACGATCGCCCGCTACGAGCTGGCCCTGGAGGCCACCCGGCGCCCCGAGCTGCGCGCGATCTACGACCGGGCGTCGGTCCGTTTCCGTGACCCGGCGGTCGCGATCCTCGCCGCCGCCGGATCACCCGACCCGGTACGGCACGGCCGGCAGATCGTCGCCTTCGGCGAGGGGGTGATGTTCGACGCGCTCGCCGGAGCCGGGACGACCCCGTCCCTGGACGACCTCCGTCTCGCCGTCGCGGAACTGCTGCGGGGGATGCTCGCTCCGTGAGCCCCGGGCCGGGGACCTCCGTCGCACGCGGCTCCTTACCGCGCGTCCTCCCGGAGGTAACCCGGCTGTGTTAGTTCCATCACCTTTGGATGCCGGGAGCCCCGGGTTGGGTATTGGATGGCCAAAGGATCTTCGGCTCCACGTGCCTGCCCGTCCCCCACCTGTCTGGAGTTCGCTGTGCCCGGCGGATCGATCTATGTGAAGAGCGAGGACCCGCTTCACGGACTGTCGCCCCAGGTCATGTACGAGCAGTTCTGGCGGAAGGAGGCGGACCAACGCAGGAAGCTGCGCTGGGCCAAGATGGCGGGCGGCCTCGTCGTGGGCCTGCTGCTGGCCTACCGGTTCGACCTCCCCTACGTGCCGGCCGGCCTGGTGTGCGGGCTGCTGACCGGCGCCGCCGACATGTTCTGGGCCTGGCACTCCTATGAGGCCACCGCGGTCTGGCGGGGCAGGCGCCGGGGCGAGACCATCACCGGCAGGCTGTTGCGCCGCAGGCTCCGCAGGCGCGGTTACCACGTCCTCGACGGCCGGGCCGTACCGGGAGAGGCGTCGATCGACCACCTGGTCATCGGCCCCGGCGGCATCTGGGTGGTCGACAACGAGGCGTGGGACCCCGAGACCGAGATCGCCCGCTACGGTGACCGGCTGTTCCTCGGCGAGAAGTACGGTACGTCGGTGGCCAAGGCGCTGGTCGGCGCCTCCCGGTCGCTGGCCGAGGTGCTCTCGCGTGAGACGGGCATCCCCGTGACGATCGAGTCGCTGCTCGCCGTCCACGGCGGAGAGCTCCGGCGGACGGTCACCGCCGAGGGGATCACCCTGATCAAACCGCGTCTGGCGGCGCGGTGGATCCTGACCGGGCCCCACATGGCGCTCGACGAGCAGCAGGTGGAGCTGCTCGCCAGGACCGCCGCCCGGGAACTGCGCCGGATGCCCTGACCCGTTTCCGGCGCCGCGCCGTACAGGCTCTTCCCCCGGCCGTGCTCGCCGACCGGTGCGCCTATCGACCGGCCGTGCTCGCCGGAGCCCTCGGCCGTCCTCCATGTCGTGCATGTCGTGCGGGCCGGCTGTCCCGCATGTCGTGCCGGCCGGCCGGCCGCGTCGGTGGGCGGCCGGCTCCGCCGGATTGCGAAGCGCCGCCGTGAGTGCGCTATTCTTCAAGGGCTTCACGCGCCGCTAGCTCAGTTGGTTAGAGCAGCTGACTCTTAATCAGCGGGTCCGGGGTTCGAGTCCCTGGCGGCGCACATCACGCCTGACCAGCGCATTCGTGTTTCCGCGAGTGCGCTGGTCGTGTTTTCGATGTCCTATACCACCCTGGTTTATCCCCGGTGTTAGCTCCAAGTTCGCTCAAAGGCCACTGTTCCGGCAAAGATGATCTCCGGGCGGACGTGATCGCTTCGGCTGGCCGGGTCTGGCAGAGGAGCCGCATCGACGCGCCGACTCGCTGGGGTCCGTGACGCCGGAATTGACGCGCGTCTGTAGTCGGCGAGCGCGCACGTCAGGGCCGGAACGGAAGAGGTTATCGATACGAAAGCGAAACGGGCGGGGTATGGACTCGATCTGTGAGGTCGAAGAGAAGAGCTTCTTAGCCCTGGATCGGATGCCCAAACATGCCTGTACTTCCTTGGTGAGCGGTGCGGATCTTTGAACGCCCTCTTCAGAACCTCTCTGGACTGCGGCGAAGCTCATTTTGTGGGCTGTTAGAGCCGCTCCTGGCTGTTCCTTGATTGCCCCTGAAGTGCCCCACTTATTGATATCCCCATTGTATCAAAGGTCGCTACATGGGCTTATTTCAAGCGCGAAAACGGGACCATCTGGCTCTGGTTCACCCTCAGAGAGGAAAGATGACGTCTACATGTCGGCTTCGAGTAAGTGGTCACTAAGCTCGGCGGCGACTGTCAATGCTATGAAACGGGCGGCGGAGAGATAATGGAGGGATAGAGCCGGATTTGGTGGCGGTGGACGATGTTCACAGGCCACCTCTATGGCTTCGGTCGCCGGTGATTCGACAGGGTCGAGTTCGGCGGCTAGGACTGGAGCGGCGCGAGTCTGTCTGGCTTCAAAGACCACGTGGCGGTAGCGGCACGCGTTAACGATGACTTTGTGGGCTAGATAAGCGGTCGCGAGGATGTCCGCCGTGGCCGTACCTGGATCAGTGAGTTGATGCCAGAGGGCATCGGCTGCAGTCTGGCACCAATGGACGCCCTCCGTGGCGAGAGCGTGTGAGGTCGGCCAGACGAAGGCGGGAAGAGAGCCCAGCAGAAGTGTACCTTCACAGATCAGGCGACAGGTAGCCAGAGGTGACCGTGCTGCGAAGTCGCGCTCACTTGCGATCATCAAACGAAGGGTAGGTAAGCGGTGTCGCATGAGACGGATGAGGCCGGCCCAGGCCTCCGGCGGGTCGTCGGTCACCAGGGTCAGGTCAATATCACTGAAACGGGTCCGGAAAGCCGGTTCCAGAACGGACCCGGTGAGGAGCACCGCTTGGGGCATCAGCGAATGCTCGGCGCACCACGATTGCAGCCAGTTGGATAGGTCGCCCGCGGAGGGGCCCAACAGGACGGCTGTGTCTGCTGGATAGATGGGACGGCCATCCACCAGCGGAAAGGCTGCCGCCGCATGTCGGTGAAAACTTACATGTGTTTGTAATCCCAGAACCGAGCGAAGCGATGCCTCGGCTTGCTCGCGATCTGACTTGATGAGCTGGGCTTGTGCCTGGTAATCACGCTCTTCGATTTTGAGGGGGATGTTCACCCTCATGCCGCTGGGTTGATCGTTTGATGTGTGC
>NZ_BNBB01000007.1 GCF_014654615.1 Streptosporangium violaceochromogenes | reverse complement strand
AGACGGTCAAGAACTACGTGTCGAACCTGCTGGCCAAGCTCAACCTGCAGCGCCGTACCCAGGTGGCGGCCCTCGCCGCCCGGATGAAGGCGGACCGTCCCGAATGACGGGACCTTAGCCTCTGCCGGGTCCCCACCGCTTCGAGCAGGGTGAGCGGCATGAGGCTTGACTCCACCCGCTCACAGGCCCTCTCCCTCCGAGAGTGCCGGGAACTGCTCTCCTCCGTCCCGATCGGGCGGATCGCCTTCACCGATCGCGCCCTTCCCGCGGTACAGCCCGTCTCCTTCCGCCTGGACGGCGAGGAGATCGTCATCCGGACCGCGGCGGGCTCCAGGCTGGCCGCCTCCGCCAGTGACGCGGTGGTCGCCTTCGAGGCCGACACGTTCGACGCCGAGACGCGCAGCGGGTGGGCGGTGACCCTCGTCGGGCACGCGAGGGCCGTCCGCTCCCCCTCGGAGATCGTCCGCCTGTCCCGGCTTCCGCTGATCCCGTGGACGCCCGGAGGTACCGGCCACTTCATCACCGTCGGCACCGGCCGGATGGCCGGCCTGCGCATCCTGCGCTAGACCCGCCTCGCCCGCACACCAGGGACGCGACGGCGGGGTGAGCTAGGCTCGCCCCGTGATCACCACGTGGGAGCCCGCGGCGAAGGGGGTGCTACGGCTGCCCTCGGGCCGGCTTGTGCGGGGCCGGGGGCTCAGACGCCCCCTCCCCGAGGGGCCGCCGCCCGGCTTCGCCCTTTACCTGCTGGGCCGTGAACCGGCAGCCGTCGCCTGGGAGTCCCGCTGGCTGCGCTGGCCCGACTTCTGGCTGCCGTCCGACCGCGCCGCCGCGGCGGACGCTCTGCGCGAGGCGTGGGCCCGCGCCGGAGGCGAGCGCGTCGAGATCGCCTGCGGCGGCGGGTACGGGCGGACCGGCACCGCGCTGGCCTGCCTCGCCGTCCTGGACGGGGTTCCGGCTCACGAGGCGGTCGCCTACGTTCGGAGGCACTACGCCTCACGCGCCGTGGAGACCCCCTGGCAGCGTCGCTTCGTCGCCCGTTTCCGGTAGGCGGAGAGGGCGCCCTCTCCCCGCGATCCCTCCCCGGTTACGACCCGCCCCCGGTCAGGCGGCGGCGGAAGATCCAGTAGGTCCAGCCCTGGTAGGCCAGCACGAGCGGGGTGAAGACGACCGCGACCCACGTCATCACCGTGAGGGTGTACGGGCTGGAGGCGGCGTTGTCCACGGTCAGGCTGTTGGCCGGGTCCAGGGCGGGCATCACATTGGGCCACAGGTCGCCGAACAGGGTGGCGGCGACCGCGACGATCGCCACCGCGCTGGCGGCGAACGCCCAGCCGTCCCTGCCGCGCAGGGTCGCGAGGAGCGAGCCCCCGATCCCCGCGGCGGCCGACGCGGCGGTGACCCAGGTCAGGGGCTTGCCCGCCGTGAGCTGGGTGATCACCAGGAAGAGGCCTCCGACGGCCAGCGCGGCCGGGGCCAGTCGCCTGCCCAGCACGGCGGCGCGCGCCCGCAGGTCGCCCTCGGTGCGCAGCGTCAGGAACAGCGCGCCGTGCAGGGTGAACAGCGTGAGGGTGGCCAGGCCGCCCAGCAGCGCGTACGGGTTCAGCAGGGTCGGCAGCGAGCCGGTGTACTCGTGGGCGGCGTCCAGGGGAACGCCCCGGACGATGTTGGCGAACGCCACGCCCCACAGGAACGCCGGCAACAGCGACCCGAGGAACATGGCGCGGTCCCAGCCGCGCGGGCTGTCGCTCTTGCCCCGGTACTCGATGGCGACGCCGCGCAGGATGAGCGCCACCAGGATGAGGAAGAGCGGCAGGTAGAACCCGGAGAACAGGGTGGCGTACCACTCGGGGAAGGCCGCGAAGGTGGCGCCTCCGGCGACCAGCAGCCAGACCTCGTTGCCGTCCCAGACGGGCCCGATGGTGGCCAGGATCGTCCGCCGGTCGGTCTCGTCCCGGCCGAGAAGGGGCAGCAGGATTCCGACGCCGAAGTCGAACCCCTCCAGGACGAGGTAACCGGCCCACAGGACGGCGATGAGCAGGAACCAGACGGTGGTGAGTTCCATGGAACGTTCCTCGGTAGAGCGTGACGCGGTGGAGACGGCCGGGGGAAAGGAACCGGGAGGGGCCCGGACAGGACGGCGGGAACCAGGCGGAACGCGGGTGGAATGCGGGCGGGAGTCAGGCGGGCGTCAGTAGGAAAGGGCCGGGACGGTGTCCGCGGCCTCCCGGCCGGGCTCGTCCTCGGGTCCGCGCCGGATGAACTTCAGCAGCAGCCGGACCTCGATCGCCGCGAGCGCGGCGTACAGCAGGGTGAAGCCGGTCAGGGTGATCGCGACCTCGGTGACGTCGACGCCGGGCGAGACGGCGGCGGCCGTGCGCATGACGCCGAAGACGGTCCACGGCTGGCGGCCCATCTCGGTGAAGACCCATCCCAGCGAGTTGGCGAGGAACGGCAGGCCGATGCCCCAGATCGCGACCCGGTGGAACCACGGGTTCTCCGGAAGCCTGCCCCGGCGGGTGACCCACAGGCCCGCCAGCGCGAGCAGTCCCGACAGCGCGCCGAACCCGATCATCAGACGGAAGGACCAGTAGGCCAGGCCGACGACCGGGCGGTAGTCGCCGGGACCGTAGAGGGCCCGGTAGCGGGCCTGGATGTCGTTGATGCCCTCGACCCTGCCGTCCAGGGTGTCGGTGGCCAGCAGGCTGAGGCCGTAGGGCACCTGGAGGTTGACGTGGTTGCGGCCGCCCGTGACGTCGCCGACGGCGAACAGCGAGAACCCGGCGGAGGTCTCGTCCTCCCAGAGCGCCTCGGCGGCGGCCATCTTCATCGGCTGCTGCTCCGTCATGATCTGCGCCTGCAGGTGCCCGCTGAGGGCGACCCCCGCGGAGGCGACGAGGGTGACGGCCATGGCCATGCGCGCCGAGGTGCGGAACAGCTCGACGTGCCGCCTCCTGAGGAGCTGCCAGGCGCTCACCCCGGCGACGAACGCACCGGCGGTGACGAACGCGCCGAACAGAACGTGCGGGAAGGTGACCAGCGTGGTGGAGTTGGTGAGGACCGCCCAGATGTCGGTGAGCTCGGCGCGGCCGGTCTCGGGGTTGAGGCGGTAGCCGACCGGGTGCTGCATCCACGAGTTGGCCGCCAGGATGAAGTAGGCCGACAGGTTGGTGCCGACGGCCGCCGTCCAGATGGTCGCCAGGTGCAGCCTGGGCGACAGCCTGTCCCACCCGAAGATCCACAGTCCGAGGAAGGTGGACTCCAGGAAGAAGGCCATCAGCCCCTCCATCGCCAGCGGCGCGCCGAACACGTCGCCGACGAACCTGGAGTAGTCACTCCAGTTCATCCCGAACTGGAACTCCTGCACGATGCCTGTGACCACGCCCATCGCGAAGTTGATCAGAAAGAGCTTTCCCCAGAACTTCGTCAGCCGCAGGTAGGCGGGGTTCCTCGTGCGGAACCAGGCGGTCTGCAGGCCCGCGACGATGACCGACAGGCCGATCGTCAGCGGGACGAAGAGAAAGTGATAAACCGTCGTTATCCCGAACTGCCAGCGTGACAGGTCCAAGACGTCCATGGGGTCGCTCCGTCTCGCGCATCGTTTACCCCCGTAAGACTCCCGGAACGGCGAAGGCCCGCCGTAGGGCCGGCGGGCCTTCCCTCATGAGGACTTTCGTCCTGATCGTCAGGACCTGTGGTCACCTGTCCCGATACGACGGTCCCGTCACGCCTCCTCCGCCTCCACCGGCGTCTCCTCCGAGGCGCGCACCACCGCCACCGGGCACCGCGCGTGGTGCAGCACCCCGTGACTCACCGAGCCCAGAACGGCCGAGCCCAGCGCGCCCAGCCCCCGCGACCCGACGACGACGAGGTCGGCGGTGGCCGACGCCTCGCAGATGACGCCCACCGGGTGCCCGTAGACCACGGTCTCCTCGACCTCGACCCCCGGGTACCTCTTCCGCCAGGGGACGAGGGCCTCCGAGGCCAGGCCCAGCTCGGACGCGAAGACGTCCTCGACCAGCGGGGTATAGGCCGCGGCACCCGTCGCGAAGACGGGCAGCTCCCACGAGTGGACCGCGCGCAGCCGCGCGCCGCGGCGGACCGCCTCCTCGAAGGCGTAGGCCAGCGCGGCCTCCGACTCCGAGGACCTGTCGAACCCGACGACGACCTCGCCGTACACCCGCCCCTGCTCTCCTCGGACGACCACCACGGGCACGCTCACGTGCCCGGCCAACGCCAGGGAGACCGAGCCGAGCAGCAGCCCGGTGAACCCGCCGCGCCCCCGGCTGCCCACCACGATCTGTTCGGCGCCCTCGGCCTCGCGCCGCAGGACCTCGACCGGACGGCCGGTCTCCGACGACGTCTCCACCGCGAGCCCGGGGGCGTGCTCGCGCGCCAGGCTCGCCGTGGCGTCGAGCGCGGCCTCGGACCGCTCGGCCAGGGACTCCAGGAAGCCGGCCGGCGTCTCCAGCCGGGAGTCGTGGGTCCACGGCTCGGACACGTGAACGATCCTGAGGGCGCACCCGCGCCTGAAGGCGTCCTCGGCCGCCCACCGCACCGCGGCCTCCGCGGAGGGGGAGCCGTCTACGCCCACGACCACATGCGCTGTCATATCAACCTCCAAAGACGTCGCCTCTCATAAGATCATCCCGTACCGAGGGGCACAGCCGCCGAAAGACCCGGCTCCCGGGGGCCTTCCGCCCCTTTTTCCGGCTTCCCCGCCGTCCCCGCCGGCATCGGGGGTTCATCGCGGGCCGCGCCCGGGGCCGTGACCGGCGTGCCCTCACGGCCCCGGCCCCCGCCGGGCGGGCGCCGGTGAGCCGGCGGGTGTGGTGGTTGGCCCGGACGGCGACGGGCATATCCACCTCGTCACCGGCCCGGGGCCGGTTCACAGAATGCCGTCTCGGGGGAGAAACGGGCATGTCACGTGGGTGGAACGTGGTGGCGGGGGTAGCCGCGGCGGCGGCGGGCACCACCGCCCTGAACATCGCCGCCTATCTCGACATGGCCGTACGCGCCCGCCCGGCGAGCGAACTGCCGGGAGAGGCCGCCGACGACCTCGCCGGCCGGGCCGGCGTCGACCTCGGCTCCGGCGAGGCCGGCACCAACCGCCGCGAGGGTCTGGGCGCGCTCCTCGGCTACGCCACCGGTCTGAGCGTCGGCGCGCTGTACGGCCTGCTCGCCGGCGACCGGCGTCCACCCCCGGTGGCAGCCGCCCTGGGCCTGTCCGCCGCCGCGATGATCGCCGGCGACACCCCCCTCGCCGCCCTGGGACTGACCGACCCCGGTGAATGGGGGGTCTCCTCGTGGGCCGCCGACGCCGTCCCCCACCTCGCCTACGGCCTGACCACCGCGACCGTCTACCACTGGCTCACCCGCCCTCCGCGCCGGAGGTGACGGCGGACCGCCCACTCCCCCGGCACCGGACGCCCGGACGCTGTGACAGGGCGCTGTGGCGGAGCACGGCGGCGGGGCGGGTTCAGGCGCAGTGGTCGGCGCCCAGGCTCCGCAGTCCGTTCTTCCAGAGCCGCTCCTCCTCCTCCATTCTCCGCACCGCGGCGGCGAGGTCCCCCAGCACCGCCACGGAGGCCGGGGGATTCGCGAAGTCGATCTTTTCCATCCCGCCGGCGATCTCCGTGGACGTGTTGGAGGCGGCGTTTCCGTGACGGAAAACCTGCTCGATCCTGTCGCGCTCCTGCCCGGTCCGTCCGTCTTTCGCCCCCTCCGGGACCCGAATCTCGCGAAGCAGGCCGATCAACTGCCTATTGGCGTCCCCCACGTCCTGAAACGCCCGGGCGCTTTCCTTCAGCAACCCTTTCAGCTCCTGGTATTTCCGGGCGTCGACGCTGTCACCCTGCCTCACCGACCGCAACATCCAGGATGTGAGCTGCATTGTGGAGATGAGGCTGTCACCCGCCACCCTCAGTTTCCTGCGGAAATCGAGTTCGACCCATTTCTTGTCGCACACGGCGTTCACCTGGACGGCCCAGTCCTTGAGCCCGTAGTCCACCGGGGCGGGCGGTCTGAGGACCCAGGCGAAGACCACGCCCACGACCGCGCTTATCGACGCCAGGAACGTCGCCACCGCCATGGCGAACTTCCAGTTTCTTCCCCCCGGCAATTCCGACTGTTCAGACACATCTGATGAATACCATGGCGTCGGCGAGGTGAACCCTGCATTTTCACCGCCGCGTCTTCTCCTTACCGCGGCCCGCCCCTTCCGGGCTTCCGCCCGGCGGCGTCATTGATATCACCACCGACCACCCATGCAACGATCGGCGTTTGAAACAGCCCATATCCGCTTGACACAACTCGACAGGTGATCGGAGACGACACGGTTCACGGGCGTCCCGGCGGTCGGCGCCCGTTTCCGGAGAACCCGTTCCCCCGCCGCATCCGCGCCCCGGAGAGCACGGGGGACGGAGAGGAGCGGAGGTGAACCTTCGGACCCGTCTCGGCGTCTTTCCGATGCGGGAGGCCACGACGGGCTCCCGCGCCAAAAGGAGTGACAAGAGTGACGATGGGTGCGAAGGCGGTCGCCGTACTGACCGTCATGGGTGTTCTGGCGCTTCCCGCGCAGGCGCAGGCGCGGGAACAGGCCGACGGCGCGGACGTGAGGCCGGCGGGGGCCGCGCAGGGGCGACAGGCCTCCGGCACGGCCGCGCGGCCGTCCACCGTGGCGAAGGCGCTGTTTCGAGCCTGGCTGAAGGCCGACCGCGCCGCGGCCTCCGCCGTCGCCACGCCCGCCGCGGTGAACACGCTGTTCGCCTACCCCTACCGGGCCCCGGACCACTTCGCCGGCTGCGCGGGCGCCGCGTGCCGGTTCGTCCACACCAGCGTCCGGGTCCCCGGCGCCCTCAACGGGATCCTGATGATCGTGTCGGGGGCCAGGGTGTCCAGAGTCTACGGGTCGCGCCATCTCACCACCCCGGAGAAGGCCGCGAAACACCTTTTCAACGCGTGGAAGGCAGGTGACAGGAACCGCGGACTGGAGGTCGCCTCCTCAGGGGCGGTACGGACGCTGTTTCGGACCCGGTACGGCGGTACCGGCCACATGTTCCAAGGATGCGAGGCCGAGGCCGGCGGCAGGCGCTGCGCGTATTCCTACGAGGGCGGCGCGATGTTCATGCACGCGCGCAAGGTCTCACCGGGCGGGGGCCACTGGATCAGGTCGATCGACTACATCGCCGACTGAAAAGCCGGTACGCGGCGGACCGGCCTCTCAGCCGGCGATCTCGCGCACGCCCTCCACCAGCCTGTCCACGTCGGACTCGTCGGTGTAGGGCGCGATCCCGGCCCGGATCGCACCGGCGTCGCCGAGCCCCAGCCCACGAGAGCACTCCAGGGCGTAGAAGTGACCGGCGGGCGCGTTGACACCGCGCTCGGCCAGAAGCCGGTAGGCGTCGGCGGGCGCGACGCGATCGAGGGAGAACAGCGTCGTGGGGGTGCGGTCGCGCCGGGGTGAACCGTGGAAGGTCACCCCGGCGATCCCGGCCAGACCCGCTTCGAGCCGTTCGAGCATGGCCCGTTCGTGCCGCTCCAGCGCGGCCATCGAGACGGCCAGCCGCTCGCGGCGGCTCCCCTTCCCCGGCACGAGGCGGGCGAGGAAGTCGACGGCGGCCGTGGTCCCGGCGAGAAGCTCGTAGGGCAGCGTGCCCAGCTCGAAGCGCTCGGGCACCGCGTCGGCCGAGGCGAGCAGCTTGTCCGGGTGAATCGTCCTCAGGAGCGCGGGATCGGCGGCCAGCACGCCGAGGTGCGGGCCGAGGAACTTGTACGGCGAGCAGACGTAGAAGTCGGCGCCGAACCGCCCGGCGTCGACCAGGCTGTGCGGCGTCAGGTGAACGCCGTCGACGTAGAGCAGCGCCCCGGCCGCGTGCACCCGCTCGGCGATCGCCGGGATGTCCGGCCGGGTGCCCAGCAGGTTCGACGCGGCGGTGACGGCGACGAGCCTGGTGCGTCCGGTCAGCAGGCCGGCGACCGCCTCGACCTCCAGCTCGCCGCTCGCGGGGTCGAAGCCCGCCCGGCGCACCGTGACGCCGCGCGGCTCGGCGGCGTGCACCCACGGCCGGATGTTCGCGTCGTGGTCCAGCGTGGTGACCACGACCTCGTCGCCGGGACGCCACTCCTTCGCCAGGGCGCGGGCCATGTCGTAGGTGAGCTGTGTCATGCTCCGGCCGAACACCACGCCCCCGGGCTCTCCCGCGAGCAGGTCGGCCACCGCGCGGCGCGCCCCGGTCACGATGTCGTCGGCGCGGCGCTCGGCCGCGCTCCGGATCCCCCGGTTGGAGACCGCGGCGCGCAGGGTGCCCGCCACCGCGTCCGCGACCAGGCCGGGGACCTGCGCGCCGCCCGGCCCGTCGAAGTGCGCCGCCCCCTCCTCCAGCGCGGGGAAGTGCGCCCGTACCGCCGCCACGTCGTAGGTCACGAAGCCTCCCGGATCGCTTGACGAGTACCGGCTCCCCACCGGACCCCTCCCGCACGGAGGACGGCCCGGCCGCCGCCCGCCAGAAGCCTATCCGGCCACGCGCCCCTTCCTCCCTCCTCCACCGGGGCGCCGGGATCAGCGCCAGTCGCCGACCAGGACGAACGGCGCCCAGTGGCGGGGGTCGGTGAACACGCGCAGGCCGAAGTCCGGCCCGGCGCCGCGGCCGGCGGCGAGCCTCGCCCTGAGCATGCCGACCTCGGCGGCGTGCCGTTGCTCCCCGGTCAGGTCGTTCCCGGCCAGGAGCGAGGAGAACACCCCGATCGCGGTGGCGGCGTCGCGCGCCGCCAGGTGGAGCCTCCCCTCCTCCAGCCGGACCGCCGCCACGGCCGCGGGGTCGCCCGCGAGCCGGGCGCGTGCGCCCACCGCGTGGTCGAGCACGTCGGCCACCGTCCGCTCGCGCAGCCAGGACCGCGCGCGGCGCAGCGCCTCGGCCTTGGGCGTCCCGTCGCGCAGCCCGGCGTAGAAGCTGCCGAGCAGCATGCCCGCGGGCAGCGCGTCCACCTGCCAGAGGGCGAGCAGGGCCGCGGACGCGCCCGCGTACAGCAGGGCCCGGGTCAGGCCGGCCAGCCCGTCGCCCGGGTGCCGCGGCGCGTGGCCGTCCTCTCCCGCCCGGCACGCGCCCAGTGTGACGAGGTCGACGTCCAGCCGGAGGCCGAGGATGTCCTCGGCGGTCAGCCTGCCACCGGCGAGTTCGATCCCCGAGCGCATCGGCTCGCCGGCGTCGAGGACGCCGTGTGCCGCGAAGTGCAGGACGCCGGCCGGGGTCCCGGTGCCGCGCAGGCGGGTGAGCAGTTCCTCTCTGGACGCCTGGCCCCCGGTCAGGATCTCCGGGCCGCCGAACCACCGGGCGACCGCGAGTGACTGCTCCCCGGCGAAGGCCTCCTGTCTCCCCGGCCACAGGCCGGTGACGATGAGCGCGGTGTCGGGCCGCCTCCCGCGCCCGGCCCGGCGGCGGAGCGCGGAGGCCGAGGGAACCGACACCACGGGGTTGCGGTCGGTCAGCGGGCCGTCTCCGAGCGGTACGGCGTGCAGCGGCAGCAGGGACAGGACGTCGTGCGGTACCAGGCAGACCACGTCACCCGGCGCCGCCCACCGCCGGAGCGGGGCGACCAACCGGCGCATCCGCTCATCCGCCAGATGACCGGCGAGCCCCGCAGGGTCGCCCGACAGTGTCCCGCGGACCGCGTCCGCCAGGTTCCGCAGGTCGGCGCGGGACACCTCGACCGGGACGATGTCCGGCCTGTCCGCGTCCGCGGTGACCCCGAACACGTACGTGGCGCCCTCGCCGACGTAGTACTCGGCCAGGACCACCCTGGCCGGTGGCCCCGTGGGGGGTGTGTCACCCGAGGTGGGCATGGGGTGTCCTCTCCGCCCCGGCGGAGAGCCGGGGCACGTGCGGGGGGCCGGCGGCCTCATCGCAGCAGGTGCCGGACCTCGGCGTGGGTGGCCGGCGTTCCCCGGCGCAGGGCCACGTATTCGGCCGCCTCCCCGCCCTGGCGTCCCAGCTCGTCCCAGAGGCGTTCCAGGTCGCGGCGGGCCCGGCGGCGGGCCCGGAAGGCGGCGGCCCGCCCGTGGCCGCTTCTCAGCCCCCGCGAGGCCCGGTGGTACTCGTCCTCGGTGAGGATCTCCGCGCAGAAGAGCCGGACGAGCCCGAGCGTGCGGGCGCCCGCGCAGGAGCGGGTGATCTCCTCCCAGGTCCGGGCCAGCGCCGCGTGGGCCTCGGCGACCTCGGCGTCCCCGGCCTCTCTGAGACGCCGGGAGGCCGCGACCGCCTCGGCCAGCCGGGGCAGCGCCGGGCGCGGCACCCGCTCGCCGAGCGCGCCGGTCAGCGCCCGCGCCCGCGCCTCCTGGACCAGGTCGAAGGCGCGCACCGGGTGCGGATGGCCGCCCGTGCCCCCGCCGGCGCCCGCGCTCCCGGCCCCCTGCCCGGCCAGCAGCTCGACCATCGGCTCGTACGGAGGTTCCGTCCCCGCCAGAACGCCGAGGCGGTGGTCGCCGGAGAGCAGGCCGGCGCGGATCGCGTTCCCGATCGCGAGGGCCTCCTCGAAGAACCTGAGCCGGGAGTGGGGAGAGACCGCGCTGAAGCCGAGTTCGGTCCACACCTCCATGGCGAGGGCGTCGAGCCGGCGCCGGCGCAGCCCCCGCGCGGCCTTCTCCATCGTCACGGCTCCGGGCAGGCCTCTGGAGACCAGCGCGAGGCCCCGGGTGATCCGGTGCCGCTCCGGCAGGTCCACCGCCCCGTCGAGGAGACCCACGGGCAGGCCCCGCGCCCCGCCCGCGGGCGGACGGTCCGCGAGGGCCGCGGCGCCGGTCTCGAACAGTCTCCGTTCCTCGGGCCGGACCGGGAAGGTGACGCTCATCCGGCCGCAGCTCACCCGGCCGACGGTCCCGCGGGCGTGGAAGGTCTCCTCGCCCGGCCCCGGGCGGGGGGAGCCGGCGCGGGGCCCGAGGGCCTCCGCGGTCCGCCACAGGAGGTCGTTGAGCGCCGCCCGCTCCCCCCGCCCGTGCAGGTCGCGGGCGAGCGCGGTGGCGACCCGCCGCCGTACGGCGGGGAAGAGGCCGTCGGTCTCCAGGGTCTCGGCGAGTTCCGCCGCCGTCTCGGGGGCGCGCGGTCCCGCCGCGTGCGCCTCCAGGGTGAACAGCGCGCGCAGGTTGACCAGACCGGCGGCCCCGCACAGCCCGGCCGCCTCCCGCAGAGCCCGCTCCGCGTCCTCGGGGTAGCCGTGCAGGCGGTAGGCGGCGCCCCGGAGCCGGGCGCAGGCGACGCGGTGAAGGTCGTGCGCGCGGTCTGTTCCCTCCCCTGCCGCGGCACGGCCCGGCGGCGTCTTCCCGCGCAGGAGCTCCAGGAGAAGCTCGGCTTCGTCGATCCAGCCGAGCGCGAGCTCCACCGGGTGGGTGTCGTCGCCGTCGAACGGCTCCAGGTGGGAGACCGGAGGCGGAACGGAGGCGCCGGCCGCCGCGCGCCCGGCGTTGTCCAGCAGCGCGACCACGAGCGGCGGAGGGCCCGCCCCTCTGCGGCGCGCCGTGTCCTGCGCCCAGGTCCGGCGCGCCGTGTCCACGGCGCCCTCGTCGTAACGGACCTGGAGGGCGGCCTCGGCGCGGTGCAGGCAGGTGAACGCCCGGCCGAGCGGGCCGCCGAGGACCATCCACACCGGGACGCCGAGGGCGGCCGCGAGGACGAGTTCCTCCTGACGGTGGGCGGCGCCCGCGGTGAAGGCGAACAGCGGCAGACCGGCGGTGAGGCCGTAGGCGCTGGAGAACACCTGCCGGTAGCGGCCGGCCAGGGGCCCCCTGACCGGAGGGGCCCGCTCCGCCAGGCGCGTGCACCCTTTCAGGAGCGTCGTCAGGGCGACCCCCGCGACCAGGAGGAACGCCGCGCCGAGCGGTACGGAGGGCAGCCGGTCGCGCCACAACGCCGCCGCCGACGCTCCCACCGGGCTCAGGGCCAGCAGGAGGAGGAAGAGCGGCCAGGCGATCATCGACAGATGCGTCTCCGCCCGCCGGTGCCGGCCCAGGGCACGTGCCCGCCGCAGGAAGTCCAGGTGCAGCCCACAGACCGGGAGCAGACAGGGCAGCAGGCCCGCGACCTCTCCGGACCGGTGGGCCCAGACGGCGACGGGCACGGCCACCGCCGCCGCGGCGACGAGCCCCGTGACGCCCGCGGGTCCGCGCCGCGCGCGGAGGGCCGGCGCGATCCGGGCGGCGCCGAGGGCGCCGAGGACCAGGACGAGCGGCCCCCACCACCACAGGATCGTCAGCGGGCCGACACCGTGGAGCAGCATCGCCCCGCCTCCGCCCAGCGCGCAGCCCAGGCTGCCGACGGCGCCGACGGCCGCCCCGGTGAGGGCGGCGAGGAGGAGCGGGCCGGTTCCCTCGGCGGCGAGGGTCGCGTAGGGGTCGGCGAGAAACCAGCCGGCCGCCCCCCACACCATCACCCGTAAAATCCGTAAGAGAGGATTTATGCGAATAAATTCTACTAAAGGCGACAACCACCAACTTTCCGCCACGTGATGCCTCTCTCCCGACACCGTTCACGGAGCGCATGGGACGCGAGGACCCCCCGGTCTTCCGTACGGCCCTCATGGAAAAAGAGCCGCCCGTCATCGCTTTTCAAGTTTATAACCCGAAAAAGAAAGGGAATATGTCCCTGCCGCCCTTCCCCCGGGTTTCTCCCCCGGCGACGCCCCCGTCACCGGCCTCCCCGGGGACCGCCCCGGGGGGCGGGCCGTGCGCGAAGTCCCCAGGGGTGGGGAGGCACGACCGGCCCCGGGGGCCGAGCCGATCTCTACGAGCGCAATTCGGGAAACTGGTCGTCGCGCCACTCCGGCAGGGCGGCGCCCGTGGAGGCGGCCTCCTCCTCCCGCTCGCGCAGCTCGACCCGGCGGATCTTGCCCGACACCGTCTTCGGCAGCCCGGAGAACTCCAGCCGCCGCACCCGCTGGAAGGGCGCGAGCCTCTCACGCGCGTGGCGCAGGATCGCCAGGGCCGTCCGCCGGCCGGGCTCCCAGCCGGGCGCCGTCGTGACGTACGCCTTCGGCACCGCCAGCCGGAGCTCGTCCGGCGCGGGCACCACGGCCGCCTCCGCCACCGCGGGGTGCTCGATGAGCACGCTCTCCAGCTCGAAGGGGGAGATCTTGTAGTCCGACGCCTTGAACACGTCGTCGGTACGCCCGACGTAGAAGATGTAGCCGTCGGCGTCGCGGGTGGCCACGTCGCCGGTGTGGTAGTAGCCGCCCGCCATCGCCTCGGCGTGGCGCGAGGCGTCGTCACGGTAGCCGGCCATCAGCGAGACCGGCCCGCGGCTCAGGTCGATGCAGATCTCCCCCTCGTCGGCCCGCTCGCCGGTCACCGGGTCGACCAGCACCACCGGCACCCCGGGCAGGGGCAGGCCCATCGACCCCGGCTTGACCGGCATCCCCGGCATGTTGCCGACCGAAAGGGTGGTCTCGGTCTGACCGAAACCATCGCGCACCGTCAGCCCCCAGTGGGACCGGACCTGCTCGATGACCTCCGGGTTCAGCGGCTCGCCCGCCGACACGATCTCCCGAAGCCTGCCGGGACCACCGGAAAGGTCGGCTTTGATCAGCATCCGCCACACCGTGGGCGGCGCGCAGAACGTCGTCACCCCCGCGCGGCGGATCTGCGCGAGCAGGGCCCCGGGATCGAACCTGCGGTAGTTGTGGACGAAGACCGTGGCCTGGGCGATCCACGGGGCGAAGAAACAGCTCCAGGCGTGCTTGGCCCAGCCGGGGGAACTGACGTTCAGGTGCACGTCGCCGGGCCGCACCCCGATCCAGTAGGCCGTCGACAGGTGCCCCACCGGGTAGGAGACCTGGGTGTGCTCGACCAGCTTGGGCCTGCTCGTGGTGCCGGAGGTGAAGTACAGCAGGAGCGGATCGCCGGGCGCGGTGCCCGGATGCGCCGCCGGAGGCGCCGGGGCGGCGTACGCCTCACGGTAGGAGACCCAGCCCGCCGGGGCGTCGCCCACGCAGATCCGGGTGTACGGCCCCGGCACCGCGCCGAACCCGGGCACGACGGCGGCGTCGGCGATCACGTGCCGGACCCCGCCCCGCTCGACGCGATCGGCCAGGTCCGCCGCGCCCAGGGCGGTGGTGGCCGGCAGGATCACCGCTCCGAGCTTCATCACGGCCAGCATCGACTCCCACAGCTCGACCTGGTTGTCGAGCACGAGCATCACCCGGTCGCCCCGCAGGACGCCCCGCTCCGCCAGGAACGCCGCGACCTGGTCCGACCGCCGGGCCATCTCGTCGAAGCTGTGGCGGCTCTCCGAGCCGTCCTCCTCCACCAGCCACAGTGCGATCCGGTCATCGCCCCGGGCCACGGCGTCGAACCAGTCGACCGCCCAGTTGAAGGGGCCGCGCGGCCGGGGCCACTCGAATCGATCGACCGCCTCGGCGTAACGCCCGCCCAGACTCAGCAGCAGATCACGGGCTTTGAGGTAGCTCCCGGCGTCGCCGGTCGTCTCCATGGCCGCCTCTCCCTCCCGACGATCGTCCCGGGCCGCGGCGCCGCCTCCTCCCCGGAAGGCACCACCGAAACACAGATACCCCCGATCACCCTCAAACCATGCCGCAGGCCGCGGAGTGACGGATACAAGACGGGTTTGCCGCAACGGTGGTGGACGTGATCAACTGGACCGATCACATTTGACGCGAATACCGCATGAACGGACCCGGGTATGAGCACTTCTCCCGAACCAGACCGGCCTCTCATCGATCTCGGCATCGACCGGCCCCACTCGGCCCGCATCTGGAACTACTGGCTGGGCGGCAAGGACAACTACCCCGCCGACCGCGACGCCGGCGACATGGTCGAGCAGCTCATCCCCGGCATCGTCGACTCGGCCCGCGCCGACCGGGCGTTCCTGGGCCGCTGTGTCCGGCACCTCGTCGCCGACGCCGGGATCCGCCAGTTCCTCGACATCGGCACGGGACTGCCCACCGCCGACAACACCCACGAGGTCGCCCAGCGGATCGTTCCCGAGTGCCGGATCGTCTACGTCGACAACGACCCGCTGGTACTGGCCCACGCCCGCGCCCTGCTCGTCGGCACCCCCGAGGGCGCCACCCACTACATCGACGCCGACCTGCGCGACCCTCACCGCATCCTGCGCGACGCCGGGGAGACCCTCGACCTCACCAGGCCGGTCGCGCTGATGCTGCTGGGGATCCTGCACCACATCGTCGACGACGAGGATGCCTACCGGGTGGTACGGGACCTGGTGGAGGCCCTCCCGTCCGGCAGCTACCTGGCCATCGCGCACGCCACCGCCGAGGTGCACGGCGAGGCCATGCACGAGGCCATGCGCCGGTTCATGGAGCGGGGCGGCACACCGATCGTGGCCCGCGACCGCGGGCGGATCGCCGAGTTCTTCGACGGGCTGGAGCTTCTGGAGCCCGGTGTGGTCTCGTGTTCGAGGTGGCGCCCCGAGCCCAGCCCGTGGGGCGAGCCCGCCGAGGTCTCCCAGTTCTGCGGCCTCGCCCGCAAGCCCTGACGGCCGCCGCCCCCGGCGAGCGGCCCGGCCCCCGCCCCCCGGCCGCCCCGGCGCGGGCGGGCGGGCGGGACCGGTCTGAGGAGAGTCGAGCGCCGATCAGGGCCTTCCGGGACCGGCCGGCGCGCCCGGCCCGGTCAGCGGGGACGCGGCAGGCGCTTGGCCACGAACACCCCCTCCGCGCTGACGCACACCTCGCCACCGGCCGAGATCGACCCCCTGGCGTGGATCTTGCGTCCTTCGACGGCGATCTGCCGCCCCGTCACCGTCAGGGACTCGAACAGCGGGGTGGGCCGGTGAAAGCGCACCGTCAGCTCCGCGGTCATCCCCGACAGCCCGGCCCAGCGGTTCGCGATGCCAAGCGTGTGGTCGAGCAGCAGCGCCGAGACACCGCCGTGCACATGACCCGGCGGCCCCTGGTAGGGCATTCCCAGCATCACGACCCCCTCGACGGAGCCGTCCGCCCTGCCGACCAGCGAAAGAGGCGGCGCGATCGCGTTCTCGGGCCCGGTGACCGGGTCGTGCCTGGTCACGCCCTCACCGCCCCACATGTCCACCATGCGCTCCCTGACCGAGGGGGCGTACAGGTCGAGGTGGTCGGCGATGGCGGTCAGCCGTTCGGCGACCTCGGCCATCTCGGCCGCGGAACCGCCTCCGACGTGCAGCAGCGACGCGATCACCCGGCGGGCCGCGGCGACCGCCACGTCCACGTCCCTGTCACCGGGAACGGCTGTCAGCTCCGGCGAGAGCCCGGTCTCCCGGCCCTCGTCCGCCGCGTGTGTGGTCATGACGTTGGTCTCCTCGTTGTCACCGGCGTATGTGCCCGACGCGCCGCGGGCGGGCCGTGCGGGGTGGGGCGGCCGGGACGCGGCCGCCCCCGTGGATCCGGGACCGGCGCACGGCGGGCCATCCTCACCGACCGCATTTTTGACCATGTCTGGATGCTCCCAGTCACGGGCCCCGATTTTCTCGAACTTCGTCGCACCGGCACCGATAACGAGCGTTCTACCGCTCGCGGAGACTTCTTTCGTGCCGAAAAGGTCACCCCGTCGGGCGCGGGGGCGGACCGGCCCTCAGGGCGCCCGGCCGGACGGGCGGCGCCGGGAGCGAAGGCCGGTGAAAGGCCGCCGGCGGCGGCCGTCAGACGAGGTTGTCCTCGACGGTCAGGCCGAACTCGCCCCTGCCGTACATCGCCAGGGCCCGCTCGACGTCGTTGGCCACGTGCACGCTCCCGGCGTGGGCGTCGCGCCAGGCGCGCTCGATGGGGTTGCCCCTCCTGAGCGAGTTCCCCCCGGCGATCTTGAAGAGGATGTCGATCGCCTCGATGGCCCGCTCGGTGGCGCGGACCTGGTCCCTGCGGGTGCGCAGCCGCAGTTCCATCGGGATCCGCTCGCCCCTGACGGCGTGCCCGTACACCTCGCCCACGTTGCGTTCCGTCTGCAGGATCGCCGCGTCGATCTCCGAGGCGGCCCGTGCCACCGCTACCTGGGCGAACTGGTCCTCGGCGAACCGGCTGCCGCCCAGGCTGAGCCGGACCCGGTCCCGCATCGCGGTGACGGAGGAGCCGTAGCAGCCCGCCACCGCGCCGATCACCGGCGCGGTGATCGCGGAGGTGAAGAGGGTCGCGAAGGGCATCCGGTGCAGCGGACCGGTGTTGACCTTCTGCCCGGGCCCGCGCACCTGCGCCTGCTCGTAGTTGCGCACCACCCGGTGGGCCGGCACGAAGGCCCCCTCGACCACGATGTCGTTGCTCGCCGTCCCCCGCAGGCCGATGACGTCCCAGACGTCCTCGATCACGTAGTCGCTCCGGGGCACCAGCACGGTCATGACGTCCAGCGGCCTGCCCGCGGCGTCCGGGAGCAGGCCGCCGAGCAGGGCCCAGGAGGCGTGGTCGCAGCCGGAGGAGAAGCTCCAGCGGCCTGACAGCTCGTAGCCGCCCTCCACCGGGGTCAGCCGCCCCAGCGGGGCGTAGGAGGAGGACACCAGCGTCCGCGGGCACCGGCTCCAGACCTCGTCCTGCGCCTCCTGGGTGAACAGGCCAAGCTGCCAGGAGTGCGTGCCGAGCACGGAGACCACCCAGCCGGTGGAGCCGCAGGCACCGGAGATCTCACGGACGACCCGGAGGAACGGTACCGGGTCGCTCTCGGCGCCGCCGTACCGCTTGGGCTGCAACATCCGGAAAACCCCGGCCTCGGTGAGCTCCCGGACCGTCTCCACCGGAACCCGCCGCTCCTCGTCGGCGGCGCGGGCCCGCGCGGCGATGCCCGGCAGCAGCGCGCGTACCGACTCCAACACCTCACCGCTCATGCTCGGCGTGCTCCAGGGGGCGTTCGTCCGGCCGGTCTCGCCCGGACGGCGGGGACCGCGACGGCACGTCGCCCCGGCGCGGACCCGTCCCGATCGTCCCGGCCGGTGGAACCCGTCTCCCGGCCGCGGGCCCTCCCAACCTACCGTCTCCCGGCCGGAAGAACCCGCGGACGGGAGACGGAGACCTCACATCCAGTCGCCGTCCCGGCCGGTCGCGAGGAGCCGGTTCATGGCCTCCGCCGACCAGGTCCGCTCCGGCGCCACCGCCTCCCGCCGGGCCCGGCGGGAGGGCCGGGGGTCCGGAGACAGGGCCAGCGACGCCCGGTGGGCGGCGGCGGTCACGAGGGGGGCGACCCTCTCCAGCGGCGTGCGCGCTTCACCCGCCAGGGAGAAGGCGGCCACCGGTCCCTCGCGCCCGCGGATCGCCGCGGCGACGCAGGCGACGCCGGGGAAGCACTCTCCCCGTTCGAAGGCCACCCCCCCGCGCCGCCGTATCCGGCTCAGCTCCTGGTGCAGGATGCTCATCTCGCCTATCGTGCGGCCGGTCAGCCTGCCGACGACCGCACCGATCCGGGCGTCGACCTGCTCGGGCTCAAGCCAGGCCAGCATCGCCTTGCCCAGAGCCGTCGAGTGGGCCGGGGCCCGGCCGCCGACCCGGGAGGGCACCGAGGCGGCGAACGGCCCGCCCGCCTTGTCGAGGTAGAGGACCTCCGCGCCGTCGAGGACCGCCAGGTGAACGACCATCCCCGTCGCGATCTGGAGATCGTGCAGCAGCGGCGCCGCCACCTGACGGATCTCGCCGTGGTCACCCTCTCCGCCGCCGAGCCCGAGCGCGCGCCGCCCCAGGCCGTAGCCGGAGGAGGTGTGCTCAAGCCAGCGCAGGCACACGAGCTGGTCGAGGATCCGATGCACCGTCGAGCGGGGAAGGCGCGTGCGGCGGGCCACCTCCTCCAGGGGGAGGCGGGTGGAGCGGCTCGTGAACACCTCCATGATCAAGGTCATCCGCCCGACCATCGACGACGGCTCGCGCCGCGCGGACGCCACCGGCTCCGGCTCCGGCTCCGGCTCCGGCGAAGAACGGGAAACGGTCATCACACCCCCCGGCCGCAACGGGAACGAATCCTTGTCTCGAATTGTGAAGCGCTCCCCGGCCCGAAAGCCGGAGTACAGCGGACGAATCCGGCAGCAACCGGATATCCCACATAGAAAAATACACCGAGTGGTTTTACCCGCCTCCCCGAGACGGAGGCGGGGCCGGCATGCCGCCTCAGTGGGTGAAAAGCATGAAGGTGCCGATCGCGACGGCGGCCGTCGCCGCGAGGGTCAGCTGCCACCGCGACAGCCCGCCCTCATGACCGCGCACCGCGAGATTCACCCCGACCAGGGCCGTGCGCAGGATCACCCCGGCCACGCCCCCCAGCAGCAGCGCCACCGCGCCGTCCGGCAGGGGTTCGAGCGCGGCCACCGCGACCCCGGCACCCGGGCTGACGCAGGAGACCACCAGCCACGGGGCCAGAGGCCGGCGGGCCATGTCGAGCAGGGCCGCCAGGGCCAGCCCCTCACTGGCGGAGTGCACCGTCAGCGCCGTCACCACCACGACGGAGGCGCTCAGTGCCAGCGTGGCCCCCTCGATCGCCCGGTGCACGCTCAGCGCGGCGGCGGTGCCCATCCCCCCGGACAGCGCGGCACCGGCCACCGCCCGGACCCGGCGGTGGCGGCCCGGGGCGTGGTCGCCCGCGGGCCGTCTCTCGTGGACGTGCGCGCAGCCCCCACGGGTGAAGTAGGCGACCACCGCGAAGCCCGTCACCGTCGCGGCCCCGACCCCCCAAGGGGGAACCCCGTGCTCGGAGGCGTCCCGCCAGGCGTCGGGGAGGATGTCCGTCACGGCGGTGACCAGCATCACCGCGGAGGCGGCCGCCAGCCAGGCCGCCACCCGGCGGACGTTCAGCCGTGCCAGCCATGCCCCCGCCAGGGTGGCCAGGCAGATCAACGCCACGGCACCCCATGTCGCGGCTCCGGGCAGCCGTCCGCTCCGCAGGGCCGGTTCCACCGCCCCTATCCACTGCGCCGGCGGCATTCTCCACCACCCTTCGCCGTCCCTCGCCGATCCTCCGTCACCCCGGCCCCTCCGGCGAGGAGTGGCCGCACCCCGGCGGGGAGGGGGGCCGCGGAGCCTGGGCCGTGTGGCTCCCCCGCGGCCTCTCACCCCGGCCCTCCACCTGGAGGATCAGAAGCCGCATCTGACGAACCTGATCCTCCAGGCAGCCGATGAGGCGGTCACCGTAGTCGCGGACGAGCGCCGACAGTTCCGCCCGGGTGGCGTTCAGGTTGTCCACGGCCGCGCGATGGCGCTCATGCACCTCGCTCTCGAACACCTCGGCCCTGTCGAGGGCCTCGCGTTCCACGGCCTCCGCCCGGACGTACGCCTCGGCGACCAGGCGCCCGGCCTCCTCCCTCGCCTTGGCGATCTCCCGCTCGGCGGCCTCCTGGACCGGCGCCACGATCCGCGGGGAGCCGTCGCCCGCCGGGCGCGCGGTGTGCTGGGCGGTGTGCTGGGGGGCACGGGCCACGGCCTCCTTCAACCGGGCGTTCAAATCGGCGTTCTCCTGGAGGGTCCGGCACAGGGCGACCTCGACCTGCCCCAGGAAGGTGTCGACCTCGGCCAGGTCGTACCCCTCGCGGAGGCGGACGGTGGTGAACACCTTGTTGCGCACATCGGCGGGGGTCAGCGTCGCGTTCCCGCCGACGTGAAGCCCCAGCCCCTGTTCCGTCACGGACTCGTCCGCGACCACGATCACGGGAACGTGTTCCTGGCCGTGCCTCCTGTGCTCTTCGCTCATGCTCCGTCTCACCGAACCTCTCGCGGTGCCCTCGGGCGGTGCGGGAAAACGCGCCCCCACGGTTTCCGGCCGCCGGTCACCCGGCCGGCCCCATCGCATCAGACGCGCCCCGTCTCCCGAAAACCCAGGCCATGACCGTTTCTTTACCCAGAAGGTAACATGTCGTCACCATCAGTGACCCTGAGTAGCAGCACTCTGTCCCGGGAACAGGGGCCCGGACGGCCACCCGCGCCGCCCTCGCCCCCCACCCGCCCCATCGGGCGCCCACGCCCCGCCCGCACCGGACGGCGGGGGCGGGCCTTCGCCGTGCCCTGACCCCCTGCCCTACACTTGAATATATGAATAAGCGTTCAAGTGTTGCCCCTCTTTTCCCGGGCGCCTGCGCGACGCCGATCGTCGACGCCGGGCGGGTGGCCTCGGTGAGCCGGGCGCTGCCCTCCGGGGAGACGACGCGAGATCTCGCGCAGATTTTCGGATTGCTGGCCGATCCGGGGCGGCTGCGGCTGCTGGCGGCGCTTCTCGAAGGGGGCGAGATGTGTGTGTGCGACCTCGCGGCGGCGACGGGCCAGAGTGTGTCGTCCGCCTCTCACGCCCTGCGGCTGCTGCGCATGCACCGGGTGGTGAAGGTCCGCCGGTCGGGCCGGATGGCCTACCACAGCCTCGCCGACTCGCACGTGCGGATGCTCCTCGACCTGGCCGTCGCCCACCTCGGGCACGACGCGGACGGACGCGACGATGGCTGACGGAGGGGTCCGCGGGGCAGGAAACGCGGCCGGACGCGAACGCAAGCACGGCCACGGACACGGACACCGTGTCGGCGCCGAGGCCGATCGCCGCCACCTGACCGGCGCACTCGCGCTGATCACCGGTTTCATGGTGGCCGAGGTGATCGTCGGCCTGGCCGCCCGGTCGCTCGCGCTGATCTCCGACGCCGGTCACATGCTGACCGACGCCGTCGCGATCGTCTTCGCCCTCGTCGCGATGCGGATCGCGGCGCGGCCCCCGCGGGGAGGTTTCACCTACGGTCTCAAACGCGCGGAGATCGTCTCCGCGCAGATCAACGGCATCACGCTGCTGCTCCTCAGCGTCTTCTTCGTCTACGAGGGGGTCCGGCGCCTGATCGAGCCCCCCGCCGTCGAGGGGGCCTACGTCGTGGTGACCGGCCTGGCCGGAATCGCGGTCAACCTCGCCGCGACCTGGCTGCTGAGCCGGGCCGACCGGTCGAGCCTCAACGTCGAGGGTGCCTTCCAGCACATCCTCAACGACCTCTACGCCTTCGCGGCCACCACCGCGGCCGGGCTCGTCGTCTGGCTGACCGGCTGGAACAGGGCCGACGCCGTCGCCGCCCTGATCGTCGCGGCGCTGATGCTCAAGGCCGGCTGGGGGCTGGTCCGCGACGCCGGCAGGGTCTTCATGGAGGCCGCCCCCGCCGGGATGAACCCCACCGAGATCGGCAGGAGGACCGCGGCGCTCCGGCACGTCGTCGAGGTGCACGACCTGCACATCTGGGAGGTCACCTCCGGATACGCCGCGCTGTCGGCGCACATCCTGGTCGAGCCCGGAGCCGACTGCCACGCCGTACGCCTGGCCGCCGAACGCATGGTCCACGACGAGTACGGCATCGAGCACACCACGATGCAGGTCGATCACGCGCCCCCCGAGCTGCTCACCATCGGGGGCACGCAGGCGCACTGCGCCGCCCCCCACGGCCCCGTCCACCCCGGCAGCGCCTCCCTCCCGCCCGGCGACGACCGATCGCACGGCTGAGCCGCCCGGCCCCACCCGGCCCCACGGCCGGCGTGCGATCAGCCGCCCGTGCGGGGCCGGGGGGCCACGGTGATCATCGGAGGGCGCTCGGCCACGGCCACGTCGCGGACGGTCACCCGGTGACCGCCCGCGTCCCTGCGAAACTGGGCCAGCCGGGGGGACGGCGTGTGCAGCGAGATCATCTTGTTCTGACGCTCCAGCCGTGACCAGGAGGTCTGCAGGATCTGCGCGGCCATGCCGCCGAGGGCCTCGGTCGACTGGTGGGAGTGGACGCGGCGGCCCAGGTCGACCTGGGCGAGGGCGTCCAGCCCGGCGAGCGTGAGCAGGTCGATCAGCAGGGCCAGCTCCACGCCGTAGCCGGTGACGAACGGCACCCGTTCCAGCGCCGACCGCCGGCCGGCGTACTCCCCGGCGAGGGGCTGCACGAACCCGGCCAGCAGCGGCCAGTGCAGGTTGAGCAGGGGCCGGGCCACGAGTTCGGTGACCCGTCCGCCGCCGCCCTGCACGTCCTGCAGCGGCCTGTCGTAGCAGCCCTTGACGTAGACCACACCGGGATCGCCGAACAGGGGGCCGAGCAACCCGGTCACGAACGAGGTACGGAACTCGCGCAGGTCGGCGTCGATGAAGACCAGCAGGTCGCCGGAGGTCACCGCGAGGGACTTCCACAACGCCTCCCCTTTGCCGTCCAGCGGCTTCAGGTCGGGGAGGACCTCATCCTGCGCGACCACCCTGGCCCCGGCCCGCGCGGCCCGCGCGGCGGTGTCGTCGGTGGACCGCGAGTCGATGACCACGATCTCGTCGACCAGCGGCCTCGCGCCCATCAGATCACGGCGGATCGCCGCGACGATCTCCCCGACCGTCTCCCCCTCGTCGCGCGCGGGCAGCACGACGCTGACCGTCGTGTCCCCCTTGGCCCTCAGCAGCCGGGACGGCGGCCAGTCGCCCGACGACGAGGTGCGCCTTCGCAGCCATGCCTCCACCTCAGGCAGCACAGCCTTCCTTCCCCGCACCTCGGACATTCACGGATATCACCCTATGCGGCCCCGATTCCCGCCGGGCACGGGCTTTCATCGTCGCTCCGGAGTGGGAAGATCGACTCAGACCGAGCAAGGAGGCGAGTATGGACCCCGGGGGCCGTGACGAGGACGGGCCGTCGGTGATCGGCCGGCTGACCGGGGCCTTCCGCAAGCTGCGCGGCGACAGAAAACCCGCGCCGGGCGGGCGGGAGCCGGAGACGTTCCCGCTGATCGAGGCCCCCGGTGAGGTGGTCGCGGGCTGGGGGGCCGAGGTGGAGGTCGGGCTGTCGCCCGGGGAGGCTACGGGCGATGCGGTTCCGCCCCTTCCCTGGCCGGTCGACATGGAGATCCAGCTCGTCGCCGAGGGGTTCGAGGCCCCCGGCGGATGGCGGGTGCGGGTGCGGGCCGATGCCGGGGCGCCGTACCCCTCGGTGAGAGCCGGACTGATCGCCCTGGCACAGGACCGGCCGGTGACCGCCCGGCAGATCCAGGCGATCTACGCGGTGCACGGCGAGGTGACCGGCTTCGGAGTGCGCGCGCTCGCCGTCCTCGACTCCCCCGGCCTGCTCGGGCAGGAGAACGCCCCGCACCCGGTCGCCGGCACCCCCGTCCGGCCGGTGGGCAGCGGCCTGGCGCCGGATGTCACGGCGATCGTCGTCCACGGAGACCGGCCGGGGCGGCTGTGGTGGACCCACCAGTCCCCGCACTTCATCACCCCCGACCAGGCGGAGGTCTGCGAGCTGGGCATGCGGGCCTCGGAGCTGGGCCGGCGCCTGTCGGGCCCGTCCCACTCCCTGGAGGAGGTCGGCAGGCAGGTCGCGTCGCGGATCCCGCGGGGTTTCTGGGAACTGCTGAACGCGGTCGCCGAACGAGTGGCCCCGCGCCGCCCGAGCGTGCTGATCCTCTCCCAGGAGCCACACGTCCCCTGGGAGCTGGCCCTGCTGGAGCACCCGTTCGATCGGTCCGTCCCCGGGTTCCTCAACTGCCAGACGGTGACCGGCCGCTGGCCCCTGGGCGGACGGCGCCCCGCGCTGCCGCCGCCGTCGCGGGCGGGCCGCGACGGCATGGCGGTCGTGTACGGCGGGCCCGAGGCCCACCCGCTGGTCGTGGCCCACGGCGCCACGCAGGTGAGCCCCCTGCTCGGTGACGTGCTGGCACTGCTCGGCGACCCGCCGGACATGGTGCACTTCGCGACCGCCGGATCGGCGTTCGAGGGCCTCGGCCGGGGCATGGGCGGCGCCTCGTTCGTCTTCCTGGACGAGCCGGGAGACTGCCAGCCGTTCCTGCTGGCGGGCGCGAGCGGGGCGGTCGCCCCGTTCCGGCCGGTGGAGGGCGGTCCGGTCACGGAGTTCTACCGCCGTGTCCTCGGCGGCGAGCCGCCCGCCGAGGTGCTGCGCTCGCTGCGCTGCCTGGCCCCGGACACGGCGCCGGCCTACCAGTTCTTCGGCCACCCCTCGCTCACGCTCGCACGGCGTCACTCTTTGGCGTGACGCTCCAGGAAGCCGTAGACGTCGGCCTCGTCCACGCCGGGGAAGGAACCCGGCGGCAGGGCGGCCAGGACATGGGAGTTGCCGCGCGCCGAAGGCCAGGCGTACCCCTCCCAGCGCTGGGTGAGCTCGGCGGGCGGACGGCGGCAGCAGTCGCCCGTGGGGCAGCCGGATCTGGTGCGGTGGGTGGTCTCCCTGCCGCGGAACCAGCGTGACTCGCGGTAGGGCACCCCGAGCGTGACGGCGAAGTCCCGCTCCCGGGAGGGGTCGACGTGGGCGACGCAGAAGTAGGTGCCGGTGGGCGAGTCGGAGTATTGGTAGAAGACGGAGAACCGGTCGGATGACCGGAAGACCTGCCGCCCCGACCACTGCAGGCACATCCGCTGCCCCTCGATCGCCCCCTGCTCGTCGGCCGGGAAGACGATGCCGTCGTTTTCGTAGGCCTTGTAGATGATCCCGCCCGCGTCGTTGCGGACGAAGTGGCAGACCAGGCCCAGAAAGTGAGTGGCCAGGTTGGTGAAGCGGTGCGCGGCCATCTCATAGGAGACGGCGAACACGTCCCGCAGGTCCTCCACGCTCAGCGCCCGGTCCTGTTTGGCCTCAAGCAGGTACGGCACGGCCGTGGCCTCGGGCACCAGGACCGCGGCGGCGAAGTAGTTGGCCTCGGTGCGCTGGCGCAGGAAGTCGGCGAAGTCGCGGGGCTTGTGATGGCCGAGGGCGAGGTGACCGAGGGTCTGCAGCAGGATCGTTCGCGGGGTGTGCATGCCGAGCTGCTCGTGCTTGACGTAGATGCGCCGGTTGCGCAGGTCGGTGATGGAGCGGACCGTCCGGGGCAGGTCCTGGACGGTCCGCACGGTGTAGCCGAAGTGGGTGACCAGGGCCTGGACCGTGCTCTGCGACAGCGCGCCGGTGCGGTAGCCGACCGCCGACAGCGCCTCGGCAGCCGCCTTCTCGATCTCCTCGAAGTAGTTGCCCCGTTCGCGCTGTGTGCCGCGGAGTTCGGCGTTGGCCGCGCGGGCCTCCTCGGGGGTGGCGGTGCCCTTGGCCTGGCGTGAGCGCAGCTCGCCGTAGAGGCCGAGGATGTGTTCGAGCACGTCGTTGGGGACGCGGGCCGAGACCTTCAGCCTGGCGAGACCGAGCCCGGCGTACAGCGGGTCGCGCTGGGCCTCCTCCAGTGCCATCTCCAGTTGCGCCCGCCTGCTGGGGGCCTGACGGCGCAGCAGGTCCTCGACCGGGACGTTCAGCGCGGCGGCGAGGGATTTCAGCAGGGACAGCTTGGGCTCGCGCTTGCCGTTCTCCAGCAGGGACAGCTGGCTCGGCGCACGGCCGACGCGTTCTCCCAGATCGGAAAGGGTGAGGCCGCGCTGCTTGCGGATGTGCCGCAGGCGCTGGCCGAACGCGATCAGGTCGAGTTCCTGTGTCAAGGACAGCGGTTCTTCACCGACCAGGGATGCCATAGCACGATGCTAGGCGAAATTTCGCCGGATATTTCACTCCATCCGCGATGGGCATGGCCGGCGACACCGGATTGGTCTAGTCCATATCGAAAACTATGAACTTCTTCTCAGCTCAACCCTCGACAATTTTATCGAAAAAAGAAGAATCTTCCTTCTTCTCTGAAAGTCGACCTTGTTCCTCGGTTTCACCGGGGCACAGACTCGGACCAAGGCACCCAGGGGACGACAAGGAGTGAAAAAATGAACGATCGCCTCAAGGGAGCCGCAGAGGGGCTGCGGCAAGAGTGGGAGACCAACCCACGCTGGAAAGGCGTCGAACGGACGTACACCGCCGAGGACGTGGTCCGGCTCCGGGGCTCCGTCCAGGAGGAGCACACCCTGGCGCGGCTCGGCGCCGAACGGCTGTGGGACCTGCTCACCACCGAGGACTACGTGCACGCTCTCGGCGCGCTGACCGGAAACCAGGCCGTGCAGCAGGTCAAGGCGGGCCTGAGGGCCATCTACCTGTCCGGCTGGCAGGTGGCGGCCGACGCCAACCTGGGCGGGCAGACCTACCCGGATCAGAGCCTCTACCCCGCCAACTCCGTCCCCGCCGTCGTGCGCCGCATCAACAACGCCCTGCTGCGCGCCGACCAGATCACCTGGTCGGAGGAGGACGCGGACGCTCCGCACTGGCTGGCTCCGATCGTGGCCGACGCCGAGGCGGGCTTCGGCGGCGTGCTCAACGCCTTCGAGCTGATGAAGGGCATGATCGCCGCGGGTGCGGCGGGAGTGCACTGGGAGGACCAGCTCGCCTCGGAGAAGAAGTGCGGCCACCTGGGAGGCAAGGTCCTCATCCCGACCGCCCAGCACATCAAGACCCTCAACGCGGCACGGCTCGCGGCCGACGTCGCGGGAGTCCCCTCTGTGATCATCGCGCGGACCGACGCCCAGGCCGCGACGCTTCTGACCACCGACGTCGACCCCCGCGACCGTGTCTTCGCCACCGGAGACCGCACCGCCGAGGGCTTCTACCGCGTCCGCAACGGTGTCGAGGCCTGCGTCGCGCGCGGCCTGGCCTACGCGCCCCACGCCGACCTGCTCTGGATGGAGACCTCCACCCCGGACCTGGACGTGGCCCGTGAGTTCGCCGAGGCCGTCAAGGCGACGTACCCCGACCAGATGCTGGCCTACAACTGCTCGCCCTCCTTCAACTGGAAGAAGCACCTGGACGACTCCACCATCGCCAAGTTCCAGCGTGAACTGGGCCACATGGGATACAAGTTCCAGTTCATCACGCTCGCGGGCTTCCACTCGCTCAACTACTCGATGTTCGACCTGGCCCGGGGCTACGCCGGGGAGGGCATGACCGCCTACGTCGGGCTCCAGGAGGCCGAGTTCGCCGCCGAGGCCCACGGCTACACCGCCACCCGCCACCAGCGCGAGGTCGGCACCGGATACTTCGATCTGGTCAGTACGGCCATCGCGCCGGACTCCTCCACCACGGCGCTCAAGGGCTCCACGGAGGCGGAGCAGTTCGAAACGGCTCACTAACCCTTCGAACCGGGCCCGCCCGGACGCTTCCAGGGCACGGACCGCCTCCGTGGGCGGGCCCGGGGACCAGATCGTGGGAAAAGGCCCCGCCGGACGGATCTCTCCAGAGCCGTCCGGCGGGGCCCTGTTCCTTCACCGCCCTTCCCCGTCCCGTCCGCCTTCCCTCGTTCTCCCTTCGCCCCTCTTTTCCGGCCCTGGATGGAAAACAGGCTCGAACAGCCGGGTGCGGGCCTCGGGGCCTCCGGGGCCGGTTTGACCTCCTCCGGGGACGACCGTGGGGGCGGCCATGTTGATTTCTCCCCGATGGCATGAACAACGACGGTCCGTTACCTCGGGTGGACCAGCCGACCGCCCCTGAAAAGAGGGAAACCGCACTGTTCACGGGGGACGTCACGATATGCCCGCCTGGTTACCCCGGCCTTACCTGAGTCTTCGTAGCCTCGACCTCATGGGGATCTGGCGAGGGCCCGACGGCATCGAGGTCGAGGCGATCGTGCTCGGCGACCTCCCGTGTCTGCGTGTGACCCGGCGGGTCGCGGGACGGCGGGTGCTCCTCGCGTACTGCAGAGACGTGCGTGAGGTCGGCGAACACGTCAACCTGGCCGAACTCGTCGCGGCCTAGAGCGCGGGAACACGCCTCCACCCGCGGGCGTGGCCGGATTTGATCACGGTCGCACCCCTTTCGGGATCGGTGTGAACTTTCGCGGTTCTTGAGGCGTCCTGAGTAGTCAGGAGGCCCGAATGGAAGTTCTGGAAGGCCTCGTCGACGACGATCTCCGGCTGGAGCTCATTCTCGTCGAGGCCCTGTACGGGGAGGCGGAACGGCTGGCCGCCCAGTCCGACCGCTGAACGACGAGGAGCACCCGCCGCCACCGCACGGCGGCGGGTGCTCCACTCCCGTCCCCTCACGCCCGCGCCCGGGAGAGAGCCGGGGAACCCGTTCATCGCCCCGCGCGTCCGCGCCGGAAAAGCGTCCCGGGCGATGGGCGGGCTCGATGAACCCGGTGGAGATGGCGTTAACTATCCCCATGAACAAGCGCGAGCTGATCGAGAAGGCCGCGGCCGAGGCGGGGCTCAGCCGGCGGCAGACCGCCGCGGCCCTGGAGGCGATCCTGAAGACGGTCCAGACGGCGGTGGCCGCCGAGGACAAGGTCGCGATCCCCGGGTTCGGATCCTTCGAGATCGTGCATAAACCGGCCCGGTCCGGGCGCAACCCCCAGACCGGTGAGCCGCTGGAGATCGCCGAGACCTGGACGGCACGGTTCAAGCCGAGTCCCGGCTTCATGGGGCTCATCCGCCAGCGTAAGAAGGGCTGAGTCCGGCGTACCGCGATGCTCGCACGGTGTGACCGCGCGCTCATCCGCCGGCGCAAGAAGAGCTGAGTCCCCGGCCGGGCACCGGCGCCGGCGATCAGCCACCGGGCTGCGCGGAGGGGCTCGCCTCCTGCGAGAACTGCGGAACCGGCGCCGTCACGGCCGGAGACGGGGACGGGAGCGCGCCCGGATCGTCCTCCTCCTGCTCCCCGGCCTGAGGGGGCCGGGGAAGGAACGGCCCGGGGTCACCCGGGAGCTTCGGGCACGCCCTCCCGCGCCCGGCCACCGCGCTCGCGCAGCCCCGCCGCTCCCCCTCAGCGGAGGGGCCGGCCGATCTTCGCCCGCGGGACGGCCGGCCCTCCCGGCTCTCGCCGTTCACCGGTGATCCCGAGACGGTACGGACCGCGTCGCGCCGCCCCGCGACGGGCGTGCCGGTCGGTGCCGCCGGCGGGGCGCCCCTCCTGCCGCCGCCCGGCGAAAGAACGCCGGCGGTGGCCCTCGCGGTCGACTCCCGGGCCGGCATCACCACCGGCACCCGGCCGAGGACGCCGGGACCGGCGTCCTCCCCGGTGCCGCCGCGCGCGGCGGCACCCACCGCGACCGCCGCCACCGCGACCGCCGCCAGCACCGCGAAGCGCACCCGCGAAAGAAGCGCGTTCCCACGCGGCGGCGCCCCGCGGAGGGGACCGGCGGGCCTTCCGGACCGTTCGGGACCCGCGGGCGTCACCGGGGATGTCCGGCCGCCCCTCCGGGCGTACGGCATCGGCCGCCAGGCCCGTGCCAGCACGTCGGCGACGGCCCGGCGCGGATCGAGAGGGTCGAGACCGGGAGAGTCTCCGACGCCACCGGCGGCGAGGAGCGCGCCGAGCAGGTCCGCGGCACGGGGCCGCAGGGCTGGGTCCTTGGCGAGGGCGGCCTCGACGGCCGGGCGCAGAGGGGCCGGCACCGACGAGACGTCCGGCGGCTCCAGCAGGACACGCCGGGACAGGGCGTCGACGTCACCCGCGCCGAAGGGGTGACGGCCGGTGGCGGCGTAGGCGACCACGCACCCCCAGGAGAAGACGTCGGAGGCCGGCAGCGCGGCCCCGCCGGTGAGCCGCTCCGGGGCGACCCAGCCCGGACTGCCCATGACGTGCCCGGCCTGGGTGTGCGCGACAAGGGCGTCGACGTCCTGGGCGATACCGAAGTCGATCAGCCGGGGCCCGGCCTCCGACAGCAGGACGTTGCCGGGCTTCAGGTCACGGTGGACCAGCCCGGCCTCGTGCACCGCCACCAGCGCGGCGGCCACCCCCAGGGCGACGCCGTAGGCGAGGCCCGCGGGTAGCAAACCGCCGGCGGCGATCACCTCCGACAGCGCGGGCCCGGGGACGTACTCGGAGACGAGATAGGGGCGGCCGCGGTCGGCGCCGTCCTCGATCACCGCGGCCGTACAGAAAGGAACCACCCGTCGGGAAAAAGTGATTTCCTCCACGAAGCGAGCGCGCAGCGTGGCATCGTGGAGATGCGACGGATGCGGTGTTTTGAGGGCGACCATGCCCCCGCCGGGGCGCTCGGCCAGATAGACCACACCCATCCCGCCGACGCCGAGGCGCCCGAGCAGCGTATAAGGGCCGATGACGACGGGGTCGCCTTCGGCCAGGGGCCGCACTCCCGGCGGGATGCCGTACGCGGGGCCGCCTCCACCATGAGCCATCCTTGGTCGAGCCCTCTCGTACGGGTACACGGCAAGCACACTGTGACGGGATTCGCCCCGCCTTCGCGCCCGACCTTCCGGAAGAGGTATGGCAGGTAAGGCGAATCATGCCGCCAGGTAAGGCCACCCGCCCTCCTTCGTCCTCTTTTCGGGTCCGCCCGCCCCCCCTCCCGCCCCCCTCCCGCCGCCCTCACCGCCGGGTCGTGGGCGAAGGGCCGCGGATGAAGGAACCAGGCGAAGGGGCACGGGTGAGAGGGCGCGGGTGAGGGGCACGGACGGCGGCGGGGAAAACCCGTTGCCCCGGCAGGGAACACCGGCGATCATGAGGGTGCCGCCCCGACGCCCCTGTAGGAGGCCGTCTTCTCCCTCTCCCTCTACGCGCGTATCGCCGGGTACGGCTTCCGCCGTCATTCCACCTACCGAGCCGCCGCCCTCGCCGGAGCCTTCACCAACACCGTCTTCGGCGTCCTTCGCGCCTACGTTCTGATCGCCCTGTGGAGGGCCCGGCCGGGGCTCGCGGGCTACGACGTCACCGACGCCGTGACCTTCTGCTTCCTCAGCCAGGCCTTCATCGGGCCGATGCAGGTGTTCGGTGGCGGCCTGACGCTGGCCGAGCGGGTACGGACGGGAGACGTCGCCGTCGACCTCCTGCGCCCGGCGTCGCTGCAGCTGTGGAGCCTGGCCGACGACCTCGGCCGGGCCGCCTACCTGTTCCTGATGCGCAGCCTGCCGCCGACGCTCATCGGCTCGGCGCTGTTCGCGCTCGTCTTCCCCTCCGACCCGGTGACCTGGCTCTCCTTCGCGGCGGGCTTCACGCTCGGGGTGATCGTCAGCTTCGGCTGGCGCTATCTGGTCGCGCTGTCGGCCTGCTGGGTCGTCGACGACAGGGGCACCCAGTCACTCTCCCTGGTGATGACGTTCTTCTTCAGCGGCATGGTCCTGCCGCTGAACCTGTTTCCCGGATGGCTCGGCACCCTGGCCGAGGCGCTCCCCTGGTCGGCGATGGTTCAGGTCCCCGCCGACCTCTACCTCGGCAAACGGGAGGTCGCCGACGCGCTGGGGTTCCAGGCCGCCTGGGCCGCGGCGCTGCTCGCCCTGGGTGCCCTGGCCACCCGCGCCGCCCGCCACAAGGTCGTGATCCAGGGTGGCTGACGCGCCCGCCTCACGGACGAGAAGGGCCGGCCGGGCCGTGGCCGGCACGGTCAGGACGTATCTTCTCCTCGCCTGGACGTGGCTGAGGGCCTCGGCCCAGTATCCGGGGCCGCTGATCACGATGACGATCGGCTCGTTCGCCGTCCACGCGCTCGACGTCGTGGCGATCTGGGTGATCTTCGAGCACACCCGCTCGCTGGCCGGATTCGGGCCGGCCGAGGTCATGTTCCTCTACGGCACCGCAGGCCTGTCGTTCGCGCTGGGCGACATGCTCTTCGGGAACGCCGACCGCCTCAGCCACCACATCAGGACGGGCGGCTTCGACGCCATGCTCATCCGCCCCGTCGGCGTGTTCGTCCAGACAGCCGTGGACCGGTTCGGCGTACAGCGCCTCGGCCGCGTCCTGCAGGCCGTGGTCGTGCTCTCCATCGCCCTGTCCCGGCTCGATCTGCCCTGGAGCAGGGCATGGATCATCCCTCCGATGATCCTGTGCGGGGTCGTCATCTTCGCCTCGATCTTCACCCTCGGCGGCGCACTGCAGTTCCTGCTCACCGACGCGCCCGAGGTGGCCAACGCCTTCACCTACGGTGGCAGCGCGCTCACCCAGTACCCCTTGAGCGTCTACGGCGAGGAACTGGTCAGGGGCGTCACGTTCGTCATCCCGCTGGCGTTCGTGAACTGGCAGCCCGCGCTGTTCGCGCTGGACAGACAGGACCCCTTCGGCCTGCCGTCCTGGCTGCGCTTCGCCTCCCCGCTGGCCGCGGCGGTCCTCGCCGGCGCCGCCGCGCTCGCCTGGCGGGCGGGCGTCCGCCGTTACCGTTCGACAGGGAGCTGACGACATGATCGAAGTGGACGGCGTCGGCCGTTCGTTCACCGTGGGCAGGCGCCGCGCCCGCAGGACGGTGCACGCCGTACGTGATCTGTCCTTCACGATCGAGGCCGGGGAGTTCGTCGGCTGTCTCGGCCCCAACGGCGCGGGGAAGTCCACCACCATCAAGATGCTCACCGGCATCCTCGCACCGACCTCGGGGCGCCTGCGGGTGGCCGGGTTCGATCCGACGCGACGCCGTACGGCCCTGGCACGCAGGATCGGCGTGGTCTTCGGCCAGCGGACGACCCTGTGGTGGGACCTGCCGCTGAGGGACAGCTTTCAGCTGATCCGACATCTTTACAATGTAGATCAGAAAGTTTTCCGCGCCAGGCTGGGCGCGCTGACGGATCTGCTCGGCCTGGACGAGTTCATGGGAACGCCGGTCCGCCAGCTCAGTCTGGGCCAGCGCGTGCGGGGCGACATCACCGCCGCCCTGCTCCACGACCCCGCCGTGCTGGTACTCGACGAGCCCACGATCGGCCTGGACGTGGTCAGCAAGGTCGCCCTGCGCGACTTCCTTCGCGCCCTCAACGCCGAGCGGGGCACCACGGTCCTGCTCACCACCCACGACCTGGGCGACGTCGAGAAACTCTGCCGTCGTGTGATGCTGATCGACCATGGCAGCCTGGCCTTCGACGGCACCCTCGACGATCTGCGGGCCACCGTCCCGGACGAACGGTCGATCGAGGACGTGGTCGCCCGTCTCTACACGGAGGGGGCCGCCCCCTCCCCGCCCTCCTGAACGGAGCCGGTCGCGGCTCCAGGTGCCGATCGGCCGTGCCCCCGCGCGGTGGAGCAGGCCGCCGGTGGAGCAGACCTGCGCGGCGAAAAGACTCTCCCGCCGCCGACCCCGGAACACTGTGCGGAGCGGCGCACCGGCGACAGGCGAGGGGAAGGCTCTGGCTGTCAACGGCGGGAGGCGTACATCCGACGGCCGAATCACAGGTGAACGGGCGTCACGGTGACGAATCACCACCGCCCGCCGTCACCCGCGGACGCCGGCTTTCGTGTGCGGCGTCCATGCTCCGCACCTCGACGCTCAAGGAGCGGGGAGCCGGACGCGTGAGAACCGCGGCGCCCCGGGATGTCACCCGGGGAAACGGCCCCTAGGCCACGAGGTTGACGTAGTAACGGGAGTAGCCGTTCATGTCGACCAGGCGGGTGCCCACGCGCCGGGCCGCGGTGCTGCCGATGTTGAGGCAGGAGTCGAAGGCGTTCTGGTAGACGTACATCGGCCCGTAGGGGCCGGTCCAGACCGCGCCGTTGGACGCCTCGGCGTAGAAGGCCGCGTAGCGGTTGTTGGTGTTGAGGACGTAGGCCTCGCCCCCGGGGTTGATGGCCCACCAGCCGCGGGTGCCCCACTGACCGTAGTCACGGCAGCCGTCGGGGCTGTAGAACATGATCGCGACCCACACCTTGTGGGTGTAACGGTTGCGGAAGTGCAGCTGCATGATCTACTCCTCCGGTTCCGTGAAACGCTGGGTCAGCGGGCGGGCGTCGAGGTCCTGGTCGGCCACGGGAGGCAGGTGGTCGTCGGCGCTCGCCGCGACGGCGACCCGATCGGCGGTGCCGGGGCGGGCGTTGGTCTCCCCCGTGTCGGCCGCCGTCGCGTCCGCGAAGGCCACCCGGGGATCGGGCGTGTTCTCGGTGCCGTTGTCGGGCATGGCTCACCTCTATCCTTTGAATGCGTAGGGTGATTGGTCAACAACATACAGTTAGAGTCATGGGCGTGTAAAGGGCTCCTCGGCACGCCCTCAGCCAAGGGATCACCGGCACCACCCGGGATATTCATACGGAAAAACCCCAGATCAGCCCCTTTCGCTCACCCATAAAGGCCATTCGCGAAACCCGTTTGTAAACCCGTCCGTAAATCCGTCCGGGGCGCCCGCGTGAGACGCCCGACCGGGCCCGGCGGGCCGCCGGGCCGGCGTGAGACGATGGTGATCGCCATGCGCGCACACCTCCCGTTACGCCTCACACGAGCGGCCGCCTTCTCGGCCGTCTGCGTGGCGCTCGCCGCGTTCGGCCACCTGGCCGCGGGCGGCTCGGGGCCCCGGGCGTGGGCGGTGACGACCGGCGGCGTGACGATCACGGCCGTGGCCTCGGCGCTCGCCGGACGCGAGCGTTCCACCGTGGCGATCGGCGCCGCCCTCACGGCCGCGCAGCTGTTCCTGCACGAACTGTTCGCCTTCGGCGACCCCTCGGGGATATCCCTGACCGCGCACCCCCACGGCCAGGGCCTGGGAGAGAGCCTGGGCATGCTCCTGGCGCACCTCACCGCCACACTGATCACCGGCTGGTGGCTGGCCCGCGGCGAGGCGGCCCTGTGGTCCCTGCTCCAGGCGGCCAAAGAGCGATGGAGTGCCGGGCTCCGCCTGTTCCCGCCCCCCGCGGTCCCCTCCGTGCCGCGCGCGGCGCCTCCCCGCGCCCCGCGCCTCCCGGTCCGGCGCCCGCTCCGTCACATCGTCAGCCGGCGTGGTCCTCCACTGCCCGCCGCCTGACCCGTCCCTCCCCCAACCCCCTCTGTGGCGAAAGCCTCGAAGTGGAGAAACCATGTCCTTTTCCCCTGTCTCCCCCGCGTGTGCGCGCCGTAGGCGCCCCCCCGCGTACCGTCGCGCCCTGGCGGTGGCCGCCGGCGCCGCCGTCCTCAGCCTCGGGGCGGCCCTTCCCGCCCTCGCGCACGTGACCGTCAATCCCGGCAGCGCCGAGCAGGGCGGCTTCACGAAGGTCGCCTTCCGCGTCCCCAACGAGCGTGACGACGCCTCGACCGGCAAGATCGAGGTGACCTTCCCCGCCGAGCACCCGCTGCCGTTCGTCTCGGTCAAGCCGGTGCCGGGCTGGGACGTCAAGGTCGTCGAGGGCAAGCTGCCCACGCCGGTCACCACCGAGTACGGCGAGATCACCGAGGCCGTCACGAAGATCACCTGGTCGGGGGGGAAGATCGAACCCGGTCAGTTCCAGGAGTTCGAGGTCTCCATGGGGATGCTCCCCAAGGACACCGACCGCCTGGTCTTCCCCACCGTCCAGACCTACACCGGCGGTGAGGTCGTCAAGTGGGCCGACCCGCCCAAGGCCGACGGCTCCGAGCCGGACCACCCGGCGCCGGTCCTGAGGCTGACGCCCGCCCCGGCCGAGGGCGCGGGACACGGCCACACCTCCGCGAGCCCGCCCGCGTCCGCCACGGAGGCCGCCCCGTCGATGACACCGGTCGCCTCCGGGACGGACGCCTCCGACGGCACCGCCCGGCTGCTCGGCGGGGCCGGACTGCTGGCCGGGGTGGCCGGCGTCGTCGCCGGGGTGCTCGGCCTGCGCCGCGGCGGCCGCTCCTCCTGAGGAAACTCCTTCTGAGGAAACCGGCGCGTCCCCTCCGGCCGGGCGGTCCCGTGAAGGGCGCCCTTCGCGAGGGCGCCCGGCCGTTCCCGTCCCCGGCCGCTCCCAGGCCGGGGACGGCCCGCGCCGCGCGGGCCGCGGGTCAGACCGTGGCCAGGGTGGCCGGGTCGACCAGGTGGACCGCGCGCAGCGCCCAGCGCATCCGGGCCTCGTAGACGTCGGGGTGGTCACCGGCCTCCTGCGCCACGCAGGCCGCGCACTCGGCGATGTCGGCGTGACAGGCCCGCAACCGGTCTTCGATGACCGTGCGCACCTGATCCGGCGAGGGGTCGTCGGATGCCTGCAACGCGGATGTGAAGAGGACCTGCGCCAGGTCGGACACGCTCATCGTGGTCGGCATCGCCTGCCTCATCTCCCGGGGGTCTCCGGGGGCGGGGAAACCCCGGCGGCGTCCCGTTGGTCGCTCACATCGTGTTCACATCTCCATCATCGCGGAGGGTACCGACATTTCCGGCCCCGCCGCGTCCTCCCCGTGGCGGCCCCGCCGGCCGCTGCGCGCCCCACGGCTCCCTGGTCGGCTCCGGGACGCTCCGATCCAGAACCTTCCCACTCTCCCCTCGAATTTCACCCGACATGTAGTAATAAAGCCGCCTTTCCCTCGCGAACAAAAGGGGCACTAATCAACAAGTCTCGCGTTTAGCGCTTTAAGGGGAAAGGCCGGACCACCTCGTGATCGAGAGCCGACAAGGACAGCCCTCTCCGCGACCGGCACCCCCGCCCTCACCGCCGGCTCCTTTCCGCCGCTGTCCGCTCTGACCCGCCGCTCCCTCACGGTATGCCGCCGAGCGCCGTTACCGGCGGCCCGCGTGGGCGCTTCCGCGCGGAGGCTGCGACAGACTGGGAGGGCTCACAGGCTTCTCAGCGGCCTCGCAAGGCGGGGTGCCCCACGACGGGGCGGGAAAGGTCGGGGACGATGCGGGTTCTCGTCGTGGAGGACGAACGCCGGATGGCCGCGGCCCTCCGGCGCGGGCTGCAGGCCGAGGGGTTCGCGGTCGACCTCGCCCACGACGGCGAGGAGGGCCTGCGTCTGGCCAGGAACGGCGGCTACGACGTGGTCGTGCTGGACATCATGCTGCCGAAGGTCTCCGGCTACAACGTCTGCAAACGGCTGCGTGCCGAGGAGAACTGGGTGCCGATCCTGATGCTGTCGGCCAAGGACGGTGAGTACGACATGGCCGACGGGCTCGACCTGGGCGCCGACGACTACCTGACCAAACCGTTCTCCTACGTCGTGCTGGTGGCCAGGCTCAGGGCGCTGCTGCGCCGGGGGGCGGGCCGGCGCCCCCCGGTGCTGCGGGCCGGCGACCTGTCGCTGGACCCCGCGCGGCGGCGGGTCGCCCGGGGCCCGCAGCCGGTGGAGCTGACCCCCAGGGAGTTCGCGCTCCTGGAGTACCTCATGCGCCGCCACGACGAGGTGGTCTCCAAGACCGAGATCCTGGAGCACGTCTGGGACGCCTTCGACACCGACCCCAACGTCGTCGAGGTCTATGTGGGCTATCTGCGCCGCAAGATCGACGTGCCGTTCTCCAGGAACGCGCTGCGGACCGTACGGGGCGCCGGATACCGGCTGGCCGGCGATGGCGGCTGACCCGCTCGCCCAGGGCGCGCGCTACACGGCGGGCTGGTGGCGGCGCAGGAGCCTGCGCTTCCGGCTGACCGTGGTGGCCTCGGCCGTGCTCGCGCTGGCCCTGGTCGCCTCGGCCTGCGTGATGATCGGCGTGCTCCGCCGGACACTCCTCTCCGGCATCGACCAGGAGATCTACCGGCGGGCACGTGAGACGGTCTCCCTGTCCGACGCCGGGCGGCTGCCGGCCGAGATGACCTCGATCGACGGGACGCTGCTGCAGGTGGTCGACGGCTCCGGGCGGATCACTCACGCCACCGGCGGCACCGGCCGGCCGGTGCCGCTGCTGGACGCCGGGGAGCGGGCCCTCGCCGTGAGGCTGGGCGAGGCCCGCTTCCTGGACGGCGAGCCGTACGGGATCCCGCACACACTGCGGGTGCGGGCGCTCAGCGCCGGCGCCGGCCGGACGGTGATCGCGGCCCGGCCCTTCGGCGAGGTACGGGCCGGCGTCGGCGCGGCGGGGCACGTGCTGCTCGTCGGCACACCCCTGCTGCTGGTGCTGCTCGCCGGGGCGAGCTGGCTGATCATCGGCAGGACGCTGCGCCCCATCGCCGCGCTGCGCCGGGGGGCCGAGGAGATCACCGACACCGCCCGCTCCCGCCGCCTGCCGGTGCCAGAGGCGCGCGACGAGGTGCACAGCCTCGCCGTCACGCTCAACGACATGCTGGCCCGGCTGGAGAAGGCCGACGCGCGCCAGCGGGCCCTGGTCTCCGACGCCGCCCACGAGCTGCGCAGCCCGCTGGCCAGCATCCGGCTTCAGCTGGAGGTCGCGCTCGGCCATCCGGAGGGCCAGGAGTGGCGGGAGACGGCCGAGGGCGTGCTGGAGGACACCATGCGCCTGGCCCGGCTGGCCGAGGACCTGCTCGCCCTGGCCCGGCTGGACGAGCGTGGGGGCAGGCCCGGCCGCAGGGAGCCGGTGGCGCTGGACCGGCTGGTCCCCCGGACGGCCGAGCGATACGGCGCCGCCGTCACGGTGCGCGTCGCGGGAGGCGCCGGGGCGCCCGGGCGTGAGGACGGATCGATCACGGTGACCGGTGACGCGCTCGATCTGGGACGGGTGCTGGTCAACCTGGTGGACAACGCGCTGCGCCACACGAGCGCCCCGGTGGTGGTGGAGCTGCGGGCCGAGGGGGCCGACGCGGTGCTGACCGTCACCGACGACGGGCCCGGCGTCCCCGAGCCCGACAGGGAGCGGGTCTTCGGCCGGTTCACCCGCCTGGACAGCGCGCGCAGCCGCGACGAGGGCGGGGCCGGGCTGGGGCTGGCGATCGTCCGGGAGACGATCCACGCCCACGGCGGCGCGGTCCATCTGGAGGACGCCTCCCCCGGCCTGCGGGCCGTCGTCCGGCTCCCGCTGTCCTGACCCGCTCCCGAACCCGCCGCCCCCACCGCCGTGACCTGCGGAAACCTCCCCGATGGGGGTGCCCCGGGGGCCGGAGGGACGCGGCGACTGTGCGTTCCGGGAGTAGATAACAAATCAAGTTACTCATGTCATGATATTGCGGCAAATATCTCGCCGGTTGAGGATGGGGACGTTCCACCCCCCGGGTGCCGTCCGGCACGGCGCCCGGCGCCCGTCAGGAGGCCGGCCATGAGAGGGATCCGCGAAGGGCGGGCGACGTCCCGCCCTCGGCTCCCCGAGGAGACCGGCGCCGCGGGCACCGGAACGCGATAGGACCTTCTGAAAGGCGAGACGCGCACCCGTCTCGCGATCGGGCCACCCGTCCCCCCAGCGGGTGGCCCGATCCCTTTTCGGTCTCACCCGCACCCCGTTTTCCGCCCCCGGGGTTTCGGACCACCCGGGCGCCCTTTTCCAACCTCACACCCATTTGCCCGAATTGTCGAAATTATCTCAATTATCCAAATTGTCGAGATTGGTAGATTTGTCGGAATTGTCCGCCTTATTGGAACGCGCCCCGGCCGGGAGGGCCTCCCGCAGCGCGGTGACGGCGGCCAGCGCGGCGCGGGCGGAGGCGGCGTCGTGGACGCGGAAGACCCGGGCGCCCTGCCAGGCCGAGACGGCGAGGGTGGCGACGGTCCCGGCGTGGCGCTCGCCGACCGGAAGGCCGCCGAGCGTCTCGCCGACGAAGTCCTTGTTGGAGACCGCGACCAGCACCGGCCATCCGGTGCCCGTCATCTCGCCCAGGCGGCGGCCGATCTCCAGTGAGTGCCGGGTGTTCTTGCCGAAGTCGTGCGCGGGGTCGATGAGAATCGCCTCGCGGGCGACCCCCGCGGCGACCGCCCGACGCGCGAGGCCGACGGTGTGCCCGATGACGTCGGCCACCACGTCGTCGTAGGCGATCCGGTGCGGGCGGGTGCGGGGAACGGCGCCTCCGGCGTGCGCGCAGACCAGCCCGACGCCGTACCGGGCGGCGACCTCCGCCAGGCCGGGGTCCACCCCGCCCCAGGTGTCGTTGAGCAGGTCCGCCCCCGCTCGGGCGACCACCTCGCCGACCTCGGCCCGCCAGGTGTCGACGCTGATGATCAGCCGGGGGTGACGCCGGCGGACCTCGGCGACCAGACCGGCCACCCGGCGGATCTCCTCGGCGGGGCCGACCTCGTCGCCGGGGCCCGCCTTGACACCGCCGATGTCCACGATGTCCGCGCCGGCGGCGACGGCCCGGTCCACCGCCTCCAGGGCGGCCGCGTATCCGTAGGTCCTTCCCCTGTCGAAGAAGGAGTCGGGAGTGCGGTTGACCACCGCCATGATCGCGAACTCGCCGGGCCGGAACACGCGGCCGCGCAGGCGCAGGATAGTCATCGGCAGGAGCCTATACGAGCCCGCGGAACCGTCCCTCATCAGGAGGGGAGCACCCGCGCCCGCCTCCCGCCGGGGCCCCGCGAGGGGGAAGCCCGCCGCGCCCTTCAGGCGGCCGAGCCGCCCTCGGCCACCGAGAGGAAGTCCTGCGCGGCGGCCGGCAGCCGGCGCCGCGTGTGGACGAGGGCGATCACCCGGCGGATCGGGGGGTCGAGGCGGCGGACCACCAGCCCGGCCCTGACGGCCTGCTCGGCCATCCCCCGGTACCACAGCAGGGAGGCCGCGCCCGAACGGACCGTGCGCAGCCAGTTGCCGCGCTCGTCGAGCTGCACGGCCGGTACGGGGGTGACGCAGTACTTGGCGAACAGCGCGTCGAACTCCCTGCGCCGGGCGCTCCCGGGGACGGGAAGGACCAGCCGCATGCCGTTGAGCCTGCTCATCGGCACCGGGTCGGGGAGGTTCGTGCGGGGCGGGGAGATCAGCACGATCTCCTGGCGTTCCAGCGGGTGGCTGACCAGGTCGGAGGGGACGGGCAGGTCCGTCAGGCCGAGGTCGGCCCGCTGGTCCCTGACGGCGTTCACCACGCCGTCGCGGCCGTCACAGCGGACGACGTGCACGCGCACCCCGGGGTGTTCGGCGGTGTAGGCGGGAAGCAGGCGCGCGGTCAGGCCGGGCTCCAGGCTGGGGGTCGAGGCGATGCGCAGTTCGGTGTCGGAGGGGTGGCCGTGCCCGGACAGCGCCTCGATCTCGCGTACGGCGTCGAGCGCCTCCCGGGCGAGCTTGACCACCCTGCGCCCCTGGGCCGTGACGACCACACCGCGGCCGGAGCGGGCGAACAGCGTCATTCCCAGCTCTCGCTCCAGATCCCTGATCGCGCGGGAAAGCGCAGGCTGGGCGATGTACAGCGACCTGGCCGCGTCGGTCATGGTGCGGTGCTCCGCCGTCGCGACCACGTAGCGGAGCTGCTGCAGATTCATGACTTTGAAGCTAGGACACCGCGCCCGGCCCGGTCCCGCACATCGCGGAGATCACCTTGGATGATTTCGGAATGTCACTGAACACCGCGACATCCGTTACGGATGATAAATCTGTCTTCTTACGCCCCGAATTCATAAAGTTTCCACCCTTCTTGATATATCGGACGGCCGAGCCGGCGGGGGCCGTCCCGGGAGCGCCCGGCCCCTCCTCCGTCTCTCGCGCCCCGGCTTTCCTCAGACCCCCCTCCCGCCCCAGCCGCATCCGCCGCCATCATGGAGGCAGCCGTTCCCCGAGGCTGGTTATCTGTCTGTCATGTCCAGGTATGGGGCTAGAATCCTGCCAATTCCGTGAAATCGGGGGGCTCCTGGCTGTTTTGCCAGGTGGACCGGGGTAAGACGTACAGGAAGCGGTGTGACGATGCGCCTTGGGCAAGACGCGGGACCCCCTGCCGGCGAGGCCGGGCGCGGGCGCGCCCGGCGGCGGGACGCGGAGGGCGGCTCCGACCCCGGCGGACACACCCCCCGCGGAAACACCCCCGGCAAAAAGCCCAGGTTCGCCAAGCCGCTGACGGCCGCCTCCCTCATCGGCTGGACCGGGCTGTCGGTGATCCTGCCCGGGGCGGCCCACCTGCGCTCGGGGCGGCGCCGTACCGGATACGCGCTGCTCGGCGCCTTCGGCCTGCTGCTGGCGGCGGGGGCGACCGCCGCCATCGTCCTGGCCGACCCCGGCAACGCGGGTTTCGTGACGCGGGACAGCACGCTCTCGGCCGGGGCGATCCTCGCCGGGGCCGGCGCGATGATCTGGTTCCTGCTGGTGCTGTCCTCCTACATCGCCCTCGGGCCCAGCCGGCTGGGCAGCGGCGGCCAGATCGCGTCGGGCATCGCCGTCGGGGTGCTGTGCGTGGCCGTGATGTCACCGTTCGCACTGGCCGCCAGCACCGTGCTGACCGTCAAGGACGCCGCCAACGCCATCTTCCAGAGCGCCGCGGAGAACCCCTCCGCGACCCCCGTCCGGCACGAGGACCCCTGGGGCGGGCGTGAGCGGGTGAACTTCCTGCTCGTCGGCGGCGACGGCGCCGGCAACCGGGACGGCATCCGCACCGACAGCATGACCGTGGCCAGCGTGCACGTCCCGACCGGCAACACCGTCATGTTCAGCCTCCCCCGCAACCTGCAGCACATCCACTTCCCTCCCGGCAGCCGGCTGGGCAGGCAGTTTCCCGCCGGCTTCATGCGCGAGCTGCCCAACGGCGGCCTGCTCAACGAGGTCTGGCAGTACGCCGAGGAGCACCCGGAGATCGTCCCCGGCAAGGACGGCCAGCGGGGCCCCAAAGCCCTCATGGAGGCGATCGGCCACACGCTCAACCTGAGGATCGACTACTACGCCCTGGTCAACATGTTCGGGTTCGCCCATCTGGTGGACGCCATCGGCGGACTGAAGATCCGGGTGGAGCGGGACGTCAAGTGGGGCGGCCTCTACGGTACGGCGGGCACGATCAGGGCCGGTTACCGGACGCTCTCCGGCGAGGAGGCGCTCTGGTACGGCCGGTCCCGCGTCGGCAGCGACGACTTCTCCCGGATGAGCAGGCAGCGCTGCGTCATCGGCGCCTTCGCCCAGCAGGCCACGCCCTCCGTCGTCCTGGCCAACTTCATCAAGATCGCGAACGTCGCCAAGAAGATGGCCAGGACCGACATCCCCCGCGAACTGCTCGAACACCTGGCCACCCTCGGCCTGAAGGTCAAGAACGCCAGGATCACCAGCCTCCAGTTCGTGCCGCCGGAGTTCCACTCCGGCTCCCCCGACTGGCAGAAGATCCGGGCCGCGACCGCCAAGGCGCTGCGCCAGTCCGTCCGGCCCGCCCACCGCCCCCAGGCCGCGGGGGTGACGGCCTCGCCCGGCGCGAGCGGCGCGACAGCCACCCCCTCACCCAGCGGGACCGCGAGGACCACGGGAACCCCGGAGACGGCATCCCACCGGACGCCCACCCCGAACACCGACGCCACCAAGTCGCTCGGCGAGATCTGCGGCTTCTGACCCCTCCCCCCGCGCGGCGCGGCCGGACCGTGCGAGGTCGGCGGACCGTGCGGGGTCAGCCGGTCCTCGGGGCCCGGCCGGGCAGCAGGGCGAACGCGGCGAGATAGAGCGCGCCCGCCACGACCAGCAGGCCCCGGTAGCCGACGACCAGCGCCAGATACTCCAGGCAGCCGCCGGCCATCGCGCCCAGCAGGTTCGCTCCGAAGGCCGTCGTGCCGTCGGCGGAGCCGGCGAAGCGCTTGGCGAACACCACGTTGGCCACGAAGATCGGCAGGAAGGCCACCACCACGGCGACCGGCACCCGCAGCGGCAGCGGCAGGCCCAGCAGCCAGGAGGCGGGCACCAGCCAGGCCGCCGCCAGCGCGGCGAGAAGCAGGCCGTACATGACGGGCAGCGGCGGGGTCGTCAGGCGGCGGGTCGTCTCCACGGCGGCCAGCACCGCGACCAGGACCCCGGCGAACACGATCGCGTTCACCACCCAGGTCGTGCCGAACAGCAGCGCGAACCCCGTCACGCTCCTGGTCTCCAGCAGCAGGAACGCCGCGCCGAGCAGGAACAGGTCCGCGTGGGGGCGCATCCTGCCGTACGGCCCGGCCACCGCCCGGACCGCGAGGAGGCTCACGACGAGGATCAGGCCGAGGGTGAGGAGGTAGATCCACGGGACCGTGCGGTCCTTCAGGTAGAGGAAGGGGCGGTCGTCACCGGTCGGCGGCGGGGTGTCCGCGCTCGCCCCGGCCCACTCGGCGCCGCACTTCTGGGCCTCGGGGGTGAGCCCCGCGGTGATGACGGCCTGCTGCCCGGCCTGGCTGACGACGTCGACGCACGGCCTGTGGCCGAAGGCGGCCTGCGCGGTGGCGGCGAGCCGGTCCACCAGCCAGCCCTCGCGGTAGTAGTTGTACATCGAGAAGGTGCCGCCGGGCTTGAGACGGTCTCTGGCCGCCTCCATGGCCTGCCGGGTGAACAGGTAGCTCTCCAGCCGCAGCGAGCTCGCCCCCGAGACCAGCGTGAGGGAGTCGGGCAGCGCGAACAGGATCAGGTCGTACCTGCCGGTCGTGCTCTCCAGGAAGGCGCGGCCGTCGGTGACGACGGTGGTGACCCTCGGGTCGTCGTAGGGCCGGTCGGGGTGGTGGCGCCCGCCCAGCTCGCGGAGCCTGGGGTCGATCTCCACCGCGTCCACGTGCCCGGCGCCCTTGCGCAGCGCGATCGCCACGTCGGTGCCGCTGCCCGCCCCGACGATCAGCACGTCGTCCAGCCTTCGCGCCGTCGCCCGCTCGTATGGCAGGGCGTACTGCCGCTCCCAGTCCAGCCGGTTGGCCGCGGGGATGGCCTGCTGGTGCGGGATGCCGTTGACCTGGATGTCCATCACCGGGACGCCGTGCCAGTCGAAACGGTCGTAGGTCACCTTGTAGTACGGCGACCACAGCGCGCCCGAGGTCACCGTCTCGGCCGCGAGCGCGCCGACGACGACCAGCGACGGCACGACCAGCGCCAGGCGCCCGGCGGCCGTGCGCGGCCGCAGCAGCGCGGTGTAGGCCGCCGCGGCGATCGCCCCCCACACGACGGGGGGCGCCCCGAGGAACGACAGCGCGGTGAACAGCGCGATGCCGGCGAGGCTGCCGAGCAGGTCGTAGCGGTATGCCTCCAGACGGCCGAGTTCGGGGAAGCAGCGCCCCACCAGCTCGGCCGGCCCCATCAGCACGGCCGCCGCCGCGGCGAAGATCACCGGCAGGATCAGCCAGGCCGGGGGGCCGCTGGTGTTCAGGCTGGTCCAGTACAGGACGCCCTCGGTCTGCCGGTCGACGGTGACCGGGAAAAACAGGACGATCGACACCAGAAGGGCCAGCACGATCGGCGAATAGTACGGCTGCCGCGTGGTACGCCCGACGCGGAGGAAACCAAGCCCGATCCCGAGAAACGAGCCGAGCAAGATGAAATTCGTGAAATAGCTCAGATGAACGATGTTCGACCCGGTCCACCGGATCAGCGCGAGCTCCAGGAAGAGCATGAAGGCGCTGGCCACGAGCAGCCGGGGGCGGGGCCCCAGCCGGTGGGGGGAAGGGGTGTCGGGGCACGGAGGTGGCGTCGTCTCCGCCGCTGCGGTCATGCCGTCCAACGGTAGTGACCCCGGCCCCCTCAGGGAAGAAAATCAGTGCTGGCGATTTGCGGTTTCTAATCAACATAAATGCTGTTCAGTGGGGTTCTGGATGGCTAGACGAGGGCGAGGCGAATGAAGGAATGTGGGGGAATTCGTTGCCCCCTCGATTCTCGGTGGTGCCTCATGCGAGTCCTGATTCAGCTCCGCCCCGCTCCGGACGTCGTCGCGGCCGTGGCCGACCCGGACGTGCCCACGACCACGGCCGACGTCGCCGACGATCTGCCCGGCGTCGCCCTCGACCGCTCCTTCGTCCCGGTCGCGCTGCCCCGCCCGGTGCCCGCCGCCGGGGGCGACCCCCTGTCGCTGAGCCAGGCGACGACCTTCTCCCTGTCCGCCGAGCACGCCTCGGTCATGCTCCGCGGCGAGATCTCCGACGACGAGCTGTCCACCCGGCTCAGCCTGCTGCCCGCCCTCCGTTCCGACATCGTGGGGGTGCACGCCGACCCGGTGATCGAGTCCAGCCTCACCTGCGGCGGCGACGCCCCGGTGGGCGACTGGCACGACGTCGAGCGGCTGATGCGCGTCGGCGACCTGAGGGCCGAGGGCCTGGACGGCTCCGGCGTCGCGCTGGCCGTGGTGGACACCGGCGTCAACGCCGCCCACATCCGGCAGCGAACCGGCCGCGAGGTGACCGTCGACGCGGGGCGGAGCTGGAACCCCGACGGGGTGAGCGGCAGGCCGGGCGAGTTCCGGGTGGACCACGGCACGATGTGCGCGTTCGACGCGCTCATCTCCGCGCCCAGGGCGTCGCTGATCGACCTTCCGGTGCTGCTGTCGCGGCGGCCGGGCGGCTCGGCCATGGACGGCCTGCTGTCGGACGCGGTGGCGGCCTTCGCCCACCTGCGCACCGTGCTGGCCGCCCAGCCCGAGGCGACCCGCTCCCTGGTCATCAGCAACAGCTGGGGCTCCTTCTCCCCCCGCTGGGACTTCCCCGTCGGCCACCCCGGCAACTACTCCGACAACGCGGCCCACCCGTTCAACCTGATCGTCTCCAGCCTGGAGCAGGCGGGGGCCGACGTGCTGTTCGCGGCGGGCAACTGCGGGCGCGACTGCCGCGACCGGCGGTGCGCCTATCCCGACCGCCCGATCTCGGGGGCCAACTCCCACCCCCGCGTGCTGTCGGTCGGCGGCGTGGACACCTCCGGGGCGCGGGTCGGCTACTCCTCCCAGGGGCCCGGACGTCTCACCCCCCGCAAGCCCGACGTCTGCTCCTACACCCACTTCTCCGGCTCCTGGGCCTTCGGCGTCGACCAGCCCGACTCGGGCACCTCGACCGCCTGCCCGGTCGCCGCCGGCCTGGTCGCGGCCATCCGCACCCGCTGGCCCGCCTCCCGCCTGTCCCCCGCCCAGCTGCGCGCCCTGCTGCGCCGCACCGCCGACGAACGGGGCGATCTCGGGTTCGACTACGACTACGGCTACGGCGTCGTCAACGTGGCGAGGGTGCTCTCCTCATTGCGTCGCCAGGAGGCGCGCGTAGCGTAGGGGACATGGTCCTTCTCACCGTACGGCTCCCGTCCCGGGCGACGCTCCGGCAGGCCATGCGCCGCCTGGGCCTGTCGGACGAGGAGGTGGATCTCGGCTACGGCCTGGTGCTCATCGACCCCGGCCAGGACCTGTACGCCCTGCGCGTGACCGAGGCCGCCGTCGCCCGGATCGACCCCCAGGCCGACTACGGCCTGTACGCCGACCCGAAGATCGAGCCGTACGGCCCACCGGCCTGAACCCATCGGACCTCCTCCCGCCGCCTCCGCGCCTCCGCGCCGGGACGCCCCCGCGGCGTCCCGGCGCGGGATTCGGGCCACGTCCCGGCGCGGGGGTCTAGGCCGCGTCCCGGCTGAAGACACGGGTGCCGGCCGTCACGCAGACGGCCGACAGAAGCAGGGCCACCGCGACCCCGGCGGCCACCGTCCAGGTGAGATACCTCCCGGCGAAGAGGTCGCGCACGGCCTCAAGGACATGGCGGAACGGCGTCACCCGCGACAGCGCGTCCAGCCAGCCGGGAGCCATCGACATCGGCAGGAACGCCCCCGACAGCAGGATCAACGGGACGACCGCCGTGCTCACGACGGGGGCGAACAGCTCGGGGGCGAGGTTCAGCGCGATCGCGTTGGACAGCGCGGCCAGGCCGACCCCGAGCAGCGTCATGAGCGCCAGGGCGGCCAGCACGCCGAAGGGCCGGGCGCGCAGCCCGAACCCGTACCCCACGGCCACGAGCGTGACCGACTGGATCAGCAGCGTCAGGGAGCTGCTCAGCACCCGGCCGAGCAGCAGGGAGACGCGGGGCGCGGGAGTGACCCGGAGCCGCTCCAGCACACCGGAGCGGACGTCGAAGACCACCCCGAACCCCGCCATGCCCGCGCTCAGCAGCGCGACCTGGACCAGCAGGCCGGGAACGAGCGTCTCCCAGGTGCCGATCGTGGCGAACAACGGCCCGAACAGCACCAGATAGAGCAGGGGCTGCAGCACACCGAAGGCGATCCCGGCCTTCTGGCGCAGCGCGATCCGGGTGCCGTGCAGGAAGACGATCCAGGTGTCGCGGAGAACCGTTCTCACCGGGCCGCCCCCCGCCGCGAGGAGGACCCCCCGGAGGTCTCCGCCGATGGGGCCCCCTCTCCCGGGGAGAGACCGGTGATGGCCAGAAAGGCCTCGTCGAGCGAGGCGGAACCGCCCTTGAGCTCGGCGGGGGTGCCCTCCGCCACGATCACACCGCGGTCGATGACGAACAGGCGGTCGGCGAGGGCGTCGGCCTCGTCGAGATAGTGCGTGGTGAGGAAGACCGTCAGGCCGTCCCGCTCGCGCAGGTCCCGGACGTGCTCCCACAGCCCGGCCCGGCTCTGCGGGTCCAGCCCCGTGGTGGGCTCGTCGAGGAAGAGCAGCGACGGCCCGTGGACCAGGCCGAAGGCCAGGTCGAAACGGCGGCGCTGGCCGCCGGAGAGCGCCGCGCCCGGCCTGGCCTCCAGGCCGGTGAGGCCGAGCCGCTCCAGCACCTTTCCGATCCGCTCGCGTGCCGGGGCCGCGCGCATGCCGTACAGCATGGCGTGGAGCAGCAGGTCGTCCCGCACCGGGACGGCGGGGCTGACCGCACCGCCCTGGGAGACGTGCCCGATGCGCCGCCGTACGGCCCGGGGATCGGCGAGCAGGTCGTGCCCGGCGACCGTGGCCGTGCCTCCGGAGGGACGCAGCAGCGTGGTCAGCATGCGCATGGTGGTTGTCTTTCCGGCGCCGTTGGGGCCCAGGAACCCCACGATCTCCCCCGCCTCGACGGCGAGGTCCACGCCCCGGACGGCGGTGACGCCCCCGGGGAAGGTCTTGCACAGACCCGATGTCTTGATCATTTTCATCGCCTCCATGTTTATACTAACCATAAATTTGTGGCGACTTAAAAATTTGACCGGCTCACCTATGATGGCGGGCATGGGTGAGGGACTGCGCGAGCGCAAGAAACGGGAGACCAGGCTGCGCATCTCCGACACGGCGACGGGGCTGTTCCTGGCGCGGGGCTTCGACAACGTGACGGTGGCCGAGGTCGCCAGAGCGGCGGACGTCTCGGTCAACACGGTCTTCAACTACTTTCCCACCAAGGAGGACCTGCTGCTCGACCGGCAGGACGAGCTGGTGGGACTGCTCGGCGAGGTCGTGCGCCGGCGCGGACCCGGCGAGGGCGCGGTGGACGCGGTGCGCCGCGACTTCCTGGAGGCCCTGGACACCCGCTCCTGGCGGTACGGCCTGCACGAGGGGGGCGACGCCTTCGTCCGCCTGGTCGACTCCAGCCCGTCCCTCGTCGCACGGGTACGGGAGATGAACGAGCTGCGGCGGGAGGCGCTGACCCGGACCCTGGCCGAGGAGAGCGGCGCCGGCCCCGGCGACCTCACCCCCGCGCTCGTCGCCGCCCAGATCCACGCCACCCTCACCACGCTGACGGCGTACGCCACCCGCCGTATGCTCGCCGGCGAAAGCGTGTCCGCCGTCGAACCGGACCTGCGCGAACGGGCCGAGCACGCCTTCGCCCTGCTGAAGTCGGGGATCGGCGGCTATTGCGTCCGGCGCGAGGACGCCCCGCCGGCCCCCTCACCGGCAACCTGAGCCGTCCGGCGGCGGAGCCGGTCAGCGGGAGTAGAACTCCACCACGAGCTGCTCGTCGACCGGGACCGTGATCTGCTCGCGCGCCGGGCGGCCGACGAGGGTGAACCGGAGGCCGGTCCGGTCGACGTCGAGGTAGGGGGCGGTCCGGTCGTCGGCGTAGATCCCCTCGGAGGCGGCGACGAAGGGTTGCATTCCGGCCGACCTGCGCCGCACCGCGACGACCTGACCGGGCTTGACGAGATAACCGGGGATGTCGACCTTGCGGCCGTCCACGGTGATGTGACCGTGCGTGACGTACTGACGGGCCGCGTAGATGGACGGCGCGAAGCCCGCGCGCAGCACGAGCGAGGCGAGACGGCTCTCCAGGAGCGCGACCAGCTCGGCCCCCGACCTGCCGGTACCGCGCAGCGCCATGCCCCAGTAGCGGCGCATCTGCCGTTCGGAGACGTCGTAGTACCAGCGCAGCTTCTGCTTCTCCATCAGCCGCACACCGTAGTCGCCGGTCTGCCGCCGGTTGGTCTTGCGTCCGTGCTCACCGGGAGGGTAGGGCCGCTCCTCGAAGTAGCGGACCGCCTTGCGGGTCAGCGGAACACCCGCCCGCCGGGAAAGACGCACCTTCGGCCCGGTGTAGCGCATCGTCACTCCTCTGTGGTTAGGTCTTCCTTGGTTAGGTAAACCTAACCTTAGCTGAGACAGCCGTCCGACCTCAAGGAGAGCCGGTCCATGCAGCAGCCCGTCGGCACCCCGCCCACTCCCGAGCGGATCCGCACTCTGGCCGCCACGGCCGCCCCCGTTCACGTCTCCCTCGCCGGGGACGGCCCGCCGGCCGCTCCCGCCAGGGGAGGGGTGGACGGCGCGGGCCGGCCGGTGCTGCTGGTCCTGCCGGGAGATCCGCTCCACGGCGCCTCCGGCGAGCCCGTGGTGAGCGTGGAACTGACCGCGAACCGCTCGCTCGGCGGAGCCGAGATCTCGCGAGGCCTGCTCAAGGTGGAGGGGTGGGCCCAGGCCGTACCGGCGGCCGAGGCGCGAAAGACCGCGGTCGCGATCGCCGAGCGCTGCCCGGACGAGGCCCTGTTCGACACCTTGGAGGGCGACGACGGCCCGAGGCTGCTCCGGGTGGACGTCGGGCGGGTGATCTATCTCATCGGTGGCGAGTCCGGGATCCTCGACGCCGAGGAGTATCTCGGCGCCGCCCCCGACCCCCTGCTGGACGACGCCGAGCGCATCCTCCGCCACGTCAACGACACCCACCGGGCGGAACTGGAGGCCGCCTTACGCTTCCTGCCGGCGGCCCCGGTACGCGACGTGTGGCTGTGGGAACTCGACCGCTTCGGCGCGACCGTCCGCTACGGCACCGACCGGCACACCCTGATCCGCCTGCCCTGGCCCGCCCCGGTCACCGGCGCCGAGGCCCTGGAGCGCGCCCTGCGCTGCCTGCTGTGCCGTCACCGCTGATTCCCGGCACGCCGGAGAGGTCGTGGACGGCCATCCCGGCCGACGCCGAAACGCCCGGGTGGGTTGACGGGGAGCGGGACGTCGCGCCGGTCCCCGCCCGCGGACACGGGTTCGGGAAATCCGGCCGCCACCCCCGCCACCGTGGAGGGCGCCACCGGCGTGTGTGATGATTGCGGCATCATGCCGGCCACCCCGCTCTTCCGTCTCGCCCGCTCCTCGGCCTTCGCCGTGGTGTCGCTCGGGCTGGGCGTGATCGCGCACGCCTTCGCCGGGGGAGCCGGGACGGCCGTCCCGGTGCCGAGCGCGGCGGGCGGGCTGGCGCTCGCGTTCGCGGCCGCGTTCGCGGCGACCGGCCGCGAGCGCGGTGTGGGCACGATCCTCTCGCTGCTCGCGGGCACCCAGGGGGCCCTTCATCTGCTGTTCGCCGCGACCGGCCCGGCCGTCCCCTCGGAGGTGGCCCGGCACGCGCACGCGGGCCTGGTGCCCGGCCTCGCCATGCTGGTCGCGCACGGCTGGGCCGTCGGGCTGACCGCGCTCTGGCTCGCACGGGGCGAGGCTCTGCTGTGGGGGCTGCTGCGGAGGCTGGGCGCGCGGCTCGGGCCGGCCGTCTTCGACGAACCTCTTCCCTGTCCGGCCCGGCCCGCGGTGCCCGCCGGCGAGCCCGCGGTCGCGCGCTCGCCCCTTCTCCTTCTCCGCCACGCGGTGAGCCGGCGCGGCCCCCCGGCCCGGCATCTCCTCCCCGCCCTCTGAGTCCCCGCGGATTCTCCTTCCGAGCCCTTCTCCGGGGCTCCTCCCGGCGTGCGCGGGCCCTGGCACGCGCCCTGACGCCGTCACCCGATCTCTCCGGCGCGCGACGAACCGTCGAGCCCCCGCTCCGGCCGCGGCGCCGTCCTTCTCGAAAGGCATTCCCATGACCGTTCACCGTCTCCTGCCCGCGGGCCTGCTGGCCGTCGTCGTCGCCGTGTCGGCCGGCGCCTGCGGCGCGCAGCCCTCCGAGTCCGGGGGGGCCGGGGCGAAGGCCACGGCGCCGGGCGCGGCGAGCGCGCCCGCCAGCCCGTCCGCGCCCGCCGACGCCCCGCCGCTGACCATCACCGACCCGTGGGTGAAGACCACCCGCAAGGGCATGACCGCCGCCTTCGGCACCCTGGTCAACAACACCGACGTCGCCATGACCGTCGTCTCCGGAAGCACGCCCCTGTCGCCGAAGGTCGAGTTGCACGAGGTGGTCGACTCGGGCGGAAAGATGATCATGCGACCGAAGGAGGGCGGGTTCGTCGTCCCGGCCCGCGGCACGCACCCCCTCCAGCCGGGCGGCGACCACATCATGCTCATGGGGGTCACCAAGGAGGTGAAGCCCGGCGCGCAGGTCGCCTTCACCCTCACGCTCCAGGGGGGCGAGAGCCTGGAGTTCACCGCGGTCGGCAAGGACTTCGCCGGCGGCCGTGAGGACTACCGGCCGGGCACCGACGGGCACACCGGCGCGGGCCACGGCTGACCGGAGGCGATGAGGAACCATGCCAGACCCCCGTTTCACACGCAGGGGACTGCTCGCGGGGGGCGCCGCCACGGTGGCCGGCGCCCTCTCCGCGCGGATCTCCGAGCGCTCTCCCTCCACCGGCGGAACCGCCCTCGCGGCGACGCCCCCGGACACGACCCCGCAGACCCCCGCCGGCTCGGCCACGGAGCCCTTCCACGGCGTCCGTCAGGCCGGGGTCGCCACACTTCCGCAGGCCCACGCGGTCTTCGTCGGCCTGGACCTGCTGCCGGGCACCGGCCGTGAGGCGATCGGCCGGATGATGCGCCTGCTCACCGACGACGCGCGGCGTCTGACCCAGGGCCGACCGGCCCTGGCCGACACCGAGCCCGAACTCGCCGTACTCCCCGCCCGGCTGACCGTCACCTTCGGCTTCGGGCCCGGCCTCTTCGCGGCGGCCGGGCTCGGGGAACGGCGGCCCGCGTCGGTGGCTCCCCTGCCGAGGTTCACGATCGACAGACTGGAGGAACGGTGGACCGGCGCCGACCTGCTGCTGCAGATCTGCGCCGACGACGGCGTCACGCTCGCCCACGCCCTGCGCATGACCGTCAAGGACGCGCGGGCCTTCGCCCGGGTGCGCTGGACCCAGCGCGGGTTCCGCCGCAGCCCCGTTACACAGGCCCCCGGGCTGACCCAGCACAACCTCCTCGGTCAGCTCGACGGGACCGTCAACCCCCGGCCCGGCACCCCCGACTTCGACCGGGCGGTCTGGGTGAACGACGGTCCCGAGTGGCTGCGCGGCGGCACCACGCTGGTGCTGCGGCGCATCCGGGCCGAGCTGGAGACGTGGGACGCCGCCGACCGAACGGCCAAGGAGTTCACGGTGGGCCGGCGCCTGGACACCGGCGCGCCGCTGACCGGCCGGTTCGAGCACGACGAGCCGGACTTCGACCGGCTCACCCCGGCGGGCCTGCCCGTCATCTCCGAGTACGCCCACATCCGGCGGGCCCACGTCAAGGACCCGGGGATGCGGATCTTCCGCAGGGTCTACAACTACGACGAGGGGCTCACCGCCCGGGGGCACTCCGACTGCGGTCTGCTGTTCGCCTCCTACCAGGCGGACGTCACCCGGCAGTTCGTCCCCATCCAGAGGCGGCTGGCCGAGGCCGACCTGCTGAACGAGTGGACCACGCCGATCGGCTCGGCCGTGTTCGCCGTGCCCCCGGGCTGCGCCGAGGGCGGGTGGATCGGCGAGACCCTGCTGTCCTGAGCCGCTCCAATGGCCTGAAGCCGCCCGAGCCGCGCTGATCTGTCCTGAGTCGTCCCGGCGGTGCTCCGACGGCGCCCTTCCGAAGCGGTCCTTTCGCCGGGAGGGCGCCCGGCCGCCGTACGACCGGGCGCGCGGGAGCGGGAGCGGGCGGGGACGCATGTTTACCACCCCTCTCCCTGGACAGTAAGCCTCATCGGGGAAAAACCTCATTTAGGGGGAGGAAACACCCATGGGTGCTGGAGACAAGATCAGAAACAAGGCCGAAGAGGCCAAGGGCAAGGTCAAGGAAGGCGCCGGCCGAACCACCGACGACGAGCGGCTGGAGGCCGAGGGACGGGCCGACCAGACCAAGAGCCACCTCAAGCAGGCCGGGGAGAAGGTGAAGGACAGCGCGGGGAAGGTGAAGGACGCCTTCAAGAGCTGACCGTCGGCGGCCTCGCGGCGCGGGCCCCGGTGACCGGGGCCCGCGCCGCCGTCGCGGGTGGCGGGACGCCCCCGCGCGACGGCTCCCCGTGACGGGAGCAGAGCGCGGAACGGCACCGGGAAGACCGGGAAGGCGGAACAAGACGCAACCGCCGCCGCCCCGCCACCGAAGAACGACAGGTAGGGACCCTCCGTGCGCGACGACCGCGGAAACGCATGAGGAGGGGACATCCGGGCACGGAAGGAGTGCCGAGACGAAGGAGGGCAGCGATGACTCCCGAAGAACAGCCGGAGCAGAGATCCGCGACCGGCAAGCCCATGGTCCGCGCGACACCCCGGGATGTCGTCCACATCCGCCTGGGCTCGTTCGCGCTGATAGCGATCATCGCCATCGGCGTGCTCGGCCTCGTGGCCGGCATCGGGTGGCTGACCGTCGTCATGGCGGTGCTCGCCGTGGTCGCGATCGTGGACGTCTCCCTGGCGGTACGCCGCCAGGCACGGGCCACCGAGGGCACGACCACCGAGGCGGGCTGAGCGATCCGGGCGGAAGGCCGGGCCTCGGGGGCCCCGGCCGCGCCCGGGAACACCTCGGCCCGAAAACGCCGGCGTGGGGGCCGCGGCGGGAGGGACCCCGCTCCGGGGAGGCTCACCCGCCGGGCCGTACCCCGCTCCGAGGAGGGGAAGCCCGGATCACCCGAGGGCGTCGACGGCCCCCGGCGAGAGGATGTGGTCGAGCACCATGTGCGCGCAGCCGATGATCCCCGCGGCGGGGCCGAGGCGGCTGCGCTCGATTCGCAGGTTGCGGGTGGACAGGGCCGTCGAGCGGCGGTGCACGACCTCGCGTACGCCCGACACCAGCGGCTGGAACGCCTCGACCACGTCGCCCCCCAGCACCACCACGGCCGGATTGAGGAGGTTGACCGCACTGGCGACGACCTCTCCCAGCATCCGTGCGGCGTCGCGGACGACCGTCATGGTCTCGGCGTCGCCCGCCCGCACCAGGCGCACCGCGTCGGTGAGGGTCTTCACCTCGTGACCCCGGGCGCGCAGGTCGCGCAGGATCGCGGTGCCGCTGGCGACGGAGTCGACGCAGTCGACGTTGCCGCAGCGGCAGAGCACTCCCCCGCCGTCGCGGACCGGGATGTGCCCGATCTCCCCGGCCGCGCCCAGCGCGCCGCGCAGAATCTCACCCCCCGCGATGACCCCCGCGCCGATCCGGGTCGAGACCTTGACGAACAGCAGGTCGTCGGCCCCTCCGGCGTAGACGGCGTGATGCTCGCCGATCGCGATGACGTTGACGTCGTTGTCGAGGAAGACCGGGACGGGAAAGCGCTCGGCGATGATCGGCGGGACGGCGACGCCGGTCCAGCTCGCCATGATGCGGGTGCTCTCGGTCCGGCCGGCCGCGAACTCGACCGTGGCGGGAACCCCGAGCCCGACCCCGCGCACCCGGGAGACCGGCCGGTCGCCGAGCAGTTCGTCCCAGGTCCGCATCACCAGGGACAGGACGGCGTCGGGCCCCTCCTCCACGTCGACCTCGAGGTCGGAGCGGGCCAGCTCGCACCCCGCGAGATCGCACACGGCGATCTGCGACCGGCTCGCGCCCAGTGAGGCGACGAGCACGACCCCGCCGGAGGCGTTGAAGACCAGGCGGGTGGGCGGGCGCCCGCCGGTGGAGGGCCCCTCGCTGTCCTCCACGACGAGCCCGCGGTCCAGCAGCTCGGTGACGCGCAGGGAGACGGCGGGCCGCGACAGCCCGGTGACCCGGCCGATGTCCGCACGCGTGACCGCCTCGCCGGCGCGGATGAGGTGGAGCACCTCGCCGCTGGTGGCGAGCGCGGCGGTGGGACGACGAGGCATCCGTCAAGTGAACCACACTTGCTTAGGAAGCGAAAAGTCAGAGCTTTCTTATCTCAAATGACAAAACTCGGCTTGTGTAAAGCGCAAGACAGGGATACCGTCCGATCTGCCTCTGATGCCGGTAGACCCCAACGGAGCACCTCGCATGTCCGAGCCCCCGCAGCCCGCCGACCTGATCGTCTTCGGCGGGACAGGCGACCTCTCCATGCGGAAACTTCTTCCCGCGCTCTACCACTGCGACCGCGACGGCCGCCTCGCCCCGGAGACCCGCGTCATCGCGATGTCCCGCGCCGGGCTCGACGACGCCGACTTCCGCGGCAAGGCCGACGCCGAGGTCCGCGGCCGGGTGCCGGTGGACGACCCCGCCGTCTGGCGCCGCTTCCTCGGCCGGCTGCACCACGTCTCCGTCGACGTCGGGGGCGAGGACGGCGCGGGATGGGTACGGCTCGCCGGCCTGCTGGACGGGCACGAGCGGCGCGCCCGGGTGTTCTACCTGGCGAGCCCGCCCATGACGTTCGGCCCGTTCTGCCGGGAACTGCGGCGCGCCGGCCTGGTCACCCCCGCCTCGCGAATGGTGCTGGAGAAGCCGCTCGGCCGCGACCTGGCCAGCGCCCGGCGCATCAACGACGAGGTCGGCGCCCTCTTCGACGAGCGGCAGATCTACCGCGTCGACCACTACCTGGGCAAGGAGACGGTGCAGAACCTCCTTGTGCTGCGGTTCGCCAACGCGTTCCTGGAACCGGTCTGGAACTCGCTGTGGATCGACCACGTCCAGATCACCGCCGCCGAGACCGTGGGCACCCCCGGACGCCGGGGCTACTACGACCACGCCGGGGCGCTGCGCGACATGGTGCAGAACCACCTGCTGCAGTTGCTCTGCCTGGTCGCCATGGAGCCGCCCGCGCGCAACCACCGCGAGTCCATCCGCGACGAGAAGCTCAAGGTCCTCCAGGCGCTGCGGCCGATCACCGGCCGCGAGGTGGACCGTTTCACCGTCCGCGGCCAGTACACCGCGGGCGTGTCCGGCGGGGTCCCGGTCCCCGGATACCTCGACGAGCCCGACCGCACCGCCCCCACCGAGACCTCGCGCCGGGTGGAGACCTTCGCCGCGATCCGCGCCGAGGTGAGGAACTGGCGCTGGGCCGGGGTGCCGTTCTACCTGCGCACCGGCAAGCGCATGCCGTACCGGTGCTCGGAGATCGTGGTGCAGTTCAAGGAGGTGCCCCACTCGATCTTCCCGGGCGGCGCGCCCAACCGGCTGGTGCTCCGGCTGCAGCCGAGCGAGGGGATCCGCCTGCACATCATGGCCAAGGAGCCCGGGGCGGGCGAGGTGGCGCTCAGGCCGGTCCCGCTCGGCCTGAGCTTCGCCGAGACGTTCGCCGCCCGGGTGCCCGACGCCTACGAGCGGCTGCTCATGGACGTCCTCGCCGGCAACCCCACCCTGTTCATGCGGCGTGACGAGGTGGAGGCCGCCTGGCGGTGGATCGATCCGATCGCCGGCGAGTGGGAGTCGTACGGCACGCCGCCCGAGCCCTACCCGGCCGGCACCTCCGGTCCCGCCGGAGCCCACGAGCTCGTCACCCGCGGCGGGCGCGCCTGGCACGAGGAGTCACCCGCGTGAACGACGAACGGACACGGCGCGAAGAGCGCCGGCACGACGAAGGAGGCCGGGTGCACCCCGTCATCCAGGAGACCACCGACCGCCTGACCGCGCGCAGCCGCGCCAGCCGGACCGCCTACCTGCGGCGGCTGGGCGCCGAGGCCGAGGCGGCCCGGGCGCGCGGGCCCGCCCGGGCCGGTCTGGGCTGCGCCAACCTGGCCCACGGCTTCGCCGCCGCGTCAGGGGCCGACGAACGGGACCTGCGGGCCGGGGTCAAGCCGGGCGTGGCGATCGTGTCGAGCTACAACGACCTGCTGTCGGCGCACCAGCCGTACGAGACCTATCCGCCGATCCTGAAGGCGGCCGTCCGCCGGGCGGGCGGTGTGGCGCGGTTCGCCGGGGGCGTGCCGGCGATGTGCGACGGCATCACGCAGGGCCGCGCCGGCATGGAGCTGTCGCTCTACAGCCGCGAGGTCGTCGCGATGGCCACCGCGATCGCCCTGTCGCACGACATGTTCGACGCCACCCTGATGCTGGGCGTCTGCGACAAGATCGTGCCGGGGCTGCTGATCGGCGCGCTGCACTTCGGTCACCTTCCGGCGGTGTTCGTCCCCGCCGGGCCGATGCCCTCGGGGCTGCCCAACAAGGTCAAGGCCCGCACCCGGCAGCTGTTCGCCGAGGGCCGGATCGGGCGCGAGGAGATGCTCGACGCCGAGGCGCGCTCCTACCACTCCCCCGGCACCTGCACCTTCTACGGCACCGCCAACTCCAACCAGGTCATGGTCGAGGTCATGGGCCTTCACCTGCCGGGGGCGACGTTCGTCAACCCGCGCACCGAACTGCGCGAGGCCCTGACCAGGGCCGCGGGCCGGCGGGCGGTCGAGATCACCGCGCACGGCGACGAGTACGCCCCCGTGGGGGAGGTCGTCGACGAGAAGGCGATCGTCAACGCCTGCGTGGCGCTGCTGGCCACCGGCGGCTCCACCAACCACACCATGCACCTGGTCGCGGTGGCCGCGGCGGCGGGTATCGAGCTGCTCTGGGACGACCTGGCCGCGCTGTCGAAGGTGGTGCCCCTGCTCGCCCGCATGTACCCCAACGGCCAGGCGGACGTGAACCACTTCCAGGCCGCGGGCGGCATGCAGGTGCTCATCGGCGATCTGCTGGACGCCGGGCTGCTCCACGCCGACGTGCTGACGATCGCCGGGCGCGGGCTCGATCGCTACCGCTCGGAGGTCACGCTCAAGGACGGTGAGCCGGTCTGGGCCGAGCGCACCGGCGGCAGCACCGACCCCGGCGTGCTGCGCCCCGCCCACGACCCCTTCTCCCCCGACGGCGGCATCCACATCCTCGACGGGAACCTGGGGCGGGCGGTCAGCAAGGTCTCCGCGGTCGGCGCGGAGCACCTTCTCGTCGAGGCCCCCGCGAAGGTCTTCGACGATCAGGCCGAACTGCTGCGGGCCTTCGAGGCGGGCGAGCTGGACGGGCGCGACTTCGTGGCGGTCATCCGCTACCAGGGGCCCAGCGCGAACGGCATGCCCGAGCTGCACAAGCTCACCCCGCCGCTGGCGGTCCTGCTCGACCGGGGGCAGCGCGTGGCGATCGTCACCGACGGCCGCATGTCCGGGGCGTCGGGGAAGGTTCCCGCGGCCATCCACCTGTCGCCGGAGGCAGCCCGGGGCGGTCCGATCGCCCTGGTGCGGGACGGCGACCCGATCCGCCTGGACGCCCGGGCCGGAACCCTGGAACTGCTGGTCCCCGCCGACGAGCTGGCCACCCGCGCCCCGCGGGGCGCCCCGCTCACCGACGCCCAGTGGACGGGCACCGGCCGGGAGCTGTTCGCCGCCTTCCGGCGTACGGCGGCCCCCGCCGAGCGCGGCGGCGGGATCTTCGCCCTGAACGGCCACACCGGCGCGGCGGACGGGCGGCCGTAGCCCCTGGCCGGAAGGCTGCCTTTGGCGGCGGGGCCGTATCCTGGCCGGGCCGGTGCCCGGCCGGACCGCCGGTCGCGCCTTCGCACCTCGGATATGCCGACCATGGAGTACATATGAGTCTGCTCGACATCGCACCGGTGATCCCGGTGGTCGTGATCGACGACCTGGAGACCGCCGTGCCCCTGGCGCGTGCTCTGGTGGCGGGCGGCCTGCCGGCGATCGAGGTCACCCTCCGCACGCCCTGCGCGCTCGGGGCCGTCGAGCGGATCGCCGCCGAGGTGCCCGGGGCGACGGTCGGCGCGGGGACCGTCCGCACCCCCGCCGACGTGTCGGCCGCCGTGAAGGCCGGGGCCGCGTTCCTGGTCAGCCCGGGCACCACGGCCGGCCTGGCGGACGCCCTGCACGACAGCGGCGTGCCGTTCCTGCCCGGTGTGGCGACCGCGTCGGAGGCGCTGGCCATGGCCGAGCGCGGGCTGACCGAGCTGAAGTTCTTCCCCGCCGAGGCGGCGGGGGGCCTGCCGTACCTGAAGGCGCTCGGCGGCCCCCTGCCCGACGTGCGGTTCTGCCCGACGGGCGGGATCAGGGCCGCGACGGCTCCCGCCTACCTCGCGCTGCCGAACGTCGGCTGCGTGGGCGGGACCTGGCTCACCCCCGCCGACGCTCTCGCCCGCGGTGACTACGCCCGCGTCGAGGCGCTGGCCGCCGAGGCGGCGGCGCTCCGCTGAGGCCGCCCCCGGAGAGCGGCCCGGTGGGTGAGGACGAAAAGGGCGAATCTTACGAGCGGGTGGAGCCGGAGCCGGGCGTCCCCTAGCCTTGTACGGCGAGGGGAGTACTTCCCAAGGGCCGCCCCGGTCAGTACGGACGCTCCACGGCGTCCCCGGACGGCCGCCCGCCAGACGCGGGTGAAGGAGACCTCGGGTGACCGAGTCATTCGAGGAGCCGTCGTGCCCGCAGACCACCTCCGCTCTCCCGCCGAGCCGATTCCCGTGCGCCCGGCCCCGCCCGTACGGAACTCCGGGGTCCTGCGTTATCCGGCCGGGACGCTGGTGCTGCTCGCCGGGCTCCCCGGCGCGGGCAAGAGCACCCTGCTGGACCGGCTGTACGGGCTGAGCGGTGAGGAGCACGCGCCGGTCCCCGCGGGCGGGACGCGGGTGATCGACTCACGGCAGTCCCGCAACTGGTGGGCCCGCCACCTGCGTCCGATCCCGTCCAGGGCCCGTACCCCGATCGTGTACGCCACGCACGTGTGGCGGATCGCGCGGGCGATGCTGGCCGGTCACGACGTCGTCGCGCACACCCGGGGCACCTGGTCGCACATCCTGTACGGCTTCGCCTGGCTGGCCCGCCGGACCGGCGGCGAGGTCCACCTGATCCTGCTCGACGTGGAGCCGGGCATCGCCCGCCAGGGGCAGCTGTCCCGGGGCCGGGTGGTCACCGCCACCGCCTTCGCCCGGCACTGCCGCCGCTGGGAGGCGCTCGTCGCCCGCGCCCGGGGCGGCGACCTCCCCCCGGCCGCCGGGGTCACCCTGCTGGACCGCCCCGCCGCCGACCGGCTGCGCGCCATCCGCTTCGCCGGCCGGCGCGCGGACGGGCGTGCCACCGGCCGCGGGGAGGGGACGCGCAGGTCGGCCAGAATCGCGCGGTGATCGCTGACCGAGGCCGGCAGCACCCGGCTGGCGACGGCGGCGAACCCCCGGACGAGCACGTGGTCCAGGCGCACGACGGGCAGAGGGGCGGGCCAGGTGAACTGCAGGCCCGTACCGGCCTGGTCGGCGACCGACGTGAGGGTCTCGGTGAGCGGGCCCATCTCGCGGTCGGTGGCGGCGGTGTTGAGGTCGCCGGCGACGACGACCAGGGGGCTGTGATCGGCCCGGATCGCGCGGGCCAGCGCCTCGGCCTCCGCGTTGCGCAGCGCGATGACCGAGGGCCGGCCCGGGCGGAAGGAGGCGAGGTGGACGGCGTAGAGGCTCACCGGCCCCCACGGCGTCCGAAGGATCGCCCACCGGGAACGCTCCACGCCCGGCACCGGGCGCGGCGTCCCCAGCACCGGGTACCTGCTCCACACCGCCACCCCGGGGTTGTCGGGAAACCGGTAGGGGTAGGCGGGGTCGATCTCGCCGGCGAAGGCGGGGTGGACGGTCCCGTTCCTCAGGACCGGGTCGTCGGGAACCTCCACCGCGACGAGGACGTCCGCGCCGGTGGCCCGCAGGGCCCGGGCGGTCCGGGCCAGGTCGCCGTTGGCGAGGTTGACGTTCTGGTGGACCACCCGCAGGTCCCGGGGGCCGGACGGCGGGGTCCGGGCGAAGGCGGGCCCGAAGATCACCGCCCATGTCACGGCCGGGATCACCACCCCGGCCGACGCGAGCCGTGTCCGCCCCGCGAGCGCGGCCAGGGCCAGGACGGGCACGGCGAGCCCGAGCCAGGGCAGGGCGCTGTCGAGGACGTTGCCCATCCCCCACCGGTTCGGCAGCAGCCCGTGGCCCGCCAGGACGAGCGCCACGAGCGTGCCCGCCCCCGCGATCGGCCCGCCTCTGAACCGGGGCGTCATGACGTCGCGCCTCCCCTCCGGCCGCCGGCCTCCCCGTCCGCGCGCGGAAGAGGTCCATCACAACCGGTGGCCGGGGCGAGGCGGTCCGCGACATCCGAGCCCACCGTGCCGGTGGCGAAGCAGATCATCTTAGCCTTGTCCGAAGGGGCGCCGCGCGATCGAGCGGGCGCCGGAGCAGGTGAAGGGGACATCATGATCGACGTATCGGCCCTCGGCGGAGAACACCTGGCCCGCGCCAAGGAGAACCCGCGAGGCATCAGCGCCCACGCCTTCCTCCGCGAGGGCCCACTGCGCCAGACGATCATCGCACTGACCGCGGGGGCGGGCCTCGGCGACCACGACGCCCCGGACGCCGCGAGCCTCCACGTCCTGTCCGGACGGGTGCGCCTGGTGGGCGGCGAGGAGGTCGTGGAGCTCACCACCGGGCAGATCGCGCCGATTCCACAGCGGCGCCACTCGCTGGAGGCCGGCGAGGACTCCGTCGTCGTCCTCACCACGGTCGTCGTCTGACACCACGCTCCCCGGGAGTCGTTGACCGGCCCCGCCCGGGCTATCGGAGAGGGGCCGCCCGCGGGCGGGCGCCGTCCGTCCCCGTCACGGACGGCGTCACGGACGGCGCCGCGCCGTCGAGCGGGCCCCGGTAGGGAACGGTCCTGCCCGGGGGGGCGGCACCGCGACGGCCGCCTCTGATCTCGGCGTAGCGCTGCATCACGCCGCGGGCGACGGTCGCCGGGTTGTCCACACCGTAGACCGCGTAAAGCCGGCGCCGGGTCCTCGGCGACACCCGCCCGGTCCACCAGCGGTAGACCATGCCGTCGGTCCAGATCACCAGATCCCCCCGCACCGACACCAGCGCCAGGCCGTAACCGCCGTGAACATCCCCCTCGACGCCCTGCCGTGCCAGCTCGTCGCGGAGCAGCCCGGCCGCGTGTACGGCGGGTGTTCCGGCGAGCACACCTTGAACGATCACCACCGTCCGCCTCCTCTCGGCATTCCATGGAAACGATCCGTCGTTTCCTCTTCCCAGAGTGAACAGGAGTGATTACTTTCTGTAGATGTTCGACTACGAAGAGGTACATGCACCTCGGTTCGGGTCGGCTGTAGGTCCCGGCCCGAACCGTGTAGGACCCAGAAAAACGGGAGCCCCCATGCCCGCACCGAAAGAGCTGGACCCCAGCACGAGCGTCACCGCCTACTGGGGGTCCGAGCTGCGCAGACTGCGAGAGGCGATGGGCTGGAGCCAGCAGGAGCTGGCCCGGCGGACCTCCTACTCCACCTCGCTGGTCGGTCTCATCGAGACCGCCGCCCGCGCTCCGACGAGGAAGTTCGCGCAAAGGTGCGACGAGGTGCTGGAGACCGGCGGGACGCTCATCAAACTCTGGCCGCTGATCGGCAGGGAGTCCTCGCCCGCCTGGGTCCGTTCGCTGTTCGAGCTGGAGTGGGAGGCGCGCACGCTGCGTAACTACCAGCTCGCGGTGGTGCCGGGCCTGTTGCAGACCGAGGACTACGCACGGGCACTGACACGGGCGGGGCGGCCGTTCGACACCGAGAAGGAGGTTGAGGAGATGGTGACCGTGCGGATGCAACGGCAGCGACTGCTCGACCGGCCGGACCCCCCGATCCTCTTCGTCCTGCTGGACGAAGCCGTGCTGGCCCGCCCCATCGGCGGGAACAGCGTCATGCGCGATCAACTCGAACATCTCCTGAAAGCGGCGACACGACCGCGGGTTACCATCCAGGTGATCCCGTTCGAGGTGGGGGCCTACGCCGGGCTGGCGGGCCCCATCCTGGTGCTCTCCTTCAAAGGGGCTCCTGACATCGTCTACATGGAGAACGCCGAGTCCGCGCAGCTTCTGATCGATCCGACCCGGGTCGACCCTCTATCGGCCCAGTTCGACGCCCTGCGCTCCTACGCACTCCCCCAGGCCGCGTCCGCGGCCTTCATCGAGAAGAGGATGAACACATGGATCTGACCGGCGCACGGTGGCGCAAGAGCAGCCGCAGCAACGGCAACGGCGGCGAATGCGTGGAGGTCGCCGTCAACCTGCCGGGGGTCGTCGCCGTCCGCGACAGCAAGAACCCCGAGGGCCCCGCCCTGCTGTTCCCCCCGCAGGTGTGGGCCGACTTCCTGACCCGGATCAAGTCCGGCACGGTCTAGGGACGGACCGACGGCCTCCCGCCGCCCGGCGGGGGGCCCTCAACGGGCGGCCCCGCGCAGAGGCCCGCCGCCCCCGCGCAGGAGCCCGCCGGCCGCCGGGGACGGCCCCGCGCGTCCTCCCGCAGGGGGTGTGATCAGGCGTTATTCGCGGCGGCACGGGAAAACCCGTCGGTGGAGGTTTTCCCGCGTCACGACTTCCCCTCCCCCCTCCCGGAAATATGTCCGTTTTTTCCTATTCTGTGGTTCATTCACTCGCGACTGGACAACCGACTAACCAGCTGTTGTGTAACTTTCAACGTCGTCTATGGACATACCGGCGAGTATCGCGATGTACTACGTCATCAATTCAGATGGCTGTAGCCGGGCGGCGGCCCCGAGAGGAACGAGCGCAATGAGCACCGTCGTCCTCGACAATGTGAGCAAGGTCTATCCCGGCGGGTACCTCGCGATCGATCGCATGAGCCTGCGCGCCGAGAAGGGTGAGCTCCTCGTCCTGCTCGGACCGTCGGGGTGCGGCAAATCCACCATCCTGCGGATGGTCGCGGGCCTGGAGGAGATCACCTCCGGAGACCTCTGGCTGAACGGCGAGCTGGCCAACGACCTTCTGCCGCGTGACCGGGACGTCGCCATGGTCTTCCAGAACGGAGCGCTCTATCCGCACCGCACGGTGCGCGGCAACATGGCCTTCCCCCTGGAGATCGCCAAGGCCGACCCGGCGCTGGTCAGGGAGCGGGTGACCAGGCTGTCGAAGGCGCTGCGCATCGACGACACCCTGGAACGCCGCCCCGGAACGCTCTCCGGCGGCCAGCGCCAGCGGGCCGCGATGGGCCGCGCGATCGTCCGCGAGCCCTCGCTCTTCCTGATGGACGAGCCCCTGTCCAACCTGGACGCGGGCATGCGCACCGAACTGCGCATGGAGATCTCCTCGCTGGTCCGTTCCCTCGGCGTGACCACGATCTACGTCACCCACGACCAGGTCGAGGCCCTGAGCCTGGCCGACCGCATCGCCATCGTCAACAGGGGCGTGCTCCAGGACGTCGGCACCCCCTCGCAGGTCTACAACGATCCGGCCACCGCCTTCACCGCCGCCTTCCTCAGCTCCCAGCAGCTCAACCTGCTGGCCGCCACCGTACGGACCCCGCGGAACGAGTTCGTCGCGCTGGACTTCGGCCCGCACCACATCGTGATCCCCTGGAGCGATCCCCGGGCCTACGTCATCTCCCGGTACGTCGGCCACCAGATCCTCGTCGGCCTGCGCCCGGACTGCCTGGCCCCGGTGCCGGAGACCTTCGAGGGCCCGGTCTTCCTCGGCCGCGTCCGCGCCCTGGAGTACCACGGTCACGAGTGGCTGGCCCACGTGGAAAGCGGCATCCCCTCGGTGGACGTGCCCGAGCCCCCCGACCCCCGCGGCAGGGTCAACGGGGCCCACGGCCCGGCCGCCTCACACCCCCGGGGCCTGATCGCGTCCGCCGTACGCCGCCTCTTTCCCCGGGAGGCGCCCGTCTTCGAGGCCGAGGAGGAGCAGACCGGCACCCACCGCCGGAACGATCTCATCGTCCGCCTCGGCTCACGGCCCGTCTGGCGGGCCGGCGAGCCGGTCCGCGTGGGGGTCGACGCCGCGCGCCTGATGCTCTTCACCCCCGACGGCGCGCGCGTCGACCCGCCCTCGCGCTGAGCCGCCGGCGAGGGTCAGCGGCTGAGGATGCAGACGATCTCCACCACCCGGATGGCCCGGTCCAGCTCCGCGCGGTGGAACGCCGGCCCCTCGGTGCGGGCCAGAACGAGGTGAAGGCTCTTCTCCGGAACCGGGATGGTCATGAACCGGTGGCGGCCCGCGCTCATGGCGCAGGGGCGCAGGGACCGCAGATCGGCCGCCTTGATCCCCCACAGGCCGCTCTCCTCGTCAAGGGAGTGCGGCGCCTGCCAGCTCCGGTGGACCAGCTCGCCGGCCTCCGACACCGCCGCCGCCCACTCGGCGCTCACCAGGGCGGGGGCGGCGTCCACGAGGGTGGCGAAGGCCCGGCCGGGGTCGGCGGCCACGTGTTTCAGCAGGTCGTAGTCGGAGGCGGAGCCGGGGATCTCGCGGGTGGGCCAGACGCCCTCGACGCGGATGCCCGGGACGCCCGACAGGCGGTCCCGGACGTCGTCGAGGTCGGGGAACCCCGGCCAGGAGACGGTGAAGTCGTCCACCGCCCGGCCCGCCTCACGCTCCAGCACCGTCACCTGGAGAATGTCCGCTCCCAGTGTGCCGAGCACGCGGGCCACCTGGCCCAGGGCGCCGGGCCGGTCGGGGAAGGACACCCGTAGCCGCACCATCATCGCCGATCACCTCTCTCCGGACACAGGGTGTCCCAGACAGGTTTCGCGAACGTTCCGGGGGGATGTCCAGGATAAAACTTCGCGTCCGGAGGCATCAGTTCTGGTAGGCGCCCGCGTCGGGGGTCCCGGACAGCGGGTGGCCCGCGAGATCCCGGAACGGCTCGGCGCCGCCGTACCAGGAGGGGCCGAGCCTGAACCCCCGGCCGATGGCGGGGGAGCCGGCCTTCAGGCGCAGGTCGTCGCGCCCGCGGAAACGGGGGTCGGCCACCACCGACCTGGGGCCGAGCTTGAACCTGCGGGACCTGCCCAGGTAGACGCTGCCGCCCTCGTCCGCGCCCTTGCCGTCCTCGAAGCCCATCTGGCCGCCGACCACGATGATGTTGTTGCGCATCCTGAGAATGGCCGGGGAGCAGCCGTCGTGGCAGGACCAGCCAATGGTGTCGCGGGCGGGCAGGTAGACCGAGTTCTGCACGGCGACGGTACCGCGCACCGGGCCCACGGCGTGCCCGGGGCCGCGCGTGACCAGGAAGGAGCCGCGCCTGCGGGAGGAGGTCACCACGTTGCCGGCGAACAGGTTACCCGTGGCGGTCTTCCCCTTCTCCGCGCCCAGTTCGACGAAGGTCTCGTTGTCGCGGGCGATGTTCTGGATCACCCGGTTGCGGTCGCCGTTGAACACCTCGACGGCGGCGCCGTCGGTGACGTAGTCGTGGCTGGACGCGTAGCTGCCGGTGATCACATTTCCGACGACGAGGTTGTCGTCCCCGTTGAGCAGCACGCCGAAGGCGCCCGAGTCGTCGTCACCGCCGCTGTCGTTGACGCTCATGCGGTCGTTGCGGGTCAGGACGCTGTTCCTGACGACGTTGTGGGTGCCCATGATCTGGACGCCGGTGACGTTGCGGTCGGCCAGGACGCCGTCCAGCTCGTTACGGGAGCCGCCCACCTCGAAACCGGCCCACCGGCAGTTGCTGGCGCGCACCCCGGCCACCCGGAGGTGGGAACCGCTGACGACCACGCAGTCGGCGCCGGTGCCGCTGATCTTCGGGGCCGGGCCCCTGCCGTACGGTTCGACGGAGACGGGCCTGGCCGCGGTGCCCCTGGCGCCGAGGGTCAGTGGACCGCTCCACGAGCTCCCGCGCCTGAGCCGCACGGTGTCACCGGGGTGCAGCTCGGCGGCGTTGACGTTGTCCAGCGAACGCCACGCCCTCGCGGGCGAGGTCCCCGGCGCCGCGTCGTCGCCCCCGCGGGAGTCCACGTAGTAGACCCGGCCCGCTGCGGCCGCACCCCCCGTCACGGCCGTGGCGGACGGCGTCACGACGAGAAGGCCGCCCGCCGCGCACGCCGTCAGGACGGAAACCCACCGCGCCCAGGTCGCCTCCATGCCCCTACACACCCCATCGCCCTCACAGTCTGCTGGTCAGCGCATGATCCTGGCACACCGGCGGGCCCCGCGGTCGCCGGGGTAACGCTCCCACAGCGAACCGTTACAACTCTTTCACCCGGATCGAGGGAACATCCGCCCCGGGCGGGGCTCCGCCGCCCCTGCCCCGCGCCCTACGGGCCCGGGCCACCCGGGGAGCCGGCGGGGAGACGGCCGTCAGCGCCGTCGAGGGCCGTCAGAGGCCGTCGCGCTCCCACCAGACGGCCGAGTCGGGCGCGAGCCGCACCACACCGTCCTCGACGGCCGGCCGGGCGCTGGCCAGGAGCATCCGTCCCGGAAGCGGCATCTCGGCCGGCTCTCCGGTCAGGTTGACCGTGCAGGCGAACCCCTCACCCCGGGTGAAGGCCAGCGTGCCCCCCGGCGCGTCGAGCCAGACCGGCGGAGTGTCGCCGAAGGCGCGCCGCTCGCGCCTGATCCGCAGCGCCTCCCGGTACAGGCTCAGTGTGGAAAGAGGGTCCCCCGACTGCGCCTGGACGCTGAGCGGACCGAAGGAGAGGGGCATGGGCAGCCACGGCTCCCCGGTGCCCGGCGGGCCGAAGCCGAAGTGGGGCCCGGCGCCGGTCCACGGGATGGGCACCCGGCAGCCGTCCCGGCCGTCCTCGGGGTCGCGCAGCCGCTGCGGGTCGCGCAGGACCTCCTCCGGCAGGTCGAGAACCTCCGGAAGGCCCAGCTCCTCACCCTGGTAGACGTAGGCCGAGCCGGGCAGCGCGAGCATCAGCAGCGCCGCGGCGCGGGCCCGGCGCAGCCCCGCCGCGCCCCCGCCGTAACGGGTGACGTGCCGCTTGACGTCGTGGTTGGACAGCACCCATGTGCTGGGCGCGCCGACCAGCCCCGCGGTCTCCAGCGACTCCTCGATCACCGCGCGGAACCCGGCCGCCTCCCACGGAGTGGTCAGGAAGTGGAAGTTGAACGCCTGGTGCATCTCGTCGGGGCGGATGTAGGCGGCCAGCCGCGCCGGTGAGGGCGCCCACGCCTCGGCGACGCCGATCCGCTCGCCCGGGTAGGAGTCGAGCAGCCTGCGCCAGGCCCGGTGGATCTCGTGCACCCCGTCCTGGTCGAAGAACGGGACCACACCGGTGCCGATCATCTTGACCTGGCCGGTGTGACCGACGTCGGGCAGCCCCTCCGCCTTGACCATGCCGTGGGCCACATCCACCCGGAAGCCGTCCACCCCCAGGTCGAGCCAGAAGCGCAGGACCGACTCGAACTCCGCGTGGACCTCGGGGTTCTCCCAGTTCAGGTCGGGCTGCTGGGGGGCGAACAGGTGGAGGTACCACTGCCCGTCGGGCAGGCGGCTCCAGGCGGGGCCGCCGAAGACCGACTCCCAGTCGTTGGGGGGCAGCACCCCGCCCTCACCCCTGCCGTCGCGGAAGATGTAACGCCCGCGCGCCGGCCCCCCCGGCCCGGCCTCGACCGCCTGACGGAACCAGGCGTGTCTGTCGGAGGTGTGGTTGGGCACCACGTCGACGATCACCCGCAGGCCGTGCCGGTGGGCGTCGTCGATGAGGGCACGGGCGTCGGCCAGCGACCCGAAGATCGGGTCCACGTCCCGGTAGTCCGCCACGTCGTACCCGAAGTCGGCCATCGGCGAGGTGTAGAACGGGGTCAGCCACAGGGCGTCCACCCCCAGCTCCGCCAGGTAGGGCAGCCGGCTCCGCACGCCCGGCAGGTCGCCGATCCCGTCCCCGTTGCCGTCGGCGAAACTGCGCACGTAGACCTGATAGATCACCGCGTCGCGCCACCAGCGGCCCGTGGTCTCCTCGGCGCGGTCCGTACGGACGAGCTCGGTCATGTCGATCCCCCGATCAAACGACACAGCGGAACGGAACATCAGGACGAACAGCGGGACGAGGCGGCGATCGGCGGTGCGGCCCCCGGCCGTACGGCCCCGCGCGGAGGGGAGACGCGGTCGCCGCGGCCGGAAGGACCCGGCCGCGAAGAACCGGCGCGGCGGCCTCGCCCTCACGGCTCGACGGAACCGGCCCCGCGGGGCCGAGCCGGTCAAGGTAGGCCGGACGCTACGCGGAGGCGGACGGCCGGGGAAGGAGTTTTCGAAAGAGTCTGCAAAGTTGTTACACGATTCGGCAAAGATACAGGCCAGAAGGGCTTCCGGGGGCCGTTTCCCCCTCGCGGGAGAGGAGCGGAGGGCACGGGGGGCACGTCTTTGGGGGACGGCGGCCGGCCGGGGACGGACCACCCCGGCCGGCGGGCGGCTCGCCACGCCTCGCGTCCCCGGGCGCTTCCCGTGATCGCCGGCAGCCGCCAGGATTGGCGGTGTGAACCGCACAGCCGTACGTCTCGGAGTGTTCCTGCTGGCCGGAGCAGCGGTGGTGGCCGTGCTCCTGGCCCTGCTGATGCCCTTCTCCTCGGGCGACTCCCCTGACGAGGACCGGCAGGACGTCAGGGTCCACCGCCTCGGCGAGCGCGACCTCGTGCTGACGGTCGCCTCCCCCGCGCTGGGACGCGAGGGGATGGTCCGCGTGCTGCTGCCCGAGGGCTGGCGGCCGGGATCGGGGCCGTGGCCGGTGCTGTACCTGCTCAACGGCTGCTGCCACGCCGACTACGACGCGTGGGTCACCCAGGGGGACGCCGCCGGGCTCACCTCCCGTTATCCGGCGATCGTGGTCATACCGGAGGGCGGCGAGGTCGGCTTCTACTCCGACTGGCGGGAGGGGCCCGGCTGGGAGACCTTCCACCTCACCGAGGTCCGGCAGCTCCTGGAGCGCGACTACGGCGCCGGGAACCGGCGCGCGGTCGCGGGCCTGTCCATGGGCGGGTTCGGCGCGATGTCCTACGCGGCCCGCCATCCGGGCATGTTCCAGGCGGCGGCCTCCTTCTCCGGCATGCTGAACACCCGTGACGGCGGCGACGGCGTCGCCTGGCTGCTCGACCGCGACGGCGAGGACCCGGCCGACCTGTGGGGCGCCCCGGGGGACCCCGGGTGGGCCGAGCACAACCCGGCCGACCTGACGGCGAGGCTGCGCGGCGTGCGGCTGTTCGTCTCCTGCGGCGACGGCTCCCCCGGCCCGCTCGACCCCGCCGGGACGGCCCGGGACGAAAGGGAGACCGACCTGCTCCGCCAGGCGGAGACCTTCACCGAGCGGGCCAGGGGAGCCGGTGGCGTGGTCACGACGGACTTCTACGGACCCGGCACGCACAACTGGCCGTACTGGCGGCGCGGCCTGGAGCGCGCGCTCCCGATGCTCATGGACTCCATCGGCGCCGGGAGGAGGTGAGGCCCCTCCTCGGGCGGCGCCGCCCGGCGGCCGCCCCACCGCGCCATTCCGCAATCCCGGCTTCTTGCATGTCCGGAAACCATGAGTGAGCATCTGAACACGCCCTCTTGTGCGTCCGCGCCCGGGGTTTTACCGTCGTGTACGGAACGGTTCCGTACACGACGTTTCACGGCGCAGCAAGAGCAGCAAGAGGAGCGAGCCCATGTGGACTCCGGCCGACATTCCCGATCTGACCGGCTCCACGGCGCTGGTCACCGGCGCCAGCGGCGGAATCGGCCTGCCGACCGCCCTGCACCTGGCCGGGCGCGGAGCCCGGGTGACCCTGGCCGTCCGCGATCTCGCCAGGGGGGAGGCCGCCGCCGCCGCGATCCGGGCGCGGGTGCCGTACGCCTCGGTCGAGGTCGGACGGCTGGATCTGGCCGACCTCGGCTCGGTGCGGGCCTTCGCCGCCGCCCTCGACGGGCCGCTCGACCTGCTGATCAACAACGCGGGGGTCGCCGGGATCCCCCGGCGGACCACCGTCGACGGCTTCGAGACGCAGTTCGGCACCAACCACCTGGGGCACTTCGCGCTGACCGGCCTGCTGCTGCCGCGCCTGCTCGACCGGCCGGGCGCCCGGGTCGTCACCGTCTCCAGCGACGCGCACGCCATGGGGGAGATCGACTTCGGCGATCTTGGCCTCGAACGCCGTTACGGGCGCTTCTCGGCCTACGGCAGGTCCAAGCTCGCCAACCTGCTGTTCACCCTGGAGCTGCAGCGGCGCGCGGGCACGCGGCTGCTCAGCCTGGCCACCCATCCCGGCGTGACGGCCACCAACATCCTGAGGCCGGGCGTGCTCGCCGGGCCGTTCACCGCCCTGTTCCGGCTGCTCTTCCAGCCTCCTGAGAAGGGCGCGATCCCCTCCCTGTACGCGGCGACCTCCCCCGAGGTGACCGAGGGGGAGTTCATCGGCCCCGGCCCCAGAAGGCTCGTCCCCTCGGCCAGGGCGCGGGACGAGGAACTGGCTCGGAGGCTGTGGGAGACATCGGAAGACCTCACCGGCGTACGATTCGAGGTGATCGAACGGCACCCGTAGCCCAACGGAGGAATCGTGCGTCTCGACCCCAGGCGGGAGCAGGCGATCCTCGACGCGACCGCTGAACTGCTCTCGGAGGTCGGGTTCGATCGCATGTCCGTCGACCAGATCGCCAGGCGCGCCGGCGCGAGCAAGGCGACGATCTACCGCCGCTGGCCGGGCAAGGAGGCCCTGGTGGTCGATCTGGTCCGCAACCACCTGGAGGTCGAGGCGGCCCCCACCCCCGGAACCGGCTCCATGCGCGACGACCTCGTGACGGCGGTGAAGGCGTTCTGCGACGTCCTGGAGGAGAGGCGCAGCACGATCCTCGGCCTGCTCCCCGCCCTGCTCACCACCCCGGACCTGGCGGCGGCCCTCCGCGACAACGTGCCACGCTCCGGCGTCACCGGCGTCACCGGCGTCACCGGCGTCGCCCCGCCCCCCGGCCCCGCCTCTCGGCGGGGCGAGCCGCCGGAGGGCGCCGACCCCGGGGAGATCAGGACGATCGCCGAGGCCCTGGCCTGGCACCGGCTCCTCCTCACCGATCAGCCGCTCGACGGCGCGTTCGCCGAGCGCGCGGTGGACCGGGTGCTGCTCCCGCTGATCCACGCCCGGGCGGCGGAGCCCTGACCGAAAGCGGGTTCCCGCCGCCGGGACCCGCTCCCTCCCCGCCCGGCGGAGGCCCCTGCGGCGGCGACGGGGTGACCGTCGTCCGGAACCGCGAACCCGGACGTCAGGACGGGGTAAAGAAAGCCCCGGACAAAAGATCTACCTTTGGCGCCGCGGAGGACCGCCGTCCGCGGGCGCCCTCTTCTCCCCGATAGCCCCGCCGCCCTGAAACCCGCCGCTCACAGGGGTTGTGGAGATCGCGGCGAAGATCGGCGCGCCCGTGGGGCCGCCGGGGAGGGCACGGCTCCGCCGCCCGATGACGGCGTATTCCCAAGCCATGGCAATGTGTCCCACTTGTAATCGTCTGTCCCGTTCGCGTAGTTTCGACGAATTCCTGGCGAACGCCTGGGCCCGCAAAGGCCCGCGCATTGCCAACACATTGCCCGACCGCGCTCCACCTGGTGGGTCTCCCACCCGAGGGGGCGCGGCCGCCGAATCCGCGGGCTCCGCGGAACCGGGGAACCACGTTCCTGGGGTGAATCAGCGCGTTCGCGCGCCGTAGGGCACTTCCCAGCCCGAACCCGTCAGCTAACCCGGTAGGCGGTATGGAAGCGAAGCAAGGAGTCCAACCCCCTCATGGCCAAGCACCGCCTTACCCCCAAGACGCACTACCTGGCCCGTATCATCCTCGGAGCCTCCGTCGCCCTGGCCGGGGCCGTCGCGACGAGCCCCGCCGCCCTGGCGGACTCCCCCGGCCACAACCCGCTCAACGCCCCTCCCGCGGAGTTCTCCAAGCCCGCGCGGACCGCGCTCCAGCTTGAGGCCGAACGGCTGCCGAGGGTCACCGCCCAGCAGGTCCTGGACATCGCCGCCAACCAGATCGGCGTCAGCGAGGACTCCCGGGGCGGCGGGACCAAGTTCCACAGCTGGTACATGTCCTCCCCGCGCGCCAAGGAGACCGTCGCCCGCGACGGCGGCCGCGTCCAGGAGTACGCCAACGCCCCCTGGTGCGCGATGTTCGTCTCCTGGGTGGGCGAGCAGGCGGGCATCCGGCCCACCATGGGCTGGGACGCCTACACCGTCACCCACGCCAAGTGGTTCAAGCGGAACGGCCAGTGGGGAACGACCCCCTCACCCGGCGCGGTCGTCTACTTCGACTGGGCGGGCGGCAAGGATCTCGACGGGATCGACCACGTCGGCTTCGTGAAGAAGGACAACGGCGACGGCACGATCACCACGATCGAGGGCAACACCGGCAACGGCCGGGTCGAGCAGCGGGTCCGCCCGACCTCGCAGATCGTCGGCTACGGCTACCCGATCTACAGCGGCTGACCCCCTCACCCCGCCCGGAAGGGGCGCGGAGCCCGGTGCCGGGCTCCGCGCCCCTTCCCGCCGTCCGGGACGCCCGTGCGACCGGTAGCGTGGGTTCCGGCGAGCCGTGCCGCCCGCCCTCATCCGGCCCCCGGCGAAAGGACCCCCGTGTCCCGGCAGTTCACCCTCCGCTGCGGCGGCCTGCGCGCCGAGATCGACGAGCGGACGGCGGCCGTGCGCGCGCTGCGTCACGGTGAGCGCGACCTGGTGACCCCCTGGCCGGCGGACGGGCCGATCCCTCACTACAGCGGCGCCCTGCTCGCCCCCTGGCCCAACCGGGTCGGCGACGCGCGCTACACCTTCGGCGGCCGGACGCACCGGCTCGCGGCCGACGACGGCGACCGGGGACACGCGCTGCACGGCCTGGTCGCCCGGGACGGCTGGCGGGCGGTGGAGTGGCTGTCGGTGGAGGACGAGCACGGTTTCGCACGGCTGGCGCGCACGCTCACCCCCTCCCCCGGCTATCCCTTCTCCCTCGCCCTCCAGGTGCTCCACACCCTGACCCCGGACGGGCTGTCCACCACGCTCACCGCCGAGAACACCGGCGGTGAGGCCGCCCCCTACGGCTGCGGGGGGCACCCCTGGCTGCTGGCCGGTGACGACGTCGAGGACTACACGCTGCGGGTCCCCGCCCAGCGGGTGCTGCGGGTGGACGACCGGCTGCTGCCGCGCTCCCTGGAGGACGTCTCCGGCACGCCGTACGACTTCAGGAGGCCGCGGGCGATCGGCGGCACGGCGGTGGACCACGCCTTCACCGGGCTCCTGCCGGGCGAGGACGGCCTGACGAGGGTGCGGGTGAGCGGCCCGGCGGGCGGGGTCGAGGTCCGCTGGGACGCCGCGGCGCTGCCGTGGGTCCAGGTGTGCACCGGCACCGGGCTCGGTCACCGGGGGCTGGCCGTGGAGCCGATGTCCTGCCCTCCCGACGCCTTCACCTCCGGCACCGACCTGATCGTGCTCCGGCCCGGAGACCGGGCCGAGGCGTCCTGGACGATCTCCCCCGCCTGAGGGAGGCCGGTGGCGGAGGCGCCGCGGGTCCTGTTCCGCCCCGCCCGTGCCGGCCCCCGCGTCCGCCCCGTGCCCGTCCCGTGGCCCCGTGCCCGTCCGTCCGGTACGGGGCCACGGGCGGGTCACCGGGAAGACGGTTTCCCCGGGGCGGCATCCGGGCAAAGATTTCAATGGGTGATGAATTATGAGCCGGAACACATGCGTGATCGCCGGGGGCGGCCCGGCGGGGGCCATGCTCGCGCTGCTGCTGGCCAGGGCGGGCGTCCCGGTGACGCTGCTGGAGAAACACGGCGACTTCCTGCGCGACTTCCGCGGCGACACCATCCACCCCTCCACCCTGGAGGTGCTCGACGAGATCGGGCTGGCCGAGGAGTTTCACCGGATCCCGCATCACAAGGCGCGCAGCCTGACGATCCATACCGACGACGGCGTGGTGCCCATTGCCGATCTATCCAAGCTTCACACCAAATATCGATATATAGCGTTCGTGCCGCAGTGGGACTTCCTCGCCCTGGTGACGGACGCCGCCGCACGCTACCCCGGGTTCCGCCTCCTCATGAACGCCGAGGTGCACGACGTGATCCGCGAGGGCGGCGCGGTGCGCGGGGTCCGCTACCGCGACCCCGGCGGGGAACACGAACTCCGGGCGACGCTGACCGTGGCCGCCGACGGCCGCCACTCCGACGTGCGCCGGGCCGCCGGGCTCGTCCCGGTGGAGCACGGGGCGCCGATGGACGTGGTCTGGTTCCGGCTGCCGCGCGAGCCCGCGGACCCCGACGAGACGTTCCTGCGGCTCTCCGGCGGCCACCTCATGGCGGTGATCGACCGGGGGACCTACTGGCAGCTCGCCTACATGATCCCCAAGGGGGGCTTCGACTCCCTCCGGGCCCGGGGCATCGAGGCGCTGCGCGAGCCGGTGGCCCGGCTGCTGCCGTTCCTGGCCGGGCGCACCGGGCTGCTCACCGGCTTCGGCGACGTGAGCGTGCTCTCGGTCGCGCTCAACCGGCTGCGCCGCTGGTACCGGCCGGGCCTGCTGGTCATCGGGGACGCCGCGCACGCCATGTCCCCGGTCTTCGGCGTCGGCGTCAACCTCGCCGTACAGGACGCGGTGGCCGCCGCCAACGCGCTGGCCGGGCCGCTGGCGGCCGGAGGCCCTGTCCCCGTGTCCCTGCTCGCCCGGATCCAGCGCCGCCGTACCCCGCCGACCGTGGTGACCCAGTTCGCCCAGCGCGTGGTGCAGGACCGTGTGATCCGCCCGGCCCTGTCCCGGCGCGGCGGGCCGCCGGTGCCGCGCGACATCTCCTCCCTGCCGGTGCTCGGAGCGCTCGCCCGCCGCTTCATCGGCTCCGGCGTCCTGCCCGAGCACGTCCGGACGCCCGAGAGACCGTACAGGGCATAAAGACGTCCTCAATCCGTTGTCATCAGGGTCGGTTCGCCCACACGCTTGCAATAGCCTGGTATGTCGTGAGCAACAACCTCGATTCCTGGCGGGGGCTGCCCGCGGCGCAGCAACCCGAATGGCCCGACCGCGACGAGCTGGACAAGGTCGTCACCGAGATCGCGGGGCTGCCGCCCCTGGTCTTCGCGGGAGAGTGTGACAACCTCAAGACCGAGCTGGCGGCCGTGACACGCGGCGAGGCGTTCGTGCTGCAGGGCGGCGACTGCGCCGAGACCTTCGCCGGGGCCACGGCCGACTGCGTGCGCAACAAGCTGAAGACGCTGCTGCAGATGGCGATCGTGCTCACCTACGCGGCGAAGGTGCCGGTTGTGAAGATCGGCAGGATAGCCGGGCAGTTCGCCAAGCCCCGTTCCAAGGGGACCGAGGTCCGCGACGGCGTGGAGCTCCCGGCCTACCGCGGCGACATGGTCAACGGGTTCGACTTCACCCCCGCCTCTCGCGCGCCCGACCCCGGCCGGCTGCTGCGGGCCTACCACTCCTCAGCGGTCACCTTGAACCTGATCCGCGCGTTCACCAAGGGCGGCTACGCCGACCTGCGCCAGGTGCACGCCTGGAACCAGGACTTCGTGAGCGAGTCACCCGCCGGCAAACGCTACGAGCGGCTCGCCCGGGAGATCGACCAGGCGCTGGCGTTCATGCGCGCCTGCGGGGCCGACCCGGAGGAGTTCCACAGCGTGGAGTTCTACTCCTCGCACGAGGCGCTGATCCTCGACTACGACCAGGCGCTCACCAGGGTCGACTCCCGGACCGGCCGGCCGTACGACGTGTCGGCGCACATGGTCTGGATCGGCGAGCGCACCCGCCAGCTCGACGGCGCGCACGTGGAGTTCTTCTCCCGCATCAGCAACCCCGTCGGGGTGAAGCTCGGCCCGACGACCACGGCCGAGGAGGCGCTGGCGCTGGTCGAGAAGCTCAACCCCGGCAACGAGCCCGGGCGCCTGACGTTCGTCACCCGGATGGGCGCCTCGAAGATCCGCGACTACCTGCCCGCGCTGGTGGAGAAGGTCACCGCCGACGGCGCGCAGGTGGCCTGGGTCTGCGACCCGATGCACGGCAACACCTTCGAGGCCCCCAGCGGCCACAAGACCCGCCGTCTGGACGACGTCCTGAACGAGGTGGCGGGCTTCTTCGAGGTGCACCGCGCGCTGGGCACCCACCCCGGCGGCGTCCACATCGAGTTCACCGGTGACGACGTCACCGAGTGCGTGGGCGGCGGCAACGAGATCGTCGAGGACGACCTGGCGCTGCGCTACGAGACCGCCTGCGACCCCCGCCTCAACCGGAGCCAGTCGCTGGACCTGGCCTTCCGGGTGGCGGAGCTCTACCGCTCGGCCTGACCCGCCCCACCGCGAAGAACGCCGAAAACGCGAAAGCCCCGCGCCGTCACCGGCCGCGGGGTCTTTCGAGGGCGGGCCTCAGTTGTTCTGCACGCCCATCTCGCTCGCCAGCTCGGCGCGGATCGCGTCCATGTCGAGCGCGCGGACCTGGCCGATCAGGTCCTCCAGTGCGGCCTCGGGCAGCGCTCCGGGCTGGGCGAAGACGACGATGCCGTCACGGATGGCCATGACCGTCGGGATCGACGTGATCTCGAACCCCTGGGCCAGGCCCTGCTGCGCCTCGGTGTCGATCTTGCCGAACGTGATGTCGGTATGCTTTTCCGACGACTTCTCGAAAATCGGGCCGAACGTACGGCACGGCCCGCACCACGCCGCCCAGAAGTCCAGCAGGACGATCCCCTCGTCGGCGATGTCGTTGAAGTTCTTCTCGGTTACCTCAATGGTCGCCACCGGCGGCTCCTTCTGTTATCGGGCCTTCATCGGGTCTGTCTGGCTGAATAACCATTTCCCGCCGGGGCGCATTCCATCCCGCCCCCCGTCTCCGCCTTCCGGAGACGGGGGGCGGAGACGGGGGGCGGCACGCCGATCGTCCGGCGGCGTGACCGCCGTCACCGGCCCGTGGCCCGACGGTCCGGCAAGGCTACCGCCCGCCGGGCAGGGTGAGCCCGACGATCAGCGGGTCGTGGTCGGAGGAACGGAACGCGTCGGGACGGTAGAGGTCCGGCGGGTTGTACTCGGTGTTGTAGTCGAGGATCCGGCTCTCGTCGGCGTTGATGTGCCAGATGGTCGCGCCGGTGACCCGTCCGATCAGGTCCCGGCCCACCAGAGCGTGGTCCAGCTCACCGCTGCGGCCGTCGTAGAGGTAGCTGTAGCGCAGCCGCGCGGGGATGAACCTCTTGCTCACACTGGTCAGGCCGCCGGCCTCCAGCGTGTGGATCGGCTCCTCCTCCCCGTAGGCGTTGAGGTCTCCCAGCACCAGCGGGCCGGGCAGCCGCAGACTCTTGACGAGCCCCAGCGTCGCCGCCGCCTGACGGACGCGCTCGCCGTTGTAGCAGCCCTGCCCGTCGCCCCTGTCGGCGTCGGGGCCGGTGGCGGCGGCGTCGCACCCCTTCGACTTGAAGTGGTTGACGATCACCGTGAACGGCTCACCGCCCCGGACTCGGCGGAAGGTCTGGATCAGCGGGGGCCGCCGGAAAACCGGGTCGGCCGAGGAGCGGGCCGGGCCGACGGGCCGGAGCCTGGCGGGCTTGTAGATCATCGCCACGTGGATCAGGTCGGTGCCGGGGGCCGGGTGGGCCGCCGCCGCGTAGGTGCCCGCCCCGGCCTCGGCGTTGAGCGCGTCGACCAGGGCCCCCACCGCGGCCGGGCCGTTGTTCTCGACCTCCATCAGGCCGACGGCGTCGGCGTCGAGGCCCTTCAGCGCCGACACCAGCTTGGCCAGCTGCCGCCGCTGCTCCTGCGGGGTGCTCGCGCCGCGCGAGCGCAAGGTGGTGAACCAGTTGAGGGTGTTGAGGCTCGCCACCTTGACGTTGCCCGGCACCGGGAACGGCTTGGACGGGCGCGGGCCGGCCTGCCTCACGACGAGCGGCCTGGTCGGCTGCAGCCGGTACCGGCCGAAGCCGTAGGCCATCACCCCGGTGACGCCTCGCGCGAAGTCGCCCAGCCGGACGGTGCGCGGGCCGGTGTGGGGGACCTTCGCCGGGTTCTCCACGGTGGAGCCGTCGTCGACGAGCAGGCTCCGCCGCTCGTTCAGGGCCGCGTCGACTCCGGGCCGGTCGGTCGGCTGGTACAGGCGGCCCTCGGAGGAGAGGGTGATCTCGCCGTATCGGCCGAGGTTGTAGTGGTCGGTGACGGTGAGCCGCTCGGGAAAGGCGACGAGCATGCCCTCGACCGGTTCGAAGGTCGTGCCCGCGGCACGCGGCAGGCGCCGCCGGACCGGGGTGACGGTGCCCGCGCCGCAGACGTCCACGGCGGTGACCGGTGACAGCTCGGTCAGGCCGTTGAACTCCACGACCTTGCCGGTGACCAGAACCCGGTCCCCGGCCTTCACGTCCTTGAACGTGTCGCGGGCGAAGGCGAACAGCCCTTCGGAGGTGGCCGGGTCGGCGTCGGGGACGGGGTCTTGCAGGAAGAACCCGCCGAGCCCGCCGGTCTGCTGGAAGTCGCCGGTCACCACGCCCGCGACGCGGACGGTCTGCCCGGCCAGCGGGCTGGCGTCCCCGCCTCCCTGCACCTGGGCGATCCGGTGGGTGGGCGGGGTCTCACACGCCCGCCCGGCCGTTCCCGGTGCGGACCCTGCGGCCCGCGCGGGGGCCGAGGCCGCCGCGGAAGGCGGTACGGGGGCCGGGGCCCGGCCCGCGGGCGGGGGGAACGCGGCGCCCGGAACGGCCAGGGCGGCGGGTGGGGAAAGGGGGACGAGTGCGGTGAGGGCGGTGGTGCCAAGGGCGGTGAGGGCGGTGAACGCCCGGGACAGAGCACGCATGACCCGGAGCGTAGAGCGGGATTGACAGCCCCACACTTACTTGAAAGTCCACAGAAGAGTAAAGCAGGGAATCTTGATACTTAATGGTGACCCTATGGCATTGGCTCTAACTTGCCGTGACCTAGATCTCTCTTTCCGCTTCGTCCTGGGTATCACATGGTCATGAGAACTCTGGACGTGGGTTGGGTCACCTGCGCCGTCTCCCCGGAGTGCGTTGGAGCGGCGCGACAGCCGTACGGACGCTGTCTGGCCCATCTCGCCCCCCGCGAGTTGGACGAGATCGTCGGAGGCATGGCCTCCGGCTCGGCGATCGATCTGCGGGGCACCACGGTGGGCAGGGATCTGCTGCGGCGGATCCTGACCGCCACACGCGGCAACCTGGGACGGACCAGGTTCGACCGCGCCACGTTCACCGAGGACGCCAGGTTCGGCGGCATGGTGTTCGAGGGGGACGTCTCCTTCGACCAGGCGCGCTTCCGCCGGCTCGCCTCCTTCGTCGACGCGCGCTTCACGGGCAACGTCTCCTTCAGGGAGGTCAGGTTCTCCAAGGAGCTGTCGCTGCACGGCGTCACGGTCGCCGGGCACGCCGCCTTCGACCGGATGTCCGTGGCCAGGGACGCGCTGTTCAGCGCGGGCGGATTCGCGCGGACGGCCTCCTTCGAGGGGGCGGAGTTCCACGACTTCGCCACCTTCGACGGCAGCCGCTTCGGCGGGGACGCGACCTTCCGTGGATGCCGCTTCGGCCGGATGGTGTCGCTCCGGAAGGTGGACTTCGGCGGGCTGGCCGGGTTCGAGGCCGCGCGGTTCTGGGCGGGTGCCTCCGTGGCACCCGCCGCGGTCGGCCGCCGTCTCAGCCTCACCGGGGCGTGGGCGGGCAACGGGCTCGACCTGACGGTCCGAGGCTGCCCGGTGGACCTGCGGCGGATGCGGGTCACCGGACGGCTGACCGTGCGCCTCGACGACGCGCACGCCGATCTGGAGGGGGCGACGCTGCACGGCCCGGCCACGGTCGACGGCCGGGGCACGAGCAAGGTGGTCTCGCTGCGCGAGGTGGAGACCGAGGCGCTGGAGCTGCGCTGCGTCGACCTCAGCACCTGCCGGTTCGCCGGGATCCGCACACCCGAGCGGCTCCGGCTGACCGGATGCACCTTCGCCACCACGCCGCGCGGTGTGCGGTTCGCGCTGCGCTGGCCGCCGCTTCGATGGTGGAGCCGGCGGCACACCCTGGCCGACGAGCACGCCTGGCGCGGCTGGTCGCGCCCCGGTCCGGGCGCGGGCCCGGGGCAGGGACAGGGGCCGGCGTCATCGGGCGCGGCCACGGGTACGGAGGCCGAACCGCCGGCGCCGCACCGGCTCGCCGCCCTCTACTCCCGACTCCGCGCGGGGGTGGACGACAAGGCCACCGCCGCCGACTTCGCCTTCGGCGCCATGGAGATGCGCCGCCTCACCAGCCGTTCGCCCGCTCGCTGGCTGCTGGCGCTCCACTGGGCCGTCAGCGGGTACGGCCTGCGGATGGGGCGGACGCTGGGGTGGTTCGCCCTGACCGCGGCGATCGCGGCCGGCAGCCTCCTGGTGGGCTCGGCCTCCCACGCGGCCCGGCGCGTCCACCCGCCCCGGCCCCCCGTCCCCCCGACCCACTACCTTCCGTGACCGTCCCCCCGCCGTGGCACCCGCCGTGACGTCCGCGCCGCCCGCCGCCCCGGGTACGGCGGACGCCACGGCGGGCCGTACGCCGGACGGGGGAGGGAGAGCCGGGGTCTTCTCAGGGTCTTCCCCGATGCGCCCGGCCCGCCCTCCCACGACGATGTACGGCAGGGCGCCCCCTCCGCGGGCGGCGGGACGGGGGTGAGGACGACGGGCGGGGTCATCGACGGCTATGTGACCGAGCTCGGCCGCGTCCTCACCGGTCCCAGGGGCCCGAAGCTCGACCTGGTCGCCGAGGCGCGGGACAACCTCCTCGACGCCGCCGAGGCGCTGGAGTGCGATGGGCTGGGACGGGACGAGGCCGAGCGGGCCGCCGTGGAGGAGTTCGGCGCGATCGACGAGGTCGCCCCGGGATTCCAGGAGGAGCTCTCGGTGCTCGCCGGCCGGAGGCTGGCCGGCCTGCTGTTCGTCAGCGTGCCGCTGGTCACGCTCATGTGGAGCCTGATCTGGCGGATCTTTCCCACCGGCCCGGCGGTCTACGCGACCTGGCCCGGCTGGTTCCTCCCCGTCTCCCGGAGCCTGGACGCCCTGCAGTTCCTCGTCGGCGCGCTCGGCGGGGCCGCGCTGTTCGCGCTGGGGCGCGGGCTGCGCCGGATCCACCGCCCCCGGCGCGTCGTGCGGTCCCTGGCCCTGCTGGTCTGGTGCACGCTGCCGGTCAGGGTCGCGCTGAGCCTCGCGCTGATCCACGGCTCGCACGGCCCGCCGGGCTTTTACGCCTATCTCCCGGGGATCGCGGCGGCGCTGGTGACCCACGGGGTCACGTTCGCGCACCTTTACTGCGCGGCCCGCTGCCTGGGCGTCACGCGCCGCCCGCCGGCCCCCGCATGACCCCGGGGTCGAGCACCCTGCCGATCGCGCCGGCGAACCTCCGCCAGGCGGAGCGCTCCCCGGTGAGGGCCGCGCGGCCCGAGGAGGTCAGCCGGTAGGTCCGCCGCCTGCGCCCGCCCACCGTGGCCCACTCGCCGGCGAGGTATCCGGCGTGCTCCAGCCGGCGCAGAGCGGGGTAGACGGTGCCGGTCGGCACGCTCAGCGCGCCGCCGCTGCGCGCCTGCAGCGCCTCGATGATCGCGTAACCGTGCAGGGGCTCGTGCTCCAGCACGGACAGCAGCAGGGCGTCCATGTGCCCTCGGAGCGCGTCGGGGCTCACCCCGCCCCCTCCGCTCACCACCGCGCCTCCCGGTGAGCCCACCGGTGGCCGCCTCCGTCGCCTCGCTCGTTCACGCCTCCATCCTACCCCTCATATAGGCAGCCTACATGTAGGCTTTCTACATGTAGGCTGCCTACAGATAAACGGAGAGCGATGGAGGTGAATCCGTGGACGTCCTCGACCTGGCCCGCGTCCAGTTCGCGGTGACGGGAAGTCTTCACTTCCTGTTCGTCGTGCTGACCCTGGGCCTGGCCCCCCTGGTCGCGATCATGCACACCCGCCACACCCTGACCGGCGACCCCGTCCACGAGCGGGCGACCCGCTTCTGGGGCCAGATCTACGTGATCAACTACGCGCTGGGCATCCTCACCGGGCTGGTGATGGAGTTTCAGTTCGGCCTGAACTGGAGCGGCCTGGCCCGCTACGCCGGAGACGTCTTCGGCGCCCCCCTGGCGATCGAGACACTCGTGGCCTTCTTCCTGGAGTCCACCTTCCTGGGGCTGTGGATCTTCGGCTGGCGCCGGCTCCCCCGCCCGCTCCACCTGGCGTGCATCTGGCTGGTGACGCTCACCGCCTACCTGTCCGCCTTCTGGGTCATGGCGGCCAACGCGTTCCTGCAGAACCCCGCCGGGGCCGTGGAGCGGGGCGGCCGGCTGGTCCTGACCGATTTCGGCGCGCTGGTCACCAACCCCACGCTGACCATGGCCCTCCCCCACGTGATCGGCGCGGGCCTGTGGGCCGGCGGCTTCACGGTCATGGGGGCCTCGGCCTACCACCTGTTCCGGGGAACCGCCGAGCGCGCGCTCTTCACCGGCTCGCTCCGCCTGGGCGTGACCACCGCGTTCATCGGCTCGCTGATCACGGTCGGCTTCGGCTACGCGCAGTTCGGCCCGATCTCCCAGCTCCAGCCCGGCAAGTTCGGCTCCCCGCCGGCCGGGATCGGCCTCGGACTCATGATCGCCATCGGGCAGCCGCTGCAGCTCGCCCTCATGTTCCTGATGATGCCCGCCCTGTACTGGCTGCCGCGCTGGCGGTGGGCGCAGCCACTGCTCATGCTCATGGTCCCGCTGCCGTTCCTGGCCGCGCTCCTCGGCTGGCTGGCCCGCGAGACCGGCCGCCAGCCCTGGCTGGTCTACGGCAGGCTCACCGTCGCCGAGGCCCTCTCCCCCGGTCTCTCCCCGGCGGCGGTCGCCGTCTCGCTGACCGGCTTCGCCGGGGTGCTCGGCCTGCTCGCGGTCGTCGACTACCTCCTGATCGCCCGGACGGTCCGGCAGGGGCCCGGCGCCGTCACCCTCGGCGCGGACGACCTCGCCCTCACCGGCCCCGACGAGCGCGCGCCCGCGCTCAGCCACTAGGGAGGAACCTTCGTGGACGTTCTCTGGCTCGGCGTGCTCGCCCTGCTGCTGATCGGCTACTTCGCCCTGGAGGGCTTCGACATCGGCCTGGGCGTGTTGCTGCCCGTGCTCGGCCGGACCCAGGAGGACCGGGACCGGATCGTCGCCGCCATGGCACCGTTCGTCCTGGCCAACGAGGTGTGGCTGGTGGCCGCGGCCGGCGTGCTGGCCGGGGCCTTCCCCTCCCTGGAGGAGCGGGTGACGGCCGAGGGCTACCCGGCGGTGGTCGCCCTGCTGCTGTCGTGGATCCTGCGCGACGCCGGCCTGTGGTTCCGCCGCCGCCTCGACGGCCGCGCCTGGCGCGCCGGCTGGGACCGGGTGATCTGCGCCGCCTCCTTGGGCCTGGCGCTGAGCTGGGGCATGGTGTCGGCCGCGCTCGCAGGGCTGCCCGGCTCGCCGATCGGTCTTTCCGGCCTCGTCTGCGGGGCGCTGCTCGCCGCGCTGTTCGCCTTCCACGGCCGGACCTTCGTCTCCTGGCGGCTGCCCGGCCGGGTGACCGGCGCGCACCGCGGCACAAGGGCGCTGCTGGTCTCGGCGTGCGCCGCCGCCGCGCCGGCCGCGGTGGCGGTGGCCGCCTCGGCCCCGTGGCTGCTCCGGCACGCCGCGCCCGCGGAGACGCTGAGTGTGCTCAGTCTCATAATCCTGCCGTTCACACCGGTCATGGTGGGTGCGCAAGTATGGGTGTGGCGCACGTTCGGTCCCCGGCGCGGCGCCGACCGCGTTCCCTCGTTCTTCTAAAGGTCTCCATGCACAAGGATCTCCTGCGGCTGGCGCTCGGCGAGCGCGCCGTCCGCCGCCACCTGGCGCTCTGCCTGGCCGCCGCGGTCCTGGCGGGACTGCTCGTCCTGGCCCAGGCGGAGATCCTGGCCGGGGTGCTGTCCGGGCACCTGGCGATCTCGGCGCTGGTCCCGCTGGCGGCGGTGGTCGCCGTCCGGGCGGCCCTGGGCCTGGTCCAGGGCGAGGCGGCGGGGCGCACGGGCACCGGGGTGAAGTCGGCGCTGCGCCACCGGCTGCTGTCACGGCTGCGCGAGACGGGTCCGGCCCGGTCCGGGCGGCGTTCCGGCGAGCTGGTGACGCTGGCCGGACGGGGCCTGGACGCCCTCGATCCCTACCTGACGGGCTACCTGCCCGCGGCGGCGGTGGCGGCCGTCGTGCCGATCGCCGTGCTCGCCCGGCTGTTCGCCGCCGACCTGGCAAGTGCGGCGATCGTACTGGTCACGCTGCCGCTCATCCCGGTCTTCGGCGCGCTGGTCGGCATGCACACCAAGGCCGTCACCGAACGGCAGTGGCGGGCCCTCGCCCGCCTCGGCGGCCACTTCCTGGACGTGGTCAGGGGGCTGCCCACGCTGCGCGCCTTCGGCCGGGCGCGCTACCAGGCGGAGGTGATCCGGCGGGTGGCGGACGCCCACCGCGCCGCCACGATGCGCACGCTGCGGGTGGCCTTCCTGTCGTCGCTGGTGCTGGAGCTGGCCGCCTCGCTGTCGCTGGCGCTGGTCGCGGTGCCGGTGGGACTGCGGCTGCTCTCGGGGTCGCTGGAACTGCCCGTCGCGCTGCTGGTACTGCTGCTCGCCCCCGAGGCTTACCTGCCGCTGCGCACCATGGGCAACAGGTTCCACGCGGCGATGGAGGGGGTCGCGGCGGCCGACGACGCCTTCTCCCTCCTGGACGGCGAGGCCGAAGACCCGGCGCGGCAGGACGGCTCCGCGCCCGGCGCGCGGACCACGGCACGGCCGGGCCCGGACGGTCACGCCCCGCCGATGAGCCCGTCGGCGAGCCCGCCCACGCGCCCGCCGTCCGCCGGCCGGCGGGCGGGCGCCGCGCCGGAGATCCGGCTGGAGAACGTCACCGTGCGCTACCCGGGGCGCCGGGAGGCGGCGCTTGAGGACGTCTCGCTGATGATCGCGCCCGGCGAGCGGGTCGCGCTGGTCGGCGAGAGCGGCGCGGGCAAGAGCACCCTGCTCCACCTGCTGCTCGGCTTCGTCACCCCCGCCTCCGGCCGGGTCCTGATCGACGGCGCCGAACTCGCCGGCGACGACTCCTGGCGCGGGCGGCTGGCGTTCGTGCCGCAGCGCCCCCACCTGTTCGCCGCCTCGGTCGCCGACAACATCCGGCTCGGCTCCCCCGCCGCGACCGCGGACCAGGTGCGGGCGGCGGCCGAGGCCGCGCACGCCGACGGGTTCGTCGCGGCCCTGCCCGGGGGGTATGAGACGGTGCTCGGCGAGCGGGGCGCCGACCTGTCGGCCGGCCAGCGGCAGCGGATCGCGCTGGCCCGCGCCTTCTGCCGCCCCTCGGCCTGCCTGCTGCTCCTCGACGAGCCGACCGCGCGGCTCGACGGCCGGAGTGAGAGCGCGATCGTGGCCGCGACCCGTGATCTCACCGCGGGCCGTACCGCCGTGATCGTGGCGCACCGGCCCGCGATGATCGACCTGGCCGACCGGGTGATCCGGATGTCCGGCGGACGCGTGGTGCCCGCCGCCGTGATGAGCGAGGGGGGCCGGTGAGCCGCGTGAACAGAAGGCTGCTCCTGGCCGCCGCGGCCGGAGCGGCGGCCGAGCTCGCCGGGCTCGGGCTGATCGGATCGGCGGCGTGGCTGATCACCAGGGCCGCCGGGCGACCCGAGCTCGCGGCGCTGAGCGTGGCGATCGTGGGGGTGCGGGCGTTCGCGACCGGCAAGGGGGTCCTGCGCTACGGCGAGCGCCTGGCCGGCCACGACGTCGCGCTGCGGGCGCAGGCCACGGCCAGGGAACGGCTGTACCGGGCGCTGATCCCGGCCGGGCCGCCGGCCCACCGGGGCGCCGACCTGCTCAGCCGGATGGTGGACGACACCGAGGCGGCGCAGGACCTGCTGGTGCGCTGCCTGCTGCCGGCGGTGGCGGCGCTGGCGACCGGGCTGGCCGCGGTCGTGCTCGCGCTGTTCGCGCTTCCGGCGGCGGCGCCGGCACTGCTGGCCGGGCTGGTGACGGCCGGGGTGCTGATTCCCGGCGTCACCGCCGCGGCGGCGCGGCGCCGCTCCGCGCGGATCGCGCCGGCGCGGGCGGAGCTGGCGGCCCGGGTCGCCGACCTGGTGCACGGCGCGGCCGACCTGGCCGCCTACGGCGCCGGAGACCGGGCCCTGGCGGCCTGCGCCGAGGCCGACACCCGGCTGGCCGCGCTCGAACGCCGCCGGGCCCGGGCGGGCGCGACGGCCTCCGGGCTGGGAACGCTCGTCCAGGGGGCCACGGTGTCGGCGGTCGTGCTGATCGCCACGGCCTCCGGAGCCGGGCCGGTCGTCACGGCGGTGCTCACACTGACGACGCTGGTGTCGTTCGAGCCGGTGCTGCCGATGGCCGCCGCCGGAGAGCGGCTGACCGGGGTGCTCGCCGCCCTGCGCCGTCTGAGGGAGGTCCGCGCGGCCCCGCCCGCCGTGACCGAGCCCGCCCGGCCCGTTCCCGTTCCCGAGGGCCCGCCGACGGTCGAGATCGACAACCTGGTGGTACGGCACGGCCCGGACCGCCCGCCCGCGCTCGACGGCGTCAGCCTGACCCTCACCCCCGGCCGGCGCGTCGCCCTGGTCGGTCCCAGCGGCGCGGGCAAGAGCACCCTGCTGTCGGCGCTGATGCGCCTGGTGGAGCCGGAGTCGGGCACGATCCGGCTGAACGGGGTGGAGATCGGCGCGCTGTCCTCCGACGACGTGCGCCGGGTGATGACGGGACTCACCCAGGACCCCTACGTGTTCCAGACGTCACTCCGGGACAACCTGCGGCTGGCCGGCCCGGAGGCGGGCGAGCACGAGCTGGCCGAGGCCGTACGGCGGGCCCGCCTGGAGCGGTGGGTGGAGCGGACCGGCTGGGACACCGTCCTCGGGGAGGACGGGCGGACGGTCTCCGGGGGGCAGTTGCAGCGGCTGGCGCTGGCGCGCGCGCTGCTGAACGACCCGCCGGTGCTGCTGCTGGACGAGCCGGCCGAGTCGCTGGACGAGGAGACCGCCGACGCGCTCATGGCCGACCTGCTGGACGCCACCCACGGCCACACCACGCTGCTGGTCACCCACCGGCTGCGCGGGCTGGAGGGGGTGGACGAGATCGTCGTGCTGGAGAACGGCGCGGTGGCGCAGCGGGGCACGCACGAGGAACTGGTGCGCGCCCCGGGCTACTACCGCGACCTGTGGCGTTCGGAGGCGCTGACCTCCGGCCGCTGACGCCCCGCCCCCTCCGCGGGAGGGGGCGGCCTTGGCGTCCGTCCTCCCGAGGCTCCGCGGCTATTCGGTCTTCTCGGCCAGGGCCACGGTGATGGTCTGGGAACGGCCGTCGCGGACGTAGGTGAGGGTCACCTTCTGGTCCGGCTTGAAGCCCCGGATCGCGCCGACCACGGTGGCGGCGTTCTCGACGGGAGTGTCGTTGATCTTGGTGATGAGGTCGCCCTGACGCAGCCCGGCCCGGGCGGCGGGGCTGCCCTCGCCGACCTGGCTCACCAGCGCGCCGCCCGCGTCGCCGGTGGCGTCGGCGAGGTTGACCCCCAGAAAGGCGTGGGTAGCCTTGCCCGTCTCGATGAGCTGCTTGGCGACCTGCATGGCGGTGTTGATCGGGATGGCGAAGCCGACGCCGATGTTGCCCTCGCCGCCGTTGGTGGCGATGGCACTGTTGACGCCGATCACCTCTCCCGAGGCGTTGACCAGGGCTCCACCCGAGTTGCCGGGGTTGATCGCCGCGTCGGTCTGGATGACCCCGCCGATGGTGACGGGCGCACTGCCCTCCTGCTGCATGCCTCCGCCCCAGCCGGGGGGAAGCTGCGGCCGGGGCTGGCCGCCCACGTTCAGCGTGCGGTTCAGGGCGCTGACGATCCCCGCGGTGACCGAGCCGGACAGGCCGAGCGGGCTGCCGATGGCGAGCACGGAGTCGCCGACCTTGAGCCTGTCGCTGTCGCCGATCGCGGCGCGGGTGAGGCCGGAGACGTCGTTCGCCCGGATGACCGCCAGGTCGGTGGCCGGATCGGTGCCGACGACCCTCGCGGTGGCGGTCTTGCCGTCGCTGAACTTGACGGTCACCTGGCCGCCCTGCCCGCCGGCCGCCACCACGTGGTTGTTGGTCAGGATCAGGCCGTCGGCCGACAGCACCACCCCGGACCCCTCGCCGCCACCGTTGGGGGTCTTGACCTGGATCGACACCACCGCGGGCTGGACGGCCTTGGCGACGTCGGCGACCGTGGCCACGTCGGTGACCGGCCTGGCGACGGCGGCCGGGGAGGGAAGCGCCACGGGGGTGGCGCCGAAGGCCGTCACGGCGAGGGCCCCCGCCACCCCGCCGCCCACGGCCATCGCGGCCATCGCCAGGCCCACGCCCATCTTCTGCCCGGCGGTGAGACCGCGCCGGACGGGTGTCGCGGGCGGCTCCGGCGCCGCGGACAGCGGCGTCGCCCACGGCTCGGCCGGCCCTGCCGCGGCGTAGCCGCCGGCCTGGGGCGGCACCTTGCCGAACTGGCTCCAGCCGCCGTTCCCACGGGTCGTCTCAGCCGGGGTACCGCTCTGCTCTTTGTTGTTCGGTTCCATGTCGTCTTTCCCCAACGTCGTACTTCCGCTCGTGAGCCGCCGAGGCGGCGACCGGTGCCTCCGGTACGTCCAAACGATGCCCGATGACGTGTAAGAGCAGGCTAAGAGGGTGATCGCCGTACCCGGCATCCCCTGACGACGCCCTTATCCCCCGAGGTCAGAGCGGGTCCAGGCCCGAGGGAACGAGCCCGGCAAGGGTCCCGTACGGTATGGGCGCCCCCCGATTCCGCTTTCCAAGTTCTCCCTCACCTCGTCGGGAACCGCACACGAACAGGGCGGTTCGGGGAAGAATAGAGGAGACAGGAATTCCCCTGCCTTCAGAGGGAAGATAATGGGTGATGTGCCTTTTTGGGCGCTACGCCTACGCACTGAACGACGCGAAAGGCTCTGGTCTCAGAGAGATATGGCCCGCGCGCTCGCCGAGGTGGCCGACGAGCGGACCCGTGCGCGCCTCCCGGGGCGAGAGTCCATCATTCGAATGATCAAGGGTTGGGAAGCGGGAAGGCACAAACCAAAAGACCCCTATCGCCTGCTGTACTGCCGCGCCTTCTCACTGAGCGAAGCCGAACTTTTCGACGTAGAAGACATATCGCCACCCGAACCCGAGGAACAGGACGTGCTGCGCAGGAAATTTCTCAGTTCATCCATCGCCGCCACAGGAATCACCGCCACCCCCCTTCCGGCAAAAGATCTCTCCAGAGGTCGCATCGGCAACGATCTTGTGACTTCCCTGCGAAACCGGATGATCCGGTTACGTCGTCTTGACGACCACCTTGGAGGCGCCGAGACCTACCGGCTGTACGCCGCAGAGCTCGAAACGACCAGCACCCTTGTCAATGAGTGCCGGTACACAGAGGCCACGGGCCGAGCCCTCCTCAGCCTGATAAGCGAGCAGGCCGGATGGGCCGCCTTCGACGCGGGATGGCATAAAAAGGCCAGAGGTCTTTTCAAGGAAAGCATGTCGGCCGCCGTCGACTCCGGCGACACCTCTCTCCTCGCCAACTCACTCGTCCTCCTGGCCTACCAGAAGGCCGGTACCGGCTCTCCGGGAGTCGACGAGGCGGAAGCTTCGTGCCGCATGGTGAGCCCCGCTGCTCCCCCCACGGTCCGCGCGTTGCCTCTGGGGCGGGCGGCGTGGGCGTACGCTTCGGCGGGACGTTTCCATCAGACCGACGCCGAACGGAGCATCAGCAGAGCCCGTGAAGCGCTGGAGGGCGGCGGCAGCCACCCCGCCCCCGACTGGTCGCTTTGGGTCGACGAAACAGAACTCCAGATAATGACAGGCCGGTGCTGGGCCGTGTTGAACCAGCCGGCGAAAGCCATCGTGGCGCTGGAGGACGCCCTTGCGAACTACAAGGACACCCATGCCCGGGACAAATCCCTCTACATGACCTGGCTCGCCGAAGGATACGTGGAAAGCGGGGAAGAAGACCTGCCATTCTTCTCCCTCCTCCACCTCTCCCTCATGCCGGAAAACAGCTTTCGCGGGCCCGAAAACCTGTCCGGACGCGGCCAACCTCGCGTGAACCGCGGATCGAAGCAGGCTCATGGCCACGTCACGACTGTCCGTTGTAGTCGAGACCTGAAGGTAACGCGTCATGTCGCCGAGCCTAGCCTCGATCGCGCACGATCCTCATGGGCTCGGCCGGTGTCGTCGGCTCCTCCCGGAAGGGTCATTAATGGTCGCCGAGGAGCAGGCAGGCGGCCTCGTGGCCCTGAAAGACGGGTTCGAGGACCGGAACGGTGGTCGCGCACTCGTCCGTCGCGAGCCAGCAGCGGGTGCGGAAGGCGCAGCCGCTCGGCGGGTTCGCGGGGCTTGGAACCTCCCCGGTCAGGACGATCCGCTCGCGGGTCTCGCGGACGGCCGGGTCGGTGACCGGAGCCGAGGAGAGCAGGGCCCGGGTGTAGGGGTGGCGCGGCCGTTCGTAGATCTCCTCGGTCGGTCCCTGTTCGACGATCCGGCCCAGGTACATGACGGCGACGCGGTCGGCGATGCTGCGCACGACGGCGAGGTCGTGCGAGATGAAGACGTAGGACAGGCCGAGCCGCTCACGCAGGTCGCGGAAGAGTTCGAGAATCTGTCCCTGGACCGACACGTCGAGGGCCGACAGCGGCTCGTCGCAGACGAGGATGCGCGGGGTGACCGCGAGCGCCCTCGCGATGCAGATCCGCTGGCGCTGGCCGCCGGAGAACTCGTGCGGGTAGCGGTGGCGGTGCGAGTCGTTCAGGCCGACCATCTCCAGCAGTTCGGTCACCCGCCGGGAGTGGTCGCGCGCCGGAACGAGGTCGGAGTGGATCCGGAGCGGCTCGGTGAGGATCTGCTCGATCGTCATCCTCGGGTTGAGGGCCGAGTACGGGTCCTGGAGGACGATCTGGATCTGCCGGCGAATCTGCCGGTCGGTGCGGCGGTCCTTCCCCCAGCGGGAGCCGTTCACCTCGATCGAACCGCCCGTCGGCGGCTCAAGGTGGGTGAGCAGGGACGCGAGCGTGCTCTTGCCGCATCCGGACTCGCCGACGAGCGCGAGGCACTCCCCGCGGGCGAGGTGCAGGTCGACGCCGTCGACCGCCTTGATCGCGCCCTTCGCGCCGCGGAGCCCCGGCTCCCTGGTCGGGTAGTGCTTGACGAGGCCGCTTCCGCGGACGAGGACGTCACTGGGCGAGGACATGCTGCACCTCCGTGATGCGCAGGCAGGCCGCCGCGCGGCCCGGCTCCAGGGACTCGAGCTCCGGCCGGGTGGCCGTGCAGTCGGCTGTCGCCAGCGGACAGCGCGGGGCGAACAGGCACCCCGCGGGACGGTCCGCCGGATCGGGCAGGCCGCCCGGGATCGGCGTACGGGCGCCGGGCCTCTCGATCCGCGGCACCGACGCGAGCAGTGCCCGGGTGTAGGGGTGGTGGGGGCGGGCCAGCACCTCACGCGCCGGCCCGGTCTCCATGACGGATCCGGCGTACATGACGACGATGTGGTCGGCGATCTCCGCGGCGACGCCGATGTCGTGGGTGATGAAGACGAGTCCCGCGCCCGCTTCGGTGAGCACCCTGAACAGGTCGAGGATCCCCTTCTGGACCGTCACGTCGAGCGCGGTCGTCGGCTCGTCCGCGATGAGCAGCCGGGGCTTCAGCGCGATCGCCATCGCGATGACGATCCGCTGGCGCATCCCGCCCGAGATCTGGTGGGGGTAGCTGCGGGCCCGGCGCTCCGGGTCCGGGATGGCGACCTGGCGCATCAGCTCGATCGCCCGCGTGCGCGCCTCCGCCTTGGACAGTCCCTGGTGGACGCGGAACATCTCGGCGATCTGGTCGCCGACCCGCTGGACCGGGTTGAGGGCGCTCAGCGAGTCCTGGAAGACCATCGCCATGTCGCGGCCGCGGGCCGCGCGCATCGCGGCCGGGTCGGCGAGCAGGTCGGCGCCGTCGAGCCGGATCGACCCGGCCGTCGTCCGCGCGTTCCCCTCCAGCAGGCCCATGACCGCCTTGGCCGTGACGCTCTTGCCCGAACCCGACTCACCGAGGACGACGACGCACTCCCCCGCCCGGGCGGTCAGGGACAGGTCCTGCACGGCCTGGACGGGCGCGGCGCGGCGGGCGCGGAACTCGACCGAGAGCCCCTGGATCTCAAGGAGCGGGGTCTCGGATGCTGGCATCGTCATCACGTCACCGGCTCTTCGGGTCGAGGATGTCGCGGACGGCGTCGCCGACGAGGACGAAGCTGAGGACCGTGACGCACAGGAACAAGGACGGGTAGATCAGCAGGTTCGGGTTGCTGTTGAAGTAGCTCTGAGCGGTGTTGAGCTGGACGCCCCACGAGATCGAGGGTGCCCGAAGGCCCACTCCGAGATACGTCAGGCTCGCCTCGCCGGCGATGATCCCGCCGACGGTGAGGCTCGCGAGGACGAGGACCGGGGCGAAGGCGTTCGGCAGGATGTGCCGCACCATGATCCGCAGGTCCGACGCGCCGAGCGCCCGCGCGGCCTTGACGTAGTCGAGTTTCCTCGTCGCCAGGACGCTCGCGCGCATGACCCTGGTCATCGTCGGCCAGCAGAAGGCGGCCATCGTCCCCGACACCGCCCAGATGCCGTGCGAACCGAGCGCCGTGAGGATGACGATCGCCGCGAGCATGAAGGGGAAGCCGTAGAAGAGGTCGATGCCGCGCCCGAGGATGGTGTCGATGACGCCGCCGTAGTAGCCGGCGACGAGGCCGAGCGCCATCGCGACGAGCGTCGACGTCACCGTGACGATGACCGCGATCGTGATCGAGGGCCGCGCCCCGTAGATGACCTGGGCGTAGAGGTCGCACCCCTGGATGTCGAAGCCGAAGGGGTGCCCCTCCCCCGCCGGCAGGCCGCTCCGGTTGAGGTCGCAGGCGAGCGGGTCGCCGTTGCCGAAGAACCCCGCGATGGGGCCGGGGAACACCGCGATGACGGCGAGGAGCAGGACGAGGGTCCCGGGCACGGCGAACCGCGGCCGGGTCACGAGGTCGAGGAGCATCTGCCGGGCCGGGGACACCGACCGGCGGGACGGCCGGCCGGGCCCCGCGCCCGCCGTGGGCCCCGGCTCCGGGGTGCGCTCGGAGGCCATCGTCACGGTCGGGTCACTCATAGCGGATCCTTGGGTCGAGCACGCCGTAGATGACGTCCACGACGAGGTTGGCGGCGAGGAAGATCAGGACGAGCAGGGTCGAGATACCGACGACGACGGGCCCGTTCTGCTGCTTGATCCCCTCGAAGATCTGGAAGCCGAGCCCGGGGATGTTGAAGATCCCCTCGATGATGACGGCCCCGCCGAGCAGGCCTCCGAGATCGATCGCGAGGTAGGTGACGACGGGGATGAGCGAGTTGCGCATCGCGTGGTTGACGATGACCCGCCGCCGCGGCATCCCCTTGGCGATCGCCGTCCGGATGAAGTCGGCCGACAGCGTCTCGACGAGGCTCGTCCGCATGAGCCGGGCCGTCGTGGCGAGGCCGAGGATCCCGAGGACGACCGCGGGGAGTATGTACGAGGTCGGCCAGCCCTCCTCGGTCCCGGCGACGGGGAACCAGCCGAGGTTGATCCCGAACAGGATCTGGGCGGTGTAGCCGATGACGAAGATCGGGACCGCGAAGGCGAGGATCGTCCCGCCGAGGACGGCGTAGTCGACCGGCCGGCCCTTGCGCAGACCCGCCCACAGCCCGAGCGGGATGCCGACGACGATCTCCAGGGCGAAGGCCGTCAGCCCGAGCTTGGCCGTGGTCGGCCAGCTCTCCGCGATGATCGCCGACACCGGACGGCCGGTGAAGTCCTCCCCGAGGTCACCCTGGAGCAGCCCGCCCATGTACTTGAGGTACTGCAGCGGCAGGCTGTCGTCGAGGTGGTAGCGCTCCCGCAGCGCCGCTTCCACCGACGCCGACATGACGTGCTGGCCACCGGTCAGCGCCTGGATCGGGTCGCCGGGCAGGGCGAAGACGACGAGGAAGATGAGGAACGTCGCGCCGAGCGCGACCGAGAGCGCGAGCAGCACTCTGAGCAGGATGTATCGGGTCATGTGATTCCCTGCGGTGGGGCCGCGCCGGACGCCTGTCGCCCCACCGTCTCCGGTGTAGTGGGATCAGGCCGTCATTTCGCGGCGACGGTGACCGCGGTGAGGTCACCGAGGCCGTTGACGCCGACCTGAACGTTCTGGACCTTCTTCGTCCAGACCGCGGTGTAGCGGCCGAAGTAGAGCGGAGCGATCGGTGTGTCCTTCCACATCTCCTTCTCCGCCTCGGCGTAGATCGGCAGGCCGTTCTCCAGGGAGGAGGCGTCCGCCTTCGAGATGAGGTCCTCGACGGCGGGGTTGGAGTAGTCCGTCTCGTTGGCGATCCCGGCCTTCGTCACGAGCGGGCCCAGGAAGTTGCCGATGTGGGGGAAATAGGCCCCCCAGTAGTAGAGGAACGGTCCTTCGGCCTTCTTGCCCTTGACCGTCTCGGTCAGCTGGGCGTAGGGCAGGGTCTCGAAGGAGATGTCGGTGATCCCGAGGTTCGTCCGCAGCTGGTTGGCGACGGCCTGGAGGGTCTGGTCGTTCGTCCCGTACTGGCTCGCATAGAGCTTGAGCGGACCGCTCCAGCCGCCGGCCTGCGTGAGGAGCTCCTTGGCCTTGGCGGGGTCGTAGACACACGCGGTGCAGGTGTCCGCGGTCGCGCCGACGGCCGATGAGGGGGCGATGCTGCGGGCCGGGTCGCCCGAGCCCTTGAGGATCGACTTGGTCAGCGCGTCCCGGTCGATCGCCCTGGAGATCGCCTCGCGGACCCGGACGTCCTTGAACCGCTTGTCCCACGAGGGGAACGCGAAGTAGTTGAGGTTCGGGATCGTCGCGACCGCGAGACGATCCTTGAGCCGGGTCTCGGCGTCGGAGAGCCGGTCGGGCGGCACCGGGTAGACGATGTCGGTGTTACCGGCGAGCAGGTCGTTGTAGGCCGTGGCGTAGGAGGTGTAGGGCTTGAAGACGATCGACTCCGCCTTGCCCGCCGGGCCCGCGTAGTGCTCGTTGCGCACCACGGTCAGCGGCTTGTTCGCCTCGTACTTGCCCTGCACCTTGTAGGGGCCGTTGCCGATCGGGGCGGCGTCGAAGGCCTTGGGGTCGTCGAAGGCGGCCTTGGGCAGCGGTGCGAAGTTGTAGCTCGCGATGACGTAGGGGAACAGGCCGTACGGCTTGGTCAGCGTCACCTCAAGCGTGTTGTCGTCGACGACCTTGACGCCGGAGAGCTCCTTGGTCTTCGGCTTGCCCGACGCCGGGTTGAGCGCGTCGTAGCCCTTGAAGAGGGCGAAGTTCGAGTTCTGCACCCAGGCGTTGGGGCCGAACGCGGTCGCGTTCCACGCGTCCGCGAAGTTCTGCGCCGTGATCGGGTCTCCGTTGGAGAACTTCTGCCCCGGCTTCAGCTTGATCGTCCACACCTTCTGGTCCGGGGACGTGACCGACTCGGCGGCGCCGGGGCGGATCTCCCCCGACGTGGCGTCGATCTTCAGAGGGCCGGTGAACAGCATGGACCCGGTGTAGAAGGACCACGTGTTGCCGGGGGTCAGGTGCGTCGGGTCGGTTCCCGCGACCGAGAAGGTGCCCCCTGAGGCATCCGTGGTCGCGCCGCCGCTCTTGGGCGCGGCGGATTCGCCGCCACCGCCGCCGCCGCAGGAGGTGAGAAGAAGCGCCGCCAGGGTCACACCGGCGGTGAGGCCGACCCGTGGCATGGATATACGAGTCATGCTGGTTCCTTGTCGTTGTTCGTGGTGTTGAGGTCCGCCGGCATCGGTAGCGCCAGCGCGGCGGCGGCGAAGGCCAGGATGGCCGTCCGCTCGTCGATCCGTTCGGCCAGGGTGCGGCCGGCTGCGTGCCCGGCGTTGTGCGCGACCCGCATGAGCACCTCGCCGCTCCCGGACTGGGCGTCCTGGAGGGCGGCGGTGAACTTGTACGAGTGCGGGCCCGGCGGGACGCGGTCGTCCCGGTCCGCGGTCAGCACGAGAGTGGGGGGGTAGGCCGTGCCCTTGACGATGCGGTGAAGCGGCGAGTGCCTCTCCAGCGCCGCCCGCTCCCGCGGGACGTTCACGTCGCCGAACTCGCGCACCCACGCGTGGCCGACCGTGAACAGGTGGAAGCGGAGCAGGTCGAAGACACCGACCTCGGGGATCGCGGCGCCGAGCAGGTCCGGCCGCTGGGTCAGGACCGTGCCGACCATGAGACCACCGTTGGACATCCCGTTGAGGGCGACCTGCCGCGGACCCGACCAGCCCTGCAGTTCGAACCACTCCGCGCATGCGATGAGGTCGTCGATCCCTTTCTGCTTGCCGATCTTCTGGGCCGCGAGGTGCCACTCCTCGCCGTACTCGCCTCCGCCGCGGATACCCGCGTAGGCGAGGACGCCGCCGGCGTCGAGCCAGGCCCGGTGCCAGCCGGCGTAGCCGGTGGTGAGGAAGGGGACCGAGTACCCGCCGTACACGGACAGGAAGACCTTCGCGGTCCCTCGCGGGGCCGGACCGGCCGGGCGGATGATCCGCATCGGGACCTGTGTTCCGTCGGCGCTCGTGACCTGGACCGTCTCGACGACGACGTCACCGCGCGAGGGCAGGGCGCCGTGGTGGAGGACGCGCGACTCCCCCGTCTCCACGTCGTGGCGCACGATGCCGGCACCCGGCTCGGAGTCGCAACGCTCGATGTGGAGGTAGATCGCCTGCTCGTCCCCGCCGACCGACAGGTCCCGGACGACGGCCTTGGCGGGGACGGGCACCTGACGGCCGGGGCCTCCGCCGAGCGGGGTGACCGTGACCTCGCTCCCATGCTCGACGTGCCGGCCGGTCACGACCCAGTCCGGGCCCAGCTCGGTGAAGTCCGAGTCGATCGACGTCGCGGACTCGCCCACGATCACGCGCTCGCTCCCGTCGCGCCGGTCGACCGCTATGACCCGGCCGTTCGCGACCTCACGGAGGTCGTGGCAGATCACCTCGTCGCCGATCATCCCGACGAAATGGATCGGTCCAGCACCGTCGACGACCGTCTGCCACGGCTCGTCCGACCCGGCGGGACGGATGAGGACGCGGGCCGGAACGACCCCGATCTGCTCCTGCAGGACGAGCCAGCGTCCGTCCCGGGAGACGTGGGGCATGGCCCAGTTCGTGCCGACCGGCTTGTAGATCACCTCGTCGTCCGTCTGGGGGGTGCCGAAGCGGTGGATCTTGACGCGCGGATCGGTGTTGAGCGCCAGCAGGTCCTCGTCGGCGCCGGGATCGGCGAAGGCGAGGTAGGCCAGGGCGTCCGCGCCGAGCCAGCCGAAGGTCAGCCACTTGATGCCGGTGAGGACGTCCGGCAGGTCCACGCCCGTCCGGGTGTCGCGGAAGCGCACCGTCACCCAGTCGGAGCCGCCTCTGGCCGTCCCCCAGGCCAGGACGGTGCCGTCGGGCGAGAGGGAGTACGCCGCGATGGCCTCGGTCGGGTCGCCGAGCGACGCGGACGCGACGATGCGGCGCTCACCGCGGGCGTCGGTGACCCACAGCGACGGGCGCTCCTCCCCGGCCTCCTGCCGGAAGTCGGCCATGACCCCCTGACGGACCTGAGGCACCCAGCGGGCGGGAACCGACAGAAGCCGCCTGAGACGGGCCCTGAACGGGGCCGACCCGGGCAAAGCGTCGAGGCGCCGTCTACATCGTTCGTCCTGTTCCTGTGCCCATGCGGCCACGGCGGGCGTGTCCTGGGCCTCCAGCCACTCGTAACGCGACACGTCGTGGCCCTCGTGGCGGGCAACGGGCAGCGTGAACACGCCGGGTTCGTCCATGGATCCTCCTTGGTTGCGCCTTAGTATTGTTATTACGGTGATTTCGGTCAATACTGAAATCTCAGAGAATCGATGACAGTCAAGGACCTGGTGACCAGGGGAAAGGAGAGACGGAGGAACGCATGGCCACGGAACGTGACGACGCCGCTCGCGACTTCGTCGAAGAACTCGGACTGCTCGTCGAAAGCTCGGGATGGATGCCGCGGATCGCCGGCCGCGCCCTCGGATGGCTCCTGCTCGCCCCCGAGCCGCAGAGCCAGGCCGACCTGCGCGAGGCCCTTCAGGCGAGCGCGGCGGCGATCTCGACCGCGAGCCGCCTGCTCGTCGCGGAAGGCCTGGTGCAGAAGGTGTCCGTACCCGGCCGGCGGCAGACGTACATGAAGGTCCCGCCGGACGTCTGGCAGGTCATGGAGACCGAGGGGCTACGGGTGGTACGGCGCTACCGGGCCCTCGCCGAGGGGACGCTGACAGCGCTCGGCGCGGGCAACTCCACCGCCGAGGAGAATCTCGCGCGCATGAGCACCTACTTCGGCATCGTCGAGACCCGTATCCAGGCGGTCCTCGCCCAGCTCGGCGAGCAGCTCGCGGGCGAGCCCGGCCCGAAGGCCCCCTAGTGTCCCGGCCGGCGCTCCCCCGTCAGAGGTCCACGTCGTGGGAGGCGATCACGGGGATGCCCGGAGACCGGCCCGCCGGGGTGACCACGACCCGTCGGCCCGGCCTGTCGTAGCCGTTCTCGGTCAGCCAGAGCAGGCTGTACGGCCCCAGCTCGCTGAAGGTGATCGGGCAGTCCGGTGAGAAGAGGTCGGTGCCGGTCGCCTCCTGGGCGTCTCCCTCGACGATCGACAGGGTGTAGGTGGTCATGACGGCCCCCGCGCTGTAGTCGTTCCCCGCGAGGAGTCCTACCCACGGGACGCGGCGGGGCACGGTGCGGAACGGGACTTCACGCGGCCCCCTCGAAGGGGCGCGTCCTGAAGGGGCGGAGGCGCCTCAAGGGGGCGGAGACGCGGGCGGATCGTACTCGTCGCGCAGGAGCCGTTTGTAGAGTTTTCCCGTGGGGTGGCGGGGAAGCTCCGCGCGGAAGTCGACCGACCTCGGGCACTTGTAGGCGGCCAGGCGGGAGCGGCAGTAACCGATCAGCTCGGCCGCGAGCGCCGGGCCGGCCAGATCCATGGAGACCGGCTGGACGACGGCCTTGACCTGCTCGCCCATCTCCTCGTCCGGAACCCCGAAGACCGCCACGTCCGCCACCTTCGGGTGGACCGCCAGAACGTTCTCGGCCTCCTGGGGGTAGACGTTCACCCCGCCGGAGATGATCGTGTAGGAGTGGCGGTCGGTGAGGTAGAGGAAGCCCTCCTCGTCGAGGTAGCCGATGTCGCCGAGGGTGGTCCAGCCCCGGCCCTTCGGGTCGCGCGCGGCGCGTGTCTTCTCCTCGTCGCCGTGGTAGACGAACGGGGGGCCGCCGGAGAAGTACACCGTTCCGCGCTCACCGGGCGGCAGCTCCTCCCCCTCCTCGTCGCAGACGTGGACCTCGCCGCCCGGCGAACGGCCGACCGTGCCCCGGTGCGTGAGCCAGTCCTCCGGGCCGACGTGCAGGAGGCCGTTTCCCTCGGTTCCGGCGTAGTACTCGTGGACGATCGGCCCCCACCACTCGATCATCCGTTCCTTGACCGGCACCGGACAGGGGGCCGCGGAGTGGATCGCGCAGGTCAGGGAGGACAGGTCGTAGCGGGTGCGGGTCTCCTCGGGCAGCCTGAGCATCTTGATGAACATGGCCGGCACCCACTGGGCGTGCGTGACGCCGTACTCCTCGATGAGCGCGAGCGCCCGCTCGGGGTCGAACGCCTCCATGATCACGATCGTCGCGCCCAGCCGCTGGAAACTCATGCAGTAGCGCAGCGGCGCCGCGTGGTACAGCGGCGCCGGGGAGAGGTAGACGCTGCCGGCCCCCGGCGCGAACAGGAACCGGATGAGCCGCAGCAGCGGCCCCGGCGTCTCCAGCGGGGCCCGGGACAGGATCGGCTTGACGCCCTTGGGCCGCCCGGTGGTGCCGGAGGAGTAGAGCATGTCCGCGCCCTGGCACTCGTCGGCGACGGGTGTGGCCGGCCACGCGGCCACCGCCTCCTCGTAGGAGGCGAACCCCGGGGCGACGCCGTCCAGCATGAGCCGGAGCTCGACCTTCGGCGTCACCGGGGTGATCGAGGCCGCCACGTCCGCCAGCACCGCCGAGGAGAGGAGAACCCGCGCCCCGCAGTCGTTGACGATGTAGGCCGCCTCGTCGGCCCCCAGTCGCGCGCTGATCGCCGTGTAGTACAGGCCGGAGCGCTGCGCGGCCCAGGTGACGACCAGGAACAGCGGATGGTTCTCCAGCATGAGGGCGATGTGGTCACCCGGACGGAGCCCGGCCGAGCGCAGCAGGTGGGCGAGCCGGTTGGACTCCTCGTCCAGTTCGCGGTAGGTGACGACGCGGCCGGAACCCGCCATGATCACAGCGGGCCGGTCCGGTGAGACTGCCGCGATCGCTCCCGGGTGCATGAGGCCGAACATTACTCGGCCTCATGCACCCTGAGAAGGGAGGGGCCTCAGGCCGCCGCGCGCTCGGTGACCTTGGCCGGGGTGAGCGCGATCTCCAGGACCTCGCGCACGTCGCTCACCAGATGAACGGTGAGCTCGTCGCGGACGGCCCGGGGGACGTCGTCGAGATCGGGCTCGTTGCGGGCCGGGATCAGCACGGTGGTGATGCCGGCCCGGTGGGCGGCCAGCAGCTTCTGCTTGACCCCGCCGATCGGAAGGACCCGGCCGGTGAGGGAGACCTCCCCGGTCATGGCCACGTCGCCCCTGACCTGCCGGCCCGACAGCAGCGAGGCCAGGGCCGCGGTGAGGGTGATCCCCGCCGACGGGCCGTCCTTGGGCACCGCGCCCGCGGGGAAGTGGACGTGCACGGAGCGGTCCCTCAGAGACGCCACCGGCAGCTCCAGCTCCGCGCCCCGGGAACGGAGGTAGGACAGGGCGATCTTCGCCGACTCCTTCATGACGTCGCCGAGCTGCCCGGTCAGGGTCAGGCCGGCCTCGCCGGTCTCCGGGTCGGCCAGGGACGCCTCGACGTAGAGGACGTCGCCGCCCGCCCCGGTCACCGCGAGGCCGGTGGCCACGCCGGGCACCGCCGTACGCTGGCGGGACTCCGGCAGCGAGGACTCGGGCACGTGGCGGGGGCGGCCGAGGTAGGGGACGAGGTCTCCCACCGTCACCGGCAGCGCGGCCTCGCCGAGCGCGACGCCCGCGGTCACCTTGCGCAGGATCCTGGCGATCGAGCGCTCCAGGGACCGCACGCCGGCCTCCCGGGTGTACTCACCCGCCAGCCGGCGCAGGGCCTCCTCCTCGAAGAGGACGTCCTCGGCGCTGAGACCGGCCTTGTCGAGCTGCCGCGGGAGCAGGTGGTCACGGGCGATCGCGACCTTCTCGTCCTCGGTGTAACCGTCGAGCGTCACGACCTCCATGCGGTCGAGCAGCGGGCCGGGGATCGCCTCCAGCACGTTGGCGGTCGCCAGGAACAGCACGTCGCTGAGGTCGAGCTCGACCTCCAGGTAGTGGTCCCGGAAGGTGTGGTTCTGGGCGGGGTCGAGCACCTCCAGCAGCGCGGCGGTGGGGTCGCCGCGGTAGTCGGAGCCGACCTTGTCCACCTCGTCCAGCAGCACGACCGGGTTCATCGAGCCGGCCTCGCGGATCGCGCGGACGATCCGGCCGGTCTGGGCGCCGACGTAGGTGCGGCGGTGGCCGCGGATCTCGGCCTCGTCGCGGACGCCGCCAAGGGCGACCCGGACGAACGTGCGGCCCATCGCGCGGGCGACGGACTCGCCGAGGGAGGTCTTGCCGACCCCGGGGGGACCGATGAGGGCGAGCACCGCGCCGCCGCGCCGGCCGCCGGCCACGCCCAGGCCCTTCCCGGCCCGGCGCCCCCGGACGGCGAGGTATTCGACGATGCGGTCCTTGACGTCGCCGAGACCGGTGTGGTCGGCGTCGAGGACGGCGCGGGCCGCGGCGATGTCGTGGGAGTCCTCGGTCCGCTCGTTCCACGGGATGTCGAGGACGGTGTCGAGCCAGGTGCGGATCCAGCCGGTCTCGGGGGACTGGTCGGAGGTCCGCTCCAGCTTGTCGACCTCCTTGAGCGCGGCCTCGCGCACCTTGGCGGGCAGGTCGGCCGCCTCGACGCGGGCGCGGTAGTCGTCCTCCTCGGTCTCGGGGGAGGAGCCGTTGAGCTCGGCCAGCTCCTTGCGGACCGCGGCGAGCTGCCGGCGGAGCAGGAACTCGCGCTGCTGCCTCTCCATGCCCTCCTGGACGTCCTTGCGGATCGTCTCGGCCACGTCGAGCTCGGCCAGGTGCTCGCGCGACCATTCGACGAGCCTCTCCAGCCGGTCGGCCGGGTCGGCGGCCCGCAGGATCTCGACCTTGCGCTCGACGGTCAGCCAGGGGGCGTAGCCGGAGTTGTCGGCGAGGGCCGACGGGTCGTTCATCCGGTTGACCGCGTCGACGACCTGCCAGGCGCCGCGCTTCTGCAGGATGGTGGTGGCCAGGGCCTTGTACTCCTTGGCCAGCTCCTGGGCGCGCGGGCCCGCCTCGACGACCTCCACCAGGGTCGCCTGGACCCACAGGGCCGCGCCGGGACCGGTCGTGCCGGCGCCCACGCGGACCCGGTCGGCACCGCGCACCACGGCCACGGGCTCGCCGCCGGGCATCCTGCCGACCTGCTCGACCACGGCCCTGACCCCGACGGAGCCGTACTTTCCGTCGACACGGGGAACGAGCAGCACCTCGGGCTTGCTCTCGGCGAGTGCCCGAGCGGCGTCGATCGCGGCCCGGACCTCTGCACCGGACAGGTCCAGGGGAACGACCATGCCCGGCAGCACGACCTCGTCGTCGAGCGGCAGGACCGGCAGGACCAAGCTCTCACTCATCTGCACTCCAAGGGTTGAGTTCTACAGACTCAATTAATGAGAGCGTCTGATTGTTCCCAGGCTTGAGCCTGTTCGCCATGAGCGATCGTAATCAAGTAATTTCGCCGAGGGCGAGGCGGGTGGACCCCACCCCGGCTGGAGGCCTCGGGGCGTTTAATGACAAGGTGTCACCATCGGCTTGACGTGAGCCCGCCATCTTTGTGACACTGTGTCATGAAAAGCCTCTCTGACGCGGAGTGATCATGAGCGAGTCCCCGTTCTCCGAAGTCCTCAGGAACGCCACCTGGAGCGACCACGAGTCCGCCGAGGACGAGACCTACCTCAAGGCCCTGATGGCGGGGCGCCTCAGCCCCGAGGCGTACGGCGAGATGGTGGCACAGCACTACTTCGCCTACGTCGCCCTCGACACCGTCTCCCGGGCGCTGGCGGACGACCCGGTCGCCGGGCCGTTCGTCTTCCCCGAGCTCTACCGCGAGGAGGCGCTGATCCGCGACCTGGCGACGATCTACGGCGCCGGCTGGAGGGAGCGGATCGAGCCCTCCCGGCCGACCCGGACGCTCGTCGCCAGGATCGAACAGGTCGCCGACTGGCCCGGGGGCTACATCGCCCACCACTACACCCGCTACATGGGCGACCTGTCCGGCGGCCAGTTCATCCGGATGGAACTGCAGAAGGTCTACGGCTACCAGCCGGGCGGCGGCGTCGACTTCTACCGCTTCGACGAGGTCGGCAGCCTGCCCCGGTTCAAAGGCGACTACCGCGCCCGGCTCGACGCGCTCCCGGTGGACGAGGCGGAGAGACAGCGGATCATCCGCGAGACCAAGCTCGCCTACCAGCTCAACACCGAGGTCCTGGCCGATCTCGGCCGGGTGGCGCGGGCCGAGCTCGTCGCCTGACGAAAAGCCACCGGGCCGGTCGCGGGAGGCGGGCACCATGAGGCCGGACCCCAGGGCGGGCGCTGTGGGACCATGAGGGCATGCCCCGGATTTCGGCCTCGACGATCAGCGAGCACCGCGCCCGGACCCAGGACCGGATCCTGCAGGCCGTCTCGCGTCTCTCCCGCGACCAGGGCATCGACGCCATCTCGATGACCGACGTCGCCCACGAGGCCGGCATCACCCGCACCGTCCTGTACAACTACTTCCCCGACAAGGCCGCGCTGCTGCTGGCCTTCACCGAGCGGGTGACGAACTACTTCATCGAGGGCTACGAACGGGACCTGCCCGAGCACGCCTCCCCCGCCGAGCGGCTGCGGGTGTTCGTCCGGCTCCAGCTCGCCGGGCTGCTCGCCCACCCCCACCCCGGCCCCGCCGACCTGTCGGCCGCGCTGGGCCCCGACGTCTACCAGCGCCTGGCCGACCACGTCGAGCCCATGCAGCGCATCCTGACCGGCATCATCGAAAGCGGCGTGGCCGCGGGCGACTTCCACGCCCCCGACGTGGCCGCCACCGCGCGGATCATCCTCACCGTCGTCGGCGCCGAGCGGGTGCCGCTGCTCAGCGGCACGGTGACGCCCGAGGAAGCCGAGGAGATCGTCTGCGGATTCGTCCTGCGCGCCCTGGGCGCCTGAGCCCGCCGCCCCGGCCCGCCCGGGGCGCCGCGGCCGGAAGGGCGGAAAGGGGAAACTGTCGGTGACGGCGGCTAGTTTCCGATCATCCCCGATCCGAGGAGTCGCGAAATGTACCGCCAGGGAGACATCCTGATCATTCCCGTCGGCGAGGAGGCCGTTCCCACGCCGGTCCCGGCCTCGCCGCCGGCGCCGCGCGACGCGCGCGGCCGCCTGGTCCTGGCCCTGGGCGAGGCCACGGGGCACGCCCACGCGGTGGTCGGCCCCGGCACCCTGGTCCACGGCCCGCGTCCGGCGGACCCCGGGTTCCTCCACCTTCCCTCCGGCGGGCGGGTGGTCCACGAGGAGCACGCCCCGATCTCCCTGCCCAAGGGCTGGTATCTCGTGCGCCGCCAGCGCGAGTACATCCCGGGCGCCTTCCGCGTCGTCGCCGACTGACATCCGCGGGAGCGTCCCCCTCGTCCCCCTGCCCGCCGTCCGGGGACGTCCCGGCGCGGCACCCCCGTTCGTTCCAGGAGCACCTGATCATGACCGTCACCACCGAACTCACCGACGCGCTGACCGCGGCCACGGCCCGCTGGGAGGAGGTGGCCTTCCGGGCCGGCCCCGCCGACCGCGACCGCGCCGAGGAGGGCGTACGGCTGGCCTACCGGATCGGCGGGCTGGCCGAACCCGAGCGGATCGTCTGGTTCGGCTCCCCCGCCGAGGGCGCACGAGCCGCCGCCCGGCTCGGCGCGGGCGCACGGGACGGCGCCCCCGGCGCCGGGGCGCCGTGGAACGACCCGCCCGACGCCGGCCCGTCCGTCCGCCACGGGGTACGGACCGCGCCCTGGGAGCGTGCCAGGGCCGACGTGCACGCCCGGCTCGGCCCCGAGGCCTGGTCGCTGGCCTGGTCCCTGACCGGGGGCGCGCTGTGGGGGCCGGTGAACGGGCTGGTCGGCCGGGTCCGGGGAGCCGTCGCCGCCACCGGGGAGTCCGAGCGGGCCGGCGCCGAGCTACGCCTCACGACCCTGGACGCGGTGCTGGGACAGCACGAGGCGCCCTGGCTGTCGCTGTTCGACGCCCTGGGCAGGCCGGAGGTCGAGGGGCTGGCGCGGGTGGCCGAGTCCGCCGGTTGGTGGTGGCCGTTCGAACGGGTCGCGCTGGTCTGCGAACGCCCCGCCGAGCTGCACCGCGACGACTCGGGCCGCCCGCACCGCGCCGACGGCCCGGCCCTCTCCTTCCCCGACGGCCTGGCCCTGCACGCCTGGCACGGCATGCCGGTGCCCGCCGGCTTCGCCGCCTCCCTGGCCGGCCTGGACCCCGCGCGCATCCGCGCCGAGGAGAACGCCGAGCTGCGCCGGGTCATGCTGGAGCACTTCGGCTACGACCGCTACCTCGCCGAGTCGGGCGCCACCCCGGTGCACCGTGACGAGACCGGTGTGCTGTGGCGCGTCGACCTGCCCGGCGACGAGCCGGTGGCGATGGTCGAGGTGGTCAACTCGACCGCCGAGCCGGACGGCACGTTCCGCACGTACTGGCTGCGCGTCCCTCCCCTCACCCGTACCGCGCGGGAGGGGGTGGCCTGGACCTTCGGCCTGGGGGAGGCCGACTACCACCCGACCAGGGAGACGTGAGGGATCCTCTCCAGGACGCCTCCGGCGAACACGTCGTACAGGCCGGTCGGCTCCAGGTGAACGTAGCCGATGTGACAGTCGCACAGCGCCGCCGGGCACGCCCGGGGGCGCAGGGCCTCGCGGAAGGAGCCGTCGTAGAGGTTGCCGAGGACGGCCGGGACGAAGTGGCAGCGCCGCACGGTGCCGTCGCCCGCCACGGAGATCACGCTCTCCCCGGTACGGCACGGCCGCCCGGCGCTGCGGTGCGGCGTCCTGCTGTAGGAGAACAGCGGGTCGATCGCGCTCCAGCCGGCGGCCTCCCGGTCGGTGTAGAGGTGCCCCTCGGCCGCGTTCACCCACAGGTACACCGCGCCGGGCAGGTCGGCGCGGAGCCGCCGCGCGGCCTCCAGATGCTCGGGCAGCCCGACGACGCCGACGCTGAAGCGGACCCCGCGCTCGGCGAGGGCGCGGCACCTGCCGAGGAATCGCTCGTGGACGACCTGCCCGGGGTGGTAGGTCGTCCACAGGGCGAGCGTGTCCAGGTCGGCGTCGGCCAGCCAGTCGACGCGGCAGCTGAGGTTGGTCTGGATGGCGACCCTGCGGACGTGCGGCAGGCGGCTGAGCCCGACCATCGCCCCGCGGTACCACGAGCGGACCAGCCCCTCGCCCCACGGCGTGAACAGCACCGACACCGGGTGGCCGCACCCGGCCGTCCACGCCGTGAACCGTTCGAGCGCCTCGCGGTCCTCGCGCAGCCGCGCGGGGTCGTCGCGCCGCTTGGCGAACGGGCAGTAGGGGCAGTCGTAGTCGCAGCTGGACAGCGGGCCCCGGTACAGGATCGTCAGGTGGTCCGCGGCCTTCGCGGCGGGCGCGGGCGAGAGCGGATCGCCGTACGTGTTCACCGGGGAACCTCCAAGATCGTCTTTTGCGCCCGCCTCGCGGGGCGGGCGTCACCGCTCGTCATCGCTGCTCGTATCCGGCCATCAGATCGCGTACCCGTTCCGAGAACAGCCACGGGCCGATCGCGTCGGAGCGGGACAGGCCCTCGGGGGTGAGCCGGGGGCGGTCCACGGCCTCCAGCCATCCCAGGCCGGCCAGGAGGCTCAGCTCGCCGCCGAAGTCGTCCCGCACCTCGGTGCCGAAACGCCCCCGGTAGGCGGCGGGGTCGACCCCCTCGGCCTGGAGCAGGGACTGGATCAGATGGCGGCGGCGGCGCTCGGCGTCGTCCAGGCGGAACCCCACGTTGGCGAAGGCGAAATCCTCCGGCGCGAGCCGCACGTAGTCGTCGATGATCCCGCGCACCTGGCGGGCGCCCACCGCGTACTCATAGGAGTAGTGCAGGTCCGCGGTGTAGGAGCGGGCGCCACAGCCGAGGCCGACCATTCCGTCGCTCTGACAGCTGTAGCCGGTCCGGTCACGGTCCGCCGGCAGCCGGAACATCCGCATCGACACCTGCTCGTACCCGGCGGCGAGAAGGTGGTCCCGGCCCCGCCGGTAGAGGTCGAGCCGCTGGTCGTCCCAGTCGCGCGCCCGCCGGCCGAGACCGGTCAGCGGGCGGACGTACAGGGGGTAGAGATAGATCTCCTCGGGGCGCCAGGCCAGCGCCGCGTCCAGGGAGTGGCGCCAGGACCGCCTGTCCTGCCCGTCGATCCCGTAGATCAGGTCGATGTTGAGCGTCTCGAACCCGGCCTCCCTGATCCGGCCGAGCGCCGCCTCGACCTCCCGCCGCCGCTGCGGCCGGACCGCGGCACGGGCCTCGGCGTCGACGAAGCTCTGCACACCGATCGAGATCCGGTCGGTGCCCCGTTCGGCCAGGACGGCGAGCCGGTCGGCGGTCGCGGTCGCGGGCGAGGTCTCCACCGACAGCGGTACGGCCCTCAGGTCGGCGCCCATGACGTGCTCGGCGAGATCGAACATCCGGGTGAGCTCCGCCGCGCTCAGGTAGGTCGGGGTGCCGCCCCCGACGGCCGCGGAGACGAAGACGGGCGCTCCGTCCAGGGCCTCCCGTACGGCGCGCGCCTGGTTTTCCAGGGCGCCGAGGTAGGCGGCGACGAGGTCGGCGGGGGCGCCCGTCCTGGTGAAGAGGTTGCAGAACCCGCAGCGCATCTCGCAGAACGGGATGTGCAGGTAGAGGAAGAGACCGCCGAGCGGCTCGGCGGCCCACGTCTCCCGGAGCGACGGGCGGGGGTCCAGCGACCGGTAGGCCGTCTTGTGCGGGTAGGCGTACACATACCCCTGGTAGGGGCCGCCGTCCGGCCCGGGAGCCGTGCCCACCGTCGCGTGTGTCCCCGCCTGTGCGCCCGGCGGGAGCGTTCCCACGACCGGCGCCGCCTCCGGGGTCGCCTGCTTTCCCGCCCACCCCGGCGCGGACGGCTCCCCTCGCCGTCCCCGCCCGGAACCTCCGAGATCACGGCTCATCGCCACCGCCCCCGCTCCATCGTGAACTCCCCGTAGGGAATGGTCCAGACGACCTCGTGGCCGATCCGGTGCCCGGTGTACCCGTCCTCCCCGTAGGCGGTGCCGTGGTCGGAGCAGACGATCGCGAACCCGGGACGCCGGGCGCTCATCAGGGCGAGGAGCCGGCCGATGTGCCGGTCCACGTACTCCAGCGCGGCGGCGTGGCTGCGCCGGTCGTCGCCGTGCTCGCGGGTGGCGCCCGGCAGGTGGAACCAGTTCGGCTGGTGCAGCGCCGAGACGTTGACGAACAGGAACACCGGCCCGTCCACCCGGGCGACCGCCCGCTCCGCGCACGCGATCTGCGCCTCGAAGGAGACCGGCGAGGTCACCCCGAAGGCCGGCTCCCAGTGGCTCTCGGCGAACAGCCCCGGCAGCACGGACCCGAGCGGGGTCACCTTGTTGAAGAACCCCACTCCGCCGACACAGATCGTGTGGTAGCCGGCCCGGGCCAGCCCACCGGGCAGATCGGGCCCGTCGAACACCCATGTGCCCGAGGCCGTCGTCTCGCTCCCCGGGAACGACGCGGCGAACAGCCGGGGGTGCGGCCCGGGGACGGACGGGGTGGGCAGGAATCCCGCGAGCATCGCGGCGTGCGCGGCGTAGGTGAAGCTTCCCGGGCTGTGCCGCCGCTCCCATCTTCCGCCGGGCAGCGCCCCGGCCAGGGTGGGCAGCCGCCCGGCCGCCAGCGTCTCCTCGGCCACGTCGTAGCGGAGCGTGTCGAGCGTCACCAGCAGCAGGTCGTGGCTGCCCACGATCTCGTTCATGTCCCGCGCGGCGCTCACCGTCCCGCCGCCCGAGGGCGGGTGACCGCCCGTTCCGGCCCCCCGTTCGCGCCGGCCGGCACCGGAACGGCCGGGCGGGGCGTGACGGCCGGGCGGGGCGTGACGGCCGGGCGGGGCGTGACGGCCGGGCGGGGCGTGACGGCGCCGAAAACGGCCGCGTGACGGCCGAGGAGGGCGGCCACCTGGGCCTGGTAGGCGTCCAGCCCCTCGGCGGCGCCGCCGGGCAGGCCGGTGAGGCCGGGCAGCAGATCGCCGAAGGCGTTGACCTCGGCCACCGCGACGTCGCGCCAGCCGGAACCGATCATGACGTCCACCCCGGCGCACAGGCTGGCGGGGAAGCACCCGGCGGCCCGTGCGCACGCGTCGAGGAGCCGCCGCCACCCGCCGGGCCCGAGCCTGGCCCGCACCGCGCCGAGGTCTCCGCGCTCCCCGCCCAGGTGCAGGTTCGTCATGGGAGTACGGCTCGCGCGCACCACCGCGTGGGTCGGCGTGCCACAGACCACGACCACCCGCAGGTCGATCGCCCTGCCGCCGAGGCTCGCCTTGGGAAACCAGCGCTCCACGTGGAGCCCGTCCGGGGCCAGCCGGTCGACGATCGCCGCGACCTCGGCCTCGCTTTCGTAGGAGCGCACCCGCAGCGAGTTGTGCAGCCCGTCCCCGGTCAGCTCGGCGGACGTCGTCGCCTTGATCCGGCCCGCCGCGACCTGCAGGGCGACGACGCCGGAGGCCGAGGAGCCGTGGGCGGGCTTGACGAACACCCGGGACCACCCGTCCCCGGCCATCCGCTCGCGCAGTTCGGCGTAGCCGCCGACCGGTCCCGGCAGCGCGGGCGGCACCGGCACCCCGGCCGCCGACAGCCGCGCGTGGCAGGCCCCTTTGTCGAACATCACCGCGATCTCGCCGGGGTCGGCCAGCAGCCGCGCGCCGGGCGTGCGCTCCACGGCCCGGCGGACGCGCTCCATGCCGGCGGTGAAGGCGGCGTGCCAGGCGGCCCCGCCCGTGGCCCTGGACGGCTCGCCGGGGCCGCGCAGCAGCGCGTCGGCCTCGGCGTCCTCGCCCGGGGACTCGATCCGCACGAGCGTCCCCGGTTCGAGGTGGATCTCCCGGCCGCCGAGCACCCGGGTCCACGGCACGACCCGGGGCTCGCGCAGGCCGTAGGTGAGGCAGGCCCGCGCGAACAGGGTCACCCGGCGCTCCGCGGGGGTGCCGACGACCGTCAGCACGGTCATTCGGCGACCGCCACGTAGCGCCAGTCGCCGTCCGGGTCCTCCTGCTCGGAGAGGTCGACCTCGACGCCGGAGCCGGCGAACGCGGCCCGGACCCGGTCGACCATGGGGTCGGTGAGGTAGTGGTGGTGCAGGTCCAGGCGCTTCAGGTGGGTCAGCGGCTGCCCCGACAGCAGCGCCTCCGCCCCCTCGTCGCCCAGGGCGCCCATCGACAGCGACAGCGACTCCAGGCGGGCCACGACCGGCGCGGACGCCACCGCGGCGGCGACCTGGTCCTGGATCTCGCTGTCCTGCAGGCCCAGGTGCCGCAGCGCGGGCAGCCGCTCGCCGTCCAGGACGCCCTCCAGGTCCGCCACGGTCGCCTCGCCCTCGTATTCGCTCGTGCCGAGCCAGAGCTCCAGGTACTCAAGCGCGGGAAGGTCGCTGCCGGCGACGCCGCGGACCACGGAGGCGGGCAGCCCGCCCGTCTCGAACCTGAGCACCCTGAGGTTGGCGTGCCGGATCGGGGAGAAGAGCAGCCCGGACCCGCCGCGCACCTCCAGGCGCTCCAGCAGCGGGAAGGCCTCCGCCAGCGGCGTGACGTCGCTCTGCTGGATCCAGGAGATCTCACACTCCTCGCTCGGGATGGCGCCGAAGAACAGCGAGCGGAGGGCGGGGAAGCGGTGGGCGTGTCCGGTCAGGAGCTCCACCGCCTTGCGGGAGCTCCTCTCATAGGCGCCTCCCCAGTCTCCGACGATGAGCGCGGTGACCTCCGCCGTGTCGACCGTGCCGAGGAGGCGCCGGAAGGCGGGCCCGAACCCGCTCTCCTCCCCGTCCACGCCGATGCGCCAGGCCGCCGCCTCCGGAGCGGGCGCCTCCGAGGGGGAGTCCCCCTCGCCGGGGCCGGGCACGTGCACGATGGGCAGGCCGGCGTACACGCCGTCCCGGAGCGCGCCGACGGCGTCGTCGAACTCGGCGTAGTCCATTCCAAGGCTCCTGTCAGGCAGAACATGGCAGACCATGTCTTACCAGAGATCACCGACACTTATCGGACCCTCGTCTCCGGACCGGTGGATCGCAAGAAAACGGACATGATGGGGGGATGGAGAACAGCCGCCTCCGGCTCGGCTCGGCCACCGGCCGCTGGGTTCTGCTCACCACCGTGCTCGGCTCGGGAATGGCCCTGCTGGACAGCACGGTCGTCAACGTGGCGCTGCCCGCGCTCGGCGCCGACCTCGGCGCCGACATGGCGGGGCTGCAGTGGACCGTCAACGCCTACACCCTCACCCTGGCCGGGCTGATCCTGCTGGGCGGCTCGCTCGGCGACCGCTACGGCAGGCGCAAGGTCTTCCTCGTCGGCGCCGGCTGGTTCGCCGCGGCCTCGGCCCTGTGCGGGCTGGCCCCCAGCGTGGAGGCGCTGGTCGCGGCCCGGGCGCTGCAGGGGGTGGGCGGGGCGCTCCTCACCCCGGGCTCCCTGGCGATCATCCAGGCGTCCTTCGTCCCGGAGGACAGGCCCCGGGCGATCGGCGCCTGGTCGGGGCTGGGCGGGGTCGCGGCGGCCGTGGGGCCGCTGCTCGGCGGCTGGCTGGTCCAGACGCCGGGCTGGCGGTGGGTCTTCCTGATCAACCTGCCGCTGGCCGCGCTCGTGACGGCGGTGGCCGTACGGCACGTGCCCGAGAGCAGGGACCCCGAGGCCGGCGGCCGGTTCGACGTTCTGGGGGCGGCCCTGGCCGCGCTGGCGCTGGCCGGGGTCACCTACGGCCTGATCGGCCCGCGGCCGGTCCCGCTCGCGATCGGCGCGCTGCTGGGGGCGGGGTTCGTCCTGCTGGAGATCAGGCGCTCGCCCGCCGCGCTCGTGCCGGTCGGCCTCTTCTCGTCGAGGGTCTTCACCTGGGTCAACGTCGTCACGTTCGTCATGTACGCCGCGATGGGCGTGGTGTTCTTCCTGCTGGTCGTCCAGCTCCAGGTCTCGGCCGGCTTCTCCCCCTCCGCAGCCGGCGCGGCGATGATCCCGGTGACGGTCCTGATGCTGCTGCTGTCGTCGGCCGCGGGGGAGCTGGCCAAGCGGATCGGCCCGCGCCTGCCGATGACGGCCGGCATCCTGGCCTGCGCGGCCGCGCTGCTGCTGATGTCCCGGATCGGCGCGGGCTCGTCGTACCGGACCGGCGTGCTGCCCGCGACGGCGCTGTTCGGCCTGGGGCTGTCGGCGGCGGTCGCGCCGCTCACCGCGACCGTGCTGGCCACCGCCGCCGAGCGGTACGCCGGGGTGGCCAGCGGGGTCAACAACGCCGTCGCCCGTACCGGCGGGCTGTTCGCGGTGGCCGCGATCCCCCCGCTGACCGGCCTGACGGGTGACGCCTTCCGCTCTCCGGCCGCCTTCACCGCCGGTTTCCACACCACGATGCTGATCGCCGCGGCGATGATGGGCGCCGCCGCGCTGATCACCCTCCTCACCGTCCGGGGGAACGTCCTGGGCGCCTCCCACCCCCACCCGAGCTGCCCCGTCGAGGCTCCCCCGCTGGACGGCTAGCGGGGAGACGGCCGGCCCGGGAAGCGTTCAGAAGGTGAAGGCCTGGCGGCGGACGCTGTTGTCGAAGTTGGACAGCAGCAGCTCCGGCTCGCCGACCGAGCGGATCTCCGGAAGCCGGGTCAGCAGCTCGCGGAACATCGTCCGCATCTCCTGGCGGGCGAGGTTGGCGCCCAGGCAGAAGTGGGGCCCGGGACCTCCGAAGCCCACGTGCGGCTTGGTGTCGCGGGTGATGTCGAACCGGTCGGGGTCGGGGAAGACCGTCTCGTCGCGGTTGGCCGAGCCGTAGAAGAGCACGACCTTGTCGCCGGCCTTCAGGTGCAGGCCGCGCAGGTCGTGGTCCTGGGTGACGGTGCGGCGGAACTGCATGATGGGCGAGACGTGGCGGACCATCTCCTCGATCGCCCCGCCGATGCGGGCGTCGAAGTCCTCCGTCAGCAGGCGGCGCTGCTCGGGGTTGTCGGTGAGCAGCTTGATGCCGTGGGCCATGGTGTTGCGGGCCGTCTCGTTGCCCGCCACCAGCAGCAGCGCGAAGAACGACCCCAGCTCCCTGTCGGTCAGCCGCTCGCCGTCCACGTTGGCGGTGACCAGCGCCGACACCAGGTCCTTGCCCGGCGCCTGCGCCCGCTCCCTGCCCAGCCTGATCACCAGACGCTGGAGGGCCAGCAGCGCCAGCATGTTCCGCGCGCCCCTGCGGGCCGTCTGCGCCAGGCTGGGCCGTACGCCGGTGTAGGCGGTGGAGACGTCCACGTGCTCGTGCACGGAGGCCCGCTCGTCGCCGGGGATGCCCATCATGTCGCAGATGACGTGGATGGGCAGCCGGGCGGCGACCTGGTCCACGAAGTCCACGGGCCCGGCCGCCACCACGTCGTCGACGATCTCGGCGCACACCCGGTCGATGTCGTCCTGGAGGTTGCTCAGCATCCTGGGGCTGAAGGCGCGGGAGACGATGCGCCGCAGCCGGGCGTGGCGCGGGTCGTCCATGTTCACCATCGACTCGCCGAACACGTGCTTGACCCAGCCGGGCGGCTCGGGGTTGGTCACGGCGGGCTCACTGGAGAAGATCTTGGGGTTGCGGCTGGCCTCGACCACGTCGGCGTGCCGGACCAGGGCGTAGAAGCCCCGGCCCGAGCGGAGCAGGGGCACCCGCCGCTCGGGGAAGAACACCGGCCGGTCGAGCTCACGCAGCCGCGCGAACGCCTCGTGGCGCTCCTTCAGCGGGCGGCGCCAGAATCCCAGGTCGGCCAGGTCGATGTCCATGACCCCATCCTGGCACGTTCTTTACCCTTGCCGGCCCCTCTCGCGCCACCCCCGAAAGCCTGGATTTCCCCCTATACAGGGTTTTCGCGTGGATTGACGGGAACGGCAGCCGAGCGGGGGACGCGCCCGGCGGCGGGCTCCCCGCCGCCGGAACGCGCTTCCCGCGTCACGCGCTCACAAGATCTTCGACCTGGCCGTGACGTGGCGGCGGATCTTCTTGGCGAGCCGCCCCACCGAGACGCCCGGCTCGTCGGTGACGACCGCGCCGAACCTGGCCACGGCGACACCCCGGCGCGGCCCCACCCACCCGCGCAGCTTGACGGTGGTGGAGTCGCCCCTGTCGAGGGAGGAGATCATGCAGGCCACGGAGCGCCGCTTGACCGAGCACCTGACGCTGCGGGGCTTGGCGATCACCTTGACCCCGCGGAAGTGGCGGGAGAAGGCGCCGACGAGCGCCACGTAGTGCTGTCCCCTGGCCTTCCTGTTGCGCACCTTGACGGTGTAGGTGAGGTAACCGCCCCTGGAGGTGTACTTGGGGAAGAAGATCTCATAGTGGAAGTCGGCGGCCGCGGTGGTGGTGACGGCGGCGGCCGTGGCGGGGGGCTGAATGAGGAGTGCGCCGCCCAGCGCGACGGTGATGACCGCGGCGGCGAACCTCGTGGAGAGGTAACTCATATGCCGCATCATCCAACAGATGATCGGAAATTCCCGGCGATCCGATCAAGCTTCTCCCCGCCCCCTCCCGGGCGGAGGAAAGGGGGCAAAGAGGAGCCGGGGAGCGCGAACGCCCGGCCTCAGGCGAGGTACGGCCCCAGATACTCGTTGAGCGCGCCACAGCCGAGGTATTTCTCCACGCTGTGGAAGTCGAGCCAGTCGAGGTTCACCGACACCTCCCGGTCGATCCCGGCGAAGTACCGCCCCAGCTCGGGGGGGATGGCCACGATGTCGTCCTTGTCGGCGACGTTGACCCACCGCCGGACCCGCGGCGGCCTCTCGCCGCGGCCGTTGACCGGGGTGGGCGACAGACGCTCGAAGATCACATTGCGCATGCCCAGCGGACTGCCCAGGGTGATCAGCAGTTCCACCTCCGGCCCCGGGTCGGCCCAGAGCGTCTCGTAGGCCACCACGCTGCCGAGCGAGTGCGCGACGACCACCTTCGGCCGGTTGCGCTCGATCACCTCCGCCACGGCCGCCCGCGCCTTCGCCCGCGCCTCGCCGCCGGGGGCCATGTAGGCGGCGACCTCCGGACAGAAGAGCCCCGCGAAGTCGACGGCCTTGGACTGCAGACGTTCCAGCAGCCAGCCGGTCACCCGGTGCAGCACACCGGTCAGCCCCTCCCCCACCGGGTGGAGCTGCCCCGCCCAGGCGACGAAGACCTCCTGGGCGGGAAGGTCCATGTCCCGCACGGCGGGGGCGGCCTCCTTCTCGTGCTCCCCCAGCAGGTGGGCGTAGTAGGCGATCTCGGTGATGTAACGTTCCCGGGTGTACGGCGCGCCGCAGGACAGCGCCCTGTGCAGGTAACGGTCCCATTTGCCGCGTACCGCCTCGGCCGCCCCCGCGACCGAGTTCCCGGCGTCCCGGTAGTAGTGGTACTTGCCTATTCCGTGCACGCCGACGATCTTGTCCACGCGCCCCCGTCCTTCCCCTCACGGATCTCGCTGGCCGGCCCCCGAACCACTGTGGCGGAAGGAGACAGGGGCCACAAGGGCGCATTCGCCGTCCCATCACAATGGGTATAAATCAATTGATCCGTGAACTTACCCCCCGGCTATCCTGAGCCCGTGCCCCCTCGCGAGGGGGCACGGCCTCTCCCGGAGGGCACCCGGGGGACACGACGCCACGACCCACGTGAAGGGAGGGGTCGCCGTGACCGGTCCACTCCGGATCGGCGACGCGCTCAGCGTCCCCGAGACCGAGCTGCGCTGGCGCTTCTCCCGCTCCTCCGGGCCCGGCGGCCAGGGGGTCAACACCACCGACAGCCGGGTGGAGCTCAGCTTCGACCTGGCCGCCACCGAGGCGCTCGGCCCGGCCCTGAAGGCCCGCGCCCTCCAGCGCCTCGCGCCGCGCCTGGTGAACGGCGTCATCACCGTCACCGCCTCGGAATTCCGCTCCCAGCTGCGCAACCGCGACGCCGCCCAGGCGCGCCTGGCCCGGCTCCTCCACGAGGCCGTCGCCCCGCCGCCGAAGCGGCGGCGGCCCACCCGGCCCGGCAGGGGCGTCACCGAGCGGCGGCTCGCCGCCAAGAGGCACCGCTCGGAGATCAAACGCCTGCGCCGGGGCGACCTTTGACACGTTCCCCTGCCTGAGGGCCGGAGCCCCGCGGACGACCGGGGCGGGTGCCGGTGCCGGGTGACACAATGGGTGGATGGCTCTCGTCCCCAGCGTCCGCGCGGTTCTCCTCGACGACGACCAGCTGGTGATCTTCCGGCGCACGGTCCCCGGCGAGGAGCTCTACTGGTCGGTTCCCGGCGGCCACGTCGAGCCCGACGACGCCTCCCTTGAGCACACCCTGCACCGCGAGGTGCTGGAGGAGCTGGGCGCCACCGTCTCCGACGTCACCCCGCTGACCACCCTGGAGTGCGTGCGCGCCGAGGGCGTCAAGACCCAGCACGTCTACGGCTGCCGCCTGGTCTCCATGGACCTCGCCCTGCGCTGCGGCCCCGAGTTCTCCGACCCCGCGAGGGGCGTCTACGAGGTCGTGCGGGTGCCGCTCGACCCCGCCGAGATCTCCGCCCTCAACATCGTCCCCCCCGAGCTCGGCGCCTACCTCGCCGACCACGCCGGCCGCCTGCCCGAGCTGATCCCCTGACCGGCGGCCCCGCCCCCGCGACCGCCCCCAGGGGGGCGTCCTGGCCGCGGTACCGCGACGAGGGCCGGAGCCGGGCGGATCACCCGGGGACGGCGCCGTCGATCAGGTCGGCCAGGTCGGCGACCGAGTCGACCACCAGAGACGGGCGGAACGGATAGCGGTCCACCTGCCCCCTGTCCGTGACCCCGGTGAGCACCAGGATCGTGTACAGCCCGGCCTCCAAACCGGAGACGATGTCGGTGTCCATCCGGTCGCCGATCATGGCGGTGCTCTCGCTGTGGGCGCCGATGGCCCGCAACGCGCCGCGCATCATCATCGGGTTGGGTTTGCCGACGAAGTAGGGCCGCACCCCGGTGGCCTTGGTGATCATCGCGGCGACCGCGCCGCAGGCGGGCAGCGACCCCTCCCCCGACGGGCCGATCGGGTCGGGGTTGGTGGCGATGAAGCGGGCGCCGCGCTCGATCAGCCGGACGGCCCGGGTGATCTGGGTGAAGCTGTAGGTGCGGGTCTCCCCGAGTACCACGTAGTCGGGCTCGATGTCGGTCAGCACGTAGCCGATCTCGTGCAGGGCGGTGGTCAGCCCGGCCTCGCCGATCACGTAGGCGGACCCGCCGGGGCGCTGGCCGTCCAGGAACCTCGCCGTGGCGAGGGCGGAGGTCCAGATCGCCCCCGCGGGGATCTCAAGGCCCGCGGCGCGCAGCCGTACGGCCAGGTCGCGCGGAGTGTAGATGGAGTTGTTCGTCAGCACCAGGAAGCGCCTGCCGGACGCGCGCAGGCGGCGGACGAACTCCTCTGCGCCGGGCACCGGATGCCCCTCGTGCACCAGGACCCCGTCCATGTCCGACAGCCAGCACTCGATCTTCCCGTGTTCGCTCACCGCGTCCCCCCCGGCCTCCCCCGGTGTCGGCCCGCGTCCCCTTTCGCGAGGACCGGGTATGAAAATCAAGGATGACAGGTTCCATGGCGGACGCCCCGCGGCGGGGCCGCCCCTCACCGTGCCTCCCCTGCCTCCGCCGGGCCTTCACCTGCCCTTGTCGCGCCCCTACCGCACGGTCCGCCAGGTCTGCTCCTCGACCATCTCCCTGCTGCGCCACCCGTAGAGGGTGCGGATCATGCGGTGGTGGTACCAGCCGCCGCTGTGAACCAGCCCGGCGGCGTCGGCGGGGAGCTCCGCGCGAGACGACGCGAGGGCGCGGAAGAACGAGGCGGTGACCACGGCCTCGTCCCGCTCGAACCTGATGGTCGTCGCGCCGATCAGATGCTGCCGCCCGGGCCTGCGCGACAGCGCCCCGGCCAGGTGCTCCCGCACCTCGTCCCGGGTGCCGCGAATGCCGCCGGAGGAGGTGTGGTCGATCACCGCGTCGGCGGTGAAGACGAGGTCCAGGCGTGCCCAGTCCCCGCTGTCGAGCGCGTAGGCGTACTTGGCGAGCAGGTCGCCGATCTCCAGGCGGTCCGCGATCTCCCGTTCTCTCATGCCCCCCATCCAACCCAACCCGGGGTAAAGGCGCGACGCCCTCCCCCATACGGGCACGCCGTACGGCGAAGCCGCGATCGGTGGTTCACTTACCGGGTGAGCGAAAGCGAGGCCCTGATCGGGGAACTCCGCGACCTGGCCACCCGGTACGGCGCGGCCCCCGCCGAGGTGCTGCCGACCAGGCCGGACGTGACCGTCGTGCGGGCCGGGGCCGTCGTGGTGAAGGCCCACTCCCCCGGGACCGCGCGGGCGCCGCTGGAGCGGCGGATACGCGCCGCGGCCCATCCGGCGCTGCGTGAGATCATGCTTCAGCCGGTGACCGGCGAGATCCTGGTCGCCGGCGACCGGCTGGTCACCGTCTGGCCGGCCGGGACCCCGGTGGACCCCCGGAGCCCGCAGGCGGCCCCCTGGGAGGAGGCGGCCCGGCTGCTGGCCCGGCTGCACGCGGTGCCCTCGCGGGCGCTGCCGCCGCTGCCGCCGGCGGGCGGCCCGGCCCGGGTGGCCACGACGGTCGCCCGGCTGGATCCCGGCTCGCCGGCCGGGATCCTGGTGCGCCGGACCCTGGCCTGCCTGCCCCCTCCGGCCGACGGGCCCGGTTCGCTCACCCACGGCGACTGGCACATGGGGCAGATGGTCCGCCTGCGGGGCGAGTGGCTGCTCATCGACGTCGACGACCTGGGGACGGGCGACCCCGCCTGGGACCTGGCCAGGCCCGCCGCCTGGTTCGCCGCCGGACTGCTGGAGCCGGAGGTCTGGCACCGCTTCCTGGCCGCCTACCGCGCCGAGGGCGGGCACGCCGCCGGCACGGGCGACCCCTGGCCGCGGCTGGACCTGCCCGCGCAGGCGCTGACCGTGCAGCTCACGGCGGCGGCGGTGGCGAAGGCCGAGCACGAGGGCCGCCCCCCCGACGAGGTCGAGCGGGTGCTGCTCGACACCTGCCGCAGGATTGTTCGGTTTCGAGACGCCTGCCATAGTGTGCCCACGCAGTAGGTTGTGGTTACGTCGTCGACGGCGACGACCTCGGAAGCAAGGAGATCGGCCAGATGCAGTGCCCCAAGTGTCGGGGCGCCATGCGCACCTACGAGCGCAACGGCGTCCACATCGACCAGTGCGACGGCTGTCGCGGGATCTTCCTGGACTACGGCGAGCTCGAAACCCTCACCCGGATGGAGAGCCAGTGGGCCCAGCAGCACCACACCGCTCCGCCGCCTCCGCCGCCGCCGATGCCGCACGGGGCCCCGGGCTGGGGCGCCCCCCACCACGGCCACTACGGTCACCACCGCCAGCGGAGCTGGGTGGGAATGCTGTTTTCGACCTGACACGGCCGGGGAGAGCGGGATCGCGATCTCACGGTGGAGGTCGCGATCCCGCGATCCCGCCGCCCGGCCCGGCGGCGACGTCAGCCCGGGAAGTCGCCCGGCTTGATGTGCTTGGACCGCACGGTTCCCCCCACGACGGGGTTGAGGGTGATGGTCCAGTTGTTCCAGCGGATCTGGGCACCGGTGTACACCGTCCTGAACCGCACCGGCCTGCCGAACTCCTGGAAGGCGCATGAGCGGGTGAAGCCCCGCGCCCGGGCGTCCCAGTCGGTGCCGAGCGCGTAGTAGGCGGTGTACCTCCCGTCCCGCACCCCCTGCACCCTGAACCTCGACTTCCCGCGGACGTAGACGGTGACCGCCTTCGTACGGCCGCGCATCAGCACGACGACCGCGTCCTGGGCGTTGCCGTTCCTCACTTCGAGGTAGGCCCGTCCGGTGCGGCTCTCGGAGGTGACGAAGGTGCCGTTGCGCAGGCGCCTGGACCGCTCCCCGGAGATCTTCACCGGGACGACGTCGGTACGGTAGTCGCCCAGGCTCGCGAGGGCGGCGGCGCTCTCCAGGAGGGGGGCGACCTGCCCGCCCTCCTTCAGCCCGGTCAGCACGGCGGGGCCGGTGCACACCTTCTGGGCCTGGACGTCCTGCCGGGCACTCTGGAGGGCGTCGGCGAACCGGCGGAGCGTTCCCGCGTAGGTGCCGTGCTGGGCCCGCGCCTCGGCCGGCGGCACCAGCGCCTCAAGCCCCAGGACCGCCTCCCGCACCTCGGCGGCCGTCTGCTCCACCCTCCGGTCGAGGCCCTTGCCGCCGGCCGCGTTCAGCCTGCCGAGCGCGCTCCTGATGGGCGTGCGCGCCCGGGCGAGCTCGGCGCCGTAGGCCTCGGGAGTGAGCTCGGTGACGGCGGGCACGTCGCCGGAGGGCAGCGCCGAGGGAAGGGCCGTCCCGATGCCGGCGCCCGCCTCCGCTCCCACCACACCCCCGGCGGTGGCCGGGCCGGCCACGGGGGCTTCGGGGGTGGTGAGGGTGCAGGCGCTCAGGGTCAGCGTGGCGGCAAGGGCGCAGGCGAGGAGTCGGGGGGAGGTCACCTGTCCCACTATCGCCCGATCGATCACGAGCCGTCAAACAGCGGCCCACCGACCCACCGGCCCCACCGGCCCCACACGGCCTCGGGCCTCGCCCGCCGGCCCCGGACGGACCGGCGGGTGACAGCGGCGCCCCGCCTCAGACGACGGTGACGCGGAAGACCGCGTTGCCCGGCTCGTGCTCGCCCCGCCCGCGCCGTACCTTCATGGGCACGCCGGGCGGGCAGTTCTCGCAGTCGGAGAGCGTGACGGTGGTCGTGCCCGGGTCTTTGGCGCTGAAGACGAAGTAGTGCACCCCGTCGACGCCGGAGACCCCTTCGTACTCCTCGCTGACGAACGACGCCACCCTCGCGTCCGGGCGCCCCGACATCCGCCAGCTGTCCCCCACCGAGGGACTGTCGTTCACGGCGAGCGAGAAATGCTTGCCGTGGCTGAGCCTGACCTCGGAGGTCTTTCCGGCGCTTCCATGGACGATCACGCCGAGGTCGTAGACGGGAGTGCCCTCGCCGCATCCCGTCACCAGCGCCGCCAGAAGCAGCGCGGCGATCACCGGTCGGTACATCACACAGGCCACAGTAGCGAGCGACCCGGCCGGTATCCCAGAAGACCGGCAATCGCCACCGCCGAGCGGGCGGGGCCTTCCGGGAACGGCCGGGATCGTGCCAGGTGGCTCTCACGTCCCGCCGCGGGGTGCCGCCCCGAGGGCGTCGCACGGCCGCCACACGCTCGTCAGGCGGTCTCCCGGATCCGGGAGGCCGCCTCACCGGGCCGCGGCCTCCCCGGTGGCCGCGGTGCCGAGCCGTACCTTCATCGCGTGCTCCACCAGCGTGATCAGCACCTTCTTGCTCGACTCGCGCTCCCTGGCGTCGCAGAGCACGATCGGGATGTCCGGATGGAGGGTCAGGCCGAGCCGCACCTCCTCCAGGTCGTAGCGGCGTGCCCCGTCGAAGCAGTTGACCGCGACGATGAAGGGCGTGTGGCGCCGTTCGAAGTAGTCCAGCGAGGGGAAGCAGTCGGCCAGCCTGCGGGTGTCGGCCAGGACGACCGCGCCCAGCGCGCCGAGGGCGAGCTCGTCCCACAGGAACCAGAACCTCTCCTGCCCGGGGGTGCCGAACAGGTAGAGCCGGTAGGCGTCCCCGATGGTGATGCGGCCGAAGTCCATCGCGACCGTGGTGGTCTGCTTGGCCTCCACCCCCGACAGGTCGTCGACCCCGACGCCTCTGTCGGTCAGGGTCTCCTCGGTCCGCAGCGGCTGGATTTCCGAGACCGCCCCGACCAGGGTGGTCTTCCCCGCCCCGAAGCCGCCCGCGACCAGGATCTTGATCGCCGTGGGCAGTTTGACGCGTCCCGCGTCGCGGTTAGAGCGCACGGAGTCCATCGAGCACCGCCCTGTACAGCCTCTCGTCATGCATGTCGGTCTCCGTATGCGGCTCTTGCAGGGCGATGAGGTCCTGGTCGAGCAGGTCGCTGAGCAGGACACGGACGGTGCCTGCCGGGAGGTTCGTGTGCGCGGCGATCTCCGCCACCGATTGCGGCTGGTAGCAGAGTTTCACGATGGCCTGGCACTCGGGGTCCAGGGCCGTCTCCTTCAACAGGGCGGAGCGGACCGTCACCACCAGGGTGATGAGGTCGAACCTGCCCCGTGTCGGCTCGGTCCGGCCGCGGGTGAGGACGTACGGCCGGACGATCGGCCCGGCGTCCTCGCCGACCCACTGCGGATGGGATCGCTCGTCGAAGGGGTTCATCGCGGGGCGTCGTCCTTCGGCGTGGACTCGGCGGTCCGCGCGGGCGAGATGAGGTACTGGCCGACCCGGGTGACGAGCATGGCCATCTCGTAGGCCACGAGGCCGACGTCGGCCTCGGGCGTGCAGAGCACGGCCAGGCAGGCGCCCTGGCCCGCCGCGGTCACGATGAGATAGGCCGAGCGCATCTCGATGATGGTCTGGCGCACCGCGCCGCCGTTGATCCGGTCGCTGACCCCCCTGCCCAGGCTCTGGATCGCCGAACCGACGGCGGCCAGGTGCTCGGCGTCCGGCCGGTCGATTTTGGCCGACGCCGCCAGAAGCAGGCCGTCGGTGGAGAAGACGATCCCGTGCTCGGCCTCTCCCACTCGGGAGATCAGGTCATCCAGCAACCAGGCCAGATCGGTGAAAGATCCTGTTCCCTGCACCACTCGTTGTCCTCTTTCTGCCGGCGGGCGTTCGGTCGTCGGCCTTCCGGCGGCTCGTCGGCGCCAGGCGGCACGCGCGAATCGCGATCTTCACTGGCGTCACATACGGGGTTCGTTACGGTTGGTGCGCTCGCCTTCCTCGTCAAGCATCTGGGCGGCATCGGAGCGCCCCTGGCGCGTTCCCCGCTGGAAGGAGGACATGGCCGCCCGGATCATCTCCGGAGAGCGGTCGTCCTCCTCGTCGGGGACCGGCTCGGGCGAGCGCGACTCCGTCTCCTGCAGCGGGGCCGCGAGGTGCGTCTGGGGAACGCGGCGCGGCAGGCCGCCCGGGGTGTGGCTGGTGTCGGGCGGGGGCATGACGGAGGGCAGTGAGGGAGGGGATGCGCCGAACCCCTCGGAGAAACCGTCTCCGCGGCGGTCCGCGGCCGGCCCCTCGGTCTCCTGTCGTTCGGGCGGCGTCATTCGGGTGGACGGATCGATGGTGTTCTCCCTCCTGGCGGCCGGCGTGGCGGCTGCGATTCCCAACGGGTCGGCGTCCCAGTCGCGGCTCCCGGCGGTTCCCGCTCCGGTCAGCGGACTGGTGATCACCGTCCGGGGCTGCGGCACCGTCGCGCCGACCTCGGCCTCGGGCGCCTTCCGGTCACCGACCAGGTCCTGCGGGAGCAGGACGACGACCGTCGTACCCCCGTAGGGCGAGATCTTGAACGTCACCCGGATGTCGTGCCGTTCGGCCAGGCGGCTGACCACGTAGAGCCCCAGCCGGGCGTTGCCCCCCAGCTTGAGCTCCGGCGGGTTGGCGATCCGCTCGTTGGCCGAGTCGATGTCCTCAGGGCTCATGCCCAGGCCGCGGTCTTCGACCTCCAGGGCGTAGCCGTGGGCCACGGCGTAGCCGCTGACCTGCACCGTGGTGTACGGAGGGGAGAAGGAGGCGGCGTTTTCGACCAGCTCGGCGACGAGGTGGATGACGTCGCCCACGGCGCGGCCGTCCAGGGTGACGTCGCCCAGCGGCAGCACGTCGACCCGGGTGTAGTCCTCGATCTCGGCCAGCGCGCCGCGGACCACGTCGATCATCGGGACCGAGTCCCGCCAGGCGCGGCCGGGAGCCGACCCGGCCAGCACCAGGAGGTTCTCCGCGTAGCGCCGCATGCGGGTGGCCAGGTGGTCGAGCCGGAACAGGTCGCGAAGCTCCTGCGGATCGTTCTCACGCCGCTCCATGACGTCCAGCACGCTGAGCTGACGGTGGACGAGCGACTGGGTACGGCGGGCGAGGTTGCGCAGGATGTCGGCGATGTCGCGCCGCAGCTGGGCCTGCTCGACCGCGACCTTGATGGCGGTCCGCTGCACGGCGTTGAACGCCTGGCCGACGTGCCCGATCTGGTCGTTGCCGAACTCCAGAGGCGGGGCCTCGGCCGCGACGTCCACCTCCTGCCCGTGGCCGATACGGTCCACCACCGACGGCAGCCGGTCGTTGGCCAGCTCCCAGGCGGCGACCCGGAGCCGGTCGAGCTGCTGGACCAGGGCCCGCGCGGTGGTGATGGACAGGACGATGGAGGCGATGACGGCCAGCAGGCCCAGTCCCCCGGCCAGTGAGAGCCGCACGATGACGCCGACCGCGATCGGGGTGGCCCGCTCCACGATGCCGTCGCCGGCGGTGAGCACCACGTCCATCAGCTTCGCCAGCACGGGCTGGGCCGCCGCCGACCACTGCCGGGCGTCGACCGCCTCCGCCGGGGCGGGCGTGATCGCGCCGGTCGGGGAGGTGGTCGCCGCGACGGCGGGGAGGGGCCGCATGAGCTGCTCCTCCATGGTGCGCATGCGGACGAACTGCTCCCCGGCGATCAGCCGGTCGCAGGCGACGCGGTCGGCGGGCGGCAGCTCGGACACGGCGTCCTGCAGCAGGAAGCGGCGGGTGCCGACGACCTGGGTGAACAGGGCGCGCTCGGCGTCGGTGAAGTGGCCCGCCGTCAGGGCCCCCGAGGCCAGGGCGTCCTCCAGCGACAGCACGTCCCGGGCCCGGCTCAGCTGGATGACGGTCCGGGTGTCCTTGGCGACCGCCGCGTCGTCCAGCGTGGCCATCGAGTCGTAGATGCGGTACAGGGACTCGATGACCTCGGTGAAGGCCGTGGCCGCCTTGACACGGTCCAACGTCCCGGAGTCGACGGCCTTGCGGATGGCGGCGAGGCCGTCCAGCTTCTGGAACGTTTCTTCGACACGCCGGACGAGAGCCGCGCTTCCGAGCAGGCTGACGTCGCCGCCGGAGGCGAGCCGGCGGAAGGTGGCGACGGTCTCCCCGGTCCGCTTGCGCTGGGCGCCCAGCGCCTCACGCTGCTGGCGGGCGGGGCGGGAATCGCCCAGGTAGATCAGGCTGACCCGCCGCTCCGCCTGCAGTTCGGCAAGCAGACGCTCGCTCGGCTCGGCGACGGCGGTGTCGAGCTTGCTGACGCCGAGCATGTTCAGGCCCTCACGCACCGTAACCCACGCGGTGAAGGCCCAGAGTGCGATGAGTGACACCAGCAGTGCCGTGACCTTGGTCCGCAAACGCGCGTTACGCAAGCGCATAGCACCCATCCCGGTGAAAGTGAAAGGAAATCACATTACGTTTCACGGTGATTAATACGTGTGAATCAATCGAGACCACGTCACACCGCTGGCGGCATCCAGCATCGCACCGGAGAACCTTAGCAATGTCACCAATCACACTCAAGGCAAGATTGACCAGTTAGGGTCCTATGTCCTTTTCTGAACTGAAGTTTCTGCGAGGAATTTAGGTTACTGTCCGTTACATCCTAGTCACGGTGACACCGTCCCGGCGGCCCACCGAGCGCCCTATTGGACAAGGTGGACGCTCCGTTGGACAAGGTGGCGGGCACCCCCGCGCCCCCGGCGGACAGCGCGCGACGGGCCAGATGGAGCGCTCCCAGGACCGCCGCCGTGACGATGGCCGCCGGGAAATACAGATCCTTGTCGTGCCAGAGCGCGGGGGCGCCGGCCGGATGGCCACGTTCCGTGACGCACTCCCGCAGGCACCGGTAGCCGTGCGCGACGGCCGCCGCGCGACGGCCGTCATCGGAGGGACCCGCCGTCTCCCACGCGCCGGCGCGGGTCCCTCCGGATGTCCCGGCGGGCGCGCCTGCCAGCAGGAGGGTCTGCAGGGCGTAGGCCGTCTCCTCCGCCGTCCCCTCCCACCGGCCCCAGGAGCCGTCCTCACGCTGCGTGTCCAGCAGCCAGCGCACGGCGGCGCGCACCGCCCCCTCCGACTCCCGGCCGCCGTGGTCGCGCAGCGCGAGCGCGCAGCAGGCGGTGGCGTAGTACGGCGAGGCGTGCCACCGGTCCAGCCAGCTCCCGTCGGCCCGCTGACGCTCGCGCAGCCACGCCGACAGCCGGACCGCGGCCGCCGTGTACCGCGAGACGTCCGCGGTGCCGCCTCGGCACCGCGCGTACTCGCCGAAGGCGTCGAGCACGTGCGCGTTGACGGTCGGCGAGGCCCCCTCCTCCCCCCTCCAGGTGCAGAAATGGGTGCCGGTCTCGTAGGCCCACAGACCGGCGGGTTCGCGGGGCTCCCCGAGCAGTGCCAGCGCGTACAGCCCGACGGAGGTGGTGTCGGAGTCCGGCGGCAGCCCGGGGCCCGCCGCCGCGCCGCCCGGGACGGCCGCGGCCTCCAGGCTCGCCACCAGTTCCCGCGGCACGGTCACCGGGACACCGGCCCGCCGCAGCCAGCTCAGCGTCCAGCCGCGCTCGAACAGGGTGATGGGCAGGGCGCAGGGGACCGGCCCGCCGGACCGCTCCACGACCGCCTCCAGATAGCGCCGTACGGCCGAGCCGGGACCGCCCGCCGGGCCGAGCCACGCGGCGCCCGCCGCCGGGGAGGCCCCGACCGCGGCGATCGCCGCCGGGGCCCCTCCCCCCCTCCCGGCCGGGGCGCCGCCCGCCCCCTCCCGGGACGGAGGCTTCCCCCCGGCCGCTCCGTCCATCGGGGTCGGGGCCACCCCCGCCGCCCCGGCCGCCGTCTCCCCCGCGACCTCCAGGGCGTGCAGCAGCTTCCGCGGGACCGCCGCGCCCGAGGCCAGCAGCGCCCGGATCGCCGACAGCTTGGCGTCGTTCATCCCGGCGGGCGGCTTCAGCGGCTCCCCGTCCCCCGCCGCCTCCAGATGACCGTTGATCATGGCGGTCAGGGCCGGCGCGATGAGCTCGATCGCCGGCAGGTCGGGCAGGTCGCGCAGACCGCGCGCCCAGCGGCGCAGCGCCGCGAGCCCCCGCCGGGCGGCCCCGGCCACGGCCGCCCTCCCCTCGCCGGGCGCGGCGGGCACATCGGACACACCGGGCCTGCCGGGGGTGCCGGGGAGGTCGGGAGCACCTCGCCGCAGCTCCGCCAGAAGCGCCTCGGTCGCGCTCAGGGTGGGCACCAGCGCGTACCCCTCCGGCGGCCCCCAGCCGCCGTCGGGCCGCTGGGTCTCCAGCAGGAACCCCACGCGCCGGGCGTGACCGCCCAGCCACGGGGCCATGCTCACCAGCCTGCCGGTCTCGTACGGCGAGGCGGAGACCCGGCCCCACGGCTCGGCCAGCAGGCCGGCGACCAGCTCGCGCGCCCCGGCGGCCACGTCGACCCCGCCGGGTGCGGACCGTTCCGCCGCCTCGGGCGCCCGCCGCGCCGCGCCGCAGGGGATATGCCGCGCCGCGCCGGAGCGCGGGAGATCGTCGAGGCTCACAGACCACCCCAGTAGTCGCCGACCTGGTAGAAGCCCGCGCAGAAGTCCATCTGCCGCTCCAGATAGCCCGCCAGTTCCGGGCTGCCCGCCCGCAGCGGGGCGATCAGCTCCCGGCTGCGGGCGGCGAGCCCGGCCAGGCGCCGCTCGACCTCCGCGCGGGGGACGCCGAGAAGCAGGACGTTGAGGTCCCCCCAGGTCACGTCGCGCTCGTAGGTGCCGAGGTCGTTGAGGAGCCGGATCACCCGCTGCACCGCCCGGCCCGCCTCCGCCACCGTCGCGGGGTCGGCGACGTCCGGACCCGCGACGTACAGCCAGTGGGAGAAGAACACGAAGGAGAAGCCGAGGTTGTCGGCGTTGTCGAGGTACTCCTCGAACGTCGGGCCGGCCTTCGCGGCCTTCCAGCGCGTCTCCCGCAGCATCGCCTCCAGCATCCGCCGGAGTTCGGCGCGCCAGACCGGCCCGAGCACCGGGAACGCGGGCGAGGCGCCGAGTTCGTCGCGGATGTCGGCCAGCATGCGGGTGAGGTCGTCGCCGGGGAGGGGTGATCCACCCTCGGCCACCTCCAGGCACCGCCGCGCGATGTCCTCCGCCTCCCGCGGGGAGGTGGCGACGTAGTCGACGAGCCAGTCCAGGCCGAAGGCCCACAGGGTGGCCTTGTTGGCCATCCGCAGTTGCCCGGCGGTGAACCACGGCCCGCTGAACGCCATGGCCAGCGACAGGGTGCTGTACAGCGCCGCGTCGAACGGTTTGGGGGCGAAGAGCCGGGGATAGGCCTCGGCCCACTCGCGCATGCCACGCTGGGACTGCCCGGCCACGGCGCAGATCGCCCCGCACTCCGCGGCCCGTGTCGGGGAGGTGAGGACGTTCCGAGCCGTCACGCCGCCTCACCCCGGCCGTGCCGGATCGGGACGATGCTCAGCTCGATCTTCTCCTTCGGCCTCAGCGAGGCCGCCGGAGAGGGGGTGAACGGCCCGGGGGTGACGACCGCCGGGCGGAACCGGCTCAGGATCGCGGCGACCAGGAGCGGGGCCTCGACGTAGAACAGGTGCTGGCCGAGGCATTGGTGCGGTCCACCCCCGAAGGGGAAGTAGGAGTACTTGTGCCTGCGCTCCTGGCCCTCGGAGGCGAACCGCTCGGGGTCGAACTCAAGCGGGCGCTCCCAGAACTCGTCCAGCCGGTGCGTGGCGTAGGGGCTGATCAGCACCTGCGAGCCCGCCTTGACGCGCACACCGCCGATCTCCGCCGGCTCCATGGCCATCCTGGGGAAGAGCCAGCCCGCCGGGTACAACCGCAGAAGCTCCTGCAGGACCATGCGGGTGTAGCGCAGCTGCGGAACGTGCTCGGGCGTGGCGGGTCCGGCGCCGACCACCCGGTCGATCTCGTCGTAGAGCCTGGCCGCCACCTCCGGATGGGCGTCCAGCAGAGGCCACAGCCAGGTCAGGGTCATGGCCGTGGACTCCGAGGCGGCGCCGTAGACGCTGACCAGGTCGTCGCGGATCTGCCGGTCGGCGAGCTCGGCGCCGTCCTCCCCCCTGGCCCGGCAGAGCGCGGAGATGACGTCGAGGCTGTCGCCGCTGTCGGCACGCGCCTTGCGGATGACGGGGAAGAGCACGTCGTCGACCGTCTGGACGGCCTTCATGAAGGCCCGGTCTCCGGGCACCCGGACCGAGTAGGGCATGAACGGCATGAGCAGCCGGAAGTTGATCGAGGTGGCGGCGGCGTCGTAGGCGGGCGCGAGACGCTCGCCGTCCTCCCGGCTGATCCTGTCGCCGAACAGCACCTTGATGACGGCCTGGTTGACGATCCCGGCCATCTCCTCCGCGGCGTCGACCGGCCGTCCCGACCGGGCGAACGCGTCCAGCTCGCGGATGCGCAGGTCGATCGTCGTGGCCATGTCCTCCGCGAGCGAGGCCACGTACCGTCTGGTGAACAGGGGCTGCAGGATCTTCCTGCTGGACTCCCAGGGGGTTCCCTCGCCGAGGATGCTCGCGCCGAGCATCCGCCGCAGGGGCCGCCAGAACATCCCCTCGCGCCGATAGTTGGTCCAGTTCGTCTTGAGCACCTGCTGGACGTGGTCGGGATGGGTCACCAGGTAGGGACGGAAAAGCCCCAGATCCAGGCGGACGACCCGCCCCTCCGCCTGCCTCCCCACCTCGGCCAGCGCGTTCACCGGATCCTTGACGAACCTCGGAAGAACGCGATGGACGGGGATGGTCGTGCTTCGTCGGACCGCTCCAGTAGCCGAACCGATGGACATTGTTCCGCTCTCCCACCTTGCGCGCCGCACATTCACGCAGCGTGACCACCGCCCGCGGCGACGCCTGGGCGGTAGGGCGCACTCGGGAACCTCGCCACCCCGTCGTGGCCCGATCCCCCGCGAAACGGTCAGGGGTGGTCGACCGATGACCCCTTGACGACCCTTCCGCGCCTCACCGTGCACCTTCTCACGGTTACGTATCCAAAGAGTGGTTTATTACGGCTTTCGTAGCCCTTTGGGCGAAGTATCACATGATCGACAGGGAGCGATCAAGGTCAGAGCCGGATAATAGTTTTGTGTCACCTGAGAGGAATGCCCTTATTAAGAGGGTATTCATGTAAGGCGGGCTCAATTCGCACATTTGTTCCCGTATTTCATCACTCACCGTAGCGAATGCCGCACCCTTGGAGATGGATGCCCGAATGGACCGTTCCCGACGGCTGCGCGGAGATCCCGGCCGGCGAGGCGCCAGGGCGCCTCACCGACCGAAAACGGGGACCGAAATCATTCCAGGAAGGCCTTAAGGAGGCGGTCGGCGGCCAGGGAGGGCGTCAGCGTCCCGGAGCGGACCTCCCGCTCGACCTCGGCGGTGATCGCCGCCACCCGCGGATGTTCGCGAAACCCCGTCAGCAGACGCTCGGTCACCAGCGACCAGGTCCAGCCGACCCGCTGGCGCCGGCGCCGGTTCTGCAGCTCACCCGAGGCCGCCATGGCGTCCTGGTGGGCGACGATCCGGCTCCAGAGCTCCTCCAGACCGGTGCCCTCCTGCCCGCTGCAGGTCAGCACCGGCACCGCCCGCTCCGAGCGGAGCAGCCGCAGCGCCCCCGCCAGCTCCCGGGCCGCCCTCCTCGCCTCCATCTCGTGCGGGCCGTCGGCCTTGTTGACGGCGATCACGTCGGCGAGCTCCAGCACGCCCTTCTTGATGCCCTGAAGCTGGTCTCCGGTCCTCGCCAGGGCCAGCAGCAGGAAGGTGTCCACCATGTCGGCGACGGCGGTCTCCGACTGGCCGACGCCGACGGTCTCCACGAGGACGACGTCGTACCCCGCCGCCTCCACCACGACCATCGCCTCGCGGGTCGCCCTGGCGACCCCGCCGAGGGTGCCCGAGGTCGGTGAGGGGCGGATGAAGGCGTGCGGATCCACACCCAGCCGGGACATCCTGGTCTTGTCGCCCAGGACACTGCCGCCCGTCCTGGTCGAGGAGGGGTCGACGGCGAGCACCGCCACCCGGTGGCCCCGCCCGGTCAGGAGCGTGCCGAGCGCGTCGATGAACGTGGACTTGCCGACGCCCGGCACACCGGTGACGCCCACCCTGCGCGCCTTGCCGGCCGAGGGCGTGAGCTCCGCCAGCAGCCGCTGGGCCAGGTCACGGTGGTCGGCCCTGGAGGACTCCACCAGCGTGATCGCCCGCGCGATCCAGAGCCGGGAGCCCTCCCGCACCCCCCGGGCGTAGTCGTCAGACGTCCGCGCCATGGCCCAGCCGGGTGAGCAGGTCGGCCACCAGCCCCCGGGCGGCGTCGGCGATCACGGTGCCCGGGGGGAAGATCGCCGAGGCGCCGGCCGCGCGCAGCGCGTCGAAGTCACCCGGTGGGATGACGCCGCCGACCACGATCATGACGTCGTCGGCGCCGAGCCCGGCGAGCGCCTCGCGGAGCGCGGGGACCAGCGTCAGATGCCCGGCCGCCAGCGAGGAGACCCCGACCACGTGCACATCGGCCTCGACCGCCTGGCGGGCGACCTCGGCGGGGGTCTGGAACAGCGGGCCGACGTCCACGTCGAACCCCAGGTCGGCGAAGGCGGTGGCGATCACCTTCTGGCCCCGGTCGTGACCGTCCTGCCCCATCTTGGCCACCAGGATGCGGGGGCGGCGGCCCTCCAGGCGCTCGAACGCGGCGCACGCCGCGCGGACCTCGTCCCCGCCCGTGCCCACCTCGTCGCGGTAGACGCCGGAGATCGTGCGGATCTGACCGGCGTGCCGGCCGAACACCCGCTCCAGCGCCTCGGAGATCTCCCCGACCGTCGCCTTGGCCCGCGCCGCCTCGACCGCCAGGGCGAGCAGGTTGGCCTGCCCCGCCGCCCCCTTGGTGAGCGCCTCCAGCGCCCGGTTCACCCGGTCGGTGTCCCTCTCGGCGCGCAGGCGGCGGAGCTTGTCGAGCTGCTGGGCGCGGACGGCGCTGTTGTCCACCTTGAGCACCTCGATGACCTCGTCGGCGTCGGGGCGGTACTTGTTGACGCCGATGACCGGCTGGCGCCCGGAGTCGATGCGCGCCTGGGTCCGGGCGGCGGCCTCCTCGATGCGCAGCTTCGGCAGGCCCTGGTCGATCGCCCTGGCCATGCCCCCGGCGGCCTCGACCTCCTCGATGTGCCCCCGGGCCCTGCGCGCCAGCTCGTGGGTGAGCCTCTCGACGTAGTAGGAGCCGCCCCAGGGGTCGATCACCCGGCAGGTTCCCGACTCCTGCTGGAGCAGAAGCTGGGTGTTGCGGGCGATCCGGGCGGAGAAGTCGGTGGGCAGGGCCAGCGCCTCGTCCAAGGCGTTGGTGTGCAGCGACTGGGTGTGCCCCTGGGTGGCCGCCATCGCCTCCACGCAGGTGCGCACGACGTTGTTGAAGACGTCCTGGGCCGTGAGCGACCAACCGGAGGTCTGCGCGTGGGTCCGCAGCGACAGCGACCGGGGATCGCGCGCGCCGAACCCGGAGACCAGCCCCGCCCACAGCAGCCGGGCGGCCCGCAGCTTGGCGACCTCCATGAAGAAGTTCATGCCGATGCACCAGAAGAACGACAGCCTCGGCGCGAACCTGTCGACGTCCAGGCCCGCCCCCACGCCCGCCCGCAGGTACTCCACGCCGTCGGCGAGGGTGTAGGCCAGCTCCAGGTCGCACGTGGCCCCGGCCTCCTGGATGTGGTACCCGGAGATCGAGATCGAGTTGAACTTGGGCATCCTCTCACTGGTGTAGGAGAAGATGTCGGAGATGATCCGCATCGAGGGACCCGGCGGGTAGATGTAGGTGTTGCGGACCATGAACTCCTTGAGGATGTCGTTCTGGATGGTCCCCGTCAGCCGCTCGGGGGGCACCCCCTGCTCCTCGGCGGCCACGATGTAGAGCGCGAGCACCGGCAGCACCGCGCCGTTCATGGTCATCGACACGCTCATCCTGTCGAGGGGGATGCCGTCGAAGAGCTGCCGCATGTCGTAGATGGAGTCGATGGCCACCCCGGCCATGCCGACGTCCCCGGCCACGCGCGGGTGGTCGGAGTCGTAGCCCCGGTGGGTGGCCAGGTCGAAGGCGACCGACAGGCCCTTCTGCCCGGCGGCCAGGTTGCGCCGGTAGAAGGCGTTGGACTCCTCGGCGGTGGAGAACCCGGCGTACTGCCTGATCGTCCACGGCTGGTTGACGTACATGGTCGGGTACGGCCCGCGCAGGTACGGGGCGGCGCCCGGGTAGGTCTGGAGGAAGTCGAGCCCGGCCAGGTCCCCGGCCGTGTAGAGCGGTTTGACCCCGATCCCCTCGGGGGTCTCCCACACCGGCTCCTCCGCGCCCTCGCCGGCGGCCTCCCGTACGGCCCGCGCCCGGCCGGCCGGGTCCGGCGCCGAGGACCGCGAACGCTCGTCCCTCAGCTCGATTCCGGAGAAGTCGGGGATCATCGGGTTACCTCCAGGTCGTCGAAGGTCGTGCGGAGCACCTTGAGCGCGTCGCATCCGGCGTGGAGCGTGGCGTCCACGCCCGCGTACTCTCCCTCGCCCGCCAGCCAGATCCTCTTCGCGCCGGCGGCGCGCAGCGCGGCGGCGACGGCCTCGGCGTGCTCGCCGTACAGCCGGTCGCTGGAGCACAGGCAGGCGACCGGGGTGCCGCCGGCGGCGAACGCCTCGGCGATGCGGACGGGGTCCACCGTGTGCTCACCGGAGGGGGCGCCCGCCTCGGGGGCGCGCTCGGAAAGGCCCTCGGCGGCGCTCACGGTGGCGATGCCCCCGGCCTGGAACAGGTTGGCCGCGAACGACGCCCTGGCGGTGTGGGCGGCCACCGGGCCGATGGTCGCCAGGAACACCCTGGGCCGCCGCTCCTGGGCGTCGGCCAGGTCGCGCAGCGCCTCGAACTCCTGGGCGTACCGCACGCCCCGGGACGGGCCCGGCCGCGGCTCGCGGGCGGGGAGCCGCTCGGCGAGGTTGGGGAACTCGCTCACCCCCGTGATCGGGTCGCGGCGGCGGGCGATGTTACCCGCCCGCCTCTCCCCGGTGGCGGCGAGCCGGTCGGCGACGAGCCCCGTCTCCAGGGCGGCGGCCATCCCTCCGGCGCGCTCGATCTCCTTGAACCACCTCCAGGCGGCACCCGCCAGATCCTCGGTGAGCCGCTCGACGTAGTAGGAGCCGCCGGCCGGGTCGATCACCCGGGCCGCCCCCGCCTCCTCCACGAGCAGCGAGCGGGTGTTGCGCGCGATGCGGCGGGCGAAGGCGTCCGGCAGCCCCAGGCAGGCGTCGAAGGGCTGCACGGTCACCGCGTCGGCCCCGCCCACCCCGGCGGCGAAGCAGGCGAGCGTGGTGCGGAGCATGTTCACCCAGGGGTCGCGGGCGGTCATCATGGCCGAGGAGGTCACCGCGTGCTGCCGCTGCCCGGCCCCGGCGCCCGCCCCGCAGACCTCGGCGACGCGCCCCCAGAGCAGGCGTGCGGCGCGGAGCTTGGCGATGGTGAGAAACTGGTCGGCCGTCGCGGCGTAGCGGAACTCCAGCTGCCCGAACGCCTCCTCGACCCCGAGCCCGGCGCCGGTGAGCGTCCGCAGGGCCGCGACCCCGGAGGCGACGGAGCAGCCGAGCTCCTCGGCGTCGCTCCCGCCCGCGTCGTGGTACGGCGTGCCGTCCACCACGACCGCCCGCAGGCCGGGGAAGCCGGCCGCGCAGCGCCCGGCCAGCGCGATCGCGGTCTCGGGGTCGGCGAGCGGGTCGGCGCCCAGAGCACCGGTGAGCACGGCCGCCCCGTCCCTGCCCTCCTCACCCGCCGGCGCCCCCGCGGCGCCCCGCCGCCGGGCCAGCGCGAACAGCGTCTCGGCCGCCTCCCGGGTGCGCCCGCCCGCCTCCAGCGTGACGGAGATCAGGTCCAGATGGACCCGTTCCAGGGTGCGGGGCAGGTCTTCGGGGGCGAGGGCGAGCCAGAGCGAGGTCACGCCGTTCTCCAGGTCGGCGAGGACCGCCTCGGGGTCGGCCACCTCGTGCCGCTGCCTGAGCTCCCACGTCCCGCCCTGAGGGCGGGAGCCGCGGACGTAGGGGGGCAGTCCCGGCAGGCCGGGGTCGCCGGGGAGGTCCGACGCGTCGTACAGAGGCGCCACGACCACGCCGTCGTAGGTCGTCGACGCCAGCGCCTCCTCGGGAGAGCCGGCCTCGATGCCGGATTTGCGTAGAACACCGAGCGCCAGCTCGCGCCACCGCTCCCGTGTGGTCGGCGGGAAGCCGGCGGTCCATTGGGCTTCGTCAGGCGACACCGTCATGAACCGGATAGTAGGCGGCACCCCTCAAGAATATTCTTCCGGGGGTGGGATCACCGCCGGTGAGGCCCCTGGAGCGGCACGCCCGGCCGGGGGGCGGCCGGCCCCGGCCGCCCCCCGGTACGCCGTCAGACGACGGGTTCCCGCCAGGCGGCCTCCCAGGTGGCGCGGTCGACGGCGCCGGTGACCGGCAGGCGCTTCTCCTTCTGGAAGTCGCGGCAGACCTGACGGGAGCGCTCGCCGTACAGGCCGTCGACGTCGAGGTTCCAGCCGCGTTTCCTCATCTGCCGCTGCCAGATGCGCACGTCGTCGCCCTTCATGAGGGGCGGGTAGGTGAGGATGCGGCCGGGAAACGCCGTCGGCTGACCCTCGGGCGTGGCGGGGCCGCCGGGGCGGGGGGCGCCCTTCCTGACCCAGGCGTACAGCGGCCCGCCGGGGCAGTCGGTGGAGTAGCCGTCGCGGTGCCCCTTGATCTCCGAGCCGGCCCCGCCCCTGTCACGGAGGTATTCGACGGCGTCCAGGATGGCGTGCAGGATGTCGTCGGTCGGCTCGATGAGCCCCGAGGAGCCGACGAGGCCGAGCACGGCGTAGTGGCCGCTGTTGAGCCCCGCGCCGTTGGCGGCGGGCAGGCGGCCCGGCCCCCTGCCCTCGAACACCTTGCGGTGCGGGCAGGCGACCATCGAGTAACCGATGTCCATCCAGCCGTTGCCGCTCATGTGATGGGTCTGGATGGACTTCACCATGGCCACGCACCTGGCGTGGTCGCCGACGATGTCGGGACTGACCTGGCCACCGGTGTAGTGAACCTTGACGCCTCGGGTAGAGGTGAGCCGGCCGTAAGAACCGCGCGGCTCCTTGGCCCCCCACTCGCGACGGGTAACGAGATCGATGGTCACGAGACTTCTCCACGGTTTGAGTGACGGAGGTTATGCGGAGCGTAATAGTCGACGCATAACCACGGTCAACGGTTTACCAACGGGTCCACGGGCGTATCATCCCGCGACAGGACTCCCTGTGGATCACCGGGCATCGGGCGCGACGTCCCCTCTTCCCGGGACAGGCGGCTCAAACCCGCCGCGCCCGGCCACCCGGGGCCTTTCAGGGACGCTCCCCCCGCTCCGGCCTGATCACCCGGCGCTCGGTGACGATGGCCGTGATCAGATCGTGCGGGGTGACGTCGAAGGCCGGGTTCAGCGCGCGGGCCCCCTCGGGCGCCAGCCGGACGCCGCGCACGCCGAGCACCTCCTCGCCGCACCGCTCCTCGATCTCGATCGCGGCGCCGGTGGGGGTGGCCGGATCCACGGTGCTCTCCGGGGCGACGACGACGAACGGAACGCCGGCGCGGCGGGCGCCGAGGGCGAGGGCGTAGGAGCCGATCTTGTTGGCCGTGTCACCGTCGGCGGCGATCCGGTCGGCGCCGATCAGCACGGCGTCGGCGTGGCCCCTGGCCAGCAGGAACGGCCCGGCGGAGTCGGCCACCAGACGGTAGGGGGCGCCCATGCGCTCCAGTTCCCAGGCCGTCAGCCGGGTGCCCTGGAGCAGCGGCCGGGTCTCCAGCGCCAGTGCCCGGGCCAGTTGCCCCCGTTCGTGCAGGGTCCGCACGACGCCCAGGGCGGTGCCGTACTCCACGGCGGCCAGGCCGCCGGTGTTGCAGACGGTCATGACCCGCGGCCGGTCGCGCCCGGTGAGTTCGCGCACCAGGTCCGCGCCCCGTCTCCCCATCGCGAGGCAGGCGGCGATGTCGTCGTCCCGGATGCGCAGCGCGCGGCCGAGGACCGCCTCGAAGCCGCCGTCCAGGCAGGCGAGCGCCTCGTCGACGCCCCGGGCGAGGTTGACGGCCGTGGGCCGGGCCGCTCGCAGCCGGGCCGCGGCGGCGAGCGGGTCGGGCTCGTCGCGCACCGCGAGCGCGGTCCCGAGCGCCCCGGCGACCCCCAGGGCCGGCGCCCCCCGCACGGCCAGCCGCCGGACGGCGTCGACGAGCCCGTCCACCGTGCCGATCCGCAGAAGGACGAGTTCGTCGGGGAGCACCGTCTGGTCCACGAGCTCGACGGCTCCGTCAATCCAGTCAATCGTCCGCATGTCTCAAGATATGCCTGCAAAGGGCGGGTCGGACGACATCACCAGCGATTCCGGGTCCGCGGCCCGGACCGTATCCCCGCCACACGGGTGTCGGTAGCCTTGCCCGCATGGCGGCCCCCCTCACCCCCGACGACCCTCGCCGACTCGGCGCGTACCGGCTGGTGGGCAGACTCGGCGAGGGCGGCCAGGGTGTGGTGTACCTCGCCCACGGGCCCGGCGGCGAGCGGGTCGCGGTCAAGCTGCTGCTGCGCGGCGACCCCGAGACGCGGGCGCGGCTGACCCGGGAGCTGTCGGCCCTTGCGAGCGTCGCCCCCTTCTGCACGGCGCGCGTGCTGGCGGCCTCGGTCGACGGGCCCCGCCCGTACGTGGTGAGCGAGTTCGTGGACGGGCCGTCCCTGCAGGAGCGGATCCGCGAGCACGGGCCGCTGCGGGGCGGCGAGCTGGAGCGCCTGGTGGTCGGTACGGCCACCGCCCTGGCGGCCATCCATGCCGCCGGGATCGTGCACCGGGACTTCAAGCCCGCCAACGTGCTCCTCGGCCCGGACGGCCCCCGGGTGGTCGACTTCGGCATCGCCAGGGCGGACGGCGCCGCCACGATGACCTCCGGCATCATCGGCACCCCCGCCTACCTGGCCCCCGAGCAGATCGGCGGCGCCCCGGCCTCGGCCGCCTCCGACGTGTTCGCCTGGGCGGCCACCATGCTGTGCGCGGCGGGTGGCCGGGCGCCGTTCGGGGCCGACACCCTGCCCGCCGTCCTGCACCGGATCCTGACCGATCAGCCCGACCTGTCGGAGCTGCCCCCCAGGCTCGCCGGGCTGATCGGCGCCTGCCTGGACAAGGACCCCGCCCGGCGGCCGACGGCCCGTGCCCTGATGGTCGGCCTCGTGGACCCGGGTGGGCGGGAACCGGGCCCCGCCGTCTCTCCCACCGGCGCCACCCCGCCCGCGGGCGCCCCGCGCCTTCCCCCCCAGGACACCGACCCCGCCGGCGCCGGTCCGGCACGCCCGGGCAGGCGACCGGCCCGCCGGGCCCGGGGCTTGGTCGCCGGAACGCTCCTGATCGCCGTGTCGCTTGTGATCGCCGGGGTCACCGTCGCCCGGCTCCTGCCGGACGATCGCGGCGGCGCCGTCTCCCCGACCCGCGCCGCGGGCGCCGGCGAGGGCACGGGCGAGGCCACCGGCGGCACGAACAGCGCCGACGACCCCGGCGCGGCCTCCTCCCACGACCCCGGGGACACCGGGGACACCGGGGACACGACCGACACCGCCGAGCCCGTCCCGGCGGGGCGGAAGTCCCCCGGAACGGCCACCTCCCCGCCCCCCGGAGACGGCCGGAGGATTCCCGCCTCCTTCGCCGGAAGCTGGTCCGGGCACATCACGCCCAGCATCGCGTTCGGCCTCAGGGAGCACGACGTCACGGTCGGGCTCGTCGCCGGCGCGGGCACGGGAACGTGGGCGGAGCCGACCTCCGGCTGCACCGGCACCCTCGCCCTGACCCAGGTCACCGGGACGGTCCTCGGCTTCGACCTGAAGCCGGACGGGGCCGGCGACTGCGTACCCGGCACGCTGACGCTCACCCGCAAAGGCGCCGTCCTCGCCTATCACTGGGTCGACGGTCTGGGCCTCGGCACCTCCTACGACGGCGACCTCTCCAAGCGTTGACCGGATCGGCGAGGCGGACCGCGCGCGGGCGGAGACTCCGGTTCCGCCGTCACGGGGGATCTTGTGAAAACCCATCGCCCTCGGTGGCGGTAGAGGGGATCATTACCGTCATGTCCGTACTCAAGGAGGTCCATTTCACGCCGGAGCCCCCTCCGGCGGAACTGCCGATGAGGGTCTGGCTCGACGACACCGACTCGGCGATGGACGTGATCGACGCGCTCGCCCTGTCACCCTTCGCCACGGGGGAACAGCCCTGGTCGCGCTCCACGGAGCTGGAACGCGTCAGGCCGGAGGCCCCGCTGGCCCCCGCCGGGGCGAAGCCGGTCCGGGCCGCGCGGGAGGACAACGGCCGGGAGGCGCGGCTGATGCGCGGGGAGGGGTGGACGCTGCGTGTGATCCGCTACCGCAACCGCGCGGCCACGGTCAGCGTGACCGCCGTGAACGACGAACTGGCCCGCACGGTGCTTGAGGAGGCCGTCAAGGACGCGGTGGAGCCCGTTCCCGAGAGCGACCACGTCGAGATGGGCTTCTGGTGGCACGGCCCCCAGTTCCCCCGCCGCTCCGACAAACCCATCACCACATCCCCCTGGTCCCAGGTCACCGGCAACTACGCCGCCTCCCTGCACGGGCCGCTGTCGCGCCTGATGGCGATCACGCCGGCCGAGGTGCACGGCCGCCTGATCCTCCTGCACGGGCCGCCCGGCACCGGCAAGACCACCCTGCTGCGCACGCTGGCCCGCGAGTGGCGCTCGTGGTGTCAGGCGGACTGCGTGCTCGACCCGGAGCGCCTGTTCAACTCCCCCGGGTATCTGATGGAGGTCGCGGTCGGCTCCGACGACGGCGAGGAGGACGACAGCGGGGGCAGGGACAGGAAGTGGCGGCTGCTCATCCTGGAGGACTGCGACGAACTGATCGGGTCCGGGGCGAAGGAGGCGACCGGACAGGGGCTCTCCCGGCTGCTCAACCTGACCGACGGGCTGCTGGGCCACGGCCGTGACGTGCTGGTGGCCATCACCACCAACGAGAACCTGGCCCGCCTCCACCCCGCCGTGACCCGCCCCGGCCGCTGCCTGGCGCAGATCGAGGTGGGCGCCCTCCCCCACGGGGAGGCCTCGCGCTGGCTCGGCACCGCCGGGGGTGTGCCCTCCCACGGCGCCACGCTGGCCGAACTGTTCGCCCTGCGTGAGGGTGTGGCCGGCGGCGCCCCCACCGGTCCGGAGACCGTTGGCCTGTACCTGTGAGCGGCCCGTATCCGTGAGCGGCCCGTATCCGCGGGGCGGCCCTCGGGCGGATGCCCCTCCTCCGGGGAGGGGACGGTGCGCATCAGGACTGGCTGTCGGTCCAGACGCCGCTCACCCTGCCGCCCGGGGGACACGAATGGCTTTTCGTGAGCGAGCTGTACTGCCACGGGGTGTAGTAATTGGTTCTCCTGTTGCTGCACTTCACACCGAGGCGCCACCGCTCCCAGCCCTCGACGATGGTGCAGCCCCCGTATCCGACGGTCCCGGCGGTGTTGGTGTGGGACCAGCAACTGGCCAGCGGGCCGGCCGGCGCGCCGCCGGCCGAGGCGGGGGCCTGCGCGAACACCAGGCTCACGGCCGCCGGAACCGCGAGGGCCATCGCGGCGGCCGCCTTCATGAAAATCACGCGTCGATACCTCCGATACGGGGGGAAAGCGTGTTCCGGGCGAAGAGGCCCGCATATCCGTGCGTGACAGAATGGAGCTTTGACCTATGAACCGGACAAGAGGCTTCTTATAAAGAATATATGCGTTACCCCCTCGTCCAGGGCTCGGAGAGCCGAGGCCGGAATCGCCATACGCGAGTAATACGGCAAAACCGCTGGTCTGACCGGCTGTGAGACGCACGATCAGGCCGGAGGGGCCCTCTCACCTGACGGCGGCCAGCCTCCCGGCCGGCACCAGGGCCGGCGCGGGGACGAGCTCGAACCAGACCTCGTTGGTCCCCGCCCTGCGGACGAAACCCCAGCGGTACGCCAGCGCCTCCAGCAGCGGCAGGCCCCTGCCCCCCGTGGCCTCCTCCCCGGTGTGGCACACGCACGGGGCCTCGGCCGACCCCGCGTCCAGGACGCGGACCCGCACCCCGTCCGCCGTGCCGGCGATCACGACGGTGAAGAGCCCGCCGTCCCCCGACCGGGAGTGGACCACCGCGTTCGTGGCGATCTCGCTGGTCAGTAACACGCAGTCGTCGTGAAGGGGGTGCTCCCGGCCGAGGGTCGCCGAGACCAGTCTCCGGGCCTTCGCCACCTGGTCGGGAAACCCCGCCAGATGGAGAATCCGTTCACCGCCGTCGTACTCCGACGAGTCCATGGGCCCCTCCGATGCTGTTCGCGCCCTTGGAAGGACGCGGAGCCCAGGAAGGGAGATGTCTCGAAAAAGTATGAATCAGGTCACTTACCAGATAGACAGGTGGGGCTTGCCGCGACGCGCCTTCTCTGCATGCCCGCACCGTCCGCCCCACCGTTCACACCGGTCACAGCCGATGCCGACGCGCCTCGAACAGGCAGTAGACGGCGAACAGCAGCAGCCCGGCCGCGACGGCCCCCAGGAGCCACGGCCCCGCCGGCGTCTCGGCCAGCGCCCGCAGCGTCGCGTCGACCCCCTTGGCCCTGTCCGGATCGTAGGCGACCGCGGCCCGGAGAAGGAAGACCCCGGCGGCCACGGCGACGACGCCCCGCGCGAGATATCCGGCCGTGCCGAGCCTCTCGGCGAGCCGCCGTTCCCCCGGCGACATCTCACCGGTGCGCAGATCCTCCAGAAACCTCCTCCTCCAGCCCTTGTAGACCCAGAGGACCCCCAGGGCGATCACCCCCAGGCCCGCCAGGCCCACGAGCAGCGGGCCGCCGGGCAGGCCCATCAGGCCACCGGTCAGGTCGCGCGAGCTCTCGTCGGTGGAGCTGCCCGCGTCGTCGCGCAGCAGCAGACCCAGCAGCGTCGCCACGACCAGCCCGTAGACGACCGTATGGGCCGCCGCCTCGACCCGCTCCTTGACCCGGCGGGAGCCGGCGACCGCCTCGGAGAGCTGCCAGAGGATGAGCGCGGAGAACCCGGCCGCCATGAGCCAGACGAGCACCGTGCCGAACGGCTGCTCGGCCACCACCTGGACCGCGCCGGTCTTGTCGGCCTCCTTGCCCCCGCTTCCGCCGCCGAAAGCGATCCGCAGGGCCAGAAACCCGATCAGCCCGTAAAGGACGCCCCGGCACGCCAGCCCGAGACGGGCCAGCCGGTCCAGGGCCGGGCTGTTCGCCACCTCACGCGCGGCGCCTTTCACCTTGTTCACGACCAGGCGCCCTATCCGGCCGGGGGAGAGATAAACATCAGCTCTCCGGCATGGTGTCCAGTCTCCGCAGGATGATCCCCTCACGCAGCGCCCACGGGCACATCTCCAGCTCCCCCACCCCGAGCAGGTCCATCGCGGCGTCCGCGACGATCGCCCCCGCGGGCAGCTGGGAGGCACGCCCCTCCGACACCCCCGGCAGGGCCGCCCGCTCCCGCACGTCCATCCTGGCCAGCCGGTCGGCCCACTCGACGAGGTCGGCGTGCTTGAGCGTACGGCGGGCGACCCGCCCGTCCTGCGGGGACGCGGGGCAGGCGATCCGCATGAGCTGCCGGAACGTCTTGGAGGTGGCCACCGCGTGATCCGCCTGGCCGTAGCGGGCCACGTCCCCCACCGTGCGGGCGATCTCCGCCCGCACGTGCCTGCGCAGCGCCCGGACCTCCTCGGCCGCCGGCGGGTCGGCGGCGAGGCGGTCCCGGGTGAGCCTGCCCGCCCCCAGCGGCAGCGACACCGCCGCATCCGGCTGCTCGTCGATCCCCGACGCGATCTCCAGCGACCCCCCGCCGATGTCCAGCACCAGCAGCCGTCCCGACGACCAGCCGAACCAGCGCCGTACCGCCAGGAAGGTCAGCCTCGCCTCGTCCTGACCGGAGAGCACCTGGATGTCCACCCCCGTCTCGGTCTTCAGCCGGGCGAGGACCTCCTCGCCGTTGACGGCCTCTCTGACCGCCGACGTCGCGAACGCCATGAGGTCCTCGACCCCCTTGTCCTCGGCGATCTCCAGGGCCTCCCCGACGAACTCGCGCAGCCGCAGGGCCCCCTGCCCGGAGAGCCGGTTCCCCTCCTCCATGTGCTCGGCGAGCCTCAACTCCACCTTGTGGGAGTAGGCCGGCAGCGGCCGGGCGCCCCTGTGGGCGTCCATCACCAGAAGATGCACCGTGTTGGAACCGATGTCGAGAACGCCCAGTCGCATGCGTCGAAAGTACTACCGTCCCCCGGCCGGCCCGCCCCCTCCCCCGCGCCGGGCCGGGCCGTGAGCGACCGCCCGGCGCGGGCGGGGAACTCCGTCAGTACATCGAGATGTGAACGTGGTCGTAGTGGTTGGCCGTGATGCCGCCCCGGTCGGACATCATCCGCCAGGAGCCTCCGCGGGAGTGCCAGATGCGCTGGCGGAAGATGATGTACATGATCCCGAGCCGCTGGGCGTTCTTGATGGCCCAGGCGGCGATCTCGTTTCCCTGGCTGGTCGCGGCCTCGGAGGGCATGCCGCCTCCCTGGCTGAGCATGAAGTCGCACGCGCGGCCCAGAGGGTGCTCACCGCCCCCGGCGATGCCGCCGTTGGCCCGGTAGCAGCCGATTCCGAACCGCATGGTGAAGCGCTGCGTGATCAGCTGCCGGACCAGGCGCGTCCGGGGGGTGATGTTGTCGGGGCCGGACGGCAGCTGGGGAACCCACGTCCCGTCCGCGCGCCTGAGCCCGGGGGTGGGGTAGAGCAGGTCGATCCGGTCCTTGATCTTGGCGATCAGCCTTTCGGTCCGCCGTTTCTGCGTGTTCAGCCTCTCCAGTGAGGCGCGGAGCTCGGCCGTACGTTCCCCCGCCGTCACACGCGCCTGCCGATGGGTGTCACGGACCGTCGTGAAGTCCCGGAGTTTCGCGTCCTGCTCGCTCATGAACTGCTCGGTGAGCGCCATGCGGCTCAGTACGGTGGACGGATCCACGCCGCTCATCAGCACCGACATCGTCCCCTGAGCTCCGGCGCGGTAGCGCTCGACGGCCAGCGCGCGGATCTCCTCGGTGGCCCGGCCGAAGTCCCGCTCGGCCCGCCGCAGGTCGTCCACGGCGGTCTTCTCGGCCTTCTCGGCCTTCTGCAGCTCGACCCGCTCCCTGGAGTATTCGACGATCATGAGGTCGGACTGCTTGCGCAGGGCCGCCAGCTCCTTGCGGAGCCTTGCGGCGGTGGGCTTCGGATCCGTGTGACCGGCCGCCGTCAGACCGGCGAGCATCAGCACGGCGGTGATCGACGCGACCAGAATCCGGAGCGCGCCCCGCCGCCAGTCATTGCGGGACAGAGCCCCCACATCTCTCCTTTTCCCCATATTTACTGACTCGCCGACATAACTGGAATTTTCTGGAAAATGCACCTTCTTACCGCAGGAGCAACGCGGGGACGCGAAACGCCACCCCGTCGTCACCGACGGCAGCGCCTCGTCATCCGGCGGACGGCCAGAGGAGATCGTGCACCGAATGCGGCTATCATGCCAAATCGGACGGGGACCATCTCCAAAAACGGCCAACCCATTCTGAAAGGTGCCTTTTGCCGCCTCCCGCCCCCGCCGGCGCCCCGGCAACCGACCGTGCGCGGTAGAGCGCGGTGGGTCCGGGCGGATCGGGCGGGTCAGGTGAGTTCGAGGAGGCTGCCGGCCGCGACACAGGCGGCGACGGCCAGGAGCAGAACGGCGAACGCCCGGGTGAGGGTCGCCCCGGGGAGCCGGCCGGCGATCCTTCTGCCGACGACGCTGCCGGCCACGGCGGTAAGGGTGAGGGGGAGGACGACGGCCCAGTCGAGGTGCGCCTGCCCGGCACGCGCCGCCAGCGACGCCGCCGAGTTGATCGCTATGACGAGCAGGGAGGTGCCGACCGCGGCCGGCATGGGCAGGCCGAGGGTGAGGACGAGGGCGGGCACGATGACGAACCCGCCGCCGACGCCGAACAGGCCGGTGAGAAACCCGACCCCCAGGGCGGCGAGCGTGACCTTGGTCACGGTGGCGGCCGTACGGCGGCGCGCGGTGGGCGCAGAGGGCGGGGAGCCGGGAGACGCGATGCGGAGCGGCCCCGGCCGCCCCTCACCACCGCCTCCCCCGGCCTCCTCGATCTCCCCGGCCCCCTGTCCGGCCCTCCCCACGGCCTCCCCGCCCGCCCCGGCCCCCGCACGGGCGGGGACGTCCTCGTGCCCGCCGCCCGGCGCGGACGTCCCGGCACCGCCGTCACCACCGTCCCCGTCCCCGCCGCGGGCGCGCAACAACATGCCCGTCGCGGCGGCCCCCATGACGACGGCGAAGCCGAGGAGGAGCAGGTGGGGGTCGACGAGACGGTTGACGACCGTGCCCCCCAGAGCCGCGACGCCGCCGAGGAGACCGAAGGCGACCCCGACGAGCGGGCGGACCCGTCCGTCGCGGGCGTGGCCCACCGTGCCGGCGACGGCGGTGAGGCCGACGATGACCAGGCTCGCGGTCGTGGCCTCCCGCGGCGACATGCCGAGCAGGTAGACCAGGGCCGGGACGGTGAGGATGGCGCCTCCGCCCCCGAGCGCCCCCAGGACGCCACCGATGAGCAGGCCGAGGCCGAGTGCGGCGGCGAGGTTCATCCGGCGCTTCCGGGCCGTCCGCCGGCGACGCCGAGCCGGTAGCCGTCGCGTGCGGAGAAGTCGGCGATCACGGCGAACCTGTCGCCGCGGACGAGCGTGCGGCGCCACTCCACCGGGCGGGCCTCGTGGCAGGCCAGGCGGTCGACGGCGAAGGCGGCCACACCGGGCTCGACCCCGAGCAGCCGGCGCTCGGCGGCGGTGGGCACGACGGCGCGGATGTGCTCCCGGCCGCCGGTCGGCCGCAGGCCGCAGCGCCGGGCGAGTTCGTCGTACAGGGCGGTGTGGGTGAAGTCGGCCTCCAGCAGCGGGGCGGCGACCTCGGCGGGCATCCACACCCGGTCCAGGGCCAGGGGCTCCTCGTCGGCCAGACGCAGCCGTTCCAGATGCAGCAGCGGCGTGGACTCCTCAAGCCCCAGGCGTACCGCGACCAGCCCGTCGGCGCGCACGTCGAGGATGCGCACCACGCTGCGCTGCCGCTGCCCCGCGGCCTCCACCGAGGCGAACAGGCTGTAGAGGGCGCCGAGAGGCTGCTCGATGGCGGCCTGTACGGCCAGCCGGGGCGCGCGCCCGCGCTCGGCCGTCACCACGCCGTCGGCGCGCAGCCTGCGCAGCGCCTCGCGCACGGTGTGGCGGCTGACGCCGTACTCCGCCACGAGCGCGAGCTCGCCGGGAAAGGCGTCCTCGAACTCGCCCGCGCCGAGCCTGCGGTCCAGGTCGGCGCGGAGTTGCGCCCACAGGGGCAGGGCACTGGAGCGGTCCATGGGGGCCGGGCCCGGAAGGGGCCGCCGGTTCGTCGCCTTCACCGTCCTCCCTTCTGTCCGGAGCATCCGCTCTCTTGCCGAAGTATCCTCTACCGCATAATGTACGTACATTCGGACTTTTCCGCAATCGAGGGAGAACACCCGTGGTGAAGGTCGAGGTCATCGAGACCAGCGAGCTGGGCGACCGCAGCTACATCGCCCACGAGGGCACCGTCGCGGTGGTCGTGGATCCACAGCGTGACCTGGACCGGGTGCTACGGCTCCTCGGCGAGCGCGGGCTGCGGTGCGCGATGGTGCTGGAGACGCACATCCACAACGACTACGTCACCGGCGGCCTGGAGCTGGCCCGCACCACGGGGGCCGTCTACGTGGTGGCCGCCGCCGACCATGTGGAGTTCGACCGGCGGGCGGTGGCCGACGGCGACGAGCTGAACGCGGGCGCCCTGCGGATCAGGGTGCTGGCCACCCCCGGGCACACCGACACCCACCTGGCCTACCTCGTCGACGGCGGCCCCGGCGACGACGGCCCCCCGGCCCTGTTCACCGGCGGGTCACTGCTGTACGGCAGCGTGGGCCGCACCGACCTGGTCGACCCCGCCCGCACCGAGGAGCTCGCCCGCGCGCAGTTCCACTCCGCGCGGCGTCTGGCCGGGTTGTGCGGCGACGACACGCGGGTGTTCCCCACCCACGGCTTCGGCAGCTTCTGCTCCTCCGGCTCGACGACCGGCGGCGACAGCGCGACCATCGGGCAGGAGCGCGGGCGCAACGACGCCCTGACCGAGCCCGACGAGGACGCCTTCGTGGCCCGGCTCGTCGCCGGGCTGACCGCCTACCCGCGCTACTACGCCCACATGGGCGTCCGCAACCGGCAGGGGCCGGGGCCGGTGGACCTGTCGCCGCCCGCGCCCGTGGCGCCGGAGGAGCTGAGCAAGCGGATCGGCGCCGGAGAGTGGGTGGTGGATCTGCGCGACCGGACCGCCTACGCCGCCGAGCATCTGGCGGGCACCGTCGGGATCGCCCTGGGGCAGCACTTCTCCACCTACCTGGGCTGGTTGATACCGTGGGGTACCCCCCTGACGCTGATCGGTGACACCGTGCGGCAGGTCGCCGAGGCCCAGCGGCAGCTGGTGCGTATCGGCATCGACCGGCCCGACGGCGCCGCGGTGGGCACGCCCGGGGAGCTGGCCGCGGGGAACGAGCTGCGCGGTTACCCCACGGCGACCTTCGCCGATCTGGCCGACGCGCGCGCCGCGGCGGGCGCGGGGCCGGCCGTCCTGGACGTGCGGCGCGACGACGAACGCGCCTCGGGAGCGGTGCCCGGATCGGCACACATCCCGCTGCACTCCCTCCTGACGCGCCTGGAGGAGGTGCCCGCGGGGACGGTGTGGGTACACTGCGCCGGCGGGTACCGGGCCTCGATCGCGGCCGGCCTGCTCGACAGGGCCGGCCGGGACGTCGTGCTCGTCGACGACGAGTACGCCACGGCGGTGGCCCTCGGGGTGGCGACCGGCTGAGGACCCGGCGCCGCCCGGCCACAGGCGCGCACGCCCCGCGCCGCCGGACGGACCGGCCGCACCCCCACGCCCAGAGCGGCACCGAGCAGGACCGAGCAGGATCGAGGCAGGAAAGGTCACCATGACGACACCCGCGACGCACCATCGGGTCCTCATCGTCGGCGGAGGCAGCGCCGGCGTCAGCGTGGCGGCCCGGCTGCGCAACGCCCGCGTCGGCGACATCGGGCTCATCGAGCCGTCCGGCACGCACTACTACCAGCCGCTGTGGACCCTGGTGGGCGGCGGATGCGCGCCGGTGGGAAAGAGCGCCCGCCCCCAGGCGTCGGTCGTGCCCAGGGGCGTGGCCTGGCTCAAGGACAGGGCCGTGGAGATCGACCCCGGCGACCGGACGGTGACCACCGCCTCCGGCGCCCGCGTGGGCTACGACCGGCTCGTGGTCTGCCCCGGCATCCAGCTGGACTGGGAACGGGTCGCCGGGATGGCCGAGGCGCTGCGCACCCCGGCGGTGTCGAGCAACTACACCTACGAGCTGGCCCCCAAGACCTGGGAGCTCATCCGCGACCTGCGTTCGGGCACGGCGGTGTTCACCATGCCGGCCGGGCCGATCAAGTGCGCCGGGGCGCCGCAGAAGATCGCCTACCTGGCCGCGGACCACTGGCGCCGGCGGGGGGTGCTCGGCGCCATCCGCGTCGTGCTGGTGCTGCCCACCCCCGGCCTGTTCGGGGTCAGGGAGTTCGCCGAGGAGCTGGAGCGGGTCGTGGCCCGGTACGGCATCGAGGTCCGCACCAACAGCGAGCTCGTGGAGGTCGACGGCGAGGGCCGCCAGGTCGTCGTGGCCGACCACGCCGCCGGCACCCGCGAGACCATCGGCTACGACCTGCTGCACGTCGTGCCGCCGCAGTCGGCCCCCGACTGGATCAAGGCCGGCCCGCTGGCCGACCCGGGCAACCCGGCCGGCTACGTCGAGGTCGACAAGCACACCATGCGGCACGTGCGTCACCCCGAGGTGTTCGCCCTGGGCGACGCCGGTTCCACGCCCAACTCCAAGACCGGCGCCGCGGTCCGCAGGCAGGCCCCCGTGGTGGCGAGAAACGTGATCGCCACGCTGGGAAACCAGCCGCCCCCGGCCTCCTACGACGGCTACGCCTCGTGCCCGCTGACCACCGCCCGCGACAAGACACTGCTGGCGGAGTTCGACTACACCATGCGCCCCACGCCCAGCTTCCCGTTCATCGACACCACCCGTGAACGCAGGGACATGTGGTACCTCAAGCGTTACGGGCTCTCCGCGCTGTACTGGAACCTCATGCTCAAGGGCCGGGCCTGAGCGCGGTCCCACCGGCCCCTTCGCGAAGCCCCGCCTGAAGGGCGGGGACGGCGGCGCGCGCTCAGAACGGCACGCCGGCGTCGTGAGCGGCCAGGACCGCCCCGGCGATCCTGCCCCCGGCCTCGCGCAGCCGGTCCGGCAGCGTCCTTCGCCGCCGGTCCGGCGGGCCGCCGGGCTCGCCCGTGCCGGACGGGGCGCCGTTCGCCGCGGCGGGCGTCGCGGCGGTCACGACGTGCGCGTTCGGGGTGTTCACGGTGGTGGTGCCGGTCATCGGGATCCTCGGTTCGGCGGACGGGCGGGCCGGGGGCGGCGCGTCCGGCGAACCCGGCGGGGCCGGTCAGCGCGGGACGGCGCCGCGGCGACACAGCCGGTCGTCGACCGACAGCGGCGTCACCGCGAACAGGCACATCGTCAGGACGTGCCCCGCTCTCACGCCGAAGGAATCCACCTCCCCAGGAGACCATCACCACCCTCCCGGACGCAACCCGCCCCCGCCGCGAGGACGGGCCGTCCGGCCTTTCGCCCCGCGAAGGCCCTACCCGCCCTCCGACTCCATCTGCTGTTTCAGGAACCGCCGCGACCTTCCTCACGACGGCGAGCACCTCGCCGACCGGCTCGGGGCCGAGGACCGATGTCGGCTCGTCGAGCAGCAGCAGGCCGGGCCTCATCGCCAGGGCCCGCGCGATGCCGACCCGCTGCCGCCGGCCGCCCGACAGGATCGAACCTTTATCCGGCCGGATCAGCGAAGACCCGGACCCCGGGAAGGATGTGATGCGAACTCGTAACCCTCCCCGCCGAAAGGCGCCGGGCCTTCGGAGCGCGAGGACGCGCCGCCTCAGTCGCCGCCGGCCCCGCCGGCCGACAGGGTGTCGGCCAGCGTCCGCATCAGCGTGACGTACTCGGAGAGCACCTCGTCGGTCACGGTCGACTTCACCAGGCTCACCGCGACGGCCGCCGTGGTCGCGCGGCCCCCGGCCACCGTGATGGGAACGCCCAGGCAGACCATCCCCGGGGCGGTCTGCTCGTCGTCGACGGCGTACCCGCGTCTTCTCGTCTCATGAAGGTCTTCGAGCAGCAGGTCGATCTCGGGACCGGGGACACCCGCGTGCTCGGCCGTCGGCCGGGCGAAGGCGTAGATCTCCCGCACCTCGCCGTCCGGCAGGGTGCTCAGCGACGCCCTTCCGCTGGCGGTGGTGTGCGCGGGCAGTCTCATTCCCAGGTGGTAGTTCACCGCCAGGGGCCGGTTGCCGGGGCGCTGCGCCAGATAAACCACCTCGTGCCATTCGCGCACGACGAGAACGACGGTTTCCCGGTCGTCGGGAAACACGTCCCGGCAGGCGCGCATGAACAGCGCGGGAAGGCCGCCGCGGGTGTATTTCTCGGCCAGTGCCAGGATGCCCGGACCGAGGGTGTATCTCCGCTCACGGGTCCTGTTGGCGAGCCCCTCCTGGCGCAGTGTCGTGCAGATCGCCAGGGCGCTGCTCGGGGGCATCCCCAGGGCGCGCGCCACCTCGGTCAGCGTGAGCCCCTCCGGGGCGGAGGCGAGCAGTTCCAGCACGCGGACCGCGCGGGCCACGGAGGGAACGACGGCGGCACTCTCCCGGGGAACGGCCATCTTCTGCACCTCCCGCGGCACGGCGTGACTCCTCCCAGGTTTGATCTCCAACGATAGCGCCCGCGGGGGCGTGACCGGCACGGCTCGCGGGGAGCACCGCGCGCCCGCCGTCGCGGTGCCCTCCGCCCACCGGGCGGAGGGCACCGCGGGCCCCCGGCCGGCCGCCGGAGCCGGACGGTCCCCTGCCGGGAAAGGACTCCTAGACATTTCGCGGGAAGCCGAGGTCCAGCCCCTCGTGGTCGGGGACGGGGTCCGGCCACCGGGAGGTCACCGCCTTCTCCCGGGTGAAGAAGTGCACGCCCTGCGCCCCGTAGGCCTTGGTGTCGCCGAACATCGACTGCTTCCAGCCGCCGAAGGAGTAGAAGGAGACGGGCACCGGAACGGGGACGTTGATGCCGATCATGCCCGCCTGGACCTCACGCTGGAACCGGCGGGCGGCTCCGCCGGCGGCCGTGAAGAGGGCCGCGCCGTTGCCGTACGGCCCCCCGTTGACGAGGGCGATGCCCTCGTCGAGGTCGCGGACCCGCACCACCGCCAGCACCGGGCCGAAGATCTCGTCGGTGTAGACCCGGGAGCCGAGCGCGACCCGGTCGACCAGCGTCGGGCCGAGCCAGAACCCCTCGGCCGCCCCGTCGGGGGCGACGTCCCGCCCGTCGACGACCACCCTCGAACCGTCCTTCTCGGCCTCCTCGATGTAGGAGGCCACCCTGTCCCGATGCTCACGGGTCACCAGCGGGCCCATGTCGCAGCCGCGGCGCCCGTCGCCGACCCTGATGCCCTTCATCCGGGTGACGATCCGGCCGACCAGATCGTCGGCGACGGCGTCGACGACGGCGAGCACGCTGACCGCCATGCAGCGCTCGCCCGCCGACCCGAAGGCGGCGTTGACCGCGGAGTCGGCGGCCAGGTTCAGGTCGGCGTCCGGCAGGACGAGCATGTGGTTCTTCGCACCGCCCAGGGCCTGCACCCGCTTGCCCTCGCGGGTCGCGCTCTCGTACACGTACCGGGCGACGGGCGTCGAGCCGACGAACGAGATCGCCTGCACGTCCGGGTGCCCGAGCAGCCCGTCGACCGCGACCCTGTCCCCGTGCAGGACGTTGAACACGCCGTCCGGCAGGCCGGCCTCCTTCAGCAGCCCGGCGATCCAGTTCGCCGCCGAGGGGTCCTTCTCGCTCGGCTTCAGCACGACCGTGTTCCCCGTGGCCAGGGCGATCGGGAGGAACCACATGGGCACCATGACGGGGAAGTTGAACGGGCTGACGATCCCGACCACGCCGAGGGGCTGGAGCACCGAGTGGGCGTCCACCCCCGTGCTGACGTTCTCCGAGTAGCCGCCCTTGGCCATCTGGGGCATGGCCAGCGCGAACTCCAGCACCTCCTGCCCGCGGGAGATCTCGGCGAGCGCGTCCGGCAGGACCTTCCCGTGCTCGGAGGTGATGATCTCCGCGAGCTCGTGCTTCCGGCCGTTGAGAAGCTCGCGGAAGGTGAACAGCACCGCCTGCCGCCGGGCCCAGGACGTGTCGCGCCAGGCGGGGAACGCCTCGGCGGCCGCGGCGACCGCCGTCTCCACGTCGGCGGGGTCGGCCAGGCGGACCCTCTTCGTCTCGACGCCCAGGGCGGGGTCGTACACCGGTCCCAGCCGCGCGCCGACGCCCTCGACGGGCTCTCCGGCGATGAAGTGGTCAACGACGGGGATGTTCATGACGTTCATACGGATATTTCCTGCTCTGTGATCGGGGCTCGGGGACGGAGGAAGGGGAACGGGGGATCCGGTCAGGACCGGCACGCGTAGCCGGCGTGGGGCTCCACGACCGGCGGGTGGAGGCCGGGGCGCCGCAGGAGCGGCAGGGTCACGAGAAAGGCGGCGAACGCGGCGAAGGCCCCGAGGAGAAACAGGGCCGTGAAGGCGTGGGGCCGAGGTGTCATCCCTCCCGCGGTCCGCACCGCCGCCGAGGCCGACACGGCCGCCATCACCGCGCTGGAGACGCAGGTCCCCATCGAGCGCAGCAGGTTGTTGAGACCGTTGGCCGAGGAGGTCTGCCAGGGCGGCACCGCGCGCATGACGGCGACGGGAAGGGCCGCGTAGGTGAACGCCGAACCGATCGTCACGACGATGGAGGCCGCGATGATCTGCCAGAGACCATGGCTGAGGAAGGCCCTGCCGACGTAGGCGACCGACATGAGGAGGGCACCGGCGGCCAGGGTCGTATGCGCCCCGAAGCGGCGGGTGACGGGCGACGACACCGGTGCGAGCAGGCCGAACGCCAGCGCGATCGGCGTCATCCAGAACCCGGCCCGCAGCGGGTCCATCCCGAGCCCCGCGCCGTCGCGGGCCGGAAGCTGGAGAAGCTGCGAGGTCAGCAGCATGTTCATGAACATGCTGAACCCGATGAGCAACGACGCGGTGTTGGCCGACAGGACCGCCGGTCTGACCGACGTCCGTATGTCGACGAGAGGGTGCCGCACACGCAGCTCCAGCATGATCCACAGCACGGCCGCCAGGACCGCCCCGGCCGCGAGCGCGATCACCGGCCGGCTGGTCCAGCCCCAGGTCCCCCCCTGGGTGAGCGGGAGCAGCAGCGCCACCAGGGCCGCGGCCAGGAGCACGGCACCGGGGAGGTCGAACCGGCCCGGAGCCCGGCCCTTCCCCGGGGGGACGAGGCGAAGGACCGCGAAGATCATCACCAGGGCGGCCGCGCCGGAGATCCAGAAGGCCGCGCGCCAGTCGAGGACCTCGGCCATGACCCCGGCCAGCGGCAGGCCGGCGCCGGTTCCCACGGCGAGGGTGGAGCTGAGCAGCGCGACGCGGCCGGGCAGCCGCCCGTCCGGCAGTTCCTCCCGGAAGATCGCGACACTGATCGGGACCAGCGGCACCCCGAGCCCGGCGATGGCGCGGGCGGCCACGGCGCCGGGCAGCGAGGGCGCGAGGGCGCCCAGCAGGCCGCTCGCGGCCACGGCGGCGAGGCATACCACGACGATCCGCCGCTTCCCCACCATGTCGGCCAGGCGGGTCAGCACCGGGGTGGACACCGCCCCTGTCAGGAGGGTCGCCGTGACCAGCCACGACGCGCCCGCGACGGTGGTGTCCAGCAGGCGGGGCAGCTCCGGGAGCAGGGGGATCACCAGCGTCTGCTGCAGCGAGACGACCATGCCGGCCAGGCACAGGCAGGCGACCAGAAGCCTGCCCCTCACCGGGGTCCGTCCTTCGGGTGGCACGTGGGCTCCGTTCACGTCGTACGGCGTGCGCCGCCGCCGGGGTCGTTCCGGCGGACGCGGCCGCGAGGCCCCGGCCGCGCGTTCCCCGCCGCGTGTCGCGGTCCCGGACAGGCCGGCCCGCCCCCGGCGGCGCGCGGACGCGCGTGACCGTGGACCGGCGACGCCCCCGGCTGGGGCGGCGTCGAGCCGCCGGCGAAGGAGAGGGGAAGGGCGGAGGGGGAGAGCCGGGCCGGGGCCGCGTGCGCCGCGCCCTCGGACAACCTCGACTGTTTTTCAGGTGCTTGATGTATTTTTCATATTTACGCAAAACAAATCATGCGCCGTGCCCCCCATCCCTGTCAAGCGAGGAAACGGATCTTTGTTCCAAAGACATCAGGTGGCCATCCCATCACAACGAGTGATCGCACCGGATCGGCGTCCACCCCCTGGACGGGACGGGGTGAGGGCCGGCTCCCTCGCGACCGGCGGCCGGGGAGACCCGGGCGCGGAAGGTCAGCCCCCGCGCTCGACCTCGCCGAGCGCGGCGTCGAGGACGTCCAGGAACAGCTCGCAGTCGTCGTCGGTGAGCACGAGGGGCGGCTTGATCTTCAGGACGTTGTCGTCGGGCCCGTCGGTGGACAGCAGGACGCCGTGCGTCTTGGCGGCCTCCTTCACGGCACCGGCCTGCGCCGTGGCCGGCCGCCGTTCGCCGAGGCTCAGCTCGACGCCGAGGAACAACCCCTCGCCGCGGACGTCCCCGATCAGCGGGTGGCGGGCCCGCAGGGCGTTCAGCCCCGCGAGCAGGAGGTCGCCGCGCCGGCGCGCGTGGGCCTGCAACCGCTCGTCGTCGATGACGTCGAGAACGGCGAGGCCGATCTCCGCCGACACCGGGTTGCCGCCGAAGGTGTTGAACCACTCCATCCCGGTCACGAAGGAGCGCGCCACCTCGGGAGTCGTCACCACCGCGGCCAGCGGGTGCCCGTTTCCCATGGGCTTTCCCATCGTGACGATGTCGGGGACGACGCCCTGGAGCTCGAACCCCCAGAAGGAGCGGCCCACGCGCCCGAACCCCACCTGCACCTCGTCCGCGACACACAGGCCCCCCGCCGCCCTGACGTGGTCGAACGCCGCCCGGAGGTAGCCGTCGGGGTAGACGATCTGCCCGCCGCAGCTCTGCAGGGACTCGGCGAAGAACGCGGCGGGACGGCGGCCCCGCTCCCGCAGCGCGGCCAGGCGCCCGGCGACGGACGCGGCGTAGCGGGGGCCGAGGTCGCCGTCCCGCCCGGCGCGCAGCCGTCCCCGGTAGACGTCGGGCAGCTCGCAGACATGGGTGGCTCCGGGCCGCCCCCGCCCGCCCCGGCCGTTGAACTTGTACGGGCTCAGCGCGATCTGCGAGCTCAGGTGCCCGTGGTAGGCGTGGTCCAGCACCAGCGTGTCGGCGGCGCCGGTGTGGGTGGTCGCCAGCCGCAGCGCCAGGTCGTTGGCCTCGGAGCCGGAGTTGACGAAGAAGCAGACCCGCAGCGGGTCGGGCAGCAGCTCGACGAGCCGCCGGGCCAGCTCGACGACCGACCCGTGCAGGTACCTGGTGTTGGTGTTGAGCAGGCCCATCTGGCGCCGGCCGGCCTCGACGACACGCGGGTGGCAGTGGCCCACGTGGGCGACGTTGTTCACCATGTCCAGCCACCGCCTGCCCGCGGCGTCGACGAGATGGGCGCCCTCCCCGCGGACGATGTGCAAAGGCTCGCGGTAGGAGAGGCTCATCGCCTCGCTCATGGTCGCGCGGCGCCGCGCGGCCAGGGCTCCCGCCTCCCGCCGCGGGCGGATCGCGCCCCCGCCGGCATCGGTGCCGGGGCCGAGCAGGCGGACCGGGTCGGGGCTGATGTTGGTCCAGACGTCGGCCTCCGCGGCGGGCACGGCGCCCGGGAAGCCTGCGCCGAGGCCCACCAGGTGCGTCATCGTCTGCAGGTGCAGGAAGGACCGGCCGGTGCCGGCGACCGTGCCGAGGGTGTCGCCGGGCGACAGCTCGTCGCCCGGGGCGACCGGTCCGGGATCGACGTGACCGTACAGCGTCCAGAAGGGGACGCGGCCGGCGGTACGGTGCTCGACCACCACGACGCCGCCGGCGCCGTGGGCCGGCGACCGGGCGAGCACGCTGTGGACGACCCCCGCGAGAGGACAGCGCACGGTGCTCCCGGCCTCGGCGAACAGGTCGCGCCCCAGGTGAACGGTCTGCCGCGCCGTGTCGTGCCCGCCGGGCCACCGCGCCGCGCAGCCCCGGGGCCCGTCGCCGTGCGGGCCCGCCGCGCCGGCCGACCCCGCGCCGGCCGGACCCCCATCAGCCGGGTCCCCAGCAGCGGGATCCCCGCCGGCCGGGTCCAGGACGGCCTCGGGCCGGGCCGTCCCCGAGGCGAAGTACCGGCGCACCAGACGGGACGCCGGGTCGGCCTGGAACCCCACGGCGTCTCGCAGGAGAAAACGCGCGAGATCGGGACTCGTCCCGGCCAGCAGCCGCAGGGCGCCCGTCACACTCTCCTGGCTGACCAGCAGGTAGTCGTTGGAGGGGTCGCCGGCGTGCTGGTGGGCGGCCATGCACACGCTCACGGCGAGCCGGGCGCGCATCAGGTCGAACAGGACCTCCAGCTCCTCAGGCAGCAGAGGGGAGACCTCGTCGTAGCCCGCCACCAGCGGCAGCACCGCGCGCAGGGGGTCGGCGTGCCCCTGCATGGCGTAGGCCCCCGCCACCGCCAGGCCGCAGACCCGCGGGCTCCACACCACGTCTCCGAAGTCGATGAGCCCGGCGACGGCGCCCGCGTCGTCCACCAGGATGTTGTGCTCGTTGGCGTCGTTGTGGATGATCTGGTGCGGCAGGCCGGCCAGCCGGGGCTCGACGTGCTCACGGTGGCGGGCGAGGACCTCCATCACCAGGGGCCGTACGGAGGCGTCGGCCTCCGGGGCGAAGGGCTCCACCGCCGAGGCGCGGGCCAGGTCCCACAGCAGTTCGCGCCGCATCGCCGGATGGGTCAGGTCCCGCATCGCCCGGTCGACGCCCGCGACGTGACGGCCGAGGTCGCGCAGCCGCTCCGCGGTGGGCGCCACCTCGGCCCAGGGCCTGCCGTCCATCCAGGTCAGCACCCGGGCGGTGCGCTCGCCGTCGCTCCACGGCACCGGCGAGGCGGCGCGGCCGTCCCGGGCCCGCACCACGCGCGGGGCCGGGGGCGGCGCCTCCCCCTCCGCCAGGTGCAGCAGCACGGTGTCCTGGAGGTCGAGGGCTGCCGGGTCGGTGCCGGGCACGTGGAGCTTCAGCACGTAGCGTTCGCCGTCACCGGCCGACAGCCGGAAGTTCAGGTCCCGTTCCCCCGCGAGGCGCTCCAGCTCGCCGTCGAGGCCGTACAGCTCCCGCATGATCCGCGCCGCCCGGCCGAACTCGTCGCCGGCCGGCGCGGGAGCCGTCCCGCGCCCGGTGCGGGCGTCCTCCCCCTCATGATCGCCGCCCGTCGCCCCCATCGCGCCTCTCCGTCCCCCGGCGGGGACGCCACCCGTCGTGAGCGCCCCTCTCCGCCGCTCGAACGATCACGCAAAAACGGACATATGTCAAGAATGACCCCCATACAGGGGGCGGGGCCTAAGCGGCCGTTCGCACCGGCCTCTCGCCGTCGCCCTGGGCGGTCTCCTCCCGATGAGCGAGACCTGAGCGGTTCACCCGGGCAACCGGCCCCGGGCTCCGTCCCGCGTCCGCTTGCCCCTTCCGCTCAACGGGAGCACGCCCCCTGTCGGCGGACGCGCGGTTTGTAGGCTCGCTACCCGAGCCGCCACCGGGCGGCGCCGCGACGGCAACGCGAGGTGATTCCATGACAGCAGAGATCGCCGGCTCCGCGCCCACGGCGGATCCCGCCGGCATGACCCCGCCCACCCCCCTGGAGCTGAGGCGGGCGATGGGAGCGTTCGCGAGCGGTGTCACGGTGATCACCGGCATGGACGGCGGAGAGCCGGTGGGATTCGCGTGCCAGGCGTTCGCCTCGGTGTCCCTCGAACCGCCGCTGATCCTGTTCTGCGCCGATCGAGGCGGCCGCACCTGGCCGAAGATCAGGAGGTCCGGGCGCTTCACCGTGAACGTTCTGGGCGAGGACCAGGGCGACCTCCGCGATCGGTTCGGATCCGGCGGGGGACGGAGGTACGAGGACCTTGAGTGGGATCTGTCCCGGTGGGGCACCCCGGCGCTGCCCGGCGTGCTCCTGCACGTGCACGCCGAGGTCGACACCGTACACACCGCCGGGGATCACGACATGGTGATCGGCCGGGTCCTGGAGGTGAGACCGGGCTCGGCGCGGCGTCCGATGATCTTCTTCCGCGGCCGGTTCGGGGTCGATTCCGAACCGCCGGCCGCGCTAGGAGAAGCCCCGCCCCTCTCTCTGGGGCCGGGGAGACTCCTGAACCGTGGCACGCCCTCGACGAGGGAGGGCGACTCCCACAGACCGGGAGTGAACTTTCCGCATCTGTGCGGAGAGGGGGAGTGACATGGGCGTTCCGCGCCCGGCGCTGTTTGGATGTGCCCATGCTGCGGGGCGATACCAAGGGAGTCGGCCGGATGGCGGAGTTTGACGAAGAGGTCGATGTCGTCGTGGTCGGGTCCGGCGCCGGCGCGCTGACGGGTGCCCTCACCTGACCGGGGCCCGGAGCCGGCGCGGGAGGTCCCGCGCCGGCTCCGGCCGCCGATCCCGGGGCGCGGGCGCGGACCCGCAGCCGGTCACGCCCGGTCTTTGATCTCGCAGACCACGGCGCCCGCGGTGACCGTCGCCCCCACCTCGGCGGACAGGCCGAGCACGGTTCCCGCCTTGTGGGCGGCCAGCGGCTGCTCCATCTTCATCGCCTCCAGCACGACGATCACGTCGCCGGGCGCGACCTCGTCGCCGTCGGACGCCACAACCTTGACGATGGTCCCCTGCATGGGGCTGACCAGGGAGTCACCGCCCGCCGAGGCCCTTTTCGCCGCTCCCGCGACCGCGCCCGCGACCGTGCCGGACCGCCGGGGCGCCGCCTTCCTGGGCTGGGCAGGACCCGCCGCGCCCAGCCCCGCGGGCAGTACGACCTCCAGGCGTTTGCCCGCCACCTCGACGGTGATCCGTTCGCGCTCCGCGGGCTCGGCGGACCCCACCCCGCCGTCGTACGGGGCGATCGTGTTGCCGAACTCCGTCTCGATCCAGCGGGTGTGCACGGTGAAGGGCTCGCCGGTGAACGCCGGGTCCTCCACCACGGCCCGGTGGAACGGCAGCACGGTGGGCATGCCCTCGACCTCGAACTCCGCCAGGGCCCGGCGGGCGCGCTCCAGCGCCTGAGCGCGGGTGGCGCCGGTGACGACAAGCTTGGCCACGAGGGAGTCGAACGAGCCGGGCACGGTCTCACCCTGCTCGTATCCGGAGTCCACCCGGACGCCGGGACCGGAGGGGGCGCGCCAGCGGGTGATGGTGCCGGGGGCGGGCAGGAAGCCGCGGCCGCCGTCCTCGGCGTTGACGCGGAACTCGATGGAGTGGCCGCGCGGCCGCGGGTCGTCGTAGCCGATCTCCTCCCCCTCGGCGATGCGGAACATCTCCCGCACGAGATCGACCCCGGTGACCTCCTCGGTCACCGGGTGCTCCACCTGAAGCCGGGTGTTCACCTCCAGGAACGAGACGGTGCCGTCCTGACCGACGAGGAACTCACACGTCCCGGCGCCCACGTACCCGGCCTCGCGCAGGACGGCCTTGGAGCTGTCGCGGAGCAGGGCCTCCTGCCCGGCGGTGAGGAAGGGGGCGGGTGCCTCCTCGACCAGCTTCTGGTGGCGGCGCTGCAGGGAGCAGTCCCGGGTGGAGACCACGACGACGTTGCCGTGCGCGTCGGCCAGGCACTGGGTCTCCACGTGCCTGGGCCTGTCGAGGTAGCGCTCCACGAAGCACTCACCCCGGCCGAACGCCGTCACGGCCTCGCGCACGGCGGACTCGTACAGGCCGGGGATCTCCTCCATCGTGCGCGCGACCTTCAGGCCGCGCCCGCCCCCGCCGTAGGCCGCCTTGATCGCGATCGGCAGGCCGTGTTCGGCGGCGAAGGCGGCCACCTCCTCGGCGCCGGAGACGGGGTCGGCCGTACCGGCCACCAGAGGAGCGCCGACCCTCTGCGCGATGTGCCGGGCCTGGACCTTGTCGCCGAGCGCGACGATCGCCGAGGGAGGAGGCCCGATCCAGGTCAGCCCGGCGTCGATGACGGCCTGGGCGAAGCCGGCGTTCTCCGCCAGGAAGCCGTACCCGGGGTGCACCGCGTCCGCGCCGGACCGTGCGGCCACCTCGATGACCTTCTCGATCGACAGGTAGGTCTCCCCCGGCGTGGCGCCGCCGAGCGCGTACGCCTCGTCCGCCATGCGCGCGTGCAGGGCGTCACGGTCCTGGTCGGCGTAGACCGCCACACTGGCGACGCCGGCGTCCCGGCAGGCCCGGATGACGCGGACGGCGATCTCGCCGCGGTTGGCGACCAGCACCTTCCGCAGGGTTGTGCTCACTGAGGTCCTCCAAGGCTCCATTCCGGCCCCCGCCACTCCCGGGGGCCGGTCGTGAGGGGGCGGCGCAGCGCCCGCCGGCGGGCCGCGTCACGCCAGCCGGACGGTGCCGGCGGTGTGGCCGGGCCGGGTCGCCGCGCCGCGAGCAGCGCCACGGTGAGCGCGGCCAGTTCCTCCGGCGACGGCGCGCCCTTCGTCACACGGATCCCCCGCTCCGTCCCCGGCCCGTTCACAGCGGGATGTTCCCGTGCTTCTTGGGCGGCAGGGCGTCCCGTTTGCCGCGCAGCATCCGCAGCGCGCGGACGACCTCGCGCCGGGTCTCGCGCGGCGCGATCACCGCGTCGACGTATCCGCGTTCGGCCGCCAGGTACGGCGTGGCGAGGGTGTCCTCGTACTCACGTACCAGCTCGGCCCGCAGGGCGCCGGGGTCATGGGCCGCGGCCAGTCTCCTGCGGTGCAGGATGTTGACCGCGCCCTGCGCCCCCATCACCGCGATCTGGGCGGTGGGCCAGGCGAGGTTGACGTCCGCGCCGAGGTGCTTGGAGCCCATGACGTCGTAGGCCCCGCCGTACGCCTTGCGGGTGATGACCGTGACGAGCGGGACGGTGGCCTCGGCGTAGGCGTACAGGAGCTTGGCCCCGCGCCGGATGATGCCGTTCCACTCCTGCTCGGTGCCGGGGAGGAATCCGGGCACGTCCACGAGCGTCAGCACGGGGACGCCGAACGCGTCGCAGGTGCGCACGAAGCGGGCCGCCTTCTCCGAGGCGTCGATGTCCAGCGTGCCGGCCAGCCGCATGGGCTGGTTGGCGACGACGCCGACCGAACGGCCCTCCACGCGCCCGAAACCGACGACGATGTTGGGCGCGAACAGCGCCTGCACCTCCAGGAACTCGCCGTCGTCGAGCAGGGCGGCGATGACCTCGTGCATGTCGTACGGCTGGTTCGGTGAGCCGGGGATGAGCGTGTCAAGGACGCGGTCGCCGTCACCGATCTCCAGGTCCGCCGGGATCGGCAAGGAGACGGGCTCGTCGAGGTTGTTCTGCGGCAGGTACGACAGGAGCGCGCGGGCGTAGTCCAGCGCGTCGTCCTCGTCCCGCGCGAGGTGGTGGGCGTTGCCGCTGCGGCTGTTGTGCACGCGGGCGCCGCCCAGTTCCTCGAAGGTGACGTCCTCTCCGGTGACCGTCTTGATGACGTCCGGGCCGGTGACGAACATGTGGGACGCCTCGTCGACCATGATCGTGAAGTCGGTGAGGGCGGGAGAGTAGACGTGGCCGCCCGCGCAGGCCCCCATGATCAGGGAGATCTGCGGGATCACGCCCGAGGCGCGCACGTTGCGGCGGAAGATCTCGCCGTACAGGCCGAGCGAGACGACGCCCTCCTGGATCCGCGCGCCGGCGCCCTCGTTGATGCCGACGATCGGGGCCCCGATCTTCACGGCCAGATCCATGACCTTGCAGATCTTCTCGCCGTACACCTCGCCCAGGCTGCCGCCGAAGACGGTGAAGTCCTGGGAGAAGACGCAAACCGGGCGTCCGTCGACCGTCCCGTGGCCGGTGACCACCCCGTCTCCGTAGACGCGGGACCTCTCCATGCCGAAGGACGTGCTGCGGTGCAGGGCCAAGGCGTCCAGTTCGACGAACGACCCGGGGTCGAGCAACCGCTCGATCCGCTCCCGGGCGGTGAGCCTGCCCTTCGCGTGCTGTTTGACGGCCGCCCGCTTCTCACCCGCGTGAATCGCCTCGTCCAGGCGTTCCTCAAGGCGGGCGAGACCGGCCGCGGTGCCGTGCGGGTTCATCGATCACCACATTCGCCATAAGACTCAGTTTCGTATTGACAATACTCAGTGTCATCACGGTGAACAACACCGGGTCCGCGACAATGGCCGCATGGCCACACCGTCCATCAGTCACCGCCTCGCCGAAGCGGCCGTCGCACTGTTCGACGAGAACGGGTACGACGAGACCACCGTCGACGACATCGCCGCCCGGGCGGGAGTGAGTCGCAGCACCTTCTTCCGCTACTACCGGTCCAAGGAGGACGCGGTCTTCCCCGACCACGACACCCTGCTCGCCACGGTGGACGCGCGCCTGCGCGCCTCGACCGCGGACACCGCGATCGTCGCCGTGACCGACGCGGTCCGCATCGTGCTGGCGCACTACGTGGAGGACGCGGAGGTGTCACTGCGCCGCTACCGCCTCGTCGGCCGCGTTCCGGCCCTGCGCGCGCGAGAGATCGCCAGCGTCGCCCGCTACCAGCGGCTGTTCCGCGAGTTCATCGGCGAGTGGCTGGCCGGCTCCCCCGACGCCGACCTGCGCGCCGAACTGATGGCCGCCTCGGTCGTGGCCGCGCACAACCAGGTCCTGCGCGGCTGGCTCCGCGCCGGCGGCACCCACGACCCCTTCCCCCCTCTTGATCACGCCCTGGGCTACGTGATCGCGACCTTCCGCCACCTGGAGCGGCCACAGGACGGCAAGGACCAGGTGGTCGTCGCCACCTTCAGCCGCTCGGCCTCCCCCCAGGCCGTCATGGAGGCCATCCAAGACCATCTGGGCTCTCGCCCCTGAACGGCCGGCCGCCATGCGTGGTTCCGTCGCCCCAGGCCACCCGCCCGGTGCTCCCGCCACGTCGCCGGTACTCCCACCACGTTGAAGAAGGGACGGTTCGCACCTCATGCGGATCCCGCGGACGCATCACGCCCTGCTGAACCGGCTGCTGCCGGGCGTCAGGCCGGACGACCTCACCGTCCGTCAAGGGCAGTTCCACGAGGTGGTGATCGGCGCGGACCGTGTCGTGTGCCTGCCGCGCACCGAGGCCGCGGCCGCCCGGCTCCCGCACAGGGCGGCTGTCCTGCGCCTGATCGCCGGGTTCGATCGCGGCTTCCGCACGCCCCGGCCCCTGGTGGAGGGAGGCGCCCACGGCACGGACCGGCCGCCGTTTCTCGTCCTCAGCCGCGTTCCCGGAGCCCCGCTGGAGGCTGAGGCACTCGAAGATCCCCGGGTGGCCGAGGCCGCGGCGGCGCAGTACGCCACGCTGCTCGCCGAACTGGCCGGGATCGGCGCCCAGGAGAAGGCGCGAGCGGCCCTGCCGGTGTCACAGGAGGATCGGTGGCGGCGGTTCGCGGCGGACGTCCGCGCCGAGTTGTCCGGTCTCATGTCCGGCGCGGGGCGTCGGCGTGCCGAGCGGGAGCTCGCGGCGCTGGACGCCCTCCCCCACATCACCGGCGCGGTGGTGCACGGTGACCTCGGCCCCGAGAACGTCCTGTGGGAGTGGAAGGACGGGCTGCCGGTGCTCAGCGGGGTGATCGACTGGGACGAGGTCGCGATCGGCGATCCCGCCGAGGACCTGGCGGCCATCGGCGCCGGCCACGGCACGCGTTTCCTGAATCGGGTCCTCGCACGGGGCGGCCGGCCGGACGGCACGGTGGCCACCCGTATCGCCGTCATTCGCGCGACCTTCGCCCTGCAGCAGGCCCTGTCCGCCTATCGGGACGGCGACGAGGGGCAACTGGCGGACGGCCTGACCGGCTACCGCTGAACACCGTGCTCCCCGGCCCACCGTGATCGTCGTCTGCCCCCATCAGCGGCGTCGACGGTACGGCGACCGATCCCCGAACGGGTGGAAGGCAGAGGCAGAGGACATCACCCACCTCCCCTCAACGCGGGGCACACCGGTTCGTCCCATGTCTCACAGCGGTCCGGCGGAGGGCGCGTAACGCCTGGTCCGGACTCGGAGAACGACGGGCGAAGCATGATCGCCTCACGGATCCGGGGATCGTTCTCGGCGGCACGCTCGCAGACCTGGAGGGAGCGTACCGGCCGCGGGCGGGAGAGTTCACCGCGGACCGCGGTCTCGGATGTGAGGCCGTTGAGGGCCGAAACCGGCCACCGGCGCGTCGCCGCCGCCGGCGACGTGGGTCACCCCGCCGTCACCTCCGTTCGCCGGGGAACCAGCCCGCCCGGCCGAGGGCGGCCGGCAGGCTGGTCTTCCCGAGCCGGCCGCCAATCCACGCAGCCGCCTCGATCACCTTCCGGTCGTCGAGGCCCGTCGAATAGCCGGAGCGGTTGAGCGCGTAGACCAGATCCTCGGTCGCGACGTTGCCCGTGGCCGCCGGGGCAAAAGGACACCCGCCGATTCCGCCGACACTCGCGTCGAGCACCATCACGCCGGCCTCCACGGCCGCCAGCGCATTGGCGATCGCGGTGTTGCGTGTGTCGTGAAAGTGGGCTCGGAGCGGCACGCCCGGCGCTGCCGCGGTCACTACGGCCACCAGCTCCCTGACCTGGGCGGGAACACCCACCCCGATCGTGTCCGCCAGCGCGATCTCGTCGGGCTCACCGTCGGCCAGCCGGCGTACGAGTTCAGCGATGGTCGCCGTGGTGACCTCGCCCTCGAAGGGACAGCCGAAGGCGGCGGCAACGGTGACGCCGGCCCGCAGACCCGCCGCGTGGGCGGCCTTCGCAATGTCGAGCCACGCCCGCGTCATCTCGTCGACGGAGACGCCCTGGTTGCGCTGGCTGAAGGTCTCGGTGGCGAGCACGACGCAGTTGACCTCGTCCACACCGGCCGCGATGGCCCGTTCCAGCCCCCGCCGGTTCAGGACCAGTCCGATGTACGACACGTCGCTGCGCCTGGGCACCCCCGCCATCACGGCTTCCGCGTCCGCCATCTGAGGTAGCCGGTCGGGACGGACGAACGAGACGGCCTCAATGCGTCGGGCTCCCGCATCGATGCACCGCCGGATCAGGTCTACCTTGCTCTCCGTCGAGAGAACCTCGGGTTCGTTCTGCAAACCGTCCCGAGGGGAGACTTCCACAACCTCTACCATCATATGTATACAATCTCAGATCGTGGAGCAGACAGCAAACGAGGATGACCGCGAGCCCCTCACACAACGGAGGCAAGGGTGACGAATGCTGCGGAAGGCGCCTATGAGGCGCTGCGGAGTGCGATCCTAAATGGTTCCATCCGTCCGCGCGAACGCCTGGGTGAGATGGAACTGTCCCAGCAGTTCGGGGTGAGCAGGACCCCGATTCGAGAGGCCATTCGCAGGCTCTCAGCAGAGGGCCTCGTCGTCTTCCAGCCGAACCGGGGGGCACGGGTAGCCGAATGGTCCCTCACGGACCTCCAGGAGATCTACGAGATCCGTGCCAGGCTGGAGAGCTACGGCGCGGCCCTCGCCGCCAAGCGCATCGAACCCGAGCTCCTGCCGAAGCTGGACGAGCTGTGCGACCGGATGGAGGCGGAGGCCGAGCGCATGACCCCGCACAGCCTGGACCGCATCGCCGACCTCAACGCCGAACTGCACGGCCTGGTGATGAAGGCCGCTGCCAGCCCCCGGCTCGCCTCGCTGCTCCCCGCGGTCGTGGAGGTCCCCCTCGTCGTCCGGGCGTTCCGTCTCTACACGCCGGAGTCCCTGGCCCGCAGCATGGGACACCACCGTGACCTCGTGGCGGCGCTGCGCTCCGGGGACGCCGAATGGGCGGCCAGCACGATGCGGTCGCACGTGCTGGCCGCGCGGACGGTGCTTCTCGAAGCCATGGTGGCCCGCCCCGATCTCTGACCGCCGCCGTACCGGCTCCTCCCCCGTGCGGAAGGGGCCGGCACGGTCTTCGTCAACCCACCACCGTGCCCGGCTTGACACAGGCGACCGAGCGTACGTCGTCGACCGGCGTCAGCCGCACCTCGGTCTCCGCACACCGGTCCTCGCCCACCGGGCACCGCCCGTACAGGACACAGCCCCGTACGAGCCGGGTCGGGCTCAGGGGGTCCCCCACGAGACGCGCCGGCGGCATCTCCTCACCGGGGTCCACCGGCAGGGCCGCGGCCAGCAGCGCCTGAGTGTACGGGTGTTGCGGATCAGCGAACACCTGCCCGGAAGGGCCGGTCTCGACGACGCGTCCCCGGTACATGACCGCGATACGGTCACTGACGTACCGAACCGTGTGGATGTCGTGCGAGATGAACAGGTAGCCCATGCCGAGTTGCGCCTGCAGATCTGCCAGGAGCTGCAGGATCTGCGCACGAACCGAGAGGTCGAGCGACGACGTGGGCTCGTCGAGAACGACCAGGGACGGGGCGGTGACGATCGCCCGCGCGATGCCCACCCGCTGCTGCTGCCCGCCGCTGAGTTCGCCGGGGTACCGCCGGGCCATGTCGGGCGCGAGCCCCACCTGCTCGATCACCTGGGCGACCCGGTCCTGGCGGTCCTTTGGGGACATGTTCGCCCGGTGGATGGCGAGCGGCTCGCCGATGATGTCGGCGAGCCGCATACGCGGGTTCAGCGATTCGAACGGCTCCTGGAAGATGATCTGCAATTTTGCGCGCAGCCGCCGGAGATCGGGTGGCCGAAGCGAGAGAACGTCCGTCCCCTGGAAACGAACCGAACCCCGGGTCGGCTCGATCAGCCTGAGTGCCAGCCGGCCCAGCGTCGACTTCCCGGATCCGCTCTCTCCGATGAGAGCCAACGTCTCACCGGCGTCCACGGACAGCGACACGTCGTCGAGTGCGTACACCCGGGTGCCACCGCTGAGCTCGAACTCCTTGCTGACGTTCGCCAGCTCCAGCAGGCTCACAGCCCGACCTCCCCGTCCTCCCGCAGATGGCACCGATACGTCTGGCCGGACGCCACGGTCACCGGCTCGGGAACCGTATGACCACACGGCTCGAAGGCGTGGGGGCACCGAGCCCGGAAAGGACATCCGTCCGGATAGTCGACGAGGTCCGGAGGCCGGCCGGTGAGGTGTACCAGCGGCCGGCCTGGCCGGGGAATCGCGCGGATGAGCGCCTGGGTGTAGGGGTGGCGCGGCGCGGTCAGCACGTCCCGGACCGACCCGTGTTCGATGACCTTGCCGGCGTACATGACGACCACCCGGTCGCAGTACTGAGCCACCACCCCGAGGTCGTGGGTCACCAGCAGCATCGACCGGCCGTGCTCGCGCACCAGGCCGCGGATGAGGTCCAGGATCTGCCGCTGCACGGTCAGATCGAGGCCGGTCGTCGGCTCGTCGGCGATGACGAAGGCGGGGTTGAGCAGCATCGCCATGGCGATGACGACGCGCTGGGCCATACCACCGCTCAACTGGTGCGCGTATCCGTCGAGCACCCGGCCCGGTCCCGCGATGCCGACGTCCGCCAGCGCGGCACGGGCCCGGTCGCGAACCTCGCCGGCCGAGGCGGGGTCGTGCGCGGCCATGATGTTCCTGAACTGCCGGTGGATCCGCATCACGGGGTTCAGCGCGCTGAAGGGGTTCTGCGCGATGAAGCCGATGTCCTTGCCCCGCAACCGGCGCAGTTCCGCGCCGCGCAGGGTCAGCAAGTCGACGCCGTTGAAGTGGGCGGTGCCGCCGACGACCCGTCCGGGGGGCCGGACCAGGCCGAGGATCGAGCGGATCGTCACCGACTTGCCGCATCCGCTCTCGCCGACGACCCCGACGATCTCCGCCCGGTCGACGTGGAGGTCGACTCCGTTGACCGCTTGTACCAGACCGTCCGGAGTGTCGAATCGCGTCGTCAGGCCGCTCACCTCAAGGAGGCGGTGTCCCGAGGTGTCCGTGTCCGGCCGGGCGGGCCGGTTCCGTGACCGGCGGATGGCGGACAGGGCGCTCATCGCTGCCTCGCCCGGCCGAAGGAGTCCTGCAGTGCGTCGCTGATCGCGTTGAAGCACAGGACGGTCAAGAAGATGGCGAGCCCCGGGAAGACCGAGACCCACCACTGGCCGGTGGTCATGTTCTGCGCTCCTGTCTGGATCATGGCTCCCCAGCTGGCGTCCGCGGCGTTGATGCCGATGCCCAAGAAGGAGAGCGAGGCGATCACGACGATCGAGTGCGCCACCGCCAGGGATGCCTGGGCCAGGATGATGCCCGTCATGTTCGGCAGGACGTGCCGGAACATGACGCGCGGACCGCTCGCGCCGATGGCGTGCGCCGCCTCGATGTACCGGCTCTCGCGGATGGTCAGGCCCTCGCTCCGTACAAGACGGACGAACCGCGGGATGTTGATGATCGCGATGGCCGCGACGACGTTCTCGATGTTGTTGCCCATCAGCGCGACCAGGGCGATGGCCAGGATGAGCAGCGGGAAGGCCTGGAAGACGTCGAGCGCGCGCACGACGCGCTCGCCCCACGGACCTCGGTGCAGGGCCACCAGCCCGAGCAGGACTCCGATCACGAGCGAGATCAACATGCCGCTGAGGGCCAGCGGGATGTCCACACCTGCCGAGGCCACAAGGCGGCTGAACACGTCGAGCCCGAATTTGTCGGTGCCCATCCAGTGCTCGCCGTCCGGTGGCGCGAGCGGGGCGGCGCCGGGAACCCTCGGGTCGTGCGGCAGCGGGGCGGTGTAGGCCGCCGTGACCATGGCCACCACGACGCCGGCGGGCACCCACAGCGGCAACCTGCGGGCCCTGCGCCTCTTCCTCGGTGACACCACGGCGACTTTCGCGGGGTCGGCCAGTGTCTCAGTCATAACGCACTCTCGGATCGAGCACCGCGACGAGGATGTCCAGTGCGGTGAAGACCAGCAGGGTCCCGACGCCGGCAGCCAGGATGAAGCCCTGGACCGCCGGGATGTCGAGTTGGAGGATGGAGTCGATCGCCCATTCCCCGAAGCCCCCCCACGAGAAGATGGTCTCGATGATCGCCGCGCCACCGAGCAGCGCGGCGAGGAGAATGCCGCCGTAGGTCAGGATCGGTGTCCGGGCCTGACGGAACGCGTAGGCGAGGACGGTCCGCTCGGAGAGACCACAGGCCCGGGCGAACTCGACCTGCTTCGATTCCAGGGCGGGCACGAGGGAGGCGTACGTGCTGCGCGCGAAGTACGCCGAGTAGTAGATGCCGAGCGTCAGTACCGGCAGCAGCGAGTGCGCGACCGCCGACCGGAAGGTCCGCATGTCGCCGGAGATCAGCGCGTCGATGAGCAGCGCCCCGGTCACGGTCGGCGGTGGCTCGTCCATCAAACCGAGCCTGCCCACCGGTGCGGGAGCCCATCCGGCGAGGTAGAAGCACAGGTAGATGAGGAGCAGGGCCAGGAAGAAGTCGGGGATCGACTGGAACGTCGTGACGACGAGCCGGGACGTCCGGTCGGCACTCCTGCCCTTGTAGTAGGCGCCGAGCACGCCGAGGCCCACACCGAGCACCGCGGCGATCGTGAGGGAAAGGACCACCAGTTCGAGCGTCGCCGGGGCGAATCTGAGGATCTCAGACAGAATCGGACGGTCGGTGTAGTACGACGACCCGAAGTCTCCGCGCACGAGGGCTCCGACGTAGTCGGTGAACCGCTCCCACAGGGGCTTGTCCAGGCCGAGCCTGCGCTCGATCCCGGCCAGTTCGGCCGGCGAGGCGGCCGGCCCCGCGATGACCCCGGCAGGATTGCCCGGCAAGGCGTTGACCAGCAGGAACGCCAGTACAATGACGGACAGGAGTCCGAGCGGCAGGAAGAACATACGCCGCCGCGCGTAACCGAAGACGCGCATCACGGGCCTCCCGGTCGCAGCAGCTTCATCGCCTCGTCCAGGGTCACGACCTCGGCGTACTTCGCCCCGAGGTCGAACAGCGCGGCGTCGTGGGGGCGCGGGTCCCGGTCGAGGCACGCGTCGCCGACGACGAGCGGGACGAACCCGTGCTGCAGCGCGTCCACCGCACTCGCCCGGACACACCCGCTTGTCGAGGCACCCGCGATGAGCAGGGCGTCAACCCCCAGCACGCGTAGGGTGCTGGCCAGGCTGGTCCCGAAGAACGCGCTCGCGTACTGTTTGTTCACGACCAGCTCACCGGGCGCCGGAGCCAGGGCAGGCGGTGCGACCGCGAACTCGCCGCCCCGCTCGAAGATCCGCAGGGCCGGTACCTTGCGCAGGAACAGGCCGCCGTCGAGCCCCCCCGGGCTGAGATCAACCCGGGTGTGGATGACCGGGGTACCGTGCCGCCGGGCGGACTCGAGGAGTTCGGCACAGGCACGCAGAGCCGGCGGGTCCTGTTCTCCCGCGTAGAGCGGCGACGCCGGATCGAGGTAGGCCCTTACGAAGTCGACCAGCAGGAGTGCCCGGCGGGATCCGCTCCCCAGGTCGGCTCCGAATCCGGCCGCGTGGTAGTCCGCGTGGAGATCCTTCACTCTGTCCGTCCTTAGATGACGCCGTCGGCACGAAGTTCGTCGACCTCGGTCATGGGCAGGCCGGCGATCTCCGTCAGCACCTCGTCGGTGTGCTCGCCGAGTCGCGGTCCGGCCCACTTCACCGTGCCCGGTGTCATCGACAGCTTCGGCACGACGTTCTGCATGGGGAACTCGCCGAAGTCGGGGTGGTCGAGCCAGACGATGGATTCGCGTGCGGCGAAGTGCTCGTCGCGCAGCATCTCCGGAGCCCGGTAGACGCGGCCCACCGGGACGTCGTGCTTGACCAGCACCGCCATCAGTGGCTCGGTGTCGCTCTGCCCCGACCACTTCGTGATGATGTCGTCCAGCTCGGCCTGGTTGCGTCCCCGCCCGACGTGAGTGGCGAAACGCGGGTCGTCGCTCAGCTCCGGCATCCCCATGGCCCCTGCCAGCCGCCGGAAGACGGTGTCCTGGTTGGCCGCGATGAGGAGCAGGCCGCCGTCCCGTGTCGGATAGACGTTGGAGGGTGCGATGTTGGGCAGGATGGCCCCGGTGCGCTCACGCACGTGACCGCCCAGCGCGTACTCGGGAATCAGCGACTCCATCATCGCCAGGACCGCCTCGTAGATGGCGGAGTCGACGACCTGACCGCGACCGCTGGCGTCGCGGGCCCGCAGGGCCAGCACCGCGCCCAGTGCGGCGAACGTGCCGGCCAGCGAGTCACCGATGCTGATGCCGACCCGGCTCGGTGGCGTCTGGGGGTCACCGACGACGTACCGCAGGCCGCCCATCGCCTCGCCGACCGAACCGTAGCCCGGTCGCGCCGAGTAGGGGCCGGTCTGGCCGAAACCGGAGACCCGCACCATGATCAGACGGGGATTGACCCCGGACATCCGCTCGTAGCCGAGACCCCACCGTTCCATCGTCCCGGGACGGAAGTTCTCGACCACCACGTCGCACTGCTCGATCAGCCGCCGGGCGACCTCCTGTCCCTTGGGCGTCCGCAGGTCGACCGTGATCGACTTCTTGTTGCGCGCCACGATGGGCCACCACAACGACTTGCCGTGGGGCTTCTCCTGACCCCATTCGCGCATCGGGTCACCCTGACCCGGCGCCTCGCACTTGATGACCTCGGCGCCGAAGTCGGCCAGCAACTGGCTGCAGAAGGGCCCTGCGAGCAGGGACCCGAACTCGACCACACGCACGCCGTGAAGCGGTCCTCTGTGGTGCAGATCGCTAGACATGGGAACCTCTCATCAGCGGCCCACCGAGTGGGTCTTTGTATACAACACTTGCGCCACACCCGCTGTCAACAGCGGATTTACCTGACAAACGTGAGGGGAGATCCACCCTTCGCTCACCTGCGTACGCGACGGGCTGGATGTGTCCCGCGGACTACGCGGTTGCGCCCAGCCGCCGGCCCAGCAGACGTCCGAACGCCAGCGCCGGGGTCACCGCCATCCCGCCGCAGAACGCGGCGCCACTGGTGGCTCCCATACCGATGGCCTCGCCGACCGCGTAGAGCCTCGGAACGACCCCGCCACCGCGGCGCCGGACGCGGAGACCGGTGTCGACGTCCAGCCCCCCGAAACTGCACAGCAGTGCGGCCGCCGACCGCAGCGCGTAGTACGGCGGCCGGTCGACGCGGTGACCGAGGACCTGCCGGCCCAGCGGGTCCGCACCCCGCTCGACCGACATGTTGTACGCCTGGGTGGTACGCAGCAGTCCCCGGGGGTCGATCCCGGCGCGGCGGGCCAGGCCGGGGATGTCGTCCGCGACCCACGCCACATCCCCCCGCCGCGCCTCCTCGCGCAGCCGGTCGGCGCCCCACCGGGGTACCAGGGGCGCGCCCGCGTCGATGCCGGCCTCGTCGAACACGATCCAGAACTCCGCACCGGGCTGATCCAGTACGGCGCGCTCGTGACGCGTGACATCGTCGAGATCCTCGGCCACGAACCGTTCGCCGTCCGCGTTCACCCAGATCTCCCTGGGCGGACGTTCCGCGGCGGAGAGGTGCGCCAGCTCGGCCCAGAAGTCCACCCGGCTGGGCCGGGAGCGGCGCTCAAGGAGGCCGAGGCGGGGGGTGTGGAGTTCGGCGAACCGGACGACGGCACCCAGCGACGACGCCATGTCGACGGCGTCGCCCAGCGACGTCTCCGCCGCGTTGGACACCAGGCGCGGCCCGCCGGGGGTCAGCGCGGTGAAGAGGCCGGGGTTGGCTCCGTAGCCCCCCGACGCGAGGACCGTGACTCCCGCGCGGAGTTCCCGGGGACCGTCCGCGCTGTGAACGACGGCGCCGGTGACGACGCCGCCCTCGGTAACCAGCCGGGAGGCGCGGGAGCGCAGTCGCAGCGTCACGTTGCCCGCGTCCATCCGCTCCTTGAGCAGCGGCCGCAGCGTCTCGCGGATCGAGCGACCGTGCGCGACGCCCCAGTAGGTTCGTGGCCGCGAGTACGGCGAGTGTCCGTGGTAGACCACCGGGGTTTCCGGAGCGAACGGGAACCCGTTCTCGTCCAGCCAGTCGACCAGCCCGGGTGCCTCGTCCACGGCCATGCGGATGAGGGCCGCGTCCCCCTTGCCGTGGCCGATCCGCATGACGTCGGCGAAGTGCCGGTCGGGATCGTCGTCGATGCCCATCAGGCGCTGCCGTCGAGTGCCGGCGGCGCTCATGTGCCCGGCGGAGACCTGTAGCGTGCCTCCGATGTCGGAGCCCGCGTCCACCAGATCGACCCTGAGGCCGGCCCGTGCCGCCTCGATCGCACAGGTCAGCCCCGCGGTCCCGGCTCCGACGACCAGCACGTCCGCGCTCGCGGTCATGGTGCGCCCCCGGGGTGCTCGGCGATGAAGGAGGACAGCACCGAGGCGAACTCCTCCGGTACGCGCCACGGCAACTGCCCGGTCGTGCCGGTCAGCCGGACGGCCTTCGCGTCGGGGCGGATCGACAGCGCGCGCTCGTCCCAGCGGGCCAGCATGTCCCGTTCGGCGGTGAGCAGGAGCACCGGGCACGGCACGGTCCGCAGAGCTCCCGTCGGATCGTGCCGGAAGGCGGCGTTGTACGCCCAGTTGTAGCGCTCGAACACTGACGCGATGTTCGTCACGGCGAGGTTGACCAGGTCCGGCGGCCGTTCCCAGAGGACGAGGTACCGCGCCCAGAGGTCGCGGAGGTGCCCGCCCTCGGCGTCGACCCGCTTGTCCGGCGCCCAGGAGGCGCCCAGTTCCTCGCGTTCGGCCCGGTCGAGGAGGAGACCCGACAGGATCGCGTGGGTCACCCGGCCGGGCCCCGCGAGTCGAGCGACCTCCAGGGCCAGGGAGGCACCGGTGTGCTGACCGGCGACGGCGAACTCCTCGATGCCCAGCGCGTCGATCGCGCAGAGCAGCAGGCGTGCGTAGTCGGGGATCTCCAGGGGGGCGGCCGGCGGGTCGGACAGTCCGTATCCCGGCGTGTCGAAGGCGAACGCGCGCAGCGACCGCCCGAGGGCGGGCAGGGCGGGTTCGAAGACATTGGACGCCTGCGGGGACTCGTGGAACAGCGCGACCACGGGCCCTGCCGTACCGCTCGCCCGGTAGTGGATCTGCGCACCCTCCGGTCCGACATATCCGCGCATGTCACTCTCCTCGTGCTCGGTCGGTCGGCGGTTCGGCGGGCGGCTCCGCCTCGGCCGGGGCCGCGTCGGAGACCGGCGCGCGTGGGGTGCCCCGTCGCGCGGCCGGCCCTCGCGCGGGGCGCGGCTTGGCGCGGGCCCCGGACGCCGCTCCTCCGGCCGGTCGTTCGCCCGCGGTGTCGTCGCGCAGGAGGCTCGCCGGCACGGCAGGCCGCCCGATGACGGTTGAGGTGAGCGTCCCGCCGGCCGCCGCGGCGGCCCGCCGCGCACTGTCGATGGCCGCCGTCACCGACGCCATGTCACCGATGAACGACACCGCGACCAGACCGCCGCCGACCCGGCGGACGCCGATCACCTTCACGTCGGCGGCCTTCGTCATCACGTCGACGGCGACGATCGAGGCGGCCAGCCCCTGCGCCTCGACCACGCCGAGGGCACCCGCATGCCATAGGTCCACGTCAGTCCTTTATGTAGGTGATCCACGCGTCGGTCTCGAGCCGGTCGACGATCGCGATGATCGTGGCGTCCACCGGCGCGTGGCTGGGGTGCTCGACCATTCGCGCAGCGCTCCCCGTCGTGACCAGGACGACCTCTCCCCGGCCCGCGCCGACGGTGTCGACCGCGACGTACGGCTCCACGGCATGCGTCTCGCCCAGGGGCGCGACGACGAGCAGTTTGGCTCCGGTCAGCGTTTCGGTCTTGACCGTGCTGACGACCGAGCCGATCACCCGGGCGATCCGCATGCCGAGTCACCTCGTTCCTCTAGCGTCGTTGAGACCAGGGCGTCTTCTCGAAGGCCTGCCGGACAGCGTCCCGAGCCGACTCGACCTCCGAGTGGAGGCCGGATATCCAGAGCCGCCCGAACTGTCCGACCCCTCGGACATCCACGATCTTGATGCTCACCGACTTCTCCACCTCGTTGCCGACGGCGGAGATGTAGGCGGCCGGTTGACACTCGACGACGAGCATCGACTCGCCGGCGACCAGCAGAGAGCCCTTCCTGGACCGGTTCACCAACTGAGCCTGGTGGGGGTCGATGTTCGAGACGATCTTCGCCGAGACAAGCTCCGCGGGGTGCGCGTCCGCAGCGGTGATCCCCAGGAGATCGAGGATCGTCCGGCCCGCCTGGCGGACGGCTTCCTGCGACGCCGAGTGCAGTTCTGTCATGCCGTACTGCCGCTCGACGACCTGGGAACCCGGCCGGACACCGGATGCCTTGACCGCCGCGTCGACGAGGGCGTACACGTCACTGCCCGGCGAGATCTCCAGGTAGAGCTGGGACATTCCCTCGATGACCGGATCCCCGGACATCACGCTGCCGAGAAGGGCTGCCATCTGCGGCTGGAGCCGGTCGACGAACGCGTAGGTCCGCAACTCGACGGCGTTGTGCGCCACGTCACCGCCTGCCTACGAGCAGGGAGAGGGTACCGCTGCGCCGGCGCTCCCCGCTCTGCAGGATCCGGCCGGTGGGCGTGGTGACCTCTTCGGCGCATTCCCGCTTGCACGACAGCTCCGAGCAGTCGCCGGTGAACCCGGCGTCGCGGGTGGCCCGGAGGAGGTCCATGTCCCGCATCGGACCCCAGAACGGCTCGTTGTTGTTCCAGGTGTCCCAGTCGATGAGGAACTGCACCAGCGGGTCCATTCCCGCGTAACCCGGGAAGTCCGCGTGAATCATCATGCCGCCTGGGGCGAGCAGCCGATGGCACTCGCCGAGGATGTTGCGGACCGCGTCCGGCGGCACCTCGTGCAACAGGATATGCGAGACGATGAGGTCGAAGTAGCCCGACGGGAACGTGGTCGACTCCGCGTTCTGCTGCGAGAAGTGCACCTTGCTGCCCAGGGACTCCGCGCGGGCGTGACCGTACCTGAGCAGCGCCGCCCCGACGTCGATGCCGTACACCTCGGCGTCCGGATAGGCGTCGACGTACGGCAGCGTCGAGTTGCCCACCCCGCAGCCGACCTCCAGGATGCGCCTGGGCCGGAAGTCCCGATGCTCCTTCTTGAGGTAGTTGTTCACCACGGACTGCCCGTAGTCGTCGTTGAGCGCGCCCATCTGGCCCATCGCGTAGACGTACACACCACGGTCGTAGAGCGCCCCCGCCGTGATGTCCCCCTCCACGTACTCACCCCGATAACCACCGGGCATGGCATGAATGTCGATTCCCCAGAAGTACCAGGGCAGCTCGAAGCCGGGATCCAGTTCCAGCGTCCCCAGCCCCCGCTCGGCCCGGTCCGCCCGCGCCTTCAGGTCGTCGAGCTGCCGGGCGATGCTGTCCGCCACCACGTTCCACAGCAGATCCTGGCTCGCCCGGCGAACGGAACTCCAGAGCTGGTAGTACGGCTCGGACTCCATCGCCCTGCGGACCGTCTGCCGATCCCGGGGCGGGACGCCCGTCTCCCGCTCGTATCGGGGGGCGACCCGGTGCGCGTACAGCTCACGGACCCCCGGCGTCACCTCGTTCGAGATGTGGGACTTGAGCGCCCGGACGAAGTTCTCCCGGGCGAGCTCGTCGTGATTCTCCGTCGGCAACAGGCCGTGCCGCCGCTGTTGCTTCATTTCGCCTCTCCCACCTGAGTGAAGGCACGCCGGATGACCTCCTGGTACGCCTCCGGGGTTTCGTCCCGCACGATCTCCTCGCGCCACTCGTAGAAGACCCGGAGCACCCGGGCGACGAAGGCCGCCGCCTCCTCGTCGCGCCGCTCCGCGTCCTCGGCGGAGACCGTGAAGGCGTCCACCGCCCCGGGCTCCACCACCCGCCGGTCCGCCAGAAGCCGCTCCAGGGTCATCACGCGTTCGCGGAGCACCCACACCTCGGACGACAGGGTGACCAGCGTCGAGACGACGGCCTCCATGCCCTGGTCGGCGAAGAACCGGGGGCGCGCGCCCTTCGCCTTCTTGGGAAGCAGGTGACCGGGCAGCGGTTGCGCCTGCTCGGGGCTCCCGATACCCGGCCCGCCGAGGGCACCCAGCGCCTTCAGCGTCTCATTGGCCACGGTCGAAGCGTCCGCGTCCGGGTTGGCCGACGAGACCGCGGTGACGAGGGCGCGGATGGTCCGCTCCGCCTCGTCCGTGGCCTCGCAGCCGCACGAGCAGCCGTCGGCTCCGCCACAACCGTCGGCTCGGGAGCCGTCCTCCACCCCGCCGGGGACGGCCGTCCCCGGCGGCCGGACCGGCTCCGGCGGCACTTCCTGTCCGGCTCGGCGAATGTCGATGCCCAGGCCCCTCGCGATGTCCTCCGCATGCGGAGAGATCAGGTCACGCGGGCCCAGAAGGATTTCGCGCGGTTCGTTCGACCGGGCGACGTCCTCGATATCGACAGCAGTCCACACTCGACTCATGTACTAACTCCTTCGACGAGCCACCGCCGTTGCTCAGGCCTTCGTCCCGCCCCGGGTCGCCCCGGTGGGCAGGATCGCCTCGACTTCGTTGTGCGGGCGGGGGATGACGTGGACCGAGACGACCTCGCCGAGCCGGGAGGCGCTGGCGGCCCCGGCGTCGGTGGCGGCCTTGACCGCGCCGACGTCTCCGCGGACCACCACGGTGACCAGGCCACCGCCGACGTACTCGGTGCCCACCAGGACGACGGTGGCCGCCTTGACCATCGCGTCGGCGGCCTCGACCGCCGCCACCAGGCCACGGGTCTCGATCATTCCGAGAGCGGACATCTGAAGGTCAGCCATGACAGTTCTCCTCCGAGAGTTCGTTGACGGGCGGGTGCCCGTCCTTGCCCAGAACCTTGCTGGTCTGTGGGAAGGTGGGACTCATCGCCCGGTCACCTGCCGGGCGATGCGATACACGAGCGCCTCCAGCGGGGTGTTCCCCGGCGCCTGCGGGCGCTCCCCCGCTCCGCCGGGCCGGACGATCTCCCGGCGGGCCCCACCAACCGGCCGCCGGGTCTCCGTCGCGCCGGGAGTCGCCGCCGGCTCGTCCCGCACTCGCGTAAGGGACGGGTCACGAGGCGGCGTCAGCCCGGTCTCCGCCAGGCAGCGCGCCGTCAGCTCCTCCAACGTGCCGCCCCGGTTGAAGCGGAGCGGTTTCCGCCCGGCGGCCGCCATCTCCGCACGCAGCGCCCGGGTCCGGTCGCGGTCGAGGCCGTCGCCGTCCAGGGCCACCCCGTACCGGCGGGCGCCCTCGGTGGTGACGAGCCCTCGTTCGACGTCCTCCTGGACCTGCTGCGGATCACGCTCGATGGGATCGCCCCAGCCACCGCCACCCCAGGTAACGAAGTGCAGGACGTCCCCGGGCCGGACGGCGACGTGGTCACATTTGGCCGGCAATACCTGCTGTGACCCGTCCGTTCGTTCCAAGAGCTTTGTCCCGCGTTGCCCCGGCTCGCCCCCGAGTACGCCCCAGGGCTTGGTGAACCACCGGTCGTCGTGGATGGACACCTGGCCCGGTTCGAGGAACCGGTACGCCACTCGGATGCCGTTGCCGCCCCGGTGCAAACCTGCGCCCCCGGAGTCCGGAACCGACTCGTACGCCTCGATGCGCAGGGGGTAGTAGGCCTCCAGGTACTCGTTCGGTACGTTGGTGAACGAGGGCCACATCGAGTGGCCGTCGAATCCGTCCCCGACCGGCCGGGCGGGGACGCCACCGAACCCGATCTGGTAGAGCTGGAACCATTTCCCGAAACGGTCCACCCCGGAGTACATCAGGTGCGGGCTTGAGGAGAACCCTGCGGCGCAGAGGAAGTCCGGCCGGCACTGCCCGAGCAGTCCGGCGAGGACGTCGAAGAGCCGGCCCAGGGCGTGCGTCCGGCACGACAGGGCCGCCGGGCGCCGGGGCTTGAGCAGGCTCCCCTCGGGGATGCGTACGTCGACCAGTGGATAGAAACCGTCGTTGAACAGGATCAGCGGGTCGACGGCCATGATGGTGTAGACCCCGAAGAACATCCGCAGGACGTTCTCGTTCAGCAGGAAGTTGATGGACCCGTCGGCCTGATCGCTTGTGCCCGCGAAGTCGAGGACGACTCGGTCGCCGTCCCGCCACAACGTGCACCTGATCCGGAACGGTCCTTCTCCGCGCCCGTCGTCGTCGACGAAGTCCTCGAAGGTCACCGGCTGCTCGGGGACGACCTGGCGAAAGAGCTTTGCCATCGCCTGACGGTTGCGCTCCAGCAGCAGCTCCAGCATCGACAGGTAGGCGTCCACCCCGAACCGGTCGCAGAGCTCCCGCACCCGGGTCTCGGCGGTCCGGCAGGACGCCAGTACCGCGTTCAGGTCGGCCCGGTTCCAACTCGGCAGCCGTACCTGGTTGAGGACGGTGTCGAGAAGCTGCTGGTCGAGCGTCCCGGCCCGAAACAGCTTCACCGGCGGGACGATGACGCCCTCTTCGTGGATTGACAGCGCGTCGGTGGGCAGGCTGCCGGGGACCTTTCCTCCGACATCGCTCATGTGGCCGAACATCGCCGCCCAGCCGACCAGCGCCCCCTCGCAGTAGATCGGCAGCAGCACCAGCCAGTCGTTCGCGTGGCTGATGGCACCGTCGCAGGCGTAGGGGTCGGAGGTGAAGAAGACGTCCCCCTCCTCGACGGTGCCGTCGTACGCGGACAGGAAGCCGTCGATGAACGAGCCGAACTGCCCGGCGACCATGCGACCGGACCTGTCGGCGATGAGCGGGAACGCGTCGTGCTGTTCCCGGATGCCCGGCGACATCGCGGTCCGCAGGACGACGGCGTCCATCTCGTGGCGTGCGTTGCGCAACGCGTTCTCCACGATGTCGAGCACCGCGGTCTCGACCTCGACGGAGCGCGCTGGACGCGGCGTCTCGACGATGACGGCACTCATGACACCACTCCATCCTCGGCGGGCAGGATGAGCAGGTTGCCCAGCCTGTCGACACGCGCGACGCAGCCCGGGAGGACCAGGCTCGTTGAATCCATCTCGACGACGATCGCCGGGCCGCGCAACTCGTTGCCGGCGCGCAGCGCGGTGCGGTCGTAGAGCGACGCGTCCTGCCAGCCGCCGTCGACGTACACCTGCTGCCCGCCGATCAGCGCCCGCTGCGCGTCGCGGCCGCCCTGCTCGATCTCGACGGGCTTGATCCGCTCGGCGCCCGAGACTCCCACCGCCCGAATGTTGACGACCTCGTGCTGCTCCTTGAGCGTGAAACCGAACAGGCGTTGGTGCGCCTCGTCGAACCCGCTGCGCAGCTTCGGGATCAGGGCTTCGTGCCGGGACGAACCGACGTCGACCGAGACTTCGAACCCCTGTCCGTGGTACCGCACGTCGGCCTCGAAACGCACGGCGCGGGCGTCGTCCGGCACGTCGGCCCGGTCGAATTCCGTCGTGATCTGTGCGGCCAGGTCGGCGAACTCGCGCTGCAACCGCCCCTCGTCGATATCGTCGAGAGGGCGGAGCAGTGACCTGTTCGCCTCGGCCCGTACGCCGGTCGAGGCGTCCCCGTAGGCGCAGAGCACGCCGGGCGACTGGGGGATCACCACCGGCCAGGAGCCCAGGAGCCTGGCCAGGGCGTTCGCGTGGAGCGGTCCCGCACCGCCGAACCCGAAAAGCGCGAACCGCCTCGGGTCGTAACCCCGCTGGACGGAGACCAGCCGCAGCGCACCGAGCATGTTCTCATTGACGATGTCGATGATCGCGGCTGCGGCCGCTTCCACGGAAACCCCGAGCCCGTTCGCGACGGACCCGACCGCCGTGCGGGCCTTTTCGATGTCGAGCGGCATCGCGCCGCCCAGCAACGCCCGCGGGAGGTAGCCCAGTACGACGTTCGCATCGGTGACCGTCGGCAGTACACCCCCGCGGCCGTACGCCGCCGGGCCCGGGAGAGCACCCGCGCTGGCCGGACCGACCCGCAGAGCACCGGTCAGCGCGGGCACGTGCGCGATGGAACCGCCACCGGCCCCGACCGTCTGCACGTCGATCGACGGGGCACGGACGACAAGGTCTGCCACCGTCGTCTCCCGCCGGATGACGGGGACGCCGTCCTCGATCAGGGCGACGTCGGTCGAGGTGCCGCCCATGTCCAGGGTGAGCAGATCCCGGTAGCCGGCCGCCGGCCCGAGGGCCACCGCGGCCGCCACCCCTCCGGCGGGCCCGCTCATCAGCAGGCTGACCGGGATGTCTTCGGCACGTTCAAACGTCATGAGACCGCCGTCGGAGCGCAGGACGCGCCGCTCCCCGACCAGCCCCTCCGAGACCAGCTTGTCGCTCAGGTTCCGCAGGTAGACACCCACGTCTGGGCGGACGTAGGCGTTGGCCACCGTCGTCAGCGTCCGCTCGTACTCCCCCAACTCCGGCAGGACGCCGGCGGACGTGGACACCGGCAGGCCGGGTGCCGCGGCTGCGGCGATCCCCGCGGCCCGCAGTTCGTGGGCGGGGTTCGCATAGGAGTTGACGAAACCGATGGCGAGGGCGTCCACCCCGCGGTCGACGAGCTGGTGGACGGCGGCCCGGACGGCCTGCTCGTCCAGCGGCTCGATCTCCTCGCCCCGGAAGTCCATCCGGCCCCGGATCTCGCGGACGTCCTCAAGCGCCACCAGTTCGGCCGGCCGGTCCCACACGATCCAGCCGCCCAGTCCGCCGGGTACGAACGACCTCGCGATATGCAGAACCTGCCGGTATCCGACGGTCACGATCAGGCCCACCCGGGCCCCACGCCGTTCGAGCACGGCGTTCGTGGCAACCGTCGTGCCGTGCAGGAACTGGCGGATGTCCGCCGCGCGCACCTGGGCGTCCGCGAGTACGCGGGTCACACCCTCGATGACGCCTACGGACTGGTCCTGAGGCGTGGACGGCACTTTCGTCCGGCGTGTCTTCCCGGTCGCCTCTTCAATGAGGAGAACGTCCGTGAACGTACCGCCGACGTCGACTCCTAGCCGGTACATCAGTGAACATCCTGCTTTCTCGGATACGCCGGTGACGGTCACCGGCTCGACGGCGATCTGTCACGGACGGCCGCCCGCCGGGCGCCCCGGACATCAGTGCCGGGGCGCGAGAGCGGGCTAGGACTTGGTGATGTCGTAGTAGTTCACGTGGCCCTGGGAATGGCTGACGAATCCGATCACGTTCTTCTTGAACACGTAGTACTTCTGGGAGTCGACCAGTGGAATGGCCGGCATGTCACCCACCATGAAGTCGTTGACCTGCTTCACCAACGCGTCCCGCCCGGCCCCCGGCTGGGTTTCGAGGATCTTCCGGGAAATGTCGTCGACGGTCGGGGAACTGTACTTCTGCAGGTTGGTGAGCCCACCGGTGGAGTAGAAGACCTGCAGGTAGTAGGCGGGGTCAGGAACCAGCGGGGTACTGGTGGCCAGCCAGGACTGCAGTTTGCCCTCGCGCTTGGCGGCGTCGAAGTCCGCACCGGAGGCGACGTTGTTCAGTTTTACGTCGATGCCGACCTTGGCGAGCTGTGCCCGCAGCAGAACGGCCACCTGTTCACTGTGCGCGCCCACGTTTGCCGCGTTGTAAGCGAGTTCCATCGAGAAGCCCTTGGCCAGCCCGGCCTCAGCGAGCAACCGCCTGGCCCGGTCGGGATCATAGGTGAGGGGCCGGTCCACCGCAGGTGCGCCGAAGTCGTTATGGATGAAGTCGGTCGACGCCGCCGCGAAGCCCTGGTACGCGGACTCGACGATCGCCTTCCTGTCGACGGCGTGGGCGATGGCCTGCCGGACCCGGCGATCGTCGAAGGGCTTCGCCTTGAGGTTCGGCACCAGCGTGTCGATGTTCGGGTAGAGCACCCGCTCAAGCCGGACGTTCGCGTCCTTCTCCAGCGCGGAGAGCTGGTCGAAGCTCATCGCGGTGGCGATGTCGACCTGCCCGCTCTGAGCCAGCTGGAGGCGGTTCGACGTGTCGGCGACAGCGCGCACCACCACCTCCGTCACCTTTGGGGCGTTACGGAAGTAGTTCTTGTTGAAGGTGAGGCGAACCTCCTTGCCCGGGTCAAACGACTTCACCTGGTACGGCCCGAAGGTGGCGGTGTTCTCCCCCAGCCACTTGTACGCGTAGGGGTCGTCCGGCGTGGCGTGCTTCTTGGCCTCCACCGAGTCGTAGATCGTCATGAAGAACGTGCTCAGGATGGACACACTCACCGCGTTCGGCTTGGCAACGTTGATCGTGAACGTCTTGTCGTCGGTGACGGTGATCGGGTTCGATGTGTCCCAGCCGCCGATCCCCATGAGGATCTTGGCGATCGGCACACCCTTACTGCTGATCATCCGCTCGATCGACCACTTGACGTCCTCGGAGCTGATGACGTTGCCGAACTGGCTCTTGGTCTCCCGGAGCTTGAAGGACATCTGCTTGCGGTCCTCGCTCAGGGTCCAGGACTCCGCGAGTTCGGGCTCGATCTGCTCTGGTGTCTGAAGTTTCGTCGCGCCGGCAGCGGGTTTCTCGAAACGCACGAGCGTTCCGGCGGTGTTCGGTAGCAGGTCGATGGAGATAAAGCCTTGGTAGCGCTCGGAGTCAAGGCTTGAGACAACCCCGGGCGCGGCGATGGTCAGTGTCTGGCCACCGCCGGCATCGGCCCCTTTCTCATCGTTCCCGCCGCAGGCCGCGAGACACAGGCTCGCCATGGCGAGTACCGCCACGGCCCGCACCCGCAAGGAACGCATTCCCATGTGCCGACACCTCCACATTGTGTGCAAGGTTTCTTGCAAAGTCAGCCAAACCCAGTGAAACTGGTTTATTTTGAGAGATGGTTGTATACAATAAGACGTCTGTCAAGAGCTCCGCACGAAAATCCTCGAAGCCTCACGCTGGGCGACGGGCCAGGAACCGTCCGGCGTCCTGACGGCCGACGAATCGCCCACGCCGGGCGATCAGCTCGCCCCTCAGATAAACCTGGTCGACGCGACCGGGAACGTGCCAACGTTCGAAGGGGGTGTAGTCGCAGCGTTGCGTCATCGTGTGCGCCAGCACCACCGAGGCCGAGTCCGGGTCGAGGACGACGAGATCAGCGTCGGAACCACGTCGGATGACGCCTTTTCTCGGGTGGAGACCGAATCGGCGGGCCGGTTCGGTCGACACCACGTCGACAAACCGCTCAAGACTCAGCCGGCCCGGACGTACGCCGTGCCCGTAGAGCATCGGAACGCGGTGCTCGATACCCGGCGCCCCGTTGGGGATCCGTCTGAAGTCACCGGCGCCCAGGCTCTTCTGACCGTCCATGCAGAACGGGCAGTGATCCGAGCTGACGACACCCAGGGTGCCCTCTCGCAGGCCCTGCCACAGCGCCTCCCGGTGCTCGCGACCGCGCAGAGGCGGACTGACGACGTACTTCGCCGCCTCGAACCCGGGTGCGTGGTAAAGGTCCTCGTCGAGCAGAAGGTAGTGCGTACAGGTCTCTCCCGAGATCGGACGTCCCGCCCGCCTGGCCTCCGCCACGGCGGCGGTCGCGCCCGCGGTCGACAAGTGCACGAAATAGAGTGGTGCGTCGGCCATGTTCGCGAGCATGATTCCGCGCCGCACCGCCTCCACCTCGGTGTCGGGTGGCCGGGACAACATGTGTGCCAGCGGGCCCGTCCGGCCCGCCCGGACGAGCCGTTCGGCCAGAATGTCGATGACGTGACCGTTCTCGGCGTGCACGCAGAGCGTCGCGCCCAGCCTGCTCGACTCCCCGAGGATTGAGAACAGCTGACCGTCGTCGAGCATGGCCAGGCCCTTGTACGCCATGAAGACCTTGAAACTGGTGACGCCGTCGGCGACCACGAGCGCCATGTCGCGGACGAGATCCGGGTAGGGGGCCGTCACGGCCAGGTGGAAGCTGAAGTCGATCGCGGATCGGCCGCCGGCCCGCCGGGCCCACTGCGCCAGGACCTCCGGCAGGCGCTCGCCGGACCGCTGGAAGGCGTAGTCGATGTAGGTCGTGGTGCCGCCCACGGCGGCGGCGCGGCTCGCCGACGCATGGTCGTCGGAGGTGACGGCGCCCATGAACGGCGTATCCATATGTGTATGCACGTCGACGCCGCCGGGTATGACGATTTTCCCTCGGACATCGATCCTCTCGATGTCCGGCGAGGGATTTATGCGTCCAATGCTTTCGATTCGACCGGAATCAACGAGCACATCAGCGACCAGGGCACCGTCTTCCGTGACCACGGTACCACTCATGAGAACGAATCTTCGCGACATCTCTTCCAGCCCGAGCAAACGAGAAACAGCGCCACGCTGACGATCAATAGTCGAATTGCAGACAGTGAATAATTCGTATACGAGAGGATCCGGCGGCCAACACGGGCACATGTTGACATCGATCAAAATTCGATGCGATATCAGGAATTCCCTCTGAAAATGTTTCCATCTTGATCCGGCTCTGTTGCGATGTCACCGCGTCTCTTCGGTATCACCGTCGCCACAACCCGCGAGGATCAGCGCGGTCGTCAAGAGCACCACGGCTCCCGCGCTCATGCGTCCAGACCGTCGCGCGAACGGCCGCAGCGGTAAGTCCCGGGAAAAGAATCATCTCCATTTCGACGGATTCGAGTGGCACCCGGCAGATGCGCCGCCGTCTCACGTCGTGAGACGTGGACGAGCAGACCACCGGCACGGCAGGCAGGTGACATGGGTCACCTCCTACCGCAGAAGTGTATGCACTTTGCGTCCACTTGAAAAGGTGTCACTTTTCGAGATGTCTTCGACCTGGGAGATCTCATCCTTTGGGACGAGGTAGCCCCTCCGTCTGGCAGATGATTACATACAAGACGGGTTTCAGGGCAAGGAGGTCCGGCAGTGACTCATGCAGGTAAGAGGCGCGTCGTCATCGATCAAGTACTGCGGCGGGTGTGGCGTGAGAAGGGGCTGCCCTTCGGGCTCCTCACCCGGCACATCAACGACGACCCGGCGACCGGCGCGCAGACGCTCGTCGTCGACGTCCCGCCCGGCTGGACCATGCCGGAGCACTGGAACAGCGCAGACCTCGAACTGCTGGTACGGGACGGCGACCTCACCGTCGCCGGACGCCGGTGCCGGCGCGGGCACTACCTCTTCCTCCCGTCCGGAACCGAGCTCGGCCCGATCTCATCCGACGCAGGTGCGACGCTGATCTTCTGGGCCGACTCCCCATTCGAGGTTCGGACGGACGAACGCCCCACGCCGTCGAAGCCGCTCGCCGAGACCGTCGACATCTTCGACCAGGCGAACTGGATCCCGGTGCGGGAGGCGTTCGCAGGCGTGACCGACACCAGCAGCCACGGCGATCTCGAGGTGCCCACGCAGTGCATCAGGCTGCGCAAGGTCGAGGAGAGCGGCAAGGACACCATCCTGTTCGTCCTGCCGCGACGCTTCTCCAAAACCGCCCTCGAGTTCCATCACAGTACGGAGGAGATCTTCATCCTCGGGGGCTGGTGCGCGACCGATCCGGACCACGTCTACCACTCCGGTGACTATCTGTGCTGGGAACCGGGCGTCATCCACGGCGTGGTCACCGGATGGGAGGCGCTCTGCCTGTCCAAACATCACGGCCCACTGACCAGCCCCCAGATTCCCCTCGGTGCCACGAGCGTAGACGCCGAACGGTGACTTCGGCCGAGTTCTCCTATGTCCTGTTGAGCACGGTAGGACGATCGAGGACGCGCGCGGCGAAGTGATCCGGGGCATCGCACGCCACGTGCACAACCGCGCCGCGTCCTCCGGCAAGCGGGTCCAGGCGCTGGGCGGAGCGAGGAACCACGCCGTGGTGCTGCCCGACGCCGGCTTGGCCGAAGCGGCGCGGCGGATCACGTCAGCGGCGTACGGCTCGGCGGGCAGCGCTGCATGGCGATCTCCGCGGTGGTCGCGGCCGGTTCGGCCGGCGACGATGTGGTCGAACTGCTGGCCGAGGAAACCTCGACGATCGTGGTGGGCCCCGGCAACCGGGCGTCCTCCCAGATCGGTCCGGTGATCACCGACGAGGCGCACGACCGGGTCGTCACCTCGGTGAACGGCGCGCAGGAGGCCTGTGGCCGGGCCAGGCCGATCGGAAAAGGGGCTCCGGAGAGACTCCGAAACCCCTGCCGACCAGCTAAAACCTGGTCGGGACGACAGGATTTGAACCTGCGACCCCTTGACCCCCAGTCAAGTGCGCTACCAAGCTGCGCTACGTCCCGTTCCGTCCCTTCGCCCTTCCGGGCGGGACGTCATAACCTTAGCGCAGATCGGACGGACATGCGTACGCCAAGGCGTTCGCCGGGGATATGTGATCATGTGAAAGCGGGGGGACGTGGGGCGCAGGGCTCTGATCGATCAGGAGGAGCTGCGGCGGCTCGCCGGGCAGGGGTGGTCCAACGCGGAACTGGCCGCGCGGTTCGGGGTGAGCGAGTCGGGGATCCTGCAGGCCAAGCGGGCGGCGGGGCTCTCCAGGCCGATGCTTGACCATTCCCGGGCCATCCCGTGGAAGTTGAGGCGCGCGCACAACCAGTCCGGCCCCGCGACCAACCTGCGCAACCTGTCGTCGGTCGCGCAGGGGCGCGCGATCCCCTCCGAGAAGCTCAACACGGCGCTGCGCTGGGCCGAGCGGCTGGTGTCCGGCGGCCTGGACGTCGCCTACGACCCCGAGGAGGGGTTCACGGAGATCCCGGCCCCTCCCGCCGGGTCGCTGGTCGGAGCGCTCCTGGCCGAGGCGCGTGAAATCCTGGAGGCCGGGAGGGACTGAGCGGCCCCCCTTCACAGCGCCTCACTCCCCGGGCCGGAGGTTCCGAACGGCCTCCGGGAGCGATCGAGAATGCGGCTCGTACGCCTTCGCCGACCCCGAAACCCGGGTCCCGTGCGCATATGTCGATGAACGGTTCCATCGACGACGACCGGCGCGGTGACAGCCCGGTCCAGGCTCTGTACGCGGCGCTGAAGGAGCGGGCCTGAAGGAGGTGCCCGGAAAGCCCCGGCCCACGGGGTGGCGCGTCCGGCGGGGAACGGAGCTCGGGGAGGCCGGTTTCGAGGCGTTGTCCTGGGGCAGCCGCACGGGGACAAACGCTTAGACAACCGGAGGCAGACATGCCCACCGTGATCTGGGTGACCGTCATCGTGGTCGTGGTGGTGGCGGTCATCGCAGGCGGCTATGCCGTGGTGCAACGGCAGCGCCGGCACCGGCTCCGCGACAGATTCGGTCCCGAGTACGACCGCACCGTACGGGAGCGGGAGAACCGCCGGGAGGCCGAGCAGGAGCTCCTGGCCCGTGAGGAGCGTTTCAGCTCGCTCGACATCCGCCCGCTCGATCCGAAGACCCGCAAGACGTACGCCAGGAAGTGGATGGAGGTCCAGGAGCGTTTCGTCGACGCCCCGGGCTTCGCGGTGACCGAGGCCGACCATCTGGTGACCTCCGTGATGGCGGAGCGGGGTTACCCGACCGAGGACTTCGAGCAGCGCCTGTCCGACCTGTCGGTCGCCCACGGACGCACCCTCGACCACTACCGGCGGGCCCATGAGATCAGCAGGCGCGCTGCCCGTAAGGAGGCGTCCACCGAGGAGCTCCGGCAGGCCATGGTGCACTACCGCGCTCTGTTCGAGGAGCTGCTCACGGCCGCCGACGGCACGACCGTCACGAACGACGACGACCCCTCCCCGCGGCGGCCCGGCCCGGCCCGCGAGGAGGCGACCGTGGAGCGGGCCGGACGACGTGACTCACAAGGACGGTGACCTGATATGAACGACCGACGTGGCCGGCACGAAGACCGCCTGACGCACGGGGAGGCGGCCGTCGCGGGTTCTCCCCGCGAGCCCGGCGGCGTTCCCGACCCGGCGCACCGGGAGGATCGGGCCCGCCGGACGACAACGGGGAGACTGGCGGAACCCACCGAAACGGCGGGCCCGGAGGTTACGGGAAGGCCCGGGAGCACGGCGGAGCCCACGGGCCCCGCCGACCCGGCGGACACGGCGGACACGGTGAACGCAGCGAACACGGTGAACGCAGCGAACACGGTGAACGCGGGGTCCCCGGCGGGCTCACCCGGCTCGCCGAGCCTGCCGATGTCCGCGAAACCGGCCGATCCGAGACGCCACGGGGACGCGGCGGCCCCCCTGGATCCGGTGGTGGCGACGGGCGCCCCGGCGGGAGGCCCGGCGACGGCTCCGATGGGAGGCCCGCGCCCCGGGGAGACGGCGGGCCACACCGACCGCGTCGACTCCGCCGGCCGGGTGACCGCCGATCACGACGGCCGGGCCACGGGCGGGCACGGCGCCGGACATGACGGTCCGGGACTGTTCGACCGGGACGCGGAGGAGACGCGGCGCCGCTGGCAGGAGGTCCAGGCCGGCTTCGTCGACAACCCCCGCGGCTCGGTGGAGCGGGCCGACTCCCTTGTCGCGGAGGTCACCGGATCCCTGCTCACCGCGCTGGAGAACCGCACGGCCGCCCTCCAGGACCGCTGGAGGGGGTCCGAACGGCGGGACACCGAAGATCTCCGCACCGACCTGCGTGACTACCGGGCGTTGCTGGAGGAGCTTCTCGGCCTCTCGACCGGAGCGAGGTGACCCATGCTCGCGATCGCCTCGGCCGTCGTGTTCGGCCTCGGACTTCTCCTCGACCTCATCAACACCCGGATCGGCGGCATCACCGGTACGACCTTCATGCTCGGCGGGCTCCTGCTGCTCGCCCTGCACCAGGCCGGCGTCGGCACGGCGGGGGTGCGGAGCGGGACCGGGAGCTGGCGCCGCCGGCGCTGATCTCCCCTCCCCCGCTCCGGGCCGCCGCCCGCGCCCTCCACGATCCTCCAGAGAGAAGGGGCACCGTCCGTACGGACGGTGCCCCCTTTTTTCTCTGGGCCGGCTCACCCGGGAGCCGTCTGCTCGGCTCTCTCCCTCCGCTCCGCCCGCTCCACCCGCGCGGCGCGCTCGAACTCCTCGCGGGGCCTGCTGAACTGGCCGAGCGAGACGATGTCCCTGCGGAACAGCAGCGCGAGCGCCCAGTCGACCGCGACCCGCACCTTCTTGTTCAGCGTCGGGATCCGCGACAGGTGGTAGGTCCGGTGCAGGAACCAGGCGGGCAGGCCGCGCACCTTGTGGCCGTAGATCTGCGCGACCCCTTGATGCAGCCCGAGCCCGGCGACCGATCCGGCGTAGGCGTGCCGGTACGGCCGCAGCCCGCGGCCCCTGATCGTGGCCACCACGTTGCCGGCCAGTGTGCGGGCCTGCCGTACGGCGTGCTGGGCGTTGGGCGCGCACAGCTCCCCCGGCTTGGTGAGGTCGGGGACGGCGGCGCAGTCCCCGGCGGTGAAGACGTCGTCGAAGCCCTCGACGGTCAGCCGGGGGGTCGCCCGTACCCGGTCCTTGCCGTCCAGGGGCAGGCCGCTGGCGCGCACCAGCGGGTGCGGCCTGACACCGGCGGTCCACACCAGTGTGTCGGCGTCGAACGCGGTGCCGTCGTCGAGCTCGATGTGGCCGCCCACGGCGGATCGCAGGCGGGTGCGGGTGCGCACGTCGATCCCGCGCCCGCGGAGCTGTTCGAGCGTCCAGCGGCCCATCTCGGGGCCGACCTCGGGCAGGATGCGGTCGGTGGCCTCCACCAGGAACCAGCGCATGTCGCCGGGCTCCACGGTCGGGTGGTAGGCGCAGGCGTCGTGGGCCATGTCCTCCAGCTCGGCCAGCGCCTCGACGCCGGCGAAGCCCGCGCCGACGAACACGAAGGTCAGCGCCCTGGCACGGACGGCGGCGTCGGTGGTCGAGTCGGCCAGGTCGAGGCGGCCGAGCACGTGGTTGCGCAGGTGGATGGCCTCTTCGAGGGTCTTGAAGCCGATGCCGGTCTCCGCGAGGCCGGGGACGGGCAGGGTACGGGAGACGGAGCCGGGCGCGAAGATCAGAAGGTCGTACTCCAGGGTGCGGCCGGGGCCTCCGTGGGGGCAGAGGTCGACGGTGCGGTGGACGGGGTCGACGGACACCACCCAGCCGTTGAGGATCCTGCATTTGCCGAGGACGCGGCGCAGGGGCACGACGACGTGCCGGGGCTCGACGTTGCCCGCCGCGGCCTCCGGCAGGAACGGCTGGTAGGTCATGTACGAATCGGCGTCGACGACGGTGATGTGGGCCTCGTCGCGGCGGAGTTCCCTCTGCAGATACAGAGCGGCATACATACCGACATAGCCGCCGCCGACCACCAGGATGCGGACAGGTTCAGTCATGAGCCGCCTCTACCCAGAAAAAGGGGATCAGACCAGGAAGGGCTCAGACCAGGAAAGACATCGTGATGACCGTGCCCGTGACGCCGGTCTCGAAGGTGATGCCGGAGCTGACCATCCGGGCCACCCACAGGCCCATGCCGCTGGTGGCGTGGGGGCCGGGGGGCGTCTGGCCGGGAGGCGCGGCAGGAATCCACCGGCCCTCGTCGCGGATCTCCACGACGATCACGTGGCCGGCGGTCCACATCCGCAGCACGGCCTTGGCGGTGGGGTGACCGTGCGTGACGGCGTTGGTGGCCACCTCGTTCACCGCCACGAGGAAGTCCGCCAGGCCCTCGGGGGACATGCCGCTCCGCACGGCCTGGGCGGCGGCGAAATCCCGCACGTCGGGAAGGTCGGGCAGGCAGAAGGCCAGCTCGGCCACGGGCGCTCCACCCGGGAAGGGGCGTGAACGGCCGCCGCCCGCCGGGGGGCGGGCAGGGCGAACACCGTCCTCGTTCACACGCGTTCCGCCTCCCCTGTCCCACCGCGCCGTCGTCGTCGGACGCCTGGGGGTCATGTCAGACGCACCCTACGCCACGTCGTGCCGTCGCCGGCCGGGGTGCCCGGGAAAGGGCGGGGCGGTCAGCATTCGGCCACCAGTTCCGTCCGGAGCCGGTCCAGCACCTTCCGCAGGATACGGGAGACGTGCATCTGGGAGATCCCGAACTCCGCGGCGATCTCGGCCTGGGTCATGTTGCCGAAGAATCTCAGCAGCAGGATGTTCTTCTCGCGCGCCGGCAGTCCGTCGATCAGCGGCTTGACCGCCTCGCGGTCCACGAGCACGCCCAGCGCGTCGTCCTCGTCGGGGATGAGGTCGCCCAGTGCCGCCGCGTCCTCCTCCCCGCTGAGCGGGGCGTCGAGGGACAGGGCGCTGTAGGCGGCCGAGGCGTCCAGGGTGAGCAGGACGTCCTCTTCGCTGATCTTCATCTTGACGGCGAGTTCGGCGACCGTCGGGGAACGGCCGAGGTCCTGGCTGAGGTCGGCGACGAGCCGGTTCAGCTCGGCTCTGCGCTCCTGGTAGACGCGGGGCACCCGGATGGCCCAGGTGCGGTCGCGGAAGTGGCGCTTGACCTCGCCGGTCATGGTGACCACCGCGTAGCCGCGGAAGGCGTGGCCCAGGGTCGGGTCGAAGCCGTTGATGGCCTTCATCAGCCCGACGTAGGCGGCCTGGAGGAGGTCCTCCAGCGGCTCGCCCCGGTAGCGGTAGCGGCGGGCGATCTCCATGGCGAGCGGGCGGTGCATCTCGACGAGGCGCTCACGCAGCCGCTCTGCGCGGTGGCCGGAGACCTCGGGCAGAGCCATCTCTGCGAGGAGGTCCTCGGCGGTCATGTCGGTGATTTCGAGGGCCTGAACAGACATCGCTGCTCCCTGTGGGACTGTCGGGCGGTGCCGGTGCCACGGAGCGACATGCGGGCAGACGGCATCGCCTCGACCACTTTTCGAGGCGAGGCCCTCTGCTGGACCTCATCTCCAGTATTACCCCGATTCCGAGAGTATTGCTCGCTCCCAGGTAACAGTAAGGTTGCTCATCGAAACCTCAAGGAGGACCTGAGTGACGGTGTCGGGGAACGGCGAGAGGGCGTCGGCGCTGACTCTGGTGTCGGCGTCGATCGACGGGGTCAACGTGATCCGGGTGACCGGCGTGCTGGATGCGACGACCAGAGACCAGTTCGCCGACTATCTCGCGGCCGAGGCACAGGAGCACGGCCCCGACATGGCGCTCGACCTGGGCGGGGTCTCCTTCATGGACTCCCGCGCCCTCGGGCTGATCGTGCACCACTGGCAGCTCAGCACCAACGCGGGCGGCCGGTTCGCGCTCATCGGGGTGGAGTACGCCAAGACGAAGGTGATGTGGATCACCGGCCTGGCCCAGCGCCTGCCGCTCTACGACACGATCGACGACGCGCTGGCCGCGTTCGGCTAGGGAGACGGCGGGGCTCCCTCGCCCGGCCCGCCGCGGCGGTTGCGCTGGTGCTCGTCGACCAGCAGGCGCGCCAGGTCCGCCACCTTGACCTGGTGGTGCTGGGAGATGCGGCGCAGTTCGTCGAAGGCGGCCTCGGCCGAGCACCCGCTGGACTTCATGATGATGCCCTTGGCCTGGTCGATGACCGCCCGGCCGGCCAGTGCCTCCTGCATCTGGGCCGCGTCGGTGCGGACCTCGTCGTAGTCCCACATGTTGGCCAGGGCCACGGTGACCTGCTCGGCCAGCATGTCGGCCAGCGGGGGGACGTTCCTGCCCGCGAAGGCGCCGGGGCGCACGCCGTACAGGCCGATGACCAGGACGGCGCGCTCGACGGTGATCGGCATGGCGAGAACGGCGCGGACGCCGCAGCGGACGGCCATGCCGGTGTAGCCGGGCCAGCGGGGGTCGCGCAGCACGTCCTGGACGACCACCGGGCGCCCGCCCGCGCGGGCCTCGGCCGAGGGGCCCTCGCCCAGCTCGCCCTCGCTGTCGACGAGGAGGACGAGCTCGCTGTGCGAGGCGGAGACGACCACGCGCTCCCCGCGCCAGAGCTCGGCGGAGCCGCCCGCGCAGCCGGGCACCCCGACGGCGAGGGTGGCGGTGAGGCCCCGAAGCACGCTCTCGCTTGAGGTCTCCTCGCTGACCCGGCCAAGACCGGCGAGGTCCCGGGCGAGAACGGGGGTGACCATGTCCATGTCATCAATCCCCTTCCCGATTTCGCTAACTTAACCACTGTCTGACCGTGCATCGATTCCACCCGTCAGGTGGCGTACCGTCTACAAGCGGGACCGGCACCGTCCCGGCCCCGTCGATGAGGATGAGAATTGACCGACGCCATTGGCCTCCAGGCCCTGGAGCAGGCGCTCAACGCGCTCGGCTCCCGGGTCGCCTCCCTGCGTGAGGCGAGATCCGCCTACCCCGCCGACCCCCGGTCCACACTTGACGCGGCTCTGGCGGAGCTGGACACCGCCCGGGAGTTGCTGGAGGCGTCCCTGCGGGAGCTGAGCAGGGTGCCCCGGCGGTCCGGCGAGCGGGAGAGCGGCTCCCAGCGGGAGCTCAAGCTGCTGCGGCAGGTGTTCCGCACCTTCCCCGTCCCGGTGGTGGTGCTCGACACCTCGGGGACGATCAGGAGGATCAGTGCCGAGACCTCCCGGATGCTGGGCAGTCCCGCGGGCTATCTGATCGGCCGTTCGTTCCCGCTGTTCGTCGACGTCTCCCGGCGGGCGGCGTTCCGCTCGCACCTGACGGCGGTACGGCAGGGCGGCCGGACGGCGGCCTTCCAGACGCGGCTGGCCCATCAGGGCCGCGCGCACACGGTGCAGCTGGCCGTCACCCGGCTGGCGATGCCCGGTGAGCCGCAGGAGATGACCGCGATCGTGATCCTCCCCCTGGAGGCCCAGGTGGCCGGGGAGCGTCCGGGACCGGTCGACCGGTCGGAGGCCTCGCTGGTCCTGGCCGCCGCGCGCCGCCAGGAGCTGCTGTCCGGGATGACCAGGCTGCTGCTCGACGAGGAGAGCCTGCGCCGGCCGGTGACCGTCACCCGGGCCGCGCGGCTGCTGGCCGCCGAGACGGCCGACTGGGTGATCGCCGACGTGGTCCGCGACGGCGTGCCCCGCCGCGCGGTCGTGCTGGGGCCGGGGGACAGGCCGCTGACGGAGCTGACCCGCCTGGTGGAGGGGCTGACCCCCCTGGCCGCGCCGGTCGTGGCCCACGTGCTGACCGGCGGGTCGGGCGTGGTCCACGAGATGCTGGAGGAGGAGACGCTGCTGGGCGAGCTCCCCGGCGGCCCGCCGCTGCTGCGGGTGATGGGGGCGGCCTCGCTGCTGGTGGTGCCGATCCGGGGCGAGAGCGACGCGCTGGGCGCCCTCACCCTCCTGCGGCTGCGCGACCGAGAGCCCTTCTCGCTGGCCGACCTGGGCCTGATGGAGGAGATCGGCACTCACCTCGGGCTGGCCCTGCGCGCCCGGCAGGGGTTCCAGACACGGTCCCGGGCCGCCGACGCGCTGCGCACCAGCGTGGTGCCCAGCAGCCTGCCGGACATCCCCGGCCTGGAGACGGCGGCGATCTACCACGCGGGCTCCAGCCCGGTCGGCGCCGAGTTCTACGACGCCTTCCCGGTCGAGAACGGGTGGGGTTTCGCCCTGGGGGGTGCCGCGGGCAAGGGCGAGGAGGCGGCGTCGGTCAGCGCGATGGTGCGCAACGGGCTGCGGGTGCTGAGCGTCTGGGAGTCCGATCCGGGCGAGGCGCTGCGCAAGCTGAACCACGCGCTGGTCGCGCAGAACAACGGCATGTTCGTGATGGCGGCGGCGGGGTTCGTCCGGGGGCGCAGGGTCAGGCTGGCGAGCGCCGGCCACCACCCGGCCGCGATCCTGGGGCCCGACGGCTCGGTCCGGTTCACCGCCGGGGGCGGTGTGCCGCTCGGCATCGCCCCCGAGGCCGAGATGTTCACCGAGGAGCTCAGGCTGACCTCGGGGCAGGTCCTGGTCTTCTACTCCGACGGGCTGGTGGCCTCGCGTAACGACCAGGGGGAGGCGTACGGCGAGGGGCGCCTGGCCGACGTGCTGGCGCGCTGCGCGACCCAGTCCCCGGCCACGGTGGTCAAGGCGGTGGAGGAGGACCGCCACGCGTTCTCCGGGGGGCGGGTGTGGGACGAGGTCGTGATCCTCGCGCTGCGCGTCGTCTAATCATCCCCTTTTTTCGCGATATTTCCGGCAGGACGGGTATAAGGGAGGTTTGTCTGAGGCTGCGTGTTGGGTATGGTGGTGGACATCGCAGATGAGTGCCTAAGAAGCAGGCACCCCTGAAGGACCCCGGGCCTTCGCGCCTATCTCCTCCCAGAGGTGTGCCGTGAACATTGCATTCGTCTCTTCCGACGCCCCCTCCGCCTCGCAGAGCCGGGCCGACGTCGCCGCTCAGCATGACCACCTGATGGCCGTGGCCCGCGAGCTGGGCCGCGAGCACAAGGTCACGATCTACACGCGGAGGAACTCCGAGGCCGACCGGCCCAAGGTGCGCGTCTCACCGGGGGTGACGCTGGAGCACCTGTCCGCGGGACCGGCCGAGGACCTTCCCGAGGAGCGCCTGCTGCCCTACCTCTCCGACCTCGGCGACCAGCTCATGCTCCGCTGGGGGCAGAACCGCCCGGACGTCATCCACGCCCACTCCTGGACCGGCGGCCTGGCCGCCATCGCCGGGGCCAGCGGCCTCGACGTGCCGTTCACCCAGACCTTCGGCGCCGAGCCCACCGGCGACGCCAGGAAGGCCAGGCTACGGCGGGCGATCGGCATGCGGGCCAGCGCGGTGATCGCCGGATGCGGTGACGAGGAGTCCTCACTGATCCGCCTGGGAGTGCCACGCCGCAACATCGCGGTGATCCCCTACGGCGTCGACGTCGAGCGCTTCCGGCGTCAGGGGCCGGCCGCGACCCGCGGCGCCCGTCCTCGGCTGCTGCACGTCGGGCAGCTGACCCGGGGCAAGGGCGCGCACACCGCCGTCCGCGTCCTGGAGGGCATCCCCGACGCCGAGCTGGTCATCGCCGGCGGGCCGGTCGGCGGGGGACCGGAGCACGACGCCGACGCGCACAGCATCATGCTGCTGGCCAAGGAGATCGGCGTCCAGGACCGGGTCACCCTGCTCGGCCGGGTGCCGCACGCCTCGGTGGCCAAGCTGATGCGCAGCGCCGACGTGGTCCTGTCCCTGCCGCGCGAGGCCCCGACCGGCGTCGTGGCGCTGGAGGCCATGGCGTGCGGCGTGCCCGTCGTCGCCTCGGCGGTGGGCGCCCACCTGGACTCGGTCGTGGACGGGGTCACCGGCCTGCTCGTGCCGGCCGACCGCCCCGCGCAGATCTCCCGCCTCACCCGGGCGCTGCTGGCCGATCCCACCCGGCGCACCGCGCTCGGCTTCGCCGGCGCCGACCGCGCCCGGTCCCGCTACTCCTGGGAGCGGATCAGCCAGGAGCTGCTCCACGTCTACGAGAACGCAATGGCCACCCGCCACTGACCGGGGCCCCCGGCGCCTCTCAGCGCCCACCACGTCCCCGGCGTCCCCGGCGCCGGCGTCCGTCCCGGTATCCCTCAGCGTCCCCTAACGTCCCTCAGCGTCCCTCGGCGTCCCTTCCACCGCGCGGCGGTGCAACAGGACGCCCAGGCCGCTGGAGGCCAGCAGCACGACCCCGGCCAGGACGAGGATCACCGCGCCGCCGACCGCGCCGCCGGTCCAGTCCCAGACGGCCTCGGGGATCGCCAGCGTCAGACCGGCCACCCCCGCGACGATCAGCACCCAGGTGCGCTCCCTGGTGTACAGCGCCAGGCAGGCCAGCGCGATCACCGCGGTCACCGAGTACCCCCAGGCCCTCTCCTCCCACAGGAAGGGCCACTGACCGCCGAACAGCGCCGTGGCGGCGCCCATGCCCAGGGCGAGCGGGCGCGGGACGAGCCATCCGGCCAGGGCCGCCCCCACGATGAGCCCGCCCAGCAGGATGTAGCCGGCCCCCGCTCCCGCTCCTCCGCCGGGAACGACGACCTCCAGCAGGCCGGTGAGCGCGACCAGGGCCAGCGTTCCGCAGGCCAGCAGGCCGATCGCGGCCGGCAGCAGCGCGTAACCGGCGATCGCGACGGCCAGCCCCGCCGTCCCGGCGACGAGCGCCTCGTGGCGGTCGGCGAGGACCCCCGCGAAGAAGGCCGCCGTGCCCGCGCCCAGTGCGGCCAGCGTGGCTGCGACCCGGCGCTGCACGGCGGCGGTCCTGCCGGCCGCCGGCCGCGCGGCCCTGCCGAGCCCCGCCGCCGCCCCCAGCAGTGACAGCGTGATGACCGCGAGCACCGCCGCCCTGACCGGCTGGGTCATCAGGGACCAGCTCAGGCCGACGAAGGCCACCGCCCCCGCCAGGACCAGCGCGCCGCCGAGGTAGGCGACGATCTCGCTCCACCGCACCCGGTTCACGACGTCCCGGGCCCGAAGCGCGTCGCGCACGGCCAGCGCCACCGGTTCCACCTGCTCCGCGCGGAGCTCGCCGGACGCGACCAGCCGGAGAAGTGCCTGCCGTACCGGATCAGCCTCATTCATGCCGAAATAGTCGCACATATGAGCATCGACCAGGGGGAAGAGACACCTCCCCCCGTGGGAGCGGCGCGGCGGCACCGGCCTCCGGCGATGCAGGCGAAGGATATTAAATTGAGATACCGCTGTTATTGAGGTGGAATCATTGCTTTGATGGGGCGCATGTCAATGCGTCGTATGTTCCTGGGCATCGCCACGGCGGCTCTGACGTTCGCCCTCCTGCCCGCGCAGCACGCGTCCGCCGACCGAGGCTGGGGCGACCCCGTACTGGTGGACGACTTCGACGGCCCCCGGCTCGACGGCCGCACCTGGCTCGTCTACCACTCCCCCGGCGCCGAGACCAACCCCCGCACCCGCCGGGCCACCAGCGTGGCGAACGGCGTGCTGCGCCTCAAGGGCGGCTTCGTGGGGGGCAGAGACCTCTCCGGCGGCGTCGCCACCCACCTGGCGCAGCGCTACGGGCGCTGGGAGGTACGGATGCGCGCCGAGCCCGGCGCCGGGTACACCCCGATCGCCATGCTCTGGCCCGACACCCAGGGCCGGCCCGACTACGCCGAGATCGACTTCGCCGAGATCATCGACCCCTCCCGCGGGTCGGGCGGGATCTTCGTGCACCGGGGCGACCGGCGGCAGGCGCAGCGGCAGATGCGGGCCGACTTCACCCGGTGGCACACGGTCGCGGTCGACTGGCTGCCGGGCCGCCTGACCTTCTGGCTGGACGGCCGGAAGGTGTGGGACTACACCGGGCCGAACGTGCCCCGGGGACACTCGATGCACCTCGCGCTGCAGAACGACGTGACGTGCAACCGGTGGTCGCCGTGCCGTAACGCCTCCACCCCGAGGACGGTCGGCATGTACGTGGACTGGGTGAAGATCTACCGGGTCCCGGGCCGCTGAGCGCCCCGAACCCCCCCTCCCGCGGGGCGCCCCCTCACCAGGGGAGCGCCCCCTCGAAGGCCCTTCACAGCAGGTGGACCGCCTTGAGGCCGAGGTGGATCAGCAGGCGGTCCTGCCCGTCGGCCAGGTGCCGCCCGGTGAGCCGCTCGGCCTTGCTCAGACGGTAGTACAGCGTCTGGCGGTGCACGCCGAGCGCCGCCGCGGTCTCCTGGACGTGCCCGGCCCGGTCCAGGTAGCCCTCCACGGTCCTGGCCAGCTCCGGGTCGCCGACCAGCCCGACCACCTCGGCCGCCAGCTCGCGCAGGGCGGGCTGGGAGAGCCGGGCGAGCGTCCGGTAGACGCCGAGCCTCGGCCAGGCCGCCACGGGGGCGAAGCCGGGCACCCGGTCGGCCACCCTGAGCGCCTGCACGGCCTCCCGCCAGCTCCGCCAGACCTGGTCGGGCTCGGCGCGGGCACCGCCCACCCCGGAGGCGGTGCCGTACATTCGCTGCATCCGGCCGGCCAGTTCCATGGCCTGGCCGGCCGGGGCGAGCAACGCCACCAGCGGCTCGCCCTGGGCGAGCAGGCCGGGGTCGGCGAGTACCCCGCGCGGGAGCGTCCACAGCGCCCCCACCCGCTCCAGCGACCCGCGCACCGCGATCGCCGCCAGCGGGCCCGTCACGTCGCCGAGCTGCGACAGCGCCCACGAGCGCTCCTCGGCGTCGTGCGAGAACAGTTCGCGGAGGTTCCTTCCCAGGTCCCGGCGGCTGCGAGCCTCCTGGGCGAGCGTCGCGGCGGCCCTGGCCACCGGACCGGCCACCGAGGCGAGCACCTCGTCCCCGAGCGTGCCGTCGTCCAGCAGCCACAGGTAGCCGTATGTCACTTCATGATGACGCAAAGGTACGCAAACTCGGGCGAAAACCCCTAGTTCGGCGTCGGCGGGGATGCGGACCGGGCCCCTGGCGGTGGCGATGCCGTACCCCTCGAAATAGGAACGGACCTCCTCCGTCGCGCGGCGCCGGAGGATGGACTCCTGGCGGATCTGATCGATGTCGCCGCTCTGCGCGGCGTAGGCCAGGAGCTGGAACGAGCGGTCCTCCAGAGTCGCGGAGGCGCCGAGCCGGGCGGCGATCTCGTCGACTGTCTCCTGCAACATTCCCCCATTCTGGTACATCTGTATGAACGTGCATCACAAGGGTCGTGGCAGATGCACATGGGGGTTGACCGAATCGCGGTTTTAGCCTAGGGAACATGCTCGGTTCCCTACTACTCGCCGGATCCCGGGCGCCGCTGGTCCGGCGCACGGTCTCCGGCCTTCCCCTGACGCGCAAGGTCGTCGAACGCTTCGTGGCGGGCGAGACCGTCCAGGACGCGGTCACGGCCGTCCGCCGGCTGACCGGCGCGGGCCTCACCGTCACCATCGACCATCTGGGCGAGGAGACCCGGGACGCCGACGCCGCCGCCCAGACCGCCGACGCCTACATCATCCTGCTCAACGCGCTGCGCGACATGGGGCTCGGCTCCCGCGCCGAGGTGTCGGTGAAGCTCTCGGCCGTGGGCCAGGCGCTCGGCGCCGACGGCGACAAGATCGCCCTGGAGAACGCCCTCCAGATCTGCCGGGCCGCCCGCGCCGTCGACGCGAACGTGACGTTCGACATGGAGGACCACACCACGGTCGACTCCACGCTCGGCATCCTGCGGGCCGTGCGCACGGACTTCCCCACCACCGGGGTCGCCCTGCAGGCCTATCTGTTCCGGACCGAGGCCGACTGCCGCGACCTGTCGTACGAGGGGTCGCGGGTCCGCCTGGTCAAGGGCGCCTACGCCGAACCCCCCTCCGTGGCCCATCAGAAGAAGGGCGAGGTCGACAAGGCGTATGTCCGCTGTCTTCGGATCCTCATGGCCGGGCAGGGATATCCTATGGTGGCGACGCACGACGACCGGCTGATCTCGATCACCGAGACCCTCGCCGACCGTTTCGGCCGCTCCCGGGGCGAGTACGAATACCAGATGCTCTACGGAATCCGCACCGACAAACAGCAGGCGCTGGCCGGCGCCGGCCACACGATGCGTGTCTACATCCCGTACGGCGACGACTGGTACGGCTACTTCATGCGCCGTCTCGCCGAACGTCCCGCCAACGTCGCCTTCTTTCTTCGCGCCCTTGGAGGCAAGTGATGGATGCCATCTCCAACGTTCCGGCCCCGGTCAACGAGCCCGTCCTCGGCTACGCGCCGGGCAGCGCCGAGCGCGCCACGCTTGAGAGGCGCATCAAGGAACTGGCCGGAGCGCAGCTCGACCTGACCATGACGATCGGCGGCGAGCAGCGGATGGGCGGCGGCGCCTCCATCGACGTGGTCCAGCCGCACAACCACGCCTCCGTGCTCGGCCGTACGGCCGACGCCACCGCCGGCGACGTGCGCGCGGCGATCGACGCCGCCCGCGCGGCCGCGCCCGCCTGGCGCGCTCTGTCGTTCGACGAGCGGGCCGCCGTCTTCCTCAAGGCCGCCGACCTGCTGGCCGGGCCGTACCGGCAGACGCTGAACGGCGCCACGATCCTGGGCCAGTCGAAGTCGGCCCAGCAGGCCGAGATCGACGCGGCCTGCGAACTGATCGACTTCCTGCGCTTCAACGTCGCCTACGCGCGCCAGCTCTACAACGACCAGCCGGTGTCGTCGCCGGGCGTGTGGAACCGGATGGAGTACCGCCCGCTGGAGGGCTTCGTCCTGGCGATCACGCCGTTCAACTTCACCGCCATCGCCGGGAACCTGCCGGCGGCGGCGGCCCTGATGGGCAACGTCGTCGTCTGGAAGCCCTCCCCGACCCAGCAGTTCGCCGCGCACTTCACCATGCGCCTGCTGGAGGAGGCCGGGCTCCCGCCGGGCGTCGTCAACATGGTGACCGGCAACGGCGCCGCCGTCTCCGAGGTGGCGATGACCCACCCGGACCTGGCCGGCATCCACTTCACCGGCTCCACCGCGACCTTCCAGCACCTGTGGTCCACCGTCGGCGCCAACATCGCCTCCTACCGGTCCTACCCCCGGCTGGTCGGCGAGACCGGCGGCAAGGACTTCGTGCTCGCCCACCCCTCGGCCGACCCCGCGGTGCTGACCACCGCGCTCATCCGGGGCGCGTTCGAGTACCAGGGCCAGAAGTGCTCGGCCGCCTCACGCGCCTACGTGCCGCGCTCGGTCTGGTCCCGGATCCGCGACGAGCTCGTCGCCACCGCCGAGTCGCTGACCGTCGGCGACGTGGCCGCCGACCTGTCCACCTTCATGGGGGCGGTGATCGACGACCGGGCCTTCGCCAAGCACAAGGCCGCCATCGACCGGGCCCGGAGCCACGACGCGATCGAGGTGCTGACCGGCTCCTACGACGACTCCACCGGCTACTTCGTCAAGCCGACCGTCCTGACGTCCGCCGACCCGACCGACGAGATCTTCGTCAAGGAGTACTTCGGGCCGATCCTCGGGGTGCACGTCTACGACGACGCCGACTTCGACGCGGTCCTCGACCAGATGGAGAGCGTCTCACCGTACGCCCTGACCGGCTCGATCATCGCCCAGGACCGCTACGCGATCGCCTCGGCGTCCGAACGGCTGCGCTTCGCGGCGGGCAACTTCTACGTCAACGACAAGCCCACCGGAGCCGTCGTCGGCCAGCAGCCCTTCGGCGGCGCCCGCGCCTCGGGCACCAACGACAAGGCCGGCTCGATCTTCAACCTGATCCGCTGGGTGAACGCCCGCACGATCAAGGAGACGTTCGTCCCGCCGGTCGACCACCGCTACCCCCACCAGGGCTGATCTCTCCTCAGCCCGACCAACCGGCGACGCGGCCCCGGCGGTTCCTGCCACCGCCGTCGGCCCCCGCCGCGGCACCACACGGCGCCCGGGACCCGGACAGTCCCGGGCGCCGTGCTTTCCCGGCGACCGGGGTCTCTCCGCGAGCACACCCCGGGAAAAAGGCCAGACGGCGGCGGATGACGTCTGTCCCGCCCCGTCCCGCCCCGTCCCGCTCCCCTCCGGCCCGTGCCGGGCCCCGGCCGTCACGCCTCCGTGGTCGTGGCGCGCCCGCAGGTCGCCCGGCCGCCGTGGATCAGGGGCGGCCGGCCCCGGCGAGCAACCGTTCGCAGGCGTCGAGCAGACGCTGTCTGATCGGCCGCGCCCGCTCGGCGAAGCCCCGCTGCTCGGCGGCGTACTCGGCCCGCCCCTCGGGCGTCTCGACCCGGATCGCCCGGTAGCCGAGCGGATCCAGGTCGTACGGGCTGGCCCGCATGTCCACGGCGCGGATGTCACGGGCCAGCGCGAAGCAGTCGGCGACCAGCTCACCGCTCACCAGCGGTGACAGCTTGTACGCCCACTTGTACAGGTCCATGTTGGTGTGCAGGCAGCCCGGCTGCTCCAGCTCCTGCCGGCTCTGCCGCGTCGGCCGCAGCGCGTTGAGCGGGCGGGCCGGAGGGGTGAAGAAGCGGAACGCGTCGAAGTGGCCGCATCGCACCCCCCTCTGCTCCACGACCTCCGCGACCTTCTTCCCGCTGAGCCGCAACGGCCAGGCGCCGTGCCGCGTCTCCTCGACCTTGTAGACCATCGCCCACTCGTGCAGGCCGAAGCAGCCCAGATACGCCGGCCGTGCCGCGGTGGCGGCCAGCAGCCGCGCGATCCACCCGACGGCGGGCCCGCGCCTGCCCATCAGCGCCGCGGTGTCGAGCACGGCGCCCTCGGATGTGTCGAGATAGTCGCGGCCGAGGTCGCACGCCCCCTTCAGGACCACCCCGGCGCCCGGATGCCACCGCCGCAGCCGCGCCGGCCGGTGCCCGTAGTAGACGAACAGGAAGTCCTCGACGGGATGGCTCTCACCTCGCGCCCTGCGCGCCAGGTACGGTGCCGTCCACACCTCGACCCGCCGCCGGTGAGCCTCCGCCCGGGCTCGCCACACCTCCGGTTCCAGAACGTCCACCGTCGCATGGTACGCGCGAACCGGCCACACCCGGCGACCGGCCCGCTCCCCCTCCCCTCGCTCGTCCGGCCTCGTCCGGGGCCTTCCGGCTTTCGGCGGTTTCGCGGCTCGCCGGGGCGTATGCGGCGCCGGCAGGAGGGTAAGGGCGTGAGCACGACCCGTGTCGCGCCGGGATCGCATCGCGATCCGCGAACCGGCCGGGGCCTCGGGAACGGACCGGCGCCGCGTCCTGGCGCTCTTCACGGATCGCCGCTCCCGGGGGAGGAAGGGGGGAACGCGCATGATCAGGAAAGGTCCGCGAACCGTGGTGGTCACCGGGGCGAGCGCCGGCGTCGGCCGGGCCTCGGCCCGCCTGTTCGGCGCCCGGGGAGACGCCGTGGCGCTGCTGGCCCGCGGTGAGAAGGGGCTGGAGGCCGCCGCCGAGGAGGTCCGGGTGGCCGGGGGGCGGGCCCTGCCCGTTCCCGTCGACGTGGCCGACGCCCGACAGGTGGAGGAGGCGGCCCGGCGGGTGGAGGACGAGCTCGGGCCGATCGACGTGTGGGTGAACGTGGCCTTCAGCACGGTGTTCGCCCCCGTCTCCCAGATCACCCCGGCGGAGTTCCGCCGGATCACCGAGGTCACCTACCTGGGCTACGTCTACGGCACCAAGGCCGCCCTGGAGCGCATGCTGCCCCGCGACCGGGGCACCGTCGTCCAGGCCGGCTCCGCGCTGGCCTACCGGGCGATCCCGCTGCAGGCCGGCTACTGCGCGGCCAAGCACGCCGTCAAGGGCTTCACCGAGTCCCTGCGCTGCGAGCTGTTGCACGACGGAAGCGGGGTCCGCGTCACGATGGTGCAGCTTCCCGCGCTCAACACCCCGCAGTTCGACTGGGTGCTGTCACGCCTCCCCCGCCGCCCGCAGCCGGTCCCGCCCATCTACCAGCCGGAGATCGCGGCACGGGCGATCGTCTTCGCCGCCGATCACCCCGGCCGCAAGGAGTTCTGGGTGGGGTCCATGACGGCCGCCACCCTGCTGGCCAACCGGCTGGCCCCGGCCCTGATCGACCGCTACCTGGCCAGGACGGGATACCGATCCCAGCAGACGCAGGAGCCCCAGCGGGCCGACCGGCCGGCCAACCTGTGGGAGCCGGTGGACGGCGGCGACGGAAGGGACTTCGGGGCGCACGGCCGTTTCGACGCCCGCGCCCACTCCCGCAGCCCGCAGGCCTGGCTGTCCCGTCACCGCCGCCTGGCGGCCGTCACCGTGGCGACCGGCCTGGCCGGCGCGGCCTGGCTGTCCCGGCACGCCTGACCTCCAAGGCGTGGTGTCCGAAGACCGCCGGGTGGTGGCGGTGGTTCCTTGGCCGTGCGGGAGACTGGACGGATGAGGACGATCATGATCATCGGTATCGGCGCGGGGGATCCGGATCAGGTCACCGTTCAGGCGGTGAAGGCGCTGGGCCGGGTGGACGTGTTCTTCGTCCTGGACAAGGGCGAGGTGAAAGGGGAGCTCGTCGGCCTGCGTGAGGAGATCCTGCGCCGGCACTGCGGCGACCGGCCCCATCGGCTGGTGCGGGGCCGTGATCCCGAGCGTGACCGCACGGCCGGGGCGTACGCCGAGGCCGTCCACGACTGGCGCCGCCGCCGGGCGGAGGTCTGCGCCGAGATGATCGAGCGGGAGCTCGGCCCCGAGGAGACGGGCGCGTTCCTGGTGTGGGGCGACCCGAGCCTGTACGACAGCACCCTGGCGATCCTGGAGGACGTGCTGGCCCGTCCCGGCGTCTCGTTCGAGGTGGAGGTGATCCCGGGGATCAGCAGCGTGTCCGCGCTCGCCGCCCGGCACCGGACCGGGCTGAACCGCGTCGGCCGTCCGGTCCAGATCACCACCGGGCGGCTGCTGGCCGGACAATGGCCCGGCGACGTCGACGATCTCGTGGTGATGCTGGACGCGCGCAACGCCTTCGCCGACCTCGACGATCCGGACGTGGAGATCTTCTGGGGCGCCTACCTGGGCATGCCGGACGAGATCCTCATCTCCGGTCCGGTACGGCAGGTCGCCGCACGGATCGTCGAGGCCAGGGCCGAGGCCCGTGCCCGCAAGGGCTGGATCATGGACACCTATCTGCTGCGCCGCGGGACCGGCGGCGACGCGCCGGAGCCGGGCCCCTTGGGGCGGAGGTGAGCGGCTCCGCCGAGGTGGTCGCCGCCGACGTCCACGCGGTGCCCTCGCCGCCTCGACGGCTTCGTGTAATGATGACGGAAAGGCGAGCGCGGACGAGGAAGCCGGTGTGAATCCGGCGTGGTCCCGCCACTGTGATCGGCGAGCGGATCCCCATACGGCCACTGCCCCCCGGGGCGGGAAGGCGGGGACGAGCCTCGACCCGAGAGCCAGGAGACTCACGCGGTCGCCTCCTCGATGAACTGGGGCGGATCTCCCCGGAGAGGAGCGGGTCGGCGTGCCCGATGGGCCGATGAGCACTCCGCGTGGCGGTGCCGCGCGGCCGGCGCGCCGGCATCTGTCCGAAAGACGTCTCCCGGACCGGTCTCCGCTGCCTCCCGACAGGGCCGCCCCACGGCACTTCCGTGAGAGGAACCGCCCATGACGGGCAGACGCCCCCTGTCCCTGCTGCTCACCCTGTTCTCCACCGTGCTCCTGGCCGGCTGCGGCGGCGCGCCCGCTGAAATCCGGCCCCCCGCCGCGGCCTCCGGCGCGCCGGCCGTGGCGGGGTTCCCGGTCACCGTCGACAACTGCGGCGTCACGACGACCTACGAGCGTCCGCCGCGGCGGGCGGTCTCGCTCAACCAGCACGCCACCGAGGTGATGCTGGCGCTGGGGTTGCGGCGGTCGATGATCGGCACCGGCTACCTCGACGACAAGATCCTTCCCGAGTACCAGGCCGCCTACGACGGGATCAAGGTGCTCGCCAAGGAGTACCCCTCCTACGAGGCACTGCTGGTCGAGGAGCCCGACTTCGTCTACGGCGGCTTCTCCAGCACCTTCGACGTGAAGGAGGGCCGCGGCCGTGACGCGCTGGGCAAGGCCGGGATCGACACCTACCTCAACGTCGAGCAGTGCCCGACCGGCCCGGTCACCCTGGACACGATGGACCAGGAGATCCGCAACATCGCCGCGATCTTCGGCGTCCGCGACCGGGCCGAGGCCCTCGTCACGCGTCTGCGCGCGCCGCTGGCCCAGGTCGGGGAGAGGCTCGCCGGGGTGAGCCCGATCAAGCTGTTCGTCTACGACAGCGGTGACAAGACCGCGTTCACCGCCGGCGGCAAGGGCGTCGGCAACGACGTCATCAAGCGGGCGGGCGGGCGGAACCTGTTCGCCGACCTGGACAAGGCGTGGGGTGACGTGTCGTTCGAGCAGGTCGCCGAGCGGGCGCCCGAGTGGATCGTCATCTACGACTACGGCGACCGGCCGGTGGCCGACAAGAAGAGGTTCCTGCTGTCCAATCCGGCGCTCGCGGACGTGCCGGCGATCAAGAACAGGCGGTTCGCGGTGCTGCCGCTGTCGTCGGTCGTGCTCGGGATCCGGGCGCCGTCGGCGGTGGAGTCGCTGGCACGGCAGATCCACACCGACCGGTTCATGTGAACGAGCCGGACGACGAGCCGACCTTTCCTTTCCCCTTCGCCGGGCACGCCGTCCGGCTTTTCGCCGTGCGATTTCGATGAACGGAGCGACAGCGCCATGGAATCACTTCGACCGGCTCCCCCCGAATCGATCCTGACCGCCCTGCGAAAGGCGGCGGAACTCGGCTCCTTCTTCGTGATCGACATCGGAGCCGACGGCACCGGATGGCACAGCGTGCATTCCGACTACGCGTGCGGTTTCACCGATCCGGTGGAGGCGACCGCCACCCGGTACGGCACCGGCGAACCGCGTATCGGCGCCTCCATCGCGCAGCTGGGGCACGCGGCCCGGCTGTGGTCGCCGCTGCTGGCCGCGGTGCTCGGCCACGGGGTGGTGCCCGACCTGCGCCGGCTGGAGCGCGCCGACGACGGGCCACGGCTGCGCCTGCCCGTGGCGTCCGGATGGCACGCCGGTCCGGAAGACCACGTCACGGACCTGATGTACGACATGGTCGTGCGCGGCCATCTGGAACCGCTGGCGGCCGGGCTGCGGGTCAAGGTCGCATCCGGGCTGCTCTACGGCAACGCCGCCTCGGCGCTGGCGGAGGCCGGGCGGGCGATCGCGGCGGCCCGTCCCGGCTTGGCCGTCCCCGCCGCCCGGCTGGCCACCGCTCTGCTCGGCCGCGGGGCCCTGACCGGGAAAGGCGCGATCACCTCGCCCGGTCTGATGTTCCGCCGGACCACCTGCTGCCTTTATTACCGGGTACCAGGCGGGGTCAAGTGCGACGACTGCGCGTTGGCCGGGAAATGAGTTCTTGAACTCCCGGGCGGCCGTGCCTATGGTGTTTTTGCAAGGAGTTCGCAAATGCGTATCACTTGTAATTGGCCGGTGATGCGCGCGACCGAAGGAGGACGCACATGGCGCACCACGGTTTCTCCGAGCCCGAGGGCTCGGAGTCCTGCCTGAAGTCCCACACTCCCGCGGTGGACGCGCCGTTCGAGTGGCGTGAGGACGACGACGAGTAGGCCCCTCGCCGCACTCGGCCGGGGTCCCGCGGGGCCCCGGCCCCCTGCCGGACGCAGCCCCGAGGAGAGGAACCCCGTGCGACGACCCCGCGTGCTGGTCGAGGGAGAGACCGCGCTCGCCCGGCGGGTGGCCGCGCTGCTCGCGCCCGTCGGCGAGGTGACCGCCGGCGACGTCGCCGGCGGTGGCACGGTGGACGCCGACCTGGTCGTCTCGTGCGCCGCCGGTCTGCCCGACGAGCACTGGCGTGACCTCGACCTCCGCCTGGCCGAGGCGGGCATCCCGTGGCATCGTGGTCACACCGAGTCGGGGCGGGTCCACACCGGGCCGTTCACACACGCCGGCGGGGTCACCTACCTCGACACCCGGACGCGCCTGCTGGCCGCCACCGGCGCGCTTCCCCGTCCGGACGACGACGGGGAGGCCTGCGACCTTGTCACCGAGGTCGCGGCCGCGATGATGGCCGCGGACATCGTGGCGTACCTGACGAGCGGCGACGTTCGCGAACGGGTGCTCACGATCGGGCCGGGACGGGCCGGCCAGGCCGTCACGGTCACCTCGCGGCCGGTGCTGCCGCTGCCCGGCGGTCCGCCGGTCCCCTCCAGGGTCCGGGAGGGGACCGAACGACTGCTGGTCGGCGACCGGTTCGGGCTGATCAGGAAGGTGCGGCGGGACCGGCCGCGCGCGCCGGACCTGCCGGGTCTGGTCTCCTGCTCCGCCCATCTGGCGCATCATCCGCGGCTCACGCCGTGGGTGGCCGACCCTGTGACCGGCGGCGCCACCCTGGGCGACGCCGCCGCCGCCCGCCGGGCGGCGATCGGCGAGGCGGCCGAACGCTACTGCGGCAACCACGTCCCCGAGGACCTGCCCCGCGCCGCCTTCCGCGATCTGGGTGAATCCGCCGTCGACCCGCGGGCGTTCGCCCTGTACTCCAAACGCCAGTACGAGGCGCGAGGGTTTCCGTTCATCCCGATGACGGCCGGCCTGGAGATCACATGGACCTCCGCCGTGGACCTGGAAGACGAACGGCGCGTCCTGGTGCCCGCCTCCCTGGCCTACGTCAACTACTTCCGCGGCTCCCGTAGGGACGAGCCGCCCACCAACTACCCTCTGCTGGCCGGTACCGCCGCCGCGGACTCCCCCGAACGGGCGCGCGAGGCGGCGCTGCGGGAGGTGCTGGAACGCGACGCGATCACCCTGTGGTGGCTGAGCGGCGCCCCCGCCTCCCCCCTCCCCGCGCCGGACGACGGCCCGCTCGCGGACGCGCTGCGCCACGCCGCCGCGGCCGGGCTCACGGTGTCACTGCTGCGGGTGCCCTCGACGTTCGACGCGATGGTCGCCGCGGTATTCGTGGAGGACCGGCGGCGGCACGTCGTGGGCTTCGGCAGCGCCTGCCGCGCCACCGCGGAGGAGGCGGCGGGCAAGGCGTTCACCGAGGCGATCGGCACCTACCGGACCGGGCTGGAACTGCTGGACGGCGAGAGCGGTTTCTGGCGCGGAGTGCGATCGGGCGCCGTCGCGCGGCGGCCCTACCTGCCGCATCGCGCCGACCGCGCCTACCTGGACGGCCTGCGGCCCGGCTGGCGCGACCTCAACGACGTACGCGTCAACGTCCAGGTCCACCTCGACGAACGCATGCACGGCGCCGCCCTGGACCGGCTGCGCGTCCCCACCGGCCCGCCGCTGCCCGCCGAGACCTCCGGCCCGCGGCGGTCACTGGGCCGGCAGGGGCTGCGGGCGTACGCGGTGGACCTGACGACACGCGACGTGCGGGCGGCGGGGCTCAGTGTGGCCCGCGTCCTGGTGCCGGGCCTGTACTGCAACGCCCCGGCCGCCTTCCCGTTCCTGGGCGGGACCCGCCTGCTGACCGAGCCCGTGGCCCGCGGCTGGGTGCCGGGGCCGCTCACCGAGGACGACCTGCGACGACGGCCCCTGCCGTTCGCCTGACCATCCCCGAGACTCGCCCACGAGCAAAGGAGAGCGCATGCGGCTGGGACTGGCCATGGGCTACGGCGGAGAACCCGTGGAGCGGGTGCTCCCGGTGATCCGGCACGCCGAGCGGATCGGCGTCGACTCGGTGTGGAGCGTGGAGGAGTACGGCCCGGACGCCGTCAGCGTGCTGGGCTACCTGGCCGCCGTCACCGAGCGCGTCGAACTGGGCACCGCGATCATGCAGATCCCCGCCCGCACGCCGGCGGCGACGGCGATGACCGCGATGACCCTCGACGTCCTGTCCGGCGGGCGTTTCCAGCTCGGCCTCGGCCTGTCGGTCCCGTGGATCGTCGAAGGCTGGCACGGCCTGCCGTCCGAGCGGCCACTGCGCAGGACCCGCGAGTACGTCGAGATCGTGCGCGCGGCCATCGCGCGCGAAGAACGCGTCCGGTACGAGGGAGAGATCTACACGCTGCCCTACCGGGGGCCGGGATCGACCGGCCGGGCCGGGCCGGTCCGTTCGGAGATGACGCCGCTACGTCCGCGTATTCCCCTCTACCTGGCCGCCATCGGCCCCCGCAACCTCGCCCTCACCGGTGAACTGGCCGACGGCTGGCTGTCGGGGATGTACGCCCCCGAACACGAGGCCGCCCTCCTGGCCCCGCTGGAGGAGGGCCTCTCCCGGGCAGGGCGCACCGGTGGCGATGTGAAGATCTGTCCCATTCTGTACGTGGCCCGCGCCCGCACCGTCGCCGAAGGCCGCGACAAGCTGCGTCCCCTGTACGCCCACCTGATCGGCGCGGACGCCCCCGGCGTCCGCAACACCTACACCGACGTCGTCGCCCGGATGGGCTACGAGGGAGCGGCGCACGACGTGCGCAGGCACCTCGCCGACGGCGACAGGGCGGCCGCCGCGGCGGCGGTGCCCGGCCGTCTGCTGGAGGAGGTGGCGCTGCTCGGCCCGATCGAGGCCATCGTCGAACGGCTCGCCGCCTGGCGCGAGTCCCGGGTGGACACGGTGATCCTGCTCGACCGGGACACCGAACTGCTGGAAGCCGCGCGGGCCGCCCTGTGAGCGAACCGGTGACCGCCGCGGCGCCGTCGATGCGACGGCTGTGGGCGCTGGCGGCGCCCCTGCTGGTGGCGGGCCTGACGCAGATCGTCGTCAACCTCGTCGACACGGTGATGCTGGCCCGGCTGTCCATCCAGGCCCTGAGCGCCTTCGCCCTGGCCGCGCCGGTGTACCTGGTCGCCCTGGTGGTCGTGCGCGGCTGGGCGACGGCCGTCCAGGTCAAGGTCGCGCGGGCGCACGGGGCCGGTACACCGGAAGCGGTCGTCCAGATCGTGCGGGCCGGCCTGGCCACCTCGGCCTGTGCCGGGCTCGTCATCGGGACCGTCCTGTACCTCGTCGCCGAACCGGTGCTGACCCTGCTGGGCGCCTCGGCCGAGATCGTCGAGCCGGGCACCGCCTACCTGCGCGTCCTCGCGTTCGCGGTGCCGGCGGCGGCCGCGTCGTTCACGCTTCAGGGCGCCTGCGCGGGCGTCGGCGTGACACGGGCGGCCATGTACAACGCGTTCCTGGTCAACCTGGTGAACCTCCCGCTGGGACTGCTGCTGATCTTCTCCGCCGGCCTGGGCGTTTCGGGCGCGGCCGTCGCCACCCTGACCGCCACCCTGGCCGGGGTGGGGTTCCTGCTGGTGTACGCCCGCGCCCGGCTGCCGCGGGCCTCCCCTTCCGGCACCGGCGGCGGCACCGGCGCGGTGGTCCGCGGGCTGTGGGTCATCGGCTGGCCGGAGATGAGCACGATGGGCGTCGGCTACGTCAACGAGGCGCTGATCGCCGGCTTCGCGGCTCGGATCGGAACCCTGGAGCTGGGCGCCTACCGGATCGTGGACAACCTGCTGCTGATCGTCTTCACCGTGATGAGCTCGGCCGCCGCTCCCATCACCATCCTGGCCGGTCACGAGCTGGGGGCCGGCGACCCGGCGCGAGCCGAGCGGTGGCGGCGCACCGGGCTGCGGCTGCTGCTGATCGTGTACGTGGTCCTGGCGGTCCCCGCGCTGCTGCTGGGCCGGCCGCTGCTGTCCCTGGTGACCGAGGACGCCGCGATCGCCGAGCTGGCCTGGCGGGCGGTGCCGCCGGCCGTGCTGAGCATGGCGCCGATGGTGCCCGCCATGGCCTATGGCTGCTTCCTGCGCGCCATGGGGGACACCCGATCCGTCATGGTCGCGAACGTCGTCGGCGACTACCTGCTGCTCGTCCCGCTGGCGTGGTTCCTTGGCGTCTCGGGCGGGTGGGGGTTGCCGGGGATCTACGTCGCCTGGATCGCGTTCGGCGTCGTGCTGGCGGTCCTGCTGTGGGCGCGCACCCGCGTACGGCTCCGCGCCGAACCGGAGGCCGGCCGAGTTCTCCGGTGATCGGTCCCGGGTTCCTCGGCGACGGTGTGGCTCCTCAGGCTCCTTCGGTCCGCCGCAGGGCCGCCGCCCACTGCTCACGGCGGGCCTCGGGGGTGATCAGGGCGCAGTCGCCGCATTTTCCACCGCCGGGCAGCCGGTAGTACAGGCAGCAGCTGCGCCGGACGAAAAACGGCTGCCCAGGGGCGGGCTCGGCCAGTTCGCCGGTGTCCCGAAGCACTCCCGTCGCCAGCAGCCCGCGGCCGAGCGCGACGGCCCGCCCGGCGAGGCCGGGGCGTTCCAGGGCGACGGCGCGCACGGCGCCGGCCAGGGCGGAGGCGGCGTTGCCCCACAGCAGGCCGGGGGCGATCCTCACGATCCCTCCCACGGCCCGCGCCAGCGGCTCCAGCAGTTCCACCACCACGTTGCGGTACAGCGGTCCGGCGACCCGGCCGGGGTCCAGGACGTGCCGGCCGGTCAGATGTGCCGCGCGCAGCGGCAGCGGACCGCCGGTCGCCGGACGCCAGTGCAGCCGCGCGGCGTCCAGGCCGACGAGCAGGTCGTGGGCCACCGCGGCCCCCACGACCGGTGACCACAGGCGGGCCGCCAGCCCCTGGAACAGGATGGAGGCCGCCACCCGCGTCTCACCGGTGTCCAGGCGTCCGGCGACGTCGGCGATCCGCCGCCTCAGGGGTTCGGGGCCGGCGAACAGATCGGTGAACGGCCGCCATCCGGACTCGGCCAGGTCGTCGCCGGCGCCGACGCCGACGCCGAGCTGGAAGTAGCCGCTGATCGCGGACACGTCGGCCATCGCGTCACAGACCGTCCGCGGAGCGGCGGGGAGGGTGAACACGCCGGAGGCGGTGTCGAAGGGCGGCCCGTCCCCGCCGGGGGCGGCGCCGATCACCTCACGCAGGGTCAGCTCCTCGGGGGTTCCGGTGTGCGGGGCGCCCTCGGGGTCGATCGGCCTCATCCGGCCGGCGGCCCGCGACGCCGGTCCCAGGTCGTGCGTGGAGACCACGATGGCCGGGTTCAGGCCGGTGAGCGCCCGCCGTCGCCTGTGGAGGCATCATCTCATGGAGCGGAGGGCCGTGCCGCTCCGGGGGGAGGCGGGAACAGCAGGCATCACACCGCTCGGCGTATTGGACATGCGACCGCCGGCTGCCTACCTTTCACCGCATGACAGAACGACGTGCGATCTTGAGCGGTTCCACCTTCGAGGAAGAGATCGGGTACGCGAGGGCGGTGATCGACGGCGACCGGGTGCACGTGTCCGGGACAACCGGGTTCGACTACGCGACCATGACCATCTCCGCCGACGTGATCGAGCAGGCCGAGCAGTGCCTGCGCAACGTCGAATCGGCGCTGGCCGAAGCCGGTTGCTCGCTGGCCGACGTCGTCCGGGTCAGATACCTGCTGCCCGACCGCGCGGACTTCCAGCCGTGCTGGCCCGTTCTCCGCCGCCGCTTCGGTGATGTCCGCCCGGCCGCGACGATGCTCGTGTGCGGCCTGTTCGATCCCCGGATGAAAATCGAGATCGAGGTGGACGCGCGGCGGCCCGCGCCCGGCGCGGGCTGACCTCTGACCAACGGTACGGACGCCCCCGAGCCGCCTCGTGTGCGCGCCTGTCCCGCATCCGGCTCCACGGGAGGAGCCCAGGGCCTCGGCGGCCGGCCGTGGCGGACGGTCAGCCGGTTTGCCCTCCGCTCTCCGCCCCCGCGCCGGCCGAGACGCCGACGGCTCGGGCGAGCACCGCGCACTGCTCGTCCAGCGCGCGTCTGGCCAGTGCGGACTGGGGGGCCGCCGCGTCGAAACCGTGGAAGGCACCGGGGAAACCGTGTAGTTCCGTGGGCACGCCCGCGGCGATGAGGGCGCGGGCGTAGGCGATGCCCTCATCGCGCAACGGGTCGAACTCCACCGTCATCACGTAGGCGGGGGGCAGCCCGGAGAGGTTCTCGGTCCGCCCGGGGACGGCGTACGGCAGCGACGCGGCGGCGTGACCGGCTCCCAGGTAGTGCCGCCACATGTGGACGCTGTTGGGCCGGTTCCAGCCCGGCGTGGCCACAAACCGGGTCATCGATCCGCTGGTCATGCGGTCGTCCATCACCGGGTAGAGCAGAAGCTGGAACACAAGGGCCGGGCCGCCCCGATCCCGCGAGGCCTGAGCGACCGCCGCGGCGAGCGCCCCACCGGCGCTGCTGCCGCCCACGACCAGCCGATCAGGATCCACGCCGAGGCCGGCGGCGTCGTCCGCCACCCACGCCACCGCGTCGTAGCAGTCGTCGAACCCGGCGGGGAAGGGATGCTCGGGGGCGAGACGGTAGTCGACCGACACCACCAGGATGCCCGTGCGCCGGGCGATCTCACGGCAGCGCAGGTCCTCGGTCTCCAGGTCGCCCGCGGTGAACGCGCCGCCGTGGAAGAAGACCAGGGCGGGGTGCGGCCGGGGGCGACCCCGGGCCCGGTAGACCCGTACCGGGATGTCCGGCGCGCCGGCACGCGCGCGAACCGTCCGGTCGGTGACCTCAAGCTCATCGGCCGGGGCAGGCGGACGCAGTCCTTGGGACAGTCTCAGGGCCCTGGCGAGGGTGGCCCGTACTCTCCGCGGATCGGCGTAGTCGACCACAGGCTGCAACCGCGCGGCGTGCAGCAACTCCGGATCGATGCCGTCGAGGGTGAAACTCTGGCCTGTCATGGTTTCCGTTCGATCGAAGGCGAAGTGGCCGGTCGGCCACGGCTCCGGCAGCACCAGGAGGTCCGCCTCGCGGGACGCGGCCACACGCTCGCGCACGTCCGCCACACGTTCGTCGATGGGCCGTGCCGGAGCCGTGGCGACCCGCGTCACCGGCTCGACGCGACGCGCCCCACCAGCAGATACGCGTCCAGCGGCCCGAGACGCTCACGGAAGAGGGTGTCCAGGGCCGCGTCGCCGGTGGTGGGCAGTTCACCGTACAGCTCGTCGAGGTTGCTGTAGGCGTTCTGCAACGCCAGCGTCTCCTCGTTGAGCAGGTCCGTCTGCCCGAGCCAGCCGGCCAGCAGCCGCGCGCTCTCCAGGATGTCGGAGGGCGGCGGCGTCTCGGAGTCGGGGTAGAGCGTCGCGCCGTCGAGCAGACCACGCATCAACCGGTAGAACACCGGGCTTTCACTTCTCGCGGTGATGTGAACGGGCCGGCCCGCCGGACAGGAGGGGATGCCGGAGTCGTGCACGCGACGGCGCATGAGTTCGCGCATGACCCCGCGCGACTGCTGGGTGGGCACCATGCCGGTCGAGTCAAGGTAGATCAGGGTCCGGTCGCCGTAGGGCAGCACATGGAACCCCGTCCACCCCACGATGGCGCCACCGGCCCCTTCGACCAGCACGAACTCCGCCAGTCGTTCGAGGTAGCCCTCTTTGCTGCGCTGCGCCCAGTACAGGGTCATGTCCGCGCCGAAGGAACTCGTGGTGACCGGGATCAGCGCTTCGTAGACGCGGTTGTGAACGGTGCGGGTCAGCGCCGCGCCCGGCTGCTTGATCACGTACGCGGACAGGCCGTCGCCGAGCGGATGCCTCTCCGCCCGGTCCGTCTCGTCACCGAGTACACCGGCCACGGTGGGCAACGCCTCAAGGACGGACACGGACTCGTTCGTCATCATGAATCGGTCCCCTCAGTACGCCTCACCGTGAAAGTACCGCGGGCGCAGGAGGCTCCCCCGGCCCGTTCTCCGCCGTCGGCGACCCGTCGCCGGGCGGTGGCGAGCCCGGTGCCGGACGGGGCACCGGAGACGATGACTGTGCGCAAGCTTGTCCTTCCTCCGTTTGTCGATGATTGCTACGGCCCGGCCCGGCCGGGACGTCACCGGCTCCCGCGGACACGGGACGTCAGGCCGTGGCGGGCTTCAGCTCCGTGTCGGCCACCGGGCCGGTTCCGGCCGGCCTGGTCGCCGCACGGCGCTCGACGCCCGCGATGGACCATCGGTCGCGGTCCGCCAGCACGGCGAACACGTGGCCAAGGTACTGGACGACGAACCACAGCGGCAGGAACGCGGCGAAGGACGGCGGGGAGCCGCTGTTCACCCACCCGAGCACAGCCCAGGTGACGACGCCGACGGCGGCGTTGAGCGCGACGGTGGTGGACAGATCGGTCTGTACCTGGCCGTAGTCGTCGGAGAAGGGCCGCAGGATCCTGCCCAGCAGCAGGCCGGTCACCGCCGCGCCGGCCAGGCCGGCCAGGCCGGCCTTCAGCATGTCCATCGGCGAAGTGGCGTTGTCGCCCAGGACCAGCCAGTACAGCGCGCCCAGGCCGATGCCGACGACGAGGCCCGGCGTGTGCTTGAGCGGGCGGCGCCAGTGCGCCGGGGAGGACATCTCGATGTCGGCGGCTCCGCGCGGGGCCCGGTACACCGGCGGGAAGATCAGGCCGGTCACGTTCACGTACGGCATGTAGGCGTCCTTGACCAGCCTGACCAGCCGCTTGTCGTACAGAATGCTGCCGACGACGTTGTAGACGTTGAGCACGACGCCGAGAACCAGCAGATCCGCGGTCATGGTGGGCAGGAACAGGAACATCCCGAAGAACGCGGTGTGCACCGGGAAGCGGATCCAGCGCCTGGACCCGACCTTCCACGGAATCAGTTTCGGGCCCGGGGAGTTGGTCACCTGCGAGACCAGGGTGGTGGAGCCGAAGGCCAGCCCGCAGTCGTACTCGAAAAGATGCAGCTGCCAGTACCACAACCATGAGGCCACGGTGACGGCGTAGAAGGCGTACATCAGCACGCCGCCGGTCCGCCAGATGACGCTCTCAGGCGTGGTCTGCCACAGGCCGGCCGCGACGAGAACGTAAACGACGTTCGACAGCGACTCCACCGACCGCCACGCCAGCGCTTCCATGCCCATCTTGGCCTTGACGGTTTTCTTGACCCGAAGCGTGGCCAGCATCGAATGCTGTAAGCCGAAACCCAACACCAGAAAACCGTCGACAACGAGTTTCGTCGCCAATTCCACGTAACGTCACCCGACTCCTGTATCCGAATCCGACCAGGCTGCGACCGATCTTTCAGGCACAATAAATACGACCCAGCACATGAAGCCTCAATTCCGAAAGTGATCCCGGACATTCAGACGGCAGGCACAGAAGTCATAGGTCGAGATTCCCGAAATGCTTTACCGCCCCCGGATCGTCGCCGCATCACATCCAGTGTGAAACACCGAACAGTGATGCGCAAGACATTTTTCCCCAAATCACCAAATATTCGTCTAACGCACCCGCTTCAGACATATCACATTTCTATATCACAAAGATTCCGCTCAACCGGAAAGGGGCGCGGCCGAGGCCGCCCGGAAGGACTTCAGTGCCCTCCGGCGGCCGCACTCGCCTGTTCGGCACGGCGGAAAGCCGCCCGCAGAGCCGCGCTCTGCCCGGCCAGTGAGCGCTGGGAGACCCGCGCGGCCGGCGCGGCGGCGTCGAAGCCGTGAAAGGTGCCCGCCAGGTGGTGCAGCTCCACCGGTACGCCGTCACCCATCATGCGGACCGCGTAGTCGATCGCCTCGTCGCGCAGGGCGTCGACCTCGGCGACGAGGACATAGGCGGGCGCCACGCCGGTGAAGTCTCCGCGACGCGCGGGAACCGCGTACGCCGACGAAGCCGCTCGCGGATCGTCTCCCAGGTAATGGCGCCACATCAGGGCGCTGTCCTCGATCGTCCAGGAGGTGACGCGAGGATAGGCCGCCATGGAATCGCTGTCGAGCCGGTTGTCGAGGGCCGGGTAGAGCAGCATCTGCAGCACCGGTTCCGGGCCGCCGCGGTCCCGGCAGAGCAAGGCCACCGCCGCCGCCAGCGTGGCGCCCGCGCTGCTGCCGCCGACCGCGATCAACCGCGAGTCCACATCGAGCGCGCCGGCCTCGGCAGCGATCCACTCGACGGCCGCGAGGCAGTCCTTCACCGGCACCGGAAAGGGGTGGTCGGGCGGCCGGCGATACTCCACCGAGAACACCGCGCACCCCGCCTCCGCGGCGAAGCGCAGGCAGCGGTCGTGTTCGGTGTCGAGATCTCCGGCGACGAAGGCGCCACCGTGGAAGTAGACCATCGCGGGCCGCGGCGCGGGCACCGCCCCGGGCACGTAGCGGCGGACGGTCAGCTCGTGGCCGTCCTCCGGCACGCGGAGGACGAGGTGATCGACGTCGACGCCCTCGGGGTCGTACGTCACGCCGCGGAGCGCACGCGACAGCCGGGTCGCGCGGGCGAAGTTGCGCCGGGCGGCCAGCGGATCGGTGAAGGCCACGTACGGCTGACGCACGGCCGCCTGCACCAGTTCGCCGTCCAGCGCCGACGCCCAGCCGGGAACGTTCTGACCGTCGTCCACGGCTATTGCGCCTTGGCCGCGCTGACGACCCCCGCCATCCCGTTCACCGTGAGATCCTCCACGACGGCCTCAACGTCGAGTTCGACACCGTACTCCTCCTCAAGCCGGGTGATGATCGACAGCAGCAGCAGCGAGTCACCGCCGAGTTCCGCGAAATGCCTGTCATGGGGGACCTCGGCGCGGTTGAGCATCCCGCGCCAGAGCTCCGCCACGCGGTCGACGACCGCCGCGTGGCCGTCGGTGATCCTCATGGTCATGGATATCCCTGCCTCACCCGTCGATGGTTTCCAGTCGTCGCTCGAAGGCCGCCCAGACCGCGGAGCGGTTCAGTTTCAGATTGCGGTTGCGCAGTGTGCTGTCCTGGGCCGGATCGCCCCGCACCAGCGCGATGCCGCCGATGCGCAGGTCCGGTCCCAGCCTCCGGTTCAACTGCTGCACGCGCGAGCGCAGGGAGGCGCGCGCCACGGCCTCCTCGCCCTGGTACCAGGCCACCACCGCCATCCCCTGACCGGTGGGCACGTCGAGCAGGGCAACCTGGCTGACCCCGGCGGCCCGGCACAGTTCGGCCTCCGCGTCCTCGCGCTGTATCTTCTGCCCGCCGGTGGTGACGATGACGTTCTTCTTGCGTCCCCTGATGTGCAGGTAGCCGTCGACGAACTCCCCCAGGTCACCGGTGGCGATCACGTCGCCGCCGCGGAAGACCGCCGCCACGTCGTCCGGGGACTCGCCCTCGTACCCCACGCAGATGTGCCACGGATGGCCGATCAGCACCTCGCCGTCCGCGGCGACGGAGACGGTTCCGGGGTAGGTCTCACGCCCGGCCGAGCCGATCCGGTTCGCGCCCGGCCGGTTCCAGGCGAGGAAACCGCTCTCGGTCATGCCGTAGATCTGGTACAGCTCGAACCCGGCCAGGTCGAACAGGTCCAGCATCTCCCGGCGCACCGGAGCCGACCCCACGAGCATCAGCCGGACGTTCCCGCCGAACATCTCGTGGTAGGACGCGAACAGCTTACGGCGGGTCTCCCGGTCATCGGTGGATCGTGCCATCTCCACCAGGCCGTCCCGGACCTCCGCCTCCTCGTTCTCGAACCGGATCAGCGCGAACTCGTAGAAGGTGGGCGGACCGAGCAGGATGGTCGGCGCGCAGTCGGTCAGCGCGGGCACGTAGCGGGCGGTGGTGGTCAGGACGACCTCACACTCCGACCGGATGGCCAGGTAGCACAGGTAGCGCTGCTGGAAGGTGGAGAGCGGCAACGCGATCATGATGCGGTCGTCCGCGCCGACCGCGTACGTCTCGATCGTGGCCTCGATCAGGCGGTGGACGCCCGGCCAGTACATCAGCAGGCACTTGATCCGCCCCGCGGTACCGGAGGAGAACACCACCGAGAAGTAGTCGCGGTCGTCGAGCGGAAGCCGGCGCCCCTTGGGGGCCACCCTCACGGGCGGCGGCAGCGCCGGAAGGTCCAGCAGGGATTCCAGGGGTACCGAACCGTCCCCGTCCGTGCGTCCGGACCTGTCCGCGAACATCATCGCGATGCCGTACCGGGATGTGATCTCGGCGGCCGGCCGGCCCTTGAAGTCGGGTACCGGCACCGCGACCAGGAGGGCACCCAGCCGCAACAAGGCCAGGTCGAGCACCAGCCACTCATAACCGTTGCCGGCCCGGACCCCGATCCGGTCACCCCGCTCGACACCGCCGCGGCGCAGGTGACCGGCCACCCGCTCGACGTCGGCGTGGACCTGCTCCCACGGTACGAAGACGGTTCCGCCACGCTCGTAGCGACGCACCCCGCCGGTGCGCGCCCGCCGCAGCCAGTCGAGCACCACGGCGGGGGAACCGGAGGTCGCCGTCGTTCCCGTCACATTCACCTCCATGCCTCATCACGCGGCGCGGCCTGCCGCCTCACCGCCCGGCCAGAGCCGACGAACCCCAGAACGCACAGCGCTCCCACCACCAGGCAGCCGCCCCACAGCAGTGCCGGACCGATCCCGTACACAAAGATGCCGATCGCGGGGCCGAACGCGAACGCGCAGGCCTGGGTGGTGGAGAGGTAGCTCTGGTAGCGGCCGATCCGATCGTCCGCGGACAGGTCGGCGACCGCGGTGGCGATCACCGGCGAGAAGAGGATCTCCCCGACGGTCCAGGTGAGCACGCCGATCACGATCAGCCAGTACGGCCCGGCGGCACCCGAGAGGGGGATGCCCACCGCCATCAGCACCGTTCCCAGCACCAGGGGACGCCACCACGGCAGTCTCCGCGTCCAGCCGCTCAACGGCAGTTCGACGAGGATCACCAGCACCGCGTTGATCGTGATCAGCGCGGCGTAGGACTCCACGTCGTGAAGCCTCGACACGGCCAGCGACACCGTCGAGGAATATTGCACGTACACCAGCGTGATGCCGAAGACCGCGGCCAGGAACACCGGCAGATGCCGCGAGGAGTGCCGGTCCGGTGGCACGTTCCGCCCCTGCCGGACGGCCCCCGCGGCGCGATCCGTCGTCCCGGCGCGCCGCTCGGCGGGCAGCCAGAACAACATGATCAGCCCGAAGAGCAGGTAGCAGACGGCACTGATCAGGAAAAGCCTCTCAAGGCCGTAGGGCACCACGGCGATCGCGATCACGGGCCCGATCGCCGCACCGAGGTTCAGCGCGAGCCGGAAGAAGGCGAAGGTGGGCACCCGGTCCTGCGGCTCGGTGTGGTCGATCAGCACAGCCGAAGCGGCGGGCAGGTACGCCTGGGCGAACAGCGCCGCGACGCACACCCCGAGCAGCGCGACGTCGCGGCCGGGCGCGGCGCCGATGACGCCGAGGCCGACCGCGGCCATCAACGTGGTGCCGACGAGGGACGCCTTACGGGAGAACCGGTCGGCGAGCCAGCCACCGATCACGGATCCCAGCGGGATGACGACGCCCACACCCAGCAGCACGAGGGGCAGTTCCTGGAGCGTGAAGCCGATCTGCTTCAGGAACAGCGCGAGGAACGTGCCGAAGTAGGAGCCGGACCTGTTGAGGAAGACACCCGCGACGAGGATCAGGACCGGACGCGGCGAGCGCAGCACCACCTGGAGCACGGGGCGGTGTGACCGCTCCTCGGTCTGGTCGGCGGTCACCGCGTGCCCAGCCTGGCACCCTCGATGACAAGGTCCGCGGCGACCGTGGAACGCCTGGCCAGGCACTCCTCACGGGTGGCGCCGGTGACGATCACGTAACCCAGCCTGGAGAGGAAGCCGTCCGGCGGCAGGCGCAGCTCGGTGCCCGGCTCCTGGATGCGGGCGAAGTCAACGAGGCCGGGATAGCCGGCGGGGTCGTGGCGCAGGCCGAGCGCCTGGAACCGGATGGGGTGGCCCGGGTAGACCATCAGGATGGACGCCGCCTCCTGACGGCCGGCACACAGGTCGGGCGGAACACCGACCGCCACGTCCGCGGCCGCGGCCGCGACGTCGACGCCGAGGGCCAGCTGCCCCAGGCGTGGGATCAGCCCCCCGCCCAGCCGGACGTTGACCTCGACGATGCGCGGTCCCTGACCGGTGAGTTTGAACTCGGTGTGGGTGACCAGCCGGTCGAGGCCGAGCGCGCGGTGCGCCTCCACGACCATCCGGAGGGCGTCGTCGAGATCGGGATGCGGCGCGGCGGGCACGATGTGCGCCAGCTCCTCGAAGTACGGCGGAAACGCCAGCTCCTTCTCCGCCACCACGAGCGGATGCGCACGCCCCTCCCAGACCACGCTTTCGACGCTGTACTCCGGGCCGTCCAGATACTCCTCGATCAGCACACCGGCCACCAGCGAGGTCTGGCCGAAGTAATCGACGGTGTTCGCCAGGGAGAACGCCTCGTCGAGCGCCCTGGCGTCGTCCACGCGCACCACGCCGACACTGCCGCCCAGCGCGGGCGGCTTGCACACCAGTGGATACCCGACCCTGGTCGCGATCTCCCGCGCCTGCTTGGCCGAGTACGCGATGCCGTGGCGAACCGGGCTGAGACCGGCGGCGTCCAGGCATTTGCGCAGGGCGAACTTGTCCTTGGCACGGCCGATCGCCGCGGCGTCCGTGTGCGGCAGGCCCAGCCGGGCGGCCAGTTCCGCCGCCGTGCTCACCTGTGCCTCGTCGTAGGTGAGCACGCCGTCCAGGCCGAGGCCCTGTGCCAGCCTGGTGAGCCCATCAAGGTCGGCGAGATCGGCGACGTGCGATTCCACCACATAAGGCGCGGGCCATGTGACGTCGGCGCCATTGACGAGGATCAGATCGGCCCTGCGCGCCATACCACTGAGCGCGTATTCGCGGAAAACCCTGCCGCCACTGCCGATGACCAGAAGTCGTCTGCGCCGCACCGGCTCTCCTCCCCAACAACGCGCCTCTGCCGGAGCACGATCGCACTCATCGGACGGTCCCCGAGATTCGCCGGTTGCGTTCCTCCTATATCGGCCGGAGGCCCATCGGCCCGGCCACGATATCAGCGGCTGCCATTACAATGCTACACAGTACATTGCTTATTTATCGGGCCCGCGTTCTCTCGTTTCCGCCCCTCATGGCTCCCGTTACGGCCCCTGACCTCGACTTTCACAATCTTCGCGTGAGAGGCCGGGCCCTACCCCCGAGGCTCGATCAGATGGCCGAGGTTCTCCACCTCGGCCATCTGATCCAACCTCTGCGCGGTTCCCGGTCCCGCCGCGCCCCGCCACCGGATCGGACGACGGGCGCGCCCATTGGCGTACGGGCGCCCGGCCGGGATGGGCGGTCACAGGGGCGGCGGCGCCTCCGCGCGTTCCGGCGTGTTCCGGTTCACCGCTTTCCCCTCCGCATCCCTGCCCCTTATATCCACCGCCATCCACGAGTGTCCGTAGCCGTCCACGAGCGTCTTCGTCGACCCGCGCGGCCGGCCGGCGTCTCGGCGGAATACCGGGCCTGCCGGAGCAAGGAGAAACCAGCCGTGTTCTGGGTAGGGGTGAAAAGGGCGGGATGATATCAGGTAGGCCGGGTCGGTGTCACGACACCGACCCGGTCAAGGCTTCGGATGGTACGAAGAATCCATCCGGAGCCGCCCGATCCGAAAGGTGGTACCCCGGTATGGCAGGCGATGACAACGAGGCGAAAACGGTCGAGCGCCGCGCCGAACCGTCGTCGGACGTCATCGATCAGGCGCACGACGACCTGGCCGTCACGTTGAGCGCCCTGGCGCGCACCGTTCAGGAGGGGGGTGTCCGGGAAACGCTGGACGCGATCGTCGCCGCGGCCGTCGCCACGGTCCCCAGCGCCCATTACGCCGGATTGATGGTGGTGCGTCGCCGCGAGGTCGACACCTGGGCCGCCAGCGACGAGGTGGTCCGCCATGTGGACCAGACCCAGTACGACACGGGGCAGGGGCCGTGTCTGGACGCCATCCACGACCACCACACGGTACGGCTGGCGGACATGACCTCCGAACGGCGCTGGCCGAAGTTCACCGAACGTGTCACGCGGCTCGGGGTGATGAGCATGCTGTCGTTCCAGCTCTACGTTCAGCGCGACACCCTGAGGGCGCTGAACCTTTACTCGCGGACCAGAGGCGCCTTCGACGACGACTCCGAACACGTGGGCCTGCTGTTCGCCTCGCACGCCGCCGTGGCGCTGTCCGGCGCCCAGCAGCAGGAGCACCTGGCGCGTGCCGCCGCCGTCCGCGACCTCATCGGCCAGGCCAAGGGCATTCTCATGGAACGCCACAGGGTGACCGCCGATCAGGCGTTCGCGCTGCTGGTCCGGGCGAGCCAGCGGACCAACACCAAGCTGGCCGACATCGCCCGCTACCTGACCGAGACCGGCGAGCTGAGAACCCACCGCCGGTGAGCGGCCGGCCCGCGGACCGCTTCGGTGCGAACGGGGCCGTTCCGGCCGGGCTCCGGCCGGAACGGCCCCGGCATGTCTACCGGCTCCGCTGCGGCGGCACCATGGATCGCGCGGAAAGCCCGAAGGTCTCCAGCAGGCCGACGACGCTCAAGATCCTGCGCACTATGGGGCGGGGGTTGGCCAGCGTGAGACGGCACTCCATCCGGGCGGCGTCGGTCTGGCACAGCAGCAGCATGCGGATGCCGCGCGCGTCGAGAAACGTGACGCCGGCCAGGTCGACCACGACGTCGGCCGACCGCTGACGGCGCAGCACGTCGGCGACCGACCGGTGCAGGCCGTCGGCGGTGCAGGTGTCGACTTCGCCGCGCAGGGCGATCCGCACCAGGCCGGACTGATCACTTACCTCGGAAACGGAGGGTAACGGCCGGCCCCCGGCAGGGGGGGTAACGGGAACATCTGGATGCATGGGGTGACCCACTCCGTCAAGGCCGGTCGCGACCCCTCGCTGTTGAAGGCAAGGACCGGCCCAGCCAATGTATCCCCAATGGGGTCAGGGAATCCACACCGTCTCAGCGCCGTCGTGCGGGTCCGGGCCGCTCCCGCCTCTCGTCAGGCGCCCCCGCGCCTTCGGCGGGAAGCGGCGGGAAGCGGCGGGGAAACCGTGACGGCCGTGACCAGCAGCCCGTCACGGGCCAGCCAGCCTCCGGTGAATCCCGTAAGCCTGGATCCGCCGGCGACCGGCCCGGGCACCCGCAGAGCCGCGGTGAACGTCCCGGTGCCGGGGTCGATGTGGATCTCCGCCTCATCGAATCCCAGCCACCGCCCTGTCAGCGGAAACCACGCCTTGTACACGCTCTCCTTGGCGCTGAACACCAGGCGGTCCCAGTGGACGTCCGGCCTGCGGCCCGCCAGTGAGGTGAGCCGGGCGCGCTCCTCCGCGACCGTGACCGTCTCCAGGACACCTCGGCTCGGCAGAGGACGGTTGACCTCCGCGTCCAGCCCGATCGTCAGGACGTCCCGCGACCACGCGACGGCCGCCGCCCGATATCCGGCGCAGTGCGTCATGCTGCCCACGACCGCCTCGGGCCAGACCGGTGCCCCCCGGGCGCCGTGCAACAGCGGCAGCGGGGCCACTCCGATCCCGGCCAGCGCCCTGCGGGCACACATCCGTACCGTGGCGAACTCCTGCCGGCGTTTCCGCACGGCGCGGGCCACCAGCCGCTCCTCCTCGGGGAAGAGCTCCGGGTCCGAGGCGTCCTCGAACGCCTCACAGGCCGAGACGGCCGGGGGCAGCAGCTCGTCGATCACGTGTCTGTCTCCCGGGGGGCGAGGTCTACCGCCAGGCCCGGGGCGGTTCCCCGGCCGGCCGTTCGTCGCGGCTGCGGTAGATCACATAGGGGCGGGTCAGGTAGCCGACGGGCGCGGTCAGCATGTGCACCAGCCGGGTGAACGGCCAGACGGCGAACAGCAGCAGCGCGCTGAGGGCGTGCAGCCGGAACAGGATGGGCGCGCCGGCCATCGGCTCCGGGTCCGGGCGGAGGAGGAAGATCGACCGGAACCAGGGGGAGACGGTGGCGCGGTAGTCGTAGCCGCCGCCGACGACGTTCGCGACGACCGTCGCCGCCAGGCCGAGCACGATGGTGGCGGCCAGCAGCACGTACATGAGCTTGTCGTTGCGGGTGGTGGCGGTGAACACCGGCCCGACGGTGCGGCGGCGATAGACGAGAATCGCCAGGCCGGCGAGCGTGCACACGCCCGCGACCGTACCGAGCACCACGGCCACCAGGTGATAGACCTCCTCGCCGACGCCCACCGCCTCGGTCCACGACTTGGGGATCACGAGCCCGCCGACGTGGCCGAGGATCACGACCAGGATGCCGAAGTGGAACAGGGGGCTGCCGACGCGCAGCAGCCGCGACTCGTACATCTGCGACGAGCGGGTGGTCCAGCCGAACTTGTCGTAGCGGTAGCGCCAGATGTGCCCGAGCACGAACGCGGTGAGCGCCACGTACGGCGCCGCCACCCACAGCAGGATGTCGAGGGCGTTCACCGGGACGCCTCCATGACGGCGTAGGGTTCCAGCCCGACCTCCTCGGCCGGCGGCCCCTCGGCCGCCAGCCGCAGCGCGGCCTCCCTGGCACGCCGGCCGGCCGGGGGCAGGGTGGCCGCCACGGCGGCCACCACTCCGGCGTACGGCGAGCGCTCGTCCTCCAGCGCCGTGCGCAGCAGTTCCAGGCCCGGCCGGTGTTCCCGCAGCAGGCGCCCGGCTTCGTGCACGGCGCCGCGGGCCGACAGCTCGCACACCACCGCCAGATGGTCGGGCAATTCGCCGTCGGCGAGTTCGAAGCCCGCGGCGCGCAGGGCGTGCTTGAAGCGCAGCAGGGCGGCGCCGCGCTTGCGGGTGTCGCCGTAGGCGTAGTAGGTCAGGTACGGGCAGCACCGTCGTTTGAGGTCGAAGGTCGCCACGTAGTGGGCGGCCAGGGCCGCCTGTGGGGTGACCGCGACGTGGCGGAGGAAGGCGGCCAGGCGGTCGCGGACCTCCCCGGCGGGCAGCGTGCCCACCGCCTCCTCCAGCGCCCGCCGGGCGCCGTACAGCCGGTCGTCGGGGTAGCCGAGCAGCACCGACGCCACCATGTGGGCGGTGCGCAGCCGGCCCTCACCCGGAGCAGTCATGATTCCTCCCGGTCTCTGCGGGGGAACAGCCCGTCGGGGATGCCCTTGCCGTCCCAGTTGAGGAGGTTCACCCGGCCGCGCGGCCCGCCGGTGTCCCCCAGGTCGTCGCCGGTCTGCCGCCGGCGCAGCGCGTGGAAGTTCTCCACGGCCACGGGGGCGGGCCGGCCGGAGGCCTCACCGAACGGGCCGCCCATGCCGGGGCCGCCCTCGTAGTCGAGGCTGCAGCCGGTGGCCGACTCCTCCAGCCGCCCGCCCTGTTCGGCGTGGGCCTTGGGGATGACGTACCGCTCGCCGTAGGGCGCGAGGGCGAGCAGCCGGTGCATGCCCTCGACCTGGGCACCGCTCATCCCCACGGCGGCGGCGATCGACTCGTCGGGGGGCCGGCCGAGGTTGAGGCGGCGCATGTAGGAGCGCATGGCGGCCAGACGGCGCAGCACGGCCCGCACCGGCTCGGGGTCGCCGGCGGTGAACAGCTCGGCCAGGTAGCCGACCGGGATGCGCAGGGCGTCGATCGCGCCGAAGAGGTTGCCCGCGTCCTCGCCGTCGTGTCCGGTGCCGGCCAGCACGTCCACCACGGGCGACAGCGGCGGGATGTACCAGACCATCGGCATCGTGCGGTACTCCGGGTGCAGCGGCAGCGCCACGCCGTACTCGAAGATCAGCTTGTGGATCGGGGAGTTCCGCGCCGCCTCCAGCCAGTCCTCGGGGATGCCCTCGGCACGGGCGGCGGCGATCACCTCGGGGTCGTGCGGGTCCAGCAGGACGTTCCTGTGCGCCTCGTACAGATCCCTCTCGTCCGGGACGGAGGCGGCCTCGGCGACGCGGTCGGCGTCGTAGAGGAGGAGGCCGATGTAGCGCAACCGGCCGACACAGGTCTCCGAGCACACGGTGGGGATGCCGACCTCCACCCGGGGGTAGCAGAACGTGCACTTCTCGGCCTTGCCGGTGCGGTGGTTGAAGTACACCTTCTTGTACGGGCAGCCGGTCACGCACATCCGCCAGCCCCGGCAGCGGTCCTGGTCCACCAGCACGATGCCGTCCTCGGAGCGCTTGTACATCGCGCCGGACGGGCAGGAGGCCACGCAGGAGGGGTTGAGGCAGTGCTCGCAGATGCGCGGCAGGTAGAACATGAAGGCCCGCTCGAACTCCAGCCTCACCTGGCCCGACAGTTTGCGCAGCACCGGGTCGGAGGGGGCCAGCTCGGGGGCGCCGGCCAGGTTGTCGTCCCAGTTGGCGCTCCAGGTGATCTTCGTGTTCCGGCCGCTGATGAGCGACCGGGGCCGGGCGACCGGCGTGTCCTCGGTGGCGGGGGCGGAGAAGAGCCGGTCGTAGTCGTAGGTCCAGGGCTCGTAGTAGTCCTGGAGGGAGGGCATGAGCGGGTTGGCGAAGATGGTGAGCAGTTTCCTCACCCGCCCGCCGGCCCTGAGCCGGAGCCGGCCGCGCCGGTTGAGCTCCCAGCCTCCCTTCCAGCGGTCCTGGTCCTGGTAGGTGCGGGGGTAGCCCTGGCCGGGGCGGGTCTCGACGTTGTTGAACCAGACGTACTCGGTGCCGGCCCGGTTGGTCCAGGCCTGTTTGCAGGTCACCGAGCAGGTGTGACAGCCGATGCACTTGTCCAGGTTCATCACCATGGCCAGCTGCGCCATGATCCGCATCAGTAGTCGACCTCCTGAGAACGGCGGCGGATCACGGTGACCTCGTCGCGCTGGTTGCCGGTGGGCCCGAGGTAGTTGAAGGCGAAGCTCAGCTGGGCGTACCCGCCGATGAGGTGGGTGGGTTTGACCAGCAGCCGGGTGAGCGAGTTGTGGATGCCGCCGCGCCGTCCGGAGGCCTCGCTCTTGGGCACGTCCACGACGCGCTCCTGGGCGTGGTACATGTACACGGTGCCCTCGGGCATGCGGTGTGAGACGACCGCGCGGGCCACGACGACGCCGTTGCGGTTGACCGCCTCCACCCAGTCGTTGTCGGCGATCCTCACCTTGGCCGCGTCGGCCGGACTCATCCAGATGGTCGGCCCGCCGCGCGACAGCGTCAGCATGAGCAGGTTGTCCTGGTACTCGGAGTGGATGGACCACTTGGAGTGCGGGGTGAGATAACGCACCGTGATCCCGTCCTCTCCCCCGTCGCCGATGCCGGGCTCGCCGAACATCGCGGTCATGTTGAGCGGCGGCCGGTAGACCGGCAGCGCCTCGCCGGCCTCGTGGATCCAGTCGTGGTCGAGGTAGAAGTGCTGGCGCCCGGTGAGGGTGTGCCAGGGTTTGCGGTGCTCGACGTTGACGGTGAACGCCGAGTAGCGCCGCCCTCCGGTCTCGCTGCCCGACCACTCCGGCGAAGTGATCACCGGAACGGGGCGGGCCTGGGTGTCGGCGAAGGTGATCTGCCGGTGCTCGTCGGCCAGCCCCTCGAAGGAGGTCCCGGTCCGGCGGCCCAGCGTGGCGAATCCCTGGGCGGCCAGATGCCCGTTGGTGGTGCCGGACAGGGCGAGGATCGCCTCGCACATGGCCACGTCCGTGGCCAGGGAGGGCCGGCCGTCCTCGGTGACGCCGTTCATCCGGCCGAGCCGTCCGATCTCGCCGGAGACGTCGTAGGTGAGTCCCTTGGTGGTGGCGCCGAGCCGCTCCAGCAGCGGGCCGAGGGCGGCCATCTTCTCGGCGACCGCGCCGTAGTCGCGCTCCACCACAACGATCTTGGGGAAGTCGTGGCCGGGCACGGGGGGCCGTCCGGTGCCGCGCCAGTCGCGCACCCTCCCGTGCGGGGTGGCCAGCTCGTCGGGCGTGTCGTGCAGCAGCGGGACGGCCACCACGTCCCGGCGGGTGCCCAGGTGGGTCCGCGCGAGGTCGCTGAAGGCGCGGGCGATGGCGTGGAAGGCGGCGAAGTCGGTGCGGGTCTGCCAGGGCGGGTCGATCGCCGGGGTGAAGGCGTGCACGAACGGGTGCATGTCGGTGGACGACAGGTCGTGTTTCTCGTACCAGGTGGCGGCCGGCAGCACGATGTCGGAGAACAACGTGGTGGAGGTCATCCGGAAGTCCAGCGACAGCAGCAGGTCGAGTTTGCCCCGCGGCGCCTCCTCGGGCCAGGCCATGCCGGCGGGCCGCTGCCCCGGCGCGGCCTCCTCGGCCCGTACGGCCGAGTCGGTGCCCAGCAGATGGCGCAGGAAGTACTCGTTGCCCTTGGCCGAGGAGCCGAGCAGGTTGGCCCGCCACACGGTCAGCACGCGCGGCCAGTTGGCGGGCGCGTCGGGATCCTCGCAGGCGAATCCGAGCCGCCCCTCGGCGACCTGCCCGGCCACGTACGGCCCCGTCTCCACGCCCGCGGCGGCGGCCTCGTCGGCCAGGTCGAGCGGGTTGCGGTCGAACGTCGGGTACGACGGCATCCAGCCCAGCCTCGCAGAGACCGACAGCAGGTCGGCGGTGGCCTTCCCCGCGAACGCGCCCTCGCCGAGCGGAGAGGAGACCACGTCGGCCGAGTAGGTGTCGTAGCGCCACTGGTCGGTGTGCAGGTACCAGAAGGCGGTGCCGATCATCTGGCGGGGCGGGCGCGACCAGTCCAGGCCGAAGGCGAGCTGTGCCCACCCGGTGACCGGCCTGCACTTCTCCTGGCCGACGTAGTGCGCCCAGCCACCGCCGTTGACGCCCTGGCAGCCGGTCAGCGTGGTCAGCGCCAGGAAGGAACGGTAGATCGTGTCGGAGTGGAACCAGTGGTTCGTCCCCGCCCCCATAATGATCATGGATCGGCCGCCGGACTCCTCGGCGTTGCGGGCGAACTCCCGGGCGATGCGGGCCGCGGCGGCGGCCGGGACGGAGGTGATCCCCTCCTGCCAGGCGGGAGTGTACGGCTCGGCGGCGTCGTCGTAGCCGGACGGCCACCGGCCCGGCAGCCCGTCGCGGGCCACGCCGTACTGGGCGAGCATCAGGTCGTACACCGTGGTGACCAGGTGGCCGCCGACCCGCCGGACCGGGACGCCGCGCTCCAGCACGCCGGGGCCGTCACCGTCGAACCGGGGAAGGGCGACGGTCACGGCCCGTTCACCGGACGCCGTCAGGGCCGGGTCCACCTCGCCGAGGTCGAGGTTCCATCGGCCCCTCCCCCCCTCGGAGTAGCGGAAGCCGAGCGAGCCGTTGGGCACGACCGGCTCGCCGGTCCGCGCGTCCAGCAGGACCGTGCTGAACGCCGCCTCCCGCCCGTCCTGGCCGAGATCGGCCGCGGTGAGGAACTTGTCCGGCACGTACACGCCGCCGTCGCGCTCACGCAGCCGTACCAGGAACGGCAGGTCGGTGAAGCGCTTGACGTAGTCGGTGAAGCACGCCGTCGGCCGGTCGACGAAGAACTCCTTGAGGATCACGTGTCCCATGGCCATGGCCAGGGCACCGTCGGTGCCCGGGTGCGGGGCCAGCCACTCGTCGGCGAATTTGGCGGCGTCGTTGTAGTCGGGTGAGAGCACGACCACCTTCTGGCCCCGGTAGCGGGCCTCGGCCATGTAGTGGGCGTCGGGCGTGCGGGTGACGGGCACGTTCGAGCCCCACAGCATCAGGTAGGCGGCATCCCACCAGTCGGCCGACTCCGGGACGTCGGTCTGGTCTCCGAACACCTGCGGGGAGGCTACCGGCAGGTCGGCGTACCAGTCGTAGAACGACAGCATCGCCCCGCCGATCAGCGAGACGAACCTGGCGCCCACGGCGTGTGAGGCCATCGACATGGCCGGGATGGGCGAGAAGCCGGCCACCCGGTCGGGACCGTAGGTCTTGATGGTGTGCACGTGCGCCGCGGCGATGATCTCGGTGGCCTCGTCCCAGGTGACGCGTACCAGGCCGCCCTTGCCGCGGGCCGACTGGTAACGGCGGCGTTTGTCCTGGTCTGTGGTGATCTCTGCCCAGGCGGCGACCGGATCGCCCAGCCTGGCCCTGGCCTCCCGGTACATCTCCACCAGCACGCCCCGGGCGTAGGGGAAGCGCACCCGGGTGGGCGAGTAGGTGTACCAGGAGAACGCGGCACCGCGCGGGCAGCCGCGCGGCTCGTACTCCGGCCGGTCGCCGCCCGTGCTCGGGTAGTCGGTCTGCTGCGCCTCCCAGGTGATCACGCCGTCCTTGACGTACACCTTCCAGGAGCACGAGCCGGTGCAGTTGACGCCGTGGGTGGAGCGCACCACCTTGTCGTGACTCCATCGATCGCGGTAGAACACGTCGCCCTGACGTCCGCCGATCTGGTGCAGCGTCCGCAGGTCACCGGAGACGGTGCCCGGCCGCAGGTGCCGGCCCAGCCTCAGCAGGGCGTCGCTGATCGGCCCGTCCATACCCGCCATACGCATAACTCCCATCTCACGCGACGAACCGGACATGCCAGCCATCAGCGCTTTCATGACCAGTTATCCGTATGGAAAAACCCTGCGCCTGTCCGGCCGGTCCGCGCCCGCCGATCCGGACCGGCGCCGGAGGCCCGGCAGGCCGTTTCGATCCTTACGGCCGCCCCCGGGGGACATCAGGGACTTTGGTCCCCCTTACGGTTCCGAAAGACCCGGAACCCTCGGCGCGGCCGGGTGTCGCCGGGCCGTGGAACGGACCGCGGTGACCGTCAGCGCCAGCGTCAGCACCGACACCCCGGCCAGCAGGGCCAGGCCCGCCCCATAGGTGCCGAACCGCCCGTAGAGGAAGCCCATCACCAGCGGCGGCACGAACCCGCCCATTCCTCCGGCGGCGCCGACCAGGCCCGTTACCGAACCCACCCTGTCAGCCGGGGCCGTCTTGGCGACCAAGGCGAAGACGGCCCCGCTGCCGGCGCCGAGCGCCGCGGCCATGGCCAGGAACGCGACCGTTCCCGCCATCATCAGCGGCGGGGTGAACGCCTGCGCCACGGCGCAGAGCGCGACCACGGTGAACACGCCGGCCAGAACGGCAACCCCCCCGATCCGGTCCGACAGCCAGCCGCCGACCGGGCGCATCACCACCGCCAGGATCACGAATCCGGCCATCCGGCCGGCCGCGTCGGCCTGCTCCAGGCCGTACGCCGACCGCAGGTAGACCGGCAGGTAGACGGAGAAGGCGACGTACCCGCCGAACGCCACCGCGTACAGCGCGCACGCCTGCCAGGTGATCGGCAGGCGCACGGCCGCGGCCAGGCGCTCCACGGTCGACCGGGCCGGCGCCGTACGGCCCGGCGCGTCCCGCAGCAGGAACCACGCCACGACGGCGTAGAGGGCGAGCACGGCCGCGGTGAGCAGGAACGGGGCCGCCGAACCGCCGGTCCTGACCAGCCCGACCGTCGTCAGGGCGCTGATCGCCGTGCCCCCCATGCCCATGCCGAAGACGCCGACGGCCAGGCCGCGGCGCTCGGGCGGGAACCACGCGCTGACGAAGGGCACCCCCACGGCGAAGACCGTCCCGCCGATCCCCAGGAAGAACCCGCCCACCAGCAGCGCCGCCGGCGACCCCTGCCCGGCCAGGCCGAGGAACAGCACCGGGACGACGGTGGCCGCCGAGATCAGCGGGAACATCACCCGGCCGCCGAACCGGTCGGTGAGCGCCCCGACGGGAATGCGGCCCAGCGAGCCGACGACCACGGGGACCGCGACCAGCAGCGCCTGCTGGGAGGCCGAAAGACCCAGCAGTTCCTTGAACCGCGGGCCCAGCGGGCTGAGCAGCGCCCAGGCCCAGAAGTTCACCGCGAATCCCACGGTCGCCAGAGCCAGCATCAGCGCCGGCCGCCCCGTGGAGCCGCGGGAGGCCGTTGGATCGGTCGTATCGGTGCTCATCTCACCCGTCCTTGCCGCGCCCGCGCTCGAAGCGCGCCGTCGCGCGTTCCGCCTTCCGTACCGTTCCCTGCCATCGCATCCCACCGCGAAAACCCTCTCCCCCGTAGGGGCGAAGGTCCCGCCCGCCGAGTGCTTTGTGCTCGGTCCTCGTCCACCGCGCGCGGCCGGCGACACGGTGCTCGCGACCGCCGGTTCCCGCCCCGCCGCCGGCTTCAGGGCCAGGCGCTCCTCCCCGAGGGGGAACACCACCCGGCCGAGCCTTCCGGCGACTAGGTACGCCCCCGCCGGACCACCGCCCCGTACGCCGTGAACGGATTGAAGGTCATCTCGCCCCTCCTCGAAAAAGAGTACGGTCGAGCGCGAAAGGCGCCCATACCTCCTCAATGGAGTACTAGCCCGGCAGTACCGCGCGCGAGGGACCACGATGCCCTCAATGTTCCCGATATCCCTGGTATCCCCCGGCGTGGAAAACAGCGTCGGCTCGCGGCCCCGCGCCCGCACCGGCCGTGCCGAGCGCGTCGCGAGCCACCTCGCCGCCGCGTCGCGGGTCGCGCGCCGGCCCCTCCCACACCCGCGAGATCACAAGGTAAGGACAACTTCGTCCCAAAGAGCGGCGTGTAGGCGGATAAACGGACCCGTGAGGGTACAAGCGCACCCTACGGAAGGGAGAGCGCCATGAGTGTGCGCCAGACCGTCCCCGAACTCATGGGAGAGAACGACGTCGTGGACCTGCTGGTACGGCAGCACGCCCTGATTCACGACCTTTTCGACGAGGTCGAGAACGCGCCCGCCGACAAGCGGGCCGAGCCGTTCCGGCGGCTGGTGCGGCTGCTGGCCGTGCACGAGACGGCCGAGGAGGAGATCGTCCACCCCTATGCCCGCCGGGTGATCGACGGAGGCGAGGCCGTGGTCGAGGACCGGCTGGCCGAGGAGAACGAGGCCAAGCGGTTGCTCACGCGGATGGAAAAGGCGGGGGTCGACGACCCGCGGTTCCCGGCCGACCTCGCGACGCTGCGCGCGGCGGTGACGGCGCACGCGCGCGCCGAGGAGCGGTACGAGTTCGCCCATCTGCGCGCGGAGACCTCCGAGGCCGAGCGCCGCGCGATGGCGGCCGGGGTGAAGGCCGCCGAGGCTTTGGCGCCGACCCACCCGCACGCGGGGGTGGAGTCGGCGACCAAGAACCTGCTGGTCGGCACGCCGATCGCGATCATGGATCGGGTCCGCGACGTGATCCGCGACGTCATGGGGAAGAAGAGCTGAGAACCCGATGGTGGTCCCGCGTTCTCCGTTTCTCGGAAACCCCACCGGGCACAACAGGGCACATGCAGCACAAATCAGACAATTTGGCCACAGTGATCCCCTGTGAGGACGGGCCGCTGCTGGTGCGAGGGGCGTTCGTCCTGCTGACTCAGGACGGCGCCCCCATCGACCCGGGCCGGGGGACCGTGGCGCTGTGCCGCTGCGGACGCTCCGCGGCCAAGCCGTTCTGCGACGGCTCGCACAAGCTGATCGGCTTCCACGCCCCGAGCGAGCCCGAGGCGACGGCCTGAGAACGCGCTCTGAGCCGGCGGGTTGAGTGCGCGGCGGTTCGCAGCCGGCGGCCGGCGTAGGGAACGCCGCCGCACAGGAAGCGGGCCGCCAGGGCCGGCCAGCTGCAGACGGCCCGCTCCAGAATCCACACCGGGGCGAAGAGCGCGGTGGTGGAGGGGAAGACCCTGCGTCCCCCGCCCCGGCGGCGGCCGATCTCGGCCAGGCCGACCGCCACGCCGGCGCAGGCGGCAATCGTTCCGTGGCGCCGCCGCAGCATCCCGGCGGCCAGCGCGGGAAGCACGGACAGGAAAAACGCCATCCGGGCGGGCTGGGCCAGGTCGTCGTAGGCCTGCCGTACGCGCTGCGACCAGAACCTCGCCGGGGCGGGCGGGAGACGGCGGACGTAGAGATCACGAGGACGGCGTTCGCGTCCGCCGTGGGCGCGTACCGTCCGGATGAGCTCCAGGTTCTCGAACAGCACGTTCCCGTCGTAGCCACCCATCCGCCGAAAAGTCGAACCTCGCACACCGAAGGTGCCCGGGTAGTCGGCGCCGAAGGCGCGGTTGAGCAGCGTGCGGGCGGTGTCCCAGCGGGCGTGCCAGGGCAGCGGGTCGAAATGGTTCTGCGGCCGGACCAGGTCGGCCGTCCGCAGCAGGGTGTCGAGCCTGGCCAGTTCGGCCTCGCCGTAGCGGACGTCGTCGTCGGCGATGACCACGTGCTCGGCGCGGGTTCGGCGCATCCCGGTGATCACTCCGGCGACCTTGCCGTTGGCGACGTCGAGGTCGCCGTCGGGCCGTACGTGCAGGACGGCCTCGCCCCATAGGGCGGCGTGCCGTTCGAAGAGCGGGCCCGGAGAACCGTCGACCACGACGACCCGAACGAGACGGCTCAGCCACCGCAGGTAGCCGGTCAGCTCCTCCAGACCCGAGTCGTCCTCCCAGCGCAGCGGCAGGATGTAGCCGAGGTTCGTCATCGGCCGCTCACCGTCAGGCCGGTCTCGCGCAGTGAGGTGCCGTTCCGTTCCCAGCGGTTTAAAACACGCCGGGCGAAAAGCCGGTCGAGCGTAAGAGCGCAGGCGGCGCCGTACAGCACGTCGCCGGCCAGAGCGGGGTGTGCGGCGACGAACCCGCCGCACATGTCATGGGCGGCGATCTGCTCGTGGACGGCGTCGGCCTGCACGTGCTCGTCGTAGAAGCGGCAGGCGGCCGCGTCGCCCCCCAGCCGCCGCAGGCCGCGGCCGTACTTGAGGTTGGGAAGCGAGGAGGTCATCTCAAAGGCCGCGAGATGACCCAGCAGGGCCCCCCGGTGCCGCCGGTGCAGGCCGAACAGCGACATGACGTTGCCGATCGCCAGCGTCGTCGCGGGTACCCGGTCGAGGTAGACGCCGTAGGTGTCGTCCAGGCCCAGCCCGCGCATCGTGGCCCGGAACAGCTCCGAGTGCATCCGTTCGGGACGGCCGCCGCCGTACTCGTCGATCTGGATCTCCACCAGGGCGGCCTTGGCCCTGCCACGCAGCCGGGGAATCACCCACGTGTGAGGATCGGCCTCCTTGAGCTGGTAGATCGACCGGTGGACGACGAACTCGCGGAACTGCCCCAGGTCGGCCTTCCTCTCCAGGAAGTCCGCGAGGGAGGGGCCCTCCTCGGCCGTCACCAACTCGGTCAGGGCGTGCCGCACGTACGCCGACGGCACGGCGGGCCGGGGCACGATCCGCTCAAGCCAGCGCTCGAACACCCCTTCCAGCTCCCCTCGCAACCGCAGCAGCGACGGTTCCCACTCCCAGCGGTCGTCGACCCCGTCGAAGCCCTGATAGTGCAGTTCATAGCAGGTGAACAGCGCGAGCTGGAGGTCTTCGTCCTCAACGGCCGACGCCACGGGCACGGCCGGGGCGTCGAACCCGTGAGGCGGGCGCGTCAGCCGTTCGAGCAGCGCGGCGGTGAGGGGGCCTCGGGGTGTGGGAAGGTGCATCCCGGTCTCCTGGAGCAGGCGAGGAAGGGCGGTACGAAGGCTTGACGGCCGATGGAGGATGCCGGTGGAAGATGACGACGACGGGCCGGTGGGTCAGAGACGGTAGACCGACACATGCGCCCGGCTGTCGTCGGTGAACGGGGCGCCGCTCCAGTCCGCCCAGCGGTGTTCGCGCTCCATTCCCGCCAGGCGTGCCATCAGGTCGAGTTCGGACGGCCAGGCGTAACGGTGGTTGGCGGGCAGCAGCCGCAGGCCGCCGGAGGTCATGCGGACCTTCGTCGTGTACATCACCTGCTCCGCAGGGGACAGACGCGCCGCCTCCGCCAGAACGCCGTCCTCGCTCAGCGACAGCACACGCAGCGCCGTCCCGTTGTGGAACGCCGCCAGATCGGGGACCCACGCCTCGACCACGAACCGGCCCCCCGGCCGCAGGTGGGCCGCCGCGTTGCCGAAGCAGGCGATCTGCGCCTCCTGCGAAGGCAGCGCGAAGATCGTGTTGATCGCCAGCACGACCAGGCCGAACTCGCCCTCGACCCGGGTGGCGGCGAAGTCGCCCATCGTCACCGGAATACGGTCGCCTCCGGGTTTGGCGCGCAGTACCTCCACCATCTCCGCGGAGCCGTCGATACCGGCGACCGTCAGTCCCCGGGCGGCCAAGGGCAGCGCCAGGCGTCCGGTGCCGATGCCGAACTCCAGGACGGGTGACCCCTGCGCGAGGGCGTGAAGCCGTTTCACCGCGGACTCCGTGGACGCCTCCGCCACGGTGCTGTCATAGACGTCCGCTATCGCGCGGCCATACGCGGACACGTCATACGTCTGCGTCATGGAGCCCCCGTTCCCCTCGCTCTCTCAGGCTGGCCTGCCCGGCGGCGAGCGGGGGAAACGCACCCGGGGCGCAGCCGCCCTGCGACCGCCCGCTCCGGGACCGGGAAAAGGCCGCCGGGCCGGCGTGATCACGCCCGTGTTTGCTTGGCCGGGGGCGATCGGCGGCCCCCTTCTCCCGGACGGTTCGGACGACCGGCCGCACCCCGGCCCCCGCGCCCGCCCGGCGGCTCCCGCGAGGCGGGATGTGAACACTCCCCCCTTTTTTCGGCCGACCGGATCTCAGGCGGTCTTCAGCAGAGGCCCGGCGGCGGTGCGGAGCTCGGCGCTGAACGGGACGGGGCGGAGGGTACCGGGGTCCAGGTTGACGTTGACCCGGTAGCCCTCCGCGTGGACGACGGAGCGATCCGGTGAGAGCACACGGAAGCCGTACACCGCGCTGGTCCGCCCCATGCGCTCGATCCAGAAGTGCACCAGCGGCTCGCCGGCGCCGGCGATCGGCGTCTCGTAGGTCACCTTGAACTCCCGCACGGCGAGGAACACGTCCTTGAACGCCGACCGGACCGTGTCGGGAGCCCACCCGAGCCTGACCCAGTACGCGACGATCGCGCGTTCCACCAGTACGGCGTAGCGGGAGTTGTGCAGCAACCCCATGGCGTCGAGGTCATCGAAATGCACCTGAACCGGCTCGAAGTGCCCGCCATCAGTCACGTCAGTCCTCCGGAAGCAGTGAGGGGTCGGGGCAGAGCGCGCGCAGGCGTTGCAGCACGGCACGGCGTGCGTGGCCGAGGATCTCGTGCTCGTCGAGCAGCCGGGAATGGGTGACGACCATGTCCCCGAGCGCGTCGATCTCGTAGGCCAGCTGGGCCGGGTTGACCTCGGGCGAGAGTTCGCCCAGCTCCACGGCCTCCTCCACCAGGCGGCGGATGAACGCCTCCCAGCCGCGCAGGGCCTCCGCGACGCGGCTCCGCACCGCTCCGGGGTGGTCGTCGAACTCGGCCTGCACGGCGAAGAAGAAGCAGCCGCCCGGAAGCACCCGGCCGGCGTAGAACGCGAGCCTGGCCTCGTGGAGGGCGAACAGCCGCCTCACCCCGGCGGGGGCGCCGAGGGCGGGGGCGATGACGCGCTCCCGCCACTGGCGCACGGCCCAGCCGACGGCGTCGAGTTGCAGTTGCTCCTTGTCCCGCCAGTGGGCGAAGAACCCGGACTTGCTGAGGCCGGTCGCGACCGCGAGCCGTCCCAGGGACAGGCCGCCGAGGCCTTCGACGGAGGCCAGGGCGACCGCCTGTCCGAGGATCGCCTCGCGGCTGCGCAGACCTTTTGCCCGGCGGCCGTCCTGTGTCATGCCTCCGAGACTATACGAACGACCGGTCGTTTATCTAGACAGGGGACGCCGCCGCGGGAGGGAGCCACCCCGGGAGGGGGACGCCGCCTCAGGCGACACGGTGGCCGGCGACGCCGTACCGCGGGACGAGGCCGTGGCCGGGAACGTCCGGGCGGGGGCGTACGGTTCCGCCCGAGGGATCCGCCGCGCCGCCGAACAGCTCGCTCTCGATGCGCACGTGGTCGTGGAACCACTCGGTGTGGCGCAGGTTCGGGGTGGCGGCGGCCACGGGCAGGTGGAGGCTGGGGGCGCAGTGCGCCGAGACCCGCAGGTGGTGGGCGCGGGCGACGGCCGCGGCGTCGAGCCAGCCGGTGTAGCCGCCGCAGCGGGTGGCGTCGAAAGGAGGCCGCGGCGGCGGGGGCGTACGTCCACCCGACGCCGGCGACCCCTCCGCGTCGAGTTCGGCCGTCACCAGGGTCGTGGCGTCCCAGGCGAGGGTGCCGTCGGCCTCCGTCCGGTCCGTCGGCACCCGGTAGGCCGCGGCACGCACCGCACGGATCACCGTCATCGCAACCTCCCCACGCAAGGTGCCCCAAATATGAACAAAACCCCCATATTCGGCAAACAACTATCTAAAGGATAAATTAGTTAAAAGTATAAAGTTTCCATCTATTGGATATTTGGTGAAGTAGGGCCGGGCACGTTCGCAGACATGACTGACATCGCCTCGGAGCTTCTCGTCAAGCGGCTGACCGCCTGGGGGATCGACACGGTCTTCGGCCTGCCCGGCGACGGCATCAACGGGATCATGGAGGGACTGCGCCGCCACGCCGACCGGGTCAGGTTCATCCTGGTCCACCACGAGGAGGCGGCCGCGTTCATGGCGACCGCCCACGCCAAGGCCACCGGGAGGATCGGGGTCTGCCTGGCCACCTCGGGCCCCGGGGGCATCCACCTGCTCAACGGTCTCTACGACGCCAAACTCGACCACCAGCCCGTACTGGCCATCACCGGCATGCAGGAGACCAGCGTGCTGGGCACCGGCTACCAGCAGGAGGTCCACCTGGACCGCCTGTACGCCGACGTCGCCGACTACAACCTCGTCGTGGACAACCCCGCGCAGCTGCCGGGGGTGGTGGACATCGCGATCCGCACCGCCTACGCCCGGCGCGGCGTCGCCCACCTGTGCCTCCCCAACGACGTGCAGGTCGCGCCGGCCGACGCCGACCCCTACCGGCACGTCGCCCCGGCCAGGCCCCCCGAGACCGCGCCGATCTACCTGGCCCCGCCGGGCATTCCCCGCCACGAGGACCTCCAGGTCGCCGCGCGCGTGCTCAACGCCGGGGAGCGCGTCGCGATCCTGGCCGGCGCCGGCGCCCTGCACGCCCGCGAGGAGGTGCTGGCCGTCGCGGAGACCCTGGGCGCGCCGGTGATCAAGACACTGCCCGGCAAGGCCGTCGTCCCCGACGACTCGCCGTACACGGTCGGCGGGATCGGGCTGCTGGGCACCCGGCCCGGCGAGGATCTCGTCGAGGACTGCGACACGCTGCTCATGGTCGGCACGAACTTCCCCTACACCAGGCACCTTCCCGAGCCGGGGAAGGTGAACGTGGTGCAGATCGAGGCCGACCCCGCCCGCGCCGGGGTGCGCCTGCCCACCCTGGTGCCGATGATCGGCGACGCCCGGGAGGGCCTGCGGGCCCTGCTTCCCCTGCTGAACCGCAACGACGACCGTTCCCACCTGCACAAATATCAGGAGAAGATGGCCGTCTGGCGCTCGGACGCCGCGGCCCTGCAAAACCCCGACCGGGATCCGATCGCCCCGCAGTACCTCATATCGGTCATCGACGAGCAGGCCGCCGGCGACGCGATCCTCACCTGCGACTCCGGCACGATCGCCACCTGGGCGGCCCGGCACTGGACGATCCGCGGCGAACGGCGCTTCTACCTGTCGGGCAACCTGGCCACCATGGCGCCCGGCCTGCCGTACGCGATCGCCATCCAGCACGCCTTCCCCCGGCGGCAGGTGATCGCCTTCGTCGGCGACGGCGGGTTCGCCATGCTGATGGCCGAGTTCCTCACCGCCGCCCGGCACAGGCTGCCGATCAAGGTGGTAATCAACAACAACAACGCGCTGGGCCAGATCCTGTGGGAGCAGATGGTGCTCGGCTACCCCGAGCACGGCGTCCGGTTCGGCGAGCCTCCCTCCGACTTCTCCGCCTGGGCGCGCTCCTGCGGCGGATTCGGCGCCAAGGTGACCAAGGCCGAGGACGTGCCGGCGGCCATCGCCCAGGCGCTGACCCACGACGGGCCCGCACTGGTCGACGTCGACGTCGACCCCAACGAGCCCCCTCTGCCCGGCAAGGTCGACTACGAGCAGGCCAAGGGGTTCGTCCAGGCGTTCCTGCGCGGGCAGCCGCACAAGGCGACGATCGCCACCACCCTGTTCAAGGACAAGATCTCCCAGCTCGGGAGGTGATTCTCTTGACATCCTCCCCCGTCTGAAGGCGGGGGATTCCTGCGGTCACCCGCAGGGTTTCCTGCTTCACCGCCGGCCGCCCGCC
>NZ_BNBB01000006.1 GCF_014654615.1 Streptosporangium violaceochromogenes | reverse complement strand
GGTGCAGGAGGCCATGCTGGAGGTGCTGCGGTTCTGGCTCGACCTCGGCATCGACGGGTTCCGGCTGGACGCCGTCCCCTACCTCTTCGAGCGCGAGGGCACCGACTGCTCCGGCCTGCCGGAGACCCACGCCTACCTGAAGAAGGTGCGGGCCGAGGTCGACCGCCTCTACCCCGACCGCGTGCTGCTGGCCGAGGCCAACGGCTGGCCCGAGGACGTGGTGGAGTACTTCGGCGACCCGTCCGTCGGCGGCGACGAGTGCCACATGGCCTTCCACTTCCCGCTGATGCCCCGCATCTTCATGGCGGTACGGCGGGGCAGCCGCGAGCCGATCTCGGAGATCATGTCCCGGACGCCGAAGATCCCGGACAGCGCCCAGTGGGGCGTCTTCCTGCGCAACCACGACGAGCTCACCTTGGAGACGGTCACCGAGGAGGAGCGCGACTACATGCACGCCGAGTACGCCAAGGACCCGCGCATGCGCGCCTACCTGGGCATCCGGCGCCGCCTGGCCCCGCTGCTGGAGAACGACCGCGACCAGATCGAGCTGTTCACCGCCCTGCTGCTGTCGCTGCCGGGCTCGCCGGTGCTGTACTACGGCGACGAGATCGGCATGGGCGACAACATCTGGCTGGAGGACCGCGACGCGGTGCGCACCCCCATGCAGTGGAGCCCCGACCGCAACGCGGGCTTCTCCACCTGCGACCCCGGCCGCCTCTACCTGCCCGTCGTCATGGACCCGATCTACGGCTACCAGGCGGTCAACGTCGAGGCCCAGCAGCGCAACCCCGCGTCGCTGCTCCACTTCACCCGGCGGATGCTGGAGATCCGCCGCGAACACCCGGTCTTCGGCGTCGGCCTCTACAACGAGCTGTGGTCGGGCAACCCCGCGGTGCTGACCTTCGTCCGTGAGAACGGCGACGACCTGATGCTGTGCGTCAACAACCTGTCGAAGTACCCGCAGCCGGTGGAGCTCGATCTCCAGCGCTTCGCGGGCATGACCCCGGTGGAGGCCCGGGGCGAGGTTCCCTTCCCCGTGGTGGGCGACCTGCCGTATCTGCTGACCCTGCCGGGGCACGGGTTCTACTGGTTCTCCCTCACCCACCGCTGACGTCTCCGACGGTGTGGTACGGCGCGGCCGTGCCACACCGTTTTTCTTCGCCTTTCTCTCCGTTCCGGCGATCACCGACGGCGCCCGGCGCGCGGGGCCCTCGTCCCGGGACACCCCGGGGTCACCTCGGAGTCGTCGGCACCTGGGCGCGGGCGGCCCTGCGGGCGGGGATCACCGTCACCAGCAGGGCCGCGCCGATCGCCGCGGAGACGGCCACGGCCATGGTGAGCGCCGAGGGGGCCCGGCCGATGCCCGCCCCGAAACCGCTGCCGCGCCCCTGCAGGTCGATCAGGCCGCCGACGAGCCAGGCACCCGCAGCGGCGCCCGCGCCCACCCCCAGCACGGCGAGCAGGCCGGTCCCGGCGACGAGGGTGGCGGTCACCTGCCGGGGGGTGAGGCCCACGGCCTTGAGCACCGCCAAATCCAGCGCGTGGTCGCGCAGGCCCAGGGCGCTCGCGGTCAGCAGGTTGGCCAGGCCGAGCAGCGACAGCACGACGATCAGCGCCACGATCACCCCGCGGATCACCACGAGCCGTTCGGCGGGGTTGACCACCCGCCGCACCTCCAGCGCCTCGTCCGAGGCGGTCAGCAGCCTGGCCCTGACCTCCTCGGGGTCGGCGCCCGGCCGGAGCACCAGACCGTAGAACTGGGGCGGCACGGCGTCCTTGGCCGCCAGGCTGTCCAGCCCGAGGGAGAGCACCTCGCCGTCGTGGTCGGGTTCGAGCACCCGGCCCACGATGCGCACGATGAGCGGCGTGCCGCCGACCGTCATCCGGACCCGGTCGCCGATCCTCACACCCAGCAGGTCGAGCAGCCCCTGCCCGGCGACGGCCTCGCCCCGGGCGGCGAACATGCGCCCCTCCACCACCGGGAAGGGGTAGGGGGTGGCGGAGGTGCCCAGCGCACGGGCCTGCACGCTCCTGGTCTGCTCCGGTTCGAGTGCCGAGACCTCGCTGCCGGGGTAGACCGCCGCCACCTGCGGATCGGCTTCGGCCAGGCGCGCGGCCTCCTCCGCGGGGAGCCGGCCCGGGTGGACCGTGAGCGCCGCGGCCTGCCCGACCCGCTCGGGGTGCAGGAGGAAGTCGTCCAGGGTGGCCCAGCAGCCGAGACCGATTGTGATCATCATCATCGGCACGGCGAGACCGGCGATGCTCAGGAGCGCGGGGACACGCCGGGTGAAGGCGTCGCGGGCGCCCAGGACGAGGGCGGGCGGCAGCCGTACGAGCAGGGCGAGCCGGGCCACCCGCGACAGGCGGCCCCGGGGCGGGGCGGCGGGGACCGCGGGGATCGGCGGGGTGCGCCCGCCGCGCCAGGCGGGCAGGGCCGCCGCGACGAGGACCACCGTGGCGGCGCCGGCGGCGATCGCGAGCGGCGGGAGCGACGAGAGCGTCGAGACCGGCACGCCGTCGAGCGCGAACGAGGCGGCGAGCCGGCCGCAGAGCAGCCCGGCGGCGACGCCGAGCAGGCCGAGCCCGCCGTGCTCGGCCGTGAGCAGGCCGAAGACCTGGCCCCGGGTGTAGCCGAGGGATTTGAGGGTGGCGATGTCACATGTCTGGGTGAGCACCCTGCCGCCCACCGCGTTGGCGACGGCCAGGGCGGCGGCGACCAGCCCGGCGACGCCGAACAGCGCGAGCAGCAGGCCGAGCAGCCGGTTGTCCAGCTCCATGGCGGCCCGGACCTCGCGCCAGGTCGACATGCGCTGGATCTGCCCGCCCAGGAGGGTGGCCGCGCCGTGCACGACCGGCAGCGTGTCCTCCCCGTCGGCGAGTCTCAGGCCGGTGACCGACTCGCTGCGGCCGAGCGCGGGTTCGACGCCGGCGAGGGTGGAGGTCAGCGTCCAGGCCAGGCCGGGGGCCGTCTCGGGGTAGAAGCCCTGGTCGGCGGTGTCGGCCAGGCCCAGTACGGTCAGCGGGTGGGAGGCGCCGTTGAGCGCGGTGACGGTGAAGGGCGCGCCCACCCGCAGGCCGAGCGCCTCGGCGAAGGAGCGCTCGACCACCACCCCGCCGGCGTCGTCCGGGCGCAGCCACCGCCCCCGGCGGACCAGCGGCGCGGCCACGGCGGGCGGCCTCGCCTCCATTCCCCGCAGCGTCACCGGCGACCTCCTGCCGTCCGCCGCGAGCGTCACCGGCGCCGTCCGGTACGGCCCGGCCACCTGGACGACACCGGGAAGGCGCGACAGCGCGGCCACGTCCGGGGCGTTTCGCGTGTGGATCCACACGTGGGCACCCCGCGACTCGGTGAACAGCCTCCGCCAGGGGTTGGTGCCGTCCTCAAGGAGCGTCGCCGCGGTGATCAGGGCCGTGACGATCCCGGCCACCACGAGCACCGTCAGCAGCGCCTGCCCCCACCGCGCCCGGAGGTCGGCCCGGATCCACCGGGCCGAGGCCCGCAGGGTGCTCAACCGGCTATCCCCTCAGCTCGACGACGTCGCCCGCGGTGCCCCTCGGCCTCCGGCGGGCGGCGCCGACGGTGCCGTCGTCGACCACCTGCCCGTCGAGCAGGGAGATCACCCGGTCGGCCATGCCCGCCACCCGGGCGTCGTGGGTGACCAGGACGACGGTCTGCCCGCCACGGTGGACCTCGCCGATCAGGCGCAGGACGTCGCGGGTGTTGCGGCTGTCGAGGTTGCCGGTGGGTTCGTCGGCCAGCAGCAGGCTGGGCCGGTTGGCCAGGGCGCGGGCCAGCGCGACCCGCTGCTGCTCCCCACCGGCGAGCTGGGCCGGGGAGGCGTCGGCGCGGCCGGTCAGGCCGAGCTCGGCCAGGAGGCGCTCACGGCGCTCGCGGGCCTCGCGGGCGGAGGCCCCGGCCAGCAGCGCGGGCAGCTCGACGTTGTCGGCCACGGTCATGGTGGCGACCAGGTTGAAGAACTGGAAGACGAATCCGATCTTCCGGCGGCGCAGCAGCGCCCAGGCGCTCTCGCCCAGGGTGTCGGCCCGCCTGCCGTCCAGCCAGATCTCGCCGCTGGTGCGGCTGTCCAGGCCGCCGAGCATGTGCACCAGCGTGGACTTGCCCGACCCCGAGGGGCCCATGATCGCGACGAACTCCCCCGCCTCCACCCGCAGGTCCACCCCCCGTACGGCGGGCACGGGCACGCCCCCGTTTGAATAGATCTTGACCAGGTTGACCGTGCTGATCACGGAGCCGGCCACGGGGGGAGGGGTCACGGCAGCTCCTCCTGGCAGCGTTCGAGCCAGTCGAGGTCGGCCTGAAGGTGCAGCATGGCCCCCTCGATCAGCAGAAGCGCGACGCGGTCGTCCTGGGCGGTCCGTTCGGCGAGGTCGTGGAGGTCGCGCATGAGGCCCAGATAGTGGCGGCGCTGGCGGTTGATCAGGACCATCCGGTCGGCGAGGCCGGTCATGGGGGCCAGGACGAGCTTCATGAAGAACTCGTCGCGGATCCGCGGCCCGTCGGCCGGCTCGTCGGCCCAGGTGTCGAGGGCCTCCCTGCCCGGGGCGGTCAGGTAGTACACCTTCTTGTTGGGCCGGTTGGACTGCTCGACGTCCACGGCGCGGACCAGGCCGTCCTTCTCCAGGCGGCCGAGCGTCACGTAGATCTGCCCGATGTTCGGGGAGGGGTAGGCGTCGCCGAATATCTGCTCAAGCGACTGTTTCAACTCGTATCCGTGGGCAGGTTCTTTCGCGAGGAGAGCCAGCAGCGGCAGTCTCACCCCCACCTCCTCGAAGTGCTCGTTATCGGAGCGTTACAGGACTCTCCGTTGACGTCCACATTAACGCTGTGCATAACATGCATCTACCTAACACGTATGTACTCGCTCCGCGCGAGCCGGGAACACCCCTGCGGGGGCGTCCCCGGAGTCCCGCGGAGACCTGCGAGGATCCGCGGAGGCGGAGACCCGCGGAGACAAGGAGGCAGACGATGCGCCGCCTGCTCCTCGTCGCGCTCGCCGCGCTCACGGCGGCGGGGTGCTCGGCGGCCCCCACGCCGGAGGCCGAGCGGGCAGGGGGCAGCGGGCCGTTCACCTTCGTGACCGGGCGTGACACGACCGCCTACCTCCAGCCCCTGCTGGACCGCTGGAACAGGACGCACCCGGCCGAGCCGGTCACCCTGCTCGAACTCCCCGAGGCGGCCGACGAGCAGCGCGCGCAGATGGTCGCCAACCTCCAGGCCAGGAGCGACCGCTACGACGTCCTCGGCCTCGACGTGGTCTGGACCGCCGAGTTCGCCGACGCGGGCTGGATCGTCCCGCTGGAACGCGGCATGTTCCCGCTCGACCGGTTCCTGCCGCCGGTGGTGGACACCGCGGTCTACCGGGGCAGGCTCTGGGCGGTCCCCTACACCGGCAACGCCGGGCTGCTCTACTACCGCAAGGACCTCCTCGCCAAGCAGGGTTTCGCCCCCCCGAAGACCTGGGCGGAGCTGCGCGAGCAGGCCATCACGCTGCACAGGCGGTACGGCGTCGGCGGCTACGCCGGCCAGCTCCTGGCCTACGAGGGGCTCACCGTCAACTTCGCCGAGGCCGTGCAGTCGGCCGGCGGGCAGATCCTCAGCCCGGACGGCACGCGCGTGACCATGGACGTGGACAAGGCCAGAACGGGCCTGGACTTCCTGACCGGAGGGCTGCGCGAGGGGTGGATCCCGCGTGAGGCGCTCTCCTACAAGGAGGAGGAGGCACGCCTGGCCTTCCAGGAGGGCCGGCTGGCCTTCGCCCGCAACTGGCCCCACGCCTACGGCCCGGCCACCGCCTCGCCGATCGCGCACAGGTTCGGGGTCACCCGCCTGCCCGGCCTCAACGGCCCCGGCTCCAGCACGCTGGGCGGGGTCAACCTCGCGCTCAGCGCCTTCTCCAAGCGGCAGAAGTCGGCGGTGGAGTTCATCCGCTACTTCACCGGCCTGGAGAACCAGCGGCGGGTGCTCGCCGACGGCTCGTTCCCGCCCGTGTGGGCCGAGCTGTACGACGACCCCGCTCTGATCAGGCGCTTCCCGTACCTGCCCGTCCTCAAGCAGAGCATCCTGTCGGCCCGGCCCCGCCCGGCGAGCGCCGACTACAACCAGGTGAGCCTGGTGATCGCCAGCGTGGTCTCCAACGCCCTCACACCGCCCTTCACGGAGCCGGGCGACGACGTCGTCACCTCCCTGAGGGAACAGCTCGATGAGATCATCCGTGCGCGGTGAGCCGGGGGCGTCCCTCCGGCGCGCGACGAGCCCGTCCCCGGGCCCCTCCGCCCGCGCCGGCCCCCGCTTCCGGCCCGCCCCTCGTCTTCCCCACTCCCGCGCCGCACGCCGGGAGATCCGCCAGCACAGGAGGTTGTCCAACCATGCGTAAGTCCATCGTCGCGGTGACGGTGTCGGGCCTGGCACTCTCGCTCGCCGCGTGCGGAGGTCAGCCGGCCTCGCCCACCCCCTCCTCGGCGGGCGGCACCTCCGCCCCCGCCGCCAAGCCCCTGAACGGCGTGACCATCGAGGTCGCCGCCAAGTGGACCGGCTCCGAGCAGGCCAACTTCCAGCAGGTGCTCAAGGCGTTCGAGGCCAAGACGGGCGCCAGGGTCACCTACGCCTCCACCGGTGAGGACACCGGCGCCTACCTCGGCCCGCGCATCCAGGGCGGCAACCCCCCGGACATCGCGATCCTGCCGCAGCCCGGCCTGGTGCAGCAGTACGCCAAGGAGAAGGCGCTCAAGCCCCTCACCCCCGAGGTTCAGAAGCAGATCGACGAGAACTACACCCCGTACTGGAAGGAGCTCGGCTCCTCCGGCGGCCAGGTCTACGGCGTGCTGGTGAAGGCCGCGCACAAGTCCCTGATCTGGTACCGCGACCAGGCGTTCCAGGACGCCGGGACGCAGCCGCCGACCACCTGGGACGAGCTGGTCAAGACCGCCCAGACGGTCGCCGACTCCGGCACCCCCCCGTTCGCCCTGTGCGGCGCCTCCGGCTGGACGCTGACCGACCTGTTCGAGAACGTCTACCTGTCCAGCGCGGGCCCGGAGAAGTACACCAAGCTCTCCAAGCACGAGATCCCCTGGACCGACCCGAGCGTGACCGCCGCGCTGGAGAAGATCGGCCGGCTCGTCGGCAAGAAGGAGTTCCTGCTCGGCGGGTCCTCGGGCGCCCTGCAGACCGACTTCCCGACCTGCGTGACCCAGGTCTACGGCCAGGACAAGGCGGCGATGGTCATCGAGGCCGACTTCGTGGCCACCTCGGCCGAGCAGTCGGGCGCCAAGCTGGGCGAGGAGGCCAAGTACTTCGCGTTCCCGAAGGCCGGCGACACCGAGCCGGTCGTGCTGGGCGGCGACATCGCGGTGGCGCTGAAGGACTCCAAGGGCGCCATGGCGCTGCTGGAGTTCCTCGCCTCCAAGGAGGGCGGTGAGATCTGGGCCAAGCTGCCCGGCTACCTGTCCCCCAACCGCAACGTCTCGCCGGACAACTACCCCGCGGAGCTGACCAAGAAGCTCGCCCAGACGATCATCTCCGCCGGCGAGTCGGTCCGCTACGACATGTCCGACCTCGCGCCCAGCGCGTTCGGCGGCACCGAGGGCAAGGGCGAGTGGAGGCTTCTGCAGGACTTCGTCCGTGACCCCTCCGACGTCAAGGCGATCCAGAACAAGCTGGAGGACGAGGCCAAGAAGGCATGGAAGTAGGGGGGATGAGGCCGTGACCGACCGGTTGGACGGCCCGCGAGACCCGCGGGGCGGCGACGCCGCCCCGGGGGGTTCTCCGGGAGAGGACGACACCGGGGGGGCTCTCCCCGATCCGGACGGCGCGCCCCCCGCCGGGGCCGCCGCCTCCACCGGCGCGCCCTCGGGAGGGGCCGCGCCGGCCGCGGGGCTGGGGCCGTCCCCGAGGCTTGCGATCCTGTTCCTGCTGCCGGGGGCGGTCGTGCTGGGCGCGATGGTGATCTACCCGATCGTCTACTCGATCTTCCGCAGTCTCTTCGACGCCCCCGGCGACACCTTCGTCGGCGCCGCCAACTACACCTCGATCTTCAGTGACCCCTCCACCCTGACCACCATCAGGAACAACCTCGTCTGGGTCGTCGTCGCCCCCGCCCTGGTCACGGTGATCGGACTGATCTTCGCGGTGCTGACCGAGCGGATCCGCTGGGCGACCGCGTTCAAGCTGGTCGTCTTCATGCCCATGGCGGTCTCCCTGATGGCCTCGGGCGTCATCTTCCGGCTGGTCTACGAGCAGGCTCCCGACCGGGGCGTGGCCAACGCCGTGATCACCTCCGTCCAGGGCGTCCTCGGCTCCCACGGGGGCTATCCGGACGCCCGCCCCCGGGAGAACGAGCAGGCGCCGGTCGTCGCCCAGAAGGGCGCGGTGGTGACCCGCCGGACCGCCGGGCCCGGTCAGGCCGTGCTCATCCCCCTGGTGGGCGTCAAGCCCGCCGATCTGGCCTCGGCCTCGGCGGCCAGGACCGTCCGGCCGGGGCCCGGTGAGCTGGCCGGAACGGTGTGGGTGGACTTCGCCCAGGGGGGCGGCGGCACGCCCAACCAGGTGGACGGCGCCGAGAAGGCCCTGGCGGGGGTCACGGTCGAGGCGGTGCGGGGCACCACCGTCGCGGCCACCGCCGTCACCGGCCCCGACGGCACCTTCCGCCTCACCGGGCTGGCCCCGGGCGACTACCTCCTGCGGCTGCCTGCGTCGAACTTCGAGGCGGCCTTCAACGGGGTCTCCTGGCTTGGGCCGACCCTGATCACCCCGGCCATCATCGGGGCGTTCATCTGGGTGTGGGCCGGGTTCGCCATGGTGCTGATCGCGGCCGGCCTCTCGGCCATCCCGCGCGACGCGCTGGAGGCGGCCCGCATCGACGGCGCCACCGAGTGGCAGGTGTTCCGCAAGATCACCGTTCCGCTGCTGTCGCCGGTGCTGGTCGTCGTGTTCGTCACCATGATCATCAATACCCTGAAGGTCTTCGACCTCGTCTTCGTGATCGCCCCGGGGTCGGTGCAGCCCCAGGCCAACGTCATCGCGCTGGAGATGTGGCGGGTCTCCTTCGGCGGGGGCGGCGACCAGGGGCTGGGCAGCGCGCTGGCCATCTTCCTGCTGGTCCTCGTCCTGCCGTTCATGATCATCAATATCCGCCGTTTCAGGAGGGAGAACCAGTGACGACCTCCCCTCTCGGCGATCCGCGGCGCGGCGTCCTCGGCCGGCTCGCCGACCGGGTCGGCGGCGGCCTGCTCCAGGTGGCGCTGGTGGTGATCGGCGTCCTCTGGCTGATCCCCACCCTCGGCCTGTTCGTGGTCTCGATCCGCGACGAGGCGGCCAACAACTCCACGGGCTGGTGGACGGCGCTCACCAAACCGGCGGAGCTGACCGTGCGGAACTACGCCGACCTGCTGGCAGGCGGGTTCACCGCGTCGTTCTGGAACACCGTGTTCATCACGGTGCCCACGACCGTCCTGGTGATCGGCATCTCGGCCATGGCGGCCTACGCCTTCGCCTGGATGGAGTTTCCCGGAAGGGACGCGCTCTTCCTGGTCGTGGTCGGCCTGCTGGTGGTGCCGGTTCAGATCGCGCTGATCCCGATCGCCAAGCTCTACGGCACGGTCGGGATCTTCGGGTCCATCGCCGGTGTGGTGCTCTTCCACACCGCCTTCGGCCTTCCCTTCGCCATCTTCCTGCTGCGCAACTTCTTCGCGGGCATCCCGCGCTCGCTGCTGGAGGCGGCGCGGATGGACGGCGCGGGCGAGTGGAGGATCTTCTCGACCGTGGTGTTCCCGCTGGCCAAGCCGGCGATCGCCTCGCTTGGCATCTTCCAGTTCCTCTGGGTCTGGAACGACCTGCTCGTCGCCCTGGTGTTCGCCGACACGGAGAACCAGCCGATGACCAAGGCACTCCAGTCTCAGATGCGACAGTTCGGAACCAATATCGACATTCTCGCACCCGGTGCCTTTCTGTCGCTAATTATCCCGTTAGTCCTGTTCTTCGCCTTCCAGCGATATTTCGTGCAGGGCATGATGGCGGGATCGGTGAAATAAAGGGGCAGGTCCGGTACGGCTCGCGCTGTTTCCCGGCGCAAGCCGTACCGGGTCTCAAACCCCGATAGGGTCTCCCGTATGGCAGCACGTCCTTTGAACGAAATCGTGGAAGCCGGGTGGGCCGAGGCCCTGAAGCCCGTCGCCGGGAAGATCGCGGAAATGGGTGACTTCCTCCGCAAGGAGGTGGCCGAGGGGCGCCAGTACCTCCCCGCCGGCGCCAATGTGCTCCGTGCCTTCCAGCAGCCCTTCCACCAGGTCAAGGTGCTGATCGTCGGCCAGGACCCCTACCCCACCCCCGGCCACCCGATCGGGCTGAGCTTCTCCGTGGCCGCCGACGTGCGTCCGATCCCCGGCAGCCTCCGCAACATCTACAAGGAGCTCACCGAGGACCTCGGGCTGCCGATGCCGGGCAACGGCGACCTGACCCCCTGGACCGAACAGGGCGTGCTGCTGCTCAACCGGGTGCTCACGGTCGCGCCGGGCAGGCCCGCCTCGCACCGCGGCAAGGGCTGGGAGGAGGTGACCGAGCAGGCCATCCGCGCCCTCGCCGACCGCGACCAGCCGCTGGTGGCGATCCTGTGGGGCCGCGACGCCCGCTCGCTGCGCCCGATGCTCGGCCGCTTCCCCGCCGTGGAGTCGGCCCACCCGAGCCCCCTGTCGGCCCGCAGCGGCTTCTTCGGCTCCCGCCCCTTCAGCCGTACCAACGACCTGCTCGCGCAGCAGGGGGCCGAGCCGGTGGACTGGAAGCTCCCCTAGTCCGACCATCACCAACCAGGGCACTAGGATTCCACCATGAGTGATGAATCGGGCACCGAACGCTATCTACGCCTGACCGTTGAGCTGACCGTGGAGATACAGGACATCGCCGGGCTCCAGGTCGCCGCGCTGAAGGAGATCAACCACCCCGACGCCGACCTCGACGACGACGAGCGCAGAGAGCAGGCGGAGCTGGTCTCCGCCGACGACACCGGTGCCACCGCGTTGCAGTGGCTCATCGAGCCCGACCACGTCCTGGGCCTGATCGAGCACGTGGACCAGGTCGAACCCCGGGAGGCCGTGCTCGGCGTGGAGCCCTGTGACGGCCTGTCCGAGGAGGACGAGGAAGAGGAGCACGACCACCACGGTCACGGCCACCACGGTCACGAGCACGACCACTGAAAGATCCGGTCACCGACCGCCCTGAGCCCTCCGAAACCGTCTCCGGCGGGCCCGCGAGCGTCCCCTCTCCTTTTTCCCGAAGGAAGGACACGCGCTCCCGGTGCCTTCCGGGGACCGGCTCGGCCCTCCCGGTGCCTTCCGGGGAAGCTCAGCCCTTGCGGCCGACCCCGGCCCAGCCGAGGATCTCAAAGCGCCGGAGCGCTCCCGGCGAGATGAACCTGCCGCTGTCCAGGATCTCGAAGTCGCCGAAGAACTCCTTGATCTTGCCGATGCCGCGGGGGACCACGCCCGAGGCGGTCTGGGCGTAGACCTTCCTGATCTTGTCGGTGTCCCCGCCGCGCTCCTCGGTCGAGGACAGGTGGGTCAGCACCAGATGGCTGCCCGGAGCCATCAGCTCCCGCAGCATGGCGACCTCGGCGTATGGATCGTCGAGAAAGTGCAGGACCGCGACCAGGAGGACGGCGACCGGCTCGGCGGGGTCGATCAGCCCCGTCTTCACCGCGCCGGCCCAGACCTCCCCCGGGGAACGCAGGTCACCCTCGACCATCGCCGCCGAGGGAACGCCGGACAGCAGCGCCCTGCCGTGCACGCAGACGATCGGGTCGTTGTCGACGTAGACCGTACGGGCCTCGGGAAGGACCGAGACGGCGGCCTGGTGGACGCTGTCGCGCGTCGGCAGCCCCGCGCCGATGTCCAGGAACTGGCGGATGCCCGCCTCACCCGCGAGATGGCGGACCGCGTTGCCGAGGAACTCCCGGTTGAGCCGCACGCCCTCGCGCGCCTCGGGAAAGGCCCTGACGATCTGCTCGGCCGCCTTGCGGTCGGCGGCGAAGTTGTCCTTGCCCCCGAGCATGTAGTCGTAGATCCGGGCCACGTTGGGCGTGTTCACGTCAAGGCCGAAAGGGTTTCGATCGCTCACGGCAACCACCTCATCCCGCCGCTGATCGTGGTAGTCGTAGACCGGCTCAGGCAGATCATAGCCCACACAGGGCACACCAGCCTGGAATCAGGACAGAGCGGACGACGGCTCCCTCCCGGCCCCCGTTCCCCGCCTCTCCCGGCCCTCCCGCCTCTCCCGGCCCTCCCCGCGTCCCGGCGCCCACGGGCACGCCGACGGGGTCTACCCCGGTACGGCCAGCGGCGGCGGATAGCCGCCGATCCCCTCGGGCAGCCGCCACGGCTCGTGGAGCGCCCCGGTCGGCGCCGCCTCCAGCTCGGGCAGGTAACGGCGGATGTACTCCCCCCGCGGGTCGAACCGCCGGGCCTGCCGGACCAGGTTGACGACCCGGTTGGGGCGGGTGTCGTTGCCGGTGCCGGCCACCCACTGCCAGTTGCCGCAGTTGTCGGGCACGTCACCGTCGAGCAGCAGCGCGAAGAAGTGTTCCGCCCCCACGCGCCAGTCCACGCACAGCTTCCTGACCAGGAACGACGCCGTGATCATACGGGCACGGTTGTGCATCCACCCCTCGGCGAGCAGCTGCCGCATGCCGGCGTCCACGATCGGCACCCCCGTCATGCCCTCCTTCCAGGCCTGCGCCCCGTCCGCGTCGTCGCGCCACTCCCGCCCGCGCGGCCGGTAGTCGTCGCGGCCGATCCGGGGAAAGGCCGCCGTCACCTGGTGGAAGAAATCACGCCAGCACAACTGGCGGACGAAGTCGTCGGCGGCGGAGGCGAGCGCCCCCAGCTCCAGCGGCGACAGGCAGCCGAAGCGCAGATAGGGGCCAAGACGGGAGGTGCGGTCACCGGCCAGGTCGTCGTGCCCCTCGGCGTACTCCTGGACGCCGTGCTTCAGCCACCGTCCCATCCGCTCGCGCGCCGCCGTCTCGCCTCCCTCGAATGGCCCCCGCCGCCCCACCCCCATCCCAGGCCCCGGCACGGGCAGCGGGCCGGGCTCCAGCCCCGGCGGGAGGGGAACAACCGCGGGGGCGCCGAGCACCTCCCTGAGCGGGTGGCGGCTCCAGGCCCGCCAGTAGGGGGTGAAGACCCGGTAGTGATCGCCTCCCCCCGAGGGCCGGAGCGCGCCGGGCGGCACGATCGTGACGCCGGGGAAGGTGCGGAAGGCCGTCCGGTGGCGCGCGCACTCCTGGGCCAGCCTCCGCTGCCGGCGCCGGGCCAGCGCGCTGACGTCGTCACTGACGTGAACGGCCTGGGCCGGCAGGGCGCGGACCAGCCGCATCGTCTCGGTCACCGGGTCGCCGTGGCGGATCACCAGGTCACCGCCCCGCCCACGCAGCGTCTCGCGCAGGTCGGCGAGGCACTCGGCCAGAAAACGCGCCCGGCCTCCCCGCGGGACGGCGGGGTCGACCACGAAGAGGGGCACCACGTGGCGCGCGGTCGCGCACGCCTCCGCCAGCGCCGGGTGGTCGTGCACCCGCAGGTCACGGTTGAACAGCACGACGGCGGTGTCCATCACATCACGGTCTTCGCGCGCGCCGTGGCGGCGGTTGCATCCGCCCGCGTCCCGTCACCGAAGAAATCTCCGGGCGAACCGGTCACCCGTGCCGATCGGCAGGCCGGTAGGGCGGTCGCGGGGGTCATTGGAGATCATGGTGATCACGGGAGCGCGGAGACGAGGTGAGACGGTGACGGACAACCGAGGCCGGGCTACGACCGAGGACGAACCGGGCTATGGAATCGGTGCCGTCGCGCGGCGGCTCGGTGTGCCCGCTCCCACGCTGCGCACCTGGAACCTGCGCTACGGGATCGGGCCGAGCCGCCGCACCTCGGGCGGGCACCGCCGCTACGACGCCGACGACCTGCGCCGCCTTGAGGAGATGAACCGGCTCATCAGGAGCGGCGTCCCGGCCGCCGACGCCGCGCGGGAGGTCCTGAGCGGCCGGGCCGTCCCCCCGATCCCCGTCACCGGTCTCGGAGGGCCCCGCCTCGCCCCGCGGCCCCGCCCCCGGCCTCAGATCCCGACCCCGGCGATGATGACGCGGGCCGCGGTCGCGCTGGACGGCCGGGCCGTCTCCGAGTGGATCGGCGCCGCACTGGACCGGCACGGGATCGTGTGGACCTGGGAACGTCTGGTGCTGCCGGTCTTCGCGTCGATCTGCGGGCGTCAGGCCGAGACCGGTGCGGGGGTCGAGGTCGAGCACCTGTTCTCCGACCGGGTGATGGCGGCGCTGACCCGGCTCGCCGAGCCTCCCGCCGACCCCGTCAACGAACGGCCGGTGCTGCTGGCCTGCGCCGCGGAGGAGCAGCACTGCCTGCCGGTCTACGCGCTGGCCGCCGCCTTGGCCGTCGACCATCGCGTCGCGACCCGTGTCCTGGGCGCCCGCACCCCCTACGCGGCGCTGGGCGGCGCGATGCGCCGCCTCGGACCGGCGGTGGTCTTCGTCTGGTCCCAGCGGCCGGAGACCGGGGATCCGGCGCCCCTCGCCGCGCTGCCCGCGCTGCGTCCGCCGAGCCGTGTGATCGTGGGCGGAGGCGGCTGGTGGGACGGGCTCCCGGCCCAGGTCTCCCGTGTCGCCTCCTTCTCCGAGGCGCTCACCCTGATCGACTCCTTTCTCCGCTGACCTCGGCGTCCTCCTGGCACGCCTCCCGGCCGCTCTCTCCCGGCGTGTCTCCTGACGTCTCCTGACGTCTCCTGACGGCGGGGCGGCCCCCGTCACCGCGCGCGGCGACGCGCCGAGTCTCCCGCCACGGTTGCGATCACAGGGGGCCGAGGCGTATGAATAAGTTTTGAATAGGTTTTCTCGGCAAGGAGCGTCATCATGACCGACACCTTGAACATCCGGCTCGCCGAGGGTGACGACGCCGCGCTGGCCGAGTGCCTGCGTGAGCACGGCCCGCTCATCCGCTCCTACCTGCGCCGGTTCGTGCCCTCCCAGGAGGTCGAGGACCTCCAGCAGATCGTGTACGCGGAGGTCTGGCGGTCCCGGGCGCGGTTCGACCCCGCCCGCAGCCTGCCCGCCTGGCTCCTGGGCATCACGCGCAACCGCGCGGTGGACCACCTGCGGGCGCGCACCCTGCGGACGGTGCCGCTGGAGGCCGCGGCCGACCCGGCCGGGGCCGACGGCAGGGCCCACGGCGACGACATGGCCGAGCGCGACCAGGTCCGGCGGGCGCTGGCCGAGCTGCCCGCGCCGCAGCGCCAGGCCATCGAGATGGCCTACTACGGCGATCTGACCCAGCGGGAGATCGCCGAGAGGCTGCGGGTGCCGCTCGGCACCGTCAAGGCCCGCACGGCCCGCGGCCTGCGGCGCCTGTCCGGCATCCTCGCCCCGGCCGCCGCGTGAACGGCGTGAGCCCGGCGGGCGCCACCCCGCGCGGGGAGGACGGCGGCGCGCGCCGTACGGGCGACCCGGTCAGGCCCCGGGTCGCGGTGTCGAGCTGCCTGCTGGGCGAGCCGGTGCGTTTCAACGGCGGCCACAGCCGCGACCGGTTCCTCAGCGGGGAGCTGGACCGCCACGTCGACTGGGTGCCCGTCTGCCCGGAGATGGAGATCGGTCTCGGCGCCCCGCGCGAGTCCCTCCGCCTCGAACGCTCCCCTCGGGGGCCGCGCCTGGTCACCAGGCGCACGGGGACGGACCTGACCGGCGCCATGACGGACCTGGCCGCCCGGCGGGCGAACACCCTCGACGTGGACGGCTACGTGTTCAAGTCCCGGAGCCCCAGCTGCGGGCTGCACGGCATCCCGGTCTACGCCGGCGAGACCGCCGTGGACCGCAAGGGGACCGGCGTGTTCGCCTCCCGGCTCCTCGACGCGCGCCCGCTGCTTCCGGTGGAGGACGAGGGGCGGCTGAACGACGCGCTGCTCCGCGAGACGTTCGTGGAACGGATCTTCGCGCACGCCCGGCTGCGCGCGCTGCTGGAGGACGGCTGGCGCGCCCGCGACCTGATCGCCTTCCACGCCCGGCACAAGATGCAGCTGCTCGCCCACAACCCCGCCGCCTACCGCGAGGCGGGCCGGGTGGTCGCCCGCGCGGGCACCGCCCCCCACGCCGAGGTGGCCGCCGCCTACACCCGCGCGTTCGGCACGGCCCTCGCGAGCAAGGCGAGCATCGGCCGCAACGTCAACGTGCTCCAGCACTGCCTGGGCATGATGGGCGACGCCCTCGACCCGGCCCGGCGGGCCGACCTGGCCGAGGTCATCACCGCCTACCGGGCCGGACACCTGGCGCTCAGCGTGCCGGCGACCCTGCTGCGCCACCACGCGCGGGGCGAGGCCGTCGCGTACGTCCGGGACCAGACCTACTTCTCGCCGTACCCGCAGGAGCTCGGCCTGCGCAACCACGTCCCCGCCTGAGCCGTGGAGCCGGGAGACACCGCTCGCGGACCCGTCCCCGGGAGCGGCCCCGGACGGCTCAGGCGGGGGCCACCTCCAGGACGGCCAGGGAGCGGGGCGGCAGGAACAGCTCCTCCCCCTCCAGCGTGACCGACGGGTCCGAGGCGAGCAGGACCCTGCCGGGCCCCGGCCGTACGGTGAACGGCTCCGGGCCGAAGGCGGCCACGACCCGCAGTGTTCCCCGGTGGACGACCAGCCAGGTCGCGCCGTGCTCGGCCCGGACCCCGTCAAGCCGGGGGTCCGTCAGCTCCGGACGCGCGCGGCGCAGCGCGATCAGCGCCCGGTACCAGGCGAGATGGGCCTGATGAGGCTCCTCCTCCAGCTCGCCCCAGTCGAGTTTGGAGCGCACGAACGTCAGCTCCTCGCCCGGATCCGGCGCCTTCCCGGCCCAGTCGTCGTAGCCGAACCCGGCGAACTCCCGCCGCCGCCGCTCCGCCTCGCCCTCGCGCAGCCGGGCCTCGACGTGATCGGTGAAGAACAGGAACGGCGTGCGCGTCCCCCACTCCTCGCCCATGAACAGCATCAGGGTGAACGGCGAGGTCAGCAGCAGCCCGGCGGCCACCCGCAGCGCGCGGGGGTCCATCCGGTCGCCCTCGGGGCGGTTGCCGATCTGGTCGTGGTTCTGCGCCGAGCAGACGAAACGGTGGCCGGGCACATGGCCCGCCGGGCGGCCGTGGACGCGGCCCCTGAAGGAGGAGTGGGTGCCGTCGTGGTAGTAGCCCGAGGTGAGCACCTTGGCCAGCGCCGCGGCGGGGTCGGCGGCGAAGTCGGCGTAGTAGCCGTGCCGCTCGCCGGTCACCGCCGCGTGCAGCGCGTGGTGGACGTCGTCGTTCCAGACCGCGGCCAGGCCGTAGCCCCCGGCCTCGCGCGGGGTGACCAGCCTCGGGTCGTTCAGGTCGGACTCGGCGATGAGCGTCAGGGGCCTGCCCACGGCGGCCGACAGCGCCTCCACCTCGGTGGCCATCTCCTCCAGCAGGTGCACGGCCCTGCTGTCGCGCAGCGCGTGCACGGCGTCCAGCCGCAGCCCGTCGAGGTGATAGTCGCGCAGCCACCCCAGCGCGTTGCCGATGAGGTAACGGCGCACCTCGTCGGAGCCGGGGCCGTCCAGGTTGACCGCCCGCCCCCAGAAGGAGGAGGCGCTGGGGTGGAAGTAGGGGCCGAACGACGCCAGGAAGTCGCCGGACGGGCCGAGATGGTTGTGGACGACGTCGAGGATCACGCCGAGGCCCCGCCGGTGGCAGGCGTCCACGAAGCGCTTGAGCCCGTCGGGGCCGCCGTAGTTGCCGGTGACGGCCCACAGGTCCACCCCGTCGTACCCCCAGTTGCGGCCGCCGGGCACCGGGGGCACCGGCATGATCTCGACGAGGTCGACACCCAGCGCCACCAGGTGTTCCAGCTTTTCGATCGCTCCCTCGAAGGTTCCCTCAGGGGTGAAGGTGCCGACGTGCAGCTCGTACAGGACCGCGCCCGGCAGCCCGCGCCCGCGCCACAGGCCGTCACCCCAGGCGAACCGGTCGTGCTCGTAGACCCGGCTGGGGCCGAAGATCCCCTCGGGCTGCCACCGGCTCCGCGGGTCCGGCAGCGGCTCACCGCCGTCCAGCCGGAAACGGTAGTCGGTGCCGTGCCCGGCCCCCGGCACCCGCGCCGACCACCAGCCGCCCGCCCCGGGCGTCATGGGGTGGCGCACCCCGCCGATCTCCACCTCCACCGTCGCCGCCTCCGGCGCCCAGACCTCGAACATCGACGGCTCACCCCCTCTCCAGCAGCGCGACGGGATACGCCGACAGCAGGTGGGCGAGGGGGATCCGGCCGGTGTGCTCGGCGCCGGAGAGCAGATCCCTCCACCTGCCGCGCGGCAGGGTGATCGTCTCGCCTCCCCAGCCCCCGCGCCCGGCCAGCCCGGCCGGCAGCCGGGTGACCACCGCCACCGCCCGGTCCCCCCGCGCGAAGGCGACCGCGTGCTCGCCGGCCTCGATCGGGACGTACGGCAGCGCCGGGTCCAGCCTTGCTCGCAGGTTCAGCGCCCGGGTGGTGACCAGGAGCTTGGCCCGGTCCCAGGAGTCTCCGTCCCCGCCGGCGAGCAACCGGCGGCGGCGCGCGAAGTCGACCGGGCGGCGGTTGTCCGGGTCCACCAGTGAGAAGTCGGTGATCTCGTTGCCCCAGTAGACGTCGGGCACCCCCGGCAGCATGAGCTGCAGCAGCTTCTGGCTCAGGGAGTTCGCGCGGGCGAAGGGTTCGATCCGCGCGGCGAAGCCCGCGACCGAGGCGCCGCACTCGCCGATCGCCCGGGCGGCGAAGTCACGGACTCCCCGCTCGTAGGAGGGGTCCGGCGCGGCCCAGGAGATCGCGGTCTTCGCCTCGCGCGCCGCCTTGAGCAGGTAGCCGAAGAACCTCTCCGGGCCGATCGGCCAGGCACCCAGGAGGCTCTGCCAGGCCAGATAGTCCAGGGCCGGATCGAAGGACACCTTCGACGACCACTCCCCCACCGCCGCGGCCCACTCCCCCGGCAGCTCCGACAGCACCGCCAGCCGGGCGCGCACGTCCTCCGACCGCTTGGTGTCGTGGGTGGACAGCGTCGTCATCGCGCCCGGCGACATCCGCCGGGCGAAGGCGTGGAAGTCCTCCACCGGCTCGCCGAAGCGGTCGGGCTCCCCGCCCACCTCGTTCAGGCAGGCCAGCGGGTACCACCGGTAGAGCGCGGTGTCCTCCACCCCCTTGGCCATGACCGGCCCGCAGGTCTGCTGGAAGCGGGTGACCACCTCGGCCGGGCCGTACAGCACGCGGTCGACGACCTCGGCGATCGGGGCGTCCTCGGGGAGGCGGGCGGCGGCGATCCGGCCGGCCTCCTTCACGATCGCGGCCGAGTCCTCGGGCACCGGCTCCCCCGGAACCACGTAGGCCCGGTAGACCGGCATCGCGACCAGCAGTTCCACCAGCGTCGCGCGGTCGCAGCCGACGGCGGCGCGCAGCCGGTCGACCTCGGCGGTGAAGAACAGGTCGAGGACCTCCCGCTTGGAGGCGCCGACCACGGCGGCGTAGTCGCGCGGCATGCCGGTGTGGGCGGTGAACAGCTCCACCAGCGGCTCCTCCCCCGCCGGGTCCACCAGCAGGCGGGTGATGTGGTTGAGCACCTCGTAGCCGGTGGTGCCGTCGCAGTCCCAGTCGCCGGGCAGCCGCTCGGAGCCGGTCAGGATCTTCTCCGCGACGGTCCACACCCCCGAGGCGGCGCGGAGCCTGGCGAGGTAGCCGCGCGGCTCGGCCAGCCCGTCGGGGTGGTCCACCCGCAGGCCGTGGACGACGCCCTCCTCGACCAGCCGCAGGATCACCTCGTGGGTGGCGTCGAACACCCCGGGGTCCTCCACCCGCAGCCCGATCAGCGAGGACACGTCGAAGAACCGCCGGTAGCCGGGCCCGGCCCGCCAGTCGACCAGCCGGTAAAAGGTGTCGGGGTAGGGGAACTCGTGGTCGTGACAGCGCAGCACGTCGCCGTCCACCACCGGCTCGGCCCGGTCGCCGAGCACCGGCATGCTCACCTTGCCGCCGTTCCAGTCGATGTCGAACCACCGCGCGTACGGCGACGCCCGCCCCTCCTTGAGCACCGACCACAGCGGCCGGTTGCCCGACTCCGGTACCGGAATCGTCATGTGGTTGGGCACGATGTCCACGACGAGGCCCAGGTCGTGCGCGTTCAGGGTCTCCGACAGCGCGCGCAGGCCCCGGGCGCCGCCGAACTCCTCCCTGACCCGGGAGTGGTCGGTCACGTCGTAGCCGTGCCGTGATTCGGGGACCGCCTGCAGGATCGGCGACAGGTAGACGTGGCCGACCCCCAGTTCTCGCAGGTAGGGGGCGAGCTCCGCCACCTCGGCGAAGCCGAAATCGGGGGTGAGCTGGATCCGGTAGGTGGACGACGGCACGGCGAACCGCCGCTCCCGCGCCTCAGACACGGCGCAGCACCCTCACCGACCGGCCGTCCACCGGCACCTCCTCCCCCGCCCGGCAGACCCGGGTCCCCGTCGTGACCGGCTCCGCCGTGTCGATCTCCGTCACCCACGTCTCGCCGTGGTCCTTGGGGATCGTGAACACGATCACGTCGTGGTGGGCGTTGAACAGCAGCAGGAACGAGTCGTCGGTGATCCGCCGCCCCCTGCGGTCCGGCTCGGTGATGGCGTCGCCGTTCAGGAAGACCGCCAGTGACCTGGCGTAGCCCACGTTCCAGTCGGCGTCGGTCATCGGCTCCCCCCGCGGGGTGAACCAGGCGATGTCGCTGAGGTCGTCCCCCGAGCCCCGCACGGGCCGGCCGTAGAAGAAACGGCGGCGCCGGAAGACGGGGTGGTCGGCGCGGAGCCTGGCCAGCCGCCGGGTGAACTCCAGCAGCAGGCGGTTCTCCGGCCTGTCCGACCAGTCCACCCGGCTCAGCTCGTTGTCCTGGCAGTAGACGTTGTTGTTGCCCTGCTGCGTGCGGCCCAGCTCGTCGCCGTGAGAGATCATCGGCACGCCCTGGGACAGGAACAGCGTGGTCAGGAAGTTGCGTTTCTGCCGCTCGCGCAGCGCCTCGATCGGCGGCGAGGCGGGGCCCTCGGCGCCACAGTTCCAGGAGCGGTTGTCGTCGGTGCCGTCCCGGTTCTCCTCGCCGTTGGCCTCGTTGTGCTTGTCGTTGTAGGAGACGAGGTCGCGCAGGGTGAACCCGTCGTGGCAGGTGACGAAGTTGATCGACGCGGCCGGGCGGCGGCTGTCGTCCTGGTAGAGGTCACTGGAGCCGGTCAGCCGGGAGGCGAACTCCGGCAGGGAGGCGGGCTCCCCCCGCCACAGGTCGCGGATCGTGTCGCGGTACATGCCGTTCCACTCGGTCCAGCGGGCGGGGAAGTTGCCGACCTGGTACCCCCCGGGCCCGACGTCCCACGGCTCGGCGATCAGCTTGACCTGCGAGAGGACCGGGTCCTGCTGCACCAGGTCGAAGAAGGCGCTCAGCCGGTCCACCTCGTGCAGCTCCCGCGCCAGCGTGGCCGCGAGGTCGAACCGGAAACCGTCCACGTGCATCTCGGCGACCCAGTAACGCAGCGAATCCATGATCATCTGGAGCACGTGCGGGGAGCGCATGAACAGGCTGTTGCCGGTCCCCGTGGTGTCCATGTGGTAGCGCCTGTCGTCCTCGACGAGCCGGTAGTAGCGGGGGTTGTCGATGCCCCGCATGCTCAGAGTCGGCCCCAGGTGGTTGCCCTCGGCCGTGTGGTTGTAGACCACGTCGAGGATCACCTCGATGTTCGCCTCGTGCAGCGCCTTGACCATGGCCTTGAACTCCAGCACCTGCTCACCGCGCCGGCCCGTGCTCGAATAGGCGTTGTGCGGGGCGAAGAACCCGATGCTGTTGTAGCCCCAGTAGTTGGTCAGGCCCCGCTCGACGAGGGCGTGGTCGGTGACGAACTGGTGCACCGGCATCAGTTCGATCGCCGTCACCCCCAGCGCCGTCAGGTGGTCGATGATCTCCGGGTGCCCGATGGCGGCGTAGGTGCCGCGGATCCGTTCGGGGATCCGCGGGTGGTCGACGGTCAGCCCCTTGACGTGCGCCTCGTAGATCACCGTGTCGTGGTACGGCGTGGCGGGCGGACGGTCGTGCCCCCACCCGAAGAACGGGTTGACGACGACGGACCGGGGGACGAACGGGGCCGAGTCGGCGTCGTTGCGGCTGTCGGGCTGATCGAAGCGGTAGCCGTACACCGCCTCGTCCCACTTCACGTCCCCCTCCACCGCCTTGGCGTAGGGGTCGAGCAGCAGCTTGGCGGGGTTGCACCGCAGCCCGTTCGCCGGGTCGTAGGGGCCGTGCACGCGGTAGCCGTACCGCTGCCCCGGGCCCACGCCCGGCAGGTAGCCGTGCCAGACGTATCCCTCGCACTCGGTGAAGGAGATCCGGCTCTCCCGGCCGGCCTCGTCGAACAGGCACAGTTCGACCCGTTCGGCGGCCTCGGTGAAGAGCGCGAAGTTGGTGCCGGCGCCGTCGTAGGTGGCGCCCAGGGGATAGGGATCACCGGGCCAGGTCTCGATCATCGGAACTCCGGGGTGGAAGACCCCCGCCCTCGGGCGCGGGACGACAACCCCTTCCTCCTCTCCAACGTGCGGGCGGATCTCTCCCCCGTGCGGGCGGCCGGGGCCACGGGCGGCATCGGCGGCGGCGTGTGTCGCGAAGCCCCGCTCCCTCGGGGGGAGGACGAACCCCCGGCCGTGGAGCGGACACCGGCGCACCGCCTTCGCGTCTTCGGCGGTGAGAAGACCTGCCCCGTCCTCCCGCGACTATGCGTCCCCGATCACATGCCCCGTCCTCCGGCCGCGCACACTCCGCGTCATCACCCGTATCCGCACCGGTGAACCGCCGTGCCTTCGCGTCAAACGTCCGCCACCGTGGGCGGGAAGGCGATTACCCACAGTCGCGCCGGCGGATGGAGGGCTCCTGTGATCACGGGCTCCGGGGGGGAGGACGGTCAGCCCGCGGGGGGTTCGGGGTGGGACAGGGAGCCGGACAGCGCGCGGAGAGCGGGGTCGTACACACGCAGACCGGCACCGGTGATGAGGCTCTCGGCCGCGCGGAGGTGGGCGCGGGCGCGCTCCTCGTCACCGTCCAGCAGGGCGAGCCGCGCCAGGCACAGGTCCGTCACCGACCAGCCCAGCAGCCGGCCGGCGTTGGGGGCGAGCCTGCCGTACAGGGCCCGGCCCGCGGCCACGTCGCCGAGGGCGGCGCAGATCTCCGCGAGGGCGTCGGGCACGAACCGGTAGGCCAGGTCCGGGATCACCGGCGCGAGGCCGTCACGGGCGAGGCCGGCGAAGACGGCGCGCGCCCGGTCCGTACGCCCCAGGTCGACCAGGGCCAGGCAGCGCAGGACGAGCCAGGGCCGCTGGCCGGGACGGCGGCCGAGCATCTCCTCCGCCACGGCGAGCGCCTCCCCGGCCGCGCCCTCCGCGCGCAGGGCGAGAAAGCGGAAGACCCCGCGCCGCAGTTCGGCGTCGTCGCGGCCCAGCACCCCCGTGGGGGAGGCGGCGGCGGACTCGCCGGCCCACCTCAGAGCCTCGGCGCCGTCCCCGCCCAGGTAGGCGTGGACCGCCCGCTGCCAGGCGGCCAGGCTGACCGTCGAGGGAAGCCGGAGCCGGGCGGCGGTCTCCCCGAGCCACTCCAGCAGTTCCGGGGTCCGCTCGGTCCGGCCTCCCGCCGTCAGCTCGACGTACTCGGCCTCACGGCCGATCCACTCGGTGACGAGGTCGCCGGTGCGGCGGCCGATCTCGATGATCTCGTCGATGACCGCCCGCCTGCGGTCGTGGTCGCGGTCGGCCCGGGACAGGATCTCCCAGGTGATCAGGGCCCTGGCCAGGGTCCGGTCGTCGCCGGTACGGCGGGCCAGCCGTACCGCCTCCCGGGCCGTCGCCGCGGTCGACTCCACGGGCCGGGTGGTGGCGCCGGTCATCGCGGCGGCGGCCAGGAGCTGGGCCCGCCAGGGTGAGTCGCCGGCCGGCCCGGAGGCGAGGACCCGCTCGACGCGCGCGGCGAGCCCGCCGATGCCGGTCGTCTCCTCGTACATGGCCAGGGAGATGGGGTCGGAGAAACCGAGCACCGCCCTCGCCAGGCGGTTGTCGTCGCCGAGCCCCTCGGCGATCTCCGCGGCGGCCTCCAGGGAGGCGTGGGCCGCGACGCTCATGCCGGCCGCCGCCTGGGCCTCGGCCAGGTCCAGGAGGAGGTCGCAGCGGAGCGCGTCGTCGGTCCGGGGAAGCCGGCCCACCAGGGCGATCGCCTGTTCCAGGTGCTCCACGGCGTCCTCGTGGGCGAACTGCGCCGTCGCCTGGGCGGCGGCGCGGCGGGTGTAGCCGACGGCCTTGCCCGCCGTGCGGGCGGTGAGCAGGCTCTCGCGGTAGTGGTGGGCGATCTCGGTGAGGCGGGTTCCGCTCCGCCGTTCGAGCACCTCGGCGATCCGCTCGTGCAGCCGCCGGCGCCGCAGCGGCGGCAGGGCCTCGCGCAGCACGTCGCGGACGATGTCGTGGACGAACCGGCAGACCGGCCCCTCGCCCTCGGCCAGCAGCCGCGCCCGGACCGCGGCGTCGACGATGTCGAGCACCCTCTCCCGGGGCAGCTCCACCGCCTGGATCAGAAGGTCGGCCGGAGCCTGCCGGCCGAGCAGGGCCGCGACGGTGAGCACCTCCTCGGTGCCCGGCGGCAGGCTGGCCATCCGGTCGCGCACGACGTCGGACAGCGCCGCGGGGGTCTGGCCCAGGCGCAGGACCTCCCCCAGGAAGAAGGGGTTGCCCGCGGTCAGCCTGCCCATCTCCCCGGCCCGGCCCGGGTCGGCGCCGGCCCGGCCGAGATAGGCGCGGACGTCCTCCTCGCCGAGGCCGCGCAGGGAGAGCCTGCGGACGTGCGGAAGCCGGGCCAGCGCGCCCAGCGTCCGCTCCAGCGGCCCGCCGGGGCGCACGTCGGTGTCGCGGTAGGTCGCCACCACGGTCAGCCGGGGGCAGGAGCGGGTGGCCGCGAGGAACTCCAGCAGCCGCAGCGACGAGGCGTCGGCCCACTGGAGGTCGTCGAGGACCACCAGGACCCGGCCGTGCCCGTCGAGCAGCCGGGCGAACGCCTCGTAAAATTGGAACCGGCCGCCGCCGGCGAGCCGGCCCGTCCCGTCGTTTCCACCGGTCAGCTCCTGTGCGGCCTGCGTCCACGGCCAGAAGGGCGGCGCTCCGCCGCCGTCCCAGCAGCGTCCCCAGACCACCCGGTGCCCCAGGGCGCGCGCGGTCGCCGCGGCCTGCTCGGCGAGGCTGGTCTTGCCGATGCCCGGCTCCCCCGCCAGAAGGACCACCCGGTGGCCCTCCTCGGCGACCGCCGCCTCCAGCACCCCGGCCTCGGCGTCCCTGCCGACCAGCCGGGGCGTCGCCGCCGTCGGCGTCGGCGTAACCGGTGACGGCGCCGCGGAGGTCCTGGGGGTGAGCGCGGGATCCTGGGCGAGGATGCGCCGCTCCATCTCCCTGGACCCGGGATCGGGGTCCAGCCCCAGGTCGTCCACCAGCAGCCTGCGTCCCTCGGCGAGGACGGCCAGCGCGTCGGCCTGCCGCCCGGCCTGGTAGAGGGCGTGGGCGGTGAGCGCGCGGAGCCGCTCCCTGAAGGGGTGGGCCGCCACGAGCCGGCCCAGCTCGCCGGTCAGCGCCGCCCCCCGCCCGAGCGCGAGGTCGGCCTCGGCCGCCTCCTCCCGCAGGGCCAGCCGGAACTCGGCCAGGTGGGCGATCTCCTCCCCGGCCCAGGAGGCTCCGGCGAAGTCGGTGAGCGTCTCCCCGCGCCACTCGGCCAGCGCCAGCCGGAGTTCCCGGCCCGCGGCCTCGTGATCGCCCTCGGCGCGCAGGCGCCTGCCCTCGGCCGCGTGCCGCCGGGCCCTGCCCAGGTCCAGCGCGGCGGCGGGGACGTCGAGGGCGTAGCCACCGGCCCTGCTGACCAGGATCGACGGCGGCACCGCCCGCTTTCTGCCCGGCTCCAGGACCCGCCGGAGCTTGGAGACGTACCCCTGGACGGTGTTGAGCGCCCCGGGCGTCGGGCTTCCCTCCCAGAGGGCGTCGATCACCCGGGGGATCCCGACCGGGCGGGGGGCGGCGAGCACGCACAGCGCCAGAACCGTCCGCTGCTGGTAGGGGCCGATGTCCAGGGGGGTCCCGTCGTCGGCGACCACGCCGACCGGGCCCAGCACACGAAAGTCCATCCGGCCACCTCGCTCACGAACTGGGCAGATCCTAGCCCGCGGTGTCCGGAAGGCCCCCTTTGAGGTCCTCCCCGTTGCGGCGCCGGTCGCACGTCCCCGCCCCCGGCTCCCGCCTCCCGGTCAGGGGCGTTCCGCCGGGCGGAGGCGGTCGAGCCGCCCGGTGCCGTCGCACAGGGAGCACCCCGTGCCCGCCCCGCCGCCCGTTCCCTCCCCGTGGCACAGGCCGCACTCCAGCAGGAGGGCGAACCTCGCGTCCCGGTAGGTCCGCCTGAGCAGCCGCCCCCGGCCGATCTGCCACCCCTGGACCCACGCGAACGCGTCCGGTTCCCCGAAGACCTTGCCGTCTAGCGTTCGCAGGGAAACGATCAGTAAGCTTCGTACAGTGGCCTGGCGCCCGAGCCGGACCCCGATGCCGTGGATACCTTGCCTCAAGGACCGTCACCTCCTTGAAGGTTCGTCCTGTTGGGGCCCCGTCTTACTTTTACCCTGGCTTGTGCCATCGACAACTGCCATTGGCAATTGCCACATGAATGTACCCATGGCGGTTACCTTCCGAAATTGCCCCACGACGCCGCCTTTCGGCTGTTACCATCGCGACGACCTGGGAAAGCTCTCGGAGGTGAGGCGGCGATCCCCCGCGTCATCGACCCCCTCGTCATCGACAAAAAGAGGTAAGCGCCGATGGCCGGCACCAACCCCACCCTGCGCCGCCGGCAGCTCGCCAGCCGTCTGCGGGAGCTTCGCGAGCAGGCGGGAAAGAGCATCAGGGACGCCGCCGAGCAGCTTGAGTGCTCACCGGCGAAGATCAGCCGGATAGAGACCGCCCAACGCGGCGCGCTGCCCCGGGACGTGCGCGACCTGTGCCTGTTCTACGGTCTGACCGACCAGACACAGATCGACGCCCTGATGACCCTGGCCAGGGAGGCCAAGCGGCAGGTGTGGTGGCAGGAGACGGAGGACGTCGACTTCCGCCCTTTTCTCGGCCTGGAGATCGAGGCCACGTCGATCTCCGAGTATGAGACGACGACCGTCCCCGGGCTTCTCCAGACAGGAGAGTACGCCCGAGCGGTCATCAAGGGATATCTGCCGAGGATGGACGGCGACGTTCTGGAGGAGCGGGTCACCTACCGGCTGCGGCGGCAGGAGCGCCTGCACGGCCCCCACCCGCCGAAGTACTGGGTTCTCCTCGACGAGTCGGTGCTCCACCGCCGCGTGGGCGGCCCGGAGGTCATGAGGGAGCAGGTGCGGCATCTCGAAAGGGCCGCGGAACTCCCCCATGTGACCATCCAGGTGATTCCTTTCACCGTGGGCGCCCACCCGGGGTTCGACAGTGCTTTCATTTTACTGGAGTTCTCCGATCCGACGATCGGCGACACGGTATATCTCGATACCCTTATGGGAAGCTTCTACCTGGAGAAGGCCAAAGAACTTGAACGTTTCCGGGAGACGCTCAACCATCTTCGCGCGGTGGCGCTGAGCCCACAGGAGTCGGCGCTCCACATCGCGAGGGCATACGACAGGTTCGCGGTCTGAACGGCGCGGCCCGTCGTCACGAAACCAGTCCCGACAAATTCTCACGGAGAGACGATGACGTCTTCCAAGCCTGCCGAATTGTCCACTCTCAAGTGGCAGGTCGCAAGCCGGTGCAATAACGGCTCCTGTGTTGAAATCGCCAGGCTTCCCGGCGGGGGCGTGGGCATGCGAGACAGCAAGAACAAGGGTGGACCCATCCTGGAGTTCAGCGTCACCGAGTTCCGGGCCTTCATAGACGGGATCAAGGACGGAAGCCTCGGCCTGTGACCCCACCTCCCCCACCGGGGAAATGAAACCGCACCGAACGGCACCGCGGGAGACCCCGGCGGTACCGTTTTTTCCGCCCGGTGCGGGGAAATCGATTCCCCGCACCGGGCGGTCGCCCTCCGCGAGGCGAGGCGAGGCCGGAAACCGGCGGTCGCCCGGAGCGGGGGTGAACTATGATTCCCCTGGCGCGGCGCTCTTTCACGGAAGAGCCGCCGATCTTTCCGGGAGGAGAACATGGACGACGGCTCTCGGTTTCACGGAGCCATCTGGCGATCGATGTGCAACAACGGAAACTGCGTCGAGGTCGCCTCGCAGAACGGCTGGATCGGGGTGAGAGACGGCAAGAACGGCGAGAGCGGGCCCGTTCTGTCGTTCACCCCCGATGAGTGGAGGGCCTTCGTCGAGGCCACGAAGAACGGGGCGTTCGACATTTGATCCGGCCCGGGATCCGGGCGTTCCCGTATAAAAAAGCGGAAATAAGCGGACTTAAGAGGATCGCAATACAGGCGTTCCCGGCCCCGGAACCCCGCCCCTCCCCGAAGCCCGCGGCCCGGCACCGGAGGCGGCGGCCCGGCCGGTGACGAGACCCGCCGCGGGATGATGGCCCCATGAGTTTCGAACTGGCCGTCTGGCACGAAACGGCGCCGATCAGCAGGGAGCGCGCGCGAAGCGTCTTCCGGGCGTTGCGCGAGAGAGGGCCCGGGGCAGCGGGGCCGTACCCCGGGGTGGCACTGTTCGCCGAGCGGCTGCCCGAGGCCGAGCGGATCTCCCCGGCCTGTGCCCTGGTCAGCGTGGAGCGGGAGCGGTCGGACGAGGTGGCGGCCGAGGCCTTCGCCCTGGCCCGCGCGTGCGGTCTGGTCTGCTACGACCCGCAGCGACAGCTGGTGCACAACCTGGAACCACGCGGCGCCTACCCCGGTATGCAGCTCCGCACCGGCGACGGGATGACCGTCACCGATCCCGACCTGGGGCTGGTCGCCGACGCGGTGGCCACCATGTCGCCTCAGAACCCGTTCACGGCCCTGGTCGTCTTCGGCGAGCACTTCGTCCAGGCGTCGCCGGAACCCTCCGGCTACGAGCTGGAATACAAAGACATCACGAGAAACGTCATGTTCCGCACTCACGTCCCCGAGCTCACGGCGATCCAGGACGCCTTCACCGAGTACGCCACCGGTGGCCGCGCCTTCCTGGACCGCCACCAGTGGCGGCGGGTCTGACCCCGTCCCCTCCCGCCGACGGCCCGCCACCGGCGGGGCCGTACGCGCGAGGGGCCGGTCACTCGCCCGGGAAGCGGACCCCGATCCGCTCCCGCACCGCGTCCATGACGCCCATCACCTCAAGCGTGGCCCGCCACGGCACGAGCGGGCTCTCCGGCAGCCCCTCCCTCAGGCAGCGCATCGCCTCGATCGCCTCGTGCGCCAGGCCGGTCCCCTCGTAGGGGACGTGGAAGGTCTCCGGCCGGGCTCCGGCGCGGTGCAGGGTGAAGGTGTCGGGCTGGAAGAACAGGGCCGGCAGTTCGATCCGGCCGAGGGTGCCGGTGATCGAGGCGGTTCCCGGGCTCTCCGCGGCGATCCCGCAGGAGAGCAGGGCGACCGCGCCCCCGGCGTGGCCGAGCAGCACGCCGGTGCTCTCGTCCACGCCCTCCGGGGTCAGCCGCGCCCACGCCTGGACCCGTTCCGGCGGGCCGAGCACGAGGTGCGCGAAGGAGATCGGGTAGACCCCCAGGTCGAGCAGGGCGCCGCCGCCCTGGGCGGGGTCGCGGAGCCGGTGGGCGGGGTCGGGGGGAACGGAGATCCCGAAGTCGGCGTGCACGGCGACGACCGAGCCGATCGCGCCGCCCTCGACCAGCTCGGCGATCCTGCGGATGGCGGGGTTGCAGCGCATCCACATGGCCTCCATGAGGAAAAGCCCGGACTCCCGCGCGACCTCCACCAGCTCGGCGGCCTCGGCGGCGTTCAGCGTGAACGCCTTCTCGCACAGGACGGCCCTGCCGGCCTTCAGGCAGGTGAGCACCGCCTCGCGGTGGGCGTTGTGGGTGTTGGCCACGTAGACGATGTCCACCTCGTCGTCGGCCGCCAGCTCGGCCCAGCTGCCGTAGGCGCGGGGGATGCCGTGCCGCCCGGCGAACGCCGCGGCGGTCTCCGGGGCCCTGGACCCGACCGCGACCACCTCGGCGTCCGGCAGGAGCCTCAGTTCCTCGGTGAAGGCGGCGGCGATCTCACCTGTCGCCAAAATTCCCCATTTAGTGACATTCATGGGCACACATCTCACCATGAATCGCCACGGGCGCCACCGCGCGTGTCCCCGCGCGTGGCTCCGCGCCCGGGGACGCGCGCCGTACGGCCCGCCCGGCGACCTCTGGAATGCGCCCCCGGGCGGGCCGTACGGCGGGGCGAGACGGCGGGCTCAGCCCCGGGTGTCGGCGAGCAGCGGCTTGAGCGTCAGGCCGGGATGGTCGCGCAGCACGCCGCGCATCCGCCACTCGTCGGTGAACAGCGCCAGCAGTACTCCGTCGAGCGACCGGGTGAAGACCTCCACGCCCCGCTGACGGGCCAGGACGGGCGCGGACTCGGCGTCGGTGAGCCGTGCCAGGCCGAAGTCGAGCCGGTCCATCGCGATCTCGGTGTTGAACTCCCCCGCCAGCCGGTGCTTGACCACGTCGAACTGCATCGGGCCGACGGCGGCGAGCACCGGCGACTGGTCGCCGCGGACGTCGGAGCGCAGCACCTGCACGACGCCCTCGGCCTCCATCTGCTCGATGCCCTTGCGGAACTGCTTGGCCCTGCTGGAGTCGCGGCAGCGGGCGGCCCGGAAGTGCTCGGGCGCGAAACTGGGGATCCTCGGGAACTCCACCGGCGAGCCGTCGTAGAGGGTGTCCCCGGGGCGCAGGGCGGTGGCGTTCACCAGGCCGACGACGTCACCGGGGAACGCCTCGTCGATGGTGGCCCGCTCCTGGCCGAAGACCGACTGGGCGTACTTGGTGGCGAAGGGGCGGCCGGTCGCCGCGTGGGTCAGCACCATGCCGCGCTCGAACCGCCCGGAGCAGACCCGGACGAACGCGATCCGGTCGCGGTGCGAGGGGTCCATGTTGGCCTGCACCTTGAAGACCAGCCCGGAGAACGGCTCCCCCAGCGGGCGCGGCACCTCCTTGACGTCGGGACGCGGCGCCGGGGAGGGGGCGATGTCCACCATGGCGTCGAGCAGGCGGCCGACCCCGAAGTTGTTCAGGGCCGCGCCGAACAGCACGGGAGTGGACTCGTGGGCCTCGAACGCCTTCTGGTCGTGGTCGGAACCGATCGCCGTCAGCAGGTCGACCTCGTCCTTGGCCTGCTCCCAGTCGTCGCCGAGCTCGGCGAGGGCCTCCTCGGCGGTGAGGGCGGTCTCGACGGCCTTGGTCGCCCCGCCGGGGGTGCGGGTGTAGCGGACGGCCCGGCCGGCGACACGGTCCACCACACCGTGGAAGAAGCCGCCGGTGCCGATCGGCCAGGTGATCGGGGTGGGCCGCAGGCCGGTCTTCTCCTGGATCTCGTCCAGCAGTTCCAGCGCCTCGCGGCCGGGGCGGTCCCACTTGTTGACGAAGGTGATGACGGGGATGCGGCGGTGCCGGCAGACCTCGAACAGCTTCAGGGTCTGCGGCTCCATGCCCTTGGCGGCGTCCAGCAGCATGACCGCGCAGTCGACGGCGGCCAGCACCCGGTAGGTGTCCTCGGAGAAGTCGGCGTGGCCGGGGGTGTCGACCAGGTTGAACACATGGCCGCGGTAGGTGAACCGGAGCGCGGCGGAGGTGATGGAGATGCCGCGGGCCTTCTCCATGTCCATCCAGTCGGAGGTGACGCCGCGGCGCCCGGCCTTGCCGTGCACGGCGCCGGCCTCGCTGATCGCGGAGGCGTGCAGCGCCAGGGCCTCGGTCATGGTCGACTTTCCGGCGTCGGGGTGGCTGATCACCGCGAACGTGCGGCGCCGTCCGGCCTCCTGAATGATCGCGGTCATCTCCTGGGTCTCCTCGGCGTGGGAAAACGGGGTGTACGGCGCGGCGCAAGGCGCCGGAACAGCTTACGCGCCACCACGGGTGTCAACGGATCCGGCAACACTTCCCCAGGCCGCTTGCGTCACCATGGTGTTCAGTGGATCGTGGAACATCTCGGTTCGCCCTTGCCCATCCCGACTGCCCGAAAGCGACGCGCTCGTGCAACTCGACGTTCCAGTGATGTGCAGATGATCACACTTCGGTATGCGGCCGGCTCCGACGTCGGCCGGGTTCGCCAGGGCAACGAGGACGCGGCCTACGCCGGTCCCCGGCTGCTCGCCGTGGCCGACGGCATGGGCGGCCACGTGGGCGGGGAGGTCGCCAGCTCGGCGGCGGTCGCCACGGTCGCCACACTGGACCACGAGCGCCACGCCGACCTGGTCGCCGCCGCCGAGGCCGGGCTGCGCAAGGCCAACCAGCGCCTGCGCGAGCTCGTCGAGCAGGACCCCTCCCTGACCGGCATGGGCACCACGCTGACCATGATGCTCTGGGACGGCCCTCGGGTCGCGCTCGCCCACATCGGCGACTCCCGCGCCTACCTCCTGCGCGACGGCGACCTCTACCAGATCACCTACGACCACACCCTGGTCCAGACCCTGATGGACGACGGCCGTATCACCCCCGAGGAGGCCGCCCGCCACCCGCACCGGTCGATCCTGCTCCAGGTGCTGGACGGCGGCGACACCGTCGACCCCGACCTGTCGCTGCGCGACGCCGAGGTCGGCGACCGCTACCTGCTCTGCTCCGACGGCCTGTCGGGGGTGGTCGAGGCCGACCGGCTCCGGCACGTGCTCGCCGAGGTCGACGATCTCGGCGAGGTGATCCGGCGGCTCATCGACATGGCCTGCGAGGCCGGCGGCCCCGACAACATCACCTGCGTCGTCGCGGAGGTCGTCGAGGGCGCGGGCTCGGAGGAGCCCGTGGTGGTCGGCTCGGCCAACCCCTCCTGACGTCCGGTCCCGGTCATCCCGGAAACGGGATGATCAACCGATTCTGGCCGCGGGGGGAGGCAGGCGCTATCGTCGGTGCTCCGCGCTCCTCAGCGATCGTCACCCCGAAGGGATGTCCGTCGTGTACAAGGAATTCGCCGTTGAGGCGATCGTCTGGCTCATTCCCGTCGTGATCCTCGTCGGCCTGGCCATCATGATCACCCGGCCCGCCTGACCTCCTTCCCGTCCCGGCCGGGGCCGGGGTACCCGCCCCGGCCCACCGGCGTCACGGTGCCCCGGCGGCGTTCCGCGAGGGGGCTCACCCCGTTTCGTAAAAGCGCCGGCCCGCCGACTACTCTGTTTCCGCCCGGCGCACCAGCGACGTCACAGAGAACGGTTGAGGGACACCAGTGAAGCTTCTCCACTCCGGGAAGGTCCGCGACGTATACGAGGACCGGGGAGACATCATCCTCGTGGCCTCCGACCGGGTGTCGGTGTACGACGTGATCCTGCCCACCCCCATCCCCGACAAGGGGAGGATCCTCACCCGGCTCTCGCTGTGGTGGTTCGAGCGGCTCGCCGACATCGTGCCCAACCACGTCATCTCCGCCACCGACGTGCCCGCCGGGTTCGAGGGCCGGGCCATACGGTGCCGGCGGCTGGACATGGTGCCGGTCGAGTGCATCGCCAGGGGGTATCTCGCGGGCATGGGCCTGAAGGAGTACCGGTCCAGGGGCTCGGTCTCCGGGGTGGCGCTGCCCGTCGGCCTGGTGGAGGGCTCCCGGCTCCCCGAGCCCGTGTTCACGCCCACGACCAAGGCCCCTCTGGGGCAGCACGACGAGTTCATCACCTTCGAGGACGTGGTCGCGCAGGAGGGTGCGGAGGTGGCCGGGGAACTCCGGCGGATCACCCTGGAGGTCTACCGCCGCGGCGCCGACCTGGCGCGGGAGCGGGGCATCGTCATCGCCGACACGAAGATAGAGATCGGGCGGGCCTCCGACGGCACGCTCGTGCTCGGCGACGAGGTGCTCACCTCCGACTCCTCACGGTTCTGGCCCGCCGACGAGTGGGAGCCGGGCCGCCCGCAGTTCTCCTTCGACAAGCAGTTCGTCCGCGACTGGGCCACCGGGACCGGCTGGGACCGCAAGGAGCCCGCGCCCGAGGTGCCCGCGGAGATCGTCGAGGCCACCCGCGCGCGCTACGTCGAGGCCTACGAGCGCATCACCGGCCTGGCCTGGTAGACGCCGGGACGGCCCCGCCCACGGGGCGCGAGGCACAGGACACCGAACGCGCCGGGAACAGCGGACAGACCGGAGACGCCGAAGACGCCGCGCGGGTCCCTCCCCTCCGCCCTCAGGGCGTCAGCTTCCTCTCGGCCGCCGCCCCCACGACGAACCGCTCGGCGGAGAGGGGGTGATCGCCGAAGTGGGCCACGACGCAGGTGATGTTGTCGGGGCCGCCGCCCCGGTTGGCCAGGTCGATGAGCCACCTGACGGCCTCGGCGGGGTCGTCGACCTCGGTCAGCGTGTTGAACAGGGTCTCCGGGCCGACCACGGCGGTCAGGCCGTCGGAGCAGATCAGGTAGCGGTCGCCGAACTGGGCCTCACGCAGCGACAGGTCCAGCTCGCCGTCGCCCGTGCCCTCCAGGACCCGCAGCACCATGGAGCGGCGCGGGTGCTCGGCGGCCTGCTCGGGGGTGATGCGGCCGTCGTCCACCAGCGACTGGACCAGCGTGTGGTCGTGGGTGATCTGGTAGAGGGCGCCGTCGCGCAGCATGTAGGCGCGGGAGTCGCCGACGTGGGCCAGCGCGAAGGCGGACCCCTCCCAGAGCATGGCGGTCAGGGTGGTGCCCATCCCCCGCAGGGTGGGATCGTGCTCGCTCATCTCGCGCAGCGTGTGGTTGACGTCCCGCGCCGCGTCCTTGATGGCGGACACCAGGTCGACGCCGGTCCGGGGAAGGCTTTCGTCCAGCGCCGCCATGGCGGTGACGGCGAGCGAGCTGGCGACCTCTCCGCCGGCGTGGCCCCCCATGCCGTCGGCCACGGCGAGCAGGCGGGCGCTCGCGTAGCCCGAGTCCTCGTTCGCCTCACGGCGGACGCCGACATCCGAGCGAGCGGCGTAGCGCAGTGCCGGGGCTTCGTTCAGTGCCATAAAGGCAGTAAATCATTGGTTGAAGCACTTCACAAGCAAAGCTGTTGTAGACCGTTGCAGCACAGTCAACTAGTCTGGCCCAGTATGGAGGAGAGCCAGGACATCACGGTGAACGCGGGCGACATCGCCCGGCTCGCCTCCGTAGGCCGTGCCGCGGTCAGCAACTGGCGCCGCCGCCACGACGACTTCCCCCAGCCCGTGGGCGGCACCACCTCCAGCCCCCTGTTCTCCCTGCCCCAGGTCGCCGCGTGGCTGCGCCGCAACGGCAAGCCCTTCGAGGTCTCCCTCGGCGACCTGGCCTGGCAGCGGCTCCGCACCTCCGTCGACGACCTGCACCTGGGCGAGCTGGTCGGCAGGGTCGGCGCGTTCCTGCTGTTCCTGCACCGCCGGCCCGAGGCCTGGCAGGAGCAGGGGGCGTACGCCCTGACCTCCCTGGCCGCCACGACGGCCGACCTCCCCGGCGACCCCGATCCGCGCCTGGACGACCCCGTCCTCCTGCGGCTGGTAGCCAAGCTCGCCGCCGAGCACGGACCGCTCGCGGCCTTCGAGTTCCTCTGCGAGCGCTACGCCGAGGCCCATTCCCGCCGCCTGTCGGTCACCCGGGACGACGTGGCCGCGCTGATGCACCGGCTGGCCGGCCGGGAGGGCGGGACGGTCCTCGACCCGGCCTGCGGCCTGGGCACCCTCCTGCTGCACGCGGAGTCCTCGCTCGCCCAGGAGATCAACGAGACGAACGCGCTGCTCACCGCCGTCCGGGTGCTGCTGCGCGGCGCCAAGACCCGCGTCGTCGCCGGCGACTCGCTGCGCGACGACGGCCTGGCCGGCGAGCTGGCCGACACCGTGGTCTGCGACCCGCCGTTCAACGAGCGCGCCTGGGGTTATGAGGAGCTGACCGGCGACCCCCGCTGGGAGTACGGCCTGCCCCCGCGCGGGGAGCCCGAGCTGGCCTGGGTGCAGCACTGCCTGGCCCACGTCCGGCCCGGTGGTCTGGTGGCGATCCTGATGCCGCCCGCGGCGGCCGGCCGCCGCCCCGGCAGACGGATCCGGGCCAACCTCCTGCGCGCCGGGGCGCTGCGGGCCGTGGTGACGCTGAGCCCCGGCGGCCCCGACCTGTGGCTGCTGCGCCGCCCCGACGGGGCAAGGCCCCCCTCCCGGCTCCTGGTGATGGACGCGAGCGAGGACCTGTCGGCCGTGGAGCCCGCCTGGCGGGCCTACCTCGGCGACCCCGAGGCCGAGCTGCCCGGCGAGAGCCGTACCGTCCGGATCATCGACGTGCTCGACGACGAGGTGGACCTGAGCCCGGCGCGGCACCGGCCGCAGCAGGGCGGCCAGGACTTCGTCCGCGACTTCACCACGGCCCTGGAGCGGTTCCGCGACACCTCCGCGACGCTGTCGGAGGCCCCCCCGGCCCTTGAGCTGCTGAGCGAGCGGCAGGACCTGCCGACGACGACCGTCGGCGAGCTGGCCAAGGCGGGGCTGATCACCATCCTCCAGGCCCCGCCCCGGATGTCGGCCGACGAGGGCCCGCTGCCGGTCCTGACCGCCGAGGACACCACCCTGGGGACGGCCCCCTCGGGAGGCACCACCCTGGACCCCGCGCTGGTCATGATCAGGCCGGGCGACGTGGTGACCACCGTCCTGGGCGTGGTCCGGGTGATCACCCGCAGCGGGGCCGCGCTCGGCCCCCAGCTCACCCTCTACCGGGTGGACCCCCAGCGGCTCGACCCCGACTTCCTGGCCGGGTTCCTCCGCTCGGCGGACGCCTCCCGCGTCCATCCGGGCTCCAGCCGCCTGGACGTACGGCGGGCACGGGTGCCGATGCTGCCCATCGCCGACCAGCGGCGGTACGGCACCGCCTTCCGCGAGCTGTTCGCGCTGGAGGACCGGCTTCGCCAGACGACGACGCTGGGGGAAACCTTGATCCGGCTAGGCTTTGACGGACTGGTCGACGGCCACCTCCGGCCGTGCGGCCAAGGGGTGTGATGTCCCGTACGCATGGGGGGAGGGCCGGATGGTCATCGGCGACCGATATGTGCTCGACGACCTCCCCATCGGCCAGGGCAGCATGGGCGCCGTCTACGGCGGCCACGACAGACACCTCGACCGCAAGGTGGCCGTCAAGTTCCTGCGGCTCGTCACCGGCCCCGACGACGAGCTGAAGCGGCGGTTTCTGCGCGAGGCGCGCATCCTGGCGCGGCTTGAGCACCCCGGCGCCCCCGTCCTGTACGACTTCGGCACCTTCGAGCAGCGGCTGTTCCAGGTGATGCAGTTCGTCGCGGGGGTGACGGTGGCCGACCTGCTCAGCGAGCACGGCCCGCTGCCCGTCCCCTGGGCCGCCGCGATCGCCGCCCAGACGTGCGCCGTGCTGTCGGCCGCCCACGCGCTGTCCATCTACCACCGCGACCTCAAGCCGGCCAACCTGATGCTCTGCCCCGACGGCAGCGTCAAGGTCATGGACTTCGGGCTCGCCATGCTCCGCGAGGCCGACTCCACGCAGTTCACCCGGGTCGGCCAGATTCTCGGCACGCCGTCCTACATGGCCCCCGAGCAGATCCAGAGCGGGCTCGCCGGCCCCCGCAGCGACCTTTACGCCCTGGGCTGCGTGCTGCACGAGATGCTGACGGGCCGGCAGCTTTTCACCGGTCCCACGGAGTACGTCGTGTTCGAGCGCCAGGTGAAGGAGCGCCCGCCCGCCGTCCCCGGCGTCCCCGCCGCCCTGAACCGCCTGCTCCAGGAGCTGCTGGAGAAGGACCCCCACCGGCGCCCCGAGGGGGTCGACGCCCTCTACCAGCGCCTGCAGCACTTCATCGTGGACCTCCCGATGCTTCCCGGCTTCCTGCACCCGCCGTCGGTCCCCAGCCCCGGCCGGATGTACGCCCGCATGGTCGGCCGGGTCCTGGCCTAGCCTTCGAAAAACGGTCCGGTCCCTGAAAGCGGGCCCTAGCCCCGGGCGGCCCGCTCCCGCGCTCCGGCTCCGTCGGGGTCGGCCTGCGGCAGGCGAGGCCACTGGAGGTCTCCGTCCCGCTGAAGGTCCCTGTCCCGGAAGCGCGGCCGGCGCGCGTCGTCCCGGAAGCGCGGCCGGCGCGCGTCCCGATCCCGGGCCCACGGCCGGCGCGCGTTCCGGTCCCGCACCCCCGGCCACCGCGAATCCCGCTCACGAGAACGCGGCCACCGCAGATCCCTGTCCCGGACCCTCGGCCGGCGCAGGTCGTCCCGGACCCTCGGCCGGCGCGCGTCATCCTGGACCCTCGGCCGGCGCGCGTCCCGATCCTGGAACCCCGGCCACCGCGAATCCCGCTCACGAGAACGCGGCCACCGCAGGTCCCTGTCCCGGAAGCGCGGCCGGCGCGCGTCCCGATCCCGGGCCCACGGCCGGCCCGGGTCCTGCTCACGGGGTGAGCGCAGATCCCTGTCCCGGAACCTCGGCCGGCGAAGGTCGTCCCACGACGACCAGGGCCAGGAACGGTGCGACTCCCTCTCCCGGAAGCGGGGTCGGCGAAGGTCGGCCCCCGGCGGCCGGTTCCGGCGGACGCCCTGCCGGAGCCCGTCGTCGCCGCGTGGCCGGGCCCCGACCCGGTCGGGGGACATCCCCTCGCATCTGGCCCGCCACCGCTCCACGCAGTCCAGCCGGTCGCGGTGACAGTGGCGCCGGCCGACCCGCCCGACCGGCTCGACCCGCCCGGCCCGCTCGCCCTCCCGTGACCACGCGACGAGCGCGGGGACGGAGGTGACGACGGCCGCGGGCGCGGACCGGAACGAGAACGCCGGGCCGGTCGCGCGCGCGGCGGTCGCGAGATCCGCCGGGACGGCGTAGGCGCCGCTCGGCCAGGCGAGGATCACCCCCAGGCCGAGGGCGAGCGTGGCCTCGGCCGTCCGGCGAAGGGGCCGCGACGGTCTCGGGGAAACCCGCGTGGAATTCACTGTCATATGAGAGCTCTCCCCTGGGCGAAAAGGCGATCGGGACAGGCCGGCCTTCGCGCCGGCGGCGAGTCCGGCCGCACCACGGGCGCGGATCCGGTGGGCGACCGGCGGTTCACGGAGCCGATCCGCCCGTCGATTGCGGAGAACGCTGACGATGATCTCCGGGAAACGTTAGTGAGAATTCCACCTCGCCGGACGATCCACGCTTTTCGCCATTTCCAACATATGTCCATGAGTTCTTGGCGGAGCCGAGACGCCCCTTTACGGGCCGGCTCCGGCACCGGCCGGGCGACCCGGTTCCGGAGGAGGCGGGCCGTGAGACACAATGCCTTCCGTGGAAGGACGCTGGATCGAGGTGGCCGACAGGGTTCTGGTACGGCGTCACGCCGAGCTGGACCTGTCGGTCGGGCTGGTCGTGGGGGACGGCGCCTGCCTGGTGGTCGACACCCGCGGCGACGAGCGTCAGGGCGCCGAACTCGCCGGAGAGGTGCGGCGGATCACCCGCGACCCGTGGACCGTGGTGATCACCCACGCGCACTTCGACCACAGCTTCGGGACCCGCCCGTTCCTGGAATGCCCCGTCTGGGCGCAGGAGGGCTGCCGGGCCGACCTGGAGCGGGACGGACGCCGGGCCAGGGAGGTCTGGGCGGCCTGGTACCGCGGGCGGGGCCATGACGACATCGCCGACGACATCGCGGGAACGGAGATCGTCCTGCCGGACCGGCTGGTGGGCGACCGGGCGGAGCTGTCCGTCGGCGGGCGCGCCGTCGTCCTGTCCCACTTCGGCCCCGGCCACTCCGGCCACGACCTCGTGGTCCACGTGCCGGAGGCCGGGGTGGCGTTCGCCGGTGACCTGGTGGAGAACGGCGCGCCCCCCGACTACGAGGACGCCCGCCCGCTGGAGTGGCCCGCCGCCGTCGACGGCCTGCTGGGACTCGCCGCGGACGTCGTGGTCCCCGGCCACGGCGACCCGGTGGACAACGGATTCGTCACCGCCCAGCGCGCCGAGATCGCCGAGGTCGCGAGGCTCTGCCGGTGGGTGGCCGAGGGCCGGATGAGCCCCGGGGAGGCCGTACGGCTGTCGCCGTACCCCCGGGAGACAACGATGACCGCCCTCGGCCGGGTAACGGACGAACGGGCGCGCCATACCTGAACACCCTCACCCGGAGGATTTCTCCGCCCGGCTCAGGCAAACTGCTCATAACACTTCACGTTCCGGACCGAAACGGCCCCTCCACAGCGATGCACGAAGGAAAGAGAGTCAACGCCACGACCGGAAGCGGCCAGGCGCGGCACCGGCCCGCCCCGGCACGCCGCCACCCGCCCTCCCGTCGCGGTGTCACACCCCCGAAACCCCTGGTGGGGGCGGCCCTCCCTTCCGTCGACGGCCGGGAGCGAGAACGAGAGACGCCCCCTGCCGCGGGCGAGGGCTCCGTGCGCGGCATCCGGCCGCGCACCTTCAGAACGCGCAACGAATACATAGCGGATGTGCAACGGATGCACGCCGCGGGGGCGGCAAATGCACAGTGGTTGCACAACAGGCGCGCCGTGGGCGCATGACGGGTCGACGACAGATCAAGGAGGCGCCATGCCGGCTCCGGTTGCCACCGCTCCATCCCCCTCGGCCCCCCCGGCCGTCCTGACCCCACCCCCCGCACCCCCCACACCCTCCGCACTCCCTGTGCTCGTTCCACCGCCCCCACCCCGCCCCGCCGTCACCTCCGCCGTGACGACCGGCCAGGTCGCCGTGACCGTCCCGGCGGAGCCGTTCCAAAGAGCCGCCGCGCCGTCCTCGGCCGCGCCCTCCTTGGCCGCGCCGCCCGCCGTGCCCCTCCCCGCGGCTGCGGGGGCACCGATCGCCACGGCGGTGAGGTGAGTGTTCACCATCTTCGCGGCCTCGGCCGCCGCCATAGTGGTGATCGCGGGCATCTCCACGGTGGTCGTCAGGATGAACCGCCCGGCGTTCCCCCACACCGGCCAGGACATCACCGGACACACCGAACCTCCCCGGCACCCTCCGGATTACGGGGGCCCCACCGAAAGCCCCCCCTCCCCCGCTCTCTCCTCCGACGGCCCCGCCGAGCCCGGCGACCCCACCGGCCCCGCCGGGCAGGACCTCCCGGCCCGGCCGCCCACCCCGGCGGGACCCCCCGTACCGCCCGTGCCGCGCCCCCCGGCGATCCCGCTGTCCGCCCCCATTCCGGCGGACATCCCGACCGCGCGACCGGAGGACGACACGGAGACCGGCTCTGAGGCCGGAACGGAGACCGGCGTAGAGGCTGTCGCGAAGGCCGACACGGGAACCGCCGCGAGGGCCGAATCGGAGACCGACGCGGAAGCCACCGTGAAGGCCGCCGCAGAGGAGCAACCCGGCGCGATCCGCAAACCCGACCCCGAAAAGCATCGAAAACCGTCCGGCGCCACGGACACGGCCACCGATGACGGCCCGGACGCCCCCCCTTCCCCGCCTCCCCCAGCGCCCCCCACGCCGGCCGCCCCCTCCCCCGGCGATCTCCTCCCGCCGGCGAGCGGCCGGCCCGGCCCCCACTTCCCGCCCCCGACGGGCGGCCCCCGCCTCCCCGGCGGCGACATCGGCGCCCCCTTCTCCCCCACCCCCGAGGATCGCCTCTACCTGGACGACCTGTTCGGGATCGGCGGCGCCTTCGAGCTGGAGATAGCACCGTCGCTTCCCTCACCCCACGCTTCCGGGCCACGCCCCTCCCGTTCCCTGGTGTTCGACGCGGCCGGCCGGACGAACGCCGGGCGGCGCGGGGAGAACGCGGACGGTTTCCTCATCCAGGACCGCCTGATCGCCGTCGCCGACGGTGTCACGGCGTCGACCGAGAGCCGCTGGGCCTCCGCCCTGGCCCTCGGGGCGGTGGTGGGAGACCAGGCCGGCAGCCCTCCCGACCCCCTGCGCGGGTTGCAGGACAGCCTTGAGGTGGCCAACCAGACCCTCCGCGAGATGGGCCGCGGCACCCCCGAGCTGATCGGCATGGCCACGGCCCTGGACCTGGTCACGCTGGCCGAGAGCGGCGGCACGTGGGTCGTGGCCTTCGCCCACGTGGGCAGCGGAGCCGTCTACTCCTTCACCGGGCCGGAGGAGGGACGGATCCTGACCACGGCGCACCGTTTCGGAGAGGGGCCGCCGCCGCGCGCGATCGGCACGGAGGAGAGGCTGCGCAGCGAGGTGGACAGGGTCGACGCCCTTCCGGGCTCCCTGGTCGTCGTCGCCACCAACGGGCTGACCGACGTGCTCTCCTTCCCCGAGATCCAGGGGGTGGTCAGGCGGCACTTCACCGCCCCGCCCCACGCCTGTGCCGGGGCCCTCCTGGACGCCGCCTACCGGCGCTCCGCCGCCGACGACGTGACGGTGGTGGTCGCCCGCGTCATCGAGGTCACCCACTACATCTGGCCCTCGACGCCCCCGATGTCCTGACCCGATCCCCAACCCGGTACGCCGTGACCGCGGGCCGACGGCCACCACGCCTCCAGGGCGCCGATCGGCCCGAAGGACGGCTGCCACGACCCCGGCGTCCCTCCCGGGCGAGACGATCACGACCTGTCTCACCGTCCGCCGTCCGCCGCGTGACGGTGCGCCGCGGCCGGCGGACCTCAACGCCGTGGGCGCTAGTCGCAGCCGCAGGAGCAACCGTCACAGCTACAGCACTCGCAACACCCCGAGCAGCCGTCGCCGCACTGCCCGCAGGCGTCGCAGCCACCGGCGTCGCAGCGCTCGCAGCACGACCTGTGACGCTCCTCGTCCCACGGCGGCCGGTACAGCCCGCAGGTACAGCAGGCCGCCGCCGAGCACACCAGCGACACCAGCCCCCCGGGATCCGGCTTCAGCCGCGGATCACGCGGCGGCGCCCCGGGCCCCTCCCGCTTGGCCTCGGCGAAGACCCGGTCGACGGCGCGCCCCGTCTCGGCGACCAGCAGCGCGTCCACCAGCCGGCGCCGTTCGAGATCGAGATCGGCCACCGCCAGGCGCAGCCCGTGCAGGGCGTCGTCACAGTGACGCCGCGCGACCGCCACGCCGGTGCCCGAGGCCGTCAACGGGTTGTAGGCGCCACGGGCGCGGTCACGGGCCAGGTCCTCCACCGCGTCGAGCAGGTGCGCCAGGCGTCCGAAGTAACGTCCCGCCTCCTCCAGCGTCTCCCGGTTGCGCGGCTTGCCGGTGAGAACGGCGGTGTGCCCGAAGGCGGCGGCGACCGCGGCCTCGGTGGGGGCCGTGAGCTGGAGAAGACCCGGGTCCGGCAAACGCTCCAGCCGGGCCTGCTCCTCGACCGCGCCGACGAGCGGGGCGGGGTCGAAGCCAAGGGCTGCGGCCGTACCCGTCCCGGCGGCCGACCAGCGGGCTGCCACCCGCTCCGCGCCCGCCGCCACCAACGGGCGGGCGTAGACGCCGTCGCCGTCCTCGACATGATCCCTGACCTTGCCCGCCGCCAGGATCAGCGAGACCGCCGCCGCCAGCCGTACCCCCTCGGACCCCTCGGCCTCGACGACATCCGCCCGCTTGAACCCGCGCAGCGCGCAGGCCGCCGCACGCCGGTGCGGGGAGGACGCAGGAGCCTGCGCCTCGGTCAGCACCGACACCAGCAGGCCGTCGTAGTTGGTCACCAGCCGGGAGGCGTGCCCGTGCTCATCCCTGAGCGCCAGGCAGAGCCCGCACAGGTGCGCCATCCACTCCTTGAACAACCCGCCGCACATCCCGTGCCGACACGGGCGAACGATCCCGAACATACATCCCTTCCCCATATGACCGGCCTATGGCCGACGCACAGCCTGCCACCCCCCACTTGTCACCTGCTTGCAGGGGCCGGACCACGCCGTCAGGACGCTCTTCCGGAGAGGGAACGGACAACGGTCGCGTCCAGAGATGTGAGGCCCACGTCTCCGGCCCCTGGAATCCCTCCACGAGGCGGGGCTTTCGCACAAACACCCGACAGCCCCCTCTTTTCACCCTACGCTTACAGACGAACACTCCACGTCAGGCCGGAAATCTCCGCCTAGAAAGCGCACGCACAGGAGATCGCATGGGAGACCACACCGGAAAGCCCGCTGAAAAAGAAGAGGAGTTCGAACCGCCGAAGCTCACGAAGGCGGATATGGACGGCGACGCGCCCCCCGGAAAGCACGAGAAGCCCAAGACGAAATGACCGCCGTGGAGGCCGGGCGGCGGAACCTGCGTGATCTTCTCCAGGAGATCGGCGCGCTGACCCCGGACTGGGTGGCGGCCTGCGAGGCGGTCCCCCGGGAACTTTTCCTGCCCGAGACGATATGGCCCGGCGACGGCGGAACCGCCGTCTCTCGATCCGGCGACCCCGAAGAATGGCTGCGCCGGGCCTACACCAACGCCCCCCTCGCCACCCAGTGGGACGACGGCCGTCATACCGGCACCGGCCCCGGCGAACTGGTGACCAGCTCCAGCTCCGCGCCCAGCCTGGTGTTCAGGATGTTCGCCGAGTTGTCCGTGGCCGACGGAATGAAGGTAATGGAGATCGGCACCGGCACGGGCTGGTGCGCCGCCCTGCTGTCGGCCCGCCTCGGCGAGCACAACGTCGTCTCCGTCGAAATCGACGCGGCGGTGGCCGACCGGGCGCGGAAGGCGTTGCGCGCCGCCGGGTGGCATCCACGGGTCGTCGTCGGCGACGGGCTGCTCGGCTGTCCGGAGAGCGCGCCGTACGACCGGGTGCTGGTCACCGCCGGGGTACGGCAGGTGCCCCGGGCCTGGATCGAGCAGACCCGGCCCGGCGGGCTGATCGTGCTGCCCTGGGGCACCCACTACACCGGCCAGAACGCCGTCGCGCGCCTGACCGTGGCCGGCGACGGCGGCGCGAGCGGGCGCTTCACCGGCGCCGCCCGCTTCATGCACCTCCGCTCCCAGCGCCTGGACTGGCCCAGGCACCGGGACTACCTCCCCGGCGGCGGCTGGCCCCCCGGCACCCGCGAATCGGTGACCTCCCTCACCGAGCACGACGTTCTCACCGACGACTCCTACGCCGCGATGGAGTTCGCCCTCGGCCTGCTGGTGCCCGACTGCGTCCACACCCATGGCCGCAGCCCGCGCGGCACCCAGACCATGTGGCTGTACGGCCTGACCGACCGGTCCTGGGCTGCGGCCTTCTTCAACGAGGACGACCCCTCACGGTCACAGGTCTACCAGGGCGGCCCGCGCGACCTGTGGGACGAGATCGAGGCCGCCCACCGGTGGTGGGCGGGGCAGGGGCGGCCGGAGCACGGGGAGTTCGGCCTCACCGTCACCCCCGGCGGCCGCCAGGAGGTGTGGCTGCGCGAGCCGTCCGCCCTCCTGCCACGGACCGCGCCCACCCGCTGACGCGGCCCCGCCGCCGTGTCTACTTTCGTTCACTCTGCGGATACGCGATTCCCTCCCCTTCGGCACCTGACCCGGCCCATCAGCGGTTATACGGTCCGGGCATGCCCAAGGAGCGGCTGACACGAGTCGCGGCGCACTGGCGGAGACTGGCCGACGGCCGGATGATCAGGGTGCGGTCCCACCACCGCAGGGTCCCGGTGACGGTCAAGGCGGGCATCGGCGTGGCGGGGGCGGCCGCCATGGTCATCGTCGCGCTGGCCCTCGCCGCGCTGGTCGAGGCCGATCGTTCACCGAAACCGGCCGGGCCTGCCCGGGTCACGACGACCCTCCGCCCCAAGCCTCCCCCTCCCAAACCTGCCCCTTCCAAACCACCACCTCCCAAACCACCACCTCCCGAACCGCCGCCTCCCGAACCGACGGGAACGGCAGCCGAACCCCCACCCCCGATGCCGACCTGACCTCCACGGCCAACATCACCGCGATTCGCAAGTGCCTTTTGTGACAAGCCGGGCATATCCTTTAGGTAGTCCCGGAAAGGCGAGCCATACCATCGGACCGGCATCCTTCAAGGAGGCTCCGTGCGCAACCCCGACGAGACATTGGCTGCGATCGACAACGCCCTCATCGACTGGTGCGGCTCCCCCGACGCCATGGTGTGGACCCCCGAAAAGCCGTCGCCCTCCGCCGAGAACAGGTGGGCACGGTGGGGATGGGGAGCCGCCAAGGTCATGGCGTTCAGCTACCTGTTGATCGCCAGCACGTACCTCACCGCCCAGCTCATCCTCGGAACCTGGGGCGGCACACCGCACGATCCGCTCTGGCTCAACGCCGTGGCCACCGGCGTAGGCGCGGCCACCGGCCTTGTCGCGGCGGTCTTCGGCGTGACAACCATCGAAACGATCAGAAACCGCCCGCGATAAGCACGCCCCGTCACCCCCACCGGCTCCTCGGAGCACCGACCCCAAAAGGTGATCTTCGACGACCATTTAAACTTCTTCGAGGTGAAGGAGACCCTGTACGTCGGCGATTTTCTGAACAACGCCATCCCTCCGGCGCCGGTGACAGGTACATACACGGCGCTGACCCGGCGAGGCCGCGGGGGATGATCCAGCAGGCCGACCTGGACGCCGCACGCGCACTCGCTCCGCATCGGCTTCTTGACCGAACTGCCGGACAAGGCGCGCGCCTTCACCTCTGAAGCACGACGCCGCTTTCGCTCAAAGGGGTGATGGTTTCAGTCCATCGGATGATCGGCGGCGCTTACAGGACGATCCGGTCGACGCGGACCGCACGGTCTCCCGGGATGACGATCGGATCGGCCACCTCGACCACCCGCCCCTGACTGAGCATGCGCCGGGTGACCGCGAACACCGGCACTCCTCCACCGATCGCGAGGGTTGCGCTCTCCTCGGTGGTGGGCATCCGTAAGGCCGTCTCCTCGGTAATCTCATCCACCTCTATGCCGAGGCTCCGTAGCTGACCGATGTTTCCCCCGGGCCAGGGTTCGTTTTTCGGGTCGGCCACGGGGGTTCCCTCAACATCGGCGGCCAGCAGGCATGAGCGTGACATCTGGGAGGCGACACCTTTGGCATAGAAGACGAACCTACGCTCCAGCACTCTGGCTCCGAGCTCGACCCCGAATAGATCAGCCAGGGAGGCGTCGGCGACAATCCATCGGTATGCCTTATCAAGCCGGTATTCCGACCATACGACACCGGCATCACGAGTAAAGGATGTCTGGGGAACATCCTGCGGACCGGCGTCCGCGCGGTAGCGGTCCATTGAGATCCGGCGGACGGGCGGGCGCTCACGGACCGTGGTGCCGCCCCGGCCTCGCGTCTCGACGAGTCCCTGGTTCTTCAGGTCGTCGATGGCCTTACGGATGACGATCTCGGAGACGCCATAGCGCTCGGCGAGCTCGGCATGCTTGGGCAGCCGGGTGCCGGGAGGGTGGTCGCCTCGGAGGATCGCCTCACGCAGCTCGGCTGCGACGTGCTCATAGGCATGACCCCGCACCAACTTCCTCCCACGTTCCACGAAGATCTGCGAACGGCTTGACAGGCACGATACCGGGCAGCCATTCTCGTATACGTTAAGTCGTTAGCGTATACGTCTATGGAGATTGGGTGACAGCTCCACACGATCCGGTACATCTCGCACGCTTAACCTTCCGCTGGCGTGATGAGCATTGGCACCTCATCGAGGAGCCAACACCTGTCGTGGTCCTCGTCAGCGACCACCTCTCCAAAGGAGACCGCTACCCCAGCAGGGAAACCGCCGAGACAGCCTTCTGGCTCTCGGTGACCGGCAGTCTCCTTTCTCACTCCGAACGCCTGGCCAGTGCGAGCTGGCCAGGCATCGAAGTCGCCGTCATATATGACTGCGACGAGCGTGTTCACCTGGCCGAACGTCTCAGCAGACCTAAATCCTCACCGGCGTGCCGAGCCTGGACATTCACCAGCCTCGCGGAGGGCACTACCGCCTTTCTCGGTCGGCTTCATGTACTGACGAAGGCAGGTCATTCGGCAAACCCCCACTGAACGAATCTTTGATCAGGAAGGCACACCTAACCCGTGAATGAGCCTAGCCCGGCCCCGCACCAGCCAGCGGCACAGAGCGACCGCGATCGTTTCACTACTGCTCCGCCCCTGCCTACCGTTCGGCCTCCCGCAGAGACAACGCCGATCAAGATGACTCCGCTGGCGTCCACACAGCGCCGCCCCGCTGTGTCCACGGCCCCGACTGCACCAGAGGTATAGCCCACACGGTCGTCACCGCCCAGGAGACCCCAGCCCACCTCACGACAAAGGACTCAACCGGTCGCCAGCAGCCCGACACCGTAGCCCCCCGAAACCTTCTTCCCAACCAGACGGACCCGCCCAACGCTCCACACGTTTGGACGGGTCCTTAACCGGACACTGGAGGTCCGATCCGTGAAGAATGTTAGTTCCCGAGCGCCTGAGTGCGCGATCCCCGGATGGCGGGTGATCGTCAGTGACACCGGTCGTTTCTGGGCAAGCAGGGTGAAACCGTTCCCCGGAGAGTCGGAATGGTACGCCCCGCCGTTCCGGACGGTGGACGGCGACACCTTCGAGCAGCTGCGGGCCGAGGTGGAGCGGCAGGAGGAGGCGGCCCGGAACCTGGAGGCCGTCTGCGACGAGGCCGCCGAGCAGAGCGAGACCGGGCAGACGGGCGGCAAGGAGGCCACCCTCGGCACATCCGAGCAGGTGAGCCGGTGATCGGGCAGCCTCGTCCCGCCGGACGGCACCGGGCCGGGCGGCCGTACACCCTCGTCCACCGCCGCCTGTGGGACGGCCCGGCCCGTGACCAGGCCGAACGACTGAACCAGGCGCACCCGGAGTGGGTGGTGCTGTACGGCACCGGCAGCCGCCGCTTCTACGCCATCGCCGCCTGGCCGGCACCCGAGCCGGTCATGGTGGAGGACCCCACCGCCGAGGGGCTCCAGGACCGGATGCGCGAGGCCGAGACGGCGGCGCTCCTCCGCCGTGCCGCCTCCGCGCCCGGCCCGGCCCGGGTGACGTCCTCCTCCGAGCGGGCACGGCAGCGCCCCCACCTTTCCGGTGCCCGCCGCCGTGCCGTACGGCCCGCCGGTGGTCTGCCCTACCCGCCGGAAGGGAACGCCGCGTGACCCCCGCGTCCCCTCCGGACCCCCGGAAGACCCGACAGCGACGGCAGACGTCCCAGAAAAACGGACCATCCCCGAACAACGAGGGCGGAGCCCCCTCGGGACACCGGGAAAGCGGAGAGAGCCGACAGGCCCCCACGGTCTGGGAGGCTCAGCGGTCGGCGCTGGCGGAGGCGTTCCCCGCCTGGAAGATCGTCTGCGTGGCCCACCTGTCGATCCCGCTGTGGTTCGCCCTCTACAGCGAACCTCTGACCCTCGAACAGGAGCGGGCCGGGTTCCGGCCCACCATCCTGCGCGGCTCGGCCGAGGACCTCCAGGCGGAACTGGCCCTGCGCTGCCGGGTCACCCGCCTTCCGCTTCCCCCGTCTATCCCCTGAAAGCCGGTTGGCCTGGCGGGGGAGCATCCCTCTCCCCCGCCTGGCCTCTCCCGCACCCCCGCACTACCCCGCTTCCGGCGGGACAGTCCTCCACCTTCCCAAAGGACCGTCCCGTCGGAACCTGGCGACCGCCCCACCCCAGGGACCTCAGGGGCGGGGAAACCGCGCCGGTCGCCCCCGGGGTGTCCCCGCCGGCCTTCCCGAACACCTCGGCGGGGACACCCCTCTCACCCACTGGAAGGAGACCCGTGAAAGGCGTCAAGATTACCCACCGTGACGGCTCCACCGCCGTCGCCCCCACCCCGTACATCGAACCCCTGCTCACCCCCGCCGAGGTCGCCGCCATCCTCCGGGTCGACACCAAGACCGTCGGCCGCTGGGCCAGGGCGGGCAAACTCACCTCCATCCACACCCTGGGCGGCCACCGCCGCTACCGCGAAGCCGAGATCAACGCCCTCCTCCGCGGCGACCGACCAAACTGACCAGCTAAACCTGCCTCAAAAACCAAAATCCTCCCGACCCGGGAGGGGCGGTGCTGCGGGCGTGCTCGGCCACCCGCACGGTGGGCGTGAACGCGTTGAGATCCTCACCGCCCTCGGGAGGGGCGGTGCTGCGACCCCACCCCCGAGCGTCATCCGCCGCCTGCAGGCCACCGGACTGATCACACTCGCCGACAAGGGGTACATCGGTGCGGGTGAGAAGATGCTGACGCCGTACAAGGGCAGGAACAAACCGTCCTCGCAGAAGAACGCGAACTCCGTTCACGCCAAGCTACGCGCCCCTGCGGAGCGGGCGAATGCGCAGTTGAAGAGCCGGCGCGTGCTGCGAAAGCTCCGCTGCTGCTCTCTTCGCTCAGGTCAGCTTGCCAAAGCGATTCTTGTTCTTCAGAGGCGCGAAGCGAGATGAAAAACGCTCACTGTACTACGCCTAAACCGGGCCGAACTCTCCGTCTTTTGAAGGATATTCGATCCCACATCGAATGCTTTTCATGCAGTTCGGCTCCATCTGGAAGCTCAGCAGTGCTACCGCCGAACTAAACAACCAAGCTTTTCCTCCTGACACCCAGCCCTCCCCAATCAATGAATCCATACCCTCCCCTCCCCCTCCCCCCTTCAAAAAAGAAGCGAGCACCAACCGCCCCCCTTCCAGTGGACCAGCACTACCAAACGACGAGCAAAAATCAAATAAATCCTCGACAGTATTTTATGACTACGGGGCCATGCTTAGCTACGCAAAAAGATATGCAATGAGTCGAAATCACAACTATCGATCTTATTCAAACGACTGCACGAACTTCCTCTCTCAGATCATGAAAGCTGGCGGCTGGCCGGAGGTTGGATCATGGCCCGGTGACAGTCGAGCAGACGGCTCGAAGTGGTTCTACGGACCTGAAGGAGTTTTCGCCACCAGCTATAGTTGGGCCGCTGCCGAGAACCGGTTCCATTTCGCACGCACCCACTCGCATCGAGTTTTCCCACTGGACAACGTATGGAAGATGAGGGTAACCGACGTCCTACAAGCAGACTGGGACGGCCCAAATGGGGGCACATCACCAGACGGCACCATAGATCACTCAATGTTCGTTACAGCACGAGATGGATCAGGAGAATATGCATCGGAACTCTACCTGAGTTATCACACAAACGATACTCTAGACAAAAGACTCAGTAGAATAATTGCAGAAAATCCGCAAGCCTGGTGGTATGCCCATCGAACCTAAGGAAATTTTATGCTGCCATGGGAAAAAGGCAGATTGCGACAGCTCCTGTCACTCTTCATCGTCGCAACCGGGCTCATCTCTGGTTGCGGAGAAAGTGACAGCAGAGGGGATATGGGATCACAGAGGGCACTGATTAAGTCCTATGTTCACGCCCTCAACTCAAAGGACTCCGACACGCTGGCCAAGCTGGCTCCGCCGGGATATCAAACAGACAGAGAAGTCGCCGAGCGTATGACCGCACACGGCGGAAAAGAAATTAATATCAAATCTATCGATATCACAACGGACTTCGGACCGGAATATCCGACGGCAAAGGTGACCGGAACAAGCAGGACAGGCCCCTATCGAGAGTCTCTGCGGCTGATTCAGATCGAGGATCGCTGGTACATCATCGGCCTGGGGCACAACACGGCCCCTCCCCCAAGCGGTACGGCCGGCACAGATCGCCCTTTTTGACTTCTCAGCGCGGGAGGTTTCTGAAACGGGACAACCATCGCGTGATGTTTCGAGTACGATCAAGTGCTCACGTGGCGGCCATCCGATAGAAGGTGATTTCGGTGGCTGCTCGACTTTCTCGATGACAGGGTGGATCCGGCGGCCCTTGTCCGGCGGCGGGGCACGTTATTCCCCTTCCAGGACTCCCGGGGAAAGAAGGCGATCACGTCTCTTTCGGAGGGAAACGCTAAGGTTATCTCCTGGCCGATAATCTCCGGCCGCCCCCTCAACGATTGGCGGTAACCGAAAAGTGGCCTCCCCCCTCCTGACCAGGGTCGATCGCGTGGATCGAAGCGAAACGCCGAGGCTGGGGTGGCTGGACGCCCTGCGGGGGGTGGCGGCCGTCGCGGTGGCCGTGCACCACGCCACGTTCGTTTACACCCCCCACGCGCGGGAGGCGCTGCTGAAATGGTTCAACCCCGGCCTCTGGGGGGTGATGGTGTTCTTTCTGGTCAGCGGATACATCATTCCGGCCTCGCTGGAGCGGCACGGCCGCGCCGAACGGTTCTGGGTCAGCAGGCTTTTTCGGATCTATCCCCTCTGGTGCGCCGGGGCCGTCATGCTTTCCGCACTGGCCATGACGGGAGTAGGCCGATTACGGGGAGAGCTGAGCCACTTCGACCCGGTGACCGCCGTATTGGCGCATGTGACGATGATGCAGGACCTGCTCACGGTGCCCAACGCGGTCAACGTGCTCTGGACGCTCTCCTACGAGATGGCCTTCTATCTCCTGGTCGCCGGCCTGTTCGCGGTCCGGTGGCATGAGCGCTCGGCGCCCGTGGCCGTCACCCTCACACTGGGTGGCCTGGCCCTGGGGGTCGCGGGGGCCGGGACGTTCCTCACCGGAGCCTTGGGGGCGCCCGCCGTGGTCGCCGTCACGACCCTGGGCATGGCGATCGCGATCGGGGCGGCGTACGTCTCCCGGCCGTTGATCCGCAGGGCCGGGATGGTGGCGGGGGGCGTGCTCGCCCTGATCCTGGTGGTCCTGAACGGCAGGCTGTCGCCCTGGTTCGGGCTGTCGATCCTGGCGGTCATGTTCACCGGCACCGTGCTGTACCGGGCCGAGCACAGAGGGCTGCGACGGCGGGCGGCCCTGCTGACGTGCGCGGGCGTGCTCGTGGTCACGACGGGCCACGGGTGGTGGCATCCGGAGGAGGTCGAGGGCGGCCCCGTGGCCTGGACGGTGACACTGGCGCTCACGGCGCTCGCCTTCGGCGTGGGAATGGCGACGCGCCACCGGAACGCGCCCACCTGGCTGATCAGGCTGGGGATGATGAGCTTCTCCGTCTACCTGCTGCATCCCCTGCTGCTGAAGGTCTCGGACGCGGCCGTCGGCCGCTGGCGGGACCACGACAACCCCGTTCCCCTGGTCGTCTTCCTGATGGTCCTGCTGCCCGTCTGCTGGGCGACCTACCGCTGGATCGAACGACCGATGCAGCGAAAAGGCCGTGACCTGGCCCGCCGGACGGCCTCCGTACGAACGTAGTCGCCCTTCGGCACTTTCGGTCTTTTCCGAAAATTTCGGCCTTTGCCGGCCGACCGGGAAGGGCAGGCCACGCCCGCTTTAAAAGCGTCGATGAACTTTCCACTTTGACCAAGAAGCTGCCCAATCCCGTGCGACACCAGCCTGATCCGCTGAACGACTCCGTCTCCCAACCCGAACCTCTATCCCCCGACCTGGCATGATCCTCACATTTTCCACTCAGCAAACATCAAGCAGATAGAAATCGCAGAACCAAAAACCCTCTTACATTACACGCCAAACCACTCCTTTCGTTTGAGGTGATATAAATCGTTGCATATTCCACTTGGCCGCGTCACCCTCCCTACATCGCAGGCGGCGATTTTCGCATTCCCAAACGAATAGGAGTGGATTCCTTGCGTAAGCTACTCGGTCTCACATCGACTGCTCTTATGACAGTCGGGCTCTTTATGGCACCTGCGGCCAATGCCAATCCCAATCCGGACGTCCCTCCCCCGGACTTCATCACGGTACCCTTACTTCCGCTGACGCCTGACTCTCCTCCGCCTGCGAGCAGTGACTGTCCGACACAGAAATGTGATTGCAAGCTGCACGTCGACTACCCTCACAAGTCAAACACACCGCCTCGCGTCCCCAACGTACACAGCCGCGTTAGCTGCAAGCAGCCGCAACCTCGGATTCGAGCCACCGCCGACCTCTACGAGAGGGGCAGCTGGTCCGAGACCAAGGTCGCACCGCGTGGGGAAATGACAACCCACGGGAAAGATTACGCCAAGGCCAACGCCGCCAGAAGCAGCTGCATGAACGCTGACTATCACGGTGTAGGTAGCGGCTACGTGGACCATTTGGACGGCACCAAACTCGGAAACACAGCGGACACCTATGGCACTGTAAGTAGCTGCTGATTCTTCGAGCCCTTGAGGTTCAACACTCCAAGAAGCGATAAGGTTGCATCTCGCCGGCCTGTTTTTTGAGATGCAACCTCGCTCTCCAACAGGAGTCTTGTACAGCCTCGCCCCTTCGCCGCAGCGGTCTACTCCGATACTGTGCATGACGGCAGTCACCGTACTGGCGGTCTCGTGCGGCACGCACAGCATAGAAAATCATAAAAAACCTGGAGAGCCTTCTATGGATACGAGTTCAGGTTGGCAGCCGTATCAGCATGTCGAATTTCCGGATCACCCTCCCGCCGTATTCTTCAACGACATCCCGCTTCCGCTGGCCACCAGCGACTGGGAGGCGATCACCGGAGTACCGTCCGCCCCGCCACCGACGTCATTAAGGTGGCCGAGCCCCAGCAAGTTACCTGAATTAGTAGAACTAAAAATAAAGACCGATATAACACCCCTAAGAATCAATGTCATAAGCCTCTCCTCCATCGGAAAAAACGGAATACCGACCGCAAGGGAAGAACTCTGGACTTGCGGTAGGCTGGGAAACGACAAATGCCCTTTCCAGAAGACCGCCACCGGAGCTCATGTGCTCCCCGTCCCCTCGCACCTCTTCTCGCAGGAAACCGCCAAATGGTATACCGTTCAAATTTTTTGGGACGTCCCCTACCCCGCGAGGCATGAGAGGTACGTCGACAGAGCATCCTGCACAGCGGTCTGGATGTTCGCTCGCGCCTAAAGGCGGCGAGGCCCGGATCCCGCAGCGGTGATGTCAACATGTTTTCCTCTTATCCCGTTAGTCACTCTTGTCAAGCTTCGGGGTGGGATGGACACTTGTGCCATCACCGTTGCCGACGAGCAGAGGACATCCGCGTGCGAGGGCTGCGTGCAGGGCTGGCCATATCCGTCATCTCCGTCGTCTCGGTCGTCGTGAGCGCGGGGACGGCGCCCGCGCTCGCCGCGAGCCCCATGGAGAGCACAAAAGCTTCAGAGAGCACAGGAAGCACGGAGAGCGCGAGGACCATAAAGGTCGCGGAAGCCGCTAAGACCCTCACGGCCGCGACGGTCACGGGCTGCGCGGACACGTCGGTGGCGCTCACCGTCGAGGAGCTGCGCCTCGCGAAGGCCGTACCGCAGGAGATCCTGCGGCGTTCCGGCTTCGACGCGCTCGCCCTCCGATTCGCGCGGGCCCTGTGCGGGACGGAGTCGTACCGCGAGGCGGAGCGGGTCGTCACCGAGCACGGGCGGCGGCTGTGGCGGCGCGCGGTCGATCGGGCGCAGGGGCGCGGCGTCGCGGGCGGAGATCTGAGCCGGGACGACGACCGGCCGCTGTACTGGGCACGGCTCGGGATGACCGGCGCACTGCGGCGGTGGCGGCCCGAATTCACGCTCTCCGACGCCGGGCGTGCGGCGCTGCTCGGCGGCCTGGAGCGCGGCTCGCGCGGTCAGGAGGGCATCCGCCTTCCCGGCGGGGGCGGCGGGAAGGGCGTCAGGCGGGTGCTGGTCACCGGCTTCGACCCGTTCACCCTGGACAGGGACATCCGGATCAGCAACCCCTCCGGGGCCGTCGCGCTGGCCCTCGACGGCGTGACCGTGCGGACGGACGCGGGTCCGGTCAGGTTCGAGGCGGTCACCTTCCCGGTCCGCTGGGGCGACTTCGCGGACGGCACGGTGGAACGGACGCTCCGCCCGCGTCTTCCGGAGGCCGACCTGTTCGCGACGGTCAGCCAGGGCCGGGTCGGCCGGATCGACGTCGAACGCTTCAACGGGGCCTGGCGGGGCGGGTTCCCCGACAACGAGAACCTGTCGTCGACGGGCCTCATCCCCGTGCCCCAGGGGACGGCCCCTGCCCGGCAGCCCCAGTGGACGGTCACGACGCTTCCGTACCGGGACATTCTGGCCGCCTCGACGGGCCGCTTCCCGGTGTACGACAACACCCAGGTGACCGAGATCCCGGCGGGCGCGGCCGATCCGGTGGTACGGCCGGACGGCCCCACCGAGGGGTCAGCGGCGCGCGGGGGCGGCGGCGGAAACTATCTGTCCAACGAGATCGCCTACCGGGCCACGCTGCTGCGCGACCGGCTCGGCCTGGACATCCCGGGCGGCCACGTGCACACCCCGGTCCTGACGTTCGGCGCGGGCAACACCGACCCGGCGACGGGCACGGTCACCGACCCCGAGTTCGTGCGCAACCGGCGGGACATCGTCGGCCAGGTGCGCTCGATCATCCTCGTGGCGGCCAGGGCCGACGCCCCTGGCCGGTCGCGGTCTCATCCGGCATAACCGGCCCGGAGTGACCAGCCCGGCATACCCGGCCCGGCATGACCAGCCTGACGCGACTTACCCGGCACACCCGGCCCGGCGTGACCTGCCCGGCGTGATTCCTCGGGCATGGCAGGGGACGCCGGGTGGTGGCGCGCGGCGAGCTCGCGGTGCCCGGCCGGAGAGTCCCCCGCCCCCCGGAAGGGGCCGGCGGGTGTGGGTGAGAGGGCGTCGCCGCCGGAGGCGGGATGCCCGCCGCGGCCCCGCGGCGCGGGGAGCGGGGAACTCCGGGGAACCCACCCCGGCCGTCGTCGGCACGGCTTTCGCCGGTCGAAGGCGACAGGGCCGACGACGGGGTCGCGGCCAGGGCGGGAGGTGCGGGGTGTCCGGCTTCGAGGTCCGGGCCGGGTCTTCCTCAAGGCCCCGCCTATACGGGACCTTGGCATCGGGGGGATCGGTGGGGGTGGGGAAACGTTCCGGCCTTTTCGCGGGCGACGGGCTCGCGTCCGGGCGTCGATCCGGGTTCCCCGGGGTGGCGATCGAACGTTGTCCATGATCTATTCATTGCGATTGAGGCGGTATACACCTCAGGTCATTTCAAGGTCATCAGTCGGTTAGCATCCGGTCAGGGACGGCCCCGGAGTGTCTCCGGCAACGCTTCGATGAATCAAAATATGCAGAAGAGCCCAAAGGGGAATAAAGTGCATTTCCGCCTTTTAGGACGCCTCGAAGTGGTATCCGAAGGCGACCGAATCCGCCTGCCCCCCATCAAAAAGCGGCTCCTCACCACCCTGCTTCTCGCCGCCCCGCGTACCGTCCCGGCGGACCGGTTGATGACGGTTCTCTGGGGCGACACCCACGCCCGCGACGGCGCTCTGAAAACGCACGTGTCCGAACTGCGTACCGCCGTCCCCGGCAGAATCCCCCCGTCCGAGGCGGCCGGATACCGGATGCGGCTCCTCCCCGGCGACACCACCGACCTCGATCACTTCCGCCGTCTGGCCGCCACCGGCCAGGCCCTGGCCGGCGCGGGCGACGACCAGGCCTCGGCCGAGGTCCTCCGGACGGCCCTGGCCCTGTGGGACACCGACCCGCTCGCCGACGTTCCCGCCGTGCTCCCCCGCCGCGACGAGCTCCTCCGGGAACGCGAGGAGGCGCTGAAAGGCCTGTACGAAGCCCAGCTCCGTCTCGGGCGGCACCGCGAGATCATCCCCGGCCTGCGCGACGAACTCGAAGAGCGCCCCCTGTCCGAGCAGCTCCACCTCCTGCTCATGACCGCTCTCTACCGGTCGGGATACCGTCCCCAGGCGCTCCAGCAAGCCGACGCGGCGGCGGCCGCCCTGCGGGAGGCCACCGGAAGCGAGCCCGGGGCGCAGCTACGGAAGCTCCGCGCGCAGATCGAGGCCGACAGCGGCGCCCCATCAGACCTACCAGCCCCTTCAGACCCATCAGCCCTACCAGCCTCCTCAAGCCCGTCAGCCCCCTGCGCCTCACCGCCCCTCCCCCGCACGCCGTCCCCACCCGCCCAGCTCCCGGCCGACATCACCGATTTCACCGGCCGCCGAGCGGAGGTAGAGCAACTGCTCGGGCTGCTCACCCCCCGCGCCACGGGAATGCCGATCGTGGCGATCAGCGGGATGGGCGGCATCGGAAAAACCGCACTGGCCGTCCACGTCGCCCACCGGCTCCGCCCGCTGTATCCGGACGGGCAGCTGTTCGTGCACCTGGGGCCGGCTCCGAACATCGAGGAGACGCTGACCGAGCTGTTGGCCGCGCTCGGGGTCGCCGCCCACGATGTCCCGGCCTCCACCGCGGGCCGGGCCGCCCTGTTCCGTACGGTGCTGGCCGGCCGCCGGATCCTGGTCCTGATCGACAACGCCGCCGCCGCGCCACAGGCGGCGCCGTTTCTGCCGGGAGCGGCGGGCTGCGGAGTCGTCATCACCAGCCGCGCGGTGCTCACCGGGCCGGGTATACGGTCGTATCCGCTGGGGCCCCTGCAGGGGGAGGACGCGCTGAACCTGCTCGAAGAGATCGTCGGGCCGGAGCGGGTCGGCCGGGAGCCCGGCGCGGCAGGGGAGGTGCTGGCGGCGTGTGGCGGATTGCCGCTGGCGGTGCGGATCGCCGGTGCCCGCCTGCTGGCCCAGCCGCACTGGCCGGTACGGCTGATGGCCGACCGTCTGGCCGACCGGCTGCGGGGGCTGGAGGCCGGGGATCTGGCGGTCGCCGCGTCGATCGGTGAAAGCTACGACGCGCTCGACGACGGCGCGCGCCGCGCGTTTCGCGGGCTGGCGCTGGCCGGTCCCGGGGACTGGCCGATGTGGCTGGCGGAGATGCTGCTCAGGGCCCATGAGGCGGACAGGGCGCTGAGCACGCTGACGGTGCACAGTCTCCTGACGCCGGCCGGGACCGACGCCTTCGGCCATCCCCGGTACCGGATGCACGACCTGGTGCGGGCTTTCGCGGCCGAGCGTCTCGCCGAGGACCCCACCGGGCGGGATGTCGCCATGGAGCGGATGCTGTTCGGGTGGCTGGAGCTGCTGGCGCTGGCCGACGAGGCGACGGTGGGGCGGGAGCCGTACTGCCCGCCACCGATCAGCCTGGGTATCGAGCGGCACGTGCCGGCGGCGGCGCGGGCGCTGATCGTGGCCGACCCGGACGGCTGGGTCATCTCCGAGGCCGCGACGATCACCGGGGTGGTGCGGGCGACCTGCGCCGCGGGGTGGCACCGGGTGGCCTACGGGATCGCCTCCCGGGTGTCGGGGTTTTTCTACCGGCGGGGGCTCAGGCGTGAAAGTGAGGAGATGTGGCGGGCGGTGATGCACGCCGCGCACGCCGGGGACGACCCGTGGCTGGGCGGGGAGGCGCGTCACCGGGTGGCGTGCCTGATCCTGGAGGAGCCGGGCGGTCCCGCCCGGGCCCGGCCGATGCTGGACGCGTGCGTGGAGTCGGCCGAGCGGATCGGTCACCGCCAGGCGCTGGCGCGGGCGCTGGCGATGCGCGCGGTCTGCGACTGTCTCCTGGTGCGGGAGGCGGGAACGGCACCGGCCGGTGACCCGGCCGCCGACGCCCGGCGTGGCCTGGCGATCGCCCGTACGGCCGGCGACCGGTACGGCGAACTGGCGTGCCTGCGGGCGCTGGGCCTGGCCGCCGGCGCCCGCGCCGACCACGACCAGGCGCTCGATCACTGCGGGCGGGCGGCGGCGGTGGGGGCCGGCATCGCGGCCGACACCGGTGAGCGCGCCTATCAGGTGTGGGCCCTGGAGGCGCTGATCACCGTGCAGACGGCCGCCGCCCGTCACGAGGAGGCTCTGGCGACCGCGGCCCAGGCGCGGCCCCTGGCGCGCGAGGCGCGGAACACCGCGGCGGAGGCCGTGATCGCCGAGCTGACCGGGGACGCCCTGGCGGCGGCGGGCCGGGCCCGGGAGGCGGCCGCGGCGTACGCGGAGGCGGCGGCGTTGCGCGGCGAGGCCGGGGAGTCCCGGCAGGAGCGGTGCGGGGCCCGGCGCGCCGCCGCGCACGTCCAGGGGGCGCTGACGGCTTAGGGGGCGCGGCCGATCCCGGCGGCCACGGCCCATGGCCCGACGTCGGCGGTGGTGTCCGGCCATCGTTCCACCGGGACGAGCCCCGGCGGCTCCATCTCCATCCCGTCGAAGAACCTCTCGACGGCCTCCCAGGCGCGCCAGACCATGAGCGTGCCGGGGCTTCGGTAATGGGTGTCGATACTCTCCCGTACCCGGGGCGGGAGGCGGTCGGTGGCGGTGCTGAGCACCAGGAAACTGCCCGGGGCGAGCTTGGACATCAGGCTGCGGATAATGCCGATGGGGTCGTCCCCGTCGGGGATGTAGTGCATCATTCCGATGATCATCAACGCGGCCGGCGCGGTGAAGTCGATCAGCTTGTTCGTCTCGGGGTGGGTCATGATGCCCTGCGGGTCGCGCAGGTCACCGCGGATGTAGCTGGTGCGATCCCCGTCGAGGAGACTGCGTCCCTCGGTGACGGCCAGGGGGTCGTTGTCGACGTACAGCACGCGGGCGGTCTCGTCGGCCACCTGGTGGACGTTCTGGCCGGTGGGCAGCCCGGAGCCGATGTCGATGAACTGCCGCACCCCCAGCGTCGTGAGGTGGCGGACGGCGGCGACCAGGAACCGCCGGTTGGCCTGGGCGAGCTCCCGGGTGGGGGCGACCTTCATGACCTCGTCGGCGACCCGTCGGTCGACCGCGAAGTTGTGCGTGCCTCCCAGAAGGTAGTCGTAGACGCGGGCGGCCGAAGGCCTCGTGGGGTCGACCATGTCGCGCATGCCATGCGTGTCGTGCATGTATGTGACCTAACTGCGGTGCGAGCGAGGACAGCGGCATTTGATCACATCCGGCCGGGACGAGGAAGACGAGAAATCCGTGACCGGGCGGCATCCGGCGGTCCGGCCCGGACCCGCACACGCTGTCCGCCGGGTCCCCCCTCATCGGGAGCCGCAGTTGGGATCCCGCAGGTGAGGGGGAGCGCACAGGCGCCACTGTCGCGTATAAACCGTGGGACCGTCGTTATTGTCGTCTCGTTTCGGGTCGTTGATCATGAACTGGAACTCGACGGGGCGGAGTCTGGAACGGGTTCGGCTCTCGATGCGAATGCAGGGGCTCTTGGCGCCCATGGAGACCCATCCGTCGAGCAGGCGACCCGCGTCGGCTCCGTCCTGGATTCTGGCGGAGCCGCGGGCGACCCGGACGAGCAGCGCATATTTGGGGGCTCCCGGCAGTGGCCAGCCCTCACCACTGGGGGCGATGTCATCCGGGTCGCCGGTCGGGTGCTTGTTCGCGCCGAAAGTCCCAATCTGAGTGGTCCCCCAGGCGTAGAAGCGGACGACGTCCCCCACGACGAATCGCGGAGCGCCCGCTGGGCGGGACCTCGGCCCCCACCACGGTTTCAACCGGTGTCCAGGCGCGACGAAGGTGTCCTCGGCCCACCAGGCCCGGCTGCGGGGGGAGTCGTTCTGGCAATCGGCGACCGGCCCCCTGGCGGCATGGGAGGAAGGAGACTGCGCGACCAGGAACGCCGCGGCGAGGAGGGCCATCGCGGTCGCGGAGCGCATGGAGCGCATCAACGGCGAACACCGGGACACGAGAATGCTCCCATCGGTTAGGCGGCGCGACGGTGTCCGCCGAGCCCGGCCGCACCTTCCTGGCGCCGGACCGCGCCCCGTAGCCGCACGACGATCTTTTTTGTCGGAACTCAGGAAGTGCCTTCTGTGCGCCAGCGTCTTCCCTGGAAGTGCGTCTGTCAATTAGAGAAGGCACACAATCCTCGAATATCAGTCTTTAGCTCAAGGAATTTTCTCCTAATTTGCCTGATTCCAATATGAATTGGATTAGCGGATGACTTTCCATACCATATGGGTTACAGTCAACACTAAAAAGCCACTGTGTATACGATTGCCCGTCTCTGGTTCGGCTGCCAAGGGAGCGGTGACGCCCCGCCGTCTGTTCCCCTCCGGGTCACCCGGCGGGCGAAGCGCGCCTCCACCGTTCGCGAAATCTCTTCTATGCCTGCTGCTCGCGCACGCCAGGCAACGACTGGTCCATGTCTCAGCGTCGGCTTCCCCACCGGACGGCCCACGGCCTTGCCCGGCTGCCCGGACAGGGACCGGCCCTAAAATCACTTCGCCCGTGCCGGCCTCGCCCAGTACGATCGCGGGACTGTCTTCGCCGGTGGGAGCCCATGAGGTTCACGTGCGGCCCCGGCGGTTCCCAGATGAGAGCAGGTTTCCGTCAATGGCATGTCGTATCAGTGAACTCGTGCTCGGTTGCCGCGACCCCGAGGTGCTGGCGCGGTTCTGGTGCGAGGTTTTGGACTTCGTCGTGCTCGATCGCGAGGACGACGGCTCGGTGGAGATCGGGCCGCGCGAAGGGTTCGGCGGTCCGCAGCCGACGATCATCCTCAGTCGCAGTGATGAGCCGGAGCCGGGGAAATCCCGGCTGCACATCGACGTCAACGCCACCGACCGCGATCAGGACGCCGAACTCGAACGCCTTCTGAAGCTCGGCGCGCGCCCGGCCGACATCGGCCAGACGGGGCAGGAGCAGTGGCATGTCCTGGCCGACCCCGAAGGTAATGAGTTCTGCCTGCTCAGGGCCCGCCTCAACCCCCTCTGATCTGCACCCTGCCCGCAGCCGGCGGGCACCGACGAGAACGGGCGGGACTCCGTGAGACCGGAGGCCCGCCCGTTCCCATGCCCTCTGCCCTGACCAGGGTGTCGTGGGAGATCGCGACGCCCAGAGCCACACCGCTTGGTCGTTGACAGCCGCCGCGGCAGAAGACGTCACCGGAGTGGCGACATCCCCGGCCGGACATAATCCTGTCACTTCCGGCGCAAAGGCCCAGGCCAACGGCAATTGATGCCCATCGGCCACTCCGCACCTCTTGCCAGCGACTATACGGCGATGGAACATGAATCGCCGAGTCGATCGCAAAAGTTCACCCGAACGATTCGAGGGTGCCGTTATTCAATCCTTGAGAACCTGCCATGAGAGATTGCTGCCCGCCGATCTGATGCGGTTTCACCGAACCTTCCCCGTCGCCGGTACTCAGCGCGCCGTCATGCCGATCGGCAAGTTATGGATGGTGGGATCCGTCCTCCACGTCCGGTTCATGGGGGGCACCCAAGCACAGCGGAAAAAAGTGCAAAAAGAAGCACTATGGTGGACAGAGTGCGCCAATCTTGAGTTTGTTTTCGACGACGCGCCCGACGCTGAGATCCGCGTCTCCTTCGAGCCGTCCGGCGGGGCGTGGTCGTACGTCGGAACCGACTGCAGGGCGATTCCCCTCGACCAGCCCACGATGAATCTCGGCTTCCTGGACGATGGCACAGCGGCCCATGAGTTCGGGCACACCATCGGCCTGGCCCACGAGCACCAGAATCCGAGATCAGGCATCGAGTGGAACACCGCACAGGTGATGAAAGACCTTTCCGGGCCGCCGAACCACTGGACCCCAGAACAGATCCGGCACAACGTCCTGAACAAATACACCGCCGCCCACATCAAAGGCACGGATTTCGACCCCCACTCGATCATGCTGTACTTCTTCCCGGGGAGCTGGGTCGTGGGCGGCGTCGGCACCCGCGCCAATCGCACGCTGTCCCCCCTCGATCGAAGCTACGTGGGCGGCCCCGAAGCCTATCCCCGGACCGAACCTCGCAGGCCGACCGCGAAAGAACTCGTGGTCGACGCCACACGCCGTACCCGCGCCGGCATCGGGAACCCCGGCGAGGAGGACCTCTACACCTTCACCGTCGAGACCGGCGGCACCTTCGTGGCCGACACCCGCGGTCCCACGGACCTGGTCATGAAGCTGTACGGTCCCGACCGCGAGACAGCCCTGATCGCCGAGGACGACAACAGCGGGGTGGGCCTCAACCCGAGCATCACCGCCGCCCTGGTGCCGGGCGTGTATTTCCTCCAGATCCGGCACTACCGGCGCGATGACTCAGGCGTCGGCGAATACAGGCTCAAGGTACGGTCCCACCGGCCTTGACCCTCGTTCACGATCGCCCACCGGCGATCACGTCCCGCCCTCCCGAGGGCCGGCCGAGAGAAGGGCCGACTTGACGACTCAGGAACCGCACGGCGACCGGAACGACACCCCCGCCTCCGGCGACGACCGACCGTCCGCGACCGATCAGACCGTTGTCCTCGCGGGCCCGGGAAACGCCGCGGGTACCGCGGACCCGGCGGAGGCGGAGGAGCGGCCGCCCACAGCCGGCCGACCCGCCGCACCGGCGCACGTGGAACGTGCCAGCCATGAGGACCTGGCCGCGGCGACCACAGATGACGCGGCGGACGCCAAACAACTGACGACCAAGGTGGCCGACGCCGCGATGGGCGTCATGGACATGGCGCTGTCCCGTACGGCCGCGCCGCCGCAACCGCTCGCGACGCCGTCCACCGATTTCTCCAACGAGCTCAACAACATCGACTTCCGCAAGATGATCGGCGGTCCGCTCCAGGCGGCGGTCGACGCCCAGGTGGCCTCCGCGCTGGCCACGGTCGACTTCATCACCAAGGTCGGCTTCACCACACCGCCACCGGACGCGAACGGCAACCCCGGCAAGCGCGAGCTGGTGATGGTCGACTTCTCACACACCCGCAAGGACCTCGACGCCAGCGGGAGCCCGGCGCCGAGGGAAGTCCACGTGCGGGTGCCGCTGCTGGCGATGCTCCCCATCCCGTCCCTGCGCATCGAACAGGTCGTCGTCGACTTCAACGTCAAGCTCAACTCCGTGGAGAGCGCGAGCACCGCCGACCAACTGGGGGTGAACGCCGAGCTCAAGGCCGGCTGGGGGCCGGTGAGCTTCAAGGTCTCGGCGTCCTACCAGCGCAACACCTCCACCAACGTCGAAGTGAAGAAGGAATACTCACTCAATGTCAACGTGAAGGCCGTCCAGGATGAGATGCCGGCCGGGCTGGAGAGAATATTGAACATGCTGTCCGCGTGAGGCGTTGCCCGAGCCGAGATCAGCGCGAAGGACGACGCCATGGCGGAGATCAGGCTGAGCGACTACGCCGGTCACATATTCTTGGAGATGGTCAAGGCCAGAGAAATGGCCGACGCCTACTCTCGGGCGGTGGCCGAGCGGTACGCACAGGATTCGGTGATGCGGCATTTTCCGGCACCGCGGTTCAGGGTACCGAAAATACAGCTGTCCATCCCCGTCCTCGTTTCGAGCGTGCGGTTCAACCAGCTCGTGCGCTTCGAGTTCCCCATCGAGGACTTCATGGAATTCATCGTCAACCGGGCGCACGGCGTGCGCGTGAGGGTGCAGCTGGCCAAGCGGCAGGAGAGCCATGAAAACCCGGAGCCATCGCGATCGCCGCAGATCGTTGAGATCGCTTACGAGTTCCACGAGCGGCTCGTGGCGAACCGCGAACCGCGGCATCCGGACGCGATCGTCACTGAGATGTGGGCGCACGTGTTCACGACCTGCCTCGGCGAGGTCGACCTCCTCGATTTCTACTCCAAGTGGGACCCGGTACGCGATCTGCTGACCGGCACGACGAAAGAGGTGCTGGACGAGGTCCGGCGTAGGACGGTGGTGGACCGGAGCGAGGTCGAGAACCTGCTCGTCAACCCCGAGACCAACGTCGTCAAAAACGGCAGTAGCGAGACCGGTGTGTTAACGGTCAACGTCGAGATGGTGGAGGAGGGCATCTACTTCCGGTCCGTGCGGGACGAGGACACGGGCCGGACGCGCACATTCGTGGAGTTCGATTAGCGGTGCGACCTTTTCTGCACGAACGCCTGCACAGGTACGAGCGGCTCCTCAACTCATCCACCAACGCCATGCGCGCCCACACGGCGCTCGACCTTGGAGTCGGCGACGTGGTCGTCGCCTTCCTTGACGAGGCGAGTGCCGTGTACCGGGCGATCGGCGCCACCGAGGCGGAGAACGAGGTTCTCGCGCTCAAGGCGCAGTTCGTGTCGGCCCGTGGCGGCGTGCATCCGCTGACCCTTGAACGGGTGACACAGCGCCGCAGAGAGATGGAGCGCTCGATCGCGCTGCGCGTGCTGACGGCCAGCGCCGAGCGCCTTCGCTCCGAGTCCACCGGCCTCCGGAGCACCCTGGCCGGGGCCCGGGAGCAGCTCCTGCCGATCGTCGCGTACGGCCTCCAGAAAGACCTGATCCCATCCGCCTCCGACCGGGATCCCACCCAACCGGAACTGGAGAACATGTGGCGGTCCCTCTGCGAGGATCCCGAGATACGGCCGGTGGCACGCCAGATCGCACTCGCCCTGAACCCGGCGGACATCCTGCTGATCCTGGCCGACCTGCTCTCATCCGCCCCTTGACCGGAGGATGTCCCGAGTCGCGGCGAACGTCTGCCTCGCGATCATGCTGCAACCGGCAAACCGCCCTCAAGAGACGAACAAGACCCACCCGAAGGGCAGAACCACGCTCCCCTCCTCTAGATCGCAGGCTGCCGGCCCACAGCTGGTCCACAAACCGTGAGCGCCAATGAGAACGGGCGGGACTCCGTGAGACTGGAGGCCCGCCCGTTTCTATGTCCTTCGCCCTGGTCAGCGGCTGGAACCACTGGTCAAGATCGTGTGCCCCCTGCAAGATTCGAACTTGCGCTCCCGGCTCCGGAGGCCGGTGCTCTATCCCCTGAGCTAAGGGGGCCAACGAGTGATTAGGCTACCAGCATCCGGAGGGGAATCGACACCCGAAGCGCGAAGTGGATGATCTAGGGGGCACCGAGCGCCGGGGGCGGCGGGGTCAGGGGGCCGGGCGGACGGCTCCTCGGTAGCGGGCCCGGTAGTAGGCCGAGGCGGCGAAGCGGGCCGTGGTGACGGTGGCGCCGCTCTTGGGGGCGTGGACCATGACGCCGTCCTTGACGTAGACCCCCACGTGGGCGGGGTCTTTGGCACCGCCGCCGAAGAAGACCAGGTCTCCGGCGCGGAGCCGGGGGAACGGCACCCGGCGCCCCTGCCTGAACTGGCCGCCGGTGTGGTGCGGAAGCCTGACCCCCGCCCTCGACCAGGCGTACAGCGCGAGCCCCGAGCAGTCGAAGCCGCCGCCGGTGGGGCCCGCGCTCGAACCGCCGCCCCAGACGTACGGCCTGCCGACCTGCCGGAGCGCCGCGGCGGCCGCCACCCTCCCGGAAAGCGCCCGTGAGCGTCTCGCGGGCGCCGTCACCCGGCGGACCGCCCCCTCAGGCCACGCGGTGTCCCCACCGGGCGCCCCGCCTCTCCCGCCGGGTCCTCCGGCGCCTCCCGGCGCCCCTCCGGCCGCGTTCACCATCCTCGCCAGGGTCGCCGTGCCCACCGTGCTCGTCCAGGCGGCCAGGGCCTTCTCGCCCGGCCCGCCCACACCGGGCTCACCGGGCTTGTCGGCTCTGCCGGGCTCGCGGGCGTCGGCCTTCTCCTCGGTCTCGCCGAGGTCGCCGGGCGCGCGGGGCGCACCGGCCGCGCCCGCCTTCCCCCGGCCGGCGCCACGACCGGCCCGGCAGGAGGGGGAGGGGGGAAGGGAGGGCCCTCCGGGCGGCCTGACGGCATCTCCCGGAGGGCCGCTCTCGGAGCCGCCGGAACGCCCGGTGAGCACCCCGGCCCAGCCGTCCGCGGCCGCCGGGAAAAGGCGGTGCGCGGACGCCTGGTGAGCTCCGGCGAGGGTCACCGCGAGGGCGATGACGGCGACGAGCGGTGTGATCACGTGTGGCCTCCTTGGGCTCGGCGAACGGTCGGCCTCAGGATCGGCGGGCGGACGCGATCGGCGAGGGGCCGGGATCGGATCTGTGGAAAACTTCGGGCCTTCCACAGCCCACCTGTCGCCGATGGATAGCTGTGCGTACACATCCATCGAAAAGCGCGCGTGACCCCGGCCTGAGGAGTTAGCCTCACGGCCGTGGGCGAGCATCTCGGCAGAGTTCTGGTAGTCGATGACGACGAGGTCATCCGGCAGCTCATCGCGGTCAACCTGACCCTGGAGGGTTTTCAGGTGGAGACCGCCTCCGACGGGCAGGACTGCCTGGACCGGGTGCTGGACGTGATGCCAGACGTGATCACCCTCGACGTGATGATGCCGAGGCTGGACGGCTGGATGACGGCCTCCCGGCTGCGTGGCGGCGTGGAGACCGGTCACATCAAGGTCGTCCTGATCACCGCGCGGGCCCAGGAGGACGACAAGCGGCGGGGGATGGACATCGGGGTCGACGCCTACCTCACCAAGCCGTTCGACCCGGCCGAGCTCATCCGCGTCGTCCGCGACCTGGCCCTGGCCGCCCACAGCGGCTAGGGGCCGGCTGCGCGCGCCGGTGACCGCGACACGGCCGGTGCCACCGGGCCGGGTCCGGCGCCGTGGCGCGGCCGGTGTCGCCGGCCCCCTTGCGGGTTACCGCCGGTCCGGGGCCGTGGCGCGGAAGCGGAGCATGCGCCCCCCGGAGTTCTCCGAGGGGCCGGTGTCGCCGCCGGGGTGCCCATCAGGGCCCCAGGGCCGGAAACCGGCCTTCTCCAGCACGCGGATCGAGGGCGGATTGGACGGCTCCACGTTGGCGTACACCGTGTGAACACCGGGGGCGGTGAAGGCGAACCCCGTCAGCGCCCGGACGGCCTCGGGGGCGTAGCCGCGCCCCCGCCGGGAGACCACGACGCCGTACCCGATTTCGAGGGTGCCGCCGGAGGGCGGCCAGAACAGGCCGATCGAGCCGACCACCGGCCCGCCGGCGCGCTCGACGATCTGGCGGTGGCCGTACTGCCCCAGCCGGCCGGGGTGCTCGGCGAACAGGCCCGCGATGACGCGGTCGCCCTCGGAGGGGAAGTCCTCGGCCCAGTGGGCGAGCCGGGCATCCTTCAGAACGGCGCCGGCCTCACCGGCGGTCCAGAGCCGCAGGATGAGGCGGTCGGTGATCAGGTCGCCGGTCGGCGACGGAAGGAAGGAGAGAGAAGAAGACATGCGACACTCCTGGCCGGTGGAACGACCGGGCCGCGCTTCGGCGCTCCAACCTCGCGCGGGCCGGACAAGGACACGCTGAACAGAGCCGGTGGCGGCCATATTCATCACCCCTCCTCGTCGCACGGCGATCCGCGCTCCTCGCGCGGCCGCGACGGTAACAACCCTCTCGCCGTCCGGGCAAACCGTTTTGGCCCGCTCCCGCTTACGGCCTCCCCTTGGAGACCCCACGGGCGATCACCCCGATGCCGGGCGATCGCCGATGTGCGGCCGAGGCGTGAGGGAGCGGGCGGTCAAAGAGGTTCAGAGCAGGCCCGAGCGGCGGGCCGTGGCGGCCGCCTCGGTGCGGGAGGACGCCCCCAGTTTGGCGAGGATGTTGGAGACGTGCACGCTGACCGTCTTGGGGGCGATGAACAGCCGCCGGCCGATCTCGCGGTTGGCCAGGCCCTCGGCCACCAGCGCGAGGACCTCGCGTTCCCTTCCGGTGAGCGCCCCCTGCCGGTCGGAGGTGAAGCGGGCGCGGCGACCCAGTTCCGCCAAGGCCTCGCCCAGCGGGCGGGCGCCGAGCGAGGTGGCGGTCTCGACGGCACGCCGCCACTCTTCGAGCGCCGCCGTCCGGTCTCCGGCGGCGAGCAGCGCCTCGGCGAGCCGCCATCGCGCGCGGGCGGCCTCGTAGACGAAGCCGGAGTCGAACACCTCGACCACCCTGCGCCATGACGCGACGTCGAGGCGGCCGTGGGCACGGTGCCACTCGGCCTCCGCGCGGGCCATCCAGCCCCGTCCCTCGGGGCCCATCCCGGGGCGGACGGCCTCCCGCGCCCGGGCCAGCAGGTCGTCCGCGCCGTCGGAGCGGCCCTGGTCGGCCAGCGCCCAGAGCGCGACGGCGCCGATGCGGACGTCCCCCATCTCGACGGGGTCGCCGACGCCGAGGACCGCGACGGCGTGCTCCAGGGCGAGGCCGGGCTCCCGTCTCCAGAGGGCGTGCTCGGCGGCCAGGCCCCGGGCCATGTAGGCGACCAGGGGGTCCGACCAGAACGGCCGCAGCCGGTCGAGGCGGGCCTCGACCTGGGGCATCCCCATGGCGACCTCGATGAACAGCGCGAAGGACGACAGGGTGGCCTCCGGGACGGTGCCCACCCGGGCGCCGAACCCCGCGGCCACGGCCTGGGCCTTGTCCCAGTCTCCCGCCATGTAGTGGATCATGAACTGGAGGAACCGCAGGTCGGTGCCGTAGGTGCTCCAGGAGAGGCCGGTCTCCATGGCCTTGTGCACGCCCCGCTCGGCGGTCACGGCGGCGTCGGCCATCGCGCCGCGTTCGTACTGGACGCGGGCGTGGTGGAAGATCGCGCGCAGGTCGATGGCCAGGTCGCCGGAGGGCTGGAAGGCGATGGAGCCGAACAGTCTCTCGGCGAGCGCGATGTCGCCCTCGTACTCCGCGCAGGAGGCCAGCATGATCATCGCGCCCTTTTCGGCGTCGCTCGTCCCGGTGGCCCTGGCGACCTCCAGGGCGCGGTCGGCCAGCGGCCGGGCCTCGGCATGCCTGGAGGTCCACGAGAGGGTGCGGGAGAGGGTGGCCAACGCCCTGGCCAGGACGGGGGTGGCCGGCGGGGCCGCCGCCACGGCGGCCTCCGCGGCCTCGATCGCCGCCTCCCCGTCGGCGGAGTCATAGAGGTAGTAGGCGAGCCGCTCACCGACCTCGGCCGAGGGGGGAAGGGCGCGCAGCTGGGCGATGGCGCGGTGGTTGTCGCCCATGTCGGCCGCCGCCGCGGCGGTGCGCAGCGCCAGGCCCACGCGGTCGGTCCCGGCGAGGCGCTCGGCGCCGGGGACGCGGTCCCACAGGCCGAGCGCCCGCTCGAAGTGGCGGTGGGCCTCCGCGGGGGCACCCAGACGCTCGGCCCTGCGCCCGGCCTCGACCGAGGCGGGCAGCGCACCGGCCAGGTCGTGGGCCGCGAGGTAGTGGTGGGCGAGCTCGGCGGCGGCGCCCTTGCGGTCGGTCAGCAGGCGGGCGAACTCCGAGTGCATGCGGGTCCGCTCGCCGGGGAGCAGGTCGATGTAGACGGCCTCCTGGAGGAGGGCGTGCCGGAAGGCGTAGCCGTACTCTCCGTCGAGGCGGAGCAACCCGCGCGAGACGATCTCCCGCATGGCCTCGTCGAAGGCGAGGTCGTCCAGGCCCGAGGCGCACTGGAGCAGGTCGTGGTCGACCCGCCGACCCGCCACGGCCGCGCCCCGCAGCACCCGCTGGGCGGCGTCGGGCAGCATCTCGGCGCGGGAGAGCAGGAGACCGGCCAGGCCGTCGGTCATCGAGCAGCCCTCGGTCACGGCCTCCAGGAGTTCTTCGGCGTAGAAGGGGTTTCCCTCGGCCCGGGCGGCGACCTCGTCGGCGATCGGGGGGGCGGCCCCCAGGGTGGTGAGGTAGCCGGTCATCTCGTCACGGCCGAGCGGGCCCAGCTCCACGGACGTCACCGACGGCAGGCGCTTGAGCTCGGCGAGGACCCGGCGCAGCGGGTGGCGCCGGTGGAGGTCGTCGGTGCGGTAGGTGCCGACCAGGCAGACGCGCTCGGTCTGGAGCATCCGGCTGAGGAAGACCAGCAGGTCGCGGGTGGAGCGGTCGGCCCAGTGCAGGTCTTCGAGGATCAGCAGCACGGGGCGCGCGGACAGAAAGCCGAGCACCGACCCGAAGAGCCGCTGCTGGGTCAGGCCGGAGGTGCTCTCGGGGCCGAGGTCGGCGCCCCCGGTCATCAGCCCGCCGAGGACCGGCCGGGCGTCGATCTCGGCGCGCAGCTCCTCCGGGGCGCCGCGCAGGGCGTCGGCCAGCGGGAGGTACGGCAGGGCGTCGCCGAGTTCGACGCACTGCCCCGCCAGAACGGCGAAGCCGCCGGCCCGGGCCCGCCCGGCCAGCTCCGCGACCAGGCGCGACTTTCCGATGCCCGCGTCACCGCCCACCAGGGCGACTCCGGCCACCCCCGAGGCGGCTGCGGCGAGCACCCCCGCCAGCCGGTCGAGCTCGGCCGACCGTCCGAAAAGAGCACCGTGCGCCCTCCGCCACTCCACGTCGGCGAGTATGTCACGACGCACCGACGGCGAGCCGAGAACGGTTCACGAAAAGCGTCCCCCGATGGTCCTGCCGGGCGGGAACGGTCCATGCCTAGGGTCGAAGGCATGATCTCCATGTCCACCTTTCCGCTCTTCGCGGTGGCCTCCTTGGCGCTGGTCCTGGTGCCGGGCCCCAATCACCTCTACATCGCCGCGCGGGGCATCGCGCAGGGCCGGGCCGCCGGGGTCGCGAGCGCGTTCGGGGTGGAGACGGGCACCCTGGTGCACATCGCCGCCGCGGCGGCCGGTCTCTCCTACGTGATCGCCCGCTCCGCCACGCTGTTCAACGTGATCAAGTGGGCGGGCGTGGCCTACCTGGTCTGTCTGGGGGTCCGGGCGCTGACCGGCGGGCAGGAGACGGCCGCGCGGAAGGTCGTCCCGCAGCCGCTGCGCGCGATCTTCCTGGAGGGCGTGGTCGTCAACCTGCTCAACCCCAAGGTGATCCTGTTCTTTCTGGCGTTCCTGCCCCAGTTCGTTCGCCCCGAGGCGGGCGCGGTGCCGCTGCAGATCGCCGTCCTGGGCGGCACCCTGCTCCTTCTCGGCCTGATCTCCGACCTGATCTACGCCGCGGGCGCGGGGGCGCTCGGCGACCGGCTGCGAGGCCGCTCGCGCGCGCTGAACCGCGTCAGCGGGGTGGTCTACCTGGGTCTCGGCGTGGTGACCGCGCTGACCGGCAGATCCGTCTGAGAGGCGCCGGCCGGCGCCTGGAAGCCGGAGCCCCTGGACCGCGCCGCCTGTTCGGACGAGTGGTCGGTCGACGAGGTCGCGGGCGATGCCGCCGGGGTGGGCGGGAGCCGTACCGTCCGCGCGGGTCGTCTCACGCGGGGGTGGGCGGGGACAGCCGGAAGACGGGCGAGGAGCAGTCTCCCCCGCCGATCACCGGCCTCCTCCGAAGCAGTTCCCTCGCCTGCTCCCTGGCCAGGTTCCAGCCGTTCCACGGGTCGTGGACGTCCAGCGCGTCGGTCTCCACCACGTCCCGCAGCACGCAGCTGCGCATCGGCTCGGGCAGCCGGTCCAGCGCCGGTACGGCCTCGGCCCCGAGGTCTCCCAGGTAGACCTGGTCGAGCCGATCCACGCCCCGGATCGCGACCTGGGTCTCGGCGATCCGCAGGTCGGGGTTGAGCGCCCCGAACACCAGCAGCGCCGCCCCCGTCATCGTGACCAGCGCCCTGGGCAGCCAGGTGGCGCGGCCCCGCCGCAGGAGGCGGGTCGCGCCGGCGACCAGGACCAGCGCGAAGACCGCGCCCAGCCACCAGATCGCGGCCTCCACCGAGATCCGCAGCCGGGAGTGGCCGTAGGCGTCGACGTAGAGGTCCAGCCTGCGCAGGGCGGAGACCAGGATGACCATGGTCAGGGCGCAGAGCAGGCCGAGCAGCCCGGCCATCAGCCACCGTTCGCGCCCCCGGAGCCGGATCGCGCCGGAGGCGACCGCGACGATCGCGAGCACGAACACGCTGACCACGACGAGCTGGAAGAACCCCGAGCGGGCGTACTCGGCGTAGGTCAGCCCGGCGGCGGACAGCACCCACCGCGACCCGCCGAACAGCACCGTCAGCTGCATGGCCACGAACACCCCGAACAGCAGGTTGAGCGCGACCAGCGGGGTCACCCACAGGCCACGGCCCACGGTGAGCCGCGGGGCCGGGGTCCGCGGGTCGTTCACCGGCCGCAGGCCCACGAGCACCGCGGAGGCGACGATCGCCGCGAAGGCCGCGAAGACCCCGGCCCGCAGGGGCAGTGACCCCACCCAGTCCTGCGCCAGGAACACCCGCTTGACGGCCTCGGCGAAGACCCCGTCGGCGGAGGCGAACAGACCCCCGAACAGCAGCACCAGCAGGACGGTCAGGCCGCCCCCGATGAGCGCGGGCACCAGCCGCCGGCGCAGCGACACCCCCTGGGCGGGCTTCAGCGGCGCCGCCAGGAACCACGGCGTCGGCAGCAGCCCCAGCAGCACCGACATCCCGCCCCTGGCGACCCCGAGCCAGCCGCGCCCGGCCCCCGACAGCGCGAGCGCGGCCAGCAGGAATCCGGCCGGCAGGAGCAGCGCGACGAGCCAGTCGGCGTCCCTGAGCACCGTCAGCCCGACCAGTCCGTAGGCGATCACCCCCATCGCCGCCGTCCAGGGGGTGATCCGCCGCCACGCGACCGGCAGCACCGCCGTCCCCATGGCGGCGGCGACCAGGACGAGCCCCAGCCCGGCCCCGCCGTACGGCAGCGCCAGCGCGGCGAGGAGGCCGACGGCGGCGCAGACCGGCGGAACCCATCGGGGCGTGCCGGGAAGGTCGGGGCGGGGAAACAGCGGGGGCGCCACATAGTCCCCGAGATCCCCAAGATCGCCGGCTGCCCCGGACCTCGCGCCCGCTTCGGGCCCTCCGTGCCCCCCGGACCCGCCGGCGCCCCCGGGCGTCCCGCCTCCCCCGGGCGTTCCCGGACCCGCCGGGGCCTCTCCCTCCGCTCCCCGCGCGGGGGAGCCGGGCACGGGAGAGCCGGAAGCGGCCGGCCCCGGTACCCCGAGCACCGGCGGCGTCCCCCACCGCCCGCCGGGTGGGGCACCGGAGGGGGTGGCGCCGATGACCGTGCCGATGAACGCCCCGACCAGCGTGACGCAGGCGCCCACCAGCGCCCCCAGGACGGGCTCGGCGATCCCGACGACCAGCCCGGCCAGCAGTCCGCAGAACAACCCCACGAACCCGCCTCCTATCAGCCCCCCGACCGCCCCCGGCCAGTTGCGCTGGGGAGGGCGGGAGCCGTACCCGCCGGGCGTGACCACCGGCCCGAAGGGGCGCGGGCCCCCCGAAGTCCCTCCCGGCGCTCCCCCGGGACCGGCGGGATGCCCCGGGGAACCGCCGGGAGGGCCCGGGATCGGCGCCGGAAGGCCCCCGGCCTCCGGCGCCGTGGGGACCCGCGAGGCGTCACCGGGGGAGGCGGGGGCCGCGCCGTACCCGCCGGGGGTGTCAAGGGCGCCGCCGGGTTCCGGGGCGGGCGGCTCCTGGCGGAAGGGAACGGCGGGGCCGGGCGGACGCGGGGCGTCACCGCCCGCACCGGAAGGGCTCGCGCCGGAGGGGGCGCCGGCGGAGCTCGCCGCGGCGGCAACCGGGGAGGCTCCGGAGTGCTCCGTGCCGCCGGCGGAGGGGGCGGAGGCCGGGGAGGGGGTGTCCATCGTGATCCTTTCTGGGAGGTCCACCGCGATCCGGCAGCCGGTGCCGTCCTCGACGCGGATGGACCCGCCGTGAAGCTCGACGATCTCTTTGGCGATGGCCAGGCCGAGTCCGGCGCCGCCGTCGTCGGCGGCCCGGCCCGCGTCCAGGCGGGAGAAGCGCTCGAACGCCCGCGCCCGGTCCTCGGGCGGGATCCCCGGCCCCCGGTCGGTCACCCGCAGCCGCACCCCGGCTCCCGCGCGGGCGGCCGACAGCACCACGACCCCGCCCGCGGGGCTGTGCCGTACGGCGTTGTCCAGCAGGTTGGCCAGTACCTGGGCCAGCAGGTCGGGGTCGGCGCGGACGGTGAGCCCGGCGGGCACCTCGCAGCGGGCGGTGATCTCGTCCCGGGCCAGTACGGCCTCGCGCAGCGCCCGTTCGCACAGCGGCCGGAGCCCGATCTCCTCCGGTTCGATGCGGCGGGCCCCCGAGTCCAGCCTGGACAGGTCCAGGAGCTGGGCGACCAGGCGGCCGAGCCGCTCGGTCTGGGCCAGCGCGGTCCCCAGCGTGGTGGAGTCGGGGGTGGAGACGCCGTCCACCAGGTTCTCCAGCACGGCGCGGAGCGCGGTGATCGGGGTGCGGAGTTCGTGGCTGACGTTGGCCACGAGTTCCCTCCGCTGCCGGTCCACCTCGCCCAGGTCGGCCGCCATCGCGTTGAAGGCGCGGGCGAGCTCGCCGACCTCGTCACGCGAGGTGGCGGTGACGCGCAGGCCGTACCGGCCCTTGGCGACGGTCTGCGCGGCGGCGGCCATCTCACGCAGCGGTTTGGTCATCCCCCGCGCGAGCAGCTGCACCATGATCAGGGCGAGGACCACGGCCACCGCGACGCGGACGTTGCGGGAGTATCCGGCGTTGATGCCGACCTCGTTGACGACGAACGCCGCCACCACGGCCAGCAGGATGACCAGGCCGAGTTTGACCTTGATCCGGCCCAGGAAGTCGAGGGGTCTCAATGATCGGCTCATCCCTGGTTTGGAGTGTCGGAGGGGGGGATCGGTTCACGGGCGGGTCAGGGCGTAGCCGACGCCGTGGACGGTCCTGACGACGCCGGGGCCGAGTTTGCGGCGCAGCGCGCGCACGTGGCTGTCGACCGTACGGGTGGCGGCGCTCTCGGAGAAGCCCCAGATGTCGGCGAGCAGCCGTTCGCGCTCGTAGACCTGGCCCGGCCGTTCGGCGAGGCGGCACAGCAGGTCGAACTCGGTCCGGGTGAGCTGCGCCTCGGCGCCCCGCACGTAGACCCGCCGCTCGGCGGTGTCGATCTCGACGTCGCCGACGCGGACGACCGTGTCGGCCACGGCGAGCTGTGAGGCACGCTCCACCCGCCGCAGCAGCGCGTGCACCCGGGCGACCAGCTCGCGCATGCTGAACGGCTTGGCCATGTAGTCGTCGGCCCCGACCCCGAGGCCCACGAGCAGGTCGGTCTCCTCCCCGAGCGCGGTGAGCATGAGCACCGGCACCGGCCGGGCCGCCTGCATCCGCCGGCACACCTCCAGCCCGTCGAGGCCGGGCAGCAGCCGGTCGAGCACCACCACGTCGGCGCCGGTCCTCGCGTAGGCCGCGAGGGCCTCCTCGCCGTCTCCGGCGACCTGGACGTCGAAGCCCTCGGCCGTCAGACGGTGCCGTACGGCCCGCGCGATCGTCTCGTCGTCCTCCACCACCAGGACACGCCGTTGAGGAGATGTCATGCCCGGCAGCGTAGACGGGCGATGTGCAGATCACCTGTGGTGAATTGTGAATGTTTTGCGCACCTGTCCCTCGCTCCGGATCTCTTCTCCGGGCAGGTGCCCCGACCGGCGGCCGGACCGGACGGGGTGACGTGAACGGGCCTGGGGCCCTCATGAGTGATTGGAGCGCCCGGAAAAGCGGAGCCGGGCATTAATCTCCCTGTTGTGATCTCGCTTATTGGTTCATATGCCATTAAGTGGCTATGTTTCTGTGCGCGATGGGACGGTGAACGGGGGTGAGCGGGATCGAGACTCAGCTGCTGGCGGGCCGCTACCGGCTGCTCAACCCCCTCGCCGAGGGGGGAACGGGCACGGTCTGGCTCGCCGCCGACGAAACGCTCGGCCGCGACGTGGCGATCAAGGAGATACGGCTCCCGCCGGACCTCACCCCCGACCGGCGGCGGGAGGTCTGCTCGGCCGCGCTCCGCGAGGCCAACCTGGCCGCCGGCCTCAAGCACCCCTCCATCGTCACCGTCCACGACGTGCTCATCGAGCGGGAGCGGCCCTGGATCGTCATGGAGCTGCTGTCGGGCGCCTCCCTGGAGGAGACCGTCCGCCGCCGGAGACCCCTGCCCGTGCATCAGGCCGCCAGGGCCGGGGTGGGAATCCTCAGCGCGCTCGTCGCCGTGCACGCCGCCGGGGTGGTGCACCGGGACGTCAAGCCCGGCAACGTCTTCCTCACCCGGACCGGGCGGGCCGTCCTGATCGGCTTCGGCACCGCCGTCGTCGAGGACGAGATGACGGCCGGACGCACCGAGCACCTGATCGGCTCGCCCAACTACATCGCCCCCGAGCGTCTGCGCGGCGAGCGCGGAGGCCCCGCCTCGGACCTGTGGTCGCTCGGCGCCACCCTCTACTTCGCCGTCGAGGGCCTGCCGCCGCACCCCGCCGAGACCGCCATCGCGGCGATCGGCCGGGTGCTCACCGAGCCGCCGAGACCGCCCGCGCGGGCCGGACGGCTCGGCGAGCTGCTGACGCCGATGCTCGCCCCCCGGCCCGAGGACCGGCCGTCCGCCGAGGAGATCGCCGAGCCGCTCCGGGAGATCGCCCTCGGCCTCCTGGCCACCCCTCCGCCCTCCGAGCCCCGGCCGGAGACCGGCCCGCCCGGGCGGCCGGAGCGGCCCGGACCGCCCCCCTCACAGGCTTCCGGCACCCTGCCCGGCGCCGCGCCCCCACCCGGGTTCACGCCCGCGCCCCCGCCGAGGTCCGCGCCCGGGTTCGCGCCCGGCCGGGGACGCGCCGCGCTGTGGGCTGCGACCGAGGTGGCCGCGCTCGCGGGGATCATCGCGGCCACCGCCGGGGTGGTTCACCTTTCATCGAACCGGAGCGCTCCAGCGAAACCCCCCGCGCTCAGCGAGCGGCCCGGCGCCTTCGCCACACCGGTGGACCTGTGCGGGCTCCTGTCCTCCACCGACGCCAGGCGGCTCCTGCCGGCCCTGAAGTCCAGGGGCCGGCCGACCAACAGCGGCGGCTGCGAGTGGATCACCTCCGGGATGGGCCTCGCGGTCTCCCCCTCGGGCACGGACAAGCAGTGGGGCAAGAGCCCGCGCCAGGCCCACGAGCTGTTCGTCAACCAGCGCAACGGCACGCTGCCCAACGGCGGGATCGCCTGGGCCTGGCCCGACATCCAGGCGGGGCTCCGCTCCGCCCGCTCCACCGGCCCGCTGGAGATCCGCGCGGCCGGAGACGAGGCGTTCGGCTACGACGTCTACGAAAACCGCAGGACCGGCAGACTGGAGCAGAGTTATGTGATCCTCCGTGTCGACAACCTGGTCCTCGACGTCGCCTACACCGTGGTCGACGGCAGTAAGGACGGTCCGGCGATTCAGGCCGGTGCCCACAACGCCGCCACCTGGGTCGTGGACGCCCTGAACAAGCGGAGAGCAAAAGGATGAGCCATCCAGAGGTCCCCCGGTCGCAGGGCAGACACGCCGGCCGGCACGCGCTGACCGACCCCGGCGCGGACACGGTGCGCCCGGAGGCGCTGGAACACGCCTCGCTGGAGCAGGTGATCGGACGGTCGGGGCCGATGGCTCCGCGACGGGCCGCCGCCCTCGGGCTGGCCGTACTGGACCAGCTCGTGGCCGTGCACAACCGGGGAATGCTCCACGGTGACGTACGGCCCGGCTCGGTACTGATCGGTCCCCGGGACCGGATCACCCTCGCCGCGCCGACCCTCCGCTCCCCGGCGTTCACCGCCCCCGAGGGGGTGACGGGGCCGGCGGCCGATCTGTGGTCCCTGGGCGCCACCCTCTACACCGCGGTCGAGGGCCGCCCGCCCGGACCGGGCGGGCCCCTCGGCAACGCGGGCCCGATCGCCCCGATCCTGCTCGCCCTGCTCGCCCTCGAACCGGGGCAGCGGCCCGAACCCGGCACACTGCGCAACGCCCTGCTCGCCGCCTCACGCGATCGCGGTGAGAGCTACACCCCGCTGCCGCCGGTCCCCGCCGACGCGCTGCCCCCGCCCTCCCGCAGGACCTCCTCGGCGCCGTTCCCGCAGGTGTTCCCTTCCGCCCCCTCCCCCGCCTCTCCGTCCGCCCCGCCCGCGTCGTTCCCGCCGGGACCGGCCGCGGCGGCGCCCCCGCCCCCCGAGCGGAGCGCCCCGCCTCCGTGGTCCCGGACGACGCACCCCCTGGACACCTTCATCTCGGGCTCCTCGGCCCCCTCGGGGACGCGGCCCTTCGGGCCGCCCTCCGCCGGGGCGGACCCGGCCGACCCCGCACCGCCCCCGCACCACGGCCGTCTCGATCACCCCGATCACCCGGGGGGTGGCGGGGCCGCCGGAGCGGGCCTCCCGATCACCCCGCCGCCCCCGGCACCGCCTTCCCCCGGTCCGCCCTCCGCGACGCCGCCCTTCCCCGCGGCGGACCGGACCGGTTCCCCGCCCGCCGACCCGTTCCGGGGAGAGCCGCCATGGGCGCGGCCGCCGCGGGCGGAGTCATCATGGGCGGAGTCACCACGGGAGGATCCGTCCCGGACGGAGAACCACTTCTCCGAGAAGGTCTTCCCCCGGGCTGCCTCCGTCCCACAGGACGTCCTTTTCGGGCAGACCGGCGTCCCCGCCTCACCGGCCTACGGGCAGACCGCAGCGCCACCGCCCACCGCTCCCACACCCCCCCAGGGCTCTCCCGCGGCCCCGTCTCCGCCGTCGCCGGCGACCTCGGCGCCCCCGGATCCGGCGTCGGCCGGTCCCGCCGACGCGGTCCCCCCTCCGCACGGGCCCGCGCACCCCCGCGGGCACGAGTCCCGGCACGAACCCCCGCGTGAACCTCCGTACGGGCCCCCGCACGAGCCTTCGCGCGGGCTTTCGCACGAGTCTCCGCACGAGGCGGCGCCCCCGCCCCCGGCGGCCGTGTCCGCCGACTCCACCTCGCGCGCGCTCGTCCCGCTCTCGGGCGGACCGAAAGACACCTCCCCCGGTTCGCAGGCGCGGACCGGACCGACCGAGCGCTCCGGCGGCCGCTCCCAGGGGGTGTTCGTGCCCCGCTCGGTCGTGGGACTGACCTGCGGCCTGCTCGCCGCCATGGCCGTCACCATCGGCGTCCTGCTCGCCCCGATGATCGGCCGCTCCGGCGGGGACGACCAGGAGGCCTCCGCCACGCCGGCCGCCGGGGCCAAGGGCCGGTTCGCCTCCGCGCCCCGGGCCTGCGGCCTGCTCGACGAGGGGCAGGCCCAGGAGCTCGTACCGGGCTTCCGGAGCTCGGAGGTCGAGTCGTCCGTGTGCAACTGGCTCAACCGGCACGACTGGCGCATGCCCAACCCGGAGAAGTTCGACCTTCAGGTGCGGCTGGTCGCCCAGAAACGGAACGGCTCGGAGATCGAGCGGGCGAAGGAGTATCTGAGCGGCAAGAAGAAGGACCTCGCCACCGGCGGCACGTTCGCCACCCCCAGGCCCGCACCCCCCCGGAACCTGAAGGGAATCGGCGAGGACGCGTTCATGATGGGCGCCTACAACAAGTTCAACATCTACAACGGGGCCTACAAGGTGACCGTGGTCTTCCGGATCAGCAATCTCATCGCCGAGGTCGAGTATCTCCGGGGCGGAGTGACCGAGGACTCCGACGGCGTGATCACGCAGAACGCCACGAAGGCCGCCCGCTGGGTCGCCCAGGCCCTGAAGGCCCGTGGCTGAGGCACCGCCGCCCGTGCTCGCGGGCCGCTACCGCGCGCTCGATCGGCTCGGCGCGGGCGGGATGGGCGTGGTCTGGCGCGCCAGGGACGAACTGCTCCACCGCGAGGTGGCGATCAAGGAGGTACGGCTCGGCCTCGGCCTGCCCGAGGCCGAGCGGGTGGAAAGGCGCGAGCGCACCCTGCGCGAGGCGCGGGCCGCCGCCCGGCTGAGCCACCCGTCCATCGTGGCCGTGCACGACGTCGTCGCCCAGGACGGCCGGCCCTGGATCGTGATGGACCTCGTGCGGGGCCGTTCCCTGGAGCAGGCGGTCCGCGCGGACGGGCCGCTGCCCCCGCGACGGGTGGCCGCGATCGGCCTGGCCGTCCTCGACGCGCTGGCCCTCGCGCACGGCCGGGGCATCGTGCACCGCGACGTGAAGCCGGCCAACATCATGCTCGCCGACGACGGCGGGGTGCTGCTGACCGACTTCGGCATCGCCACGCTGGAGGGTGACGTCCAGCTCACCTCCCCGGACGCGCTGGTCGGCTCGCCCGGCTACATCGCCCCGGAACGGCTGCGCGGCACCGGCGACGGCCCGTCCGCCGACCTGTGGTCCCTGGGCGCGGCCCTGTACGCCGCGGTGGAGGGAAGGGGGCCGTTCCAGCGGGCCGTTCCCGTCGCCACCCTGGGTGCGGTGCTCACCGAACCGACCCCTTTCCCCTCCCGGGCGGGCGACCTGGCGCCGGTGCTGCTGGCCGTCCTGGAGAAGGACCCCCGGGCGCGGCCGGGGGAGGCCGCCCTGCGCGCGGCGCTGCACCGGGTCGCCCAGGGGCTGCCCCCCGCCCCCGTCGCACCGCCGCCGGGGGTCACCGAGGGCGGAACGCCGGGAGCACAGGGGACGCCGGAGGCGTGGGAAGCACGGGGGGCGCGGAGAGCACGAGGGGCGCGAGGGGCACGGCCGTCCGGGCGCGCCCGGATCGGGCTCCTCGCCGGGGCGGGGGCGGCGGTGACGGCGGCCGGGGTGGCGGTGGCGGTCCTGCTGACCACGGACGGCCCCGGCCCCGGGGGCTCCCCGCCGTCGCGGGCCGCGGATCTCGCGCCCGGCAGGTTCGCCGTCGCACCCGATCCGTGCGGCCTGCTCACCCCGGCCCGGATCCGGGCCGTGGGGCCGACCTCCGCCCCGGTGTCGGACGAGGCCGCGACCGACAGGGAGGCCTACTGCAGCTGGAGCGATCCGGGTGGCCGCGGGCTGCGCGTGACGCTCGGCAGCCGGGCCCCGGCTCCGGGCAGGTCGGGCCCGGACACCGCCCACGCGTTCTTCGCCGCCGAACGGGTCAAGCTCAAGGCGGACAGGGGGACCGGCCCCTTCGGCACGGTCGGCCCGCTGCGGGACGTGGACCGGGTCGGCGCCGAGGCGTTCGCCTACGACATGACCGCCCTTGACCGGGCCCACGCGGTGATCCGGTTCCGGGTCAGCAACCTCCTGGTGGAGGTCAGCCTGTCGGAGAAGAGCCGGCGCGTCACCCCCGCTCTGCGCCGGAAGGCCCTGCACGCGGCCCGGCTCGCCGCGGAGGAGCTGAACCGTCGTGACTGAGAACGCCCCGATCACCTCCGGCCGCCTCCGGCCGCTCCGCGCGACCCCCGCACAGCCCTCCCGGACCGGGGACCTTCGCGCCGGGGGCCCGCCGTGAACGGCCCCGGCCTGCTGGCCGGCCGTTACCGGCTGCTGGAACGGCGCGACCACACGGGCGCCACCTGGCGCTCCCGGGACGAACTGCTCGCCCGCGAGGTCACGATCGCCGAGGTGCCGCTGCCGCCTCCCGGCCCCGGCCGCGACCTGCTCCTGGGGCACATCCGCGCCGCGGCCGACCTGCGCCATCCCGGCGTCGCGACCCTGCACGACGTGATCTCCGCCCCCGACCGGCTGTGGCTGGTCACCGAGGCGGTCGAGGGCCGCTCGCTGGCGCAGGCCGTCCGGGCCGACGGGCCGCTGCCCGCCGAGCGGGCGGCCGAGGTGGGCCTGCGCGTGCTGGAGGCGCTGAGCGCCGCCCGCGAGCGGGGGATCCGCCTCTCGGCCACCCCGGACACCGTGCTGCTCTCCGCCGACGGCCGGGTCGTGCTGACCGGTGTGACCGCTTTCGTTCCCTCCGACGACCTGCGGGACCTGGGCGCGGTCCTGTTCACCGCCGTCGAGGGCCGTGCCCCGGACACCGGGGCACGGTCCGCGCCCCTGCTGGCCGGAGGCCTGCCCCTGGCCGGCCCCGCCACCGGCCCCGCCACCGGCCCGGCGGGCACGACCGGCTCCGGTCCGCTGACCCCGCTTGTGGAGGAGCTGCTGGCGGCCGACCCGGCCCGCCGACCCGGCGTCGCCTCGGTCCGGCTGAGCCTGGAGGAGATCGCGCCCCGCCCCGCCCCCGTGCGCCGGCGGCCGCTCACTCCGGGGGTGGTGGCCCTGGCCGCCGTCCTCGCGGGGGGTGCCGTCCTCGCGGGGGGCGTCGTCTTCCGGCCCCGCCCCGCCGTCCCGTCCCCGCCCCCGGCCGCCGCACCGGCCCCCTCCCCCACCTTCTTCGCCACCACCCCCGACGCCTGCTCCCTGATCACCGCCTCCGGGGCCGAGGAGCTGTCGCTGGAGACGACCCCGTCCCGGCAGAAGGGCAACGAGTGCTCCTGGGGAGCCGACGACCGGAGCCAGGTGAGCACCCTGCGTTACCGGCTCCTGGTCCAGGTGCTGCGGTACGGCTCGGCCGCACGGGCGCACCGCGACTACACACGCTTTCTGAAAGAGGACGGCGCCCGGACCGAAACGACGATGGGACTGCCGCTGACCATGGTCAGGCCCCCGGTCCCCCTGCCCGGACTCGCCCCCGAGGCGTACACGACGGAGGTCACGAACCGGCTCACCTACAACACCGGGGTGGTCGTGCGCACGGCCAACCTCGTGGTCACGGTCCAGTATCAGCGCGGGGGCGGGGAGGACACGCGCGGCACGACGCGCCGGGGAGCGCTCCAGGCCACCGGTTGGGTTCTCGCGGCTCTGGGCCGCGCCGGCTGAGGGGGCCGCGCGCCGCGCCGGAGGCGAGACGCCGCCGCTCTCCGGCCCCGGCGCCCCGCGAAAAGGGGCCGGGGAGGGAGCCGGGCCGAAACCAGGGCCGGGAGACGGAGCATGGGCGAGGTCGCCGGATGGTCACGATATATCTCGGATGGAACCCCGCCGGTGAGTCCATGCGTTGAGCGAAGGACACAGAATGGACAACAGGTGGGGCGCTCGCCCCACGTTCGGAGGATGGTGAAGATGTCGCCCGTCCAGAAATACGTCCTCGGCGCCGGGGTCGCGGTGATCCTGTCGTTGATCTTCCTACCCGGCTGGCTGAGCCTGCTGGTCGTCCTGGGCGTCGTCGCCGCCCCGATCGCCGGCTACCTGATGCTCGACCCCTCGCAGCGCGAGCGGCTCAAGCGCGCCCGCCGACGCGGCCTCGGCCGCTGAAGACGCCGGAGACGCCGGGGACCGCGCCGGTCCGGGACCGCTCCGCCGGGGCGTTCCCCTCCGGACCGGCGGGTCAGGCGGTCGCGGGCCCGGCCTCCACGCGCCGGGTGACCTTGCGCTCGAACACGAACGACAGCAGCGGCACGGTTCCCGCGAGCATCACGCCCACGGTGTACGGCCAGGCCCATCGGGCCTTCATTCCCAGGTTCATCGTGGCCACGAGATACAGCATGTAGAGGAAGCCGTGGATCGGGGAGACGACCTTCGACGGCCCCTCGACGCCGAAGCCGTACCGGAGCACGATGCAGGCCACCAGGACGAGCAGCATCACGCCGACGACGTACGCCAGGACGCGGAAGGGCTTGAGGGCGGATTGCACGGTCATCTACCTCGGGTCTCGGGGTCCGGACACTGTAACGATATGCCGGGGTCAGGCCGGGGTGGGCTTCGGCTCGGCCTCCCGCTCCGCCGTACGGCCGCGCAGGATGTCCCGCACGAAGTGCCACCACATGAACACCGCGAAGAGCCCGAAGATCCACCACTGGGCGGCGTAGGCGAGGTTGCGCCAGGTGAACCCGCCGGACTCGGTCGGAGGGGGCGCGGGCACCGGCCCGGCCGCGACGGCGGGGGCCGGGGAGAACGCCGTGGCCACCACGAAGCCGTCGCGCAGCTTCGCACCCCGCCAGATGTTGATCAGCTCGGACGACGTGACCGTCGCGACCTGCCCCGCAGGCAGGGGGCCCGTCCTGCGCGGCGCGCCCTCGACCGCCTCGGAGGACCGCAGCCGCCCGGTGACCGTCACCTCACCGGGCGGTACGGCGGCGGCCGGGTCGCCGGCCCCGGAGACCCGGCCCCGCACGACGGGGATCGCGGTGCCGTCGCCGAGGTCGAGCGCGGTGAGCAGCCACGGCCCCTCCTCGCGCCCGGCGACCAGGAGCTGCCGGGACGGGTCGAAGACGCCCCGGGCGGTCACCCGGCGTCCGGCGGCCTCGCCCGCCACACGCCGCCCGGCCTCGGTGAGGGCGGTGACGTCCACCGGGGCGGGGTCGCGCGCCGCGTGCGGCCGGCCGGACTCCTCGAACACGCCGAGCTGCCAACGGCCGAGCAGTCCGCACACGACAAACGCGCAGACCGCGAGCAGGTGGAGCACCAGCACGCGGGGAGAGAGCAGGGTGCGGAGCATGACACCACGCTATCCGCCCGTTCGAACGGTCCCGTTCCCAGGACCACACTCGGACACCGCGCTGAGAACATCCGCCACAGACCACCACAAAAGTGCCATGAACCGGTATCGGGACAGTATGACGACTCGCTAAAGTCGACCCATGTCTGATCCCCAGATTGACCCGGCGGGCAACACCCAGCAGTTCCGCGCGTTCGCCCAGCGTAAAGAGCCGGAGGCCGCCGCCGGCAGGCGGTCGCTGACGGTGCCGATCGCGGTGGCGGTGGCGGTCATCGCCGTGGTCGCCGTGACCGTCTACCTGATCCTCTAGACCCTCCCGATCCCCGGCCCCGGGCCTCCGCCGTCCAATCGCCCTCCCGCGGCCCCGGGACCTTCCGGCGTCCCCGGACTCCCCAGCCCCTCCGGCCCCCTCGAAAACCTCCAGGGAGCCCCGGGAGCAGGGCGGGCCGGCGGCGCTTTTCGCGTTCCCGTGCCAAGGACCACGACCGGCCCCGCGGCCACGCCCCCGCGCCTGCGGGCGGCCCCCGCGAAGGGGGGACCGGACGAGCGCGCCCCGGAGCGACGATCACCGGCTCCGGCCTCGCCCGGCCGGACACGGGGCCGGCGGGGCGCTCAGCGGCGTTCGCTCACCACCAGCGCGCTGCCCCCGCCCCTTCTTGTCGGCTCGGCGACCGCACGCAGCCTCCCGCCGCCGAGAAACTCCACGGCCGTGGCCGCGCCGATCTCGGGACTCGGCGCGAAGGCGTGCCCCCTGGCGGTGAGCTCGGCGCCGTAGCGGTCGACGAACCCCGCCTCGGCCTGGGTCTGGGCGGTGTTGCGCTGGGTGGCGCGCGGAGCCGCCACCGCCTCCGGCAGCGTCATGCCGAGCTCCCAGCGGTTCACGAGGATCTGCAGCACCGTGGTGATGATCGTGGAGCCGCCCGGCGACCCCAGCGCGAGCAGCGGCCGGCCGCCGGACAGGACGATCGTCGGAGCCATCGACGACCGGGGCCGCTTGCCGGGGCCGGGCAGGTTGGGGTCGCCGGGGGCGGGGCCGAAGGTGAAGTCGGTCAGCTCGTTGTTGAGCAGGAAGCCCCGGCCGGGGACGACGATGCCGTTGCCGCCGGTCGACTCGATGGTGATGTTGTAGGCGACGACGTTCCCCCAGCGGTCCGTCACGACCAGGTGGGTGGTCTCCGGGCCCTCCGCGGGCGTCGGCGTGGCCCGCGCGGGCGGCGCCGCCTCACACGGCCCGTAGGCGCCGTCGGGGTTTCCCGGGGCGGCGGGGTGGGCCATCGCCCGCTCGCCGATCAGGCAGGCGCGCTCCCCGGCGAACCCGTCGGACAGCAGCTCGGCGAGCGGTACGCCCGGGACGTCGCCGACATATCTCCCCCGGTCGGCGAAGGCGAGCCGGGACGCCTCAAGATACTCGTGCGGCCCCACCTCGGGCAGGGCCTCAAGGATGTTGAGCGCCTCGCCGACCGTGGAACCGCCCGAGGACGGCGGCGCCATCCCGTAGACGTCCATGCCCTTGTAGGTCACCTTGGTCGCCGGCCGCTCGACCACCCGGTAGGCGGCCAGATCGGACGGTTCCATCAGGCCGGGACGGACACGGCGGGCGGAGCCGGGGACGACCGGGGGCCTTTTGACCGTGGCCACGATCTCCGCGCCGAGCGGCCCGCCGTACAGCCAGTCTCCGCCGCTCCTGCCGAGCCGCCGGTAGGTCTCGGCCAGGTCGGGGTTGCGAAAGGTGGAGCCGACCGGCGGCGGGGAGCCGCCGGGGAGATAGAGCTCGGCGGTCGAGGTGAAGTCCTTGAAACGCCCGGCGTTGGCCGCGGTCTGGTCGTGGAAGGTCTGGTCGACCGTGAACCCCTTGGCGGCGACCTCGATCGCGGGCCTGAGCGCCCGCGCGAGCGAGATCGTGCCGAACCGCCTCAGCGCGAACTCCCACTGCGCCACGCTGCCCGGCACCCCCGCCGACAGCCCGCTGGTGACGGCCTCCTCGAAGGGCACCCCCTCCAGGGAGGAGGCGGTCATCGCCCTCGGCGCCGTCTCCCTGCCGTCGATCGTGTGGACCTTTCGGTGCCGCGCGTCGTAGTAGACGATGAACCCGCCTCCGGCCAGCCCCGCCGAGTAGGGCTCGGTGACGCCGAGCGTCGCCGCCGCCGCGACCGCGGCGTCCATCGCGTTGCCGCCCCGGCGCAGCGTCTCCAGAGCGGCACGGCCGGCGTCCAGGTCGACGGTCGAGACCGCGCCGCCGTACCCCTCGGCGACGGCCCTCTTCTCTCCCCGCGGCGACTGCGGCGACTGCGGCGACTGCGGCGACTGCGGGGGCGACGCCGCGGCGGGCTGTGCGAACAGGACGGAGCCACCGGCCAGGACCCCGGCGGCGAACACGGCTAATCGACGATTGATCATGATGGCCTCCCGCAGACAGCTTGACTCAGCTGACCCGGCTTGTCAGCCCCTTTCCTACCTCCCGTGACGTAGCGTCACCCGCGCCCCCGGGCGGACGCGCGACCTGACAGAACGGACATACAGTCTGAGCGTGCGCGCCCATCCCCGCCGGCCCCTCACGCCGCTTCCCCTGATCGTCGCGATCGCCCAGGTCGTGGGCACCCAGGGCACCCAGGGGAACCAGGTCCGCTCCGCCGGCCTGATGCGCGTCGCCCTGGACCCTCCCGGCTACGCGCTGCTGCTCGCCGGACCGCTCGCCCTGCTCGCCCGGCGCCGCCACCCGGTGCTCACCATGGTCGCGACCATGGTTGTGACCTGCGTCTTCCTCGTCATGCGCTACTCCTACGGCCCGGTCTTCATCAGCCCGGTCATCGCGATCCACAACGCCGTCGTCACCGGCCACCGGCGGGCCGCCTGGCTGGCCTCGGGCCTGCTGTACGGGTTCTTCACCGTCTACACGACCCTGTTCATCGCGCTGCCCATCCCCGCCTGGTACCACAACCTCGCCGTGGCGGCGTTCATCGGCGTGGTGCTGGCGGTGAGCGAGTACGCCCGCGCCAGGAAAGAGCGGCTGATGGAGCACACACGGGTCGAGAGGGAGGAGGCTCGCCGGCAGGCCAGCGAGGAGCGGCTGACCATGGCCCAGGAGCTGCACGACGTGCTGGGCCACAACATCTCCCTCATCCACGTGCAGGCGTCCACCGCGCTGTACCTGATCGACGATCACCCCGAGCAGGCGCGCGCCGCCCTGACCACGATCAAGCAGGCGTCCAAGGAGGTACTGACGGAGATGCGCTCGGTGCTCGCCGTCCTCCGCGACGGCCCGCCCCGCTCCCCCGCGGCCGGGCTGGACCGGCTCGGCGAACTGATCGAGCGCAGCGGACTGCCGGTCACCACGCGCGTCACCGGCGAGGCCAGGACACTCACCTCGGGGACGGAGCTGGCGGGATACCGCGTCGTGCAGGAGGCGCTCACCAACGTCGCCCGGCACGCGCCGGGCGCCTCGGTCACCGTCGCGCTGGAGTACGGCCCCCGCGAGCTGCTGATCCGGGTCACCGACTCCGGCGGCACCGCCCCCGGAGAGAGCCTGGGCGGCGGCAACGGCATCCCCGGCATGCGGGAGCGGGCCACGGCCCTGGGGGGCACACTGACCGCCGAACACCATGGAGCCGGCTTCCGCGTCGAGGCCCGGCTGCCGATCCCCGAGGAAAAAACGTGATCAAGATTGTTCTCGCCGACGACCAGGCCCTGGTCAGGGCCGGGTTCCGGGCACTGCTCGACGCCCAGCCCGACATGACCGTCGTGGGCGAGGCCGCCGACGGCGCCGAGGCGCTCCGGCTGGCCGCTCTGCACCGGCCCGACGTGGTGCTGATGGACATCCGGATGCCGGGCACCGACGGCCTGACCGCCGCCCGGAAGATGCCGCCGGGGCCGAAGGTCGTCATCCTGACCACCTTCGAACTCGACGAGTACGTCTTCGAGGCCCTGCGCAACGGCGCCGCCGGGTTCCTGGTCAAGGACACCGAACCGGCCGAGCTCATCCAGGCCGTACGCGTCGTCGCGGCCGGCGACGCGCTGCTCTCCCCCGGTGTGACCCGCCGTCTGATCGCCGAGTACGCCAGCCGCGCCAAGGCGCCCCACCCCTCCGGCGACCTCGCCCGCCTCACCGAGCGCGAGCGCGAGGTCCTGACGCTGGTCGCCACGGGCATGACCAACGACGAGATCGCCGCAAGGCTCCTCATGAGCCCGGCCACCGCCAAGACCCACGTCAGCCGCGCGATGATGAAACTGCACGCCCGCGACCGCGCCCAGCTCGTCGTCATCGCCTACGAGTCGGGGCTGGTCCGCCCCGGCTGGCTCTGACTCCCCCCCGGCTCCCTGCGACGTCGTCGGAGAAAAACCGCGCACCCGGACGACAGGCCGGCGACACCGAACGTGTTCACGAGGACACGGAGGGAAACTCATGGTTTTGACATCGCGACGGCAACCCTCCGACCGCCCCCGCTGGAGCGAGCGGGAGCCGCTCTCCTCCGGCCTGCTGATGGCGGCCGAGATCGTGTCGCCGGGCAGCGTCGTCGACGACCGCGACCGGACGCCGGGCGTCTACGCCCTCGGGCAGATCCCGGTCATGGTCATCATCGACCCGGTGGCCACGCCCGCCACCGTGACGGTTCTCAGCGACCCGAAGGACGGGGTCTACCTGACCTCCGCCCGGGTGGCGGTGGGCACGCCGGTGCCCATCCCCGAGCCGGTCGGGTTCACGCTCGACACCTCGGTCTTCGCCCGGGGAGAGGGCGGCGCGGCGGCGCCCTGAGGGTCTTCTCCGGTGCGACCGGGGACGTACGGCCCCGCCCCATCCGCGACCGAGGCGGGCGGGGCCGTACGGCGGGCGTCAGGCGGCGATGACCTCCGCGACCGGCACGAACGGCAGGTCGAGGGCGAGCGCCACCTGGTCGTTGGTGAGGCGTCCGGCGTGGGTGTTGAGGCCCAGGGCCAGGGCGGGGTCCTTCTGGAGCGCGGCCTTCCAGCCCAGGCCGGCGAGCTTGACCGCGTAGGGCAGGGTCGCGTTGGTCAGGGCGTAGGTGGAGGTGTTGGCGACGGAGCCGGGCATGTTGGCCACGCAGTAGAAGATCGAGTCGTGGATCCGGTAGGTCGGCTCGGCGTGCGTGGTCGGGCGCGAGTCCTCGAAACAGCCTCCCTGGTCGATGGCGATGTCGACGAGCACGGAGCCCGGCCGCATGCGGGAGACGAGCTCGTTGGAGACGAGCGTCGGCGCCTTGGCGCCGGGGATCAGCACCGCGCCGATGACCAGGTCGGCCTGGAGGACCTCCCGCTCGATCGTGTAGGAGGTGGACACGAGGGTCTTCATGCGGCCCTGGTAGACGGCGTCGATGTGGCGCAGGCGGTCGATGTTGAGGTCGAGGACGGTGACGTCGGCACCCATGCCGACCGCGATCTGGGCCGCGTTGAGGCCGGAGACCCCGGCGCCGATGACGACGACCTTCGCCGGGCTCACGCCGGGCACGCCGCCGGGCAGCACGCCCCTCCCGCCGTTGAAGCGCATGAGGTTGTAGGCGCCCACCTGCGGGGCCAGGCGGCCCGCGACCTCGGACATGGGGGCCAGCAGCGGGAGGGTGTTGCCGACCTGGACGGTCTCGTAGGCGATGCCGGTGACCCGCCGCTCCAGCAGGGCGTCGGTGCACTCACGGCCGGCCGCCAGGTGCAGGTAGGTGAAGAGCACCTGCCCGGCGCGCATGCGGTGGTACTCCTCGGCGATCGGCTCCTTGACCTTGAGGATCATGTCGGCCACGCCCCACACGTCATCGGCGGTGTCGAGGATCTTGGCGCCGGCGAAGAGGTACTCCTCGTCGGGGAGGTGCGAGCCGAGGCCCGCGCCGCGCTGGACGTAGACGTCGTGGCCGTGTCGGACCAGCTCGTGCACGCCCGCCGGGGTGGCGGCGACGCGGTACTCGTGGTTTTTGACCTCGGCAGGCACGCCGATCTTCATAGAGGTTCCTTTCGGATGCCAAAGGGCGTCACGGCGCCATCCAACGAACGCGGTGACGATTCGGTGGATGCCATGACAATTCGGTGGGAACTATTGTGCTCGCGCGACGCCGTTTTCAGAGCCGATTCCCCGCTTCTGTCAGGACCGAACGGAGAATCGACTCGATCTCGTCGAATTCCCGGGGGCCGCAGATGAGTGGCGGAGCAAGCTGGATCACTGGGTCGCCCCGGTCGTCGGCACGGCAGTACAGCCCCGCATCGTACAGAGCCGAGGAGAGAAAACCCCGGATGAGCCGCTCGGACTCCTCAAGGTTGAAGGTCTCCTTGGTCGCCCTGTCCTTGACCAGCTCGATGCCCCAGAAGTAGCCGGAGCCGCGCACGTCGCCGACGATCGGCAGGTCGCGCAGGCGCTCAAGGGTCGCGCGGAAGACCGGCTCGTTGCGGGACACGTGGCCGAGGAGGTCTTCGCGCTCGAACAGGTCGAGGTTGGCCAGGGCCACGGCCGCGGAGACGGGATGGCCGCCGAAGGTGTAGCCGTGGGCGAACATCTCGGTGCCGTTCTTGAACGGCTCGAAGAGGCGCTCGGAGGCGATCATGGCACCGATCGGCGAGTATCCGCTGGTCATGCCCTTGGCGCAGGTGATGACGTCGGGAACGTAGTCGAACTTCTGGCCGCCGAACATCGTGCCGAGGCGCCCGAAGGCGCAGATGACCTCGTCGGAGACGAGCAGGACGTCGTACTCGTCGCAGATCTCGCGCAGGCGCCGGAAGTATCCGGGCGGCGGCGGGAAGCAGCCCCCGGCGTTCTGCACCGGCTCGACGAAGACGGCGGCCACGGTGTCGGGCCCCTCCATCTCGATGGCGCGGGCGACGCGCTCGGCGGCCCAGAGGCCGTACTCCTCCGGTGTCATGCCGGGGACGCCGGTGATCTCGTCGGCGCGGTAGTGGTTGGTGTTGGGCACCCGGATCGAGCCGGGGACCAGCGGCTCGAACATCTGCTTGAAGGCCGGGATGCCGGTGATCGACAGAGCGCCCTGCGGGGTGCCGTGGTAGGCGATCTGCCGGCTGACGACCTTGTGCTTGAGCGGCCTGCCGGTCAGCTTGAAGTACTGCTTGGCGAGCTTCCACGCGGTCTCGACGGCCTCCCCGCCGCCGGTGGTGAAGAAGACCCGGTTGAGGTCGCCGGGGGTCTGCTCGGCCAGGCGCCCGGCCAGTTCGGCGGCCTTGGGGTGGGCGTAGGACCACAAGGGGAAGAAGGCGAGCTCCTGAGCCTGCTTGGCGGCCGCCTCCGCCAGTTCGCTCCGGCCGTGACCGGCCTGGACCACGAACAGCCCGGCCAGGCCGTCGAGATAGCGCTTGCCGTGGACGTCGTAGATGTAGGGGCCCTCACCTCGCACGATCATCGGCACCTCCGAGCCCCCGTAGGAGCTGTGCCGGGTGAAGTGCATCCACAGGTTGTCCTGCGCCGCCTTCATGATCGAGGTCACGTCGGTGTTTTCAGGGTGGGTCATGGCTGTCTTCCCTCGATGAGCTGAGCTGTCCCCAGTCTGCCCGCCAGAAGAACGCCTTGACAAGCGAAAACGTGGCAGAAGGCCATAACTACACTGGAATTCGTATCACCGATAGACCACAACAACGAAATCCGCGATCGCAACCCAAGGGGCTACATCGCGTTCCGGCCCTGAGACCACGAGGTCGGCACCCATTGGAACGATGCAAGACGGCAAAAGGTTTGCCGATGGCTGTTTGTGATCAAATAGTGGAGAACATACCTACATGCGAGGGAAAGTCGTGACTCCTGATGAGATCGAGGACGCTGTCGCCGCGGGTCTTCCCCAGGCGGTGGAAGACCTCAAGCGACTCGTCGCCATCCCCTCGGTGGCCTTCCCGGGCTACCCCGAGGAGCCGGTGCGCGCGGCCGCCGCGCTGACGGAGGGGCTGCTGCGGAGCATCGGGTTGCCGCACGTCCGGCAGATCCCGGTGGAGGGGAGCTTCCCCCTGGTCTACGCGGAGGCGCCGGCTCCGCCGGGCGCCCCGACCGTCCTGCTCTACGCGCACTACGACGTGCAGCCGCCGGGCGACCCCTCCCTGTGGCGCACCCCCGCCTTCGAGCCCACCGAGATCAACGGCTCCGTCTACGGCCGCGGCGCCGCCGACGACAAGTCGGGCATCATCTCCCACGTCGCGGCGCTCCGCGTCTTCCAGGGCCGCTTCCCCGTAGGTGTCAAGGTGATCGTCGAGGGTCAGGAGGAGTACGCGGGAGAGCGTCTGGAGGCGTTCATCGAGAAGAATCCCGAGCTGGTCCGCGCCGACGCGATCATCGTCGCCGACACGGGCAACCCCCGTCTGGGCGACCCTTCGGTGACCACCTCGCTGCGCGGCATGGGCGCCTTCACCGTCGAGGTGCGCTCGCTGAAGGAGGCGCTGCACAGCGGCTCGTTCGGCGGCGCCGCCCCGGACGCCCTGGCCGCGCTGATCCGGATGCTGGCCGCCCTGCACGACGATCACGGCGACATCCGCGTGCCCGGCCTGCCGCGCGGCGCCTTCCTCGGCAGCGGCCCCTCCGAGGACGAGTTCCGCGCCACCGCGGGCGTGCTCGACGGCGTCTCACTGGTCGGCTCGGGGTCGCCGGCCGACCGGCTGTGGGCCTCCTACGCCATCACGATCACCGGCATGGACGTGCCGAGCGTCGCGGGGGCCATCAACGCGGTTCAGGCGGTCGCGCGGGCGCGGGTGACCGTGCGCGTACCTCCGGCCGGAGACCCGAAGACGACCGTGGAGGCCGTGGTCGACTTCCTCCGGCAGGTCGCCCCCTGGGGGGTCCGGCTGCGGTTCACCGACTACGTGCTGGGCACCGGGTATCTCGCCGACTCGGGAGGCGCGGCCCGTACCGCGCTGAACCGGGCGATGGAGCGCGCCTTCGGCCGTCCGCCGCGCGACGTCGGCGCCGGTGGCTCGATCCCGCTGGTCTCCACGCTCGTCAAGCAGTTCCCGGCCGCCTCGATCCTGCTCTTCGGCGCCGAGGACGACGACGCGGCGATCCACGCGCCCAACGAGCGGGTCAACATCGAAGAGCTCCGCCGTACGGCCACCGCGGAGGCGCTCTTCCTCCACGAGTACGGCTCCACCGGGTTCTGAAGGCGGGGCTCGCGCGAAAAGGGCGCCCCCGCCCCGGCGGCCCCACCCCGGGCGGCGGACTCCGTCAGCGAACCGGCAGGTCGTAGATACGGCGGACGCTGCTCGGGGTGGCGCCGAGGTCGGCGCCGTAGATGTGCAGGGAGATCGCCGTGCCGTCGCCGGTGTTGTGCACACGGTGGATGTCACCCGGCGGGGCGAAGCCGCTGACCTCGCCGGCCCGGTTGGCCGTGCGGCCGATCTCGGTCATGTGGTCACCGTCGTGACGGTAGAGCGTCTCGTACTCCACCCCCTGCAGGACCCCGAACACGCACCACGCGATGTGGTCGTGGATCGGCGTTCTCTGGCCGGGACGCCAGACCACGGCCACGATCGAGAAGGCCGCCTCGGCGTGGAGGGTGTGGCCGACGTAGCCGTCGGGGTCTCCGAGCCGCTCCTCCTCGGTGAGGATCCGCGGGGAGGGCAGGTTCTCACGCAGGACGTCGGCCACGGCGAAGGCCGTCGCGCGGGGATCGGCGGACCCCCCGGCCGGCTGCCGTACCTTCGCCACCAACTCCGCCAGGCCGGGGCGGACGACCGTCATGGTTTCCATGTCTTCATGGTGGGCCGCAGCAATACATAACGTCCAATACCTATCTTCCCGCTTATTTATAGATAATGTTGATGCATGCTTGATGTCGTACGACTTCGCGTCCTCGCCGCCGTGGCGAAACACGGGTCGGTCACCGCTGCGGCCAGGGAACTGCACTACTCCCAGCCCTCGGTCAGCCACCACCTCGCCAAGCTCGAAGCCGAGACCGGCGCGAAGCTGATCCAGCGGGTGGGCAGGGGCATCCGGCTCACCGAGGCCGGTCGCCTGCTGGCGGAGCGGGCCATCGAGATCATCGGCCGCATCGACTCCGCCGCCGCCGAGCTCTCGGCGCACGTGGGCCTGCGCGCGGGGCGGGTGAGACTGGCCGCCTTCCCCTCGGCCCTGGGCACGTTCGTGCCCGAGGCGGCCTCTCTCCTGGCCCGGCGGCACTCCGGGCTGGAGCTGCGCCTGACCGAGACCGAGCCGCCCGAGGCCCTGCGCATGCTCCGGGTGGGCTACGTGGACGTGGCGGTCGTCTTCCGCTACGACGACACCGCCCCGGAGGATGAGGGCATCCGGCTGTTCCCCCTGCTGGACGACCCCAGCTACCTGGTCACCGACGGCGTGAACGGCGAGCTGGCCTCCTACCGCCGCTCCCGCTGGATCGGCGGGTGCGACCGGTGCCGCAGCCACCTGCTGGAGCTGTGCGCGAGGGCGGGCTTCGAGCCGGAGATCGCCTTCACCACCGACGACGCGGTCGCCGTCCAGGCCCTGGTCGCCGCGGGGGTCGGGGTGACCGTCCTGCCCGGCCTGGCCCTGCGGGCGCACCGCCACCCCCGGGTCAGCGCGACCGAGCTGCCCGGCTCGATCCGGCGCGTCTACGCCGCCGTCTACGGCGCCCCTCCGATCCCTCCGGCCACCGCCGCCCTCCTGTCCGCCCTCTCCTCGGTGGCCTCGACGGTCTCCCCCGCGTCTCCGGAACCCCCTACGGTCCCGGCCGCCCCCACCGGCCCGGGAGAGGACGCCGCGGCCGGGGCCTTGAGGACCCGAGGAGAAACCGGGTCCTGAGGGCCCGTGAAAAAAAGGGGGCCCGCCCTCAGAGCCGCAGCAGGAACCCGGCGACGACGACCTTGCGGATCACCGTCGTCACCGCCGCCACGGTGATCGCCGCCCACGTCTGCGCCTGGGAGAGGTGCAGGAGTCCCGCCGCGAGGAGGAAGTCCAGGAGCACCGCCATCGCGCCCCGGGGACCGCCACCGGACAGCAGGACGGCGAGCGCACAGGCCAACCCCATGACGACGAGAAGGGGCACGAGCGAGGCGGCGACGGCCCCGGTGACCTCAGCCATTCGCGGCGCCGGACGGCGGGGCCGGGCGGGACTCCCCGACCGCCCGCCCCTCCCGCTCGATCTCCCTGCTCAGGAAGAAGTTCAGGGCGGTCCGGATCGCGGCGATCGCCGCCAGCTGCCCGATCTGCTGGAAGCTGGGGGCGACGGCCGTGCGCAGCACGTCGCCGGCCAGCTGGAACTCAAGGCCCAGGGCGAGAAAGCGGCCCAGGAACAGGCGCACCGCGATGAACTCCTGCTCGCCCCGCCGACGCAGCGCGACCCGGAGAAACCGGACGAAGGCCGCCACCGCCCCGACGAAGATGACGGTCGCGCCGGCCGCCTCGACCAGGCGGACGAGCTGGTCGACCACCTCCTGGAGGGCCTCCTGGGGCAGCAGATCGACCATGTGCTGCTGGTACCCGATGGCCGCCGCCCTAAGCGGACCGAGCGGGCGCCCCGGCCGGGACCGGCGGGGCCGGACGAGGGCTCCGGGGGCCGCTCGGGCGACGGAACGGCCCCCGGAGGAACGCGCCCTTCCGCGTCACGCTCCCCCTCAGGCGAGCTTCCACTGCTGGTCGTACTGCGCGCCGCAGTTCCACTGAATGGCCGAGGCGCCGTTGTGGGAGCTTCCCCGGTAGACCGACAGGCACTTGACACTGTGCCGGGCGACCAGCGCGAAGAACCCGTCGGTCCTCTGCACGAGCTTCCACTGCTGGTCGAGCTGCGCCCCGCACTGCCACTGGATCACAAAGGCCCCGTTGCGCGTGCTCCCGTCCGCCACCGACAGGCACTTATTGCTGTGGGAGGGCCGGACGTGGTAGTAGCCGCCGCCGAGCGAGACCAGCCGCCACAGCTGGTCGGGCTGCGGGCCGCAGTCCCACTGGATCACGGCGGCGCCGTCGCGCGTGCTTCCCGCCGCCACCGCCAGGCACCTGTCGCTCTGCCGGGCGACGAGGTTGGCGGTGAACGCCGCCCGGGCGCGCGCCGCGGGAGCGGCCTTCCCCGCGCCGGCCATGCTCACGGCGGTGACGGTGTCCGCCGGGGACGCGGAGGCCGGTGGGACGGTGAGCGGACAGGCAAGCAGCAGGGCGGAAAGGGTGACGATACGGCCGGTGCCGACGGGTGCCATCAGGCCTCCTGAAACGCTCGCAGAAGATCAACTTTTTCTTCGTAGCACGAGCGGCAGGACGGATCGGGAGTAACACCGCGTGATTGAAGGTGTGAAGACCGTTCTTGGGAATCTTCGGGATCTTCGGGATACGACGGCGATCGCCGTGAAATCCGCCGTACGACACCGGCACCGGCACGACCGCGCCCGGCGGCACGGTGTCTCCGCCTGGGCGTGGAAGGCGTGCCGACGGCCCCGGATGTGCCGACGGCCGCCGGCGTCTCCGCCGACGGCCGTCCGGCCCCCGTCTCCTCCTTCACCGGTTCCCGGGCCGCGCGGCTCCACCGTCGCCGCGGATCACCAGGTGTCCGCGGACCGGCGGAGCGGGCCCGGAAAGAGAAAACGGGGAGATCATCATTTTAGGCACATTGACTTGATTGTTGTTCTTTACAGCCTCGAACGCGAGTCCGTCAAGCGCCTCGCGGGCCCGCCCCCCTCCTACCGGCCCGGTTCGGGATCGCGGGGCAGGCCGAGCATCCGCTCACCGATGATGTTGAGCTGCACCTCCGTGGTGCCGCCGTAGATCGTCATGGCACGGGTGGCGAGCACCGCGCGGTTCCAGCGACCGGCGTCACCGAGCGCGGCGTCGGCGGCGAGCACGGCGGAGGCGCCCAGCAGCCCGACCGCGCACTCGGCGACGTGCTGGGCGTGCGAGGTGGACAGCAGCTTGCGGACCGAGGCGTCGGCGCCCGGTTCGGCGCCGACAAGCTGCCTCAGCGTCACCCGCAGGCCGAGCGCGCCGATCGAGTGCCCCTCACAGACCACACGGGCCAGTTCCTGGCGCTCGGCCGGGGTGAGCGCGCGGCCGAGCCGGCCCGTCAGCCCGAGCAGGTCGGGCACGGACGCGCCGGTGCCGCCGGAGCCCGAGGAGAGCAGGACCCGCTCGTTGGACAGGGTGTTCCTGGCGACCTTCCAGCCCTGCCCCACCTCGCCGACGACCAGCTCGTCCGGGACGAACACGTCGTCGAGGAAGACCTGGTTGAACATGCTCTCGCCGGTCATCTCGGTCAGCGGCCTGACCTTGACGCCCGCGCTCTTCATGTCCACCAGGAAGTAGGTGATGCCCTCGTGCTTGGAGCCGGCCGAGGAGTTGCGGGCGATGCAGATCGCCCACTCGGCCATCTGGGCGATCGACGTCCAGACCTTCTGGCCGTTGAGCCTCCAGCCCCCCTCCACCCTCTCCGCCTTCGTCCGCAGCGAGGCGAGGTCGGAGCCCGCCCCCGGCTCCGAGAAGAGCTGGCACCAGATCATCTCGCCGCTCAGGGTGGGGAGCAGGAAGCGCTCCTGCTGCTCCGGCGTGCCGTAGGCGACGATCGACGGCACCACCCAGGCACCGATGATCATCTGGGGCGTCCTGACCTTGGCGGCCTTGAGCTCCTGGAGGATGAGCACCTGCTCCAGCGGCTCGGCGCCGCGGCCCCACGGCCTGGGCAGGTGCGGCATGACGTAGCCGGCGGCGGCCAGCGCCCGCCGTTGCCCCTCGCCCTCCAGCCCGGCGATCTCGGCGATCTCGGCCCGGATCCGCTCACGGAGCGAGGCGGCGCGCGCGGGCAGCTCGATCTCCATGTCCCTGCTCACCCCGCTCAGCGCCAGCGAGGCGACCGCGTCGGCCCACTCGGCCGAGGGGCCGAGCAGCGCGCGCAGGGTCAGGGCGCGGCGGTAGTACAGGTGGACGTCGTGGTCGTAGGTGTAGCCGATACCGCCGAAGATCTGCACGGCGTCCTTGGCACACCGTACGGCCGCGTCGGGGGCGACCACACCCGCGATCGCGGCGGCGTAGGCCCGCTCGTCCCCGCGGGCGCGGGCGGCGTCCCACACGGTGGCACGGGCCTGCTCAAGCGCGACGAGCATCCGGGCCGCCTTGTGCTTGACGCCCTGGAACTGCCCGATCGGGCGGCCGAACTGCACGCGCACCTTGGCGTACTCCGACGCGGCGGTCACGCACCACGCCGCGAGGCCCGCGGCCTCGGCGCCGAGCAGGACCGCGGCCAGGTTGAGAACGGCGGGCCGCTCCAGCCCCTCCAGGACGCGCCCCGGCGGCACGGTCACCGCCGCGAGCTCCACCCTGGCCACACCACGGGTGAGGTCGAGCGCCCCGACCGGGGTCACGGTCGCCGCGGAGGCGTCCACCGCGACCCATTCCTCCCCCTCGCCCGTGCGGACCGGGAGCACCAGCACGTCGGCGAGCGCGCCGCCCAGGACCGGCTCGGCGACACCGCCGATCGTGAGCGCTCCGTCCTCGTCACGGGTGCCGGTGAGCGCGCCGGACAGCGCGACCGCGCCGATCAGCGTGCCGTCGGCGAATCCGGGGAGCAGCTCGGCACGGGCCTTGCCCTCCGAGGCCGCGACGACGGCCCCGGCCAGGACGGCCGGAACGTAGGGGCCGGGGGCGACCCGCTCGGCGAGCGCCTCGACGGCCACCGCCACCTCCATCAGGCCGTACCCACTGCCGCCGTGCTCCTCGGGGAGGTGGAGCCCGGCGAGTCCCTGGGCGGCGAGGGCGGGCCAGAAGGCGGGGCGTTCCTCGGAGCCGGCCGCGACGGCGGCCCGTACGACCTCCGACGGGATGTTCCGCGCCGCCCAGCCGATCACCGACGCGCGGAGTGCCTCATGTTCCTCGCTCAATCCGATCGCCATGACAGCCTCCCGGCAGAGTTCAGTGGCGGAACCATATTCTAGAAGGTGCTTCCGTCACAACGGGCGGGCGCCGGCCATCAGGGGGGCGATGTCCGCCCAGAGCCGCTTGTTCGTATCCGGAACGGTCACGAACAGCATCGCCGGCTTGCGGCGGCCGATGTCCAGCAGCGTGAGCGCCGCCTGCGAGGTGTGCCTGCGCCCCTTCACCACGTAGGTCACCCGGTAGCCGAGCGTCCACCCCTTGCCCGTGGCCGGCCGCTGCGAAGCGGTCCAGGTGACCCTGCTGCCCGCCGGATAGTGACGGCGGAGCGTCCACCGCACCGCGCCCGTCGCCGCGCCGCGGAACTGGGCGTCGGTCTTCAGGTCGGCGCGCGGGGTGTCCCCCGGCAGCAGGCCGGAGGCGATCAACGTGCCCGGCAGCCGCCCGGTGCCGACCCGCTGACCGGCGGTGAACGACGGGATGGCCGCGACCGTCCAGGGCGCGCCCAGTTTGGCATAGGTGATCGCGGCCTTGGCGTCGGTCACCACGCCGAGCACCGGGCTCGGCGTACCGGGCAGCACCCGCATGGCCGTCGGCACGGGCAGGCCCGGCAGCGCGATCGGCGGCGCGGACGGCGGCGCCGAAGACGCGACGCCGTCGGCGGCCCCCTTCTGCCGGACCTCGGGCGGGTCGGCGGGCTGATCGCCGGAGAACAGGACGAAGATGAGGAAGACCGCCAGGGCGGTGAGGAGAGCCGCGCCGAAACTGTAGACCACCCGGATCGGGATGTCCCCGATCCGCATCAGCAGGCTCTCCTTCCGCCCGCCGCCCCGGGGAATCACGCGGGGTGAGAACGGCGCGCCGGGCGCACGCGACGGCCCGGGGGACGCCCCGGGGCCTCCGGAGCCGAAGGCCCCTGCCGGGGGGCGCGGCCGGACGGGACCGGCGCCCGCGCGGGGCGGTCGCCCGGCCTCTCCCGGCGTCTCCCGCTCCGGAGTCCGTCCCGGAGCGACGGCCCTCCGCGCGAAGGCCCCCGGCGCCCGGGGCGACTCCGGCTCCGCGGGCTCGGAGCCCACCACCGACGCGGGCTCGACGGACTCCATGGCGGGAAAGCCGAACGCGGGGAACATCCAGGCGGACTCCACCCCGCCGGCGGTGGGGTCGGCGGACCCGCCGGCCTCCTCCCGCGCGGGTTCGGCGGGCGTCCCGGCGGGTGGCGGCGCGGAACCCGGCCGGGGAACGAGGACGGTCTCCTCGCCGTCACCGATGGGGAACCGGCGGGGCACCCGAGGGTGGATCACCGTGCCGTCCTCGGCGCGGACGGCGGGTATGGGCGCCGTGGGCGCGTCATAGGAGGGGATGTACCTGTCACCAGAGCGCCCGGAGGAGTCGCCGCCAACATCCGCCATGGGCGCCAGGCTATGTCACCCGGGCTGACAGTTGGAACTCATACCATCACACTTCGGCCACGACAGGCCGCTGACCTCGATGAATCCCCGCTGACCTCGATGGATCCGAGGCCTCCTCGCGGATAGAGTCCCGTTCCGCCCCTCCCCGCCCCCACATCCCCGGCCCCGGCGGTCCTCCCCCGGCACCGGCGGGCCCGGCCGAAACGGCTCCCCACGGCAACGTGTCGACCGGGAGGGGGGCAAAGCTCACGTCCCACCATGAAGCGGCCTCCCCCACGGGAAGCATCGTCCGCCCCGAGCTGGGAAGTATTCTCGCATGCAGGGATCGATCGCACGTATCGCGCTGTTCACCGCCGTCGTCATGGCGCTCACCGGCTGCGGCCGGAGCACGGGCGCCCAGCCGTCGGACACCGCCTCCGCGAGCGTGGCGACCGCCACGCCGCCGGGCACGCCGGCCACCACCGCCACCGGGCCCGAGGCACTGGAGGCGACGTACGAGCGGGTGATCGCCAGGGTGCTGCCGTCGATCGTGCAGATCACCACGAGGAACGGCCTGGGCTCCGGCGTCGTCTACGACCGCTCCGGGCACATCATCACCAACGCCCACGTGATCGGCCAGGCCAAAAGCTTCGAGGTGACACTCGCCACCGGCGGCCCGCCGCGGAAGGCCAGGCTCGTCCAGACCTTCAACCTCGGCGACCTGGCCGTGATCAAGGTGGACGATCCCTCCGGGCTCCGGCCCGCCACCTTCGGCGACTCCGGCAAGCTGCGGGTCGGGCAGATCGTGCTCGCCATGGGCAACCCCCTGGGCCTGTCCGGCAGCGTCACCAACGGCATCGTCTCGGCGCTGGGCCGTACGGTCAGCGAGCCGCAGGAGACCGGGGCGCCCGGCGCGACCATCACCGGCGCCATCCAGACCTCCGCCGCGATCAACCCCGGCAACAGCGGCGGCGCCCTGGTCAACCTCTCCAACGAGGTCATCGGCATCCCGACCCTGACCGCCGTCAACCCCGAGCTCGGCGGAAGCGCGGTTCCGGGCATCGGCTTCGCGATCCCGTCCAACACCGCCACCGACGTCGCCAACCAGATCATCACCAAGGGCCGGGTCACCAACACCCACAGGGCCGCCCTCGGGGTCACCGTGCAGACCGTGATCGGCATGGACGGCCAGGCCATGGGGGTCAGCGTGGTGCGGGTCTCCCCCGGCAGCGGCGCGGCCGCGGCGGGCATCCGGCGCGGCGACGTGATCGTCTCGATCAACGGCACCGCCGTCCAGGACACCCAGGACCTCGCGGAGGTCCTCAGCACCCTGCGCCCCGGCGCCCGCGCCAAGGTCGGGATCGAACGCACCGACGGCTCCACCGCCACCGTCACGGTGACCCTGGGCGAGCTTCCCGGCAACTGATCGCGATCCATCCCATCCCAGCGGCGACGGCGGTGACCCGTGAAGAGATACCTCGCCGAGTTCACCGGCACCTTCATCCTGGTCTACTTCGCCGTCGGCGGCGCCGTCTTCGGCATCGACAAGCTCGGCGCGGTCGGCGTGGCCCTCGTCTTCGGCCTGCTGATGACCGCCCTGGCGTACGGCATCGGCCCGGTCTCCGGCAGCCAGCTCAACCCGGCCGTGACCTTGGGCATGCTCCTGGCGCGGCGGATGACGGCGGCGGAGGCCGGACGCTACGCCGCCGCGCAGGTTCTCGGGGGTGTCGTGGCGGCCGGTCTCCTCAAACTCACCGTGGTCACCGGAGCGATCACCGACCAGACCCGGGGGTTCGGCAGCACGGGCTTCGACGGCACGGTGAACGCCACCGGGGCGTTCGTCGTCGAGGCGCTGCTCACCGCGCTGCTGGTGCTGGTCTTCCTGCTGGTGACCGACGGCCTGGCCGTCGAGGGGTTCGCGGGCCTGGCGATCGGGCTGACGCTGGCGTCGGTCCAGCTCGTCGGCATTCCGCTCACCGGTGCCTCCGTCAACCCCGCCCGCTCCATCGGCCCGGCCTTCTTCGCCGACGGCGAGCGGCTCGGCAAGCTGTGGCTTTTCGTCCTCGCCCCGCTCGCCGGCGGGGCGCTGGCCGCCCTGCTCGCGTCGCGGCTGCACCGCTCACGCGACGCCGGGCAGAACGTGAGCTGACGCGGCCCGGCGAAGGAGCGGCGGAGAGCCCTGCGGAGGGCCGCCGGGGACCGGTGGAGGGCCGTCTGGGGGCGTCTGGGGGCGTCTGGGGGCGTCTGGGTCAGCGGCAGGGAACCCGGCGAGAGGGCCGTTGGAGGGTGCTGAGGGGCCGCTCGCACGGCGTCGGCCGGCACGAGGCCAAACATGAGATCTGTCATCGGCCGATCATGCGAAGCGCACAGAAACCCGTGATGTACCGCACTGACGCGGAGCCGCCGCCGGCCGGACGCTGGAAGCATGACGAGATTCGATCAGCCCCCCACCGGCTCCGGGCCGCGCCCCCCGGCGTCGCGCCGACGGCACACCGGTCCAGGGCCGGACGGTCCACGACACACCGGTCCGCGCGGGCGGACACCGGCACCGCTGTTCGGCGGCGCCCTGACGGCGGCGCTCGGGCTGGTGCTCGCCGCCGGTACCGTGGCCGCCGGGGCGAGACCCGGTACGCGGGCGTCCTCCGAAGAGGCGCCCGTCGCCTCCTGGAAGGCCTCCGGCCGGGTCGCGCCGGTCCGGCTCACACTTCCGGAGCCGACCGGCCCGCACCGGATCGGCACGGCCGCCCTCCACCTGGTGGACCGCTCCCGCCGTGACCCGTGGAAACCCGCCAGGCCGGCCCGGGAGCTCATGGTCCAGCTGTGGTACCCGGCCGAAGGCGTCACCGGGCACCCCCGGGCCCCGTGGCTCTCTCCGGGGGTCGCCGCGCTTCAGCTGCGCGGCGTCCCCGCCGGGACCGTCCGCCTGCCCGACGGCCACGGCCACCTCGGCGCGCCGGTGAGCCGGTCGCGCGGCGGGCGGGCGGTGGTGCTCCTCTCACACGGGTTCGGGGCCGACCGGGCCTCCAGCACCGCTCTGGTGGAGGACCTGGCCAGCCACGGCTACGTCGTGGCGGCCGTCGACCACACCTACGACGCCGGGGCGGTGGAGTTCCCCGGCGGACGGGTGGAGACCCACGCGGCGAGCCCTCCGCAGCCGGACTTCGACAACCCCGGCGACCCCGTCGCCACCAAGGCGGTGGCCGCCCGCCAGGCCGACGTCCGGTTCGTCCTCGACACGCTCACCGCGCTCAACCGCGGGCACGACGCCTCGATGGGCACGCACTCCCTCCCCAGAGGGATGAAAGGCGCGCTCGACCTGTCCCGTGTCGGCATGTTCGGCCACTCTCTGGGCGGCGCCACGAGCGCAGCCGCGATGCACGCCGACGCGCGGATCAAGGCGGGCGCCAACCTGGACGGCGGGATGTTCGGGCCGGTCCTGCGCGCCGGGCTCGACCGGCCGTTCCTGCTGATCGGATCCTCAGGCCACGGGCGGGACAACGACCGGAGCTGGGCGGCCCTGTGGCCCCGGCTGCGCGGCCCGCGGCTGGAGCTGCGGCTGCGCGGGGCGGCGCACTCCTCGTTCACCGACCTTCAGGTGCTGCTCAGGCAGCATTCGCTGGGGCTGCCGCCCGAGCGGGTCGACGAGGCGATCGGCGTCATCGACGGGCCGCGCTCGGTTCTGGTCCAGCGCACCTACCTGCGCGCCTTCTTCGACCGGCACCTGCTGCGCTCGCCGAGCCCGCTGCTCACCGGGCCGTCGCCCCATTGGCCGGAGATGCGGTTCGTGCCGTGACGGCGGTTCGTGCCACCTCCCCCGTTGACCAACAATGGCGGGTGGAGAGGCGCGTAAGGGCCGGGCGCGCGGAGCGAGGAGAGGGGAGAGGGGAGGGCAGGTGATCCGATTGCCCCAGTGGCGTCGGCGCGGCCAGGCGGAGCGTTACGACCTGTGGGTCCGCGCCTCGTCGTGCGGAGTGTTCGCGTTCGAGCCGGTGGTCCTCGCCACCATGGTCGCCCCCGAGGTGGACACGGCGGCGCTGTGGGCGATGACGGCCGGCGCCGCCGTGCACGCCGTCGTGTGCGCGATGCTGATGTCCGCCGGGCTGGACCACTATCTGGCACGTGACCACCACGGGTATGCGGAACGTGACCGTCCGGGGCGCGGATCGCGGCCGCTCGGGCTGATCGCCGCCGCCACCGGCCTCACCGTGGCGGCGGTCGCGATCGGCATCCTGGCCTATCCCCGTGCGACGCCCGGCCACCCCGACGGCCCGGCCTCGGCGCTGCTGGTGGTCACGGCCGCCGCGTTCCTCACCGCCCTTTCGTCGGCGGTGCCGTCCTCGGTCACTCTGGCGGTGGTCACGGCGGCGGGGCTGGCCAGGCTGGCCGTGTCCCGGTCGGAGGGCGCGCCGGCGGAGGCCGCGGTCCCCGCCGCGATCGCGCTGTCCGCTCTCCTGCTCGTTCTGGCGGTCGCCTGCCACAGCTCGATGTGGACGCTGCGGCTGGTCTGGGAACTGGATCGGGCGCGTAAGGCCCAGGCACGCCTCGCGGTCGCGGAGGAGCGTCTGCGCTTCGCCCGGGACCTGCACGACGTGATGGGCCGGAACCTGTCCGTCGTGGCGCTCAAGAGCGAACTCGCCGCCCAGCTGGTCAGGCGGGGAAGACCGGGGGCGGCCGAGGAGATGCTCGGCGTGCGCCGCCTCGCGCAGGACTCCCTGACCGAGGTGCGCGCGGTCGTAAGCGGGTACCGCACCGCCGACCTGGACACCGAGCTCGCCGGCGCCCGCTCGGTGCTCGCCTCGGCCGGGATCCGCTGCGAGGTGACCGGCGACGGGCACGGCCTGCCCGCCGACGTGCAGAACGCCCTCGGCTGGGTGGTCCGGGAGGGCACGACGAACGTGCTGCGGCACAGCGAGGCACGGGTGTGCACCGTGTCCCTGCGCCACGCCTCGGACACCGGCGCCGGACGACTGACACTGACCATGGAGAACGACGGGGTCACCGGCTCGGACGGGCGGCGGCGGGAGGGGACCGGCAACGGCATCCCCGGACTCGCCGAACGGCTCGCGGCACGCGGGGGCAGGGTCGCCGCCGTGTACGAGCGGCCCGACCGGTTCCGGCTCACCGCCGAACTGCCGCTGCCCGCGACCGCGCAGGAGGAGCTTCGATGACCGCCGGGACGATCCGCATCCTGCTCGCCGAGGACGAGCATCTCATCCGAGGCGCCCTCGTGGCGCTGCTCGCGCTTGAGGAGGACCTGAGCGTCGTGGCCCAGTCGGCGACCGGCGCCGAGACGCTCGCGATGGCCCGCGCCGTCCGCCCGGACGTCGTCGTGCTCGACCTGCGGCTGCCGGACCTGGACGGTGTGACCGTGGCACGCGCCCTCCACGACGAGCTTCCCGGATGCCGGACGGTGATCGTCACCGGTCATGGCCGGCCGGGGCACCTGAAGCGGGCGCTGGCCGCGGGCGTCCGCGGATTTCTGCCCAAGACCGTCTCCGCGGAGGTGCTGGCCGACGCCGTACGGATCATCCACCGGGGTGGCCGCTACGTCGATCCGCAGCTCGCGGCCGAGGCGATCAGCGCGGGCGACAGCCCGTTGACGCCTCGTGAGGCCGACGTGCTCGAACTGGTGGCCGAGGACATGCCGATGGAGGAGGTCGCCCGCCGGGCGTCCCTGTCCCCCGGCACCGTACGGAACTACCTCTCCTCGGCGGCCACCAAGCTCGGTGCGGCGAACCGCCACGAGGCCGTACGGATCGCCCGCCGCTACGGCTGGATCTGACCCCGGGCGAGAGGACGGGGGTTGCCCGCCGATCGGTGTGCCGGATGCGGCCCGGCGGGGGCGCCGCCCCTTTCGAAGGACTCCGTGCCAGGCCTGCCGCCGGCAGGTCCGGAACGCGAAATCGCCCCCGCCCCGCCGATGGCTCGGCGGGGCGGGGGCGACTCGACCGTGTGGAGGTGGCGGGAATCGAACCCGCGTCCTTCAACTCCAAGACAGGGCTTCTCCGGGTGCAGCCTGCTCCGCTTTTCTCAGCCCCGGCGATCACGCAGGCAAGTCGCCGACGGGCTCAGCCACTGTTTGGTTTCCCGATCTTCCCCGTGGCCGGGTCGATCGGTTGAGCCTCCTAGCGATGCCGGATCCGGGCCGGAGGCGCTCCCGGGCCGGCAGAAGTCACTCGCTGCTTAGGCGGCGAGCGCCAGGTTGCCCTGGCTGACTTCGGAGTGCGTCTTATTGGCACTTATTTGTCGCGGTCACAGTGTTAACGAGGTTATGTCCGCAGTCCTCGACCCGCTTCTCCTGGCTTGCAAAGCCAAAGTCGAAACCAGTCACCCCCTGTTGAGTTGTCAACCCGGCTCGCTCGGCGGCCGGGCGACCCCACGATATCGTTTACAACACCGCCGACGCCAACTCGATTCCCGTCCGGCGGGCGGCGAAGCCTCAGAGAGACCGCGCAAGAGGCCCGAGAAAGGCCCCAGGGGGACGGCGAGGCGTGAGGAGCGCGGGGAAGCCGGGGAAGGCCGGGGAAGGCCCAACCGGCGCCGGGGGAACACGGAAGACGCCGGAGAACGCCGAAAACCCCGGGAAGGCGGCGGCGTCGCACGCGTTCCCGGGGTCGACCGGCGTGATCGAGCCGGTCCGGACGGCAGGGCCTCCCCCCCGAGACGAGGCCCTGGTCTCATCGTGACGACCGAGCCCGCAACCCCCAAGCGGTGACCCGGTCACTTAGAAGGACGCCGGCGAGGCGGCCAATGGTTGCTCGCTCCGCCGAAAACCTTCGCTGAAAACCTTCGGCGAAAACCGTTGGGCGGAACCATCCGGCGAGGCCCCCTCGCCGAGGGTCACATCTGGGTGTTCAGGCCCCGGAAGAACCGGCCCGCGACGGCGGCCCCCGCTGTGGGGTCGGGGCTCTCCGCCAGCACGGCCACCGCCAGGTCGCCCTGCCAGCCGACGAACCAGGCCATCGGTTTGCGTCCCTGCGCGACGGTGGCGGTGACGCCGTGGACCGGGTCTCCGGGGGCCGAGGCCAGCCGGGCCGAGCCCGAGGTCACCCCGGCGCGCATGAGACCGCGGAGCACGCCGACCGCCTTGCCGTCGAGCTCGACGGGGGCGGGCGCCTTCGGCGGTTTGGTCTCGGCCGACGGATCGGGGCTCTTGGGGTCGGTGACCAGCACCGGCGGACGCCACGTCCCCGAGGCGACGGCCCCGGCGACCAGCGCCATGGCCAGCGGGCTGACCAGGACGTTCTGCCCGGTGATCATCCGAGCCGTGGCGGCGTCGGTGACCGGCGTCTTCATCGCACCGCTGAAGGACTTCAAGGGGAGGGTCCAGCGCGCGTCGATGCCGAACCTGGCGGCGCCGGTCGCCAGGGCGGCGCCGTCGACCCTGCGCGCCAGTGAGGCCAGGGCGGTCACGCAGCCGTTGGCGAAGTTGGCCTGGAAGGTGGGCGCGCCGCCGACCGGCGGGCCCTCCTGGCGGAACCGGGCCCCGCCGACACTCCGTTCGGCGGGACAGGCCAGCTTCTGCTTGACGCTCACCCGGGCCTTGAGCAGCGCCTCGACGGACGTGATGGCGAAGGCCGTTCCCGCGGGGAACCTCCCGGCCAGCGCGTCCGTCTCCTGGTGGTACTCCTTGGTGGTGGCGACGGCCAGCAGGTTGCCGGTCGAGGCCTGCACGGCGACCAGCATGGCGGGCGCGCCCCCCGGCAGCGCGGCGTCGGCTGCCGCCTGGGTGGGGCCGTCCAGTGTGGTGCGCACCGGAGAGGTGGAGCGGGTGGGCCGCCACTTGCGCAGCTCGGCGACCTGCTCGTTCGTCGCGAGGTCGACCGTGATCACCCGGGTCTCGGTCGAGCCGGTCAGGTGCTCCTGGTAGGCCCTCTGCAGGCCCGTCCGGCCGACCGTGTCACCGGCCCGCTGCGGCCCCCCGAGCTGCTGCTCGGTCTTGGGGGTGACGGCGGTCACCATGCCGACGATCTGGGTGGGGGAGTCGGGCGCGACCGGCTGGCGCGGCGTGGAGACGGTGACCCCCGGGATGGCCGAGAGCTCCGCGCTGAGCTGGGCGTACTTGGCCCGGCCGAAGGTCACCAGGGGCACCTGGACGTTGGGCCTGGCCGAGCGGATCCGGCTCAGCAGGCGGTCCTGGGGGAACCCGGTGATCCGGGAGAGCCGCTCGCAGACCGCGACGTCGTTCTTCAGCGTGGAGGGGACGACGTTCGCCACATACAGCGTGGCCTCCTGCTGAAGCGGCTCGCGGTTGCGGTCGAGGATCGGCTTGCGCCCCTCGGGGATGACGTCCACCGCGAAGCGCTGACCCTCGCGCAGCTGGGGGTGGAGCACACTGGGCGACCAGTGCACCTTCCAGTGGCCGTTCACCAGGTGGAGCGGGAGCTTGCCGCTGTACTCCCACAGGGGGTTGTTCTCCCCCAGGTCCACCTCGGCCTCGAAGTCGGCCTCGGACTGGTCCCCGCTACGCCGCAGTCCCGTGACCTTGAAGCGGAACGAGGCCGCGTCAAGCTGGATCTTGGCGTTCTCCAGGGCCTTGCGGACCGCTTTCTCGTCGCCGTCGGTACGGCGCGCCGCCGCGGTGTAGTCGCCCGTCTGCCAGCCGATCAGAAAGTCGCGCACCGCCTCGTGGGCCGAGGGCTCCTCGAAACAGGCGGACAGCATGGGGACCGTCGTCACCAGGGCGAGCGCGGCGGCGGCGGTTCTGCGGGCCTTCCCCGTCACCGTTACCTGTTCCTGTGTCTGAGCGCGCGGGCCATCTCGCGCTTGGCCTGCTTCTCGGCCAGCGTCTGACGCTTGTCCCAGTCCTTCTTACCCTTGGCGAGACCGATCTCGATCTTGGCTCTGCCGTCCTTGAAGTAGAGCGCCAGCGGCACCAGGGTGAGGCCGCCCTCCTTGGTCTTGGCGACCAGCTTGTCGATCTCCTTGCGGTGGAGCAGCAGCTTGCGCGTACGGCGGGCCGCGTGGTTGGTCCAGGTCCCCATCGTGTACTCGGGGATGTGAACGTTGATCAGCCATGCCTCGCCGTCCTTGACCACCGCGTATCCGTCGACGAGCGAGGCACGGCCGAGACGGAGCGACTTGACCTCGGTGCCCTGGAGCACGAGGCCGGCTTCGTAGGTGTCCTCGATGTGGTAGTCGTGCCAGGCACGCTTGTTCTGGGCGATGACCTTCCGCCCGGTCTCACGTGGCATGCCCACGAGCCTACCGGGGACCGGGGCGGCGGGCCGCTTCCGGGAACGCCGGCGCCCCCGCGAACGCGATCACGGAAGGGTCACACGCGCAGATAGCGACGGAGGGTGACGAACGAGGCGAGCACGCAGATGAGCACGCCGATGATCATGGTGAGGCTGATCACCGAGGCGACGGTCTCCCAGGTCAGCGGGTTGTTGCTGACGAGATAGCGCTGCACCTGGTCGAAGAGGAAGACCTTGCTGACGATGAGCAGGACGGCGGCCACCACACCGCCGATCAGGCCGGCGATGACGCCCTCCATCACGAACGGGAGCTGGATGTAGAGGTTCGAGGCGCCGACCAGCCGCATGATGCCCGTCTCACGCCTGCGGTTGTAGGCGGACAGGCGCACGGTGTTGCCGATCAGCAGCGTGGCCGCGAAGACGAGGATGATCGCGACCACCAGGGCCGCCCAGCGGAGACTCTCCAGCAGCCCGAAGAAGGTGTCCAGGATCTCCTTCTGGTTGATCACGTTGGAGACCCCCGGGGCGCCCTTGAGCGCGTCGATCACCGCCGAGTAGGTGTCGGGGTCCTTGAGCTTGATCCGGAACGACTCGGGCATGTCCCCGGGCTGGATCGCCGAGATCATCACGGTGTCGTTCTTGAACTGCTCGCGGAAGTTGGCGTAAGCCTGGGCCGCGTTCTCGAACTCCACCCCCTGAACCTGCGGCATCGCCTCGATCTGCGCCTTGAGCGCGGCCTGCTCCTGCTGGCTGACGCCGCCGCTGCCCTTGCACTGGGGGAAGGCGTCGTTCTTCTTGCACAGGAAGACGGATATCTCGACCTTGTCCGACCAGAAGTCCTTCATGGCGGAGATCTGAGAGTTGATCATCAGGCCGACGCCCAGCAAGGCCATGCCGATCGCCACGGTCACGATGACCGCGATGGTCATCGTGAGGTTACGGCGGAGGCCGATCCAGACCTCGGAGAAGATGAAGTTTGCCCGCATGCTCTTCCTGTCGCTTTTGCCGGTCCTGGTGTCAGTACGCCTGGCCGTACACGCCACGCGACTGGTCTCGGACGATCTTCCCGTCCTCCAGCTCCACGACGCGTTTGCGCATGGAGTCGACGATGGCCGCGTCGTGGGTGGCCATGACGACGGTGGTGCCGGTCCGGTTGATCCGGTCGAGTACCTTCATGATGCCGATGCTCGTGGCGGGGTCGATGTTCCCGGTGGGCTCGTCGGCCAGCAGGATCATCGGACGGTTGACGAACGCGCGGGCCATCGCGACCCGCTGCTGCTCGCCACCGGACAGCTCGTCGGGCATCCGGTGGGCCTTGCCTTCGAGACCGACCAGCTCGACGACCTCGGGCACGACCTTGCGGATGAACCGCCGCGGCTTGCCGATGACCTCCAGGGCGAACGCGACGTTCTCGTAGACGTTCTTGTTCGGCAGGAGCCGGAAGTCCTGGAAAACGCAGCCGATGCGGCGGCGCAGGTGAGGGATCTTGAAGTTGGAGAGCCGGGCGAGATCCTTGCCGGCGACGTGGATCGCGCCAGAGTTCGGGCGCTCCTCCTTCAGGACCAGGCGCAGGAAGGTGGACTTCCCGGACCCGGAGGGGCCGACGAGGAACACGAACTCGCCCTTGTCGACATCGACGCTGACGTGGTCCAACGCGGGCCGGCTCTGGGTCGCGTAGACCTTGGTGACATTATCAAAATGGATCACGGGCGCATCACGGCATGCCAGTCTAGGGGGTGGGACGGTCGCGGTGGTGGCAGAGGTTCACTTCCGCCTCTCGCCTGCCGGGGGGCGCCGGTCTGGGGCTCTTGATCGACGTTCCGGTTGGCCGGAGCCCAGTCTAGGGGGAAGACTGGCATGGAACGTCCATAACGGAAACAAAACGATTCGGCGCCCGGTAACGACCGGATAAAGTAGTTCTCTCTAGAAGAGGGAGGCTCTCATGAGCTGTGATGACCTCGTCTGCGCCCGCTGCGCCCACCCCGTCGCCGAGGGACGATGCCCCCAGTGCCGGGCCTACCGCGACCGGATGCACCATCACGGCCTGGCCGGGATGACCCCGGCCATGCTCTCGCTGCTGCTGATCGCCCTGCTCTTCCTCACCCTCGCGCTGAAGCACCTGGCGGGCGTCTAGGGCCTCGTCTTCCCAAGGGGCCCTATGCCTCGCTCCCCGACTCCTGGCGGCGGATCCACCGGATCTCCGCCTCGATGAACGCGTCGAGGTCGCCGTCGAGCACCGCGCCGGGGTTGCCCGCCTCGGTACCCGTCCGCAGGTCCTTGACGATCTGGTACGGATGCAGAACGTAGTTACGGATCTGCGTGCCCCAGGAGGTGGTCGCCTCGCCGCGGATCTCGTTGAGCGCCGCGGCCTCCTCCTGCCGCTTGCGCTCCAGCAGCTTGGCCTGGAGGACCACCATGGCGGTCGCCTTGTTCTGGAGCTGGGAGCGCTCGTTCTGGCAGGAGACCACGATGCCCGTGGGCAGGTGGGTCAGGCGGACCGCCGAGTCGGTGGTGTTGACGCCCTGGCCGCCGGGGCCCGAGGATCGGTAGACGTCGACCCGCAGGTCGTCCTCGTTGATGTCGATGTGGTCGGTCGTCTCGACCACCGGCACCACGTCCACCCCGGCGAAGGAGGTCTGACGGCGCCCCTGGTTGTCGAACGGGCTGATGCGCACCAGGCGGTGGGTGCCGTGCTCGCCGCGCAGGGTGCCGTAGGCGTAAGGGGTCTTGACCGTGAAGGTGGCCGACTTGATCCCGGCCTCCTCGGCGTAGGAGGTCTCGTAGACCTCCGTCGGATAACCCTTGCGCTCGGCCCACCGGAGGTACATGCGCAAGAGCATCTGGGCCCAGTCGGCGGCGTCCACGCCACCGGCCTGGGAGTTGATCGTGACGACCGCCTCCCGGGAGTCGTACTCTCCCGAAAGCAGGGTGCGCACCTCCAGGGCGCCGACGTCGCCCTTGAGGGAGGCCAGCTCGCGGTCGGCCTCCTGGCGGGTGTCCTCGTCGTCCTCGGCGGCGGCGAGCTCGTACAGGACCCCCAGGTCCTCCAGGCGCCGCACCAGGGACTCAACCCTGTTGACCTCACCCTGAAGGTAGGAGAGCTTGCTGGTGACCTTCTGGGCCCGCTCCTGGTCGTTCCACAGGTCGGGCGCGGCGGCCTGCTCCCCGAGCTCCTCGATCTGCTTGCGCATCGCTTCGAGGTCGAGCACGTCCTGAACGCTCTTCAGGGTCCCGGCGAGCTCGTTGATCTCTTCTACCTGGTCGATGGGTGCCACGTCTGTATAGGGTACGCGACCGTCGAGCCCCGTTGTGTACGGCCCGCGGTCCGCCATGGCTAGCATGGGCGCCCAGGGGGACCGTGGAGGAGGCGGGCGTGCGAGGACGTGGGCGTCGATGTCTGCTCGCCCTGCTCCTGCTGGCCGGGACGGCCGCGTGCTCGGGTCCGGGCGGCGCCGCGCCGCGCCGGAGCCCCTCGGCCTCCGGCGTCTCCCCCACCCCCAGCGCCCCCGCCGACCCGCCGGTCACGCCGGCGGAGGCCGGCCGGGCACTGGCCGGGATCCTGGCCGCCGAGAGGACGCTGGCGAGCGCCGACCCCCACGTGGACGCCGACCGCAGGAACCTCCTGGAGCAGACGCGCGACGCCCAGGAGGCCCTCACCATGGCCGCCTTCAACGGCTCCCCCGACGCCTTCCCCCGCCACACCTGGGGCACGCCCCACCTGCTGGTGCCCCGCGAGCAGCGCCCTCCCTTCTGGTTCGCCGCGATCGCCGACCGCAAGGACGCCTCCGGCGAGACGCGCACCGCCGTACTGACCCTGACCAAGTACGGCGAGCACAAGTGGTACCTCAGCTCCACCTCGCTGCTGGAGCCGGGAGCGCGGGTGCCCGAGATCGCCGAGGACCGGGACGGCTACGCCACGGCCCTGGACGACGACGACGCGACCACGGCGATCAGCCCCCGGCTGATGGCGCCGCTCCACGCCACCTCCGCCGAGGAGGGCACCGCGGGGTTCGCCGCCGGGCTGATCGAGAAGGGCCCGCACACCACCGGCTACGCCGAGGAGATCGCGAGCAGGCGGCCGAAGTACAAGACCGACTGCCTGGGCTACGACTCGATCTTCGGGGCGAGCAACTACCCCGTGCGCGCGCTGCGCACCGCCGACGGCGGCGCCATGGTGACGTACTCGCTGATCAGGACCACCACCGTGACCTCCAAGATCGAGCCCTGCGCGGAGATCAGGGTGCCTCCCAACGCCGAGAGGCTGGCCTCCCAGCCCGGTGCCCGCAAGGAGCTGCGCACGGTGGAGACACACCAGTACGTGAGTGTCGTCCCGGCGAAGAACAGCCGCAGGCCGGCCACGGTGATCGGTTACTCCGGCGGCGTCACCAGGGTCTTCGCCAACTAGGGCCTCCACCGGCCGACGCCGCCCCCGGCGCCCGGCGCCCGCCCGCCCCGGCCGACGGCCGGGGCGGGCGGGGCGGGCGGTCCGGGCCCCGTCGTGAGGACCCGGACCGCCCGGGGCGGGGGAAACCGCCCTACCGGACCGGCCTCACACCTCCGCCTCCGCCTCGCTGGGCGGGAGGCTGGTGGAGGCCACCAGGGTGCGGATGGCCCGCAGCGCCACCGACAGCGTCGCCAGGTCGAAGGTGTCGCTCTCCCAGATCTCCGACAGGGTCTGCCGGGCCCTGGCCACCGCGGCCGAGTTGGCCTTGGTCCAGCGCGCCAGCCGCTCCTCGGGGGTCAGCCCCGGCGTGCTGTGCGCCAGGACGTCGCGGGTGAGGGCGGCGTGCGCGGCGTACAGGTCGTCGCGGAGCGCGGCCCGCGCCATGGAGTTCCAGCGGCTGTCCCGGGGCAGCGCGATCACCCGCTCGCGCAGCCGGGAGAGCTGGAGCCGGTCGGCCAGGTCGAAGTAGACCTCCGCCACCTCGTTCACCGGCCGGCCCGTCTGCGCCGCCACCTCGACCAGGTCGAAGGTGGAGTAGGCCGGGACCATCGCGGCGACCCGCTCGGCCAGCTCCGCGGGCACGCCGCGCGCCGTGAAGCCGTCGCGCCGCTCCTCGAACCCCGTCAGGTCGGAGCCGGTCAGCAGCTTGGGCAGGTGGGGCAGGAGGCCGTTCATGCCCTTGGAGAAGAAGCTGACCGTGGAGGCCAGATCCAGCGGCGCGCGCCGGTTGCCGAGCAGCCAGCGGGTGCCGCGCTCGGCGAGCTTGCGGGCCTCCAGCTCCATGGCGATCTGGGTGGAGGTGTCCACCTTGTTGTCCAGCCCCTCGATCTGCTGCCAGAAACTCGGCAGGTCGAAGACCTCGCGCGTGACGAGGTAGGCGCGGGCGATGTCCGGGGTGGAGGCCCCGCTCTCCTCCCCCAGGCGGAACATGAAGGTGGTGCCGCTGGAGTTGACCAGGTCGTTCACCACGCCGGTGGTGATGATCTCCCGGCGGAGCGGGTGGGAGTCCATGTAGTCCCGCATGCGCTCGCGCAGGGCCGACGGGAAGTAGGACACCAGCCACGACGCCAGATAGGGGTCGTCGGGCAGGTCGGAGGCGAGGATCTCGGCGTCGGTCACCAGCTTGGTGTAGGCCAGCAGCACCGAGAACTCCGGCGCGGTCAGCCCGAGCCCGGCCTGGCGCCGCTCGGCGAGGGCCTTGTCCGACGGCAGGAACTCCAGCTCCCGGTTGATCAGACCGGCCCGCTCCAGCTTGCGCACCTGGCGCGAGTGGATGTGCAGCATCTCGGGCGCCTGGGCGCGGGCGGCGGCCAGCACCACGTTCTGGTCGTAGTTGTCGCGCAGGACCAGCTTGGCGACCTCGTCGGTCATGTCACGGAAGATCTGGTTGCGCTGCTTGTCGGTGAGCTCGCCGTCGCGGACCGCCCGGTCCAGCAGGATCTTGATGTTCACCTCGTGGTCGGAGGTGTCCACCCCGGCGGAGTTGTCGATGAAGTCGGTGTTGACGAGCCCGCCGGCACGGGCGAACTCGATCCGGGCGAGCTGGGTGAAGCCCAGGTTGCCGCCCTCGCCGATCACCTTGCAGCGCAGCTCGGAGGCGTCGACCCGCAGGGCGTCGTTGCCCTTGTCGCCGACGTCGGAGTTCGCCTCGCTCGACGCCTTGACGTAGGTGCCGATGCCGCCGTTCCACAGCAGGTCGACCGGGGCCCGCAGGATCGCGCTGATCAGCTCGTTGGGGGCCAGCGACGTCACGCCGTCGGCCATGCCGAGCGCGGCGCGCACCTGCGGGGACACCGGGATCGACTTGGCCGTGCGCGGCCAGACACCGCCGCCGGCGGAGATGAGCGCGGGGTCGTAGTCCTCCCAGGAACTGCGCGGCAGCGCGAACAGCCGGGCCCGCTCGGCGTAGCCGCGCGCGGCGTCGGGGTCGGGGTCGATGAAGACGTGCCGGTGGTCGAAGGCGGCGACCAGCCGGATGTGCTGGGAGAGCAGCATGCCGTTGCCGAAGACGTCACCGGACATGTCGCCGATGCCCGTCACGGTGAAGTCGGTGGTCTGGGTGTCCACGCCCATGGTGCGGAAGTGGAACTTGACCGACTCCCAGGCGCCCCTCGCGGTGATGCCCATGCCCTTGTGGTCGTAGCCGATCGAGCCCCCGGAGGCGAAGGCGTCGCCCAGCCAGAAGCCGTACTCCTTGGCCACCTCGTTGGCGATGTCGGAGAACGTCGCGGTGCCCTTGTCGGCGGCGACCACCAGGTAGGTGTCGTCCTCGTCGTGCCTGACCACGTCGGCGGGCGGGACCACCACGCCGTCGACGAGGTTGTCGGTGATGTCCAGCAGGCCGGAGATGAACGTCCGGTAGCAGGAGACGCCCTCGGCGAGCATCTCCTCACGCCCGCCCGACCTCGGCGGGTTCTTCACCACGAAGCCGCCCTTGGAGCCGGTGGGGACGATGACGGTGTTCTTCACCATCTGCGCCTTCACCAGGCCGAGGACCTCCGTACGGAAGTCCTCCATCCGGTCCGACCAGCGCAGCCCGCCGCGCGCGACCTTGCCGAAGCGCAGGTGCACGCCCTCCACCCTCGGCGAGTAGACGAAGACCTCGATCTTCGGCCGGGGCAGCGGCAGCACACTGATCGACGGCGAGTCGAGCTTCAGGCTGATGTACGGCTTGCGCCCGCCACCGACCGTCTGGAAGTAGTTCGTCCGCAGCGTGGCGTTGATCATCTCCAGGTAGGCCCGCAGGATGCGGTCCTCGTCCAGGGAGGCGACGTCGTCCAGGGCGCCGAGGATCTCCTCGTTCAGCGCCTCGCCGAGGTCCGCGCGGACCTCCTCCTCGCGCCGCGGGTCGAGCCTGGCCTCGAACAGCCGCACCAGCAGCCGGGCGAGCCGCACGTTGCCGAGCAGCACCCGCTCGATGTAGTCCTGGCTGAACGTGCTGCCCGCCTGGCGCAGGTACTTGGCGTAGACCCGCAGGATCTCGGCCTGCTCCCAGGTCAGCCCGGCGGCCAGGACGAGCGCGTTGAACCCGTCGCTCTCCACCCGGCCCCGCCACAGCGCGTCGAACGCGTCCTGGAACAGCCGCTTGAACTCGTCCCTGTCCACCTCCGAGGAGGGGGTGTAGCGCAGGCCGAAGTCGTAGATCCAGGCGTCGGCGGTCCTGGGGTCGTGGTCGCGGTCGATCTCGTAGGGGCGCTCGTCGACCACCTCGACGCCCATCCGCTGGAGCAGCGGCAGCACACGCGACAGGGAGACGGGGGCGCCGATCCGGTAGAGCTTGAAGCGGCGCTCCCCCTCCGCGGCGTCGTAGGGCTCGTAGAGGTTCATCCCGATCTCGTCGGGCGCGCCGGTGAGCGCCTCCAGGCGGCGCAGGTCGGCGACGGCCATCCGGGCGGGGAAGTCGGCCTTGTACCCCTCGGGGAAGGCGGAGGCGTACCGGCGGATGAGCGCCGGGGCCTCCTCGTCCGGGCTCAGGTCGGTGATGGCGGAGGCCAGGTCGTCGTCCCAGGAGCGGGTGGCGGAGGCGAGCCTCGCCTCAAGCTCCTCCACGTCCACCGCGTCGGCGTTCAGCGGCCTGCCGCGCTCGCCGCGCACGACCACGTGGAGCCGGGCGAGGGCCGACTCGCCGATCATCGCGCTGTAGTCGTAGGAGGCGCCGCCGACCGCCTGGAGAAGGATCTCCTGCATCCTGATGCGGATCTTGGTGGTGTAGCGGTCACGGGGCAGGTAGATCAGGAAGGAGATGTAGCGGCCGTAGTCGTCCGGGCGCAGGAAGACCTTGACCTGCTTGCGCTCGCGCAGCCTGAGCACGCCCAGCGCCGTCGGCACGAGCTGTTCCACCGACGTCTGGAAGAGTTCGTCGCGGGGGAAGGTCTCCAGGATCTCGATGAGGTCCTTGCCGTCGTGGCTCTCGGCGTCCAGCCCCGCCAGGTCGAGGACCTCCGCCAGCTTACGCCGCAGCACGGGGATGCGGGAGATCGACTCACTGTAGGCGACGTGCGTGAACAGCCCCAGGAAGCGCCGCTCGCCGACGACCTCGCCCTTGTCGTCGAAGAGCTTGACGCCGACGTAGTCGAGGTAGGCGGGGCGGTGCACGGTGGCGCGGGTGTTGGCCTTGGTGACGATCAGCATCTGCTGCTTCTCACGGGCCTTGGCGCGCAGTTCGGGGGAGAGCGCGGCGAAGCTCTCCGACCCCGCCTTGTCGTGGCGGAGGATGCCCAGGCCGGTGCCGGGCACCGGGCGCAGGGCGTCGCCCTCCTCCCCCTCCTCCAGGCGGTACTCCCGGTAGCCCAGGAAGGTGAAGTGGCCGTCGGCAAGCCAGCGCAGCAGTTCCAGGCTGTCCTGCGTCCCCGTCGGGTCCAGCGGCGGCGGGTTGTCCGCCACCTCCTCGGCGGTCTGGACGGCCAGGGCCTGCATCTTGGTGAAGTCCTCGACGGCGTAACGCACGTCCTCCAGGACCCGCTGCAGGTCGGTCTCCAGCTGTTTGAGCGCGGACGGGTCGGCCTGGCGGTCGATCTCGAAGTGCATCCACGACTCGGCCAGCACCTGCCCCGCGCTGTCCACGACGTTCTCGACGGCGCGGCCGAGCAGCTTGCCGGTCACGTCCCTGAGCACCCGCATCTGGGGGTGGACGACCAGGTGGGTGGCGATCTCGTGCCGGTCGAGCTCCATCGTGACCGAGTCGACCAGGAAGGGCATGTCGTCGGTGACCACCTGGACGACCGAGCGTCCGGGGTCCCAGCCGTGTTCCTCCAGGGTCGGCGTGTAGGCCCGCACCAGGGCGCGGCCCTGGGGGCGCCTCTCGGCGAGCTGCCGCTGGGTCACGGCCGGGCCGTACACATCGACCGGGTTCCGGCTCAGCAGGTCCTCCGGCGCGACATGCCGATAGTAAAGCCTGAGAAAGGCGAGCGCCTCCCCGTCACCCACGTGTTCGCTGCCGGGCGTGTGCGCGCACATCTCGGCGGCACTCCTCAGCAGCTCGTCTTTCGCCTCGTCGAGCGGCATGTCGCTCTCACTCCTTTGTGAGGGGTTTTCCATAGTTGTTGGGACCCGCGATCAGAATCGTCGTTCCCCCGGCGAGGGAAGTGATGCGACGAGAGCACACCACCGTGTGGGGCGCTCCGTCACATCACTCCTGCCGGATTTCATCCGGGCACGTCACCCGGCCGATGGGCGAGCCCTTCCCCGAGGGGCGGCGATCTCGTCACACGCGGCCGGGGCTCGGCCGATCGCCGCGGATCGTCCTGTGACCCGCGGTGCCTCGCCACCGTCAGCGGTGCGTCGGAGGGCTCTTCACCGAGAGCGGCGCACTGTCGCTGGAAGAGGGCGGTGAGACAAGCATCCCACATAGTGGGCAGTGAGGGGTGGTGCCACCCCTGGGCGAGTCCGCCTTCCGCGACGCGGCGGAGACGACCTCCTCCCCCCGTCCCCGCGGGGAGCGCGAGCCCGCCGAACTCCCCCGGCCGGATCGGCCCGGCCGGAAGATCCCGCAGGTCACATGATTTCATCGTCCGGGGCGTCTCTCCCCGCCCGAGGAGAGCCCTCGGACGGGAGAGGTGGGGCCGCCTCGCCCACCGCCCATCGAAACTCCGCCCATCGGGCATGGCCCGTGGCACAACACCTCCAGCGGTCATCTACTCCGATCCCCGTTGACCGAAGCATGCCGCCGCTCCTGATATCACCCGAAAAGCTGTAAAACGTCAACGTGACTCCCGAGTCGTCTCCGATGCCCTGGAGCAATTCACCTTGGTCACAGCAGGAGGATCCGAAACCTTCATCCGGTTCCGAAGGCATGGCCCGCCATACCGCCTGAGCTGGGGATCCGGCCCAGCGCGAGCATGAGCGGCCATCCGGCGGGAGCGTGGGGTCTCCGGCGGCCCACCGGCCTCACGGGCCCGGTGATGCGAGGACCCGATGACTCCGCAGTGTTCCACGTATGGCCCTTCTCGCGCCTGCCGTCTCGAAATCACGTCTCGAAAAGTGGGATTTCCCCTCGAACACGCAGGGAAGCCGTGAGGCGGTCCCCCTCCCGCACCGTCCCGTGCCCTCCCGCGTCTCCCATACTTTCCCCGCGTCCTCCCGCGTCTCCCGCGCCCGGTCGTGCTTCCCCGCGCCCGGCCGGCGCCCTCCCCACGCCTCCCCCGCACCCGGGCGGCGCCCGCCGCCGCCCGGCGATCCGGTCCGCTCCCCATCGGCCCCGCAGATCCCATTGAAGTGATGCGAATGTGACCAACCGGGCCGCCTTCCCCGCCGTCTCACCGGGCAGACGACACAGAGCATCGAGGAGACGATCATGCGGCCCGCTCCGGACAGGCGGACGTTCCTTCGCGTGGGCGGCCTGGCGGCCCTGCCCCTGGGGGCGGGGCGTCCCGCCTCCTCCGGCCCCACCCCTTCGGACTGGCGGGCCCTGGGCCAAGGGCTGGACGGCAGGCTCGTCCGGCCGGGCGACGCCGTCTACGACGAGGCCCGCCGCCTGTTCAACCCCGCCTTCGACCGGGTGCGCCCGGCGGGCGTGGCCTACTGCGCCGGCCCGGCGGACGTGGCCGAGTGCGTGAACTTCGCCCGCCGCACGAAGGTGCCGCTGGCCGTACGCTCCGGCGGGCACTCCTACGGCGGATGGTCCACCGGCAGCGGCCTGATCATCGACGTCTCGCCGATGAACCGGATCACCCAGTCCCCGGGACGGGCGACGATCGGCGCGGGTGCCAAGCTCGTCGACGTCTACGACCGGCTCGCCTCCGGCGGCACCTCCATCCCGGCGGGGTCCTGCCCCACGGTGGGGGTGAGCGGGCTGGCGCTGGGCGGCGGGATCGGCGTGGTGTCCAGGAAGTACGGCCTGACATGTGACGCCATGGAATCGGTCCACATGGTCACCGCCGACGGCCGGCTGCTGACATGCGACGCCGACCGCCACCCCGACCTCTACTGGGCCTCGCGCGGCGGGGGCGGCGGCAACTTCGGCGTGGCCGTCTCCTTCGGCTTCCGGACCTACCGCACACGCGAGGTCACCGTGTTCTTCCTGCACTGGCCGTGGGCGAAGGCCGCGAGAACGCTCCGCGCGTGGCAGGCGTGGACGCCCACGACGCCCGACGAGATGTGGTCCACCCTGCACCTCGGCAACGACGGCGGGCCCGACGTGCAGGTCGGCGGGCTCTATCTGGGCGGCAGAGCCGACTGCGAACGGTTCCTCGACCGGCTGGCGGATCGGATCGGTCCGGCCTCCAGCGCGTTCGTCCGGCAGACCTCCCACCGTCACGCGATGATGATCATGGCGGGCTGCTCCACGCTGTCGGTCACGCGGTGCCACCGGCCGGGATCCCTGCCGGGGCAGACGCGCGACGGCAGGCTGTCGCGCGACGACTTCCGGGGAACGTCGCACCTGGCCTACCGGCCGCTCTCCGAGGCGGGCGCCAGGGCGCTGGTCGCCCAGGTGGCCCGGCCCGGCAACCACACCGTGCTCCTGGACGCCCTCGGCGGAGCGGTCGCCCGGGTCCGTCCCGACGCGACGGCCTTCCCGCACCGCGCCGCCCTCTACAGCGTCCAGTACTACGCCCACCGGGCGGGGGCCGCCGCCTGGACCGGGAACGCGCGCGCCGCGATGCGCCCCCACTTCGGCGACCACGCCTACGTCAACTACGTCGACCCCGGGCTGAGCGGCTGGCGCGCGGCCTACTACGGGCCGAACGCCGCCCGGCTCGCCCGCGTCAAGGCGGTCTACGACCCCGGCCGCCTCTTCCGCCTCCCTCAGGGTGTCTGAGACCGGCCCGGCGGCGGCCTCCCCGGGCGGGGGCCGCCGCCGGCGCTAATTGGGTGGCAGCCCGCCCCGCCGGGTTGACACGATCGGGTGATGCGCAACTGGCCCCTCTTCGGACTCCGGGTGACCACCCCGCGTCTCGAACTCCGGCTCCCCTCCCTCGACGACCTCGACGACCTCGGCGACCGGGCCGCCGAAGGCGTCCACGACCCCGGGGTCATGCCGTTCACCACGCCCTGGACCCACGCCGAACCGGCGGTGCGGGCCCGCCAGACCGCCCGGTTCCACTTCACCCAGTGGAGCGCCTGGACACCGGAGCGGTGGAGCTGCTCCTTCGCGGTGGTCTTCGACGGTCAGGTCGTCGGCACCCAGGAGCTCGCGGGCACCGACTTCGCCGTCACCCGCGAGGTCTCCAGCGGATCCTGGCTCGGCCGCCGCTTCCACGGCAAGGGCATCGGCACCGAGATGCGCGCCGCCGTCCTCCACCTGGCCTTCTGCGGCCTCGGGGCGCGGTACGCCGTCTCCGCGGCGTTCGCCGACAACCACGCCTCACTGGCGGTCTCCCGCAGACTCGGCTACGTCGACGACGGGATCCAGATCGACAACCGTCTGGGCGAGCCCGTCACGACGCGGCGCCTGCGCCTCTCCCGCGACGATTGGACCACTCCATCGGGGTTCGCGTTCCACGGCCTGGAGCCCTGCCTTCCCCTGTTCGGCGCCGGCCGTACGCCCGCGGAGACCGCGCCGTAAGAAGCCGTAAGAAGCCGTAAGAAGCCGTAAGGGGGGCCATGAGGAGTAAGGCCGCCCCCCGCGCGGCTCAGCCGACCGGGTCGGGGCGCTCGGCCGGCGGGGTGAAGTGGGACAGCACCTCGGGGTTGGCCATCGCGTCGAGGTTGGCCGCCCTCTCCGGCGGGACGCCGAGCAGGATCTTGCGGACGGGCACCTCCAGTTTCTTGCCGCTGAGGGTGCGGGGGATGCCGGGCACCTCGATGATCTCGTTCGGCACGTGGCGGGGGGACAGTTCGTCCTTGAGCGCCTTGCGCAGGCGCATGATCAGCCTGTTGGACAGGGTCGCGCCCTCGGCCAGGGTCACGTACAGCAGCAGGCGGCCCTCCTGGCCGAGCCGGCCGGTGTCGATCACCAGGCTGTCGGCGATCTCGCCGAAGCGCTCGACCACGCGGTAGAACTCACCGGTGCCCATCCGGACGCCGCCCCGGTTGAGGGTGGAGTCGGAGCGCCCGTAGATCACGCAGCCGCCGTCGGGAAGGATCTTGATCCAGTCTCCGTGCCGCCACACCCCGGGGTAGTCGGCGAAGTAGCTCTCCCGGTACCGCTCCCCCTCGGGGTCGTTCCAGAACATGACCGGCATCGACGGCATCGGCACGGTCAGCACCAGCTCACCCACCTCCCCGATCACCGGGGCGCCCGACGGATCGAAGGACGCGACCCCGGCCCCCAGGCAGCGGCACGGGATGACGCCCGCGCGGACCGGCAGCAGCGGGACCGCGCCCACGAATCCGGTGCAGACGTCGGTGCCGCCGGAGAACGAGCCGAGCTGTGCCTTCGGCAGCGCGTCGTGCACCCAGGCGAACCCCTCGGGGGGCAGCGGCGACCCGGTGGAGCCCAGGCCGCGCAGCGCGTCAAGGCCACGGGGCCGCAGGTTCGCCTTCATCGACGCGATGAGGTACGGTGCGCCGGTCCCGAAGTAGGTCACCCCCTCCTCGGCGGCCAGCCGCCACAGCGCGCCCGTCTCGGGGTAGGTGGCCGCCCCGTCGTAGAGCAGCACCGTCGAGCCGACCAGCAGGCCGCCGATGAGGTAGTTCCACATCATCCAGCCGGTCGTGGTGTACCAGAAGAAGACGTCGTCCTCGCCGAGGTCCTGGTGGAAGGAGAGCGCCTTGAGGTGCTCCAGCACCACGCCTCCGTGCCCGTGCACGATCGGCTTGGGCAGCCCGGTGGTGCCGGAGGAGTAGACGATCCAGAGCGGGTGCGCGAAGGGAACCGGCTCGAAGGCGAGCGGACCGGACGTGGCCCGCAGCTCCTCCCAGGCCACCGTACGGCACCCGCCCGAGGGCGACGAGCCGTCACCGTCCGGCCCGTCCCCCTTTCCGGGGCCGCCCGGTCCGGGCAGCCGTACCAGCGCGACCAGGCCGGGCAGCTTGGCGGCGATGTCGCCGATCACCCGCGTGCGGTCGAACCGCTTGCCGTTGTAGGAGTAGCCGTCCACCGCCAGGAGCACCTTCGGCTCGATCTGGGTGAAACGGTCGATCACGCTGGGCGCGCCGAAGTCCGGGGAGCAGGAGGACCAGATCGCCCCCAGGGAGGCGGTGGCGAGGAAGGCGATCAGCGTCTCGGGCGCGTTCGACGCGTAGGCCGCGACCCGGTCGCCGCGGCCGACCCCGAGCCCGGCCAGGCCGACGCGGACCCGCGCGACCTCCCCGGCCAGCTCACCCAGGGTGAGGGTCCGGCGCCCGCCCCGCTCGTCACGGAAGATCACCGCGAGCCGGCCGGGGTCGGCCTCGGCCCGGCGCAGGGCGTTGGCCGCGTAGTTCAGCGCCGACCCGGCGAACCACTCGACCCCGGGCATCGTCCCGGACATGACGGGCCCGTCGCCGCGCTCCCCCACCACGTCGAAGTAGTCCCAGATCGACGTCCAGAACGCGGCCGGGGCGTCCACCGACCACTCCCACAGGGCCCGGTAGTCACCGGAGCGGCCGAGCCACTCCATGTAACGGGTGACCTTGGCCTCTCCGACGATCTCCGGCGTGGGTTCCCACAGCAGCGCGCCTTCCTCAACCATGGCCCCATCCTCTCGGCGCCCCGCCGGAATGTCATCCCCCGCGGCCACACACCGCCGTGGCGGCCGGTGTGGGCGGACCACGCGACGGGGGTCCGCGGGGGAACGCCCCGCCCTCCGCCGGTGTCCCTCCGGCGGAGGTCCGCGTCAGCCGAGGTCGCGGCGGCGGAAGCCGTACAGCCCGGCGGCCAGCAGCGCGACGGAGATCGCCGTCAGCACCAGCAGAGGCGCCACCGTCACCTCCCCGCCGGGGAGGTGGGGCAGGTGGCTGAAGGGCGACAGATCCAGCACCGCGGACGGCAGATCCAGCAGCGCGCCGATCTGGCCGAACAGCAGGAACGCCGCCAGCGCCCCCCACGCCACGGCGACCAGCCGGGGCAGCAGGCCGAAGAGCGCGACCGCCAGCGCGGCCAGGGACCACACCGCGGGCAGTTGCGCGAGCGTCGCGCCCAGCACCCTGGGGACCTGGCCGACGAGGTCACCCACGCCGTCGCCGGCCCCGGCACCGGCGGAGAGACCGACCGCCACCCCCAGAAGCGCCAGCACCACGACCGGCCCGAGCAGCGCGAACACCAGGTGGCTCGCCATCCACCCGGCCCTGCTCACCCGCGTGGCCAGGACGGGCTCGGCGCGCATGAGCGTCTCCTCGGCGCGCATCCGCAGCGCGGCCTGTACGGCGTAGCCCGAGACGGCGATGCCGAAGATGCTCAGCACGCCCGCGACGAAGGCGTCCGACATGTTCGCGCTGCCGCCCAGCCTGGTCATCATCTCCAGCAGCTGCCGGTTCTCGGCCATCGCGTCGGCGGCGGTCCCCGCCGCACCGCCGATCACCAGGCCGAAGAGGACGAATCCCGCGCTCCAGCCGAACAGCGCCCCCTTGTGCAGCCGCCAGGCCAGCGCCAGCGGGGAGGCGAAGCCGGGGGCGGCCCGCTCCGGGCCGAGCCTCGGCGGCAGCAGGCCCGCCGCGACGTCCCTGCGCCCGGCCATGAGGTAGGCGGCCGTCAGCAGGACCGCGATCGCCGCGGCCGACGGCACCAGGGGCCACCAGACCTCCCCGGCGAAGGGGCGCAGCTTCTGGCCCCAGGCGATGGGCGACAGCCAGGTCAGTGCCGGAAGGCCGGCGGAGTCGCCCGCCACCCGCAGCAGGTAGGCGCCTCCGAGCGCGGAGAGGGCGATCGCGCGGGCGCCGCCCGCGCTCTCGGTGAGCTGGGCGGCGACCGCGCCCACGGCGGCGAACACCATGCCGACCCCGGCGTAGTTCAGGCCGGTGGCCACCGCGCCCGCCGCCGGGTACCCCTGCTTGACGAAGGACAGCACGATGATCAGCGCGACGACCAGGTTGGCGAGCGCCGCCACGATCAGCGCCGCCGACAGCCCGGCGTGCCTGCCGAGCGCGGTGGAACCGAGCAGTTCCCGGCGTCCGGCCTCCTCCTCCACCCGGGTGTGCCTGATCACCGTGAGCGTGGAGGCCAGGGCCAGCAGCACGGGGGTGAACCCGGCGCGCCACACGCCCAGCGCGGCGGCGTTCCAGTGCGTGACCGGGCCGTAGAGCGCCTCCAGCGCCGGGCCGGCGAAGGAGACGGCGAACCGCCGCAGCTCCTGCTCGGTCGGGTAGAGCTCGGCGATGCCCGTGGTCTGGGCGATCGGCAGCACCGCCAGGATCAGCACCCAGATCGGCGTGACCACCCGGTCCCGCCGCAGGATCAGCCTGATGAGCGAAACGGTGCCGGTCATCGGGCCGGCTCGCTCTGGTAGTGGCGCATGAACAGCTCCTCCAGCGTCGGCGGCCGGCTGGTGAGCGAGCGCACACCGGAGGCCGACAGCTGCCGCAGCGCCTCGTCCAGCCGGTCGGCGTCGACCTCGAAGCTCACCCGGTTGCCGTCGACGCGCAGCCGGTGGACGCCCCGAAGCCCGTTGGGCGCGGTGGCGAGCTCGGCGGTGATCGACGTGCGGGTCAGGTGGCGCAGCTGGGCCAGCGTGCCGGTCTCGACCGCCCGGCCGTCGCGGATGATGCTCACGCGGTCGCACAGCTTCTCGACCTCGGCCAGGATGTGGCTGGACAGCAGGACGGTACGGCCCTGCGCGCGGACCTCCGCGACGCACTCGGTGAAGACCGCCTCCATCAGCGGGTCCAGGCCGGAGGTCGGCTCGTCCAGCAGCAGAAGCTCCACGTCGGAGGCGAGGGCCGCGACCAGGGCGACCTTCTGCCGGTTACCCTTGGAGTAGGCCCGGCCCTTCTTGCGCGGGTCCAGGTCGAACCGCTCGATCAGCTCTTTCTTGCGCGTCTCGTCGAACCCGCCGCGCAGCCGGCCGAGCAGATCGATGACCTCACCACCGGACAGGTTGGGCCACAACGTGACGTCGCCGGGCACATACGCCAGACGGCGGTGGAGTTCGACGGCGTCCGCCCAGGGGTCGCCGCCGAGCAGGCGGACCGTGCCGGCGTCGGCCCGCAGCAGGCCGAGCAGAACGCGAATCGCGGTTGACTTTCCCGCGCCGTTCGGCCCCAGGAAGCCGTGGACCTCGCCAGGCTTGACCTCGAGGTTCAGGCCGTCCAGCGCGCGTGTCCGGCCGAAGCTCTTCGTCACACCGGACACGGAGATGACGTTACTCATGCTTTAGACTGTATAGATCCTTCAGATGTTTCTGAAAGTAATAAATACGAGTTCTTGACGCCCAAGAGGCCGAGGGGGAGGACGACCGATGCGGGACGAGGAAGCCGTACGCCGGTTCGTGGAGCGGATCAGCCGGCAGCTGGCCGACTGGGGGTTCCCGCCCATGGCGGCCCGCGTGCTGTTCGCCGTGATGACCGCCGAGGAGGAGTCGCTCAGCGCAGCCGAACTGGCCGAGCGGCTCGACGTCAGTGCCGGCGCCATCTCGGGCGCCGTGCGCTATCTCACCGACACCGGGCTGATCCACCGCGAGCCGGTCCCCGGCTCACGGCGCGATCTCTACCGCCTGGCCAGCATGACCTGGTGGGAGGCGACCATCACCAAGATGAACCGCCTCAAAATGATCGCCGACACCGCCGAGGAGGGGGTGGAGGCACTCGGAGGCACCGGCACCCGCGCCGGCCACGCCATGGCCGACATGCGCGACTTCTTCGTCTTCTGCTACGACGAGATCCCGCTCCTGCTGGACAAGTGGCAGGAACAGCGCGCCGCCCTCGAAAACCCTCCGGCGGACGGAAAGGACGAGCGGAACCCCCGCCCGAACCCGGAGGCCGCCCCGGAGTGACCCTCCCCGGCGCCGGCAGGCCGAGGGAGCCCGCAAGCACTGGAGTTACCGGCAACCGGTCATCGCCCCTCACCGCCCCGCCGAGACGGCGGATGTCGTAGGCCGCCACTACGCCGACCGGGCCGTCACCGGCTTCGAGCGCCTGGAGGGGTGAGGCCCGCGACGGCGGCGACGACCTCCGAGGAGTTGGACAGGTCCGGGAGGACCACGTCGGCCCCCGCCTCGTGAAGGGCCGCCGGGAGGGAGCGGCCGGAGGCGACACCGATCATCGACACCCCGGCGATCTTGGCGGCCTGGACGTCACGCGCCGAGTCGCCGATCATCACGGTGTTGCTCTCGTCGAAGCGCGCGCCGTACTTCCGCCCGGCGCGCCCCTGCGCGACCTGAAGCAGGGTGGCCTTGGGATAGACCTCCTCGCCGTATCCCCCCACCTCGACGTCGACGTGCCTGTCCAGGCCGAAGGCGGCCAGCTTGTGCACGGCGTTGCTCTTGATCGTTCCAGTGAGCACCGACTGGACCACCCCGCCGAGTCTCGCCACGGCCTTGAGCGCCTCCGCCGCCCCGGGCATCATCCGGCCCTCCTTGGCCAGGCGCTTGCGGCGGGCGCCGAACGCCCCGGCCAGCGCGTCCAGGAACGCGGGGAGATGGGCGTCCTCGGCCACGATCCCGTTGATCGCCAGCATCTCGAAGACGATCTCCGAGTCCGGGCGGCCGTTGGGCTGGGTCAGCTTGACCAGGGGACGGCCGGTGACCTGCCGGAAGGCGTCGGCGTAGGCCTCGCGGGCGACGATGGACACGTCGACCAGGGTGAGATCGACGTTCCAGAGCACAAGACGGCTGATCGTGGCCTCCGGAAGTGGGGGGTGAATGCTCAAAAGAGTACGGCTCCCGCCGCCGGACGAGAGACGGCCGGCCCCCGTACGAAAGGGGGTACAGAGGGATCTCCGGGGAGCCGGACGGCGGGGCTCAGGCGTGGTCGAGGGCGTCGACGAGGGTGTCCACGACCGGCACCCCGAGGGCGGACAGGTCGGACCGGCCCGTCATGCCCCCGGTGTAGAGGACGGCTCTCGCGCCGACGTGCAGGGCGGCGTGCGCGTCGTCCACGCTGTCGCCGATCACGAGCACGTCGGCGGGATCGACGTCCAGCGCCTCGATGTGGACCACCATCGAGTCGGCCTTGTGGCCTCCGGAGGCGCTGCGCAGGCCGTCGACGCGGGTGAAGTAGCCGTCGATGCCGAACTCGGCGACCTTGGGCCCGAGCCGTTCGTGGGCCCACATGGACAGCAGGGACTGCCCGGCGCCCGCTGCCCGCCACGCCTCCAGGGCCGAGAGCGCGTCGGCCGCGAGACCGCACTCCAGCATCAGCCGGTGGTAGTTGTCGTGAAACCCGGCGTCCAGCCGCTCCCACTCGCCCTCGGTGAGCGCGCGGCCGAGCATGCGCTCGTAGGCGGTCCAGATCGGGCGGGTGTAGACCGCCCTGAAGGCGTCGGCGTCGAAGGCCGTGATGCCGTACGGCTCGAACACGGCGTTCGTCGCTCCCACCACGGCGTCGATGTCGTGAAAGAGGGTGCCGTTCCAGTCCCAGACGATGTGCGTCATATCGCCCCCAAGCGTAACCGGAACGCCCCGCCCGGAGAACGCGGACCGAGGCGGAGCGGCCCTTTCAGACGACTTCAACCGATCCCGGCCGACTCCAGCCGATCCCGGCTGACGGCGGCTGATCTCAGCCGACGAGGTCGGGGATCTCCTGGGTGGCGTACCACAGCAGTTCGTTGGCCTCGGCCCCGTCCACGACGAACCGGGCGTCGTCGTCGCCCCGGTCGGCGGCGGGCAGCGCGGCGAGGGCGGCCTCCACGTCCTCCGCCGCGGCCGGGTCGTCCAGGTGGACCGCGGCGATCCCGCTCAGCGGAACCGCGGCGGTCAGCCGCACCAGGGCGCGCTCCGCGGGGTCGGCACCGGCGCCCACCTCCCCGTCGGGCACGTCGGCGGCGACCACCACCCGGCGGGCGGGCACCTCCAGCCCGTCGGCGCGGTCGTCGGCCAGCATGCGCAGAGACGCCCTCGCCGCCTCGGTCAGGGCCACGTACTCCAGCTCCTCGGTGTCTCCCGAGGTGTACCACTCGATCAACGCGGGGGTCACCGCGTAGCCGTTCAGCGGGGCCGGGCCGAGCTCCCTCACCACGGCCACGCGGGCCAGCGCGGGAAGCGTGCACGGCAGGTAGACGCGCATCGATGCCTCGATCTGTTTCTCCGACATCGGCGCCGCCCCGGCGCCGATCATTCCCCGAGTGTGCCAGTACGGACGACCCCGCCGCGAGATCCGGGCACGGCACGGCGGCCGACCGGTCCTCACCGGGCAACCGGGAGACGGTCGCAGACGAGCAGAGGGGCGGTCAGAGGGCGCTTCGGGAGCGGTCAGAAGACGGTCACGGAGCGATCAGGGCCCCGCGGCGGGCGCGGGAAGCCGGGCACGCCGAGTGGGTCCGGAAGGCCGGACAGGTCAGCGTAGCGACATGCCGAGGAGCCCCTCCACCTCGGCGATGGTCTCCTCGGGGCGCAGGTGGTGCACGCCGACGATGCCGAGGACACGGGCCGCCGCGATGTTGGCCTCGATGTCGTCGATGAAGACGCACTCGGGCCCGGCCAGGTCCACCTCGCCGAGCGCGTGCTCGAAGATCCTGGGCTCCGGCTTGCGCATCCCGACCTCCCCCGAGATCACGACCGCGTCGAAGATCTCCTCCCAGTCGTCACGGGGGTACTCGTTGGCCCACGAGTTGGAGAGCAGGCAGGTCCGCACGCCCGCGGCGCGCGCCGTGCGGAGCATGCCGTACATCGGCTCGACCCGCCTGAAGCCGGCGAACATCCTGGTCAGAAGGCCCTCGGCGATCGGCGGCACACCGTCGAGGGTCATCAGGCGGGCGGCCAGGTCCCGTTCGAACTCCAGGCCGGAGATCTCGCCGCGCTCCAGAGCGTGGATGGCGTTCTCCACGAGGCCGTCCCCCCGGTAGGCGTGCGCGACGAGGTCGCGCATCACCTCGCGATAGTGGTCGGCGTCGATCCGCTCCGCCGCGATCCACTCGTCGATCGCCTCGGCCATGTTCGTGGTGAGCACGCCGGCCCAGTCGATCAGCAACCCCCTGAACATCCTGCCTCCTTCGTGAAACCCGTTCCAGGCTAGGCACAGCCGATGAGAAGCCCGACGGAAGGTGGTGCGAAACTGGCGGCCATGGACTTCGCTCTCAGCACCAAGGCGGAGGAATACCTCGCCACTCTGACCGACTTCATGGTGTCTCATGTATATCCGGCGGAGCCGGTCTACCACGAGTGGCGGCTGGCCAGAGGGTTCGACGATCACACTCTTCCCCCGGTCGTCGAGGAGCTGAAGGCCGAGGCGCGCTCGCGCGGCCTATGGAACCTGTTCTTACCCGATGAGTCGGGCATGTCGGTGCTCGACTACGCCAGCCTGGCCGAGCTCACCGGCCGCTCCATCGACCTCGCCCCCGAGGCGTTGAACTGCGCGGCTCCCGACACCGGGAACATGGAGCTTCTGCACATGTTCGGCTCGGCCGAGCAGCGCTCCCGCTGGCTCGGGCCGCTGCTCGCCGGGGAGATCCGCTCGGCGTTCGCGATGACCGAGCCCGAGGTGGCCTCCAGCGACGCGACCAACATCACCACCTCCATCAGGCGCGACGGCGACCACTACGTGATCAACGGCCGGAAGTGGTTCATCGCCGGTGTGGCCGACCCGCGCTGCAAGGTCATGGTCGTGATGGGCAAGACCGACCCGGAGGCGCCCGCGCACCGGCGGCAGTCGATGATCCTGGTCCCGACGGACACCCCCGGTGTGGAGGTCGTCCGCCATCTGCCGGTCTTCGGGTACCAGGAGCAGCACGGCCACTCCGAGGTCCTCTTCACCGACGTCAGGGTGCCCGCCTCGAACCTCCTCGGCGAGGAGGGCGACGGCTTCCGGATCGCCCAGGCCCGGCTGGGACCCGGGCGCATCCACCACTGCATGCGCGCCGTCGGCATGGCCGAGCGCGCCCTGGAACTGATGTGCGCCCGCGCCGCCAACCGTGTGGCCTTCGGCCAGACCCTCGCCCAGCAGGGGGTCGTGCAGCAGCGGATCGCCGAGTCCCGCCTGGCCATCGAGCAGGCCCGGCTGCTCACGCTGAAGGCCGCCTGGATGATCGACACCGTCGGCGCCAAGGCCGCCGCCGCCGAGATCTCCGCCGTCAAGGTCGTCGCCCCGCGGATGGCCTGCGAGGTCATCGACCGCGCCATCCAGATCCACGGCGGCATGGGGGTCTGCGACGACGTCCCGCTCGCCATGATGTACGCCCGGGCCCGCGCGATGCGCATCTTCGACGGCCCCGACGAGGTGCACGTCCGCGCCGTCGCCCGGCGGGAACTCAAGCCCCACCTCTCCTGACGGATCTCTCCGACGCCCCGCGCGAGCAGACGCCGCCAAGACCGAACGTTTCCACCCCGGTGTCCGATTCCGGAGCCGGGGGCGCGTTTCGGGATCCCGGTTCGAGGAACGTTAGGGAAATGGCCCCAAAGCCAGAAAACCGCACGTGAGAGGCCTGTGAGCCGCTCACGAGCACGACCTGAACCGTTTTTCTCGACTCCTCCGGGGAGGGGCCATGACTGTAAGTGAGACGGCCCGCGGAACGCGCAGCCGTACGGCGCCGAAGTCCGCCACGTCCACCGAACCGAAGACCACGGCGCGCAAGACCGCCACGCGGAAGAGCCCGGCCGCGAAGACAGCCGAGAAGGCCGGGAAGGCCACCGCCAAAGCCGCGGGGAAGGCCACCGAGACCGCGAGAAAGGCCGTCTCCGGAGACACGACGCGGCGGGCCACGACCGCGCAGCAGCGGAACACCGCGGCCCGGCGGCACGGCGACGGGCATGACGGCCACGCGCTCACGCTGAACCTGCCCATGATGACCGTGCAGTTCCGGCCGCCCCACCTCCACCTGCCCCACGTCGGCATGCAGGAGGCCGGGCACGCCGTCGACGCGGCCAAGTCGTTCCTGCCACCGACCGAGCGCATGGTCTACTACGGCGGGCTCGGGGCGCTGGCGGTGGCGGGTCTGATCGAGTGGCCCGTGGCGGCGGCCATCGGGGTCGGCACGATGATCGCCCAGCGCGCACGCGGGAAGAGCCGCCCCGTACGGCCCGCGTCCTGACACCGGTGACGGGGGACGTCCGCCGGGCCGCGTACCGCGTCCTGACGGCGGGCGCCCAGGCGGCGCCCGCCGTGCCGATGTCATGGGGTGCGGCGGACGTGGCGGCGGGCCGAAAGGCACCCCGGAAGACGCGGCGGGGATTCAGGCGGGGGACGCGGCGAACGACACGGCGGGGGACACGATGACCGGCCCGGCGAGGGGCGCGACGAAAGACGCGGCAAGGGGCACGAAAGGCATCATGGGGAGCACGGGCGTTACCGAGCGCCCTGGGAGCCCCGGGCGCCGGCGCCTTGGGGGCACGAAAAGCCCCGGGAGCACGGGCGGCGCGGAGGGCACGGCGTGGCCGGGGACGGCGGGGAGAGGTACGGCGGGGGACCGCGGCCGTCGTCCCGAAGACGCCCGCGGATCCGGCCCGCCCACGCCTCCCCGCCCGGTGGAGAGCCGGACGGTGGAGAGCCGGACGCTCCTGTCGCGCGCGCTGGCGCTCTCCGCCGAGACGCTGTGGAACGCCGTGCCCGTGGCCGTACGGAACGCGCTGCCGCGTCCCCGCGCGGTCCGGGCCTGTCCCGGCGGATTCCACGTGGACCTGCGGGCCATCGGCGGTCCGGGAAGCGAGAAGGCGGCGCGGCGGCTGGAGTCCCTGCTGCTCGCGCTGGAGGGGGTCGAGCGCGCCGAGGTCAACGGCGCGCTGGGCGCCGTCTTCGTGGGGGGCGACGGCGCGGCGGTCGACATGGGCAGGCTGCTGTCGATCGTCGAGGAGTCCGACACCCAGGAGACCGGGGAGGGCGGGGAGGCCGAAGAAGCCGGGGAGCCCGGGGAGGCAGTGGAGGACGGGGGAACACAACCCTCGGCGCCGTCCATCTCCAGGGTGGTGGAGCAGCACACGCGGGCCGGCATCCGGCTGGGCGCGACCCTGGTCGGGGCCGGCCTGGCGCTCGCCGGGCGCGCGACGCACCTGCCGCCGCTGTTCCCCTCCGTCCCCACCCTGCTGCACCTGGCCGAATCCACCCCGGCGATCCGCCTCGGCCTGGAACGCCGGCTCGGCCGGCGGACCACCGGTACCCTGTTCAGCACCGCGAGCATCGTCACGCACACGCTGGCGCTGCGCCCGCTGGGCCTGCTGGTGCAGTCGGTCTCCGCCGCCGGCCGGTACGTGGAGGCCCGCGAGACGCTGGAGGCGTGGGAGGCGCACGCGCGCGACCTCGCCTCGCGCAGGGGCGCCTACCGGCACATCCGGCGCGCCAAGCGACCACGCCCGGCCCCGCTGGCCCACAGCCCGGTGGAGCGGTTCCAGCGGGTCGCGAACCCGGCGGCGCTCGGCACCTCCGTGCTGACACGCCTCGTCAGCCGCAGCCGGCGGCGCGGCCTGGCCATGCTGATCACGACGACCCCCAAGGCCGCGCAGACGGGCCGTGAGGCGTTCGCCTGCGCGATCGGGCGGGCCGCGGCCCGGCGCGGCGCGGTGGTCCTCAACAGCGAGGCGCTGCGCCGGATGGACGGCATCGACACCGTCGTCCTCGACGCCGGCCTGCTCGTCACCGGCTCCTGGGCGATCGACCGCTTCGTGTCCCTCACCGAGGGCGTGGACGACGGCGAACTGTCGGCGCGGCTGTACTCCCTGATCGACGTGAACGACCCGGGGGCGCGGCGGGAGCGCGAGAGGTGGGCGGTCGTACCCGCCTCCGGCACACCGGCCGGGCTGAGCCCGGCCGACGCCCAGGAGTGGCGGGAGCGGGACCTGCGGCCCGTCGTCCTGACGAGGCGGGGCGTTCCCGTCGCCCTGGCCGGGCTCGCCCCTGAGGCCCACCCGCTGGCCGAGGCCATGGTCGCCGCGGTGGCGGACACGTGCGACGTGGTCCTGACGGGGGGCGACCCGGGGCTCGGCCGGCGGCTCGGCGCCGGTGAGGGGAGACCGGCCGGCCGCGACCTGGCCCGGTGGATCCGGGGGCTTCAGGCCGACGGTCACGGGGTCGTGATGGTGACGGGACGCTCCACGGCCGCGCTGGCCCAGGCCGACCTGGGCGTCGGCGTGCTGTCCGGACGGGGGCGCGTGCCCTGGGACGCGGACGTCATCGGCGATCTCGGCGCGGCCCATCTGCTGCTGAGCTGCCTGACGCCGGCGCGGCGGGCGAGCCGGCGGTGCGTACGACTCGGCCTGGCGGGGGTCGCCGCCGGGGCGGCTCTGACGACCACCGGTTCCCGGGCGGTGGCGGTGCGCGGGGCCCAGCTGGTCAACGACGGCACGGCCCTGGCCGCGATCGCCGTGGGCGAGTGGGCCGGCCGCGACGCCGGGCGCGTGGCGCCCCCGGTGCGCGCCGATCCCACCCCCTGGCACGCCCTGCCGGTCGCGGACGTGCTGGCCCGGCTCGGCGCGTCGCCGGACGGGATCAGCGAGGCCGAGGCGGCCGGGCGCAAGAGCGCCCCGCCGCCCGAGACCGCCGGTGGCGCCGACGCCCTGATCCGCACGACCACCGAGGAGCTGGCCAACCCGCTGACACCGGTGCTGGCGGCGGGTGCGGGGGTGTCGGCCATGGTCGGCTCCGTCTCGGACGGGATCCTGATCGCCGCCGTCCTGGTCGTCGACGCGCTCATCGGCGGGGGGCAGCGGTTCGCGGCCGACCGGGCGCTGCACCGCCTGACCGAGACGGTCGCCGACCACGTACGGCTGCGCCGCCCCGGCCCGGCGGGGTTCGTCGCGGTCAAGGGGGCGACCGCCGACGACCTCGTACCGGGAGACGTCGTCGAGCTCCGCGCGGGCGACGCCGTACCGGCCGACTGCCGGGTGCTCACGGCGAAGGGCCTGGAGATCGACGAGGCCTCACTGACCGGCGAGTCCCTGCTCGTCACGAAGTCCCCGGCTCCGGTCGGCACCGCCGTCGTCGCCGAGCGGAAGTCGATGGTCTACCGGGGCACGACGGTGGCGGCCGGTCACGGGCTCGCCGTGGTGGTGGCGACGGGTACGGCGACCGAGGCGGCGCGGACCGCCGGGTCCGCCGCGGAGCGCCGCCCGACGACCGGCGTGCAGGCGCGGCTGCGGAGGCTGAACCAGCGGATCCTGCCGGCCGCGATCGGCTCCGGGGTCGTCCTGCTGATCGCCGACCTGCTGCGCGGCAGATCCTTCTCCCGGGCGCTCGCCCCCGCCGTGAGCCTCGCCGTCGCCTCGGTGCCCGAGGGGCTGCCCTTCGTCGCCTCGGTCGCCGAACTCGCCGCCGCCCGGCGGCTGTCGGCCCGGCACACCCTGGTGACCAATCCCTCCACGATCGAAACGCTCGGCCGGGTGAACGTGCTCTGTTTCGACAAGACGGGAACCCTCACCGAGGGGCGCATCAGCCTGCGCCACGTCTCGGACGGGTACACCGAGCGCCCCGTCGAGGCCCTGACACCCGGGCTGCGGCGGATCGTGGCCGCCGGGCTGCGCGCGGGCCCCCGGTACGGCGCCGGCCGGAGCATCCCCCACCCCACGGACCGGGCGGTGGTCGACGGGGCCCGGTCGCTGGAGGTGACGCCGGAGGAGGGGCTGGACACCTGGCAGCGGGTCGACGAGCTGCCCTTCGAGCCGGGACGCGGCTACCACGCCGTTCTCGGCCTGGGCCCGGACGGGCACGTGCTGAGCGTCAAGGGCGCCCCGGAGGTCGTGCTCACCCGGTGCGCGCGCCTGCTGCGCGGCGGACGCACGGTTCCCCTGACCGGACCGGCCCGCGCGAAGCTCGCCAAGGAGGTCGACCGGCTGGCCCTGAAGGGCTACCGGGTGCTGGCGGTGGCGGAGCGTCCCGCCTCCGACCGCCGCGACCTCGACGAGTCCCGTATCTCGGAGCTGACCTTCCTGGGCTTTCTGTGCCTGACCGACCCCGTCCGGCCCACGGCGGCCGAGAGCGTCGACCGGCTGATCCGGGCCGGGGTCCGGACCGTCATGATCACCGGCGACCACCCGAGCACGGCCGAGGCGATCGCCGTCGAGCTGGGCGTGCTGAACGGCGGGCGGATCATGACCGGCCCGGAGCTGGACGAACTCGACGACGAGGCCCTGGCGCGCGTACTGCCCGGCGTGACGGTCTTCGCCAGGACCACCCCGGCGCACAAGGTCAGGATCGTCGGCGGCCTGCGCCGTTCGGGCAAGGTGGTGGCGGTCACCGGGGACGGCGCCAATGACGCCCCGGCCATCCGCGCCGCGGACGTGGGCATCGCCCTGGGGTCACGTGCCACCCCCGCGGCCCGGTCCGCCGCCGACGTCGTGGTGGCCGACGACCGCGTTGAGACGATCGTGGACGCGATCATCGAGGGCAGGGCCATGTGGAGCTCGGTCCGCGACGCGCTGAGCATCCTGCTGGGCGGCAACATCGGCGAGATCGTCTTCACGCTCGGCTCCAGCCTGCTCACCGGCGGGAACGTGCTGAACGCCCGCCAGCTCCTCCTGGTCAACCTCCTCACCGACATGCTGCCCGCGATGGCGGTGGCCGTACGGCCTCCGGCGGCGACCAGCCCGGAGAAACTGCTCGCCGAGGGTCCGGAGGCGTCCCTGGGGGCGTCGCTGACCCGCGACGTCTATCTGCGCGCCGTCACCACCGCGGGGGCGGCAGGCATCGCCTGGTCGATCGCGCGGGTGACCGGCACGCGGCGGCGGGCGAGCACGATCGGGCTGGTGTCGCTGGTGGCGGCGCAGCTCTTCCAGACGCTGGTCGCGGGCGGCAGCGACCCCGTGGTGGCGGCGGCGGTGCTCGTCTCCTTCGGGGTCCTGGGCCTGAGCGTCTCGCTTCCGGGACTCTGCGGGTTCTTCGGCTGCCGTCCTCTGGGGCCGGCGGGGTGGGCGATCGCCCTGGGGAGCGCGGGGAGCACCACGCTTGTTGGGGCGGTGATCGAGCCTTTCGTTCGCCGGACGTCGGCGGACGTTCACCAAACGGCAACCTTGAAGTGATGATTTATCCAGATTTGTACGCCATCATCGCTATAAGCGTGATTTATGAACTTGAGGTGTTCATGTCTGGATTTCTGAGCTCGATCCTCGCCAAGGCGCTCGTCATGCTGCTGGAGGCGCTCGTCATGCGCGTCGTGCAGTCACTCGTCCTCACCCGGCTCCGGCAGGGCGGCCTCCTTCCCGTCTGACCCCACCGGCGCGCCCCCCGACGGGGCCCGTCACCGTGCGCCGCCATGGCGGCCGTGAAGGTCATGGCGGCCATGGCGGCCATGACGGTCATCGAGCGCTGTCACGCGCCCTGTCGGCGATGAGCCGGGCGATCGCGCGGTGCCCGGCCGAACGCAGCACCCGCTCGGCCCTGTCCGCGTCGGCGACCGGAGCCTCGCGCAGCAGCCCCCGGGCCGCCTTCAGCCTCAGCAGCCGCCGGACGGACTGGTCGAGCCGCTCCTCGGAGATCTTTCCCGACCTCACCGCGGCCAGCACCGCCCGGTAGGCCCGGGGGTGGTCGGGGGGCATCAGCAGCAGGTCCACCCCGGCCAGAACGGCCCGCACGGCCACCTGGCCGTCGCCGTACTTCTTGCGCACCCCCGCCATGTCCAGCGCGTCGGTCGAGACGACCCCGTCGAAGCCGAGCCGCTCGCGCAGCAGGCCGGTCAGGATCGGCCGGGAGAGCGTCGCCGGGTCCCCGGAGGGGTCGAGCCGGGGCATCACCACGTGGGCGCTCATGATCGCGTCGATGCCCTTGCCGATGGCGGCGGCGAACGGCGGGGCGTCCAGTCTCTTCCACTGGGACAGCGAGTGCCGGATGACCGGCAGGCCGGTGTGGCTGTCCACCCGGGTGTCGCCGTGGCCGGGAAAGTGCTTGGCCGTGGAGGCGATCCCGGCGTCGTGGAAGCCCTGGACCGCGGCGGCGACCATCGGCGCGACCCTTCTGGGGTCCGTGCCGTAGGCGCGGGGGCCGATCACCGGGTTGCGGGGGTCGAGGTTCACGTCGGCGACCGGGGCGAAGTCGAGGTTGACGCCCAGGGCCCTCAGCTCGGTGCCCGTCACCTTCGCGGCCTTGCGCGCCAGCGAGGGGTCGCCGATCGCTCCGATGACCGAGGCGCCGGGCATCTCGGTGACCAGCGGCGCGAGGCGGGAGACCACGCCGTTCTCCTGGTCGGCGCCGATCAGCAGCGGGACGCGGGGGGAGGCCTTCTGCAGCCCGTTGGTCAGCGCCACGACCTGCCGGGCGTCTTTGACGTTGCCCGCCCAGGGGAAAAGGATCACACCGCCCGGACGGTATTTCGCGACCGCCTCGGCCGGGGTGTCCACGCCGAAGCGCGCCCGGTTCTCGGCCGAGGCCGTACTGGCGGCCGGGCCGTACAGCACGGGCATGAAGAGCTGGCCGACCTTCTCTCGCACGCTCATCCGCGCGAGCACGGCCTCCACCTCGGCCGCGCCGGACGGGACGGGGCCGGGCGAGACAGGGCCGGGCGAGGCGGAGGCGGACGGGGTGGAGACCGGCGAGGGCGACGCCGGGGCCGCGGCCGTGGCGGTGCCGTCCTTCCCGCCTCCGGCGAGCTCCGGCCCCGGAGCCGTCCCCGAGGGGGAGCACCCGGCCACCATCGCCACAGCCACCACAAAACCCGTCGCACGAACACACCGAACCATGGGTCACACGCTATCCGCGCGGGCGGGTGGACACGCCGCATCGGGACGCCCCGGCTCCCGGGCCCGGTGACGGATGGGGGCCTACCGGGCGGCGTGCCTTCGCGGGGGCGGTGTGTCCGCCCCCGGCAGCAGGGACAGGGCCGCGGCCCGCGCCTCCCCGGGAGAGATCGCGGCCCGCGCGGCGCGGGCGGCCAGCAGGCACCGCTCACGGGTGTGCCGCGACAGCGCGGCCCGTACGGCGGGCAGCGACGCGGGCGCCATCGACAGCGAGGTGACGCCGAGCCCGACCAGCACGCACGCCAGGACCGGATCACCCGCCGCCTCCCCGCACACCCCGCACGGCCGGCCCCGCTCGGCGGCGCCCGCAGCGGCCAGGGCGACCAGGTCGAGCAGCGCGGGCTGCCAGGCGTCCTGCAGGGCGGCCAGTGCGCCCGACCCCCGGTCGGCGGCGAAGGTGTACTGGGCCAGGTCGTTGGTGCCTATCGAGAAGAAGTCCGCCGTCAGGGCCAGGTCAAAGGCACGCAGGGCCGCCGAGGGGACCTCGATCATCACCCCGGCGGACGGCAGCCCGGCCTCTCGGCAGGCCGTCACGTACCGGGCGGCCTCCTCGGCCGTGGCGACCATCGGGGCCATCACCTGGAGCGTGGCCCGGGATCGGGCGGCGGCGCGGGCCAGGGCCCTGAGCTGCCCACCCATGATTTCCGGATATTTCTCGAAAAAGCGAATACCGCGCCGCCCCAGCGCCGGGTTCGGCTCCTTCTCCCCCGGCAGGAAGGCCGGGAACTTGTCCGCCCCCACGTCGAGGGTCCGCACCACCACCCGCCCTCCGGGAAAGGCCTCCAGCACCTCCAGATACGCCGCCACCTGCTCCTCCTCGGCGGGCGCGGCGGCCCGGTCCAGGAAGAGGAACTCGGTCCGGAGGAGACCGACCCCCTCGGCGCCGTACCGCAGGGCGTCCCGCACGTCACGCGGCCCGCCGATGTTGGCCAGCAGCGGCACGGCGTGCCCGTCGGAGGTCGCCCCGGGACCGGTGGCCATCCCGGGATCGGCGCGCTCCGCCCCGGCCGCCGTGCCCCTGACCGCCGTACCCCCGATCACCGCCCCCCCGGCCGCCGTACCCCCGATCGCCGCGGCCACCTCGTCGCCGGAGGGCCCGGGCCATACCAGCCCGGAGGACCCGTCCACCAGCACCGGCGTGCCCGGCGCGATCGACGTGGCGCCCGGACAGGCCACCACGGCCGGAACCCCCATCGCGCGGGCCAGGATCGCGGTGTGGCTGGTCGGCCCGCCCTCCTCGGTGACGAAGGCGGCCACCGTCTCCCGGGACAGCGCCACCGTGTCGGCCGGCGCCAGGTCACGGGCGATGAGCACGTACGGCTCCGCCGCCCGGAAGGGCGGCCCCCCGGGCGACCGGCCCTCAAGCACCGCCACGACCCGGTCCCTGACGTCGTCCAGGTCGGCGACGCGCTCCCCCAGGTAGCCACCCGCCGCGGCGAGCAGCGCGCGGTAGCGGCCGAAACCCTCGTAGACCGCGCGGGCGGCGCCCGCGCCCGCGCCGACCAGCCCGGCCACCGCGGCGGCCAGCTCGGGATCGCGGGCCATCAGCGCCTGGGCCCCGAGAATCTCCTCGGCCTCCCCGCCCGCCCGCTCCCCTCCACGCTCCAGGTCGGCGGCCACCCGCTCCAGCGCCCGCGCGGCCCTGGCGCGCTCCGCCTCGGCGTCCCCGTCGTGGCACGCGCCGGGATCGGGCGCGGAAGCCTCTCGCGAGACGACGTGCACGGGCCCGAACCCCACCCCCGGGCTCACCCCCCGCCCCACGAGCGCGCCGGCGGGACGGTCCCGGTCGCTCACGGGGCGGCCGCGATGAGGGCGAGCCTGTCCAGGACCTCCTCGGCCCCGTCGCCCTCGGCCCTGATCACCACGGTGTCCCCCCGCCGGACGTCGAGGGCGAGGACCGCGAGGATGCTCTTGGCGTTCACCGGCTCACCGTCCCCCTTGGCGACGGTGATGTCCGGGGCGGCCCCGGCGGCGACCCGCACGAACGTCGCGGCGGGGCGGGCGTGCAGCCCGGTCTCGGACTCAACGGTGACCCGGCGCTCGGCCACGTTCTCCTCCTCGTGGAAAGTCGTGGAAAGTCGTGGAAAGCTCACGGAAAGCTCTGGAAGGCCCGCGGAAAGCCTCGGGAAAAGCCGGGCAAGGATCACGCCCATCGGAAGAGGTCGTCCCCGGCGCGCACCGCCCCCGCGGCGAGCGCGGTGACGGCCTCTGCCTCGGCGTCCAGGGCCACGACCGCGCAGACGGGCGATCGCCCGCCGGCGGCGATCGCGGCGGGATCCCAGGCGACCACGGGCCGGCCCGCGGCCACCCGGTCGCCCCTGGCTGCGAGCGGCTCGAAGCCCTCGCCCCCCAGCTGCACGGTGTCGACGCCCAGATGGACCAGGACGCCCCTGCCGTCGTCGCCGACGACGACGAACGCGTGGGGAAGCAGCTTGACGATCTCACCCGCGATGGGCGAGACGGCCCGGCCGGGTGTCCTGTCCGGCTCGACGGCCAGCCCGGGGCCGACCAGCCCTTCGGAGAACACCGGGTCGGGCACGGCCTCCAGGCCCACGGCCGTGCCGGTGACCGGTGCCAGCACAGTGGTCGCCACCGGTCGTCACGCTCCCCTCCACCGCCCCGCGACGGGAGCCGGGCTCCCTCAGCCGATGATGTCCTCGATGTCGCCGGCGATCGTGTCGGCCTCGGGACCCACGACCACCTGGACGACGTTGCCCGCCGCCATCACGCCGTGCGCGCCGGCCGCCTTCAGGGCCGCGCGGTCGACCTTCGCGGCGTCGCGCACCTCGGTGCGGAGCCGGGTGATGCACGGCTCGATCTCGACGATGTTCTCCGCGCCGCCGAGACCCGCGATGATCGCGCCCGCGTCCGCCGCCATGTGGCCCTCCCCCTCGCCGCCGGTCCACGACCAGGCTAGACGACGGCGCCGGGCGGCGACGGCGGATCAGTCGGTCTGTGTCACCTTGTTGAGACCCCGGGGCGCGTCGGGGTCGATCCCGAGCCTGCGGGCGAGGGCCTCGGTCAGCAGCTGCCCGGGGACGATCAGGGCGAGCGGGGTGACCCACTCGGGAAGGTCGGGGCCGTTCAGCGCGGCGGTGGAGACCTCGGCGAGCGCGGAACCGCCGCCGACGGCGAAGGCCGAGGCCCCCGCCCCGATGACCCGCTCGGCGAGCGCCACGGTGCCCGCCAGCGTCGGGCCCCGGTCCGCCGCGACCACGAGGGCGGGGGTCTCCTCGTCGACCACGGCGATCGGGCCGTGCAGCAGGTCGGCGTAGGACAGGCCCATGGCGTGCAGGTAGCACGCCTCCTTGAGCTTGAGCGCGAGCTCCAGCGCGGTGGAGAAGACCAGCCCCCGGCCGGAGACCACGACGCCCGGCTTCCCGGCCAGCCCCTCGACGATCTCGTCCAGGTCACCCGGCTCGGCGATCAGCCTCTCCACCGCGTCCGGGACCCGCAGCAGGTCCGCCGCCTCGACCTCGGCGCCCAGCCCCAGCCCGAGAACGGCCAGCGCGGCGAGCTGGGTGGTGTAGGTCTTGGTCGCGGGTACGGCCTTCTCCTCGCCGGCGAGCGTGCACAGCGCCAGGTCGGCGACCTGGGCGAGGGGGCTCTCCTCACCACCGTTGGTGATCGCCACGGTTCTCGCGCCGCAGTCCCGGGCCCAGGCGAGGGTCTCGACGATCTCCTCGGTCCTGCCCGACTGGGAGAGCGCGACGGCCAGTACCCCGTCGAGGTCCAGCCTGCGCCGGTAGGTGGTGGCGATCGAGGGCGCCGCCGGGGTGGCCAGGAGCCCCGCGTGGGCCTCGACGAGGTAGCGGCCGTAGACCGCGGCGTTGTCGGAGGTGCCGCGGGCGATGAACAGCAGCCGGCGGGTCTGCCCGGCGAGCCGCCCCACCTCCGCGGCCCTGGGGAGGAGAGCGTCCAGTGTGGCCCGCAGCGCGGCGGGCTGCTCGGCGATCTCACTGCGCATCCTGGTCGTCATCCCGCTCGCCCTCCATGCGCACCCGCGAGATCGAGCCGTTGCCGCTCCGTCGCCGCTCCGCGCGTTGACACCCTTTTCCGATCTGTGGTCTAGTCCGGACTAGACCAGTACGAACCATAGCCCACCGCACCACCCCAGCACGAGAGGGGGACGAAAGCCCCGTGGCGCGGATCGACCCCGACAGTCCGGTGCCGAAATACCTCCAGCTCCGGGAGATCCTGCTCGACCTCGTCGAGGGCGGCGCACCCGCCGTCGGGACCGCCATCCCGTCCGAACGCGAGCTCTGCCACCGCTTCGGGCTGTCCCGCATGACGGTCCGGCAGGCGGTCGACCATCTGATCGCGGAGGGCCGGCTGCGGCGCGTCCCGGGCAAGGGCACGTTCGTGGCCCGCCCGAAGATCGAGATGACCCTCCGGCTGACCTCCTTCAGCGAGGAGATGCGTGCCCGGGGCATGAAGGCCGGCGCCCGCGACCTCAGCCGCCGGGTGATCAAGGCCGGAGCACACCTCGCCCGGCAGCTCGGTCTCCGGCCGGGCGACGAGGTCCACCTCCTCGAACGGCTCCGCACCGCCGACGGCGAGCCCATGTGCGTCGAGCGGGCCCACATCCCGGTCTCCCTCGCCCCCGGCCTGCACACCCACGACCTGACGGACCGCTCGCTGTACGCCCTGCTCGAAGCCCGCTACGGCCTGACCCTCGACGCGGGCGAGCTCACCGTCGACGGAGGCGTCGCCGATCCCGACGACGCCGACCTTCTGAAGCTGCCACGTGGTGGAGCCGTCCTGCTGCTCCGGCGGCGCTCGTTCGCCGGGGGCGTCTGCGCCGAGCTCGGGATCTCCACCTACCGTGCCGACCGCTACCAGCTCCGCACGACCCTGGAGACACCGGCACGCCGTACCTGACCTCTCGCCTCCCTCCCCTTCCTTGGAGGAAAGTTCGATGAGCTCCCCTTCGGCGGACGCGGGCCTTCCCGCCGCCTCCCTGACCGGTTCGGCGGCGATGGGCGCGCTCCAGCGCCTCGGCCGCTCCCTCATGCTGCCGATCGCGGTGCTGCCCGCGGCGGGCCTGCTGCTGCGGCTCGGGCAGGACGACCTGCTGGGCCGCACCGGCAACGTCCTCCTCGACCGCACCGCCGACGTCTTCGCCGCCGCCGGCGGAGCGCTCTTCGACCACCTGCCCCTGCTGTTCGCCGTCGGCGTGGCCATCGGGTTCGCCCGTAAGGCCGACGGTTCCACCGCCCTCGCCGCCCTCGTCGGCTACCTGGTGTTCCACGCGGTCAGCATGACCGTGTTCTTCACCCTGTTCGACGCGGAGCTGCGCAAGACGATCAGCAAACAGGTCGCCGACGAGACGCGCCCCGGTGTCACCGACACGGTGCTCGACCTCGGAGCCCAGAACCCCACCCGGGTGCTCGGCGGCATCGTCATGGGTCTGACGGCGGCGCTGCTGTGGCAGCGCTTCCACCGGACGAGGCTGCCGTCCTGGCTGGCCTTCTTCGGCGGACGCCGCCTCGTACCCATCCTCACCGCCTTCGCCGGGCTCGCGCTCGGCGTGCTCTTCGGCCTCCTGTGGCCGGTCCTCGGCGGCTGGGTCGGCGCGTTCGGCGCCTGGCTGGCCGCCCACAGCACCCTGGGCGCGGGCGTCTACGGCATGGTCAACCGCGCGCTGCTCCCGCTGGGGCTGCACCACATCGTCAACAACGTGATCTGGACGCAGGTCCCCGAATGCGTGGCCGGCGGCAGGCGGCTCGCCGGGGACCTGGTCTGCTTCACCAACGGCGCCCAGGGGTACGGCGGCTTCGAGGCCGGAATGTACCCGGCCCTGATGTTCGGGCTGCCCGCGGCGGCGATCGCCATCTGGCGGGCCGCTCCCCCGCACCGCCGTACCTCCGTCGGCTCGATCATGGTCTCCGCGGCGCTCACCGCCTTCCTCACCGGGATCACCGAGCCGATCGAGTTCGCCTTCGTCTTCGTGGCGCCGGTCCTGTTCGTGGCGCACATCATCCTGACCGGCGTCTCGCTGGCGGTCGCCTCCGCGCTGGGCGCCAAGCTGGCCTTCGGCTTCTCCTCGGGCCTGATCGACCTCGTGCTGTACGGCACGGCCCCCAACGCCCAGGGGGTCCCGGTCGTCATCGGGATGGGCCTGGTCTACGCGGCGGTCTACTACGCGGCGTTCAGCCTGCTGATCAGGAGATTGAACATCGCCACGCCCGGCCGGGAGCCGGAGCCCGAGCCGGAGCCCGCCCGGGAGACGCCTCCGGGGCTTTCGGCGGCCCCTCGGACTTCCGGCGAGCTCCGTAAGGACGGATCCGGCGCCGAAACCCGCGCGGGTGGGACGGAGACCACTCCAACTTGAGGTGATCTTCTCCGTTTAACCGGGCGAAACACCGAGGGATCGCGGAAAGCTGGTGGCCGGTGTATCTCCGCCGGGGGCCGGAAACTCCTGCCTGTGTCCGTTCCCCCGCCCCCGACCCCCTCGACTTCTCTGACTCCCCCGACATGAAGCGGAGCCCCCATGTCCCGCCTCCCACGGCCGGTGCCGCTGCCCGGCCTCGTTCCCTCTCCCTGGGCCGAACCGCCCTACGACGACGAGCGGGCGTCCCCGCGGGCGCCGGCGGCCCCGCCGTACGTGCAGGGGACCCTCGCCCTCGACCCCGAACCGGCGGCGGACGGGGAGACCGGGCGGACGCGGCCGCTGATCTGGGGGCCGCCCGGCGCGCCCCCCGACGAGCGGCGGCTGCGGGCCCTGGGGCAGGCCGTCGCCGAGATCCTGGCGGGCAGGCGCCCCCCGTCGAGCGTCTCCCCCCACCTGACCGACCGCGCCCGCGCCGCTCTGCTGCGGAGCGGGAGGGTCATCACGTGCGACCACCCGCCGCTGGTCGGCAGGCCGCACGTCTCCCAGCCGGGGGACGGGGTGGTGGAGATGTGCGTCCTGGTGCGCTGCGGCGACCGGTCACGGGGGCTGGCCCTGCGACTGGAGCGCAGAGGCATCCGGTGGCTGTGCACCGACTTCGAGACCACCCCCTGACCCCGGCTCCGGCTCCACAGCCCCGCCTCCCGCCTCCGCTCCGCCCTGACCTCCGGCTTCGCCCCTGCCCCTGATCCCGGCCCCGGCTCGGCCCCGGCAAGGACGGCGCCGGAGGCCGGGAAAAACGGAAGGACCCGCGCGAGAGGCGCGGGTCCTTCCGGGAGGGCGCCGGCGGCGGGCCGCCGACGATGTCAGACCTCGACGTTCTTGGGGTCTCCGTGGCAGCGCTTGTACTTCTTGCCCGAGCCACAGGGGCACGGGGCGTTCCGCTCGACGTTGCCGTAGGCGTCACGCTCGGCCTTGGTGCTGATCCGGGTGTGCTCGACCTCTCCGCTCTCCCCGGGGGAGGTGTACTCCAGTTCGGAGGGGCGCTGCGGGCCGCGCAGCCCGCGGGCGATGATGGAGCGGGTCTCGGCGATCGCCTCGTCCTCGTCCGCCTCCTGCTCCTCGACGATCGGGTTGGTCTGCACCTCGACCTCAAGGTTGAACAGGTAGCCGACCGACTCCTCCTTGATGCCGTCCAGCATCTGGGAGAACATGTCGAAGCCCTCGCGCTGGTACTCGATGAGCGGGTCGCGCTGCGCCATCGCGCGCAGGCCGATGCCCTCCTGGAGGTAGTCCATCTCGTAGAGGTGCTCGCGCCACTTGCGGTCGAGGACCGACAGGATGACCCGGCGCTCCAGCTCCCGGGTGGTCTCGGCGCCCAGCTCCTCCTCGCGCCGGTCGTAGGCGGCCATCGCGTCGGCCTTCACCTTCTCGGCGAGGAAGTCGGCGGACAGCTCCTCGCGGCTGCCGGCCTCCTCGATGACCCCCTCGACGGTGAGGGTGATCGGGTAGAGCTGGCCGAGGGCCTTCCAGAGCTTGTCGAGGTCCCACTCCTCGGCGAAGCCCTCGGCGGTGGCCCCGGCGACGTACTCGTCGATCACGTCCTGGATGAAGCCGCGGATCTGCTCGTGCAGGTCGGCGCCCTCCAGCACCCGGTGGCGCTCGGCGTAGATCACCTTGCGCTGCCGGTTCATGACCTCGTCGTACTTCAGGACGTTCTTGCGGATCTCGAAGTTCTGCTGCTCGACCTGGTGCTGGGCGGAGGCGATGGCCTTGGAGACGATGCCGGACTCGATCGGGACGTCGTCCGGGATGTTCAGGCGCGTCATGATCATCTCGACCCGGGCCGAGTTGAACAGGCGCATGAGGTCGTCTTCGAGCGAGAGGTAGAAGCGCGACTCACCGGGGTCGCCCTGGCGGCCGGACCGGCCGCGGAGCTGGTTGTCGATGCGCCGCGACTCGTGCCGCTCGGTGCCGAGAACGTAGAGACCACCGAGCTTGGTGACCTCGTCGTGCTCGGCCTGCACGGCCTCCTTGGCCTTCTCCAGCGCCTCGCCCCAGGCCTTGTCGTACTCCTCAAGGGTCTCGACCGGGTCCAGGCCGCGGCCGCGCAGCTCCAGGTCCGCCCGGAAGTCGGGGTTTCCGCCGAGCATGATGTCGGTGCCGCGCCCGGCCATGTTGGTGGCCACCGTGACGGCGTGCTTGCGGCCCGCCTCGGCGATGATCGCCGCCTCACGCGCGTGGTTCTTGGCGTTGAGGACCTCGTGCTTGACGCCCCGGCGCTTGAGCTCCTTGGACAGGCGCTCGGACTTGGCCACGCTGGTGGTGCCGACCAGGACGGGCTGGCCCCGCTCGTAGCGCTCCTTGATGTCCTCGACGCACGCCAGGAACTTGGCGTCCTCGGTCTTGTAGACCACGTCGGCCTGGTCCTTGCGGATCATCGGCCGGTTCGTCGGGATCGGGACGACGCCGAGCTTGTAGGTCTGGTGGAACTCGTTGGCCTCGGTGGCCGCGGTGCCGGTCATGCCGGACAGGGTGGTGTAGAGGCGGAAGTAGTTCTGCAGCGTGATCGTGGCGAGCGTCTGGTTCTCGTCCTTGATCTTGACGCCTTCCTTGGCCTCGATGGCCTGGTGCATGCCCTCGTTGTAGCGGCGGCCGTGCAGGACGCGGCCGGTGAACTCGTCGACGATCAGGACCTCACCGTCGACGACGATGTAGTCTTTGTCCCTCTTGTAGAGCTCCTTGGCCTTCAGGGCGTTGTTGAGGAAGCCGACCAGGTGGGTGTGCTCGGGCTTGTAGAGGTTGTCGATGCCGAGCCAGTCCTCGACCTTTTCCACCCCCGACTCGAAGATGCCCACGGTGCGCTTCTTCTCGTCGACGGAGTAGTCGCCGGTGTTCTCCTCGCCGTCCTTGCCCTCGACGCCCCTGCGGAGCCGGGGGACGATCTTGGCGAACTCGGCGTACCACTTGCCGGACTGCTCGCCGGGGCCGGAGATGATCAGCGGCGTCCTGGCCTCGTCGATCAGGATGGAGTCGACCTCGTCGACGATGGCGAAGTTGTGGCCGCGCTGGACGCATTCGTCCAGTGACCAGGCCATGTTGTCGCGGAGGTAGTCGAAGCCGAACTCGTTGTTCGTGCCGTAGGTGATGTCCGCCTTGTACTGCTTGCGGCGTTCGTCCGGCGGCATGTTCGCCAGGATCACGCCGACCTCAAGGCCGAGGAACCGGTGGACCCGGCCCATCTCGTCGGCGTCGCGCTTGGCGAGGTAGTCGTTGACCGTGATGACGTGGACGCCCTTGCCGGAGACGGCGTTGAGATAGGCGGGGAGCGTGCAGGTGAGGGTCTTGCCCTCACCGGTGCGCATCTCGGAGATGTTCCCCATGTGCAGGTTGGCCCCGCCCATGATCTGCACGTCGAAGTGACGTTTGCCCAGCACGCGCCGGGACGCCTCGCGGACGGTGGCGAAGGTCTCCGGCAGCAGGTCGTCAAGGGACTCGCCCTCGGCGTGGCGCTGCTTGTACTCGGCGGTGAGCGCGCGAAGCTCGGCGTCGGTCAGGCTCTTGAAGTCGTCCTCGATGGAGTTGACCTGGTCGGCGATCCGCCTGAGCTTACGCAGAAGCTTGCCTTCGCCCGCGCGAAGAATCTTGTCGAGAAAGATTGGCACTTTAGGTAAGGCTCCTCGCAGGTCTTCCATGGCCGGACGGCCTTGGATGAGGACGAGACACGGTTCTCCGCTGCCATCGTAGGCGGTTCTCCCACCGGACACAGCCACCCTGAAAGACGCTCTTCGCGTCGGCGGAGTTCCCACCACCCTTTTTATAGGCAGTAGTACTCACTCTAAGGGGTATGCCGCTTTCACACACGCACAGCGACGATCGGGCACATACGGCGCGTCGCCCTCACGCAGGCAGGACACCAGCATAGCGTTTTCGTCGGTGTGACCCGCTAGCCTCGACGTCATGCTGCCGCCTTCCCTCCCCCCCACCTCCCCGGCCCTCCTCCCCACACCCCCCGGCGCTCCCCCGGCCCCGCGCTCCCGCCCCGCCGCGGCCACGACGCTCTCGGCCGACGAGGCCCGCCGGATCATCCTGCGCGCCCAGGGGTTCCTGGGCGCGGACGCCCGGCGCGGCGGCGTCGCGGCGACGCTGCTCCGGCTGGGAGCCGTCCAGCTCGACACGATCTCCGTTCTGGCACGCTCCCACGAACTCGTCGCCTACGCCCGCCTCGGCGCCGTCGGCAGGTGGAAGGTCGAGTCGGCCTACTGGGGCGAGCCCGCCCGCGCCTTCGAGTACTGGTGCCACGCCGCGTGCGTCCTGCCGATCGGCGACTGGCCCCTCTACGCCTTCCGGCGCCGCTATTTCCGCGCCAGGAAGTACCGCTGGCACAGCCTCCCCGACAGTGTGGGGGCGGTCCTCGAACGGGTCCGCGACAGCGGCCCCGTGACCACGGCCGACCTCGGCGGCGCCAAGAACGGCGGCACGTGGTGGGACTGGTCCGACTCGAAGATCGCCATCGAGTGGCTGCTGGACACCGGCGAGGTGGTGTGCACCCGGCGTGTCGGCTGGCGGCGCGTCTACGACCTGGCCGAGCGCGCGATCCCCGCCCCCCTGCTCGGCGACGACCTCACCGACGCCGAATGCGTCACCCGCCTGGCCGGGGTCGCCGGGCGCGCCCTCGGCGTCGCCACGCGCGCCGACCTCGTCGACTTCCTCCGTCTGAAGGCCGCGGAGAGCACCCTGCTGGACACCGCGCTGCGCGACGGCGCCACCGGGCTCGTGCCGGTGCGTGTCTCCGGCTGGCCCGAGCGCGCGGCGGACGCCTGGGCCGACCCCGCCGCCCTGCGGAGCGAGCCCCGGGGCCGCCACCGCACCACACCGCTCTCGCCGTTCGACTCGCTGGTCTGGGACCGCGCCCGCACCGCCCGCGTCTTCGGCTTCAACCACCGCCTTGAGGCGTACGTCCCCAAGGACCGGCGTGTCCACGGTTACTTCACCATGCCCGTCCTGGCGGGCGGGCGGCTGATAGGCCGCATCGACCCCGCCCGCGAGGGAACGACCCTGGTCGCGCGTCAGGTCGGCCTGGAGGAGGGTGTCACCCCCCGCAAAGGGGCCGGCGCCCTGGCCGACGCCCTGTGGGAGGCGGCGGGGTGGGTCGGCTGCGACGACGTCCGCGTCGAGCGCGCGGACCCCGGCCTGTCGGCCCCCCTGCGGGAGGCCCTGTCCCGTTGAGAGGCGGGACGGACCGCCCGCCGGGAGGCGGGACGGACCGTGCGGGCGACCGATGGGACGACCGCCCGCACGGGTGATGGGCGGGTCAGGTGATTTCGAGCATCCGCTCACGTACCGCGTAGACCACGGCCTCCATCCGGGAGTGGAGTTGCAGCTTGTCCAGGATGTTACGGACGTGGTTCTTCACAGTGTTCTCGGAGATGAACAACTGCTTGGCGATCTCGCGGTTGTTCATCCCCTTGGCGACCAGGCGCAGCACCTCCATCTCCCGGTCGGTCAACCGGGGGACGGGAACCTGGGGGGGCCGCTCGGCCTCCTTCCGGCTCATGTTGGCGAACTCGCTGATGAGCTTGGCCGCCATGGCCGGATTGATCAGCGACTGTCCTTCGTGGACGCCGCGCACGGCCTCCGGGACCTCGTCGAGCTGGACGTTCTTCAGCAGATAACCGGTGGCACCCGCCTTGATCGCCTCGAAGAGGTCTTCCTCCTCGTCGCTCACCGTGAGCATGATGATCCGCGTGCTCGGCACCGAGGTCTTGATCTCACGAGTGGCCTCGATGCCGCTTCTGCGGGGCATCCGGACGTCCATGAGCACGACGTCCGGGGTGAGGCGGTCGGCGAGCTCGACCGCCTCCTGCCCGTCGCTCGCCTCACCGACCACCTCGATGTCCGCCTCCGCGGTGAGCGCCATCTCCAGGCTGCGGCGGATCAGCGCGTGATCGTCGACGATCAGCACGCGAATCGGGTCACCTCGCCTGGCAGGGCGGGTCGCCTCGTCGGATTCCGTCACGCCTCCTCCTCGGGGGGCCAGAGCCGTTGGACCGCCATGATTACACGGGTTTCAGGGTCCTATGGTTGGTCGGAGAGGATCTTCGAACGCGCTTTCAGGATTCGACGAGCCGTAGCACGCCGTAGTTGTAGCCCTGCCTGAGGTAAACGACGCTCGGCTGCCCGCTCTCCTTGTCGCGGAACAGGTAGAAGTCGTGGCCGACCAGCTCCATCTCCAGAAGCGCCTGGTCGATCGTCATCGGGTCGGCCCTGTGGTACTTCTCGCGGACCACCAGCGGGCCGTCGCCGTCCATCTCGATGGGCACGACCGCCCTGTCCTCGGGCTCCTCGGACCACTCGGGCTCGGGACGGCGGGTCGCGGGAACGGTCGCCACCGCCGGACTCCCGCCGGACTCGGGGCGGGCCCGGAGCCCGGCCGCGGAGGAGCCGGTCTCGAAGGACTGGGCGAGCGCGGCGGCGGTGAGCTCGGCGACGGAAGGGGGGCAGTGGTTGCCGTGGTGGACCTTGCGGCGGTCGGCGAGACGCCGCAGCCTTCCCTCCAGCCTCCCGATCGCGATGTCGAGCGCGGCGAAGCGGTCGTCGGCGGACGCCTCCGCCCGCACCGCGGGACCGCGCGAGTGGATGGTGAGCTCCACGCGCTCGCGGGGGCCGCTGGTGCGCTCGTTGGGCTCTCTGGTCACCTCCACGTCGACACTGATGAGCTTGTTGTCCAGACGCTCGATCTTGGCCAGCTTGGTCGTCACGTGGTCACGGAACCGGGCACCCACTCCGGTGTGCCGCCCCTTGACGATGATTTCCATGCACAGCCCCCTTCGAATCCCGACGGTGGTACAGCGGCACCCATCCGGCCGACCTGGTCTTCGTCCCCACATCCGCCTGCTGAGGGTTTCGCAGCTCTTTGCCACTACATGCCCTTCTCTTCGGGCGAGGAACATCTGGCTCCCCGGGAAGGCAGGACTTACCTCTAAGCCGCACCGTGATCGACCGACGAGAAGTCGTCTTACGTGGACCGTTTAGCCTGCGGCTGGCATCGGCTAGCCAGGCCGACACCCCAGCGGGAGTCGGTCCGGCGCAACCACGGACCCGGATGGGTGCCATGGCTCAGACGCTATCCGTATCGCGACCGAATGTCAGCCCGGAGAACGACCGGATGATCACTTTGCGTGACCTCGACCGGGGATCGAGAGGATCAAAGGACCGTTCCGGCAAGCCGATATCGATACTTATGAGCACTTCTCATGTCTGTTGATCGTCCACAATCCCATGATCAGGACAGGGATATATGACCCTGTGGTGAGGGAGACGCCCCGTGTCCCCCTCCCCCGCCCACCCCGCGCCGCTCACCCTGGGTGACATCGGGAAATTCCCGAGATCCGGTCTCTCCGGCGCGTCGCGGCGACCGTGGCGGCGAGGGGGACCGCCACCCCCGCCCCGCGCAGCGCCCTGGCGGCCTCGGCGAGCGTCGCGCCGGTGGTGACGACGTCGTCCACCAGCACAACCACCCCCGCGTCGCCCCACGATCGCGGCACAGGGGCGTTCCTGGCGCCTGCAACCCTGAACGCCCCGGAGACGTTCGCCGCCCTCTGGAGCGAGCTCAGGCCCGCCTGGTCGGCGACACGGCGCCGCTGGGTGAGCGCCCTCTCCACCGACGCGGGCCACCCGGCGGCCCGGAGGTAGGAGGCGGCCAGCTCCGCGAGGCGGTGCACCGGATCGTGCCCGCGCCGCCGGAGCGCCGCGCCCGCGCTCGGCACCGGGACGAGGACGACCGGGCGCTCGCCCGCCGCGACGGCGACCGCCAGCGCCAGCGCCCCGGCCAGCGGCCGGGCCAGGGCCGTACGGCCGCGCTCCTTGTAGGAGAGGACCATCTCGCGCACGGCCCCCGCGTAGACGGCCGCCGACCAGCACTCGGGCAGGCCGGGCGGGGGCGGCTCGGGCGCCCTGCGCTCGGGCTCGCCGTGCAGCTCCGCCGCGCAGCGGGGGCAGACAGGGGCGCCGGAGGCGCCGGGGGCCCCGCAGCCGGCGCAGCGCGGCGGCAGGACCAGATCGAGCAGAGCGGTTGACACACCCCCAGGATGCCGGGCCCCACCGACAGAACCGCCGGTCCACGCCCCGCGGGCCCCGCGGCGGGCCGTCCGGCGGGGCCTCCCCGGCTCAGTCCCCAGCAGGACCGCCCCGGCTCGGCCCCCAGGGGACCGTCCCGGCTCAGGCCCAGGGGGCGGGCCGGGCTCAGCCCAGGGGGTAGGTCGGGGAGGAGGGGCCGTTGCGGGAGAAGTTGCTCAGCCCCTTCTCGTTCTTGACCAGGGGCTCCCACTTGGCGGAGTTCCAGTACAGGAGCTGCTTCCCGCCGTCGTCCTCCTCGGCCCCGGCGATCAGGGAGCCGTCCAGGGCGGTGATGCTCTGGATCCGCGAGTCGGAGGCCAGCGACGTGGGCTCGGCGCTGATCGACGCCTCCAGCAGCTCGGACTTCCCCGTCAGGACGTAGAGGGACTTGCCGTCCTTCCAGGCGATGTCCTTGATCGTCTGCTTTCCCTCCGAGGGCACCACCAGCTGCAGGTTGGTGATGCGGGTGGCGGTGCCCTGCCCGACGACCGTACCGATCTTGACCTGCTCGCCCAGCGAGTCCTTCACGACCACCGCGACGTGCACGCCGTCCCGGGCGACCTTGAGCGCCCTGACGGAGGTGGTCTCCAGCTCGGGGGCGGAGACCTCGTAGCGCTGCCCGTCCTGCAGCCGCAGCACCTTCGAGATGTGGTCGCCGACGCGGTTCACCGTCCACAGCGTCCTGTACCGGTCCCAGCACGGCGGGGTGAGGGAGTCGCCCGCGACCCACTGCCGCCACTGCCCGCCGTCGGCCAGCGGCGCGACGACGACGCCCCTGCCACCTCCCGCCAGCGCCGCCACCTGCCCGTCGGCGCTGATCGCCGGGGAGGTGCGCGCGCCCCGCTCCCCCGCCCTGCCGGGCACCGGGCGGCCGGTCTTCTCCTTGCCGAGCAGCCAGAGCGCGCCGTCGGCCATGTAGTAGGGGGCGATGTCCCCGGGGGTCATCCAGCGGTCGAAGGTCGCCTGTTCCTGGGCGTCGATCGCCAGCGGGTTGTCGGTGTAGTACGGCTCACCGCCCACCCTGACCTCGAAGCCCCAGCCCCCCTTGGTGAGCTCGGCCAGCGTCGCGGCGAGCTGGGCCGACATCGCGCCGACGAGGTCGGGGGCGACCCGCCGGGTCAGGTTGACGACGACACGGTTGCTGTCGGTGGTGACGTCGATGAGCTCGGTCCCGTCGAAGGCGGAGCGCACCGCGCCGTCGAGCGAGCTGCTCGGGCCCTTGAGCAGCCGCTCGACGGTCGTCTTGGCGAAGTTGGAGGCGGGGTCGATCGGCACCCGGACCTGGTCGACCACCAGGCTCCGCCACTCGGCGTCCAGGAAGTACAGGTCCACCTTGAGATAGGCGCGCTCGGCGTCGGCCTCCGACAGCAGCAGCCCCTGGGGCGCCGCGCTGATGCGCCACCCCTTCGCCTCCTTGACCAGGGTGAACGGCTCGTTCAGCGGACCGCCGCTCGGCCGGTAGCGGCCGTCCTGGTCGATGATCGCGGTGATGGTCCCCCTCAGGGTGACCCGGCTCTCCTTCTCGCCGGTCTGCACGGCCAGGGGCTCGCCCTGCTTGTAGACCGTCACACCGCTGCGGGGGTCCCACCTCCCGGCGAAGTCGTCGGTGAGGTACTGGCGCGCGACCTCGCGCCCGGGGTCGTCGACGCTCGCCATCGCGGCCCGGAACCCGGTGACGACCTCCTCCGCCGACCAGCCGGGGTTGGGCGGCACGGCGATCACCCGGGCGTACGGGTCGCCCAGCGGGTTGCCCTTGCGGACGTTGCCGTCGGCGGGCGACCTGCCCCCCACCGGGATGACGGAGCAGGCCGCCGCCCCCCACACCGTCAGGACCGCCATGACCGTCAGGACCGCCGCGCCGAGACGCCCTCCGCGCCTAGCCCGCATCACGCCCCCCGTCGACCACGACCGGCGACAGCATCGGCGTCATGTGCCCGCGCCACGTCCGCCGCATCTCCACCTCGGGCGGGACCAGCGGCAGCGGTGAGCCGCGCAGCGGGGCACCGGCCGTTCTCGGCAGCGAGAGCCGGAACTGCGAGCCCTCGCCGTAGGCCCCCCACGCCTGAAGCCAGCCGCCGTGCAGCATGGCGTCCTCGCGGGAGATGGCCAGGCCCAGGCCGGTGCCGCCGATCGTGCGCGCGCGGGACGGATCGGCCCGCCAGAACCGGTCGAAGACCATGTTCTCCTCTCCCGGCTTCAGGCCCACCCCGTGGTCGCGGACGGCCACCGCCACCGCGTCGCGGTCCGCGCCGACCGAGACGACGACGTCACGGCCCTCTCCGTGCTCGATCGCGTTGAACAGCAGGTTGCGCAGGATGCGCTCGACCCGGCGGCTGTCCATCTCGGCCATGCAGGGCTCGCTCGGCAGCCGCAGGTCGAAGCGGGTGGAGTGGCGCTCGGCCAGCGCCTCGGAGTCGGCGACCGCGCGCAGCACGACGTCCCGGACGTCCACCGGCTCGACGTCCAGCTCGGCCGCGCCCGCGTCGTAGCGGCTGATCTCCAGCAGGTCGGCGAGCATCGCCTCGAAGCGGTTGAGCTGGTTCTGCATCAGCTCCGCCGAGCGCGCGACCATCGGGTCGAAGTCCTCGCGGGCGTCGTAGAGCAGGTCGGCGGCCATCCGCACCGTGGTCAGGGGGGTGCGCAGCTCGTGGGAGACGTCGGAGACGAACTGCCGCTGGACGTGCGACAACTCCTCCAGCTGGTGGATCTTCAGCGCCAGGTTGGCGGCCATCTCGTTGAAGGAGCCGGCCAGGCGGGCCAGATCGTCCTCACCCCTGACCTTCAGGCGCTCGTCCAGATGCCCGGCGGCCAGCCGCTCGGCGGCCTGGCGGGCCAGCCGTACCGGTGTGACCACCTGGCGGGTGACCAGCGAGGAGATGGCGGCCAGCAGCAGCACCAGGGCGGCGCCCACGAGGATGAGCATGCTCCGGACCGCGATGAGGGTCCGCTCCTCCTCCTCGAGCGGGACCAGGTGGTAGATCTCGTACCCGTCGTCCAGCATGGTCCCGGAGACGTCGAGGCGGGTGCCGATCACCATGCCGGGCACCGGGTCGTGCCTGCCCTTGTAGCGCAGCGGGGCGTAGTGGGTGACCTCCTCGTCCGCCGGCTTCCTGAGCACCTCGTCGTGAAGCCTCGGCGGGATGCTCGCCGGGTCGATGTTCGTGCTTCCGTAGAACTCGCCGGGTTTGCTCTCGTTGCGGATGATCACCGAGTACCGGGATCCGGCGCGCCCGGCGAGCGCCGCGACCGCCTGGCCCAGGGGGCTGTCCCCGCCCCGCTGCGCCGCCTGCCCGGGTTCGGTGGCCTGCTTGGCGGCGTCGCCGTCCTGGTGGTTGAGATAGCCGAGCACGGCCTTGCGGTCGGCCTGAGCCTCGCTCTTCGCCGCGTGCCCCCTGGCCCCCAGCGTGGTGGTGATGATCGACTGCATGAGGAAGACGCCGAGCACCACGACCACCACGATGGAGATGACCATCGTGCTCGTGACCACGCGCAGTTGCAGGGAACGCCGCCAGACCCGGCGCGCGCCCACCGCGGCGCGGCGGGCCCGCCGCCGGACTCCGCGGACCACCTGGAGCGGGGTGCGGCGGCGCTTCTTGGGTGTGGGCATGTCGAGGTCCCGGCGAGAGCCGATCGGTTCCTAGGCCGGACCGGCCTTGTAGCCCACGCCGCGGACCGTCACCACGATCTCGGGATGCTCGGGGTCTTTCTCGATCTTGGCGCGGAGCCGCTGGACGTGCACGTTGACCAGCCGGGTGTCGGCCGCGTGACGGTAGCCCCAGACCTGTTCGAGAAGCACCTCCCGGGTGAAGACCTGGCGCGGCTTGCGCGCGAGCGCGACCAGCAGGTCGAACTCCAGCGGGGTGAGGTTGATGGTCTCCTCCTCCCGCTTGACCGAGTGACCGGCGACGTCGATGGTGATGTCGCCGATCTGCAGGATCTCCGGTGTCGGCTCGTCGGTACGGCGCAGCCGCGCCCGGACGCGCGCCACCAGTTCCTTCGGCTTGAACGGTTTGACGATGTAGTCGTCGGCCCCCGACTCCAGGCCGAGCACCACGTCGATGGTGTCGCTCTTGGCGGTGAGCATGACGATCGGCACACCGGACTCGGCGCGGATGCGGCGGCACACGTCGATGCCGTCGGCGCCGGGCAGCATCAGGTCGAGCAGCACCAGGTCCGGCCGGGTGTCACGGAAGGCGTCGAGTGCCTTGTCCCCGTCGGAGACGAAGGACGGTTCGAAGCCCTCCCCGCGTAGCACGATGCCGAGCATCTCGGCGAGAGCGGCGTCGTCGTCGACGACCAGCACGCGTCCTTTCATGGCCCCTCATTCGTTTTACGCAGTTTGGGAGTTTTCGGGGGAAACCGCACGGTTGTCGAAGATTACCCTTGCCGAGCCACAGAACGGCACAGCCCGGCAGGGAAACACCCGGATACCAAACTTTAGGCGTATCCGACGTACGGCACGTAGGATCACCCCCCGCGTCCCTCCCCGATCTCGGCGGCGCACGCCAAGCGGAGACGGCCGCACTCCCAGTCTGAGGTAAGCGACGGTGTCTCGGCCATCCCTCCGGCATCTCCGCCCGATCTTCCGGGGTGAAACCGCGAGGTGGTCTCATCGGCAGCGCGAACGCTGTATCCACATGTCAGGATTGAGGCATGTCAGACGGTCACGGCTCCACTCCCGACACGCCACCGGGCTGGTCCCCCCAGCAGCCTCCGCCGTACGGCGACGTCCCGGGCTCGCCGTGGACCGCGCCCGGCTCCGGCACGACACCGCCGTCCCCGCCTCCCGCGCAGCCGTACGGCGGGGCGCAGCCGTACGGCGGGGCGCCCCCCCACCCCGCCCAGGGTCCCCACCTCCCCCCGCCTCCTCCCGGTCCCCCCGGCTCCTTCGGCGGCCCTTTCGGCCCCACGGGCCCCACGGGCCCCCACGGGGGACGGCCCTACGGCCATCAGCCGCCGCCCGCGCTGCGCCCCGGGATCATCCCGCTGCGCCCGCTGGGCCTCGGCGACATCCTCGACGGCGCGATCAAGCTGATCCGCTCCAACCCCAAGTCCGTCCTGGGCCTTTCCGTCATCGCCGCCGCGCTGGCCGCGATCCCGGTGGCGGTCGGCCAGGCCGTCATGCTGGGCGAGATGGGCAGCGTCCTGAACGAGGGCACCGGCCTGCCGGCCGGCGAGATGCCGCAGCCGGGCTTCCTGCGGCAGTACGGCGGCTCCCTCATCTCCTACGCGGTGCAGTTCGTCGCGGTGACCCTGCTCAGCGGTGTGCTGACCCGCATCCTCGGCCGCGCCGTCTTCGGCGGCAAGATGACGGTGGGCGAGGCGTGGCGGCTGACCCGCGCGAGGGTGCCCACGCTGTTCGGCCTGGTGGCCGTCACCGTCGTTCTCCTCGCGATCCCCATGGTCGCGGTGATCCTGCTGATCTACTCGCTGATCACCTCCGGCGCCGACCCCGGGCTGCTGCTCGCCGCGGGGGCGGTGGGGGTGGTGGCCTTCACCGCCTACGCCCTGTTCGTCACCACCCACCTCGCCCTCGCCGCCCCCGCGGCGGTGCTGGAGCGGCTCGGCGTCCGCGCCTCCCTGCGCAGGTCGTGGCATCTGGTGACCGGCGGCTTCTGGCGGACGCTGGGCATCCTGCTCCTCACGCAGATCATCGCGGGCCTGGTCGGCATGGTGGCCTCCATCCCCTTCACCATCGTGGGAAGCGTCGCCGCCGTCCTCGGCGGCGGGAACACCGGCGCGCAGATCCTCGCCGCGATCCTCATCGCGATCGGCGGCACCATCGCCGCGATGCTCACCTACCCGTTCCAGGCGGGGGTCAACGGCCTGCTGTACGCCGACCGCCGAATGCGCTCGGAGGCGTTCGACCTGGTCCTGCAGACCGCGGCGATCGAGCAGCGGCGCCAGGGCTGGGTGCACGCCTCGGCCGACGACCTGTGGGATCCGTCCGTCACGCCCGGCGCCCCCGGGCGGGGAGCCCCGTGGCCCTCCTCCTGACCGCCGCGGCTCTCGCGGTCCCGCTCACCGCGGGCCGGGCCGGGCCCACCGGCGCCGGCGTCGATCGCGGCCGGGCCGCGCGCGAGGCGATCCAGGAACTGCTCAAGGACGAGTACGCCAAGGAGTCCCTGGCCGACCGGTTCATGCGGGAGGTGAACCAGTTCGTCGGCGACCTGCTGGACCAGGAGTCGGTGGGCGTCGTCGGCGGCGTGGCCGCCCGGATCGTCCTGGTGGCGATCGTGGTCGCCGGCCTCCTCGCGCTGGTCGCGATCGCGCGCAAAACCGCCCGGTCCGCCACGGCCCGGCAAAAGGACGTCTTCGGCGGCCGTCGCCGCACCGCCGCCGAGCACCGCGCCGCCGCCGAGGAGCTGGCCGCGCGGAGCCGGTGGGCCGAGGCCATCCGCGAGCGGCTCCGGGCCGTCGCCCGGGACCTGGAGGACCGCGTCATCGTCGACTCCACGCCCGGCCGTACCGCCGGAGAGCTCGCCGCGGAGGCCGGGCGCGCGATCCCCGCACTCGCCGCCGACCTGGCCGCCGCGGCCCGGGTGTTCGACGACGTGACCTACGGCGAGATGCCGGGCACGGCCGCCGCCTACGAGAGCCTGCGCGACCTGGACGAACACCTGCGCCGGGCCCGTCCCGCCCCCATGACCCCTCCCTCGCCCGCCCACGCGGCGAAGGGGGGCCTTCCATGAGCCTCGGCACCGCCGGGGAGACGGAGGCCGCCGCCCCGGGGACGGAGGCGGCCCCCACCTCCCCGACCGTGAGAGAGCGCCTGCGCGCCGGATGGGGCGTCCTGCTGGTCGCGCTCATCGTGATCCTCGTCGCCGTCGCGGGCGTTCTGCTCGGCGGCGGTCCCGACCGAGGCAGGCCGCTCGACCCCGCCGGCGCCTCACTGTCCGGCGGCAAGGCCCTGGCGCAGCTGCTGCGCGCCCACGGCGTGCACGTCGTCAGGGTCACCTCGGCCGCACAGGCGGGCGAGCGGTCCGCCGCCCTCGGCGCCGGGAACAGCACGCTCCTGCTGAGTGACACCTCGTTCCTCGGCGAGGACGAGATCCGGGAGATCTCCGCCCTGCGGGCCGACCGCCTCGTGATCGGCCCGCAGACACGGCTGGAGCTGCTCGCCCCGCAGGTGACGGCCACCGGGGAGGTGCGCGCCCGCTCGCGCGAGCCCGGGTGCGCCCTGGACTCCGCGACCAGGGCGGGCAGCGCCTACATGGGCGGCATGACCTTCGGCGCGCCCCCGGACGCGTTCCGCTGTTACTTCGGCGACGGCGCGCCCACCCTGGTCCGCTACGTGAGATCCGGCCTGACGACCACGGTCGTGGGCGACGGGCAGTTCATGACCAACCAGCGGCTCCCGGAGGACGGCAACGCCGCGCTGGCCGTGAACCTCGCCGGAGCCAGGCCCGCGGTGATCTGGCTGACGGCCCCGGAGGCCGTGTCGGGGACCTCCGCCAGGAAAAGCCTCTACGACCTGATTCCGCCGGGTGTCAAGGGGGCCGCCGTGCAGCTGGCCCTGGTGGTGCTGCTGCTGGCGCTCTGGCAGGGGCGCAGGCTCGGTCCCGTGGTGGTCGAGCGGCTGCCCGTCGTGGTCAGGGCCGCCGAGACCGTGGAGGGCCGGGCCCGCCTCTACCGGGCCAGACGTGCCCGCGACCGGGCCGCCGACGCCCTGCGCGCCGGTTTCCTCGACCGGATCGTCCCGCGGCTCGGGCTGCCCCCGGCGGCCGGGCCGGAGGCGACGGCCGGCGCGATCGCCGAAAGAACCGGGCAGGCGGGCACCCACGTGGGCGCCGCGCTGTACGGCCCGCCCCCACCCGACGACGCCGGGCTGGTGGCCCTGGCCGCGTATCTGGACATGTTGGAAAGGCAGGTCAGAGAGTCGTGAGCGAGCGTAGCGAACCCACCGGGCACCCGGGCTCGGGCGGACCCGGCGCGGACGGCGCGGACGGCGCGAGGGAGGCGCTCGGCGCGCTGCGCGCCGAGGTCGCCAAAGCCGTCGTCGGCCAGGACTCGGTGGTCACCGGGTTGGTGATCGCCCTGCTCTGCCGGGGCCACGTCCTCCTCGAAGGCGTCCCCGGGGTCGCCAAGACCCTGCTCGTCAGGACGCTGTCGGCCGCGCTCTCCCTGGATTTCAAGCGGGTGCAGTTCACCCCGGACCTGATGCCGGGCGATGTCACCGGCTCCCTGATCTACGACGCGAAGACCTCGGAGTTCGAGTTCCGCAAAGGCCCGGTCTTCACCAACCTGCTGCTGGCCGACGAGATCAACCGCACACCTCCCAAGACCCAGGCGGCGCTGCTGGAGGCGATGGAGGAACGGCAGGTCAGCGTGGACGGCAGGCCGCGCCCGCTGCCCGCGCCGTTCATCGTGGCCGCCACGCAGAACCCCGTCGAGTACGAGGGCACCTACCGGCTCCCCGAGGCACAGCTCGACCGCTTCCTGCTCAAGCTGACGGTGCCGCTGCCCGCCCGCGAGCAGGAGATCACGGTGCTGGAACGGCACGCGCTGGGGTTCGACCCCCACGATCTGTCCCACGTCAAGGCCGTCGCCACCATCGCCGACCTGGACGCCGGGCGCGCGGCGGTCGGCCAGGTGCACGCCGGCCCCGAGGTGCTCGGCTACATCGTGGACATCGCCAGGGCCACCCGGCAGTCGCCGTCGCTCCAGCTCGGCGTCTCGCCCCGGGGCGCGACCGCGCTGCTGGCCGGCTCCCGCGCCTGGGCCTGGCTCTCCGGCCGCCCCTACGTGACCCCCGACGACGTCAAGGCCCTGGCCAGGCCCACGCTGAGGCATCGCGTCCAGCTCCGCCCGGAGGCCGAACTGGAGGGCGCCACCGCCGACGGCCTGATCGACGCCATCCTCACCTCCGTCCCCGTCCCCCGCTGACCGATGGCGCTGACAGGACGGGCCGCGCTGCTGGCCCTGCTCGGAACACTGGTGGTACTGACCGCGCCCGCGCCCGCCCCGGCGGTGGCCGGAGTGGCGCTGCTGATCGCGGCGGTGGTCGCGGTGGACCTGCTGCTCGCCGGGAGCGTGCGCCCGCTGCGCCTTCACCGCGCGGGTGACCGGCTGGTACGGCTCGGCGAGACCGCCACGGTCGAGCTGATCGTGGAGAACCCCGGCCCCCGGCGGGTGCGGGGGGTGCTCAGGGACGCCTGGCCCCCCTCGGCCGGAGCCAGGCCACGCCACCAGCCCCTGGACGTCCCCCCCGGGGAGCGCCGCCGCCTCGTCACGACGCTCACCCCCTCCCGCAGGGGCGACCGGGAGGCGGTCACGGTCACCGTGCGCGCGCTCGGGCCGCTCGGCGTCGCGGCCCGCCAGGGCTCCCACCGGGTGCCGTGGTCGGTGCGGGTGCTGCCGCCGTTCCTCAGCCGCAGGCACCTGCCCGCCAAGCTGACCAGGCTCAGGGAGCTGGAGGGCAGGCACCCGTCGATGGTCAGGGGGCAGGGCACCGAGTTCGACTCACTGCGTGAGTACGTGGTCGGCGACGACGTCCGCTCGATCGACTGGCGGGCCACCGCCCGCCGCCACGACGTCGTGGTCCGCACCTGGCGGCCCGAGCGCGACCGCCGGGTGCTGATCGTCCTGGACACCGGCCGCACCTCCGCCGGGCGGGTGGGCACCGCCCCGATCCCCCTCGCGGGCGCGAGGCCCAGGGGCGGCGGCGTTCCCGGTGCCCCTGAGGGGACGGCGACCGTACCGGGCTGGCCCCGGCTCGACTGGTCGATGGACGCGGCCCTGCTGCTGGCGGCGCTGGCCACCCGGGCCGGTGACCGGGTGGACTTCCTGGCCCACGATCGCTCGGTGAGGGCGTGGGTGTCGGGCGCCGGCCGGGGCGAACCGCTGTCGACGCTGGTCAACACCATGGCCCCGATCGAGGCCGAGCTCGTCGAGGCCGACTCGGCGGGCATGGTCGCGGCGATCCTGGCCCGGGCCGGGCGGCGGTGCCTGGTCGTCGTGCTGACCGACCTGAACTCCGCGTCGCTGGAGGAGGGCCTGCTGCCGGTGCTCCCCCGGCTCTCCTCCCGTCACCTGGTGCTGCTCGCCGCCGTCTCCGACCCCCAGGTGACGGCGATGGCGGCCGGGCGCGGCACCTCCGAGCTGGTCTACAACGCCGCCGCGGCCGAGCGCCAGAGCGCCGAACGGCGCAGGATCACCGCCCGGCTGCGCGGTCACGGCGTGGAGGTGGTGGACGCCGCCCCCGAGCAGCTCGCCTCCGCCCTGGCCGACGCCTACCTGGCCCTGAAGGCCGAGGGCCGCCTCTGATCCCCCGAATCGGACCAGACCCGCTGCACCGCGACCACGCCACCCGAGTTCTTATTCCGGTGAGCACCCCGGAGCCGCTTTCCCACCGGAGGCGCTTGGTGAGCCTGAAGAGGATAGCCGCACATAAGCGGATCACATGACCCCCTACCTTGAGGTACATGTGACCGCTGGAACCCGGGAAGAGGCGGAAAAGATCTGCGGTGCTGCTGTGCGAGGGCGTGCGGCGGCGTGCGCGCAGATCGTCGGGCCGATCAGCTCCGTCTACTGGCGGGAAGGGAAAGTTCAACGGGATGAGGAGTTCCTGATCCTCATGAAGACCGGCAAGGATCGCCTGGACGACCTCATCGCACTGGTGAAGGCAGAGCACTCCTACGAGACGCCGGAGATCGTGGCCATCCCCATCGAAGGCGGACTGGCCGATTACTTGACCTGGATCAAGGCAGAGACGGCTGAGTCTCCTTCGGTCGGGTAGCGGCGAACTCAGCGCGAAACCCACGGGCAACGGCGGTCCGGGATTTGCGGAGTTCTTTGGCCACCTGGTCGAGTCGATCCCAGCCGAGCGGCGAAGCCATGGAATGGGTAGCAGCCAGCGAGGAGCAAGCGTAATCCACTCCTTCCTTGACGTCGCCCAGCCGAATGCGGGCAATGGCCATGTCGGCTTTCACGGTGACCATCGAGGAACGGTCGGGCGCCTACCGACTGTCCCTGCGCGACGGGCCGGACCTCCAGGCGGTCGGGCCGTCGGAGCCGGAGAGGGCGGCCGGCCCGATCGCCGGGGCGCTGGGAGCGGCGCGGTGAACGGAGAGCGAGCGGGCACGACGCCGTACCCGCCGTTCCAGACGTCTCGCCCGGCGTCGTATGACCGCCCGGCGGTACGGGCGGCCGAACGGCCGCGGCCGGCTCTGGCCCAGCACGGCATCGCCGCCGACGTTCACGGCGGGTACGGCCTGGCACCGGTGTCGGTCTGGACCGGGCTCATCGTGTGGTCCAACGGCGACCGCTACTGGTGGTGCGCCGGCTGGAACCCCCAGGAACAGCGCCCGGTCTACCTCTCGGCCCGGTGCGGCGACCCCGAACAGGCCGCACTCCGGGTGGCCCGCCGCTACGCCCGGCTCCGCGCGATGCACCCCGGCACCGCGACTGAGCGCCGGACCGGTGTGAGCGCGGTCGCGCTAGCCGGCGCTGGGCGCCTGGTCGGGGGCGCGGTCGAGGTCGCCGCTCTCCCCCGCCGCCACGGCCCGGCGGCCGAAGAAGAACACATAGGCGAGGAACGCCGCCTCGGCGACCACCCCGATGCCGATGCGCGCCCAGGTGGGAAGGCCCGAGGGGGTGACCAGGCCCTCGATGAGCCCGGAGACGAGCAGCACGACGACCAGCCCGAGCGCCACGCTCATGACGGCCCTGCCCTGCTCGGCCAGGACCTCGGCACGCCTGCGGGGGCCGGGGTTCACGGCCGTCCAGCCCAGGCGCATGCCGACGGCCGCGGCGAGGAAGACCGCCGTCAGCTCCAGCAGGCCGTGCGGGGTGATCAGGCCGAAGAAGATGTCCAGCTTGCCGCGCGAGGCCATCAGCCCGGCGGAGACGGCCACGTTGAGGGCGTTCTGCCACAGGATGTACGGAATCGGCAGGCCGAGCAGGATGGACATGACGACGACCTGCAACGAGATCCAGGCGTTGTTGACCCAGACCTGGCCGGCGAACGAGGCGGCCGGGTGCTCGGAGTAGTAGTCGGCGAATTCGTGCTCGACGAGCCGGGTGATCTCCTCGGGCGTGCCGACCGTGGCCTGGACGGCGGGGTCGCCCGCCACCCAGGCGGCGACGACCGTGGAGACCGCGAGGAAGGCGACGGTCGTGCCGAGCCACCACCACCGGGCCCGGTAGGCGACCACAGGGAAGGAGACCGTGAAGAAGCGGATGAACTCCCGCCAGGCGGGGGTGTGGGCACCGGTCACCGCCGACCGGGCACGGGCGACGAGCGCCGAAAGGCGCCCGACGAGGATCGGGTCGGCCCGCCCGGAGCGCACGATGGACAGGTGCGTGGCGACCCGCTGGTACAGGTCCACCAGCTCGTCGACCTCGGCACCGGTCAGCGACCTGCGGCGCCGGATCAACTCCTCCAGGCGGTCCCAGGTCCGGCGATGCGCGCTGACGAAGGCGTCGATGTCCACCCGGAAAGCGTATCCGCCGGTCCTCCGCGACCCGGCGGCGTGAGACCCGGGGGCTCCGGGCTCCGGAAAGGCGGCGGCCGGTGTCACCGCGGGAAACCCTGTGTCACCGCGGGAGGGACGTCGTCACCGTGGAAAGGCCGTGTCACCGCGGGAAGGGGAGGGACGGACGGGCACGGGTAGGGTTCTGGGTGTGTCCGATGTCGTAACCGGCGAGGCCGTCGTCGTCGAGGTCCGGGTCGCGCAGCTCCCGAGCAGGGCCGCCGCGCTGCTCATCGACATGCTGGTCCAGCTCATGACCCTGCTCGGCGCCTCCCTGCTGGTCGGGCTGGTGGCGCCGCAGATCGACACGGCGCTGGCGATGATGATCTACATCGTGTTCACCGTGTTCGTGCTCGTCGGCTACCCCGTGATCTCCGAAACCCTCTCCCGGGGACGCAGCCTGGGCAAACTCGCCCTCGGGTTGCGGGTGGTCGCCGACGACGGCGGCCCGGAGCGCTTCCGGCAGGCACTGTTCCGGGGGCTGGCGGGCATCCTGGAGATCTGGATGCTCAGCGGCGCCCCCGCGCTGATCAGCTCGCTGGTCTCGGAGAGGGGCAAGCGGCTCGGCGACGTCTTCGCGGGCACCATGGTCATCTCCGAGCGCGCCCCCCGGCAGTACGGCCCGCCGCTGGAGATGCCTCCGCAACTCGCCTCGTGGGCGGCGGGGCTGGAGCTGTCGCGGCTGCCGGAGGAGGTCTCGGCCACCGCCCGGCAGTACCTCATGCGCTGGCACGACCTCGCGCCCGCCGTCCGGCATGAGATGGGAGTGCGCATCGCCGCCGAGATGTCGGCCTTCGTCTCCCCTCCCCCGCCGCCGGGTGTGCCGCCGTTCGCCTACCTGACCGCCGTCCTGGCCGAGCGCCGCCGCCGTGATCACCTGCGGCTGGCGTGGCGGGCCGACGCGATGCGAGGCGCCCCCGTGCCCGTGGCCACCGCCCCGCCGGCGCCCCCCGTCTCCCCGTCCGTGTTCCCGGCCGCCTTCCCGCCCATGCCTCCTCCCACGCGCCCGCCCGCGCCGGTCGAGCCCGCATCGGTCGAGACGGGGCGGGGCACCACCCCGGGCGGTTTCGTCCCGCCCGCCTGACCTTCTCCGCGAGCCGCTCCCGGCCGGAGAGGCGCGCCCGGCCGAAAGGGGGGGACCCCGGGAGGGAAGAAGGGCGGCGGGCCGTCCCGCCGCCCTCGCCGGAGAGGCGCGGCACCGTACCCGCCGCGCCCGCCGTCGCCGCCGGTCGCCGGTCGCCGGTCGCCGGTCGCCGGTCGCCGGTCGCCGGAAAGGCGATCGGGTGATCAGTCGTCGCCGCGTCCCCGGTACGACGCCTGGGTCTGCACGTTCAGCCGGTCCATGCGGACGGACCTGGCCGGGTCCGTACGGGGGTCGTCGATGGTGAGGACGTCGAGGCCGTGGTGGAAGTCGCTGCCGTAGATGTAGCCGTTGTAGTAGTAGGCCGACCAGAAGCCGCCGCTGCCGGGGTCGGGCTCGGGGCCGCGCTCGAAGAAGCCGATCTCCTGCGGGTGGACCGGGTCGGTGAAGTCCACGATCGAGACGCCGCCCTGGTACCACGCCTGGACCATGATGTCCCGGCCCTTGACGGGGATCAGCGAACCGTTGTGCGCCACGCAGTTCTCGGTGTCGGCCTGGTGGCGGGGGATCTTGAAGTAGCCCTTGAACACGAGCTCGTCGCCGTCGTCGTCGATGCCGTAGACGGCGTCCGCCCCGCGGTTCGGGCCGATGACCTCGTTGCAGGTGGCGCCGCCACCGCCGCCGAGCTCGTCGGTGAACAGGACCTTGGTGCCCTCGTTGTTGAACGTCGCCGAGTGCCAGAAGGCGAAGTTGGGGTCGGTGACGCGGGCCTTGACCACCGGCTTCTCACGGTCGGAGATGTCGAACAGCACGCCGTCGCCCATGCAGGCCCCGGCCGCGACGTCCCGCTCGGCGTAGACGGTGATGTCGTGGCAGCCGCTCGTGGGCCTCAGCAGGCCCGGCTGGATCTCGTTGCCGCCGTCGGGGAAGACGACCGGGGTGGCGACGACCGCCGCGTCGGCCGGATGGCGCAGCGGCACCTTGATGATGGAGATCTTGTCATGGGGCGGCTGACAGTCGGGGAACGTGAGGTTGGGGTTGTAGGAGGAGACGTAGAGGTAGACGTTCCGCCGGTCGCGTCCCTTTCCGGGCACGAGGGTCAGGGTGTGGGAGCCGCAGTCGGTCTCGACGGACTTGATGTACCTCGGGTTTCTCTTGTCGGTGATGTCGAAGATCCGCACCCCCTCCCACGACTCCTTGATCGAGGCGCTCTGCGCGGTGCTGTTGCAGGAGTCGTCGCTCCGGGAGGAGTCGACCGCGCTGAACAGCAGGTTCCCGTGGACCGACACGTCCATCTGGGAGCCGGGGCAGATCACGCTGCTGACGGTCGTGGTCCGTCTCGGGTCGCTGATGTCGTAAATCGAGAAGCCGCCGTAGTTGCCGACGTAGGCGTAGTCGCCCTGGAAGGCGATGTCGGTGTTGATCGTGCTCCCCAGGCCGGGCGGCTTGGGGACGTTGGTCACCCGTGACACGTTCGGGCTGGTGACGATCTCGCCCGCCGGGGGGATGTCCGCGGCCTGGGCGGGCATCACGGCCGGCACCGTGAGCAGCCCCGCGACCAGGGCGAGCGCCGCCGTGACGAGGGACCGGCCGCTGGGGCCCTTCCTGAGAGGGGATAACACGTGGGAGCCTCCTTGCCACATGCACCATAAAGGGGAGGTAAATAAATAAATCGTTCATCCTGACGACAGATCTGACAAGACGTCACTGTGTCAGTAAATTTTTCCGATATGCCGCCTTTACCGGCTTCCTCGGCGGAGGCTAGGGTTTTTGCTCACGGAGTCGCGGACAAGGAGGCCGGGTGCGCGTGAAGCTCGTCGTCGCTGCCCTCGTCATCGTCCCCCTCGCCCTCTCCTCCCTCACCGCCTGCGACGCCACCCCCGCGCCGGCCGGTGCGCGCTCCACGGTGCCCGTCATCGTGCCCGGCGGCCCGGGCGAGGCGGCCCGGACGATCGGCCCGGAGGAGGCCGCCACGGCGGTGCCCACCCCCACGGCCAACGCGGCGGATGTGAAGTACGTCCAGGACATGATCGTCCACCATCGGCAGGCCCTCGACATGTCGACCCTCGCCCCGGCCCGCGCCGCCTCGGAACGGCTGCGCGCCCTGGCCGCGCGCATCAAGGACTCCCAGGGGCCGGAGATCCGGCTCATGGCCTCCTGGCTGCGGGAGCAGGGCCAGCGGCTCCCGGGCCACCACGTCACCCACACCGCGATGCCGGGCATGGCCACCCCCGAGGAGATGGAGGCCCTGGCCGCGGCCTCGGGACAGGAGTTCGACCGGCTCTTCCTCCGGCTGATGATCGCTCACCACCAGGGGGCGATCACCATGTCCGAGGAGGTCCTGACCCACGGCTCCCACCTGAGGATCGAGGAGCTGGCCAACGAGATCTCCGCCACCCAGGCCGGGGAGATCCACCGGATGCTGCGGATGCGGACGGCCCCCTGACACCGGGCGGACGCGAAGGTGAGCGACCCCCCGCCAGCCGTACGCCACCGTGAGCACCCGACGCCGGGCGGCCGCGAAGGTGAGGCTACGACCCCAGACGCCAGGAGTGGAGATACTCCTCCTGATCGGGGGTCAGGGCGTCGATCCCGACCCCCCCGGCGGCCAGCTTGAGCCGGGCCACCTCCACGTCGATCTCCTGGGGCACGTCGTAGACCCCCGGGGCCAGCCGGACACCCTCGCGGGCCATCCAGGCCACGGCGAGCGCCTGGGCGGAGAAGGACATGTCCATGACGGCGGCCGGATGCCCCTCGGCGGCGGTCAGGTTCACCAGGCGTCCCTCGGCGAGCAGCAGGAGCCTGCGGCCGTCGGCGAGGACGTACTCGTCGGTGCTGGGGCGCACCCCCGGGTGCACGCCCACCGCCAGCTCCTCCAGCGCGCGGACGTCGATCTCGACGTCGAAATGACCGGCGTTGGCCAGGATCGCACCGTCCTTCATCACCGCGAGATGCTCGCCCCTGACGACGTCGCGGTTGCCGGTGACCGTGACGAACACGTCCCCCGCGCGGGCGGCCCGCGCCATCGGCTGTACGTCGTAGCCCTGGAGGAGGGCGTCCAGCGCCTTGACCGGGTCGATCTCGGTGACCACCACCCGGGCGCCCAGTCCCCTGGACCGCTCGGCCACGCCCCGCCCGCAGAAGCCGAACCCGGCCACCACCACGGTCTTGCCCGCGAGCAGGGTGTTGGTGGCGCGCATGATGCCGTCGAGGGTGGACTGGCCGGTGCCGTACCGGTTGTCGAACATCCGCTTGGTCCGGGTGTCGTTGACCGCCACCACCGGGAACCTCAGGGCCCGCTCGGCGGCCATCCGGCGGAGCCTGATGATGCCGGTCGTGGTCTCCTCACAGCCCCCCGAGACGGTCTCCAGCAGCTCCGTCCGCTCGGTGTGCAGGGTGTTGACCAGGTCGCAGCCGTCGTCGAGGACGAGGTCGGGAGAGATGTCCAGCGCCCGGTGAATGTGACGGTAGTAGGTCTCCCTGTCCACCCCGGCCCGCGCGTGCACGCGAACCCCGTGGCCCCTCAACGCCTCGGCGACGTCGTCCTGAGTGGACAGCGGGTTGGATGCGGCCAGCGCGATCTCGGCGCCGCCCGCCTTCAGCGCGCCCATGAGCACCGCCGTCTCGGCGGTCACGTGCAGGCAGGCCGCGATCCTCAGCCCGTCCAGCGGCAGCTCGGCCGCGAACCGCTCTCCAAGGGCGGTGAGCACGGGCATCGCCCGTGCCGCCCACCCGATCCGCCGCTCTCCGGCGGCGGCCAGCGCGCTGTCCACGTCTCCCCCAGGTTGCCCGAGGGGCCCCTCGCGAACCTCAAGCGCGAAGGGCCCCGAAGTGAAAGCGGCCGGTCTAGTAGCGGTAGTGGTCGGGCTTGTAGGGGCCCTCGACGTTCACGCCGATGTACTCGGCCTGGGCCTTGGTCAGGGTGGTGAGCTTCACGCCGAGCGCGTCGAGGTGAAGGCGGGCGACCTTCTCGTCCAGGTGCTTGGGCAGCACGTAGACGCCGACGGGGTACTCCTCGGTCTTGGTGAACAGCTCGATCTGGGCGATCACCTGGTTGGTGAAGGAGTTGGACATGACGAACGAGGGGTGGCCGGTGGCGCAGCCCAGGTTCATCAGGCGGCCCTCGGCGAGCATGATGATCGCGTGACCGTCGGGGAAGGTCCAGGTGTGGACCTGCGGCTTGACCTCCTGCTTCACGATGCCGGGGATCTTCGCCAGACCGGCGATGTCGATCTCGTTGTCGAAGTGGCCGATGTTGGACACGATCGCGTTGTGCTTCATCCGCGCCATGTGGTCGGCGGTGATGATGTCGAAGTTGCCGGTCGTGGTGACGAAGATGTCGGCGATGCCGACGACCTCCTCCAGGGTGGTGACCTGGAAGCCGTCCATGGCCGCCTGGAGCGCGCAGATCGGGTCGATCTCTGTGACCACCACCCGGGCGCCCTGGCCCCGCAGCGCGTCGGCGCAGCCCTTGCCGACGTCACCGTAACCGGCCACGACCGCGACCTTGCCGCCGATCAGCACGTCGGTGGCGCGGTTGAGGCCGTCGATGACCGAGTGGCGGCAGCCGTACTTGTTGTCGAACTTCGACTTGGTCACCGAGTCGTTGACGTTGATCGCCGGGAAGAGCAGCGAGCCGGCCTTGAACATCTCGTACAGGCGGTGGACGCCGGTGGTCGTCTCCTCGGTGACGCCCTTGATGCGGGAGGCGATCCGCGTCCACCTCTTCTCGGGGGAGACCGTACGGCGGAGCAGGTCGAGGACGACCTTCCACTCCTCGGAGTCGTCGGCGGCGGTGCTGGGGACGGCGCCGGCCTTTTCGTACTCGACGCCCTTGTGGACGAGCAGGGTGGCGTCGCCGCCGTCGTCCAGGATCATGTTGGGGCCCTCACCGCCGGGCCAGGTCAGCGCCTGCTCGGTGCACCACCAGTACTCCTGGAGGGTCTCGCCCTTCCAGGCGAAGACCGGAACCCCCTTGGGGTCGTCGGGGGTGCCGCCGGGGCCGACGACGACGGCCGCCGCGGCGTGGTCCTGGGTGGAGAAGATGTTGCAGCTCACCCAGCGGACCTCGGCGCCGAGCGCGACCAGCGTCTCGATGAGCACCGCGGTCTGGATGGTCATGTGGAGCGATCCCATGATCTTCGCCCCGGCCAGCGGCCTGCTCTCGGCGTACTCCTTCCGCACGGCCATCAGACCCGGCATCTCGTGCTCGGCGAGCTGGATCTCCCTGCGCCCGAAGGCGGCCAGGGAAAGGTCGGCGACCTTGAAGTCCATGAATTTACCTCTCTGGTTGATGATCTCGCTCGCCCCGTGTTCTCGCCGGTCTCGTCGATCTCGCGACCCGCCTCGCTCCCGGCCACGGCGGCCCCTCCACCGGAAAGTCGACGATGTGAGTCTAGGCGGATGGCACGGTCCCCCGCACGCCGCGCGCGGGTAACCTGACATAAGAATGTGAGATTCCGTGGAAGGTGGAGGATGCGGATCACCGAGGCCGCCCGGCGGCTGGGCATGTCCCCCCGGATGCTCCGGTACCGCGAGGCCCTGGGCCTGCTCCCGCCGGTCAGATCCCGGGGCGCCCACCGGCGGTTCGGGCCCGAGGAACTGGCGGCGGTGGCGCAGGGGGTGGAGCTGGAGAGGCGGTTCGACATCTCCCCCGCCGAGCTGTCCTTCGCGCTGCGGGTGCTGAGCGAACCCGCGGTGGCACAGGCCGTACGAGACCTGGGGCTGCGGATCGGCCGGCTCCAGGCCCCGCGCCGCGCCCTGGACTTCGAGAAGGAGAAGGCGCTGCGCCTCCTCCAGGGGCGCCGCTGACCCTCCCCCCGAAGGGGAAGGACCCCGGAGCGCCTGGGCCCCGGGGTCCTTCACACGGAAGGGGGAGCTTCAGGCGGGGCCGCTGACCGCGTTCCTGTCCAGGTCCGGCTCCAGGTAGATGACGCGGGCCTCCGGTACGGCCGCGCGGATGCGCTGCTCGGCCTCGTCGATGCCCCGGGCCACCTCGGCGGCGGTCTCGTCGTGCTTCACCGCGATCTTGGCGGCGACCAGGATCTCCTCCGGCCCCAGGTGCAGGGTGCGCATGTGGATGACCCCGGCGACCTCGGGCACACCCTGCAGAGCGACGATGATCTGCCGCTCGACCTCGGGGCCGGCGCTCTCGCCGATCAGCAGCGACTTGGTCTCGATCGCGAGGACGATCGCGATGACGGCGAGCAGGACACCGATCGCCATCGTGCCGACGCCGTCCCAGACACCGTCGCCCGTCACCACCGCCAGCGTCACGCCGATGAGGGCGAGCACGAGGCCGACCAGGGCGCCCAGGTCCTCCAGCACGATGACCGGGAGCTCGGGTGACTTGGACCTGCGGATGAACTGCACCCAGGACTGGTCGCCCCGGACCGCGTTGGACTCCTTGATCGCGGTGCGGAAGGAGAACGTCTCGGCGACGATGGCGAAGATCAGCACGCCGAAGGCGACGACCGGCGTCTTCACCGGGTGCGGGTCACTGATCTTGTGCCAGCCCTCGTAGAGGGAGAACAGCGCGCCGATCGTGAAGAGCACGACCGCCACCACGAAGGCGTAGAAGTATCGCTCGCGGCCGTAGCCGAACGGATGCTCCGCCGTCCGCCGCCGCTCCGCCCGCTTCCCGCCGACCAGCAGCAGCACCTGGTTGCCCGAGTCGGCCAGCGAGTGGATCGACTCGGCGAGCATCGACGACGAAGTGGTGATGACGAAGGCGACGAACTTGGCCGCCGCGATGGCGAGGTTCGCGGCCAGTGCCGCGACGATCGCCCTGGTACCGCCGCCCGCGCTCACGACAGCCTCCACTCATTCATTTCATTCGCTGTGAAGAGACGAGACAGGATCCTATGGGGTGATTCTCGCCTTAAGTTCTGTGATGGCCGAAACGGGGGTCGGGTCGATCCCGTACCCGATGGCGAGATAGGTGCTCGCGTAGTCGCCCAGCTCGATCAGAGTGGCGAGCCGCTCCAGCGGGTGCGTCCCCTCGGCGACGAGCTGGGTGACCGGGACACCCCGGTCGGCCGCCAGCCGTACGGACACCTCGCGCCGCCGCGCCACCTGGGGGTGCTCCTCCACGTCACGCAGGACGAACAGCCGCAGCGACCGCGCCGCCTCGTCGGCGAAGACGTCACGCTCGGCCAGCGGCCCGTCGAAGGCCACCACCTGGTTGTGGTTGGCCTCCGGGATCTCCCCCCAGATGGCCGGGTACTTGGCGTTCTCGTTGAGCTGGCAGGCCCACCGGTAGCCCGCGACGGCGGCCAGCGGGGAGGAACCCCAGATCATCGGGATCGTCCCCGCCAGCTCCATGGCCAGGGACTTTCCCGGGTTGATGAACGTCTCACTCGCCGGGCGGCAGCGGTGGGCGACGTCCTCCAGACGCTTGGCCACGGCCTCGAACACCTCGGGGCCGGCCTCGACGAGCCCGAGCTCGGCGGCGACCACCACCGGCGGGATCGACAGCGCCCAGACGGCCGCACGCGGCTGCCCCCCGACCGTGACGGGCACGAACGGCGCGCCCGCCTGCCGGGCGACCGCGTGCAGCGGCGAACCCGGCGCCCCCACGACCAGCAGGCGGCACCCCCGCCGTACGGCCTCCATCGCCACCGCGAGCGTCTCCTCGGTCGTTCCCGAGCACGACACCGCGATCACAAGATCGGTGCCGCCGACCCAGCCGGGCAGCCGGTAGGAGCGCACGGTGACGATCGGCAGCGGAGAGCCGTGGCCGCACACCGCGCCGAGGATGTCGCCGGCGATGCCCGAGCCGCCCATGCCCGCGACCACGACGGCCCGGGGACGCCCGCCGCCCGTCACCGGCGCGAGGTCCGCCTCGCGCGCAGCCCGGTGGGAGGTGCGGACCTGCGCCGCCGAACCGGCCACCGCGCGCAGCATGCCCGAGGGGTCGCCGTCGGTCGGCGCGCTCTGGTCGTCGAGCCGGTCGGGCTCCCAGTTCACGGCTTCCGGGCCTCGTCGACCAGCAGCACCGGGATGTCGTCCCGGACCGGATAGACCAGACCGCAGGAGGCGGAGGTGCACGACAGCTCGTCCCTCTCCGGCTCGGCGCGCAGCGGGGACTTGCAGTTGGGGCAGGCCAGGATCTCCAGCAGCCAGTCGTCGATCTTCACTGGTTCAGCTCCTCACGGCGGCGAGGACGTCGTCCCTGATCGCCGCCATCTGAATCTCGTCGGCCGCCTCGGCGTTCAGCCTCAGCAGCGGCTCGGTGTTGGACGGACGAAGATTGAACCACCATCCGGGGCCGGAGACGGTCATGCCGTCCAGCTCGTCGAAGGTGACGCCGTCACGACCGGCGAACATCGCGCGGACCCGCGCCGTCGCGGCGTCCTGGTCGGCGACCGTGCTGTTGATCTCTCCGGAGGCCGCGTAACGGGCGTAGTCCGCCACGATCTCCGACAGCGGCCGGTGCTGCTCGCCGAGCGCGGCCAGCACGTGCAGGGCGGCCAGCATGCCGGTGTCGGCGAACCAGAAGTCCCTGAAGTAGTAGTGGGCCGAGTGCTCGCCGCCGAAGACCGCGTTCGTCCTGGCCATCTCGGCCTTGATGAAGGAGTGGCCCACGCGGGTGCGCACCGGCCGGCCCCCGTGATCGGCGACGATCTCCGGGACGCCGCGCGAGGTGATCAGGTTGTGGATGATCGCGGCACCGGGGTGCTTGGCGAGCTCGCGCACCGCGACCAGCGCCGTGATCGCCGACGGCGAGACCGACTCGCCGCGCTCGTCGACCACCCAGCAGCGGTCGGCGTCGCCGTCGAAGGCCAGGCCGATGTCGGCGCCGGCGTCGAGCACGGCCTTGCGCAGGTCACGCAGGTTCTCCGGCTCGATCGGGTTGGCCTCGTGGTTGGGGAAGGTGCCGTCCAGCTCGAAGTACAGGGCGGTCAGCTCCAGGGGAAGCCCGTCGAACACCACCGGGACGGTGTGCCCGCCCATGCCGTTGCCGGCGTCCACCACGACCCGCAGGGGGCGGATCCCGGACAGGTCGACCAGGGTGCGCAGGTGGTCGGCGTAACCGCGCAGCAGGTCGAGCCGGGACACCGTGCCGCTTCCGGGGCCACCGGCGGGGGCGCCGCCGGCCGTGCCGGAGGCGAGCAGTTCGGCGGCCCGGTCGCGGATCTCCGTAAGGCCGCTGTCCCCGCCGATGGGCACGGCTCCGGCCCGGCACATCTTCATGCCGTTGTAGCGGGCCGGGTTGTGGCTGGCGGTGAACATCACGCCGGGCAGGCCGAGGCTGCCGCTCGCGTAGTAGAGCATGTCGGTGGAGCCGAGCCCCACGTCGACCACGTCGGCCCCGCGCGAGGTCACCCCCCGGGCGAACGCCCCGGCCAGCGGCCGGGAGGAGGCGCGCATGTCGTGCGCCGTCACCACGGTCGCGGCGCCGGTCACCTCCGCGAAGGCCGCCCCGACCGCCTCCGCGGTCTCCTCGTCTAACTCGTCCGGCACGACGCCGCGCACGTCGTATGCCTTGAAGATCCTGGCGAGGTCGCCCACTCCAGCTCCGCCCCTTATGTCGTCTCTGCCGGCCCCAGCCTAGCCGGGTCAGCGTTCACGCTGAGGCTGAGCGGAACGGAGCACCCGCAGATGCCCCCGGCGTCCGACCTCGACCCCCTGCCCCACGGGCTCGGTGCCCTTGGCCGGAGCCGGTCGCGCGGCCTCGCGGACCGCGTTGGCGAGCGCCTCCAGGTCGTCGGTGCTCGGCGGCGCCCCATCGGTGGGGAGCCGGACGACCTCCCAGCCCCGGGGCGCGGTGAGCCGCTCGGCATGTTCGGCGCACAGGTCGTAACAGTGCGGCTCGGCGTACGTCGCCAAGGGCCCGAGAACGGCGGTCGAATCGGCGTAGACGTACGTGAGCGTGAATACGGCAGGCTGACTGCACGCGGTGCGGGAACAGCGGCGGACGGGGCTCACGGTGGGACCGTATCCGGTAAGCGTCCGGGGCGCCACTATCTGAGTGCTCTTAACGAGCGTGTCGCCGCAATTCGGACACCTGTCCCGGCTTTCACCACCTGTACGGCTTACACCCCGGGCGGCGCCCTCTTCGCACCCCCCGCCGTGCGCGTCTAAGCTTGGCCCGTGAGCTCGGCACCCGGTAGACCTCGTCCTCCCCGCAGGCGTGACCGGCATGGTCGTGGCATGCGCGGTCCGCTGGCGCCCTCCCATGTGCCGATCGCCAAGTCACGCAGCGAGCGCTTCGACGACTTCGTGCTGGACGCCGTGGAGCGGCTCAAGCCCCGCTGGGGCAGCCAGCTCGCGGCCGTGGAGTTCGCGGTGGAGGAGGTGCCGCCGATCGACGAACTGGGCGACGGCCCCGGGCTGCTCACCGGCGAGCCGATCCCCTTCGGCCGCGCCGAGCCCGCCTCGGGACGGCGCCCGGCCGTCGTGACCGTCTACCGGCGCCCCCTGGAGGCCAGGGCCCGTGATCGCGACCAGCTCGGCGCACTGGTGCACGACACCGTGGTGGAGCAGGTCGCCGGGCTGCTGGGTCTGTCGCCGGAGTCGGTCGACCCCGGATACGACGACGACTGAGCGCAGGACGGTCCCGCCGACGCGGCCGGGCCCTCAGGGCAGCACGGCCGAGAAGGACTCGACGACCGGCGGGACGAGCGCCCAGATGCGGGCCGGGGCCAGCGGCTGCGCCGTCAGCGCCAGGCCGCCCTTGATCCGCTCGTCCATCACCCGCCCGCCGTAGACCGGGCCGGAGCCGGGCAGGGGCAGCACCACCACGGCGAAGGCGCCGTCCACCTTGGGCAGGCTGAACTGCTTGGTGCGCGCGGCGGCGATCTCCACCTCGAACGGCGCGGGCGTCTTCCCCTCGCCCGGCAGCACCAGCACGCTCACCCGCCCCGCCGCCTGCGGGGCGGTCAGCAGCAGCCGGGAGCTCTTCTTCCCGCCCGTGCGGTTGTCGGCGACCACGCTCCCCAGGTCGATGGGGGCCGCCCCCGCGGTGAAGGCCACGTCCTTCTTCTTGCCGGTCCCGGTGACCACCAGCCCGGCCACGATCGGACGATCCGCGGTGAGCACGAACGCGGAGGGCCGGCCGGAGGTGCCGCCGGACACGTCGAGCGTGGCCACCGACCCCGCGGGCACCTCGACCAGTTCCCGGCCCTTGAGGACGTAGGCGCCGTCGGAGGTGATCGCCCTGACCTCCACCAGGGTGTCGGCCTCGGCGTCGGAGGCGACGAGCAGTTCGCGCCCGCCCTCGCCGCCGGGGACGCCGGGGACCACGACGCGGGTGGAGGGGGCCGCGGAGACCGGCAGCCAGTCGACCCCCCGCCCGCCCCGCATGACCGCACGGGCCGCGGCGGTGACCCGCCCGAAGGCGGTGCGTACCTCGACCGCCATGACGAGCGGCGACGGGGCCCGTTCCCTGAGGTCGATCACGCGGCTCTCCCCCGGCTCAAGGACGATCACGTCGCCGTCGCCGGTCACCGGCCCCTCCCCGGCGTAGATCATGATCTCCACGACGGCGCGGGCGAGGTCGGGGTTGGCCAGGTGGAGGGTGACGTCGGCCGCGGCGGGCCCCGGTCCGATCAGCCAGGTGCTCGCCGCGGGCTCCACGCACCGCACCCCGGCCAGTCCTCGCTGCCCGCCCGAGGTCTCCCGTCGCGTCTGGGCCACCTCCAGGCCGGCCGCCATGCCGCCGCTCGCCGACACCAGGAGCGGCCCCGCCCCGGCGGGCACCTTCTTCCGCAGGAGCGTGCCGGAGGTCGTCAGGGTGGCGAGGGTCTTGCCGCCGCCGGTGAGCGTCGCGACGCCCGGACCGCCGCCGGGCGGGGTGACGGCGCCGACGGTGGTACCGCCGGGGGCGGGGCAGACCGCGGTCACGGAGGCGACGGGCACCTTCCGGCGCGCCGTCGCGGACTCGGCCGAGGGCGCGGGCGCGGGCCGGGTCGCCGAGGCCACGCCGCACAGGACGAGCAGGGCCGCCAGGACCAGGCAGGGCGGGCCGAACCGGCCCTCGATCAGGGATCTCATCGGGGGGTCGGCTCCCTCACGGGCTCGGGCGTCTCGGGCGCGGACCGGCCGTCGGCGCCGGTCCGCGAGCCCGGCGCGGCCAGGATCACCACGGCCGACACCAGGAGGGCCTGGGTCCACAGCCAGCGGGAACGCCAGGGGTCGGCGGGCGGCGCCGGGGGCGGCGAGACCGGCCGGGTCAGCCGCCACACGCCGAGCGCGCGTGACAGGCTCATCCTGGCCAGGGCGGGCTGGGAGTCGAGCGCGTCGCTGATCTCCCGCGTCACCGGGGGGCTCACCACGACGAACCGCACGCCGTGCGCGGCCAGCACCTCGGCGTCGTTCCCGCCCCGGCCCGCGAGCAGCCCGCCCGCCGCGACGGCGATCCGGTCGCGGGGGCCGGCCGGCGCGGGGACGTCGGACTCGCCGATCAGGGGGGTACGGCCGCGCAGCACGGCGAAGCTCAGGCCGTCTTCGCGGTCGCGCAGGAGCAGGGTCAGGTCGCCGGCCGAGGAGTTGGCCGTGACCAGCGCGGGCAGCGCGGTGGGCAGGTTCCCGTCGATCGGGCCGGCGGCCCCGTCCCTGATCCACATCCCGGCCGCGAGCAGCGGCGTGGAGAGGGCGACCGCCGTGACGGCGAGCGCGGCGGCCCCACGCGCCCGGCCGACCGCGCGGAAGGCGGCCCCGCGCGGCAGGCCGGCCGTGCGGAAGGCGGCCCCGCGCGGCAGGCCGGCCGTGCGGAGGGCGGCGACGCGGCCGGCGACGAGCGCGGCGATCACGAGCATGCCCGTGGCGGCGAGGGCCAGCGGCACGCCCGGCCAGGCGGGGGCCCGGGCGTCGCCGTTCAGCGCGGTGACGGGGGTCCGGCCCACCAGGACCGCCGCCAGCACGCCGAAGAGCGCGACCCCCCAGCCGGCGGCGACGATCCGCCGGCCGCGGCGCATGAGCAGGGCGGCCAGGCAGACGCCGACCAGGCCGGCGGTCACCCAGGGCGGGGGTGTGCCGGGCCCGCCGGGGTCGAGCAGCGGCGGCGCCCAGGCGGGCAGGACCGCGCCGGTCAGGCCGGGCCGATGCAGCCCGGCCTCCAGCAGGAGCCGGCCGGGGGAGGCGAGAACCTGGGCCAGCCAGGGCAGCAGAAGCGCCACCGGGACGCCGAAGGCGATGACCACCGAGGTCGCGAGCCCCCTGCGGGGGAGGGCGAGCGCGGCCAGCGCGCCGAGGACCAGCGTGAGCGGGTAGACGAGCGGGGCGAAGGCCGTACCGACGGCGAGGAGCAGGCCCAGGCCCCAGGCGGCGCGGCGGGCCCGGCGGCGGTCACCGGTGAGCAGCGCGACGGCCAGCGCCGCGTACGCGGGCAGCAGGACGAAAACCACCGCGGTGCCGAGCCGGCCGGCGGCGATCGCCCCCGTGGCGACCGGCAGGAGGGCGTAGGAGGCCGCCGGCCAGACGCGGGCCCAGCGGCCGGGGACCAGCGACCGGGTCGCCAGGTAGGCCGAGAGCCCGGCCAGCGGCACGCAGCCGAGCAGCAGAACCGAGACCGCGAGCCAGGTCTTGCCGAACAGGACCGTCGAGAGCGCGGCGAGCACCGCGACGTACGGCGGAGCCCACCCACCGCCCGCCTGCCCCGCGCCGCCGGTGTAGAGGTCCCACAGGTCGGACGCCCCGCCGATCACCGGGACCAGCGCGCCGCCGCCCAGCAGGGAACCGCCCCACAGGCCGCGCTCGGCGACCAGTGTGACGACGGTCAGCGCCGCGAAGAGCAGCGTTCCCGGGTTGCCGAGGACCCGCTGGGTCATCCCGGCGTCGGTGAGGAGCTCCTCGCCGTCCTCCTGCACGGGGGTCACCGCGTGGTGCCGCCCGGCCGACTCCACGAAGCCGGTCCCGGCCAGATGACTCTGCAGCCGGTCGTTGAGGCGCCGCCACCCCGCTCCCGGCGGGGTGAGCAGCCGGAGCGTCCCCGCGTGCTCCCGCCCGCGGCTCCGGGCGCGGATCCGCCGGGCCCGGATCAGCCGGGTGGGGTGGACGAGGATCGAGCCGAGCGCGACGACCTCGTCCAGCGCGTCGCCCGGCCGTTTGGCGAGCAGGAACAGCAGCGTGCGAAAGAGCGACCCGGCGAGGTTGCGGACCAGCGCCCACGGCAGCGCCCGCCAGGGCAGGTTCGCCATGACGACGAACATGGCGTTGCGGCGGTCAAGGCGTCGGGGGTGGTCACCGCTGACGGTGATGCGGCGGCGGCGCCGGGCCGCCGCCTCGGCGTGCCGGGCGACCGCCCGGGTGACGTTGTACACCCGGTGGCCGGCGGACCTGACGCGCCAGCACAGGTCGAGGTCGTCACGGAAGATCGGCAGGAAGGGGTCGAGCCCTCCCACCTCGTCCCAGACGTCCCTGCGGATCAGCATGCCCGCCGTGGAGACCGACAGCACGTCCCTGACGCCGTCGTGCTGCCCCTGGTCGAACTCGCGGGGCTCCAGGCCGGTGTCCCTGCGGCCCGTCCGGTCGACGGTGACGCCGACCTCCAGCAGGAGCCGGCGGTCCAGCCAGTCGCGGAGTTTGGGGCCGAGCACCGCGACGGCGGGGTCGCGGTCGGCGACGTGCAGCAGGGCCTCCAGGGCGCCCTCCTCGGGCGCGCAGTCGTCGTGCAGCAGCCAGATCCACTCCTGCCCCTCCGTCTCCTCCAGACGGTCGAGGACCTCGGTGACGGCCTGGCCGAAACTCGTCGAGCGGGGGAGGGTGAGCACGGCGTTCGGGCCGAGCGCGCCGGTCAGCAGCGCGGCGCTGCCGTCTCTGCTGCCGTTGTCGACCCCGACCACCCGGTCCACCGTCCGGGTCTGCCGGAGCAGCGCGTCAAGGGTCTCCCCCAGCCAGCGGGCGCCGTCGTGGGAGACGACGATCGCGGTGACGGTGTGGTGCAGGGGGCGGGGGGAGTCGGTGCTGGACATGCGTCCCGTGCTTCGGAAGGGAGGTGACGATGGGCGCGACAACCATACGGCACGCTCTGCGAGGTCATACCGAATGCGGAAAAAACGGGTCACGTGACCGGCGGCCACGTGACCCCGTGGATATATGATCAGGCGCTCTCAGCGAGCGCCCCGAACTTCTTTTCCGGACTTCCCCAGACTTCTCAGACAGCCTCGCGCTTGATCCTGCGGCGTTCCCGCTCCGAGAGCCCGCCCCAGATTCCAAACCGCTCATCATGCTCAAGTGCGTACTCAAGGCATTCGGCACGCACCTCGCATGAACGGCATACCTTCTTGGCCTCCCGGGTCGAACCCCCCTTTTCCGGGAAGAACGCCTCCGGGTCGGTCTGCGCGCACAGCGCGCGTTCCTGCCAGCCAAGCTGCTCTTCAGCGATGCTGTCCTGTGCGATGACCAGGTCGGTCACTGCACACCTCCCTGCCGCCCGCAAATGGAGCCCCCCTATGAACGCCCCCCTCTTACCCACCTGGTGGAAGGCGTAACAACACGTGTGTAATTACACGCGCGTGGCCCGTGTGACGTCAAGCGGCATGCCGGTATCCGGGGAAAGACCTGCTCTCCCCGGTTCTGGGCCGTGTGACCGCCGGGGCGGCGATCGTCCGCGCGTCCGTGACGATCACCTGGCCCGTCTCAGTGCTCCCGGCGGTCGGAACCGTACCAGGACATGTTCTGCTCCTGACCGGGCCCCACCCTTTCTCTATCCGCGGTTTCCTCTCCCGTGACCTGGGCCGAGCGCTCGGGCTTGTATATCGCCGTGGGGTCGATGGGCGGCTGAGAGTCCCAGGTCATGGCCGGGGCGGGCCCGCTGAGCGCGTCGCCCCGATAGGAGGCGGGGTCGAACCCGAGCGTGACCTCGGCGGGCGCCGGATCCCACCGGTGGCCGCCCTGCGGGTACGGCTGCGCCGACGACACCGGCGGCCCGCCGAACGGGTCGTCGTAGGAGCCGCCCCCCTGCGGCCCGGCGGCGACCCTGGGCTGCGGCTCGCCGGCCTGCGACTGCTGGTAGGTCTCCGCCTGCTGGTAGGCCTGGGCGATCTGCTGGGAGTGGGGGTTCATCGGGTCGGGCGCGGGCGACGGGTAGCGCAGGTTCGGCTCGGTCTGGCGGGCGTACTCCGCGCCGGTGTACTCCGTGCCCGCGTACTCCGTGCCCGCGTAACCGTCGAACGGCCGGCCGTAGTTGTCGGGCGGCTGCGGGAAGGGCTGCTGGGCCTGGCCGTCGAACGACAGGCGCGGCCCGCCGTCGGCCGTGCCGTACGGCGGGGCCGGAGCCTCCGCCCCCTGCCCGTAGGCGGGGGGCTGCTGCGAAAAGGGCGCCGGGGAGTCGAAGGACGACGAGAAGGACCCGTCGGACGACGGGGACGGGCGGCCGTCGGAGGAGGCGTACGGCGCGGCCACCACCACCTCGGAGACCTCCGAGGGCGTCCCGTAGAAGGTGGTCGGCTGGTCCTGCTGGACGTAGCCCTGGTGGTTCCCGCCCTGGTGGTTCCCTGCCGGGGCGTAGCCCGGCGACGGCTCGCCGTAGGCGGAGACCGGCGGGGTCGGCTCGGGCCGCGGGGAGGCGTAACCCGGCGGGTCGTAGGCGGCCGCCGGCTCGTACGGCGCGGCGGTCCCCGAAAGCCGGGCGTCGGCCGGGGCGTACGAACCGGGGGTGCCGAGGGGACCCCCGGCACCGGGGCCGTAACCCTCCGACGGGCCGTACCCCTCGGAGGGGCCGTAGCCCTCGGACGGGCCGGCGGGGATCGGGGATGCCTGCTGGGCCGGGGCGGCCGGAGCGTGCCCGTAGGCGGGGGCCCCGTAGGAGCGGTCCTCCCCGTGCTGCGCGTAAGCCGCCTGGGGAGCCGCCTGGAGGTGGGCGTCGGCCGGAACGCCGGGGGCCGGGGCGGGCGCGTAGCCCCCCGGCTGCCGGCCGTACCCGTCGGGTCCGCCGTCGGCGCCGCCGGGAGCCGGGGGAAGCGCGGGCGGGCCGAAGGAGGGCTGGGGGGCGGGCTGGATCTGCTGCTGCGGGTAGAGGGGGTCGCCCTGCGACGCCTGGCCGGGCGGAAAGCCCTGCCCGGGGGCCTGCTCCTGCTGGAGACCCTGCTGGAATCCCTGCTGGGAGGCGGGGTGGGGGGCCGGGTGAGAGGGCTGGTGAAGGCCCTGCTGGGGGGCCTGCTCCCGGGGGTGGAAGTCCTGCGGGGTCTGCTGGGGGGCCTGCTCCCGGAGGGGAAAGTCCTGCGGGGTCTGCTGGGGGAGGCCACCTTGGACCGCGTCACGTCCCGGGAAGCCCTGCTGGGGGGTCTGCTCCTGCGCGAAGAAGCCCTGCTGGGGCACCGGGCCGCCCTGCTGCGGCATGGGGCCGCCCTGCGGAGGCTGGGGGGAATGCGGGGAGGTGTACCGCTCCCGGATGCGCTCCGGAGAGGAACGCTCCGCCGGACCGCCGAACACGCCGCCACGCGCCGGGGCCCCGGACGAGAGCGCCGTCGGCAGCAGGTAGAGCAGAGCGAGGCCGGTCAGGGCGAGGGCGGGGAGGTTGACGACGAGGAACTCCAGCTTCTCCCTGAGCCCCGTCTCCCCGGCGAACAGGCCGCCGAACACGCCGACCGTGCCGAACAGCGCCGCCAGCCCGAGCGTGCCGGCCGCGAACCGGGCCAGGAGCCTCAGCCGGGCGACGGCCGGACCGGCGTGGCCGGCCAGCAGCACGGCGGCGACGAGAAGCGCGGGGACGACCGGCGAGGTGAGGTCGCCCACGTGACTGGAGGCGCGGAACGCGAAGGACGCCGCCGCGTGGAACGCGTCACCGAACAGCAGCCGCTCGGTGCCGACGAGGACGTCCGTGGACGCCACCGCGACCATGAGCCACGCCGCCGGTTCTCGGAGCCGTCCGGCCTCGACATTGATCACAACTACCCCCAAAGGGTTCTTTGGTAAACCCGGCCTAAGTTTTGCACACAGACGACTTAGGTGTTGAGCGCCCCGGGAACCCTACGAATCTCATAAGTACTTCATTGCATACTATTGACACATATTTCGGGCAGGCTGTTCTGCGTCCCCGCCAGCGAGAACGCCCCCGATAACGATCAAGACAAGGCGTCCCCGCGACCGCGCCGAACCGCTCCAGGGAAGATCCCAACGGTAAGGGGCCGGCCGCGCGTTTCCCGGCGTCCTCCGCCGCGAAAACCGCCGGGACCGTTCCACGGTCACGCCCTCACCCGGACCCCGCGGAGGCCGTCCGCCAGGCAGTGGAAGACTGGGCCGCATGCGCATCGTGTCCCTCGCCGGCGGAATCGGCGGCGCCCGTTTCCTGCGCGGCCTGCTCAGCGCCGCCCCCGGCTCCGAGATCACCGTCATCGGCAACACCGGCGACGACATCACCCTCTACGGACTCCAGGTCTGCCCCGACCTGGACACCGTGATGTACACCCTGGGGGGCGGCATCGACGAGGAGCAGGGCTGGGGCCGGAGTGAGGAGACCCACGTCGTCAAGGAGGAGCTGGCCGCCTACGGCGTGGAGCCGCAGTGGTTCGGCCTGGGCGACCGCGACGTCGCCACCCACATCGTGCGCACCCAGATGCTCAAGGCCGGCTATCCGCTCTCGGCGGTCACCGAGGCGCTGTGCGCGCGCTGGCGGCCGGGCGTACGGCTGATCCCGATGACCGACGACCGCGCCGAGACGCACGTGGTCATCACCGACGAGCGGGGGCGCCGGGCCGTCCACTTCCAGGAGTGGTGGGTACGGCTGCGCGCCTCGGTCCCCGCCGAGCAGATCATCCTGGTCGGCGGGGACGAGGCCCGCCCCGCCCCCGGCGTGCTCCAGGCCGTCGCCGACGCCGACGTGGTGCTGCTCCCCCCCTCCAACCCGGTGGTCAGCATCGGCACGATCCTGCGGGTCAAGGGCATCCGCGAGGCGCTGGAGCCCAAGACGGTCGTCGGCGTCTCCCCCATCGTCGGCGGCGCCCCGGTCCGCGGCATGGCCGACGCCTGCCTGCGCGCCATCGGGGTGGAGACCACCGCCCAGGCGGTGCTGGAGCTGTACGGCCCGCCGCTGGTGAACGGCTGGCTGGTCGCCGAGGAGGACGCCGGGGTCCGCCTGGACGGCGTGCGCGTCGAGGCCCGCCCCCTCATCATGCGCGACCTCGCCTCCGCCCGGGACCTCGCGCGGGCGGCGCTCGACCTGGCCGCGGAGCTCGCCCATCCGGGCGCCGGCGTCCGGGAAGGGAACGCCCGATGAGCGCCCCCGGCCGGGAGGCGGAGCACCGGGCGACCACCCTGGAGATCCTCCCCGTCACGGGCGTCCCGGAGGTCCGCGAGGGCGACGACCTCGGGGCGCTGATCGCCACGGCCGCGCCCGGCCTGCGCGACGGCGACGTCCTCGTCGTCACCTCCAAGATCGTGAGCAAGGCCGAGGGACGGGTCCGCCGGGACGTCGGCCGGGCCGAGGCGGTCGCGGCCGAGACCGTGAGGGTCGTCGCCCGCCGGGGCGAGACGGTGATCGCGCAGACCGCGCACGGGTTCGTCATGGCCGCCGCCGGGGTGGACGCCTCCAACACCGAGCCCGGCACCGTCGTGCTGCTCCCCGCCGACCCCGACGCCTCCGCCTCGCTCATCCGGACCGGGATCCGCGAGCGGCTCGGGGTGTCGGTCGGCGTGGTCGTCTCCGACACCTTCGGCCGCCCCTGGCGCACCGGTCAGACCGACCTGGCCGTCGGCGTGGCCGGGGTCAGGCCCGTGCTCGACTACCGGGGCCTGTCCGACGGGCACGGCAACGCGCTTGAGGTCACCGTGACCGCGCTCGCCGACGAGCTCGCCGCCGCGGGCGACCTGGTCAAGGGCAAGCTCACGACGACCCCGGTCGCGGTGGTCCGGGGGGCGGGCGAGCACGTCACCGCGGAGGACGGGCCGGGCGTCGCCGAGCTGGTCCGCCGCCCCGAAGACGACATGTTCCGCCACGGCTCGCGCGACGTGGTCTTCGCCCGCCGGACGATCCGCGCCTTCTCCGCCGAGCCGGTGGACGGCGACGCGGTCCGCCGGGCGATCGAGGCCGCGATCGCCGCTCCCGCCCCGCACCACACGACCCCCTGGCGGTTCGTCCTGCTGGAGTCGCCCGAGTCCCGCGACCGGCTGCTCGACGCCATGCGGGAGGCGTGGATCGCCGACCTGCGCGGCGACGGCTTCTCCAAGGAGTCGATCGCCCGGCGGATCAGGCGCGGGGACGTCCTGCGCGCCGCGCCGTACCTCGTGGTGCCCTGCCTGGTGATGGAGGGCTCGCACACCTACCGCGACGACAGGCGCAACGCCGCGGAGCGGGAGATGTTCGTGGTCGCGACCGGCGCCGGGGTGGAGAACCTCCTCATCCAGCTCGCGGTGGAGGGGCTGGGCTCGGCCTGGGTGTCGTCCACGATGTTCTGCCGCGACGTGGTCCGCCGGGTGCTCGACCTCCCCGCGGCCTGGGACCCGATGGGCACCGTGGCCGTCGGCCACCCCGCCTCCCCGCCCCCCGACCGCCCCCCGAGAAAGGCCGCCGACTTCACCGTCATCCGTTAACCGTCATCCGTTGACGGCGCGGATCCGTTCGACGAGACGCCGGATGTCCGTTGTCGGCCCTGATCGAGGTACCACCCCTTCGCGGAACCCGCGTCGCGAACGGTGGGGAGCGCGAAGGCCGGGGACCCATGTGGGCGGGCCGCGGCCGACCTTCGGCACCCCGGAGAGCGGGCCCCGGGCAGCGGAGGGCCCCCCGGGGCCGCCCAGGAGACGCCCCCCGGCGTCACACCTGTTCAAGGGGGAGGAACGTCCGCACACTGCGGCAGACGCCGTCACTGGCCCGGGCGACGGCCAGGCGCTCGGCGGGCGGGGTGCCGTAGGAGGTGGTGCGCTGGCGGACGGGGCGGCCGGTGGGGGCGACCATGGCCTCGATCTCGGTGATCGTCTTGAAGGACCCGTTCTCCGATCCGGCCATCCGGCTGATCGTCTCCTCCATCAGCGTTCCGCCGAGGTCGTTGACCCCGCCCCGCAGCACCTGGCGGCACAGGTCGTCACGGAGCTTCACCCAGGAGCACTGGATGTTGCCGATCGCGCCGTGCAACAGAATGCGGGACAGCGCGTGCACGGCCCGGTTCTCCCGGGCGGTCGGACCGGGCCGGGCGATCCCGGCCAGGTAGATGGGCGCGCTGTGGTGCACGAACGGCAGCGGCACGAACTCCGAGAAACCGCCCGTCTCCTCCTGAATGCGGCGGATCAGCCGGATGTGCCGGACCCAGTGAGTGTGGGTGTCGACGTGGCCGTACATCATCGTGGCGGTGGTCGGGATGCCGAGCCGGTGCGCGGTGGTGATCACCTCGATCCAGTCGGCCGAGGGCAGCTTGCCCTTGGTCAGCACCCAGCGCACGTCGTCGTCGAGGATCTCGGCGGCGGTGCCCGGCAGCGAGTCGACGCCCGCCTCCCTGGCGGCGGTCAGCCAGTCGGCGACGGACAGGTTCGTGCGGCTGGCGCCGTTGACGACCTCCATCGGGGAGAAGGCGTGGACGTGCATCTCCGGGACGGCGGCCTTGACCGCCCTGGCGATGTCGAAGTAGGCGTCACCGGGCAGGTCGGGGTGGATGCCGCCCTGCATGCACACCTCCGTCGCGCCCGCCTGCCAGCCCTCCACGGCCCGGTCGGCGACCTGCTCCAGGCTCAGCGTGTAGGCGTCGGCGTCGGTACGGCGCTGCGCGAAGGCGCAGAAGCGGCAGCCGGTGTAGCAGACGTTGGTGAAGTTGATGTTCCGGTTCACCACGTACGTCACGTCGTCGCCGGCCGCCTCCCTGCGCAGGTCGTCGGCGAGGCGGCACAGCTCCTCCAGCGCCGCGTCGTCGGCCCCCGCGCCGTGCTGGTCCCCGGCGGCGTCGAGCAGCGCCAGGGCCTGAGCCTCGGTCAGGCCCGCCGGGTCGTCGGCGGCCCGCCGCAGCGCCCGCCGTACCTCCCCCAGATGCGCGGCGGGGGCGGCGGGGGCGGGCAGCCGCTCCTTGAGGGCCTCCCAGTCGCCGTAGACGTGGTCGAAGTCGTCGCGCCGGTCGGCGGCGCGGCCCTCGCCGTCCACGGCCGTGTGCAGGTCGACGCGGCCGGTGGAGACGAAGCCGCCGTCCGGCTCCTGCCAGGGGCGGCCGGCCAGGACGGCGTCCTCGCGGGCCAGGCCCGTCCGGGGGTCGGCGAGGGCGGCCACGTGCGCCCGCAGGCGGGGGTCGAGCCAGGGCTCGCCGGCCAGCACGTACTCGGGGTAGATGGTCAGCCGCTCGCGCAGGGTGAAGCCGGCGGCGGCCGTGACGGCGGCGAGCTCCTCGATCTGAGGCCAGGGACGTTCGGGGTTGACGTGGTCGGGTGTCAGCGGGGAGACACCGCCCCAGTCGTCGATGCCCGCCCTGATCATCAGGTCGTACTCGGCGTCGACCAGGTTCGGCGGGGCCTGAACCCTCATCCGGGGGCCCAGGACCAGCCGGGCCACCGCGATCGCCGCGGCCAGCTCCTGCAGGTCGGCGTCCGGCATGCCGCGCATCGCGGTGTCGGGTTTGGCGCGGAAGTTCTGGACGATGACCTCCTGGAGCCCGCCGTACTCCCGCGCCACCTTCCGCAGCGCGAACAGCGACTCGGCCCGCTCCTCGACCGTCTCGCCGATGCCGATGAGGATGCCGCTGGTGAAGGGGACGTTCGTCCGCCCGGCGTCCTCCAGCACGCGCAGCCGTACGGAGGGGTCCTTGTCCGGTGAGCCGTGGTGGGGCATGCCCTTGACCTCGAAGAGCCGTCGCGAGGTCGTCTCCAGCATCATTCCCATCGACGGGGCGACCGGTTTGAGCCGTTGCAGGTCGCGCCAGGTCATGACCCCCGGGTTCAGGTGCGGCAGCAGGCCGGTCTCCTCCAGCACCCGCACCGCCATCGCGCGGACGTAGGACAGCGTGTCGTCGTAGCCGTGCGCGTCCAGCCACTCGCGGGCCTGCCGCCAGCGGTCCTCCGGCCGGTCGCCCAGGGTGAACAGCGCCTCCTTGCAGCCCAGTTCCGCGCCCCGGGCGGCGATCTCCAGCACCTCGTCGGGACTGAGGAAGGCGCTCTCCAGCCGGTGGGGGGCGGTGGCGAACGTGCAGTACCCACATCGATCGCGACAGAGCCGGGTCAGCGGGATGAAGACCTTCCGGCTGTAGGTGACGATTCCGCGCCGCCCGGCGGCCTCAAGGCCCACGTCGCGGACCCGTCCGGCGTGTTCGAGCAGGGTGAGGAGGTGCTCATCCCTCGCGTGCAGCAGAACGGTGGCCTCGGTCGGATCAAGAGCTTTGCCGTCACGCGCTCGGGCCAGTGCCCGGCGCATCGCGTTGTCGGTGGGGTTGACGCTCATGACGGCACATTACGTCCCGTCTGCACCTGATCGAGCCTTGGGTCCAGATCACGAGAACATTGTGTAGCGATACTTCATCGACCACTGAAGAAGATGTCGATGGACGTAAATGATTGCACCTGCATATATTGGAGAGACCCCCCGGATCAGCCGTCAGGAGCCGACAATGACCTGGTTTCTCCTCGCCCTCGCCGCCGTGTCCGCCCTGGCGCCGCTGATCGGAGCCGACACCCGCGACGGCCGCGACTGGCGGGCCACCGACCCCTCCCCCACCCACCGGTTCAGAACGAACGGGTAGGCGCGCCCCCGTGCCCGCGGACCCCGGGCGGGCGGTCGCTTACCGCCCGGCCTGAGCAGCCGGCCGACCCGGTGACGGTGCCCTCGGCAGGCGGCCGGCAGCCGCGGCGTGCCGGCGTCGTCGGTCCGCCGCCCGGTCAGCGACCAGCCGGCGAGCGCGGGCGGATCAGACGTCGCTGGAGAAGCGGACGGCGCACTCGGGAAGCACGACGCCGGGCCACAGGCGGGTGCCCGCCAGAAGCTCGTTGCCGGGACCGACCACCGCACCGTCGCCGATCACCGCGTCGCGCAGGACCACGCCGGAGGAGATCCGGGCTCCGGCGCCGACCACCGAGTCGGTCACCGTCGCCCCCGACCGGACCACGCAGCCGTCGGCGAGCACGCTGCCGGAGACCTGCGCGCCGGACTCCACGACCGCCCCCGCGCCGACCACCGAGCCGCCGTCGACCTTGGCCCCGTCCGACACCGTCGCGCCCGGCAGCGTGAGGAGGTCGCCGGGGGGACCGGGCAGGGCGGGCGAGGCCAGGCGTCCCAGGACCAGGTCGCGGGAGCCGCGCACGAAGGCGGCGGGCGTGCCCACGTCCAGCCAGTAGGCGGCCTCGGCGTACCCCAGCACCAGCGCGCCGCTCTCGATCAGGCCGGGGAAGGTCTCGCGCTCGACCGAGACGACCTCACCGGGCGGGATGGCGTCGATCACCGACCGGGTGAAGACGTAACAGCCGGCGTTGACGCGGTTGGTGACCGGGGTGGGGGTCTTCTCCAGGAACGCCGTCACCCGGCCCTCATCGTCGGTGGGCACGCAGCCGAAGCGTGAGGGGTCGTCGACCTCGGTCAGGTGCAGGGTGACGGCGGCCCGCCGGGCGACGTGCCGGGCGACCTGCTCGCCGACGTCGTGCCCGGACAGGATGTCGCCGTTGAGGACCAGCACCGGCGCGCCGGGCCCGCAGGTCAGCGCCGCGGCGGCGTTCCTGATGGCGCCGCCGGTGCCCAGCGGGGTCTCCTCGACGACGTATTCGAGGGAGAGCCCGAACACCGAGCCGTCCCCGAACGCCTCGGAGAACATCTCCGCCCGGTAGGAGGTGGCGAACACGACGCGCCGCACGCCGAAGGAGCGGGCCCTTGCGAGCTGGTGGGCCAGGAAGGGGACCCCCGCCGTGGGCAGCAGCGGTTTGGGGGTGCCGAGGGTCAGGGGCCGCAGGCGCGTTCCCTGTCCACCGACGAGAAGGATCGCCTCAAGTTCCGGCAAGGGGGTCTCCGTCATTCCGCGAGGTTGGGTCAGTGTTCGTCAGCGTTCGTCAGTGTTCGAGAGCGCGCTGATAGGACACCAGATGCGCCTCGGCGGAGGCGTCCCAGGTGAACTCCCCGGCACGGGCCGGTCCCGCCTCCGACAGGACCCTCCTGCGCTCCGGCGACGACAGTAGCGCGCCCAGCGCGCCGGCGATGCCGGCCTCGTCGGGCTCGGTGTAGGCGACCGCGTCGCCGCCCACCTCCGGCAGCGAGGCACGGTGCGTGGTGAGCACCGGGGCGCCGCAGGCCATGGCCTCCAGCACCGGGAGCCCGAAGCCCTCGCCCCGCGAGGGGAACGCCGCCACGAGCGCGCCGCCGAGGAAACCGGACAGGTCGGCGAAGGCGAGGTACCCCGGGCAGATCACCCTCACCTTCGAGGGCACCTCGGCGACCGCCGCCTCCACCTCCGCGTCGGGAACGCCGCCGGCCAGCACCAGGGCGGGCGGGGACGGCAGATCCCGTACGGCGCGCACGAAGCCCCTGATCAGGTTCGGCAGGTTCTTGCGGGGCTCCATGGGGCCGAGGAAGGCGACGTAGGGGGTGCCGTGCAGACCGAGCCGGTCGGCGGCGCGCTTGGTCTCCGCGGGCGACGGCGGATGGAACAGCAGCGGGTCGACGCCGTGGTAGGCGACGTCGATGCGGGTCGGGTCGGCGTCCAGCACCCGGACCAGCTCGTCCCGGGTCGCCTTGGAGGGCACGATCAGCCGGGAGGCGTGCCGCGTGGCCGTACGGGTCGCCGAGCGGAAGAAGGACGCCTTGACCGTGCTGTGCTGGAGCGGCTCGGTGAACCAGGTGACGTCGTGCACGGTCACCACGGTCGGCAGGCCCGAGCGCAACGGCATCGAGTAACAGGGGGCGTGGATCACCTGGGCGCCGACCTGCCGGGCGAGGAGCGGCACGCCGGTCTGCTCCCAGACCAGCCGCGCGTCCCGGTGGGAGATGCCGGGCGGCCCGGACAGGACGCGGGCCGAGGGGGCGAGGGCGGCGTAGCGCTCGGCGTCGGCGCGCTGGCACGCCACCGCGAGGTCGGCCCCGGCCCGCTCCAGGGCGGCGACGAGCCCGTCCACATATCTGATCAGGGCACCACGATCGGCCGGAACCGCGGCCGCGTCGACGAGCACTCGGGGCGTCAAGAACGATCACTCCCCTCAAGGTCCACGCGGGACGGTTGTCTCAATTCCCCTCACTCTATTGCGGCGGTCTCCGAACACGTGGGATAAATCACACGGGTTTTCCCGTTGCTTGATCGTGCCTGGAATCGGCGGCGTGGCGGGCGGCCGTCCCCGCGGCCCCCGCGCAGATCAGGTCTCCGGCGACGATCACGATCCTGGAGCAGAGCGCCACGGCGATCGCCGCCCCCTGGCCCAGGACGGGCGTCAGCAACGCCACCATGGCGACCTCCCGCACCCCGGCCCCCGCCGGGACCACGAAGGTCATGATGCCAAGGCACCACGACAGCGCGAACACCCCGACGGAGAACGGGATCGTCGCGAGGCCGAAGGACCCGAAGTCGCCGATGATCGCCGCCAGGTGCAGGCCGTAGGCGCTCCAGCCGGCCAGTGCCCAGCCCAGCGCGGTGAGCATGCCCCGGCGGGTGAGCGGCCGCTCCAGTGGCTCGCGGCCCAGCCTCCGCAGCCCGAACGCCAGGACGGCGTTGATCACTTTCGGTTCGAAGACCACCGCGAGCACCGGCAGCAGCAGGAACACCCAGGCGTACGGCACGGCGGCCCCCGGCCGGGCGGCCGCCAGCGTCACCCCCGAGATCACCAGGCCGCTGCCGAGCTGCACCGGCAGCGTCAGGAAGAACGCCGCCGCGCTGCGTGACCGGGGCACCCCCAGCTCGCGGCCCATCTCCATCTGGGCGAGCACCGGCCACAGCGAGCCGGGGATGTACTTGCCGAGCTGCCCGACGAAGAAGACCTTCGCCGCCGGGCGGAACGGCAGTGGCGAGCCGAGGTCGGCCAGCAGCGCCCGCCAGGTCATCATCCCGCCGCACAGGGCCGCGACCACCGCGGCCGGCGACAGCACGAGCGCCTGCCAGGACAGGCGGGCGAACCCGGCGCGGACGTCGTCCCACTGGCGGGCCACCGCCCATGCCCCGAACCCGAGCGCGACGAGCAGGAACCCGGCGCGGACCAGCCGTCTCACCGGGGACGGACCGGGTCGGGCGGCTGCGGCAGGGACGGCCCGGCCGGACGCCGGGCGCTCTTGGTGGCCACCCACAGGTAGGTCGGCACCACCGGCAGCAGCGCGCGCAGCACGGCGCGGGGCAACCGGGACAGCACCCCTTCGGCCATCCGGCCGAGGCGGCCGGGGAACAGCTCGGAACCGGCGAACGCCGCCGGGGTGGCGAGCACGGGGAAGGTGTAGTCCCACACGCGCAGGCCCCGCACCATCCGGCGCAGGCCCCGGCGGGTGCGGTAGCGCTCGTAGTAGCTGTCGGCCCGGCCCGACATCCGGACGTAGCGGTCGGCGAGCGCGGGCGGCAGGTAGGACAGGAACGGCAGCCGGTAGTGCGGCTCCATCACCCCGAGCCGGTTTCCGAGCCCGAGGTAGAGCACACCGTCGTCGGCGAGCACCCGGCGCATCTCGGCCATGATCGCGTCGGGGTCCACCACGTGCTCGTAGATGTGGTTGAAGACCAGCACGTCGATGGAGCGGTCGGGGAAGGGCAGCGCGGTGCCGTCGGCGCACACGAACCGGACCCGCTCGCCGAACCGCGCCGCCGCCCTGCGCAGCCCGGGGACGTCGATGTCCACGCCGAACGTCCGGCGGGCGCCCGCGGCGGCCAGTTCGTCGGCGATGAACCCGGCCGAGCACCCGATGTCGGCGACCGTCAGGCCGTCGAGCGCCTTGCCGGCCCGTCCGAGGAAGTGGCCGAGCACCGCCACGATCTTGGCGGCCTTGCGGCGGCGCTTCTCCTCGTCCAGCATCGCCGCCTGGAACTCGGAGTACTCCAGCTGCGCCACCCGTGTGCCGTCGCCCATCGCCCGCCCACCATTTCCTCGCTGCCTCCGCGGCCCGCCGGCGGCCCGTCGGCCTCCGCGACGCCCAAGGGTACCGGCAGGACGGGCGCTCTCAGCCGCCAAGCAGTGCCGCGAGGTAGGAGTCCCAGGAGGGGCCGGGGTCCACGGCCTTGACCCCCGCGCGCAGCCGCTCGGGCTCGCCCGGCCGGTAGAACGCGGCCAGCGCCGCGCGCAGCGCCTCCACCGAACCCGGCTCGACCAGCAGGCCGTCCACCCCGTCGGTGACGTGGTCGCCGAGCGTGCCCACCCGGGTGGCGATCACCGGCACCCCGTGCTCGTGGCCGAGCCAGACCTGCTGGCTGGCCGTCCCGCTCCGGTAGGGCAGGACCAGCGCGTCCACGTCCTCGAACAGCCCCGGCACGTCCTCGTCGGCCACGTAGCCGGGCCGCAGCTCCACCCTCCCGGTCAGCCCGAGTTCGGCGACCAGCGCCCGCGTCTCGTCGAGACCGCCCCAGAACTCCCCGGCCACCCGCAGGAGGACGTCCTCGGGCAGGGCGCGGATCAGCAGGTCCAGGCCCTTGTACGGCCGGACCAGGCCGAAGAAGAGCAGCCGGCCCGCCACCGCCGGCTCCCGGCCGGCGACCCGCGGGGGGCGGGCCCCGGCCGGCAGGTGCGGCGCCATCTCGGCCACCGTCACCGGGGCGGGCCCCAGCTCGCGCGCCAGCCCCGCCTGCCGCTCGGAGTGGGTCAGCACCCCGTCCACGCCCCGCAGCAACGCCCTCATCAGCGGCCTGTCGTACGGTTTGCGCTCGTGCGGCAGCACGTTGTGGCAGAGCGCGACGACCCGGGTCCGCCGGCGCAGGCCGTACAGGATGCCCAGGTAGGGCGGCACCTGCACCGGGCTGAGCACCACGAGGATCACCAGGTCGGAGTCGGCCAGGTGCCGGCCGCGCCGGACCCAGCCGTCGGGGCGGCGCCAGTCGAGCTCGCGGCGGACGTCCGGGAACGGGGCGCCGTCGGGGGTGTCCACGGTCTGGCGGCCGGGGTAGAGGAAGGAGGGGTACTGCGCCCGCCACGACTCGATGACCACCTCGTGCCCGGCCGCCCGCAGACGGTGGGCCAGCTCGGTGGTGTGCGCGACCCCGCCGCCCTTGTAGGGGTGGGCCGGTCCGACGATCGAGACGCGCACCGCTACTCGGTCCTGGAGCGCACGATGAGGTCGGCCAGCAGCGCCAGCGAGCCGATGAGCAGGCCGGACAGGAAGATCACGATGGTGTTGCTCGTCAGGTAGAACCCGTAGTGGACCATGTCCACGACGCCCTTGACCAGGCCGATGCCGACCAGCCAGAGCGCGGGCGGCATGAGGACCTTGAGGGGGTTGAAGTACATCACCATCCGGAGCACCTGCAGGATGTAGCGGTAGGCGTCGGAGACGAAGCTGAACTTGGAGGTTCCGGCCCGCTTGCTGTACTCGATCGGCAGGTAGTACACGTCGTGCTGGTTGGACAGGAACGACAGCGTGATCGTGGTGACGCAGGAGAAGCCGGGGGGAAGCAGCCGCAGGTACGGCCGCGCGACCGACTTGCGGAAAGCCCGCAGCCCGCTGTTGAGGTCGGGGATCCTCTGGCCGGCCAGCCGCTCGGCCACCTTGCGGATGAACCACTTGGCCGGCACCCGGAGAAACTTGTGGGAGCCCTCCTCGCTGGTCCGGGCGCCCACGACCTGGTCGATCGCCGGGTCCTTCTCCAAGATCGCGATCAGCTCGGGGATGCGCTCGTTGGGGTAGGTCATGTCCGCGTCGGTCCACACGACGATCTCGCCGCGCGCCTCCTGGGTGCCGATCCTGCGCACCGTGCCCGAGCCGCCGTTGCGGTGAAAGGCCCGGACGCGCATGTTCGGGAAACGCGGCGCGGCCTCCTGGAGACGGGCGAGCGTCCGGTCGGTGGAGTAGTCGTCCACGGCCACGAGCTCGTAGGTGTATCCGCTTCGGTCCATGGCCGCGCAGATGCGTTCGACCTCGTCGATGACATGGTCCTGCTCGTTGTAACAGGGCAGGACGATCGTGACGTACGGCGTTGCGTCCACGGCTGGTTCACTCTCGGATATCTCGGGCGTGCTCACGTCGGGCGAGGATACTCTGCCCCGCCGGCCCCCGAACGCACTTCAGTGCCCTTCTGGGGACCTTCACCCCGTTCAGCCGGCCCGGCGTGCCGCGTTCCCCGGCGTTCCCCGGCGTTCCCCGGTGCCCCTTTCGGGTGCCCAGGGCGCTAGGGCGTCTCGGGCGCGGAAGGGGCCGGGGGGACCGGGGGGACCGGGGGGACCGGGGGGACGGCCAGCCAGGCGTCGATGGACAGCGACCAGGTGCCGTCGGGCGGATCGACGAGAGAGCGCTCGTCCTGGCGGGTCCGCAGCCTCATCACCTGGATCGGCGTGCCGTACCGGGTGAGCTGCTCCGGCCTGACGGCGAGCAGCACCGGGACCCGGCCCGCGGCCCGGACGCGGCCGATCAGGCGGTCGACGTCGGCCGGGGCGGGGGTGTCGGCGTGATCGCGGACGACGACCCTGGCGGTGGGGACGCCGCAGGTGCCCCGGACGACCTGGGTGAGCCGGTCGCCGGTGACCCGCTCCACGACCAGGGCCGAGGAGCGGGGCGGGAAGGCCGCGCACAGCGCCTCGACCGCGGCGCGCTCGCCGCGCTCGACCGGGGTGAAGGCGGTGCCCCCCGAGGTGACGGCCACCGGGACGAGGAACAGCAGCGTGCACGCGGCGAGGAGGCCGGCCCGGACGGGCCTGCCGTACCCCAGGGCGCGCACCCCGCCCAGCAGGCGGCGCGCGCCCCAGGCCGCGAGCAGGATCAGCCCGGGAATGACGACGGGGACGAACCTGCGGGAGGCCCACGGCTGGTCGGGGGTGATGGAGGGGAGATAGAGCGTGGCGACCGTGGTCCAGCCGACGACGGCCAGCGGGAGCAGCCCGTCGAACCGGCGCCCCCTGACCAGGTCGCGGGCGAGCAGGGCCGCGCCCAGCGTGGCCAGCACCACCGCGGGAACCCCGAGGTACCAGATCACCCAGTAGAGCGAGTCTTCGTAGTAGAGCCGATCCCCGGCGGCCGACAGGCCGTTGGACCGCTGGGTCCGCTCGATGAACCCGTGGGTCAGCAGGTCGTCCGCCGTGACCGGCCGGCGGGTCACGGTCTGCAGCCACGGCCTGGCGGCGAAGGCCGCCATGACCAGCACCACCAGCCCGGCGGCGGCCACCGGCGGCCACCGGGCACCGGCGGCGCGGCGCGCGAGGGGCGCCAGTCTCGGGGCGAGGGCCGCGGCGGCCAGGGTGAGGACGACGACCGCCCCGCCGACGGCCAGCAGCGGCCCGAGCGAGCCCGACAGATAGTCCAGGTACGGCCGGGACAGGGTGAACGCGGCCGTGAGCCCCAGCCCGGCGCCCACGGCCAGCCCGCAGAGCAGCGGCACGCCGAGCCGCCCCTCGTCACGGCCGCCGACCCGGGCCAGGGCGACCAGCAGCCCGGCGCAGGCCAGCACCGGCAGCACGTCGCGCAGCCCGTCGATCCTGACCAGGACGGCCAGCCCGAACACCAGGCCCGCCAGGGCGGCCCGGGTCACGGCGCCGCCGGGCCGGGCGGGAAGGGGAGGACGAAAGCGCCCGGCCGGACGACCGGCGGAGGCGGGGGGCGGGGCGCCGGGGCGGAATGCCGCCCTGGCGTCGTACAGCAGGGTCATCCCGCCGAAGAGCAGGATCAGGGACGGGGTCTCGCTGAAGGTGGCGCGCGAGGTGTAGAGGATCGGAAGGCAGATCGCGAACGTCAGGGCGGCGAGCGGGGCCCAGCGGGCACCGGCGAGCCGGGCGACGACCCCCGCCAGGACGAGCACCGCGAGCGCCCCCAGCACCGCCGGGACCAGCAGCAGCCCGGAAAGGCCGCCCAGCCAGTGCCCCACCGCCTGAATCATCGGCGGCCCCGGCATGAACTGCGGCACCACGGCGCCGCCGAAGTCGTAGAAGCCGACGCTGTCGAAGCGCAGCGCCGGGTCCGGCCCGCCGAAGGCGGCCTCCCCGTAGGGGATCGGCAGTGCGCCGTTGCCGGCCAGCCAGACGGCGTACTGCGCGTAGGTGCCGGGGTCGCGGCGGACGATCAGCTGCTCGCTGCCGAGCAGGCCGTTGAAGACCCCCGAGGCCAGGGCCACGGCGACGACCCCGCCCGTCTGCCAGGCGGTCGCCTCGACCGTCGCGGGCAGGCGGCGCAGACCGTACCGGCACAGGAGCGCGGCGCACAGCAGCCCGAGCGGCAGGACGGCGAGCGGCCGGAACCAGCCGAGCCACAGCAGCGGCAGCCCGGCGAGCAGCCAGCCCGCGAGCGCGAGCGGAGGCACGGCGGACAGCACGGCGAGCACCCTGCCCGCCGAGGGTCTGCGCGCGCGGTCCCACCGGCCGATCCTCATAGCTCGCCCCGAGCGTAGCGGCAGGCCCCGGCGCGTTCGACGAACCCGCCGAAACCCCGTATCACGCCGCCCGGAGGGGCCGCCGAAAAGCCCCGTTCCCCCTCACGGGGGGCGAGATCGCCGCGCCGGCGGATCCGCGCACCGGCCCGGTGGAAGCCGATAGCGTACGCGCAGCGTCGAAAAGGGGGCGAGGCGGAAAGGGGGCGGAGGGTGGCCGGACGGGCACGGCGGCACCGGTGGTTTCTGGGGGTGCTCGGGGCCGGGGTCGTGCTGCGGGTGATCACCATGCTCGGCTACCGGCCCGCCCTCTGGTTCCCCGACTCCTACACCTATGTCGTCACCGCGCTGAAACCCCGGCCCGATCTGGTCCGGCCGGCCGGGTACCCGATGTTCCTGCGACTGCTCGAACCGTTCCACAGCCTCACCCTTGTCACGGCCGTCCAGCACCTGCTGGGAATCGGTGCCGGCGTGCTGGTCTACGTCACCGCCCGGAGGCTGCGCGCCCCCGGCTGGGCGGCCGTCCTGGCCTCCGTCCCCTCCCTGCTGGACGCCTACCAGATCGAGCTGGAGCACCTGCTGGTCTCCGACACGCTGTTCACGGTGCTGGTGCTGTCGGCGGTCTGCCTCGTACTGCGGAGCCGTACGGAACATCCCGGGGCCGGGGCCGGGAGCGCGGAGGGCACGGAAAACGCGGAGGGCGCGGAACCTCCCGGGGCCGAGGGCGCGGACGCCGGGAGGTCCGGGGCGGGGAGGACGGGGACGGCCCTGCTCCCGGCACTCGGGATCGGCCTGCTGCTCGCGGCGGCGACGCTGACCCGGACCGTCGGGCTGCCGCTGGTCGCGATCCTCGCGCTCATGCTGATCCACCGGGAGCGAGGGCGGGTGGCGACGGCCTCGGTGGCGCTGGCCGCGGCGGCGCTGCCGATCCTGGGCTACGGGGCCTGGTTCCACTCCGCCCACCACCGGTTCGGCATCGTGGGCGCCAACGGCGTCTTCCTCTACGCCAAGACGATGACCTTCGCCGACTGCGCGGTGATGCGGCCCCCCGCGGACCTGGCCGTCCTGTGCGACCCGCGCCCCCCCGCCCGGCGTCCCCCCGCCCAGGAGTACGTCTGGAGCCAGGAGTCGCCGCTGGTCAGGCTGCCGGGCATCACGTTCGCCCGGGAGACCGACGCGCTGGCGGGGCGGTTCGCCTCACTGGCGATCCGCAGCCAGCCGCTCGATTATCTGGGCTCGATGGCCGCCGAGCTGGCCCGTTCGTTCACCCTGGGACGCCCGGTCTACCCGGACCAGGAGATCTACGACCACTACGAGTTCCCCTCCGTTCCCCCCGCGCCGCCGGGCCGCTACCCCGCCGTGGTCGGCGCCGGGTTCGCGCAGCGATACGAGCGGGGGCCGATCGCCACCCGGATCGTCGAGCCCTACGCGGGCTGGATGCGCGCCTACCAGCGGGTCTCCGCCCTTCCCGGCGCGGCGGTGCTGGCGATCCTGCTCGTCCCACCGGCGGTCGGCGGGCTGCGGCGGCTGCGCGCCCCGCGGAGTGGGGCGGGGCGGAGCCGGGGGGCCGCGGAGTGGGTTCCGCCCTGGACGACGGCGGTGGTGCTGCTCGTCATGCCCGCGGCGGTCGCGGAGTTCGACTACCGGTACGTCCTGCCCGCCGTACCCCTGGCGTGTCTGGCCGCGGCGCTCGCGGTGAGTAAACCTTCCCTCACTAACATTCCTAGAAATGTCCGTATTTGAGTATGCTGGGCCGCCTGATCATCACCGAGGCTGCGGGGGGGCGGTCATGACCAAGTTCGTACCATCACGGCTCCCGGCGCCCACCCCGTGACCTACTCTTTGGGCGCGATGAGCAAGCCGAACCAGCCGTGGGCGTCGCCGCAAACCGAGGAGATCGCATGAGCGACCACCGGCACGCCGCCGTGAGCGATCGCAGAACAGAGGCGACCGTTCCCGGGCACCGGGCCTCCCGGCACGCCGGCCGCTCCACGGCACCGCCGCCCGCCGCCTCCCCTCACGCCGAACCTCACGGAGGCTCGGGCCCCCGGGGAGGTTCCCGGGGCTCGCACGGCTCCGGCGGGCGCGGCTCCGGCGGGACCAGGCGGATGAGCGTGGGTGCCTGGGTCAGCATCGCGCTGACGGGCGTCATGGTCGTCGGCACCCTCACCGGCTACAAGTTCTACCGGGACATCGAGGGCAACATCGCCCGGGAGGACGTCGAGGACAAACTCGGCGCGAACCGTCCGCCGGAGACCGGCGCCCTCAACGTGCTCGTGGTGGGCTCCGACAGCCGCGACGGCGCGGGCAACAAGAGGTACGGCCAGCACATGCAGGGGCAGGGTGAGCGGACCGACACCATCATCCTCCTGCACATCTCCCCGAACCGCGACAAGGCGACCCTGATCAGCTTCCCCCGCGACTCCATGGTCCAGGCCCCCGAGTGCCAGAACCCCAGGACCAGGGCGGTCATCCCCGGCGGTATCCGGCAGATCAACTCCACCTTCAACGACGGCGGCATCGTCTGCACCTGGAAGACGATCGAGTCGCTGACGCAGATCCACATCAACCACTTCGTCAAAGTCGACTTCTCCGGGTTCAAGGGCATCGTCGACGCCCTGGGGGGCATCGAGATCTGCCTACCCAAGGACGTGATGGATAAGAAGGCCAAACTCGATCTGAAGCGGGGCAAACACACGGTGATGGGCGAGACCGCCCTGGCCTACGTCCGCGCCCGCTACCAGCTCGGCGACGGCAGCGACATCAGCCGGATCAAGCGCCAGCAGGTCTTCATCACCCAGGTCATGAAGAAGGCCACCAGCTCGGCCCTGCTGACCGACGTCGGAAAGCTGACCGGTTTCCTGGAGGCCGCCACCTCCTCCGTGACGATGGACCGCAACCTCACCACCGCCCGGCTCCTGGAGATCGCGCAGAGCGCGAAGTCGCTGACCGCCAAGGGGCTGAAGTCCGTCACCGTGCCCTGGAAGCCCTACGCGCCCGACCCCGCCCGCGTCGAGTGGCTCCAGCCGCAGGCCAACCAGCTCTTCTCCGCGATCCGCAGCGACATCGAGGTACAGCCGAGCGCCACCCCCAAGCCCACGAGCACCGGCAAGGAGACGGCCCCGCCCAAGCCCGTGATCAAGCCCTCCCAGGTCAGGATCCAGGTGATCAACGGCACGAGCGTCCCGGGCAGGGCCGGGGAGGTCGCCGAGGCGCTGACCGCCCAGGGCTTCACGGTGGTCGGCGTGGGCAACGCCCGGCTCCCCAGCGGCGCCGACCAGCCGAAGACCAAGGTCCTGTACTCCAGGAGGGCCGAGAACGGGGCCGACTACGCCCAGCCCGTGGCGGCCAAGCTGCTGCACGACGAGAAGATCGTCCCCGCCGCCGGGAAGATCCGGCCCACCACCGCCGAGCCGTACCGGCCCGCCTCCGCCCAGACGCCGGGCGCGGCCACCCCGCCTCCCGCCCCGGACCCCGGCGCCACCCCCGGGCCGGTGATCCAGCTCGTCATCGGCGCCGACTGGAAGGGCGTCGCCTCCCCCATCAAGATCCCCGACAGCATCAAGGACAACGTCGTCGACGCCAACACCAACCCCTGCCTCTGACCCCTGACCTCCACCCCGCCCGGCCTCCCGTGGAGGACATCGGGGGCACCGGGGGCGGCGGGACACCGCGCACGCGGGGCCGGGGCGTCCCCGCCGGGGAGGCGGATCACGATTGACCGGGAACCCCGGGAAACACGATGCGCTTATGCGACATCGCGTCCATGAACGTTTAGGGTAGGTGGGTTGGCGGGGGCCGCCTCGCCGATCGACCGTACCTCCGGACCCCTTGGCGACCCCCGACGACCCCTGGACGACATTGCCCGCACGTTTGACCTTCTCCCGGTCTCCGACAGATAGCCGAGCGTTTTCCCCGTGAGCGACCCCCGATTCCCCTTCCAGGTACCGCCCCCCCACGACGACGCCTCCGGCGCCGAAACCGGCGGTCCCACCGACGGACAGGGCCGGGGGCCCGCCCCGTGGCCGGCCCCCGGGCATCCGTGGCCGTCCGCGGTTTCCGGGGAGACACAGCCCGGCGAGACACAGCCCGGGGGGACGCAGCCCGGGACGCCCGGCCGGGGACCCACCGTCCACCCGTGGGGGACCCCCGGCGACGGCCGGGGCGCCGGCGAGAGCGCGAGCGAGGTCACCGTATGGGGCTACCGGGTCCCCCACGCCCCCGAGACGCTCCCCGCCCCCGACGCCCCCCCCACCTCCGCGACGGGCGCGCCGCACCCGACACCCCAGGGGCCCCAGGCACCCCCGTCACCCCAAGGACCCCAGGCCCCCCTGCCGCCCCACGCACCTCCGGCGTTCGGGGCGGGCGCCCCTCACCCGGACATCCGGCCACCGGCCTCCCGGGAGCCCTACCCCGACCTCCGGGCCTCCCCCCCGGACCTCTGGGAGAACGCTCCCGGACGGCACGCGGGTCCCCCCTCCCACCGCCTCCCGGACCACCGCCTCCCGGACGCGCCCCGGTCGGCGTCGCCCCCGGACCCGTCCCGGCCGCCGGCTCACGCGGCCCCCGGCTGGGGCTCCGACCGGGGGTGGCCCCCTCCTCCGCCGGGCTCGGTCCCGCCGCCGGCCCCCCATGGCGCGAACCCGCAGGACCCATCGCACCAGGGGTGGCCCTCCCCGTACGGACCCACCGCGGCGCCCCCGGCGGATGTATCCCGATGGCAGGACCCCACCGGCCCGGCCCCGTCGCCCTCACCGCGGCACGGCCGGCCCGTCCCCGCCGACGCCGTCGCGCCGCCGGCCGCGCCCAGGCACGGCGGGCCGCCGGCTCCCGGTCCCTCGATCCCGGCGCCGGCCCCGCCTCACGAGGATCGGCTCGCCCTGCCCGGCTCCGCCGTACCGCCGGTTCCGCAGGGCCCGGGTGAGCCGCCGGTCCACGGCGCCCCGGCCCCCCCGAACCGGGAGCGAACACCCTCCCCCGGGCCCGCCGGGCCGCCGCTCCCGGCGGGCCCGGTCACGCCGGCGGCACCGGACGGCCGCGGACGGCCCACGGCGCCCACGAACCAGGGGTGGTCGCCGGAGCACGGAACCATCCAGGTCTCCGCCTGGGCCTCCACGGCCCCGCCTGACCTGTCCCGGCAGGCCGTCCCCGCCGTCCCGCCCTCCTCCGGCGACCTGCTCCCCTACCGGGAGACCTCCGAACGGGAGACCCTCCCCTCCCGGCGGAGCGGGTCGCCTCGCCGGGGGCGGGAACGAACGCCGCGCACGCGGGAGAAGGTCCCGGCCCCCCACCCCCGGAGGAAACGCGACCCGTACCTGGACAACGTGAAGTTCGTCCTGATCAGCCTGGTCGTCACCGGACACTCGCTGGTGCCCACCCTGGCCGCGCACTCGTCCAGGGCGGCGTACATGTTCATCTACATGTTCCACATGCCGGCGTTCGTCCTGATCAGCGGCTACCTCGGGCGCAACTTCTGGAACTCCAACGCGAAGATCAACAAGCTGGTCGACACCATGCTGGTCCCCTACGCGTTCGTGGAGATCGGCTACGCGCTGCTGCGCTTCGCGCTGGGCCAGAAGTGGACGCTCACCATCATCGACCCGGCCTGGCTGAACTGGTATCTGGTCGCCCTGGTGCTCTGGCGGATCTCCACGCCCATCTGGACACGCATGCGGCAACCCCTGCTGGTCGCGGTGGTCATCTACATGCTGGCGGGGTTCTCGGAGATCTCCGGCGACTTCAGTCTCGACCGGTTCTTCGGCCTGCTGCCGTTCTACGTACTCGGCCTGCTGCTCAAACCGGAGCACTTCGACCTGCTCAAGCCACTCTGGGTGAAGGCCGTCGCCGGGGCCGTGCTGGCCGGCGGGGCCGTGGTGGCCGTCCTCATCGCCCCCCGGGTCGGTCTCGACCCGGTCTACTTCCGCTACAGCTTCAAGTACATGGGCATGTCCTGGGGAATCGGCCTCGCCGTACGCGGCGCCGTGCTCGTCGCGGCCCTGGCACTGAGCGTCGCGGTGCTGGCGCTGGTCCCCCGGCGGGAGACCTGGTTCTCCGACCTCGGCACCCGGACGCTCTACACCTACCTGCTGCACGGCGTCGTCGTGCTCATCGTCAAGGACCTGGGCTGGCTGGGCCTGCCCTGGCTGTACGGCCCGCTGGGGGTGCTGGCGATCGCGTCGTGCTCGCTCGTGCTGGCCATCGCGCTGTCCACGCCGATGACCCGCACGCTCTTCAAGTGGCTGCTCGAACCCCGGCTGACCTGGCTCTATCGCCGCCCCGCCGGAACCCGCCGGGAGGGAACGGCCCCGGTCCACCGGGGAGACGTCCCGGGCGGGAGCCCCTCCCCGGCCGAAAGGACGGAACCGCCCGGCCCCGCCTCCATGCGGTGACGCCCCCGCGCGGCGGGAGTGCCCTCAGGTTTCCCGGGCCCCCCGCCGCTGCGCGTGAGCGGTCGCGGCCTCCAACGGGACCGGGACGGCCGGGGGGACACGGACGCCCTTCACCAGGAGCCATACGCCGATTACCACCTCGAACACGATGCCGGGCGCCCATCCGGCCATGACGATGTCCCGGTGGACGGGAAGCAGGAGGTTCACCGCGGCCCCCACAAGCATGACCACGAACGACACGAGGCCCAGCACCGCCAGTGGCCGCGGAACGTAGCGCGACACGTACAGCAGGCGGCAGTACACGATCGTGCCCAGGCTCAGGAAGAAGATCGTCACGTCGAACCCGACCTCCCGCGCGGCCAGAAGCACGTCGACCAGGGAGCGCAGTTGCCCGGGCTCGAAGGCCGCGCGCACCCCCGGGTCACCGGCGAGAAGCGCGATCAGCACGCCGAACAGCACCGTGACGGCGCCGACGATCGCCTCCGCCACCCGCCACAGCAGGGCGAGCAGCGCCCGGTGACGATCGACCCCCCGGAGGATGACGAACAGCGCCCAGGCCAGGGCGATCACACTCGCGAACATCACCGTGTCGTAGACCAGCCCGGCGCGGTACAGCGTCTCATCGGCCGCGATGCGCTCGATGGTCGCGGCCGGGTTTCCGTCCACGACGAGCCGGGACTCGACGAGAAGCGACGACAGGAGTGAGGTCACGATGATCGTCAGGTAGAGAAACCCCGCCAGCCGGGCGTGACGGCCCAGCGCCGGTGGAGCGGATGCATCGGTGGCGGGCATGCCGCACCTCTTGATTCATAGGCGGGAAGGATTACGGTGTAAGCCTGGCTTATGCCGTAAGCTAGAGACACGTCGCCGGCCTTGTCAAGCCGTCGGCGCGTCTCCCCGGAGCACCGCGCCCGGCCGAGGCGCGGTACGGAACCGGGAAGGGCCCGCACAGCGAGAAGCCGGAAGACCGGAGAAAAGGACAGAGCGAAAGAGTGGCACCACGGACCCGCCGGGACACGACCTCACGCGAACCACTGAGCACCGAGCGCGTGCTGCGCGCAGCCCTCGCGCTCGCCGACACCGGCGGCGCCGAGGCGCTGACCATGCGCAAGATCGGCAAGGAACTCGGCGTCGAGGCGATGTCGCTGTACAAGCACGTGGCCGGCAAAGACGCGATCCTGGACGGCATCGTCGACCTCGTCGTCGCCGAGATCGCCCTTCCCCACCCCGGTGACGACTGGAAGACCGCCATGCGGCAGCGGGCGCTCTCGGCCCACGAGGTGCTGCTCCGTCATCCGTGGGCCTGTGAGCCGCTGATGTCGCGCCTCAACGTCGGTCCCGCGATGCTGCGCTACGTGGACTCCACCCTCGGCAGCCTGCGCGGGGCGGGCTTCTCCATCGAACTGGCCGACTACGCCTGGAACGCCATGGACAGCCACATCTACGGGTTCACGCTCCAGAAACTCACCTTCCCCCTTGAGGCGCGGCAGTTCCCCGACGCGGCGAAGACCCATCTGCCGCAACTGCCCGCCGGGCTGTATCCCCACGTGACGGAGCTGGCCGTCCACGTCATGGAGGGCCGCTACAGCGGTGTCCCCGACTTCACCTTCGGCCTCGACCTGCTCCTCGACGGCCTCGAACGCGCCCTGGCCTCCCGCTGACCCCTCGTGGTCCGGGCGGACGGCGGGCCGACGACCGAAGCGGCGCCTGGGCGGGCCGGACCCGCCGGCGTCCGAGGAAGAGGCGGGCGGACCGGTGACGTCCCGTGCGGGGCTTGGTCTACTGAAGACATGGGACGCCATCTGATCCAGGGATGTGAGATCGCCACGCCGGTGCGCATCCGGGAGGCCCGAGTCTGCGGCGCCTCCTATCTGGTCCGGGCCGACGCCGCCCGGGCCGTGATCGCCTACTCCCGGCTGGACGTCGCCGAGGTGCTGCCGGGCAAGGCGCTGTGCACCCTGGCGTTCGCCGACTACGTCGACGGCGACCTGGGCGCCTACCGGGAGTTCGGCGTGGCCTTCCTCGTCCGCCCTCCCGGCGCGGGCCCCTCGCCCTCCCGGGGTGCGGGGCCGCTGGAGCTGCGCGGTGTGGGCGCGGGGGCCTTCGTCCACTGGCTCCCCGTCGACGAAGGGTTCACGATGGAGGCCGGGCGCGCGATCTGGGGATTTCCCAAGGAGCTGGCCGAGATCGACCTGCGCCTGTCCTCCCCCTACAAGCGGTGTGTCGTCCGCAAAGACGGCCGCATGGTCGTGGACCTGCTCATCAAGCCGGGGCTCCCGGTGCCGGTCGGCGGCACGATGGCGCCCGTCGACGCCTACACCCACCTGGAGGGCGTCACCCGCCGCACCTCCTGGTCGATGTCCCCCCGCGGGGTCCGCGCGCGCCCCGGCGGCGCCCTGATCCGGCTGGGCAACCACCCGGTCGCCAAGGAGCTGAGCGAACTCGGTCTGCCCCGGCGCGCCCTGGCCACCTCCACCGTCGCCCGTCTCAGCATGACCCTCGGCGAGGCGCGGGAGCTCTGACCGCCTTCCCCGCCGGGCCTTTCGGCCGGACGGTCAGACGTCGAGGTCGAGCAGGGGCAGCTCGGCCCGGGTGGGCAGCCCCTGCCAGTCGCTCGGCCCCGAGGCCGCGAAGGCCGCGAGCAGGCAGCCCCGGCGCAGCCGGTCGGAGGGGTGCAGTCCTTCCAGCAGCGCGCTGAGGTAGCCCGCCACGAACGCCGCCTCCGAGCCGCCGGGATCGACCACGGGGGCCGGCAGCCCGGGGGCGTCGTGGCGCATCCCGTCCACCCGGACGCTCACGCCCCGCGCCCCACGCGTCACGACGACCTCCCGGTCGCCGGAGAGGGCGGGTTTGACCAGGTCCAGCTCGCTCTGCCGTACGAACAGCACGTCGGCCGAGCAGGCCAGCTCGCCGAGGACCTCCTCGGCCTCGCGCAGGTCGGGCCAGAGCGGGTCGTGATAGTCGACGGACACCGAGACGGTGACCCCCGAGACGCGGGCGGCCCGCACCGCGGCGTTCATGGCGTCGCGCGCGTTCAGCGCGGCGGTGATCCCGCTGACGTGCAGGACCCGCGCGCCCGCGATCCGGTCCGGCGGGACGTTTCCCTGCGAGAGGCGGACCGCCGTCCGGTAGTGGACGACCCTGGCCGCCTGGCCGAGCCGGGACTCCCTCAGCATCAGCCCCGTCGTGGACGTCTCGTCCACCCGGGCGTCGGAGACGTCGACCCCCTGCCCGCGCAGCGCGGCGAGAACCCGCGCCCCCGCCTCGTCTCCACCCACCTTGCCCAGCCAGGCCACCTCGTGCCCCAGCCGGGCCAGCCCGACGGCCACGACGAACTCGGCCCCGGTGACATCCAGCCGGGCCTCGTGCTCGTGCCGGATCCGGGCGCTGGTGACGACGGCGAACGCCTCGCCGAGCGTGTAGACGTCCACCTCGACCCCTCTGTCGGCACCGGGCCGTCCCGCTGGGCGCGGCCACCGGCCCCGAAGCAGGCCGGAGACCGAACTTTAGCGATATTTCCCCCACAGCCCGCCGTATCGACCAAAGTTCCCCCACCCCGGTGAACAGGGACAGCCCACCCCGGCCGCTCTCCCCTCGCGCGGGGACAGCCCGTCCCGGCCGGGAGGCGTCGCCCCCTCTCCCCGTCCCGGCGAGCGGACCCCCTACCGCTTGCCGGCGGTCTTGGCGCGCAGGCGGGCGATGGCGCGGACCGCCAGCAGCGCGGCGACGGCGACGATCTGGCCGCCGAGGATCACACGGTTGACGTCGATCACGGGCTGCCAGCGGACCTGCGAGTCCTTGATGACGAAAACCCCGGCGGGGACGACGCCGAGGCCGAACCCGGCCCCCGTCCCCTCCGAGGGCTTGTCGCCCTCCTGCTTGCCACTGCCACCGCCGCCACCACCGGCCACCCGCGCCACGGGGATGACGACCACGTCGCCGTGGACGACGGGCTCGCCGAAGACCCGTTTGATCGTGGCGGTGTCCTGCACCTGGTCGATCAGCTCCATCACGTTCATCCTGTTTCCTTTCGACGGCCGCCTCCCCTCCATGATCGCGCGGGAGGGCGGGGCCGGAAAAGAGGCGAAGGTCCGATCCATACGGGACGAAAAGACCCTCCCGCGGGCACCGCCCCTCTCCGGATCGCAGCCCCGAGAGGGGAGGACGGACGGCACAGAGGGAAGACCCGCCCCCGGCTGCCGCCGAGCGGACGCGAGAGAGGTCAGACGATGGGGGGACGGCCGAGGCGGAGCATGCGCCAGGCGGTCTTCCAGCCCATGGGACGGCGCTCGCCCGCGGGCTCGCGGAACCCCTCGGCGAAGCCGGTGAACCAGGCGCGCAGGGCCGGCAGGGAACGCTCGCGGATCAGCGTGAGCACGATCCAGTTGAGAAGGTAGAGGCCGGCCAGCGCCCAGGGAAGGTTGCGGCGGGCCAGCCAGACACGGTTGCGGGCGTTGAGACGGTAGAAGTCCGCGTGGCGGGTCGGAGGGACCTGCGGGTGGTACATGACGGTCTTGGCGTCGTACTCGATGCGGTAGCCCTCGCCGAGAAGACGCCAGGCCAGGTCGGTCTCCTCATGAGCGTAGAAGAAACGCTCGGGGAGACCGCCGACCTGGAGGAAGGCCGAGCGGCGGATGGCGCAGGCGCCGCCCAGGAAGGTGGTGACCGGGGAGGACCGCTCGGGGTCGCCGGCGCGCAGGCGGGGGACGTGGCGGCGCTGGCCGGCGCCGCCCTCGGGGTCCTTCACGCGGAAGGAGACGACCGCGAGGTCGTGCTCGGTGGAGAAACGCTCGCGCAGATGGGAGACGAGGTTCATCGCGCCGTACCAGCCGTCGTCGTCCAGGAAGAGGACCACGTCGCCCGAGCACTCCTCGACGCCCCGGTTGCGGCCCCCCGGGATGCCGGTGTTGCGGCTCAGCCGTACGGTCTTGATCGAGGCCGACGAGCCGGGGGGCACGGTGATCGGCAGCTCGGGGACGTCCACGCCGTTGCCGACGATGACGACCTCGACGTCGCCGTCGACCTGATCCAGCGCGGACTTGACGGCCCGGCCCAGCTCCGGGACCCGGTTGCCCATGGTGAGGATGACGCACGAGATCTTCAACGGGTCATCGCCTTGACGCGTCGAGAGCACGTGTGAAGCACACTTTCATGATCACCGAGTCTGCTGGACGGGGCATTGCCGGGGTCGGTCAGGCTTTTCGATGTACCGGGAATCAAGCGTATCGGAACCAATGGCGAACACCCACCAAACATCGAGGCGTCCCCCTTTACGACGCTCCGGCGCGCCATCTGGTTCCTCATCCGAGCCGCCGGGACGCCAGGATGCTCACCAGGTGCAGGACCGCCTGCAGCGCGGCGACCACGACGCAGACCACCATGAGCAGCCTCGTCGCGGTCATCCCGCCGCCGACGGCGTCCCACAGCGCGGCGACCACCGCGAGGAGGGACAGCTCGACCGCCTGCACGACCCGGTGGAACCTCAGCGCGGCGGCGGCCCTGCGGGCGAGCCCGAGGCCGCGTGAGCGGAACTGCTCGGCTGAGCTCTCCGTCGCCGCGACCATCCCGGAGCGCGCCCGGGCCACGTCGACCAGGTCGGTCTCCGCCTTGATCAGAATGGCGCCGAGCGCCGCGGCGAAGCCCATCACCGTGTACCAGTCGGGGCTGACCTGCGAGGCCCGCACACCCAGCCCGATGAGCAGCGCGGCCTCGGCGAAGTAGTGGCCGACCCGGTCGAGGTAGACGCCGGTGATGGATGTGCGGCCGGTCCAGCGCGCCAGCTCCCCGTCGGAGCAGTCGAGCAGGAGGTAGAGCTGGATCAGCAGGGCCGCGCCGACGGCGGCGCCCAGCCCGGGAAGGGCGAGGACCGCGCCGGCCAGCACCCCGGCCAGGATCATCAGCCAGGTGGTCTGGTTGGGGGTGATCGGCGTCTTGGCGAGGAACCAGGTGACGTAGATCGACAGCTTGCGCATGTAGAGCACGCCGGCCCAGTGCTCGCCGCTGTTGCGGCCCATGGTCGAGTGCGGCTGGGCGACCGCGCGGAACTCAGCGACCGACGGCCCGGACATAGTCCCCCACCCGATCGCGAATCTCCGGCTCCGACAGGCGCAGGTGCTCCAGGATCGTGTAACGCCCGGGGCGGGTCGAGGGGGCCAGCATGACGGCCTCGGTGAACTGGCCGTCGGTCAGCCCCACGTCGGCGGGGGTGACCGGCAGCCCGTGTCCGCGCAGGCACGCGGCGACCTGGGCCAGTCTGCGCGTGTCCTCACGGAGGAAGAAACAGAAGGCGGCGCCGATCCCGGCGAGCTCGCCGTGGTTGGAGGTGCCGGGGAAAAGCTGATCCACGGCATGAAGGATCTCATGATCTCCGCCGCTGGAGGGACGGGAGGAGCCCGCGACGACCATCGCCATCCCCGAGAGGATGAGCGCCTCGGCGAGCACGGTCAGGAAGGCGTCGGACTCGATCGAGTCGCCCCTGCCGATCACCGCCTCCGCCGCGGTGCGGGCCATCGAGCAGGCCAGGCCGTCGATCGGCTCGCCCCGCTCGGTGTTGCCGAGCTGCCAGTCCTCGATCGCCGACAGGTTGCTCACCACGTCGCCCACCCCGGAACGGACCAGGGAGGGGGGCGCGTCGTGGACGAAGTCGAGGTCCACCACGATCGCCAGCGGCATGGGCACGCCGAAGGAGCCCTTGCCCCCCTCGTGGGTCAGCGACGCCACCGGCGAGCAGATCCCGTCGTGGGAGAGGTTCGTCGCCACCGCGACCATCGGGATCCCGGCGAGCGAGGCGGCGTACTTGGTCACGTCGATGGTCTTGCCGCCGCCGATGCCGACGACCGCCTCGTAGGCGCCCTTGCGCAGGTCGGCGCCGAGCGTGACGGCCGCGTCCACCGAGCCGTCGGCCACCCGGAAGACCTGGGCCTCGCCGAGCGAGGGGGCGATCACCGAGGCGATCCTGTCCCCCTGGCCCGCGCCCACGGCCACGGCCACCCGCCCGGAGGTCGCCACCCGGCTGTCGGCCAGGAGCGTGCCGAGCTGGGCGATCGCGCCCCGCCGTACCTCCATGGTCAGGGGGGCGGGGAGCATCCTGGCTAGTATCGGCACGCGATCTCCCGCGCCTTCGCCAGGTCGTCGTGGTTGTCGACCTCGACCCACGCGACCTCGCCGATGGGGGCGATCGCGATCTTCTCACCGCGGGCGACCAGCTCCTGGTAGCCGTCCTCGTAGTAGAGCTGCGGGTCGCGCTCGAAGGTGGCCCGGAGGGCGTCGGCGAGGCGCTCGCCGACGCCGGGGCGGATCAGGGTCGCGCCGATGTACTCACCGGCGGCGTCGGCCGGGTCCATCAGCTTGGTGATCAGCTCAAGGTGGCCGTCCCCGTCGAGCGTGACCTTCATCTCCTCGTCGGCGAGCTTCTTGACGGTGTCCACCGCGAGCAGGATGTCGGCGGACGGCGGCGCGGCCAGCAGGGTCTCCTCGACGGAGACCGGGTGGACGGTGTCGCCGTTGACCAGCAGGACCCCCTGGTCGAAGTGGTCGCGGGCGCACCACAGGGAGTAGGCGTTGTTCCACTCCTCGGCCTTGTCGTTGTGCACGAGGGTGAGCGTGACGCCGTGACGCCGCTCCAGCTCGGCCTTGCGCTCCCGCACGGCCTCCGCCCGGTAGCCGACGACGACCACGACGTCACGCAGGCCCGCCGCCGCGAGGTTCCGCAGCGAGATGTCCATGATCGTGGTTTCACCGTCGACCGGCACGAGCGCCTTGGGCAGCGTGTCGGTGTACGGTCGCAGGCGTCGTCCGGCCCCGGCGGCCAGCACCATTCCCAGCAACGTGCACTCCTCGTTCAAATGAGCCCCTCGACGGGCACTCCCAGGCCCCAAAGGTTAGTTGCCTTCGGACCCTGATCGTGTAATCGGAGGTGTGCCAGGCGTTCTCAATCGTGTGCGCCCAGATCCACGGTGTCCACCCCTGTCCGGGGCGCCGCGAGCCAGCAGGTAATGCTTTCCCACCCAAAAAGAGCCCACAAATACAGCGAAAGCAGGACAAAAAGGAAGGTCACCTGGCCGGCGAGCGCCCCCAGCGCGACCAGCAGCATCCGCCCGTCCCACCCGAGGCCGAATGTGGCCAGCCAGGCCGGCGGATAAACGCGCTGGCGCAGCCGGTAGACGACGTCGTAGTGATGAAAGATCATCGCGCCGAGCAGCGCGAAGATCAGCCAGGGCGGCACGCCGTGGGCGAACCCCACCGAGGCCACGAACCCGTACTCCGTCAGGCGCAGGATCGGCGGGACCAGCCAGTCGAACCGGCCGTCGTGCGGGTGAGAGCTGCCGGGACCGGCCAGCAGCAGCGCCACCGCCGGGGCGAACACCGCCAGGCCGTCCGTCCCCGCCACCCCCACCAGCAGAAGCACCCCGGTCACGAACATCCCGACGACGGCGGGCGGCAGCGGGGGCAGTTGCCCGGCCACCGGTCTGCCCATCGCCCGCGACAGCACGCCGTCGTCCCGGTAGGCCACGACGTTGCCCTGTGGCACCGGTGTCATGTGAACGGAGACCACGGCCGCCCCTCTCCTTGGAGTCCTTGGAGTCGTCTCCCGAAAGTGCCCGCCCCGCTCCGCCCGCGGGCCGCCCGCCGTCACATCGCCTCGCACGGTCATCGGCCGACCGACCTGCCGATCCTGCCGCCGAGCGTGTAGAGCGCGGCGACCGAGCCCCAGCCCAGCAGGGCAATGAAGGTCACCCGCGCGTTGAACAGCGCCGCGGTCACCGCGATCAGGGCCATGCGCTCCCCGATGGGAAGCACGATGATCTTCTTGAGACGGCGGGTGAGGGAGGTCCGCTCCAGGCGGCCCGAGAGCCGGACGACCCAGTTGCCCGCTCCCGCCGCCCCGGCGGGCCGGTCGCCCGTCCCGCCGCCCTCCCCGGCCGCCGGAGCGCGACCCCGCCCCCATGCGCCCCGCGGGCCCGGAGAACCGGGCGCGGCGCCCCGCGATCCGTCGTGGGCGGGACCCGCAGGCCCCTCCCCTCCGGCCGCCTGCCCGGACCGTCCCGGCGAGCCTCCCGGCCGCGCGGCGACGTCGGCCGGGACACCGGGCGCACCGGAGTCCGCGGTCCGGGTGAGGCGCCTCGCGACCGCGTCGGCGCGGGCCCCGGCGTAGGAGAAGTCGAGCGTGTGGCGGAGCGCCTGCAAAATCATCGCCGCCACCGCGAGCGCCCAGACGCCGTCCGGGCCGCCCCCCGCGTCGCTCAGCCCGGACGTGTAGCCGACGGCGAGGCCGACGTAGACGACGTACTCCTTGACCCGGTCGAAGATGGCGTCCAGCCACGCGCCGAGCGGGGAGAAGGCGCCGGTGTAGCGGGCGAGCTGGCCGTCCACGCAGTCGAGCACGAACGACAGGTACAGCAGGGCGGCCCCGGCGAGCTGCGCCGGGCGGGTACCCGCGGAGAACCAGATCGCGGCCAGCAGCGCCAGACCGGCGGAGGCGCCGGTGACCGCGTTCGGGGTCAGCCCCAGCCGGGCGGCCACCCGCACCACCTGCGGGGACCAGGAGCTCACGAAACAGGTCGCGAAGAAGCCGTCGTCGGACTTGACCGCGGCGCGGAGCCGGGCGCGGGCCTCGCTCACCCGCCCGAGCCGCCGCACGGCCTCGTCCGCCTCCGCCCGCCCGGCCACCCGGTCGCAGCCCAGCCGCCCGAGCCGGACGGCGCGCACCGTGACGCCGGCGCGGATCAGCCCGGACAGCAGCAGCTCCACCGCCTCGGCGCCGTCCACGGAGCCGAACCTGCCGACCTCGGCCAGGTCCGCCAGCGTCTCGGCCGTGGCGGCCAGGACCAGCAGGTCGTCCGCCCCCGCCTGGAGCGCTCCCCTGAAGGTGCCGTTCGCCTCGGGGACCCCTGCGACCCGGCCGCCGTCGTGAGCGGGAGCGCCCGCGGCGGCCACCAGGCCCCCCTCGATCCGGACCGGCGGGCGCAGCGGCCCCGGCTCCTCGCCCCCCCGGGCCACCAGCGCGGCGGTGCCCCGGCCCGGATGCCCGAGGAGCAGGGTCAGCGCCTCGGTGTGGGCCACCAGGTCGCCCGCCAGAACGGCGACGGGGCCGGTGGCCGTACGGGCGACCCCCGCGATGCGACGCAGGTCGTCGGCCAGGCCCCGCGACCCCTCCGTTCCGATCATGTAGGTGCCGCCCGGGGCGTGCGTGACGTCGCCGGACCGGGTGATCACGTGCACGTCTCCGGTGGAGAGACCGGTGAGCTGCCCGGTCAGGCGGTCGAGGAGCGTGCCGTCGGCGCGCCGCAGACCGGCCACCTCGGTGGTGGCGAGCACGACGACGGCACCCCCGGGAGTCTCGGAGGTGACACGGTCGGAGGGAACAGAGGCATCAGAGTCATACAAATCGGGCTCCTTCGTATCCGACGGGGTAACCGTGCGAATCGGGGAGTGCGCACTTAGCGTAGCGAGATCTTGACCGCATAGCACGGGACCACGGCCCGGGATCGGGTACTCAACCGTTACGCTCGCCGTATCCGGACCGTTGAAAGAAGCTGACCTTGGCCGCTCTTGAACCACGCCTTCGTACCGTCGGGGTCGTCCTCGCCGGCGGCGTCGGCCAACGTGTCGGCCTCAGCACCCCCAAGCAGCTCCTCAAGATCGCCGGAAGAACCATTCTGGAGCACACCCTGGCCGTTTTCGACGGCGCACCGGAGATCGACGAGGTCATCGTGCTGATGACCCCCGGCTTCACCGAGGACGTGGAACGGCTCGTCGCCCGCAACGGTTTCAGAAAGGTCAGCAAGATCCTGGAGGGCGGCGCGAGCCGTACCGACACCACCTGGCGGGCCCTGAAGGCCCTCGGCGCCCACGAGTGCGACGTGCTCCTGCACGACGCGGTCCGGCCGCTGCTGGAGCCCCGGATCATCACCGAATGTGTGGAGGCCCTGAAGGTCTACTCGGCCGTCGACGTGGCGATCCCGAGCTCCGACACGATCGTGGTCGCCGCACCCGGGCCACGTGGGGAGGTCGTCCGCGACATCCCGGAGAGGTCCCGGCTGCGGCGCGGCCAGACGCCGCAGTGCTTCCGGCTCTCGGTGATCCGCGAAGCCTATGAACGGGCGTTCGCCGACCCCGGCTTCGACCGGCACCCGCCCACCGACGACTGCGGTGTGGTGCTGCGCTACCTGCCCGACGTGCCGATCTACATCGTGCCCGGCAGCGAGCACAACATGAAGGTCACCCACCCGGTGGACGTGTTCATCGCCGACAAGCTCTTCCAGCTCGCCGCGTGCAACGCCCCCGCCCCCTCTCCCCGCGCCTACCGGGAGGCGATGGAGGGCAGGACCATGGTGGTCTTCGGCGGCAGCTACGGCATCGGCGCCGACGTCGTGGACCTGGCCGAGCGTCACGGCGCCGAGGTGTTCTCCTTCTCCCGGTCGCTCAACGGGGTGCGCGTGGAAGACCCCGCGGCGGTGAACGACGCCCTCGCCCAGGCGGCCAAGGAGACCGGCAGGGTCGACTACGTGGTCAACACGGCCGGCGTGCTGCACATGGGCAAGCTCGGCGAGGTGAACGACGGCACGATCGCCGAGACCGTCGGCGTGAACTACCTCGGCCCGGTCAACATCGCCAGGGCCGCCATCCCCCACCTCCGCGAGACCCGGGGGCACCTGCTGCTGTACACCTCCTCCTCCTACACGCGGGGCCGGGCCGACTACAGCCTCTACTCGTCGACGAAGGCCGCCGTGGTCAACCTGACCCAGGCCCTGGCGGACGAGTGGGCCGAGTACGGCGTGCGGGTCAACTGCGTCAACCCGGAGCGGACCAGCACCCCGATGCGGGCCCGCGCCTTCGGGGAGGAGCCGGCGCACACCCTCCTGTCGCCGCGCGCCGTCGCCGAGACCTCGATGGACGTGCTCATCTCCGACCTCACCGGACAGGTGGTCGACGTCCGCCTCACCGGGCCCTGACCCCCGGCCGTCCCTGCCCCCGGCCACTCCCGTCCGCCTCCCGATCACGGCCGGCTCTCGATCACGGCCGGCTCTCGGTTCCGCGCGGGCTCCGTCTCCCGGCGCCGCACCGCGGAACGAGGCACCCCAGATCACTCCGGAAACCCCCATCCCTCACCCCACCGGACAAGTGACACAGCGCGCCTACCAGGGGAAACACCGGTATACAGGTTAGCGTCAGAGGATGAAGCATGACCTTCGTGCCCTAATGGTGTGCGCCGCCGTGCTCGGCTCGTACCCGCCGCTGATCGTCACCGCTCTCTGGCCCCGGCCGTGGCCGTTCCTGCTGCTGTGCGCCGTGTCCTACGCGGCCGAGATCGCCGCCAGGCACCTCGCCCGCCCGGCGTCCGACCTGCTGAGCAGGGTGCACCTGGGGGTCACGATGCGGTTCGTGATCCGCGAGACGGCCGCCATCCTGCTCGTCGCCCGTACGGCGGGCACCGGCTCACCCTGGTTCTCGGCCCTGGTCATCGGCCTGTTCGCCGCGCACGGGGCACGGGCCGCGCAGACCTGGATGGCACTGCGCTACAACCGCACGCTCGCCCACCTCCCGGTGCTGACCCGCAACCTCGACGCCGTGACGCTCCCGGCGCCGCCGCCGGACATCCTGGTCAACCACCGCAAGCTGCGTTTCCTCTATCTCGACGCGCTGCCGGTGGGCGGCGCGGCCCTGGGCGCGGCGCTCGGCGACGAGCGTCTGGGCGCGACCGGAGCGGCGCTCACGCTGCTCCTCATCCTGGCGGGCGCCGCCGGCCTCGTTCCCCACCTGCTCCGGATCCGGCCGCTCCACGACAGGGAGGCGGTCCTGGGCGCCGTCGACAGGAGGCTCACCGAGTACGGACCCGAGGTGCTCCTGTACTTCTCCGGGCCGGAGGACTCGGCCTACCAGGTCTCCATGTGGCTGCGCCCGCTGGAGCGGATCGACCGGCGGGCCGTGGTGGTGCTGCGGGAGCGGGAGATGCTCCGCCTGCTGCCCGGCACCACGCTGCCGGTGGTCTGCATCCCCTCGGCCGCCGACCTGATGAGCTTCGGGGCGCTCGGCGCCGCGCGCCTGTGCCTGTACCCCTCCAACGTGGGCAAGAACATCCACATGCTGCGCATCCAGGGGATGCGCAGCGTCTTCGTGGGGCACGGGGACAGCGACAAGGAGGCGTCGTTCAACCCGTTCACCAAGGTCTACGACGAGGTCTGGGTGGCCGGGCAGGCCGGGCGCGACCGGTATCTGCGCGCCCGCGTGGGCGTGCGCGACGAGGACATCCGCGAGGTGGGCCGGCCCCAGCTCACCGGGATCGACACCCGGGGGCCCGGCCTGCCGTACCGCACCGTGCTCTACGCGCCCACCTGGGAGGGGTGGACCGACGACCTGTTCCACACCTCGATCATCGGTATGGGCCCGAAGATCGTCGGCGCCCTGCTCGCCCACTCGCCCCCGCTGCGGATCATCTACAAGCCGCACCCGCTGACCGGCTACCGCAACGCCGCCGCGCGCCGCGCGCACCAGCGGATCCACGCCCTGCTGGACGCGGCGGACCTGTCCCGGTCCATCGCCCGCCACCCCGCGAGCGCGGGCGAAGGCGGGCAGATCAGGCATCTGATCGTCACCGGGCCCGAACCGGCGGTCTACGACTGCTTCAACCAGGCCGACCTGCTCATCACCGACATCTCCAGCCTGGTGGCGGACTTCATCGCCAGCGGCAAACCGTACACGGTGACCAACGTGGCGGGCATGCCGGAGGAGGCGTTCCGCGAGCGGTATCCGAGCACGGAGGCCGGCTACACGCTCACCCGGGACCTGAGCGAGCTGCCCGGCGTGCTCGCCGCCCTGGAGGCCGGAGGGGAGGACGCGCTGGCGGCCACCCGGCGCAAGCTGAAGACCTACCTGCTCGGCCCCGACCACCCGGACGCCCTGACCCGCTTCAACGACGCGGTGAACACCGCCTGGGAGCGTGCCGCGCCCGACGAGGGCTGATCGGCGGGTGCGCCCCGGCACGGCCTGGAAGGGCCCGGTGCCGCCGGCCCTCCACCCCGGGCGGAGGGGCCTTCGAGGCGAGGCCGCGCCGTCGGTCAGACCACCTCGCGCCGCGGCTTGCCGAGACTCTTCGGGCTCGTCAGAAAGCCCCACCCCCACGCCATGTGCATGGTGACGTAGACCAGCGGCAGCCGGACGAGCACCCCGGCGGGCAGGCCGCCGCCGGTGACCGCCGCGCCGCCCAGGATCGCCGCCAGGTACCCGCCGGGGACCAGCAGGCCGGGCCAGAAGAAGGGCGAGACGAGCAGCCCCGCGGCGATCGCCAGCACGGCCGCCGGGGGGGCGAGGTAGCGCAGGTTGATCGTGCCCTCGTGCGTACGGGCGACCACCCTCCGCCAGCGGCCGTAGTGGAAGTACTGCTTGGCCAGCGCCTTGAGGGTGGGCCTGGGCCGGTAGGACACGCGCATGCGGGGCTGGAACCAGACCAGGCCGCCCGTCGCACGGATGCGGTGGTTCATCTCCCAGTCCTGCGCCCGCTGGAAGTGCTCGTCGTAGCCGCCGACCCTCTCCAGCGCCTCACGGCGGAACACGCCGAGATACACCGTGTCGGCCGGCCCCGCGGTGCCGCCGGTGTGGAACCTGGCCCCGCCGACACCGATCTTGGAGGTCATCGCGCGGGCCACGGCCCGCTCGAACGGCGTCACGCCCTCGGCGGCCATGACGCCGCCGACGTTGTCCGCCCCGGTCTCCTCCAGTGTCTCCACCGCGACCCGGAGATAGTCCTCCGGGAGCATGGCGTGGCCGTCCACACGGGCGATGATCCCGTTGCGGGACGCGGCGATGGCCGCGTTGAGCGCGTGGGGCGTGCGGCCCGTCGGGTTGGGGACCACGGTCACCCGGGGGTCTTCGGCCGCTATCGCGTCCGCGACCTCCTGGGTGCGGTCGCGCGAGGGCCCGATCGCGAGAACGACCTCGATCGGCCCTTCGTAACGCTGCGACAGGACCTGGCGCACCGCCTCCCGAAGATGGCGCTCCTCGTTCAGCACCGGGATGACGATGGAGATGGGCGGCCAGACGCGTGTCTCGGGAGACGACGCCGGCGCGGGCGAGTCGGGAAACTGCTTCATGGCGTCGCTCACGCTACTGTACGGACGGGTACCTCATCGACCCAGCTTGAGCCTAGGGGGCCACTCATGCGCGACCCGCGAGAGGACGACTCAGGGGTGCACGTGGGCGGTGACGCCTACGGCAACGTCCGCGTGAGCCCCCGGCGCGAACGCAGGTCCGCCAGGGGCGCCCGTTCCCGGCGGCGCGGCCTCCTCGTGGCCGGCTCGCTCTCCTGTCTGGTGCTGAGTGGCTCCGGCACGACGTGGGCGCTGACCAGCTACGTGGGGACCAAGATCGAGTCGGTCGACGCGGGTGTGCCGGGATCGCAGTCCACCGGCGCCATGAACATCCTGGTCGTCGGGGTGGACAAACGCGACAACCTCTCCCGGCGACAGCAGAACCAGCTCAAGCTGGGCCGCGAGAGCGGCGAGCGCACCGACACCATGATGGTGCTCCACCTGTCGGAGGACCACAGCAGGGTCACCGTGGTCAGCCTTCCCCGCGACACCTGGACGACCATCCCCGGCAAGGGCGCCCACAAGATCAACGCAGCCTACCAGCTCGGCGGCCCGAAGTTGACCGTGCGAACCGTGGAGAACGTCACCGGGCTGACCGTCAACCACTACGTCGAGGTCAACGTGCTCGGGTTCATCCAGGTGGTCGACTCGCTCGGGGGCGTCTCGGTCTGCACTCCCGTGCCCATCGACGACCCCAACACCGGGCTCAAGCTCCAGCCGGGCACCTACTCCCTCGACGGCACCAAGGCCCTCGCCTACGCCCGTACCCGCGCCACCGCGCGCTCCGACCTGGACCGCATCGACCGCCAGCAGCAGGTCATCTCGGCCCTGCTGCACCAGGCCCTGAGCGGCGGCACGCTGGCCAACCCCGTCAAGCTCACCGGGTTCGTCGACAGCACCCTCGGAACGCTCCGCGTGGACGACGCGCTGCGCAAGGACCTGCTGGGCCTGGCCAACCAGCTCAAAGACGTCTCCACCGACGACGTCTCCTTCGCGAAGGTCCCGCTCGCCGACGTCGACTACAAGGCGCCGACCGGTGAGTCCGCCGTGCTCTGGGACAAGCAGGCCGCGGCCGACCTGTTCCGCAGGATCGGCGCCGACGAGCCGCTCACCAAGGCCGCCCAGCCGGCCACGCCCGCCGCCTCCACCACGCCCGCCGCGAGCCCGTCCGCGAGCACCTCGGGCACCCCGTCCGCGACGCCGTCCCCCTCGCCCTCGGCCACCTCGCCGGCCGTGCCGCCCTCGCGCGTCTCCGTCAGGGTGCTCAACGGCACGCTGATCACCGGTCTCGGCAGGCGGACGCGGGACGACCTGCTGAAGGCCGGTTTCCTGGTCCCCGAACGCGCCGGCGACACCAGGGAGAGAGACCACGACACGACGGTCATCCGGTACGGCCCGGGCCGCGAGGACTCCGCGCGGACCCTGGCCGCCGCCCTGCCCGGATCGGACCTGCGGCGTGTCGACACCCTCGGCGGCCGGATCGAGGTCGTCGTCGGCCGGAAGTACACGGGGGTCAAGAAGGTCACCGTCAAGGAGACCCCCACCACCCCCGTCGCCACCCCCGCCCCGACCTCCACCCCGGTGGCCAGGACGGCGACCGAGAACATCTGCAAGCGTTGACCGGATCGGCGAGGCGGGCCGCGGGGCCGTGTGCCTCGCCGGGCCGTATGAGACGCGTCGGCGAGAAAGTTCCCTTGAGGCCGGTAACGGCAAGGGCACGACGATCACATGCGTCTGCCGGTTTGGAGGCCTCTTGAGCAGGTTGAACGCCTTCTCGGAGCCCGGTAACGATCAGGGCACGCGGTAACCCGCTCACGGGGCGGGGCACGTCCGCTATGTGTGGAGTTCACGGGGCACGACGTCGAGACCGCCACCGAACGGCGCATGGCCAGGATGATCATCTACGCCCGTCTGGGAACCACCGCCTTCCTGCTGGTGCCGCTGGCCTCCTGGAGCCGGCTGGCGGCACCGTGGGCCGCCTTCGCCGCGGCGGCGGTCGCCGCGGCCGAGGCCTGGTGGTTCGCCCGCCGGGCCTGGCGGACGGGCACCCTGCACGACCCCCTCCTGGTCTGGACGGACGTGCTGGTGAGCCTCGTGGTGATGGCCGTGGGCTCGCGCGCCGCCTTCCCCGGCGAACGCAACGTCGTCATGACGGCCCTGCTGCCGTTCACGCTGGCCACACCGGCGGTGCTCGGCTTCGGGTTCGGCTGGAGCCGCCGCGCGGTGGCGGCGGTGGCGGTGCTCGCCGCCGTGTGGACCGCCTCGATCTTCCCCAACATCACCCAGAAACTGCTGTCGGACCTGCTGGGCTTCACCCTGTGGTTCCTGATCGCCGTACTGATCAGCGGGGAGCTGCGCGGTCTGGCCGGGCAGACGGTGCGGGCCCAGCGACTGGCAGAGGAGCGCCAGAGGCTGCTGGCCGAGTACGAACGCCGCCAGGAGTCGCTGCGCCAGCGCGAGTCGGCCCACCGGGCGATCCACGACGACCTGCTGCCGATCGTGGAGCGGGTCGCCGGCAGCCCCGCACTCGACCGGCCCACCGCCCGCGCCGCCCGCCGCGCCGCCCGGCGGGCCAGACGGTTCCTCACCGACGAGCACGTCACGGCGTTCACCGACCTGATGGCCGAGGTCGTCGAGAGCGCCGCCGACCTGGGGCTGGAGCTCACCCACGTCCTGCGGATACGCGCCGACCCGCCGCCGGAGATCGGCGGGGTGCTCGCCTCCGCGGCCCGGGAGGCGCTGAACAACGTGGCCAGACACGCCGGCAACCTCCAGGAGGTGCACCTCTACGCCGCCGCCTCCGACGACGGGGTGACCGTCATCGTGCGCGATCGGGGCCGCGGCTTATCCCCCGGGCCGGTACGGCACGGCGGCGGCATGTCCCGCAGCTTCGCCGCCGTCGAACGGCACGGCGGCACCTGCCGGATCGACTCACCGCCGGGCGGCGGCACCAAGGTCATCCTCCGCTGGCGCGCGGACCCGCGAGGAGAGGACCTTGCCGGAGAGAGATCCGGGGAGGACCTTGCCGGAGAAGGGCCGGGAACGCGGGGGCGGGAGCCCCAGGGCGGCCCGCCCGGGAGAGAAGGGTGAACGGCGCCGTGGAAGGAGTCGTCGGGATCGTCGACGACCACCCCATCGTCTCCTACCCGCTGGCCGACGCGCTGCGCCGGGCCGGGTACCGGGTGCTGGAACCGGTCACCGCCGTCGAGGCGCTCCCCCGCGGACACCCCGGCGGCGTGGCGATCTGCGACTACTCGCTGCCCGAGGGCCGCACGGGCGCCGAGGCGGTGGCCCACCTCGGCGCCCGGGGCTGGCGGGTCCTGGCCACCTCGGGGGTCGCGGGCCGCGAGCAGGCGCTCGACACGATCGCCTCCGGCGCCTGGGGATACGTCGAGAAGCGGTTCACCACCCACCGCGAGTACCTCCACGCGGTCGGCGTGGTGAGCGCGGGCCGCCACTACGTCTCCCCCCTGCTGGCCGCCTTCCTCCTCGACGACGCCGCGATCCGCCCCCTGGCGGGGACCGACCTGTCGGCGGGGCAGCGGGCGGCGCTGCGGGCGCTGGCCGAGGGCGACGGCGAGGAGGAGGTGCGCACCGCCCTGCGACTGGACCCCGCCGGGCTGGAGAGCGCCCTGGCTGGAGCGTTCATTCTGGCCGGCCGCCGCCGTAGGGTGAACCGGCTGTCACCGCGCGAGCTCGACGTGGTCGCCCAGGTGGGCTGTCTCGGCCTGGGCCTGAAGGAGACCGCCAGGGAGCTGGGGATCAGGCCAGGTACCGTCGCCGACCACCTGGAGTCGGTCAAGCGAAAGTACCTGGCCTCCCACCCCGGGGAGAAGGATCTCTCCCCCCGCGCCGCGGCCCTGCGCTGGGCGCTGGAGCTGCGTCTGTGCTGATCCTCCCGTCCCCGGCGGCCCGCGGGACATCCCCACGATTGGGGATGTCCCGCGATGATCGGACCGTTCCATAATCGGCGCGGGGCTCGGTCTCTTCCATCAGGAGCAGAACATGCGCGCACGCATCGTGTTGTCCACCCTCGCCGGCGCGGCGCTGGTCGCCGCGGCACTCCCGGCACCCGCCCAGGCGAGCGCGGCCCGTGGCGCGGTCGCCTACAGCGTCAGCGTCTCCGGCAGCGTCAGCGGCAGGAGCTTCCGGCGTTCGGGCACCCTGGTCCTGCGCAGCACCGTCACACGCGTCACCACCAACGGGGTCAACCCGGTGGACGTCTGCCTGAAGTCGGGCTTCCCCGCCGGCACCCCGGAGGTCGGCGCCATCTGGTACGGCAGCAACTCGGCCTGCATCAGGAGCACCGCCTCCCTCGACATGGCCTACGTCACGGTCAACGGGGCCACCGTGACCGTCGTGCCCGACAAGCGGATCGCCGCCACCTTCGCCAACAACTTCACCGCCACGGGCAGCCTCACGAGCTGCGTCTACCACCCCGTCGACGGCGGCGCCGCCTACACCTTCCACGACAACGGCACGGTCTCGGGCCGGATCTCGATGCGCGGCTTCGGCGGCTACCCCTGCGGCAACTCCACCTACACCGCCACCCTCACCGGCCGCCGCTGACCCCTTTCCTCACTGGCGCCGTCCTCGAAACCTTGCCCTTCTCCGTCCTCGGACTTCCCGCACCGCCCTCCCCCGTCCACAGGTCGCAGGCCCCTCTCGGGGAGCGTCTTTCCCCGGCGTAACGGGCCCCTCTCCCCCACCGCCTCCGCGTGCGGAAGCCGATCCCCACAATCGACGTACCTCACGGCCACCAGACCCGTGGCCCGTGGCCCGTGGCCCGTGAGGCAGAGACGTTCCCCACCCCCGCGTCCCCTTCCCTCGCGCCGGTAGGGCGCACGGCGGCGTCGACCCGATCGGTGCCGCCGTGCCGTGCGCCCTCGGTACGTGCTCCCGGCCACCGCGCCGATGCCTCCAGGAGACGGAAAAACAGGCGACCACACTTCCCTTCCGACTCCAAACGCCCCCTCCCTAAATCAGGGACGGACCCGGGTGTTTCCTCTGTCAACGATCCCAGCTCCCCCGTCGATATCTTCATAAGCCATGTAAGACGCCTGTACGATCCGGCGACAGGCTACGGAGGAAGCCGGCCCAAAAGTCAGTTGGTGATGGAATTCTTGCGGCACGAAGACTACGACAACCATCAATGGCTACAGCTGATCGGCGATGTCGACGACGGCTTCATCCGGTACGGAAAAAATTCCGGAATAAAAATGATCAGAGAGTTTCGCGACCCTTTCCATGGGATTGACATCAAGGTGCCCCACCCAGAGGGGACCTGTAACGGAACATACGTGAGCCCCCCTCTTCCCCACCCCACCGTCAACGAGTGCAACGGTGATGTGGCCGGCTGGGGAGGAGACTTGATGACCTTTTACGGTGAATGGCGTCGCGACAGCGGCAGCTACTCGTCGGGATACACGTACTGCATGGAAAAATTAGCGAAGCTCGATGCCGCCGGCACGTTAAAATTGCGTGATCTTGTCGAGGACGCCGACGGTCACAACATCGCCATGATGGTCCGGGCGAACAAAACCATTGTCGAAGCGGTGGAGGCGTACTACACCTCCGGGGGCCACCTGTCTCGATTCAGGCAATTTTACAGCGACCGCTTCCAAGACGCGATCAAAGGCAAAAAGATCGTCGAGCGGATACCCACAAACGACATCTACCCGATTATATCCGCGGGCCGCCTGTAATGGAGGCCCGCTCGCGTGGCGCATCGGCCGTAAGGCCGCACAGAATCGGCACACCGGCCCGGGCGGTGTTGGGCGTCTCCCCGGCCCGCTCCCCGAAGCCGCCGGTGCGGCTTGGAGAGGCCCGTGACCGGCCCGGGAACGACACCCGGACGTCCGGTGTCCGACGCGATCCCTCACGGCGACGCGGATCACCGTACGGTCTTACCGGTCCAAATGTACCCAGACGATCCGAAAACACCCTGCGGCAGGCCCCGAGGGGCGGACACACCGGAAAACAGGCGGATGATAGAGTCTCGCCTCTCTTCCCCTTATGGAACGGACGCCCCGGACGGACATCCGCCACCCGCCCTTCGCATAGGAATCTCCAGGCACGACCTGTCAATCACACACCCCACGGAGTCACCCACCGGTCCCGCCGAGCGGCGGCGATCGTCCGGAACCGTCCACCGGCAGCCCGGACCGATTGACAAGCACTCCCCCGCCGGGACGGAACATCTCCCATGCCGAACAAGGAAAACAAACCCTCCAACCCGACCCGGAGAAACTGGACGCCTCTGGCGGTCGTCCTGGCGGTCCTCGGCGGCCTGTTCTGGCTTGTCCCGCTGTGGGGTCTGATCACGTTCAACGCCCTGAGACCGTCGATAGGGCGGATCCTTCACCCCGGCCTGGCCCCCGCCGACGAGAACCGGCTTCTTCTGCACGCGGCCGTCCTCCTGGCGGGAACCGCCCTCCTCTGCTTTCTCGGGAGGGTTTTCCTTTCCATGGAGGGAAAGGGCGGAAAACTGTTCGGGACGGCCGTCGGCCTGCTCCTGGCCGACCTCGTCTTCGTCGGCGCGGGGGCGTACTGGATGACCTCGTCCCTGGAGATCGCGCCCTGAGGCGGCCACTCATCGGGACGGACCTCCTCTCGCCCGCCCTCCCGAACCCGGGCACTCCGATCTCCCGCCCTCCCCCTCTCGGAAAGTGAGCCGACGCCGGCCAGGCCGGGCGGAGACGGCGGCTTCCGTACTCCGGGATGCCGCACGTGCCGAGAACCCCGTCCCCGTACATTCCGTCTCCGCCTTCCCCGCCGGTAGACGAACCGCCCTACAGGCGCACTATCACATCCGGCATACCCCACAAATAGAGTTTGTCCGCGTAATTCACCCGAGGCGGACACGGCGTGTTCGCCATGGTAATCGTGTTCGGCGAACCGATTTTGCCGCCGAACTCCGCGCACAGCAGGGCGACCTTATGGGTGTACCACAACCCCCCGCCCTTCTCGACTCTCGTGCCGAAGCCCGCCTTGATACTGACCAGACCGCCGGGGGAGTACGAGGCGTCAAACGTTTTCAAGGCGTCCCCCGCCAAGAGGGCCCTGTTCATCTCCCCGAGAATCTTTTTCGGCGACGAATGTTCAGCGCCGGCGTCACGCAGCGCGGAGGCGAACCACCACTTCGCCCCCGCGGCCTGCCGCTTGACGATCTCTGTCGCCTCACGGATGGCCTGGCCCTCGGGATCCAGCTGGGTGCCGCAGCCGGCCAATGCGCCGGCCAGCAAGCCCACACCGGCCAATGTCCTTCCCAAGGCGTAGGCGTGTTTCATCGGCTCACCTGCCCGAGGGCAGCCTCAAGTGTCCGGGCGTACAGTACCGTTCCGTCGAGATTCGGGTGGAAAGACTGCGCTGACACGGTGCCATTGTCACCGTCGGTCGGGACGAGGATCAAGCCGTGGACGGCGGTGTTGGCGGCACAGGCCGAACGACCGGCAAACTGAGGTCGAGGATCTCCCATGGTCACAGGAATACCAGCCTGCCGAGCGGCTTGAGCGGTGACGGCCGTGCTCTCGACCATCAAGTCCCCCATCTGCCTGATCCATACGACCTCGCCATCGGTAAGCCGGCCGATGCTGCCGAACCCGGGGACGACGATACTGGGGATGCAAGAGCCGTTCTCAACCACATGGGGATAGCTCATCAGAACGATCCGCGCGTTGGGGGCTCTCCGGTGAATCACCTCAAGGACCGTGCGAATGGACTGCTGAACTTTCCCCTGAATGAGTTCGCGCTCGACGGCGTCGACGGTCCTGCCGTCACTCTTGATCAGGTTCTGGCAATTATCACCTTCCGGATCACCGCTGCCGTGAGCATTGAGCAGGCACGTCTTGAGGACATCGCTGAATCCAGCGTCGTTGCCTCCGATGGAGACGGTGACCAGCGTGGTGTTTTCATCCAGATACCCCTTGTCGATCTGAGAGGGTTCTCGGTATTGACCCTGATTCGCATCGCCAAAGGCGTTTTTGATGGGGTTGACCACGTCTCCTTCGCCAGGCAGGAAGTTTTTGGTGGGCAGAAGCTGCTCGGTTTCGGCTCCGGAGCAGGCGACGAGATGGTAGTCCATGTCGGTGTCCCAGCCGTCGGCGCGTTGCCCGATGGCGACATTACTCTCAGGGAGCAGTACCGCGCGCCTGGACCAGGCGTAGCGAGAACGATGGCAAGCGTTTCTGCTGGCGTTTTTTCCGTTGTTGTTGGAATCCCTGTAATAGCCTGACTCGGTTCCGTCGGACGCCCCTTCTCCAGAGGAGTAGGAGTCTCCCATCGCCACGATGAAGTTTTTCGGCTTACCGGGTAATTTCTGAAAGGCGACGGCGTCCCAGGCCACGGCGGCGGTGCCGTCCTCGGACCCGGTCTTCTCGAACGAAGCCTCGCTCGACATGGAAACCGAAGGGGTACCGGCAAAGGAGAAAACCCCCAATGACACCCAGCTGTTCGCCTCCAGTCGTTGCTGGAGAACACGACTACGCTCTTTGACTCCTGTCGCGGCATCACCGCGATAAATATCGTAACGGGCCTGCTGTGCATGCGCCCGCCGTTGCGGCAAGTGCACCAGAACGCGCGCCCACCCGTTGATCGGCTGGTTGAGCGTCCATTTTCCGGTGACTTTCTGAAACGCCTTGTCCGGTGTGCGAGAATAGGCGAACCACTGGTGGCCGCCGAAGCCCGATCCGAGTTGATGAAAGTCGATTTTCGAGGAGAAAAAATTGTGCCGGTCACGGGCAAACGTCAGTTCAAAGTTGCCCGAGTTGCTCCACCCAGCATTATCGCACGGCTTCCGCACGGCGGGTGTACCGGCAGGGAGGTCATCGACGATGAGTGATCCGGCGGGCAGGCCACTGACCGTACAAGAAGGCTGATACCAGTCGGCGGCCGGATCTTCCTTTTCGATGTAAGGCGGATCGTAACGGATGCCCTCGTGACCACACGTTACCGAGCAGTTTCCCTTCCAGTCCAGCGCGAAGTGCCACCAGCACTTGAGATCTCCACGCCGGCAGGGACCGGCCGGTTCGCCGCGGTCGTTGGGGTTTGACGTACCGAAATTGCACTGGTTGTCTGTGCCGACCACATCACTGCAAAAAGCACCGGTGGCGATCACCGCGTCCGTCGAGGAAGCCGGGACAACGGTGTTGCGATATCCGGCGTTGTTCCACCATGCGGCCCGGTACCCAGGGTCCGTGGTCTCTTTCCCGTTAATCTTCTCCGTCTTGGCGATCGGCCAGGCGGCGAAGCCGAGAACCCTCTCCTGATACGTCCAGTTCTGCGGCTCGGCCGCGTCCTGGTAATGGTCATTGTGCAAAAACGGCTTACGGCCGGCACGATAGCGGGGGTTGGCGGGGTTGTTGGCCCAGCCCAGCCCCCAGGCACCGTTGTTCGGTCCATAGACGTCGCTGCCGTTCGCTTCGGACTTGGGATGCCATCCAGAGTTGTAGGCCCAAATCGCAAAATACCAGTTCTCCACCTTGGAGGGATCGCCGTCGTTGGCCCTCATCGCTCCGGCGGTGTCGTTGTGGATCTGATCCCACTTGGATCTGAGGATTTCCACTCCGGCGGCGATGTTGGTCGCGTAGTCCAAAGCGATCGCTTTCTGCTCCAGCGGCGTTCTGGAGGTCGATCCAACCTGCATCCCGTCAGTGACCTGCCCTACTCCGTACCCGCAGTCGGCCTTCGACCAGTCAATCAACCAGTCGTTGCCCGTATCCGCGTCGTAGAGATTCACGCCATAGTAATTACCGATGTTCGGATTTCCGGTTTCCCCCTCAAGGGCATGCGGTGAGGCCTGCCACAGGTTCGACTCCTGCGCGAGCACACCGAGGACGACCTGAGCGGGAATCCTGCCCGCGGCGGTGCCGGCGACCGGCCGCCAGGGAAACATCTGCTGGGGGTTCCAGGCCGGCAGGCCGGACTGCCGCCAGTTGGCCTCACGCGCAGGAAGGCGGCCGAACACCGCATGATCGACAGCCCACTCGACCTGCCGCCAGTGTGGCTGGTACACCTGGACGCGAGCGTCGTTGCGGGGCACCGCGCACTTGCGGTCGGGATCCACCGGGTCCTTCTCGGGAGGAGCCGAGGTGCCCGCGTTCCGTGCGGCCGCCACCGCCCTGTTGGGCTCCCGCCCTCCGGTCACCTTGGAAGAGGACGCGTCAGAGGGGAAAAAGCGAAATTCAGCTTTTGCCTTCGTCACCGTCACCACAGCGTCGATCGACACCGCCTCGGCCCCTTCGGTCGCTTCACGATCGGTGGAGGAGCTCCCCGGCCGGGCGGCGAGACGTTCGGGAAGGTGCGAGATGACCGCCAATTCACCCCGGCTGGAAAGCCGCGCACCGGCCGGCACACCACTCAGTTGATGAAACCTCTCCGGCAGAGCACCCCGGGCGACCGTCTCACCGACGAGAAAGATTTCCCCGTGAACCCCCGCCTGAACCGACACCTCCCCCAGCCGGCCTTGAGCCAGCGTCCGTGCCACTCCATTCGTATAGTGTATGACCGATACAAGATCACCGCTGTGCTCAGCATAAACAATGCTACCGTCCCGGGCCAGGTGAACATCGAACGGAACAGATCTTGCCGATGCGAGCTCACGGACCCCGGTCTTCTCCGAGATTTCCAGCAGACTTTCGCCCCGGGCTGCGATCACCTTTTCATCGGACGGCACGGGAGACGTCACCTGACCACGCAGAGTCAGGGAGCGGCTTACCCTCCCCCTCACAGCATCGAAAACATGCACCCGGGTCTTTCCAAGATCCGTGTCGCCTGCCTGAGTAAAGGCGATGTCGTCCCCTAAACCGCATCCTGGATTGAAGTAGGCCAGCGACACCTGATGAGGGAGCTTGGTCACCGCGCCGGTTTTGAGGTCGACAGACGCGGCGAACGCCCCCCTGTCAAACAGATACGAGCGATTAACGAAATGGCGAGGAGCGTAAACGACACCCGCGAACCGTCCTGACCCGGTCACACACGCGCTGCCGATCCATAAGTCGGTCTCGAACCCCGGCTCACTCAAGGTCGCAGCGGTTTTCCAGTCATACCCGTCCTTCGCTCGCGCGATCATCACACGGAGCCCTCCGGCGTCCCCCGAGGTTGTCACCGCAACGTCGGACGACCTCCTCCATGCCTCTCCCAGAACCCGATCCCGATCTTTGAGGGGCAGCGCGGAGGGCCGCGACTCCGTTTTCCGTACTTCGGTTTCCATGTTCAAGGAGGTCGGGGGCGATTTTTCTTCAACGGACCCCATCACGGCACCGTGGACCGGCACCGAGCCCAGTTGAGAAAAAATCACAACCGCGACCAGCAGCAGGCGGGACGAGAGAGGACCGATTTTCAAACTTCCTCCTAGGCCACGTAAATCGAGGATCAGGGGCGGCAAGCACAAAGGTTACTGAGATCATTACTCGCCTTTGCTCTCTGCTGCAATGTACCTTGACGGTAAACTTTCCCTTGCCTCGACGAGAGGAGGGCGACGGCCCTGAAGTTTCCCTTGAATTCCCGCTCGCCTCTTCAGGCAAAGCCATCATCACGGACGCCGCCGAAACCTCGTCCAAGTGATTGTGCCGCTACAGATCATGATGTCGGCGGGGACCATACGACTGGGAAATCCGGAGGGCATGCCGGGCCGGAGACCATCGGTCCGGTCTCGGCGGTGAAGTTGTTCAGCAGGTCGGTCTGGCGCCGCGGGAGTTTGAGCCGGCTCTTGGTCAGAGCGGTGAGAACGCCGCGGACGGTGAAGACGAACGGATTGGCACGCGGGCTGGACCGGACGGTCTCGGCGGGGTTGAGGGTTTCCAGGCAGGCAGCCGGTGGACCGGCGGCCAATCGTTCTGGACGGCGCTCCAGGCGCGCATGCGTGCCTCTTCCCGGGGCGAGCACGACAGCCGGACCGCAGGCTTTCCCCTCGGCCTGTCCCGGCGGAAACAGACACTTCCGGCGGCCTTTCCGGCGGTTCCCGGCGGTCTGTTCCGGCCCGTCCCGCCGTTGGGCTTGATAACGTTCAACGCCCTGAGCTCCTTGAACACCCCCTCATCACGGCCGACGGCCTTTAAAGTTCACTGAGTACGGACGGTCCTTTGACCTCTTGTCTGCCGGAAAATTTTCTTTAAATCCCGCTTGCATGATGATCGACCACAAGTCATCATCTACAGACAGGACTACAGGCAATGGGGATCACCGCGCAAGATGCGAGCAGCCTCACATCTTGCCGGTCGTCATTCACCGGCTCGCGAGGACGACACGGTGCCGGACTCGACGACTTCAACGGCCCAGAGCTCTCGCCGACATCCGTTTTCCTACCTCCTATGGGGACAATGCCGTGAAACGCAACCCCCGTCATCCGGGAAGTCTCACCCTCCGACCGGCCATCGCCCTGGTCTCCCTGTGCGCGGGAGGTGTTCTGCTTACACCGACCGCGGCCTCCGCCGACGGCACCTATCGATGGCAGGGCGAGCGCAGCAGAAATTATCTTGAAATCCGGCAGTCATCGACTGCCAACCAGGCCAGGGTGATCGTATGGCCGGACCAGGGCTCATACAACCAATGGTGGTCGGACTTCAAGCAGGTCAGCGACGGATACTACCGTCTCGTAAACTACAACAGCCAAAAATCCCTCGACCGTTACGACGGACATAACGGCGGCTTCTGCTGGGGCTACCAGTACGACTGGACCGGGCAGAACTGGCAGCGCTGGAGGCACAAAAGCGTCTGGAGCAACCACTTCGGGCGCACCTTCGATCTATGGATAAACAAAGAGGGATGCAACGGGAATCCATACGACGACACCCTCATGGCCTGGGGGTCACCAATAGACAACGACTATCAAACATACCTGCGCACCGAAGAGTTCTGCACCGAGGGGAGCTTTATCATCCCAGATTCGTGCTACTGGAGAAGGAGTGGGCAGTAGCTTCAGGAGAAAGGATCAAGCACGATGCCCGGGAAAAAAGTCTTCCTTGTCACGGCGCTCTTCGCGGCCGTGGTTCTGACGGCCGGCGCGTCCGTGGCCGTAGCTCTGTCCGGCGCCGACGACCACACAGGTCCGCCGTCCCCCTCTCCCTCCACATCACCGTCCGCCCCGGCCAAAGAGCCCGATATAGGGCCCGTCTTTCATATCTCCGACACCGGGCCGGTCCCCCTTCCGCTGGACCCCTACATGGTTTCCATGGAGGACATCAAAACCCTTGACAGGGCACGGGACATCACAGCGGCGGCATGCATGAGATCTCTGGGCTTTACAAAATGGGACGACGACACCATCCGCACCGGCAGTCCCGAGGACTACAACGAGTACGATTTCCTGGAGTACATCGATCCTGAGTCCGCGTCCGTCTCGGGGTATCCCCGGCCTGCGAACAGCTCGAAGCCTCCCTCGGCCGATCGGCCACCGGCCGCCAGACACGCGCCGACCCCCGAAGAGCAGAGAGCCTACGGAGGTTCTTCCAGCACCATGCTCGCCAACGGCCTCAAGATTCCGCTCGGCGGCTGTAGCGGTGAGGCAAGCCGCAAGGTCAACGGCCGGATCACCGAGCTGCCGGTGGACCCTCGCTCACTCGCGGTGGACTCTCGCCTCTCCGCGATGCGTGACAGCCGAGTGCGGAGGGCGCTCACGGAATGGAGCGCCTGCATGGCGGAGAAAGGCTTGAAGTACGGCGACCCGGTCATCCTGCGGAACGACCCTCGCTGGGGGTCCCGTCCCGCCACGAGTCCGGCCGGTGAGGAGGAGAAGCGCACGGCGGGCGTCGACGCCACGTGCCAGAGAGAGGTCAACCTCGTCGGCGTCTACAAGACGGTAAGGGCGGCGTACGAGAAGCGCCTGGTGGACGAGAACAGGGAGAAGCTGATCGCCGCCAAACCCGTCGTCCGGCAGTGGGTCGACAACGCCAGGCGCCTCATCGCGAACGGCGGCACATAGCCGGTAAGCCGAGATCACGCGTCCTCCTGTGTCGCCGATGACCGTCTCGGCGAGGGGCGGCCGGGCGGAGAGCGCCGCGATCACGGTGAGCCGCCACGACGGGCACGCAGGATCATCACCCGCCTCCCTCACCAAGGGGCCCGCCAGACACGTATGCCTCCAGGTCTGACAGACTCACGGGGATGAGCGCCGTGAAAAACGCCGACCTCACCCCCACCGCCCGGGTCGTCCTCGGGTTCCCGCCGCCGAGGGCGCAGGCCGGCCACGAGATCCCGGGGGCCGTCGACCGTTCGGCGGAGGACACGGGCGGGAGCGGACGCGGCGGGGAAGGCGGGGAGTGACGTGCCCGACGTATTCGCCTTCGGCGCCCCCGTCTTCAACGCGCTGCTCGTCGCGCTCATCGCCAGAAGGGCGCTGGGCGTGCCCGTGGGCTGGCCGCGTTCCATCGTCATGGGCCTGTTCATGGGCGCGGCCGTGTCGTGGGCGACCGTCTCCATCAGCGAGCTGACCGGCGTCTACGTCGACGGCCAGGCCAAGGCCCCGCTCGGAGTGCTCGTCGCCGTCATCGCGCTGGTCACGGCCTGGGTCTTCGTGATCGGCCTGATCATCCTGGTCCTGCTCGAACTCTTCGTCCCGACGGGCACGCTGCCCTCGCCGTCGAGATTCCTGCGCAGCTGGAAGGCGCGCAGGAGCAGGGCCCGCCGCTATGCCCAGGTCATGCGGATCGCGGCCAAGCACGGGCTGAGCGGCTATTTCGGCGGACGCCGCAGGGCCCACGAGGGGCAGGCCGCGATCGCCCGCTCGCTGCGCGACGCCCTCAACGAAGGCGGCGTCACCTTCGTCAAGCTCGGCCAGATGCTCTCCACCAGGCGCGACCTCATCCCCGAGGTCTTCGCCGACCGGCTCGCCACGCTGCAGACCAGGGCCGAGCCCGAACCGTGGCCGCAGATCGAGCGGGCCGTCGAGGAGGAGCTCGGCGCGTCGCTCGGCGAGGTCTTCCGCACGGTCGACTCCAGCCCGCTCGCCTCCGCGTCGGTGGCACAGGTCCACGCCGCCCGGCTCCTGGACGGCACACCCGTCGTGCTCAAGGTGCAGCGCCCCGGAGCGCGCAGGCAGGTCACCTCCGACGTCGAGATCATCCTCAGACTGGCCAGGTGGCTGGAACGGGCCACCCCCTGGGGCAGGTCGCTGCGCGTGTCCAGGCTGGCCGAGGGCTTCGCCACCTCCCTCGAAGAGGAGCTCGACTACACCGTCGAACTTCACAACCTGCGCGGCATCACGGCCACCCTGGACGGCGGGGTCCGCGTGCCCACCGTCCACGAGAAACACTCCACCGCGAGGCTCCTGGTCATGGACCGCCTGGAGGGCACGCCGGTCGGCGACGCGGGCGCGCTGCTGGGCGCGCTGCCCGCCGCCACCCGCGAGGAGATCGCCGAACGCCTGCTCAGCGAGATCCTCAGGCAGCTCGTCCGCACCGGCGTCTTCCACGCCGACCTGCATCCCGGCAACATCCTCCTCACCGCGGACGGCGGGCTCGGCCTGCTCGACTTCGGCTCGGTCGGCCGCCTCGACCAGCCGACCCGCAACGCGCTCGGCATGCTGCTGCTGGCCATCGACAGAAACGACGCCATCGGCGCCACCGACTCCCTCATCGAGATGCTGGACCGGCCGGAGGGACTGGCGGAGCGGGACCTCGAACGTGAGATCGGCCAGCTCATGGTCCGCTACCGCACGGGGTTCGGCGGCGGCGGCAGCTCGGGGATGTTCGCCGCGCTGTTCAAGCTGATCCACGCGTACGGCTTCGCCGTACCACCGCAGATCGCGGGCGCCTTCAGGGCACTGGCCGCGCTCGACGGCACGCTCGCCCTGATCAGCCCCGACTTCGACGTGGTGGAGGCGGCCAGGCGGCAGAGCCGGGAGATGATGCGCGAGGCCACCGCGCCCGAGGCGGTGCGCGCCGACCTGGAGAGCCGCGTCGCCGGCTACCTTCCGGTCCTGCAACGGCTGCCCCGGCGGATCAACAAGCTGGCCGAGGACCTGGAGAACGGCAGGATCTCGCTCAACATCAGGCCGCTGTCGGACGAACGCGACAGGCGCTTCCTGACCGGCCTCGTGCAGCAGGTGGTGGTCGCCATCCTCGCCGCCGCCGCGACCCTGGGCGCGATCGTGCTCATAGCGGCGGACGTCGGGCCGATGGTGATCCCCGGCCTGCGGCTGTTCGGGCTGGTCGGCTTCGCGTTGCTGCTGGTCGGCTTCGTGCTGGCGCTGCGCTCGCTCGCACTGGTCTTCCGCCGACCCTGACCCCGTCCCGTACGGCGGGCGGCCACGAAGGACGACTCCCCGAAACCGGGCCGGGCCCTTTCGCGACGGAACGTCTCGGCGGAACGTTTCAGGGCGGAGGACCCAGGGCGGCCAGAGCGGCCTCCACGGAGGCGGTCTTGACCTCGTCGAACGGAAGGAGCGCGTGCTCCACCACGCAGTCCGACATGCCGCCGAGCGCCACGGTCGCGCGGATCCGCGCGGCGGCGGAGGAGGCGGGGCCGAGCAGGAGCGTGGTCAGCCCCTTGCGCCACTCCCACATCCGGTCCATCAGGTCGAGTTCGACGAGCGTTGCCGGGGCGTGCAGGACCATCACGATCACTTCGCGGTGCCGCCAGATGAGGTCGAAGTAGTCTTCGAGCAGCCGCCGCCTGTCTCCGGGCGCGCGTTCGGCCACGAAGATCTCCAGGTCGTCGATGAACGGCTGGATGATGCTCCTGACCAGGTCGTCCCTCGACTCGAAATGGTAGTAGAGGGCCGGTTTCGTGATGCCGAGCCGATCGGAGATCTGTTTCAGGCTGGTGTTCTGCACCCCCTGTTCCAGGAAGAGCTCACGCGCCGCCGCCTGGATGCGCGTCTTGGTGTCCGAGGGCCTCGCCATGGAGCCAAGCGTATCGCTTACCTAGCGTTAAGTAAGGAGTTGCGTCCCACCGTGAACCGTGCTTACCTATCGTTAAGTAAGATTCTTACCTTCCGTTAAGTAAGAAGGTGGCGCATGCGGATCCTCATCTCCGGCGCCGGTGTCGCCGGCCCCGTCCTGGCCTACTGGCTCAACAGGTACGGCTTCGCCGTCACCGTGGTCGAGCGGGCCCCGGCACCGCGTGAGACCGGCGGTCACGCGGTCGACCTGTTCCGCCCGGCCCTGGACATCGTCGACAGGATGGGCCTCACCCAGCCGGTCCAGGCCGCGAAGACCGGCACCGAGCGGCTCTCGTTCCGCGCCGAGAACGACGGCCGCCTCCACACCCTGGAGATCGGCAGGCTGATGCGCGTCGTGTCCGACCGGCACATCGAGGTCATGCGCGACGACCTGGTCAAGATCTTCTACGAGGCCGTCCGGCACGGCGTGGAACACCTCTTCGGCGACTCCATCACCGCCTTGGCCGAGAACGCCGGCGGCGTCGACGTCACCTTCGAGCGGGGGGCCGCCCGCCGGTTCGACCTGGTGATCGGGGCCGACGGGCTGCACTCCAACGTCCGGCGCCTGGTCTTCGGCGAGGAGTCGCGCTTCTCCACCTGGATCGGGGCCTACCTGGCGGTCATGTCGATCCCCAACTACCTGGGCCTTCGCGACCGGATGGAGGGGGTCACCGGCGTGAACAGGATGGTGGGCGTGTACGGCGGCGCGCACCTGGACGACGCCCGCGCCGTCTTCCTTTTCCGGCCCGCCGCCGAACTCGGCTACCACCACCGCGACGTCGATCGGCAAAAAGAACTGCTGCGGCGGCACTTCGCCGGGCTCGGCTGGGAGGTGCCCCGCCTCCTGGGCGAGGAGCTGGACAACGCGACGACGTTCTACTTCGACTCGATCACCCAGCTCCGCATGGACGGCTGGTCCCGGGGCCGGGTGAGCCTGGCCGGAGACGCCGGCTACTGCCCGGGCCCCGCGGTCGGCGGCAGCACCAGCCTGGCCGTGGTGGGCGCCTACGTCCTGGCCGGTGAACTCGCCGAGGCCCGCGGCGACCACACCCGGGCGTTCCCGGCCTACGAGCGGGAGATCGGCGGCTACGTGCGGCGCAGCCGTACCTTCGCCGTCGGCGCCGCCAGGCGGTTCGTCCCCGCCACCCGCCTGGACCTGTGGAGCGTGATCCAGGGAGTGCGGCTGATCAACCACATCCCCACGCCGATCGCCCGCGCCCTGGTCGGTCTCGGCGCCAGGGGCCTGCGCCTGCACGACGAGGTCGTCCTGAAGGACTACCCGCGAGGGCCCGCCGTGAAGGCGGACGCCGCCGGGTGACACCCGCCGGCACGTGCCTTCCCGCACCGTTTTTGTGATCACGCGGGAACGGCGGGTCGTCACCGTGGCCGGGGTCCGGCCGGTCGTGGACGGGTTTGGAGGCGGGTGATGTGGGCCGCCAGTTCTTGGGCGGTGGCCGCGGTGAGGGTGGTTCGGCGGCCGTGGAGAGCGAACCAGCGGTCGGCGAAGGGGGCGTGAAGGAAGGCCCAGGTGGGGAATCGCTCGCGGAGCGCCCTTAGGTAAAGGTGAACCTCGGTCATGGGGCGGGTGGAGGCGGTTCGGCCCAGACGGTACGACCGGTGGCGTCACCTTTGGCTCCCCAGACGGTGGTGAGGGCGGCGACGAGGTGGATTTCTCGGCCGCCTTCGCGCTCGGGGGTGGGAACGCCGAACTCGGCGGGGCCGCCCTGGTCTTCGATCGCGAGGTAGGCGGTGCCGTCGAGGCGGGATCTGATGAGGGCGATGAACGTTCCGCCCGGTTCTCCCGTGCGGGTGTGCTCGACGGCGTTGGCGGCGGGTTCACTGGTGATGAGTTCGGCGTCGGGGTGGTGGGGAAGGTGCGCCCTGACGAAACGACGGGCCTCCCGTACTTGCTCTTTCGTACCGGGAAAGGTCCGGTGCCACCTGTCTGCGGCGTCCCAGCGGGCTTGGGGTGGGATCATGTCAGCTCACCTCGTGATCATGCAGGTCGGAGAGGCTGACGCCTATGAATCGGTACTAAAAATACGGGTGCAGCACTCTTAGTACAAGCAACTCTGGATACTTGCCTCACACAATGAGTACTGATCTCGTAGAGCCTGCAACCAAGGAGGGAGCCCATGTTCGGGCTCATAGTGCGATTCACCTGTAAAGACCCGGCCAGCGCCGAGGCGTTCGACCACCTGGCCGGCCAGACCGTTGAGAGGATCCAGGAGAGCGAGCCGGGAACGTTGGTGTACGCCGTCCACCAGGTCGAGGGGCAGCCGCTTCAGCGGATCTTCTATGAGCTGTACCGGGACCGCGCGGCCTTCGACGCGCACGAGGAGCAAGAGCACACCCAGCGCTTCCTGAGGGCCCGTGATGACCTGCTGGCCTCGGTCGAGGTCGATTTCCTCCACCTGCAAGCCGGCAAGGGAACCACAGGGTGAGCACCGAGTATCAACGCGCGCTGGGGCGGCGCATCGCGCAGGAGCGCAGGCGACGCGGTCTGTCACAGCCCGAGCTGGCGCGGCTGATCGACCGGTCGGTGGCCTGGGTCTCCCAGGTGGAACGCGGGGTGCGCAAGGTCGATCGTATGTCGGTCCTGGAGAAGGTCGCCGAATCCCTGGAAGTGCCGCTGTCGGAGTTGGCCGCCGAGGCGCCGGTGGTGGCCGCCGTCACCGAGGAGAGCCCAGGGGCGGCCGATCTCCGGCTCCTGCTGTCGGGTCTTCACTCCTTGCGGGCCATGCTGCATCCCGTACCCGCCGCACCCGCCGAAGAGCTCCGACCGCGCGTCGAGCGGGTCTGGGAACTGGCACACGGCAGCCGGTACGTGGAGCTGACCGCCCTGCTCCGGAACCTGGTGCCCACATTGGAGGACGCGGTGCGGTCGGCTCCCGAGGAGCGGCGGACCGAGCTGTTCGAGCTGCTCGCCACGGCCTACCAGGCGTGTTCGGCCGCGCTGGCCAAACTGGGCGAGCCCGAGGCCGCGTGGATCGCCGCCGACCGGGCGATCACAGCGGCCGAACGGGCGGGCGATCCACTCCTGGTGGCGGCCGGTGCCTTCCGGCTCGGATTCGTCTTCCTGGGGGCCCGTCACCTCGACCAGGCGGAGGAGACGGCCCGCACGGCCTCGGAAGCGCTGCGGTCCCTGGCCGACCACGGTAGACCCGAGGCCATGTCACTGTGGGGCGGTCTCACCCTGCAGCGCGCGGTGGCCGCCTCCCGGCTCAACGACGCCGACACCGCTTACCGGCATCTGGCCGGGGCACATGAGGTCGCCGAACGGCTTGGCGACGGGCGCAACGACTACAACACCGAGTTCGGCCCGGCCAACGTCGCCCTGCACGAGGTGGCCGTGGCGGTCGAGCTGGGTGACGCCGGTCACGCGCTGCGGGTCGGGGCAACGGTGGATGTCTCGACGCTCTCCGGTGAGCGCCGGGCCCGCCTGCTCATCGACCTGGCCCGTGCACACGCCCAGCGCCGTCAGGCCGACGAGGCGGTGGCCACGCTGGCGGAGGCCGAGTCCGTCGCGCCGGAGCAGGTACGCGACCACCGCGCCGTCCGCCAGGTGGTGTCCGACCTGCTGACCATGCAGGATCCTCCCTCACCTGAGCTGCGGGAACTCGCCGGCCGGGTGGGGGTTTACTAGGTGTTTAATCCACAAAATAGGGACCTGTCAGCTCCCGCTGCACCCTTGCCAATACGTCCATAAGAAGTGGGATTATGCAAAGGGAGGCGGTATGCGGACACAGCCTCCTTCGCCTGGAAAAGCACCGCCCAATTTGATCTTCATCTCGCCATCAAATGCGGCAAGTGCATGAAAACAAGGACAAATGCCCTATGAGACGATGGGTTGCCCTGGCAGTCGCCGTCCTGATCGCATCCGTACCGGTTGCCACGGGTTCCGCCGCCGCGCGGGCAGGCGCTCCCGATCCGGCGCAGGCGCTCAAACGGAAGCTCCGGAACGATCACGGCGTTCTGATTTCCGAGACCGTACGCGTGTTCTTCGGCACGAAGTCCGGGGGCGGGGACCGCATCACCGGTAGCCTGCAGCTCTCCCCCTCCGGTCCGGTGGCCGCCGATTTCACCTGGCGGAACCTTCCCATGCCGGGAGCCCCGTCCGAGAGGCCGGACTCCCACCGTGTGATCCGCGTCGGCAAAAACGTGTACTACGACGCCAACCTTTCTCCCGGGCCGATTCCCGACGGGAAGAAGTGGATCCTGAGAACCCGCAGTGCGGGCCTGGCCGTACGCATGGCCTCGACCGCCAGCCTGCAACCGATCAATCTGTACGAGCTGCCCATCATGAAGGCCGTGCTGAAGCGCTCGACGAGCAAGCCCGTCTCCGGCGGTTCCCTTTACCGGGGCACCATGAGTTACGCGGAGCTGACCAAGGTCTCCAAGGGCGCCTTCCGGGTCCACGGTAAGCCCACGAGCATGGGGAAGATCTCCTGGCGGCTCTGGGCCGACCGTCACGGCCTCCTCAAGCGCCTGATCACCACCGATGCTCTGGGAAAGGTGGTTACGCGGATCGACACGCGCTACACCGACTGGGGACTCCCTCTCGTCATCACCGCCCCGCCCGCCGACGAGGTCATCGACGAAAACGAGCTGTGGGAGTACATCCACAGCCAGAACGTGCCCATTCCGCCAGACGCCGGGAACACGTAAAGCGCCGTACCCGCCGGCCCCGAGTGGCGATACCGGGAAAGCCGTCCACGGCCGGATTTCTTCGCTTCAGATCAGGGCTTGAGGTCGGATTCCCTCTCCTCAATCCTCCGGACAAGAAACCCGGCGGCTCCCTCTTCGGGCACACCGAGAAGGGGGGCCGGACATGCGACGTGCTGATCGTTCAGAAGCCCTGCCCGGACACGGAAAACCCCGCCTCCCGAATACGGGATGCGGGGTTTTCCACGTCAATGCCTACTTCAGGAGCTGGCGGGCCATGACGAGGCGCTGGATCTGGTTGGTGCCCTCGTAGATCTGGGTGATCTTGGCGTCGCGCATCATGCGCTCGACCGGGTAGTCGCGGGTATAGCCGTAGCCGCCGAGGAGCTGGACGGCGTCGGTGGTGATCTCCATGGCGGCGTCGGAGGCGGCGCACTTGGCGGCGCTGGAGAAGAACGTGAGGTCCTTCTGCGGCTCGCCGTGCATGGCCAGCTCGGATTTGGCGGCGGCGGCGTAGGTGAGCTGGCGGGCGGCCTCCAGCTTCATGGCCATGTCGGCGATCATGAACTGGACGCCCTGGAACTCGGCGACGGCCTTGCCGAACTGCTTGCGCTCCTTGACGTAGCCCACCGCGTAGTCGAGCGCGCCCTGGGCGATGCCCAGGGCCTGGGCGGCGATGGTGACGCGGGTGTGGTCCAGGGTGGCCAGGGCGGTCTTGAACCCGGTACCGGGCTCGCCGATCATTCTCCAGGCCGGGATGCGTACGTCCTCGAAGATGACCCGGCGGGTCGGGGAGCCCTTGATGCCGAGTTTCCTCTCCTTGGCCCCGAAACCGACTCCCTCGTCACCCTTTTCGACGACGAACGCGGAGATGCCCCTGGCCCCGGCTCCGGGGTCGGTCACGGCCATCACGGTGTAGTACTCCGACACACCGGCGTTGGTGATCCACATCTTGGCGCCGTTGAGCACGTAGTGATCGCCGTCGGCCACGGCGCGGGTCTTCATCGCGGCGGCGTCGCTGCCGGCCTCCGCCTCCGACAGAGCGTAGGAGAACATGGCCTCCCCCCGCGCGACGGGCGCGAGATAGCGCCGCTTGAGCTCCTCGGAGCCCTCCAGCAGCAGCGGTACGGTGCCGAGTTTGTTGACCGCCGGGATCAGCGAGGACGAGGCGCACGCCCGTGCCACCTCCTCGATGACGATGACGGTCGCCAGGGCGTCGGCTCCGGCGCCGCCGTACTCCTCGGGAACGTGGACGGCGTGCAGGTCGGCCGCGACGAGCGCCTTGTAGACGTCCCAGGGGAATTCCCCCGTCTCGTCGGCCTCGGCGGCACGAGGGGCGATCTTCTCGTCGGCGAGGGCGCGGACGGTCTCCCGGAGCAGCTGATGCTCCTCGGGCAGCGCGTAGAGAGGGAAGCTCATAGGAAAATACTAGGACGTCCGATAAAAGATGGACCGCTCCACTCCCAGGTCAGCCGCTGATCTCCGTTTGTGCAGGTGGCGACGGAGTACGCGAGCGAGGATGCCGGTACCCTGACGACACTGAATTACCCTGACGACACTGAACCGGGCAGAACCGAAGGGAACGCCAGTGGCCTACCGCCTGACAATGGTGGGAACCGGATATCTGGGTGCGACGACGTCGGCGTGTATGGCCGAGCTGGGCTTTGAGGTGCTGGGCGTCGAT
>NZ_BNBB01000005.1 GCF_014654615.1 Streptosporangium violaceochromogenes | reverse complement strand
GCCGTCGCGCAGGGGGGACTCGTACAGCGGCAGCAGCCACAGGCAGTCGACCCCGAGCCACTGGAGGTAGTCCAGCCTCCCGATCAGACCGCGCAGGTCGCCGGTGCCGTCGCCGTTGGAGTCGGTGAACCCCCGGACCAGCACTTCATAGAAGACCGCTCGCTTGTACCACTGCGGATCGGCCGAGACGAAGTCCTCGGGCACGGAGTCCGGGCAGGGGGATGCGTTCATCATGTTCTCGCTCACAGTGAGAAAGGGCAGGACGAAGTCACCGGATTGTCCGGCTCGTAATCAGCGATGAGGCGCCGGCGGGAGCTGTCATCCCTGCGAGCTCCGCACCTTCGGTCGGACCGAATTCGTGGTTCGATGCCACCCGTTCTGGCGCTTTCTGGGCCGAAGACTACCAGCCACGTGAGCGGCCCGAAGCCCGTCGAACGAGTCGCTTCCATCACACGCCACGGAATCGCCACAAGATCGTGTAGCTCCCGCGTAATCGCGCTGTCACATGGGGCCTTTTCACGGGAAACGAAAGACCGTGCCCCGCTGTGACTTTCCCGTTTTCCCGGCAGGGCGCCGGGCGCGGGTGCCGGCGCGGCAACCCCGCGCCCGCAAGGGATTTCGCGTTTCGCGGAAAGCGGCGTGAGCCGTTTCGCGCGAGGGGTGCGGGGATGCGGGGCCGGAGCGGGTCAGCCCCAGGGCGGGGCGAGCTCCGCGAGCCGGGGCTCGTAGTCGCCCAGCCAGGCCCCGAACAGCACCAGGCCGCGCACCCAGAAGCGGTCGTTCCACCCGTTGAACCCGGCCAGGGCGTCCGGCCCCCGGACCACCACCGCGTGCAACTGCTCCGACAGCAGCGAGGGAACCCTGTTCGCGACCCGGGCGAGCATCCGGTGGGCGTACTCCCGGGCGGGGGCGGCGGTCGAGCGCAACGGGACGCGCCGGAGCGGCTGCTTGACCACGTTGGTGGAGGGCAGGGCCGCCACACGCGGATTGGCCGCGTACAGCAGCTCCCGGTAGAACCGTCCCCCGTCCTTGCGGGCCACCCCCACCGAGAGCGCGGCGTCGAAGAAGGCCGGGTGGGTGAACGGCGCCGCGAACGGCGCCTCGGGGCCGACCAGGGAGACCGGGGAGCGGGCGATGCCCCTGGCCGTCCTGGTGTGCAGGACCGACAGCGGCAGCTCCGCGCGGTGACCGTTCAGCATCGAGGTCGACTGGGCGAACGCGGCGTCGACCGAGGAGGTGATCCACCCCTCGGCCTCCTCGGACAGGAACGGCACCGACGGCGTGCCCAGCGCCAGGGAGCCGAGCAGCGCGGCCTTCCGCTCCGCCTGCGAGGAGGCGGTCAGGGCGGCCCCGCTGACCATGAAGTTCTTCAGCAGCGGGCCTCCCGCCAGCCCGTCCACCAGGATCCGGCCCGCCCGGTGCACCTCACGGGCGAAGGGGGCGTACCAGGCGTGGTGGGGGGTGAGGAACTCCAGCCGCCGCGCGACGGCCAGCGCGTCCTCCGGATAGACGGCGGCGTCCTGGACGATCACGCGGTGCCGTACGCCCAGCTCGCGGGTGATCGCGCGGGCGAAGGCGATGTCGGTGTCGGTGCCGTCGTCGGGGCTGGTCGTCCACGACTCCACGTCGGCGCCGCGCGCCACCGCGACCGAGCAGAGCAGCCGCGAGTCGTAGCCGCCGCTGACCGGCACGAGCAGCGGCCGGTCGTCGAACTCCTTGTAGACCTCGTTCAGGATCTCCAGGAGCTCCCCGGCGCTCCGCCCGGCCTCGAAGGGCTCCTCGCGCAGCCACCGGGGCAGTCTCCGCTCGGTCGAGATCCGGCCCGACGCCCGGTCCCAGACCAGCGCCCCGGACCCGGCCAGCCGCCTGACCCTGAGGTAGGGGGTGTCGTCACGGAGCGGGAAGGTCAGGCGGATGATCGAGGCCCAGGCGTCCCAGTTGATCTCGTAAGGCGTCGGCACCAGGGACAGCAGCGGTTCGAGCAGCGAGGAGAAGTAGACCGCCCCGTCCCTGCGCAGGTAGTAGACGTCCACCAGACCGAGTCCGCCGGCGTGCAGGGTGATCCGCTTGCCGTCGTCGATCAGGCCGGGTGTCTCGAACTCCTCGGCCACGCCGATCCACGTCGCCGCCCCGGCCGGCCGCTGACCGCCCCAGGCGAACGCCCAGGTCCGGTCGTCCCTGCGGTAGGGCGGCAGCGGGGAGGAGCTGAACAGGGCCGCGGAGGACGCCTGAAGCGCCGGCCTCACCCGCGGCCCGGCCTTCCGCAGCGTCTCCAGGGCGGCCTCGTCGAGGTGGCCGATGCCGCCGCAGACATACGGCCTCACATTGAACGTCGGCCACTGCACCGTGCTGACTCCTCTGTGTCGCGATTGACCAAAGGGTATCCTTTGCCCGGCTCAGGAATCGGAGGACGGCGTGGCTGACGGGCAATTGGAGAGCACACGGCTGGCCCTGCGGGAGGCCATGGCGCAGGCGGAGCGGGCCGCCGAACTGACGCGGCTGCTGGACGCGGCGCAGGAGCGGACGACCGAGGCGGAGCGCGAGCTCTCCGAACTGCGTGGCGTCCAGGAGCGCCTGACCGAGGCCGAGGAGCGCCTCAGAGCCGTGCAGGCGACCGAGGAGCGGCTCAGGAAGGACCTGGCCGAGCAGCGGTACCAGGCCGAGGTGGCGAAGTGGAAGCTGTCGTCGGTGCAGGTGGCCCGCTGGTCCCGTCTCGGTGACGCGATCAAGACGGGAAAGAGCAACCCGGTACGGCTGGCCCGCGGTCTGCGCGGGGCCGCCAAGCCCGCCAAGCGCCCGAGCGCGCCCAAGCGCCAGCCGGTTCCGCGCAAGGGCGCGGGCGCGCCGGCTCCCGGCGCCGCCTTCCAGGCCACCACCTCCACCAGGACCGTCGGCGGCAGCTCCGTCAAGCTCAAGCCCTTCCGCGTCCCGACCGGCCCCAACACCCGCCCGCACCTGACCGTCGCCGTCGTGGCCGAGCCGCACGCCGAGGCGCTGCTGCGTTACGAGTGGCGGCAGACCACCGGTTTCGCGCCCAGGGATTTCGCCCGGGCGCTGGCCGCGGAGGTCCCGCACCTGCTGCTGGTCGAGTCGGTCACCGCCGGGCCGTGGGCCAAGGAGGTGGCCGCGCCCGGCGAGGGGCTGCGCGCGCTGCTGGCCTGGTGCGCCGAGCGGGGCGTCCGCACCGTCTTCTGGCACACCCGGGGCGAGGTCGGCGACTTCGCGGCGGCGGCGGGCCTGTTCGAGCACGTCGTCACCGCGCTGCCCGCGTCCGTGGGCGCCTGGGGTGCGGCGCTGGCGGCGCGCGAGCCGGAGTCCGGCCGCAGGCCGCCCTCGCTCGGCCTGCTGCCCTTCGCCGTCCAGCCGCGCGTGCACAACCCGCTGCCGCTGGCCGGAGACCGGTTCGACCGGGTGCTCCCGGTGGAGGAGCTGCTGCCCGGACACCTGTCCTATCCGGACGTGCTCACCTCCTACCGCTGGCCCCGGGCCGTGGACTGCCCGCCGGGCACCGAGCCCTGGCGGATGGCCGAGCTGGCCGCCTGCGGCACGCCGATCGTGGCGTCGCGGAGCTCCGGCCCGGCGCCGGAGACGCGCCCCGGGACGGCCGGCGACGGGGACGACGCGGACGCCGGCGCCCGCCGGGCACATGTGGCGCTCCGCCAGGCGTACGCCTCGGGCACGATGACCCAGAAGGTCGACGACCTGCTGGACGCGCTCGGGCTGCCCAGCGCCCGCGCCACCCTGAACATCTCGGTGATCCTGATCGACCGGGGCGACCTCGACCGCGCCCTGGCCCAGGTCGCGCCCCAGAAGGGCGTCGTCCAGCTCGTGCTGCTGTCGGAGGCCGAGAACGCAGGGGAGCGGGCGCGGGCCGCGATGCCGGAGCACGTGGACGTGGCGGTCCGCGGCCACGACCCCGAGGTCACCGCCGGCGCCCGGCTCAACCACGCCCTCGATCTGTGCGAGGGCGACCTGGTGGCGGTCATGGACGGCCAGGACCTCTACGGCGAGCACTACCTGACCGACCTGGCCCGCCCCTTCCTGTTCACCACCGCCGACATCGTCGGAAAGGCGGCCTACTACGCCCACCTGCGCGACGTCGCGGCCACCGTGCTGTGCCATCCGTCCGCCGAGTACTCCTACCTGCCCGAGGTCGCCGGGGCCACCCTGCTGGCCCGCCGTACGGTCCTGCGCTCCATCGGGTTCGCCGACCTCGCCGAGGGCTGGGACCAGGTGCTGATGCGGCAGTGCCGGGCGGACGGGATCAAGGTCTTCTCCGCGGACCGCTTCGGCTACGTCCGTCTGCGTGACCGCGACCGCTGGCTGCTGGGGTCGGCGCTGCTCGTCGACTACGGCCCCGCCGCGCCGCACGCCCTTGTCTGACCGGTGCGCCCACGGCCGCGTGGACGGGCTGACACGGTGGCCGGAGGGCCTAGGCTGCCGGGCATGACGCCCGGCCGGCTTGGTGAGATTCTCGGCGGGCCGCCGATCCCCCGGGGGACGTGGGCGAAGGAGGCGGTGTACGTCTCCCCGGCCGCGCCGCGCGGGGGAGGGACCCCGGAGGGGACGGCGGCGCGGCTGCGCGCGCTGCCCGGGATCACGGACGTCCGGGTACGGCCCGGCGGGCTCCTGGAGATCGTGGTGGCGGTGCCGGGGGAGCTGGTGACGGAGCTCGACCCGGATGCCGCCCCGGACACCTCGATCGCCCCGAGAGTTCCGGACGTTCCGGGGGGCCGGCCCGCGGAGGGGGTGTCGCCGTGGGCCGACTTCCCCCGCGTCTGGCGCAACCCGGGGTTCGTCGTGCGGTACGCCCACTGCCGGGCGGTCGCGGTGCGGCGCTGGGCGGCCGAGCTGGGGGTCGGCGGGGTGTTCCGGCCCGAGCTGCTGGACGGGCGCGCGGACCGGGCGGTGCTCAGGGTGCTGGCCGAGGCGGGAAGCAGGCGCCGAAGCGGGGAGCCCGGGTGGGCCGCCTACGCCGAGCGGCTCGCCCTGGCCTACCACGACGCGTTCGAGCACGCCCCGGCGCTGCCCGCCGGCGATGAGGATCCGGCGCCGCTTCACACCGCCCGGGTCCGGCTGGCCGGGGCCGTACGGGAGGTGCTGGCCGGGACGCTGGCGGCGCTGGGCGAGACACCTCCCGACAGGCTGTGATAAACCCCAAAAATTGTGATAAACCCTGAAAAATAGAATAGGGGGAGGTCGGGTGAGGGGCGGGGTGTACGGCCGGAGGAGCCGGGCGGCGGGGCGGGGCGGGCCCGGTGTCGTCCGGCGGACGCTGCCCGCCGCGCTCGTCTTCGCCCTCGCCCTCACCGCACTGGTCCTCCTCCGTGACGACCTCCGGGGGCTGATCGGGACCGTGCCCGGCTCGCCCCGCTCGGTCTCGGCCACCCACCCCCTCTACCGGGAGACCGGTCCGGTCGACGCCCGCTGCGACACCCTGCCGGAGAACCGGGACGCCGACGTCGTGGGGACGCTGAAGACGCTCTCGCGCTGCCTGGACCGCATGTGGGCCACCACGCTGGGCGAGGCCGGCGTCGGCTACGAGCGGCCCGGCGAGGTGCGGCTGGTCTCCACCCCCGAGGAGGCCGCGTGCGGGACCGGCGACGGCGACTGGGCGGGCATCTACTGCCCCGACCGGAGGGTGGTCAACGTGCTGGTCGAGGGCGGTCAGGCGCTTCCGGCGATGTTCACCCTCGCGCACGAGTACGCCCACCACGTGCAGGAGGTCGGCGGGATGGCCGACCTCCTGGGGCCCGGTGGCTTCGACGAGGCGTGGTCGCGCAGGCTCGAACTCCAGGCCGACTGCCTGGCCGCGGTGACCTTGCGGACCGTCGAGCCCCGCGTGCTGGAGACCCAGCGGCTGCTGGCCGTGAGCGACGACGCGGCCGACGACGAGACCGCGGAGGGCTACCGGCGCTCGCACGGCTCGGGGGTCAGCAGCGCCGCGTGGATAACGCGCGGCCAGCGCGACGGGACGTTGGCGGCGTGCGACACCTGGGGCGTTCCGGCGGCGGAGGTGTCCTAGCCGGGCGGGGGGGACGGCGCCGGAGCGGCACAGAGACACCAAAAACGTAAAAAAATCCTGATCAAGGGTCCAATAGCGCGAAAAATGCGCGCATTTTTGTGTGATCGCGTCTCGGTACGTGGTCACCCGTCCCGGGGGGATCACAAGGTCCGATAGCCTCGACAGGGTGAGTCGATTCGCCCATCCCGCCGGGGACCGGCACGCCGAAGTGCTGCCGGAGGACCGCCCCCCGCGCGCCCCCGCCGATCTGAACGCCCTGGACCCCGTGATCTGGCCTCGGACGTCGCGCCGCGCCGGCGGCTCGGTCACGATCGGCGGCGTGGACGTCGGGGATCTCGTCGAACGGCACGGCAGCCCGCTCTACGTCGTGGACGAGGAGGACTTCCGCTCGCGGTGCCGCGACTACAGGGAGGCGTTCGCCGACGGTGACGTCCACTACGCCGGCAAGGCGTTCCTGTGCCGCGAGGTCGCCCGCTGGATCGCGCAGGAGGGGCTCGGCCTCGACGTCTGCAGCGCGGGCGAGCTCGCCGTCGCCCTGAGCGTCGGGTTCCCGCCCGAGCGGATCACCCTGCACGGCAACAACAAGTCGTTCGCGGAGCTGGAGCGGGCCGTCGAGGCCGGGGTCGGGCACATCGTGGTCGACTCCTTCGAGGAGATCGCCCGGCTGGGCCTCCTCGCCGAAAAGCACGGCAGGCGGCCCCAGGTCATGATCCGGGTGACCGTGGGCGTGGAGGCGCACACCCACGAGTTCATCGCCACCGCCCACGACGACCAGAAGTTCGGCTTCTCCCTGAACGGCGGAGCCGCGGCCGAGGCGGCCCGGCGCGTCATCGCGCTGCCCCAGCTCCGTCTCGTCGGCCTGCACTCCCACATCGGCTCCCAGATCACCGACACCGCGGGGTTCGAGGTGGCCGCGCGCCGCCTGGCCACGCTCCTGGTGCGGATCAAGGAGGAGCACGGCCTCGTCCTTCCCGAGCTCGACCTCGGCGGCGGCTACGGCATCGCCTACGTCGAGGGCGACACCGCGCCCGAGGTGAAGCAGATCGCCGACAACCTCCGCGAGATCGTGGCGGGCGTCGCCGCCGCGGCCGGCCTGCCGGTGCCCAGGCTCACCGTCGAGCCGGGCCGTTCCATCGCCGGACCGGCCGGGGTGACGCTGTACGAGGTCGGAACGATCAAAGACGTCGAGGGGCTGCGGACCTACGTCAGCGTCGACGGCGGCATGAGCGACAACATCCGCACCGCCCTCTACGGCGCCGACTACACCGCGCGGCTGGCCTCCCGTGAGAGCGCCGCCGGGCCGATGCTGTCCCGCCTGGTCGGCAAGCACTGCGAGAGCGGCGACATGATCGTCCGCGACCTGTGGCTGCCGGACGACCTGGCGGCCGGCGACCTGATCGCCGTGGCCGGCACCGGCGCCTACTGCCGGTCGCTCGCCAGCAACTACAACTACCTCCCCAGGCCCGCCGTGGTCGCGGTCAGGGCGGGGGAGTCCCGGGTGATCGTCCGGCGTGAGACCGAGGACGACCTGCTGAGAGGGCAAGCGTGAAACGACCTGCAGTGCCGGGCCGCCGACCGGGCGCGCCGGCCGAGGGGGCCGGGGCGGCCGGTCGGGCCGCCCGCGGAGCGAACGAGACGGGGAGCGCGATCACATGGCACTGAAAGTCGCCCTCCTCGGGTGCGGCGTCGTCGGCTCCCAGGTGATCCGGCTGATGCGCGAGCAGGCCGACGACCTGGCCGCGCGTGTCGGGGCGCCCCTGGAGCTCGCCGGGGTCGCCGTGCGGCGGCCGGGCCGCCGCCGCGACACCGAGGTGGACCCCGCCCTGCTCACCACCGACGCCGAGGCGCTGGTCACCCGTGACGACGTCGACATCGTCGTCGAGGTGATCGGCGGTATCGAGCCGGCCCGATCCCTGATCCTGAGCGCGATGCGCGGCGGCAAGTCGGTCGTCACGGCCAACAAGGCCCTGCTGGCCGAGGACGGGGCGACCATTCACGCCGCGGCCAGGGACAACGACGCCGACCTGTACTTCGAGGCGGCCGTCGCGGGCGCGATCCCGCTGATCCGGCCGCTGCGCGAGTCCCTCGCCGGAGACCACGTGCACCGGGTGCTCGGCATCGTCAACGGCACGACCAACTACATCCTGGACAAGATGGACTCCAGCGGCGCGTCCTTCTCCGACGCGCTGGAGGAGGCCCAGGTCCTGGGGTACGCCGAGGCCGACCCCACGGCCGACGTGGAGGGCTTCGACGCGGCGGCCAAGGCGGCGATCCTGGCCGGTATCGCGTTCCACAGCCGGGTGACGGCCGCCGACGTGCACCGCGAGGGCATCACCGAGGTCACCGCCGCGGACGTGGCCGGTGCCAAGGCGATGGGCTACGTCATCAAGCTGCTGGCGATCTGCGCCCGCTCCGAGGACGGCGCTTCCTTCGGCGTCCGCGTGCACCCGGCCATGATTCCCCGGACGCACCCGCTGGCGGGGGTCCGCGAGGCCTACAACGCGGTCTTCGTCGAGGCCCGCTCCGCCGGCCGTCTCATGTTCTACGGCGCCGGCGCCGGCGGGGCCCCGACCGCGAGCGCGGTGCTGGGCGACATCGTCGCGGTCGGCCGCAACCTGCTGGCCGGGACGCGCGGGCCGGAGGAGTCCACCTACGCCGACCTGAGCGTTCACCCGATGGGCGAGACCGTCACGCGCTACCACGTCTCGCTGGACGTCGCCGACAAGCCGGGCGTGCTCGCCCGGGTCGCCGACATGTTCGCCAAGCACGACGTGTCCATCCAGACCGTCCACCAGGAGGGGTACGGCGACGAGGCCCAGCTCGTCCTGGTCACCCACCGGGCCTCCGACGCAGCCCTGTCGGCCACCATCGAGGGGCTGCGCGAGCTGGACATCGTCCGCGACGTGGTGAGCGTCATGCGCGTCGAGGGGGAGGACGTCGCCTGATCCGGTGGCTGATCGGGCGTGAGCGCTCACGTCGCATCCGAAGCCGGGTCGGAGGAGACCCTTCGGCCTCGCTATCCTTCGGAAGGTGCCAGCCCCCTCCCCTTCCCCCGTCCACGCCTCCCTCGCCACCCCGGAAGGCTTCCTGAGGCCCGCGCCGGAGGCGGCGGCAGACCTCTCCTGGACCGGCCGGGAATGGCTGGCCGGCGGCGAGCCGGTCGGCGACCGGCCCGATGCCGGCGAGGTCGCCCGGCTGAGACCGCTGCGGGGCCTGACCGTCCGGTGGCCGGACGCCCCGGCCCCCCTCGGCGCGATCGTCGGCCTGGCCGCCGCCGGGGTTCCCCTGCACGCCGACGGCGCGCCCCCCTGGGTGGAGCCCGGCCTCGCCCGCCTGCTCGCCGCCTGGAGGCCGGAGGAGGGGGAGGGAGGACCGCGGTCGGTGACCGGCCTGCGCCGGGAGGAGCACAGCGTACGGCTGCGCCGGTACGGCCTGCGGGCGGCCGGCGCCGCGGAGACGGCGGGCGGGCCGGAAGGGGCCGGTGCCCCCACACCCACGGTCAGCGTCGTGATCTCCAGCATGCGGCCCCACCTGCTGCCCTCGGCGCTCGCCCAGATCGCCCGGCAGCGGCGGGTGGAGGTGGAGGTCCTGCTGGGCCTGCACGGCGTCCCCGCCGGCCACGAGGCCGTACGGCGGGCGGTGGCGGAGAGCGGCCTGCCCGTCACCGTGGTCGAGGCCGAGGCCGCCGTCGCCTTCGGGGACGTGCTCAACCTGGCCGCCTCCCGGGCGGGCGGAGACCACCTCGCCAAGTGGGACGACGACGACTGGTACGGCCCCGAGCACCTGGCCGACCTCCTCCTCGCCAAGTCCTACGCCGGCGCCGACATCGTGGGCACCGCCGCCGAGTTCTTCTACCTGGAGCCCCTGAACGTCACGATCCGCCGCACGGACTACACCAGCGAGGTGTGGTCCGACCACGTGGCCGGGGGCACCATCCTTCTCGACCGGACCGGGTTCACCGAGGTCGGCGGGTTTCCCGGCCTGCCGCGCGGGGTGGACGCCGGCCTGCTGAAGGCCGCCCACGCCGCCGGGGCGCGCATCTACCGCACCCACGGCCTCGGCTACGTGCTGCGGCGTTCGGTGAGCGCCGAGCACACCTGGCGGCTCTCCCTGGCCCACTTCCTGCGCGTCGCCTCGAACCAGTGGCGGGGTTTCCGCCCGAGCCTGATCCTGGAAGCCCCGTGATCCCGCGCGTCACCGGCAACGACTACCGCGTCCTCGCCCCCGCCGATCTCGGGGCCTGGACGCCGTCGCTGCGGGTCAGCGTCGTGATCCCCGCCCACGGCGGGCAGGAGAGACTCGACCTGGTACTGGCCGCGCTGTCCCGCCAGAGCTACCCCGGGGAGCTGACCGAGGTCCTCGTGGTCGACAACGGCAGCGATCCGCCGCTGCGGCTGCCCGAGCTCCGCCCGGCGGACACCCGGCTGATCGCCTGCCCGGTCCCGGGCAGGGCGCACGCCCGCAACGCCGGGCTGCGGGCCGCCACCGGCGACGTCGTCCACTGGCTCGACGCCGACGTGGTCCTGGACCGCCGGGCGGTCGAGGCGCACATGCGCTGGCACCACACCGCGCCCTACCTCGCGGTGACCGGCTACCTGCGCTTCTCCCCGGCCCCGCTGCCCACCCCCGGGCAGGTGGCCGCCTCGGACGACCTCGGCGAGCTGTTCGAGCCCGCCGAGCCGCACGCCTGGCTGGTGGACCTCGTCGAACGGACCGGCGGCCTCACCGACAACCCGCGGCGCGCCTTCAGCCTGCACGTGGGCGGCGCCACGTCGGTCGGCGCCGCGCTGCTCGCCCAGGCCGGGCCCATGGACACCGACCTCGTCCTCGGCCAGGACACCGAGATGGGCTACCGCCTCGCCCAGGCGGGCGCGGTCTTCGTGCCCGAACCGCTGGCCCGCGCCTTCCACCTCGGCCCCACCATGCGGATGCGGGACAAACCCTCGATCGACCGGGTCAGCCACGCCTTCGTGGCCGACCGCATCCCGGCCTACCGCTGGCTGCGCTCCCACCCCGGCCGGTGCTGGAAGGTGCCCTACCTGGAGGTCGTCGTCGAGCCGGGGACGGGGGAGGAGGAAGGCCTCCGCTACGACGAGGTCCGCGCCACCGTGGACGCCGTGCTCGCGGGCACCGTGCCCGACGTCGCGGTCACCCTTCCCGGCCCGTGGGACCGGGCCGTGACCGAGGGCCGCGCGCCGCTGGAGAACCCGGACCTGGACCTGGTGCTCATCCGCGGCCACTACGCCCATGAACCCCGGGTGCGGTTCACCCTCGCCTCCCCCGCGCCGGGCGAGCCCGCCGTGCCGTACCCCGCGCGGACGGTCCCCTCCGGCGAGGACCCCGCGCCCCCGTGGCCCGGGGGCGGCGCCCTCCGCCGCGCCGCGGGCACGGGGACGCCGGAGCCGGGAGCCGGCGGCGGGCGGCCGGGCCTGTGGAGCGGCGCGCCGTACCGGCTGAGGCTGCCCGCGGGGTGGACCCCGGCCGAGGACGGCCTGGCACGCCTGCTCGACCTGGCGGGGGAGGAGGGGTGCGGCCTGGTGTCGGTGCTGCTGGCGGAGGGGCCCGGCCGGGAGATGGCCACGGCCAGGCTGGAGCGCACCGCCGCGTTCGCCCGCGCCGCGATCGTGCGAAGGGAGGGCGAGGACCCCGACGACGCCGTGGAGGACACCTTCGGGACGCTGTGGGTGGACGGGGAGACCTACGGTTTCCTGCCCGAGGCCCGCGTGCTCACCGGACGCCGCGGCGCCCACCGGGCCAGGACCGAGGCGCAGGCGGAGGTGGCCCGCCTCACCAAGGAGGCCGAGCGGCTGCGCGGCCAGGTGGCGAAGTGGCGTGAGGAGGCGGGCCGCTGGCGCCGGAGCGCGGTGGAGCTCCGCCGCGAGGTCGGCGGCCTGCGCAAGGATCTGGCCGCCGCCAGGAAGGTCGTCCAGTACGGCCTGCTGTCCTCCGTCAAACGCGCGATCAGCCGCCGTCGCTGAGGACCGCCCGCCGCCGGCCGGGAGGCCCCGAGATCACCTCGGGCGGATCGCGGTGCGGAGCCTGCCGAGCCAGGACCTCCGCCCGGCGGCGGGCTTCGAGGTCTGCGACGGGACCGGGGCGGGGGGTGAGGAGGGTCGCGCGGCGGGCCCCGGGGCAGGGGAGGCCGGTGGGACGGGGACGGCGAGGGGACGCTTTGCGGGGCCGGGGCCGGGGCCGGGCGCGGACGTGGAGCGGGCGGGCCAGAACTCCGCGCGGTCGCCGTACCGTACCCCGTGGGTGGCCTTGATCGAGGTGACGACGTCGTCGGCGGCCAGCAGTCTCGCCCGGCCCAGCGCCTCGGTCCGTTCCAGCGTGACCGTGCCGTCGTCGCCGAGGTCGACGACGAGCAGGCCGGAGCGGTCGTCCTGGATCGCGGCGATCATCCGCTCCAGGGAGTCGTGTCCCAGTGGCACCGAGGCGGGGCCCGTGTAGCGGAACGGGATCGGCGCCGGGGTGGGGGAGAGCTCGTCGGCCAGCCGTACCCGCTCGTCGTGGGCGAGGTGCTCGCGCAGCAGGTGCGCCTCGAAGAGCGGGTCGTCGAGCACCGGGCGGCGTCCCTCGGGCAGCCGCGACCAGGGGGCGACGAGCGTGACGCGCACGTCGGTGATCGAGCCGCCGAGGGCGGCGTTCACCGCCCGGCGCACCCGATCGCCGTCGGTCTCCGCGCCCAGGTTCGTCCGCAGGGCCACCTCGACGTACGGCACCAGCCACCGCCTGCCCGTCTCCTTGCGCAGGTCGCGGCGGAGCGGCACGCGGTGGGCGAGGTAGGGGGCGACCGCCCGCACCGCCCGCTGCCGGTCGCGGCGCTGCGCCGGAAGGCCCAGGTGCACGGCCCTGGCCTGCGGGTCGGGAACGAAGACCGCGCCGTGGGTGGCCAGGCGGTAGGCGAACTCGGTGTCCTCGCCCCGCAGGACGCCCGGATCCACCCCGCCGACGGCGTGGAACATCTCCCGCCGCATCGAGACCGTCGGCCCGGTGCACACGTGGTAGGGGTTGCGGCTGTTCCGCAGGCCGTCGGTGCGGGAGATCGTCTGCTCGGTGGAACTGGCCAGCGCGCTCGACAGGTCGAAGACGGTCTCCAGCGTGCCCGCGCGCACGCCGTCGCGCAGTTCGGCGGGGGAGACCGTCGCCTCCTCGACGAACCTCTTGGCGCCGATGGCGACCAGGTAGTCGGTCAGGTGGTGCCAGCGGGCCAGCGCCTCGATGTGCTCGCGCCAGGGCACCATGTCGGCGTCGAGGCGCTGGATGATCCGCCCCTCCGCCAGGGCGGCCCCGGTGTTGAGCGCGTGGGCGATGCCCCAGCCCCCGGGCCGGGCCGGTTCGATCCGGGTGCCCGGCGGGGCGATCTCCGGAAGGCGCAGCGGAGGGTCGCTGCCGTCGTCGACCACGATCACCTCCATGAGATGATCGGGGTAGGTCTGCGCCGCCAGGGCCGCGAGGGTCAGATCCAGCCGATCCTGGCCGCCGTGCGCGGGGATGACCACGCTGACCGGCAGCGTGGGGGTCCACCCGCCGAGCGGCGGCGGGGTCAGGCAGGAATAGTCGTTGTGCCGGATCGGGGACCGGTCGATCGCCGCTCCGCCCGTCATGATGTGGTGCTCCTCGTCCGCGTTCCCGCTTTTCAGGCCTTGTCGACCCTATCCGGACTTTCTTAGGGTTTCCTGGAGAAGGGGCGTCTCGCCTGTCCATTTGGCGGACGCGGGATCCCGGTGCCGTGGCCCTTGCCCGTAAACTCGTTATCCAACACCGCAGGTAGCGCGCGCGTGCCGGCCACGCGCGGGAGGAGCGACGATGACCAGGGCGTGGCGTGGCCTCATCGAGGAGTACCGTGACCGACTTCCGGTGACCACGGCGACGCCCGTTGTCACGCTCCTGGAGGGCGGCACCCCACTCGTCCCGGCGCACCGGGTCTCGGCGCTGACCGGCTGCGAGGTCTACCTCAAGGTCGAGGGCGCGAACCCGACCGGCAGTTTCAAGGACCGCGGCATGACCATGGCCATCAGCAAGGCCGTCGAGGAGGGCGCGAAGGCCGTCATCTGCGCCTCCACCGGCAACACCAGCGCCTCCGCCGCCGCCTACGCGGTCCGCGCCGGCCTGACCTGCGCCGTGCTGGTGCCCCGGGGAAAGATCGCGATGGGCAAGCTGGCCCAGGCGCTCGTGCACGGGGCCAGGCTGCTGCAGGTCGAGGGCTCCTTCGACGACTGCCTGGAGATGACCAGGAAGCTCTCGGGGAGCCATCCGATCGCTCTGGTCAACTCGGTCAACCCCTTCCGCCTTCAGGGCCAGAAGACCGCCGCCTTCGAGATCGTGGACGCGCTCGGCGACGCGCCCGACGTCCACTGCATCCCGGTCGGCAACGCGGGCAACATCTCCGCCTACTGGATGGGCTACACCGAGTACGCCGAGGACGGCGTCGCGACCCGGACGCCCCGCATGTTCGGCTTCCAGGCCAGCGGGGCCGCGCCGATCGTCAACGGCGCGCCGGTGACCCACCCCCACACGATCGCCACCGCGATCCGCATCGGCAACCCCGCCTCCTGGCGGCTCGCCGAGGCCGCCCGCGACGAGTCGGGCGGCGTCATCCAGGCCGTCACCGACCGCCAGATCGCCGCCGCGTACAAGCTGCTGGCCCAGGAGGAGGGCGTGTTCGTCGAGCTCGCCTCGGCGGCCTCCGTGGCCGGCCTCCTGCAGGCGCACGGCCAGGGACTGCTGTCGCCGGGCCTGCGGGTGGTCTGCACCGTGACCGGCAACGGCCTGAAGGACCCCGACTGGGCCATCTCCGGGGCGCCCGCCCCGGTGACGATCCCGATCGACGCCCACGCCGCGGCCGCCGCACTGGAACTCGCCTGAGACCGGTCCCGCGCCGTCGCCGCCCTCCGTTCCCGCGAGGAGCACCGGAAAGTCCGTTGGAGAGGAGGAGGGGCTCCCCCATGGCCATGCCGGGGGCCCCGCCCCAGAATGTCGATGACCCACAGCAGCGACACCGCCGCCGGCGCCGTCACCGCCTTCGCGGCCGTCACGGTCCGGGTTCCGGCGACGTCGGCGAACCTCGGCCCGGGGTTCGACGCCCTGGGCCTGGCCCTCGGCCTGTACGACGAGGTCGAGGCCCGGCTGTTCGACCCCGGTGACGGCCCGGACACCCAGGCCGTCTCGATCGAGGTCGAGGGAGAGGGGGCCGGTGAGCTCGACGACGGCGAGGGGCACCTCGTGGTGCGGGCGATGCGGAGCGCCTTCGACCGCATGGGGGTCGCGCAGCCGCGCGGCATCCGGCTGCGCTGCCGCAACCGCATCCCGCACGCGCGGGGACTCGGCTCGTCCTCCGCGGCGATCTGCGCGGGCGTCCTCGCCGCGCGGGCGCTGGCCGCCGGGCCGTACGCACCGGCCGCGGGCCGGCGGGTTCCCGCCCGCTCCGGCGGGCCGGAGGCGTTCACCGACGACGACGTCTTCGCGCTGGCCACCGAGATCGAGGGGCATCCCGACAACGTGGCCCCCTGTCTGGCGGGCGGGCTGACCATCGCCTGGACCGAGCAGTCGGGCGCACCGCGTATGGTGAGACTGGTACCGCACACCGGCATCCGTCCCTTGGTGATCATCCCCAGGCACCGGCTGTCCACGGAGGTCGCCCGGGGGCTGCTCCCCAAGGAGGTGCCGCACGCCGACGCGTCGCGTAACGCGGGGCGGGCGGCGCTGCTGGTGGCGGCGCTGACGGCCAGACCGGAGCGTGAGCTGCTGCTGGCCGCCACGGAGGACCGGCTGCACCAGGATTACCGCGCGCCTGCGATGGCGCGGACCGCCGATCTGGTACAACGTCTGCGCGGGATCGGCGTCCCTGCGGTCGTCTCGGGAGCGGGTCCCACCGTTCTTGCGTTTTCCACGGGGGATACGCAGGATTTGATCGCACCGGAAGTGGGTACTGATTGGCTCATCCAGCCACTGGATGTCGAAACCCGCGGTGCCTGTGTCGTCTCCTCCGAGACACGCTGATACCTCTTCGACCTTCAGGGAATAGCTGTGTGCGCTGGTGATGTTAGGCTGGTAGCCGCACCAGGTGCCCCCTTGTTGGGTGCGTGCTTGTCAGCCACACATCGCTGCACCATGTCCCACCTGGTGGGGCATGAGCGCCGCAGTGGCCTCCCCGAATCCGTCGCCTCCGAACGCTCCACATGTGGTTGGGGCAACGACAGACGGCGTGTGAGGGGACATGCGCGTTCGAACCACCTCGACATCTGGTTGCCGGTAGCAATCCGGGGGGTGTCCTCCAAGCCCCACCGTCGACGAATCGCGATGGTGACGGCAAGGATGTGCCCTTCTCCAACAGTGGCGGCGACCCCCGTGGGTCGTCGAGGATCGCGACGTGCAACCCGACCCGGTCTGTCCCACCGGGTCGATCGCACCACCGGGACGATTGGCTGATCATGGCCACGCCCGACCCCTGGGAAGGACCCATTAGTGAGCGACACCACCGAACTCCTCTCCGACGCCACCGGCGCATCACCGGAGGCCGGCGACACCCCCACCCGCCCCGCGGCCAAGCCGCGCCGTCGCTCCGGCACCGGCCTGTCCGCGATGGTGCTGCCTGAACTGCAGGCCATCGCGTCTGGTCTTGGCATCAGCGGGACCGGACGGATGCGCAAGAGCCAACTCATCGCAGCCATCCAGGAGAAGCAGGGCGTAACCGCCGAGGGCGCGCCGGCTCCCGCCGCCGTCAAGGAGGCCCCGGCCGCGCAGGCCGTCGCGGCTCCCGCGGCCCCCGTCGCCGAGCCGGTCGCCGAGCGTCCGGCCCGGAGCCGGAGGGAGCGCTCCCGCCCGGCGGCGGTGGAGTCCGTGGCCGAGCAGGCGCCGCCCGTGGCCGAGCCCGTGGCCGCCGCTCCCGCCGCGGAGCAGCAGGCCGAGTCCGGCCAGGCCGAAGGCCGCGCCGAGCGCGGCGAGAGCCGCCGTGAGCGTGGCGAGCGCGGTGAGCGTGGCGACCGCCGTAACCGCAACGGCGAGCGCGCCGACCGGCGTGAGCGCGGTGAGCGTGGCGAGCGCGGTGAGCGCGGCGACGGCCGTGCCGACCAGCGCGCGGCCGACTCCGGCCAGGGCCGCGGCGAGCGGGGCAACGACCGGGGCGACCGGAACGACCGGGGTGGCGACCGCGGCCCGCAGAACCGCAACGACCAGCACGGCGTGGGCGACGACGACGACCGCCGCGGGCGTCGCGGCCGGTTCAGGGAGCGCAACCGCCGGGGCCGTGACCGTTTCGACGGCAACGAGCCCGTGGTCGGCGACGACGACGTCCTGATCCCGATCGCCGGCATCCTGGACATCCTCGACAACTACGCGTTCGTGCGGACCAGCGGCTACCTCCCGGGCGCCAACGACGTCTACGTCTCGCTGGCGCAGATCCGCCGCAACGGTCTGCGCAAGGGCGACGTCGTCACCGGTGCCGTCCGCCAGCCCCGTGACGGCGAGCGCCGCGAGAAGTTCAACGCGCTCGTCCGCCTCGACACGGTCAACGGCATGGACCCCGAGCAGGCGCGGCAGCGCCCCGACTTCAACAAGCTCGTCCCGCTGTACCCCCAGGAGCGGCTGCGCCTGGAGACCGAGCCGAACGTCCTGACCACCCGGATCATCGACCTGGTCGCGCCGATCGGCAAGGGGCAGCGCGGTCTCATCGTCTCGCCGCCCAAGGCCGGCAAGACGATGGTGCTCCAGTCGATCGCCAACGCGATCACCCGGAACAACCCCGAGTGCCACCTGATGGTCGTCCTGGTCGACGAGCGTCCCGAAGAGGTCACCGACATGCAGCGGTCGGTGAAGGGCGAGGTCATCCACTCGACCTTCGACCGCCCCGCCGAGGACCACACCACGGTCGCCGAGCTCGCCATCGAGCGTGCCAAGCGCCTGGTGGAGCTGGGGCACGACGTCGTCGTGCTGCTCGACTCCATCACCCGCCTGGGCCGGGCCTACAACCTGGCGGCTCCGGCCTCCGGCCGGATCCTGTCCGGCGGTGTCGACTCCACCGCCCTCTACCCGCCGAAGCGCTTCTTCGGCGCCGCCCGCAACATCGAGAACGGCGGCTCGCTGACGATCCTCGCCACGGCGCTGGTCGAGACCGGCTCCAAGATGGACGAGGTCATCTTCGAGGAGTTCAAGGGCACCGGAAACCTGGAGCTCAAGCTCAACCGTCAGCTCGCCGACAAGAGAATCTTCCCCGCGGTGGACGTCGACGCGTCCGGCACCCGCAAGGAGGAGATCCTCATGTCGAAGGACGAGCTGCAGATCACCTGGAAGCTACGCCGGGTGCTGCACGCCCTGGACATGCAGCAGGCCCTGGAGCTGCTCCTGGAGAAGATGAGGGAGACCAAGTCCAACGCGGAGTTCCTCCTCCAGGTCCAGAAGACCACGGTCAGCTCCGACCGCGACTGACCGGCTCCGGCCGGTTCCACCCGGCCGAGGCCCTGACGGTGCGGTGAACGCCCCGGCTCCTCCGGCCGGGGCGTTCACCGTCTTCCGGGTCTTGTGCGTGCCGCCCTCCTTGGGGGTATCCCTACCACCAAGGCACCCGCCCGCTCCATTCCGCCGAGGCCCCGGCCCCCGGCAGGCTTGTCACGATCCCCGGGCCCGGCTTTCCTCCGGGCGTGGACCGTGATCACGGCGTGCGAAGGGCGGGAACGAGGGCTGATGACGGCGGAGACGATGGACGCGTCCGCGGCGCGGGCGCCGCTGCGCCGGCGGGTGCCGCTGGGGCCGAACGGCCCGCTGGGCTTGCTGGTCGACCCGATGACCTGGCGCGCGGTGCCGTACTTTGCGGGGAGCCTGTTCTACGGGCTCGCCTGCCTCGCCGTGCTGGCCTGCGCGCTGCCGGTCGCTCTGGTCCTGACCGTCGTGTGGGTGGGGGTTCCCCTGCTCGCGCTGATCATGGTGGCCTGGCGCGGCGCGGCGATGGCCGAGCGCCGGATACTCCGCCTGGCCTTCGGCGTCACGATCCCCGACCCCTACCGGCCGCCCGCGGGCGGCGGCCCGCTCGCGCGCTGGAGGCGTGTGCTCGCCGATCCGGCGACATGGAAGGACCTGCTGTATCTGCTGCTGCTGCCGGTGGCCGGCCTGGGGGAGTTCGTCGTCTCGGTCGTCCTGTGGTTCCTGGCGTTCTCCCTGATCGTCGTGCCGCCGCTCGCGCTGGTGGACGCGGGCCCGATCCAGGCCGTCGAGGGCGCGCTGATCGGCTCCGTCCCGGGGGTGCTGCTGTGCCTGCCGGCGGGGCTGGCCGTCCTCTGCGCCGCTCTGTACGCGACCCGGGCGATGGCGTGGCTGCACACGCTGCTGGCCCGCGCGCTGCTCGGCCCGGGGAAGGGGGAGCTGCTGGCCGCGCGGGCCGCCCACCTGCGGGCCAGCCGGGCCCGGGGGGTGGACGCGGCCGAGGCCGAGCGGCGCAGGATCGAGCGCGACCTGCACGACGGCGCCCAGCAGCGGCTGCTCGCGGTCGCCATGGACCTGGGCCGGGCGCGGGCCAAGATGGAGACCGATCCCGCCGGAGCGGAGGAGCTTCTCGCCCAGGCCCACGCCGGGGCGAAGGCCGCCATCGCCGAACTGCGCGACCTCGCCCGGGGCATCCACCCGGCGATCCTCACCGACCGGGGGCTGGACGCGGCCCTGTCCTCGCTCGCGGCGCGGGCGCCCGTGCGGGTGAGCCTGTCGGTGGAGATCTCGCACCGGCCCCCGGCGGCGGTGGAGAGCATCGCCTACTTCGTCGTCGCCGAGTCGCTGACCAACATGGCCAAGCACTCGGGGGCCACGGAGGCGTCCGTCCGGGTCACCCGCCGGGACGGGCGGGTGGTCGTCGAGGTCCGTGACAACGGGGCGGGGGCGGCCGTGCCGCGTGCCGGGGGCGGCCTGGCCGGCCTGGCGGACCGGGCCGCCACCATCGACGGCGTCCTGAACGTGGACAGCCCGCCCGGGGGTCCCACCGTGATCCGCGCCGAACTCCCCTGCGAGTGGTGAACACTGGACGCATGCGGGTGGTGATCGCCGAAGACTCGGTGCTGCTGCGGGAGGGGCTGGTCAGGCTCCTGGCCGACGGAGGGGTGGAGACCGTCGCCGTGGCCGGGGACGGCCCCGGCCTGGTGGCGGCGGTGGCCGAGCACGACCCCGACCTGGCGGTCGTGGACGTCCGGATGCCGCCGACCCACACCGACGAGGGGCTGCGCGCGGCGCTGGAGGCCAGGGCGCTGCGGCCGAGGCTGCCGATCCTGGTGCTGTCGCAGTACGTGGAGGAGCGCTACGCCACCGAGCTGATCGGCGGGGGCGCGGCGGCGGTCGGCTACCTCCTCAAGGAGCGGGTCGCGGACGTGTCGGAGTTCCTCGACGCCGTGCGCCGGGTCGCGGCCGGGGGAACGGTCATCGACCCGGAGGTCATCGGGCAGCTGCTGAGCCGTCACCGCTGGAGCGACCCGCTGGCCTCGCTGACGGCCAGGGAACGGGAGGTCCTCACCCTGATGGCCGAGGGCCGATCCAACACGGCGATCGCCGCCCGGATGGTCGTCACCGAGGGAGCGGTCGAAAAGCACATCTCCAGCATCTTCGCCAAGCTCGGCCTCGACCCCGCCCCCGGCGACCACCGCAGGGTGCTGGCCGTGCTGACCTACCTGGGGCGGTGAGCGAGGGGCGGGGCCGCGGTGTCACCCGTTCCGCGCCGTCCTTCCGCGGACGTCCACGAACTCGGCCCCGGAGACGGCCCCGTAGGTCCTGCTCGTCCCCGGGAGCACGGCCCGCCAGTAGGCGTCGGACTTCGGCCTGACGACCTTGCCGAACCGCCCCTGGCCGTTCGCCGTGGCGAAGGCGACGAACGTCCAGCCGGAGGAGCCCTTCCGTTTGCGGTAGAGCGCGACGGCCTTGCCGGCGTAGGCGGAGCCGCCCCGGTAGGCCGTGCCGAACAGGCGGATCGCCTTCCCCTTCCGGACCGTGTTCGCGCTCACGTCGAAGGAGACCTTCGAGCCGGCCTTCCGCGCCTTGGCGGCCCGGACGGTGAAGGCGTCGGCCTTGCCGACCTTGACGCTCTCCTTGCCGCGGGTGGCGGTCAGCTCCAGTGTCCAGCCGCCGGTGGAGAAGCCGTCGTCGAACAGGGTGTTCCGGTACCACGTGGTGGCGCCCCTGCCCTTGGAGAGCCGGAGTTCCACCGAGTCGTTGGCGTCGTCGCTGGAGAGGCGTGCGGAGACGGACGAGGCGCCGACGACGCGCGCCCGGACGACCACCTTGGTGTCCTTGCCGGCGGTGACGACGACCGGGTCGGTCACCGAGGCGCCGACGTACTTGACCTGCGGGTCGACGCCGACCTCCTTGCAGGTTCCGCCGTCGGCGCCCGCCTTGGTGACCCTCAGGCGGATCTGCCACGTGCCGTCCCTGTCCTTGGCGGTGACGGTGAAGTCACCCTTGAGGACGGCGGTCTGCGGGACGTCGGCGACCTTGTGCTCGGCGTCCGTGGTCTCGGGCTGCTTCGGCAGGATGAGGTCGGTGGCCGCGATGACGGTGCCGTCGGCGCGGGTCACCTCGGCGGTCACCCGGGTCGCCGCGCGCTGGACCTGCTTGCCGTTCCCCTCCACGGGCCAGGCGCCGTTCGCGTCCTTGTCCTTGAAGGGCTTTCTGAGGGTGGCCTCGAAGCCGATCTTGTTGTCCTCCTTCAGGGGGACGAAGGCGTCGCCCACCTTGACCTCGGAGATGTCGGCCGTGACCGCCTCGCAGGCCGCCGCGCTCTTGAGCAGGGCGGGGCGGGTGGCGAAGGCCGATGACGTACCGCCGGCGAAGACGGCGGCCCCCGTCGCGGTTGCCACGAGCAACCGCGTCCCGTTCCTCATCATGGTCCCCTTACTCGGGTAAATATGGTGGTAAAGGTACGGTTCGGGCACCGGAGCCTAGCGGGGCCCGTGAGGCCCGTCCACAGATATCGGGTGACGGGCGTCCAGGAATGTCCTGTGGCCTGGGGTGGTTGGAGCATCTGGCACACTGGTAGCCGAACCGCAGCGGTTCCGGTTCCCGCCCGCGCGCATCTCCCGTGTGCCACGGCGCGCGAAGCCTCATCGGCGAGAGACATGGCGACCCGGCGACCGTGACCTGGAGAGGAAACGAGAAGGACATGAAGCCCGACATCCACCCGGACTACGTCACCACCGAGGTGACCTGCACCTGCGGTAACACTTTCGTCACCCGCAGCACCGCCAAGAGCGGCGCCATCCACGCCGACGTGTGCTCGGCCTGCCACCCGTTCTACACGGGCAAGCAGAAGATCCTGGACACCGGTGGCCGGGTGGCGCGCTTCGAGAAGCGCTTCGGTAAGAAGTCCACGGGACAGTAGCCCGCGTCTCGACGCCGACTCGGAAGATCACCCCTCGTTTTCCGGGGTGTGCCCGGGTCGGCGTTCGTGATGCTGAGGCAGGTTTCCCCAAGGGCTTCAAGGAAGGACGCACGGTGAACCTCGACGAGTTACTCAGTGAGTACGCCGAGCTGGAACTCAAGCTCGCCGATCCCACCGTGCACGCCAGTCCGGCGCAGGCGCGCACGTTCGGCAGGAGATACGCCGAGCTGACCCCGATCGTCACCACCTACCGGGAGCTTGAGGGGGTCCGGGGCGACCTGGGTACCGCCAGGGAGCTGGCCGCCGAGGACGAGGCGTTCGCCCAGGAGGCCAAGGAGCTCCAGGCCCGCGTCCCCGAGCTGGAGGAGAGGCTCAGGCAGCTGCTGATCCCGCGTGATCCCAACGATGACAAGGACATCATCATGGAGATCAAGGCGGGCGAGGGCGGCGAGGAGTCGGCGTTGTTCGCCGGCGACCTGCTGCGCATGTACCTCCGCTACGCCGAGCGGGTCGGCTGGAAGACCGAGCTGATCGACTCCACCCCCTCCGACCTGGGCGGCTACAAGGACGTCACGGTCGCGGTGAAGGCCAGGGGTGACGACGGCGTGTGGTCGAAGCTGAAGTTCGAGGGCGGGGTGCACCGGGTGCAGCGCGTCCCGGTCACCGAGTCGCAGGGGCGCATCCACACCAGCGCCGCCGGGGTCCTGGTCTATCCGGAGGCCGAGGAGGTCGACGTGCAGATCGACCCGAACGACCTGCGCGTCGACGTCTACCGCTCAAGCGGCCCCGGGGGCCAGAGCGTCAACACCACCGACTCGGCCGTGCGGATCACCCACCTTCCGACCGGTGTGGTCGCCTCCTGCCAGAACGAGAAGAGCCAGCTCCAGAACAAGGAGTCGGCCATGCGCATCCTGCGGGCCCGCCTGCAGGCCATCGCCGAGGAGGAGGCCAACGCCGCGGCCATGGCCGAGCGCAAGTCCCAGATCCGGACGGTCGACCGCTCCGAGCGGGTGCGCACCTACAACTTCCCGGAGAACCGCATCTCCGACCACCGTGTCGGTTTCAAGGCCTACAACCTCGACCAGGTGCTGGACGGGGACCTCACGGCCGTCATCCAGGCCCTCCTCGACGCCGAGATGGCGGAGAAGCTCGCCGAACACTCATAGAACGTGCCATGACCTTTCTGCTGGACGAGATCGCCCTCGCCACCGCCCGGCTCGCCGAGGCAGGTGTGCCGTCGCCGCGCACGGACGCCGAGGAGATAGCGGCTTTTGTCCACGGGGTACGGCGCAGCGAACTGCACACCGTCGCCGACGGGGAGTTCGACGCGCTGTTCTGGGAGGGCGTGGCCCGGCGTGAGGCCCGCGAGCCGCTCCAGCACATCACCGGGCGCGCCTACTTCCGCTATCTGTCCCTGGAGGTCGGGCCGGGGGTGTTCGTGCCGCGACCGGAGACCGAGGTCGTGGCGGGGTGGGCCATCGACCGGCTGAGGGAGATGGACGTCGCCTCGCCGGTGGTCGCGGACCTGGGCACCGGCTCCGGCGCGATCGCGCTGTCCATCGCCCAGGAGGTGGCGCTGGCCACGGTGCACGCCGTCGAGATCGACCCCGACGCCTACCGCTGGGCCAAGCGCAACATCCTGGAGCACGGCCAGGGGCGGGTTCACCTGCACCCCGAGGACCTGGCCGACGCCCTGCCCGGGTTCGAGGGGCGAGTGGACCTCGTCGTCTCCAACCCCCCCTACATCCCCCCCGGCGCCGTTCCCCGCGACCCCGAGGTGCGTGACTACGACCCGCGCCGCGCGCTGTACGGCTCGGGCAGAGACGGCCTCGACGAGGTCCGGGCGGTGGAGCGGACGGCCAGGCGGCTGCTGCGTCCCGGCGGGTTCGTCGCGGTCGAGCACGCCGACGAGCAGGGGACGCCCGTCTACCTGATCTTCTCCGAGGGCAACGGCTGGCGCGACGTCCGCAGCCGCCAGGACCTCACCCGCAGGGACCGCTTCGTCACCGCCCGTTTCGGCCAGGAATAGGGCGGGGAACAGGAAGGCACGCCGTGAGCCGACGTTACGACTGCACAGACGCCGAACAGCGGACCGCCGGCATCGCCGACGCCGCCGCCGCCATCGCCCGGGGCGAGCTCGTGGTGCTGCCGACCGACACCGTCTACGGGGTCGGCGCGGACGCCTTCACGCCCGCCGCCGTCACGGCGCTTCTCGCGGCCAAGGGGCGCGGCCGTGACATGCCCGTGCCGGTGCTGGTCGGCACCGTGCGCGCCGCGACCGCCCTGGTGGAGGGCCTCGGCCCCTACGGCCAGGATCTCGTCGACGCCTTCTGGCCGGGGCCGCTCACGCTGATCTGCCGGGCCGGTCGCTCGCTGTCGTGGGACCTGGGGGACGCCAAGGGCACCGTCGCCCTGCGGATGCCCCTGCACGCGGTCGCCCTGGAGCTCCTCAAGGAGACCGGCCCGCTGGCCGTCTCCAGTGCCAACCGCTCCGGCGCCCCCGCGGCCACCACGGCGGCCGGGGCCGAGGAGCAGCTGGGGGAGACGGTGGCGGTCTACCTCGACGGCGGGCCCTGCGCCGACGACGTCCCGTCGACGATCGTCGACCTGACCACGGCGGTGCCCCGGCTGCTGCGCCGCGGGGCCGTCCCGGTCGGTAAGCTGCGCGGCGTGGTGGGCTACGTCGCCACCGACGGATCCGAATCCGAGGAGTGACAGTGGACCCGAGCGTTCCGGTCCTTCTCGTCAAGGTTGGCCACTACCCCCTTCACCACGGGGCCGTCGGCGCCGTACGGACACTGGGACGACTCGGGGTCGCCGTCCACGTCATCGCCGAGGGGCGGTTCACCTCCGCGGCGGTATCCCGTCACCGGGCCGGCCGGATCGTCTGGCCGACCACCGGCGCCGAGCCGGCCGCGGAGCTCGTGCGGGGGCTGGGGAAGATCGCCGCGTCGCTTCCCCGGCCGGCGGTGGCCGTGGCGACCGACGACGAGGCGGCGATCCTGCTCGCCGAGCACGCCGAGGAGCTGTCGGAGCACCTGCTCCTGCCGCCGGTCCCGCGTGACCTGCCGCGCCTGCTGGCCAGCAAGCACGAGATGTTCCGGCTCTGCCGGCGTTACGGGATACCGGCGCCGGAGTCCCGGCTGGTCACCTCGCGCGACCAGATCGACGAGATCGTCAGGGACTTCACCTTCCCGGTCGTGGTCAAGAACTCCGAGCCGTGGGTCCGGCTGGCCGCGCCGGTGGTCAGCCGTTCCACGGTGGTGGGCACCCCGGGGGAGCTGCGCGACCTGGCCGCAGGGTGGCCCGCCTCGCCGTACGCGCTCGTGCAGGAGTATCTGCCGAGGGCGGAGTCGACGGACTGGATCGCCCACGTCTGCTGCGACGCGCGGTCCGACACCGTGGTCGGCTTCACCGGCGTGAAGGTGCGGTCGTGGCCGCCGCACGTCGGGGTGACGACGTACGCCTACTCGGTGGGCAACCCGGAGCTCGCCACGCTGACCGCCCGGTTCTGCAAGGAGAGCGGGTACGCGGGCGTCGCCGATCTGGACTGGCGGCTGGATCACCGTGACGGCAGGTACAAGCTGCTCGACTTCAACCCCCGGGTGGGGGCGCAGTTCCGGCTCTTCGAGACCGACGCCGGAATCGACGTGATCCGGGCCCACTACCTCACCTCCACCGGCCAGGAGGTTCCGGCGGGGACGCAGGTCGAGGGACGCAGGATCATCGTGGAGAACCTCGACGTGCCCGCCCGGATCGCCTACCGCCGCTCGGGGGAGCGGCGGCACCCGATCCCGCCGGGGGGAGGGCGGGAGTTCGCCTGGCTGACCGCCGACGACCCCCTCCCGGGGCTGGTCACCGCCGCCCGCAGCGCCCGGCCGATGGTCCGCCGCGTGGCCGCCCGGCTGTTCGGGGGGCGGCCACAGGCGGGGTGACCGCCGCGGACGCCTCCACCCTCCGCGTCCACTTATGTCCTTTTTGTCCTTATTTGGGGGATGTATCCCAAAATTGGCCGGGGGCAAACGAACAAGGGTGCCCGGTGTGAAAGAGGGAAAACTCAACCTTTAGTGTGACTTTTGTGGTTTTTGATGGTCAAGTAAACTTGAGGCGGGGTTTGTCCGTCCTTCTTGTGCTTGTCCGGCAAGAAGGTGAGATCGTATGAGTGCGACGTCGACTGAGCCCCAGGCGGGACGGTTCCCCGCCGGACCCCGGATTCCGCGGAGCGGGCGGAGACGGTCGATCACGCGGGTGCTCGTCGCGGGGGACCTCGTCTGCGCGCTGCTGGCCTACCAGGTGGTGCTGGGGGCCAGATGGTGGTGGGGCGGATACGTCCCCTGGTTCGAGGTGCTGTTCTCGGCCGGGCTGGTGCTCGCCTGGCCGGTGGCGCTGTCCTCCGTGGGCGCCTACCGGGGGCGGGTCCAGGCGGGCGGCCTCGAAGAGGTCCGGCTGGTGTTCAACGGCGGGTTCGGCCTGGCCGCGGCCGTCGCGATCGGCGCCTACGTCACCAAGCTCATGATCGCCAGAAGCATCGTCCTCGCCATGCTGCCCCTGGCGATCCTGCTCACCCTCGTCTTCCGCCGCTGCCTGCGCCGCTGGCTGAGCAGGAGGGACCCCGCGCGGCAGGCCCCCCACGGTGTCGTGGCCGTCGGGCACCGGACGGCGGTGCTGGACCTGGTGATGCAGCTGCGCGCCCAGCCCCGGTACGGCATGCGCGTGGTCGCGGCCTGCCTGCCCGGGGGGACCCTTGAGCAGGTCCCCGACGTCGACGGGGTCCCGATCCTCGGCGACTTCACCGCCGTCGCCGACGTTGTGGCCGTGACGTCGGCCGACGCCGTGGCGGTCCTGGCCTGCCCGGAACTGGACGGCACCGCCCTGCGCAGGCTGGCCTGGAGCCTGGAGGTCACCGACACCGACCTGTTCGTCGCCCCCTCGCTGATGGAGGTCGCCGGACCGCGCATCAGCGTCCGCCCGGTCGCCGGGATGACCCTGCTCCACGTCGACCACCCCTCCTTCGGGGGGATCAACCAGCTCGTGAAGAACGTCTTCGACAGGGTGATGGCCGCCACCGCCCTGATCGTCCTCGCGATCCCGATGCTGGCGATCTTCGTCGCGGTCCGGTTCACGAGCGAGGGGCCGGGGCTGTTCCGGCACACCCGGGTGGGGCGGGGCGGCCGCGAGTTCCAGGTCCTGAAGTTCCGGACCATGGTGGACGGGGCGGACCGGCCGGCCGGGCCCGGTCTTGAGGGGCCCCTGGTCAAGCACAGGGACGACCCCCGTGTCACCCGTATGGGAACGTTCCTACGGCGCTACTCCCTCGACGAGCTCCCGCAGCTCGTCAACGTGGTGCGCGGTGAGATGTCGCTGGTCGGGCCGCGCCCGCTGGTGCCCGCGGAGTTCGCCCTGTACGGCGCCGACATCCACCGCAGGCTGGTCGTCCGGCCGGGGATGACCGGCCTGTGGCAGGTCAGCGGCCGTTCGGACCTGTCCTGGGAGGAGCGGATGCGCATGGACCTGCGTTACGTGGAGAACTGGTCGCTGACCCTGGACCTGCAACTGCTCTGGAAGACCTGGGGGGCGGTCGCGCGGGCCAGGGGCGCCTACTGAAGGCCGCGGGCGCCCCGCCGCCCGTCCCACCGCGCTCCGTGCCCGGCGGGCGGTGGCGGCGCCGTACCCCGGCCCCCTCGGCGACCCTCTCAGCGGACCGTGTCGACGGCGTTGCCGCTGTCGTGCTCCCTGACGTAGTCGTCCACGCGGTCGTCCTGGACGGCCTCGCTGAGCGCCCTGACCTGCGCCGTGTCCAGATACACCACGCTCTGCGCCTCCTGCGTGCCGGTGCCCCGTACCGGCATGGTGACGTAGTCGAGGGTGTCCAGGCCGGTGAGTTCGAGCATCCGCGATCTGAGGATCGCCGGGGTGACCCCGGAGTCGACGCTGATCGCCTTGGTCAGGGAGCGCAGCAGGTTGTTGACCTTCACGGGGTTGGCGAGGGTCTCGGCGCTGAGCACCTTGTCGGCGATGGAGTTCAGCAGCGACTGCTGGCGCTTGATCCTGTCGAGGTCCCCGCCGGGGAGGTTGACGCGCTGGCGGACGAACTGCAGGGCCTTCTCGCCGTCGAGGTGCTGGCGGCCGGCCTTCCAGGTGACGCCGCTGAGCGGGTCCCGCACGGTCCGCTCCACCTCGACGTCGACCCCGCCGATCGCGTCGGTGGCCGCGGAGAACCCCTGGAAGTCGATCGCCGCGTAGTGGTCCACCCGGACGCCGGTGAGCCGTTCGACCGTCTTGATGAGCAGGGCGGGCCCGCCCCAGGAGAAGGCGGCGTTGATCTTGGCCTTGCCCTTGCCGGGCACGGTGACCCAGGAGTCCCGCGGGATCGAGATCACGCAGACGCGGTTCCGGCTCTCGGACAGGTGGATCAGCATGATCGTGTCGGTGCGCTGCTGTCCGGGCCGCCACAGGCGGGCCGCGGCGCCCTCGCCGGTGGTCGTCCGCGCGGATCGGGTGTCGGTCCCCACCAGCAGCCAGTTCTCGCCCACCCCCGCCTCCGGAGGGGGCCGTTCGGCCTCCAGCGTGGGCAGCGCGTCGGGGATGCGGACGATGTCGCTGTCCAGGCTGCTCTGGAAGGCATAGAGCGTTCCAGCGGCGCAGGCGCCCATCAGGACACCGGCGGCTCCGGTGATCAGCAGGAACCGAAGGGCGCGATGCATGGGGAATGCCCCTATCGAGTCAGACATACCAAAAGAATTGCTATGCAACCTGCGATACCTTATGTCGCGCTGGCACTGATGAACACTGCCGGTTCTCGCACTTCACGTGTCACGGAGGTCATGGTGGGGCTTGACGCCGTGAAGCGTTCCAAACCCGGCGACGCCCGCCCCGGACGGTCACCCGGCGACGCCCGCCCCGGACGGGCGGCGAGGGTGCTGCACGTCACCGAGTGCTGGGGCAGCGGGGTGGCCAGCGCCGTCCACGCCTACATCAGGGCCACGCCCGGCCACGACCACTGGCTGCTGATGGCCCACGACGCGGCCGACCCCCTGCTGGGCGAGGAGAGCCTGCTGCGGGGCCTTCGGGTGTTCGCCGACGGCCACCTGGCCAGGATCCGCGACGTGGCCGCCGCCTACCGCGAGATCCGTCCCGACATCGTGCACGCCCACTCCTCCTACGCCGGCTTCTACGTCCGCTCCTGCCCGTCGATCCCGCGGCGGCGCGTCGTCTACACCCCGCACTGCTACGCCTTCGAGCGGACCGACGTCGGCCTCCCCGTGCGGTACGGCTTCCGCCTGGCCGAGACGCTGCTCGCCCCGCGCACCGGCGTCGTGGCGGCGGTGAGCCCCAGGGAGGCCGAACTCGCGACCGGCCTGCGGGCGGGGCAGCGCGTGGTCTACGTCCCCAACACGATCCCCAACACGATCCCCAACACGATCCCCGACACGATCCCCGGCGCGACGCTCGGCACGGTTCCCGGCACGGCCTCCGACGCGGCCCCCGAGGTCCCGGCTCCGCGCCCCCGCCGGGAACGTTCCGCCCTCACGGCGGTCTCGGTCGGCCGCGTCTGCGCGCAGAAGGACCCCGCCTTCCTCGCCGCCGCCGCCCGCGCGGGCGGTCCCGGGGTCAGGTGGGTCTGGGTCGGCGACGGCGACCCGGCCCTGCGCCGCGTCCTGGAGGAGGCGGGGGTCACCGTGACGGGCTGGCTCCCCCGCGAGGAGGTGCTGACCCTTCTCGGCACCGCCGACGTCTACGTCCACACGGCGAGCTGGGAGGGCGCCCCGGTCTCGGTGCTGGAGGCGGTGGGGGCGGGGCTGCCCGTGGTGGCCAGGGACATCCCCGCGCTGCGCAGCCTGGGCGTGCCCGGCCTCGTGGACACCCCCGCCGCGTGCGCGCGTGCCGTCCAGGACCTCGGGGAGGGCGCGCGCCGCGAGAGCGCGCGGCGGCGGCTGGCCGAGGCGCTGGCCGGCCACACCCCCGGCCACCAGGCCGAAAGCCTCGCCCGCGCCTACGCCCTCGCCCTGGAGGCGGTGTGAGAGTCGCGGTGAGCGGCAAGGTCCTGCGCCGCAACGTGGGAGGCAACACCTCCTACACGCAGACCCTCTACACCTGGCTGGCGCCGCTCGGCGTCTCCTGCGAGGCGCTCGTCCCGCCGGGCGACGGGCTCGGCGGGGCCGGCCGGCAGCTCGCCTACGCGCTCGCCGACGGCCTGCTGTGGCCGGCACGCCCCGGCCAGGCCGACCTGCTGCACTTTCCCGCCGACACCGGGGCGCTGATCGGCTCCCGGGTGCCGATCGTGGCGACCGTCCACGGCGTCGAGGACGCGCCCGTCCCCGGACTGGCCCGCGCCCTGTGGAAACGCACCTGGACGGCCAGGGTCGGCAGGCTCACCCGGGTCGCCGGCGCGGTCATCACCGTCTCGCGCCACTCGGCCGGCGAGATCGGCAGGGTCTTCGGCGTCCCCGCGGCGCGGCTCCACGTCATCCCGCACGGCCTGGACGCCACGCGCTTCCACCCCCGTGACGACGGCGACGCGGCGACTCTGGAACCGTTCGGGCTCCCGGGCCGGTTCGTGCTCTACCTCGGCAACCTCGACCCCCGCAAGAACGTCACCGCCCTGACCGAGGCGACCGCGCGCCTGGGCGTCCCCCTGGTCGTCGCCGGGGGAGGGTTCCTGGGCTCCGGCCCGGTCGAGCGCGTCCTGGCCGAGGCGCCGCACGCCCGCTATCTCGGCCAGGTCCCGCGCGAGGCCGTGGCGCCCCTGATGCGGGCGGCCACGGTGTTCGCCTTCCCCTCCGGGCACGAGGGGTTCGGCATGCCGGTGCTGGAGGCGATGGCCTGCGGCACGCCGGTGGTGACCTCCGACAGGGCGGCGCTGCCGGAGGTGGCGGGCGAGGCCGCCGTGCTCGTCTCCGCCCTCGACGCCCCGGGCATCGCGGCCGGCCTGCGGAGCGTCCTTTCCGACGACTCCGCCGCCGCGGAACTGCGGGCCCGGGGGCTCGCCAGGGCCGCCCTGTTCTCCTGGGAGGAGTCCGCGCGGCGCCACGCCGAGGTCTTCGCCTCCCTGGTCGAGGGCGGGGGCACCCGGGCATGAGCACCGTACGGCTGCCGCTGCGCGAGGGCGCCTGGTGGCTCCACCCCGCCTGGACGGCGATGCTGGCCACCGTTCCCGGGCTGCTGGCGGCCGGGCTGATCGGGGACGAGAGCTTCCGCGAGTGGTGGCGGACACCGAAGGTCTTCGACGAGGGCAAGGTCCTCACCGTCACGGCGTTCATCGGCGTCTTCGTCGTGGGCTGCATGGTGCCCTCCCTGGCCAGGACGGCGCGGGCCACCGGCGTCCCGGTCACCCCCCGGCAGCGCAGCTTCCTGCTGCTCGCGGGCCGTGTGGGCGCCGCGCTCACCGTGGTGGGATACGCAGCCTGGATCGCCTCGGCGATCTCCAGCGGGCTCAGCCTCGCCGACCTCGTGAAGGTCTTCTCCTTGAGTCCCGGATCGGCCGACGCGGTCAAATCCGACCTCGCCACCATCGGCGGGGTGACGACGCTGACCCAGCTGGGACCGCTGGCCATGGTCTGCCTGTTCCTGGACCGGCGGCTCGGCGGCGGGCGGCACACCGCGGTGTTCGCCCTGCTCATCGGGCTGACGCTGGTGCGGGTCGTGCTCAACTCCGAGCGGCTGGCGCTGATGGAGGTCGTGCTCCCCATCCTCGCCGTGGTCTCGACGCTGCGGCCGGGCACCGGGCGGCGCCACTACCGCTGGCTCTGGGCCGGCCTGCCGCTGCTGGCACCCTTCGCCCTGATCGTGCTCTTCGGCACGTTCGAGTACGTCCGCAGCTGGTCCCACTACTCCTCGATCGTGCAGATCGACTACCCCGAGTTCGTGCTGCGCCGCCTGACCGGCTACTACGCCACGGCCTACAACAACTCCGCCATCGTGGTCGACAACATCGGCCCCGGCCTGGTCTGGCCCTACTACACGGTGGGGTTCCTGTGGAAGTTTCCCGGGGTGTCCGCGCTGCTGACCCCCGAGTCCGTCCTCGGCTTCGACCCCGCCCGCGTCTGGCCCGGCCTGCTGTGGCGGCTCGGCAACCCCGAGTACAACAACACCGGCGGCATGCTCGCCCCGCTCGCCGACTACGGCCTGGCGGGCGGCCTGCTCTTCTGGGCCGCCGCCGGGCTGGCCGCGGGCGTCTGCTACCGCTGGATGCGCGCCGGCGAGCTGCGCGGCCTGCTGCTCTACCCGGTGCTGTACGTGGGCCTGGTCGACCTGGTCAGGTACTTCTACTGGGGTGAGGGGCGCGCCTTCCCCACGCTCGCCGGGGCGGTCGTGCTGGCCCTGCTGGCCCACCGGCGCCGAGCTCCGGAGGAGGGGACGTGACCGCGGCGCGCCGGGGGATGTGGACCCTCATCGACCATGTGATCTGCAGCGGGAGCAACTTCGCCCTCATGATCCTCGTGGCCGGGAGCGTCTCGGTCGTCACCCTGGGGGAGTTCGCCCTCCTCTACGGGTTCTACGTGGTGGTCGTGGAACTGTCGCGGGCGGCCGTCAGCGAGCCGCTCCTGGTCCGGCGGCCCGAGGGGGAGGCCGCGGTGCGCCGGGCGCTGGCCGACAGCTCGGGGTCGGCCGCCGTCTTCGGCGCCCTGGCCGGCGTGGTGCTGCTGGCCGTCTCACCCTTCCTGATCGGCACCCATTGGCGGTCGGCGCTGGTGCTGGCCCTGCTGCTGCCCGCCCTGCTGGTCTGGGACGCGATCCGGCTGGCGTTCATCGCCATCGGCCGGCAGCGCCGCGCGGTACTGGTGGACGTCGTGGGCGGGGTGGTGCAGGTCTCGGCGGCCTTCGCCGCGCTCCACGTGAGCACCGGGCTGAGCTGGCTGGTGGCGGGCTGGGGCCTCGGCGGCCTCGTCGCCGCCGTCACGGCGACGGTCCAGGCCGGGACGCTGCCCAGGCTCACGGCCCCGCGTCGCTGGCTGGCCGAGTACGGCAGGCTGGTCAGGCCGTACTTCGTGGAGACCGGGGCGCTCTCCCTGGCCGGATACGCGGTGCTGATCGTGCTCGGGCACATCGCGGGCCCGGCGGCCGTGGGCGCCTGGCGGGCCGCGCTGACGCTGTTCGGCCCGGCGAACGTGGTCATGGCGGCCGGCCGGGTCGCGGTGGTCAGCGAGCTGTCCCGGATCAGGTCCAAGGCCCCCGGCCGGATGCTCCGGTCGGCGGTCACGGCCGGGCTGCTGTGCGGGGCCGTGGGCGCCGCGGCCGGCACCGTCGCGGCCTTCCTGCCCGAACCCGTCGGCCGGGCCCTGCTGGGCGACTCCTGGATGGGGGTGGGGCCGCTCATTCCCGCCTTCACCGTTCTGCTCGTCATCGAGGGGCTGGGCCTTGGGCCCTACGGCGTGATGCGGGCCACCGAGCGGGTCCGCATGCTGTTCGTCCTGCGGGTGTCGGTGGCCGGATCGCGTGTCCTGGGGGTCAGCGTGGGGGCGGCCGTGGCCGGCGCGGCGGGCGCGGCCACGGCGAGCTCGCTGGTCGAGGCCACCGGCTTCCTGACCGCCCTGGTTCTTCTCACCGTCGTCCTCACCGCCCCGTTGCGTACGCGGCGGCCAGTGCCCAGCCAGCCGAGAGAGCACCTGTGAACGCCAGAGACCTGATTGCCGGAGTCCGCAGAAACCTGCTGTTCGTGATCCTGCTCGCGGTCCTGGGGACCGGGGCCGGGCTCGGGATCGGCATGCTGCAGCCGGAGGAGTACAAGAGCACGACGACCCTGTTCGTCTCCGTCGCCCAGGGCAGCCAGTCCAGCATCGACCAGCGCTACCAGGGCACCCTGTTCACGCAGGAGAGGGTGCGCTCCTACGCCGCGCTCGTCACCACCCCGACCGTCACCCGGGCGGTGATCAGGAGCCTCGGGCTGCCGCTGAAGCCCGACGAGCTGGCCGGGCGGCTGGAGGTCGACGTGCCGGTCGACACCGTCCTGCTCAACATCACCGCCCGCTACGGCGACGCCGTCACCGTGGCGAAGATCGCCAACACGGTGACCGCGCGGCTGGTCGAGGTGGTCGCCGAACTGGAGACACCGGACCAGAGCCGGCTGTCGGCGATCCGGGTGAAGGTCGTCAGGGACGCCGCGGTGCCGGAGCGGCCGAGCAGCCCCCAGATCGTCCTGGACGTCGTGCTGGGGTTCGCGCTCGGGCTCGTCGCGGGCGTCGGCGCGGGCATTCTGCGCGAGGCGCTCGACACCCGGATCCACGGTGTGGCCGACCTGACGCGGCTGAGCGACCAGCCCGTCCTGGCCGTGGTGCCCAAGGACGCGGGCGCGCAGGCCGCCCCCCTCACCGGCGATCGGTTCGGCCCGCGCGCCGAGGCCTACCGCAAGCTGCGCACCGCCCTGCGCTTCGCCGGCGTCGACCGGCCGGCGAAGGTGTTCCTGATCACCAGCCCGCTCATGGGCGACGGCAAGTCGACGACCGCGGTCAACCTGGCAGGGGCGCTGGCGGCCGAGGGCGCCCAGGTGATCCTGGTGGAGGTCGACCTGCGCCGCCCGGCGCTCGCCCGGATGCTCGGGCTCGTCGGAGAGGCGGGGTTGACCAGCGTCCTGACCGGCAGGGCCGAGCTGTCCGAGGTCGCCCAGTCGACGGCCGGGCCGCACCGCATGACCGTGCTCACCAGCGGCCCGCTGCCGCCCAATCCCAGTGAGCTGCTGGGCACCCAGCGGATGCGGGACCTGCTGAACCGGCTGTCGCAGAGCTTCGACTACGTCATCCTGGACGCCCCGCCGCTGCTGCCCGTCACCGACGCCGCCGTGCTCATGCCCGGGGTCGACGGGGCCGTCCTGGTGACGCGGGCCAAGAAGACCCGGCGTGAGGAGCTGCGCGAGGCGCTGGCCGTCCTGGAGGCGGCCAGGGGCCGTGTCGTCGGGCTGCTCTTCAACTGCGGCGTCGCCCCGGCGGCCGACCGCTACGGGCCCTACGTGCGCGACACCGCCCAGCCGTACATGCGGGAGGCCGTCCAGGAGCCTCCCCGGCCCTACGGCAGGGACCGCAGGGACCTCGGGGACACCCCGCAGGACTCCCCGCCCCGGTCTTCCCGCAGGGACCCCTTCGAGGAGGACCGGCCCTCGCCCTACGCGCGCGACGCGCTGAAGGAGGGCGCCCCGCCCCCCGCGGAGCGGCGGACGAGGCGAGGGGGCCCACCGGTCAGCGAGGACCGAGCAACTCCCCCAGCACGCGGCTGAGCGAGCCGCCGATCACCCTGGCGCACCGTTCGTACTCCTCCGGCGGCTCGCCGTAGGGGTCGGCGATCTCGGTCGGGTGGCGGCGGATCGGCGCGCCGCGGCGCCGGGCGACGGCGCGGACCACGGCGTGGGCCCGCCCGACGGTGTCGGACAGATGGCGGATCTTACGGCCCTCCGACAGATGGGCGAACTCCTGGAGGGTGAAGGCCTTGTGCATCGCGGACGGCTCCATGGTCACCGCCGAGCCGCGATGTCCCGTCTCCATGGTGAGGATGAGGTCGGCGTCCTTGACGAGGGCGTTGTCCAGGGGCCGGGCGTGGTGCCCCGAGCCGTTCAGGCCGAGGTTCTCCAGCGCGGCGAGCGCGTACGGCGCCATCGGGTGGCCCGCGCGGGCGTGCGTGCCCGCGCTCGTCACGAGGATCGGGCAGGAGGAGGATCGCAGCATCGCCCTGGCGATCACTTCCGCCATCGGCGACCGGACGATGTTCGCCGTGCAGACGATCAGAATCCGGAAATCCTCTCTCACCTCGTCTATTTTAGCGGCGAGCCTGGAGATCCAGGCCGAAGCGATCTTTAAGGATGCCCCGGATGTTGGGGTAGGTCTTGTTCATCCGGTGCGCGAGCACCCGGCCCCGCAGTCCCATGGGGCCGGTCTCGTCGAAGGGCTCGATGCGCGGCAGCGCGAGCGGCCCCGCGTGCTCGGTGTGCCACAGCGCGCAGGCGTAGCCGAACCCGGCCTCGCCGACCGCCTCCACCTCGCGGGCGCCGTGCTGGCCGTACGGGTAGCAGAACCCGTCGACCGCCTCGCCCGTCATGTCCTCCAGCATGGCCTTGCTGGTGGTGAACTCCTCGGCCAGCCGCCGGTCGCCGTCCACCGCCGGCAGCCGGGGGTGGGTGAGCGAGTGCGAGCCGATCTCCATGCCCGCGGCGGCCACCTCGCGCAGCTGCCCGGCCGTCATCACGTCCCGGGGGACGCCGGGGTCCCACGAGCTGTCGCCGCCCACGTGGCCGGCCACGACGAACACCGTGGCGGTGAAGCCGTACTCCGCCAGGGTGGGCACGACGGTCGTGGCGAAGTCGGCGTAGCCGTCGTCGAAGGTGAGGCCGACCAGCCCGGCGGCCTCCCCCCTGGCCTCGGCGGCGCGGAGCTCGCGCATCGTGACCCCGCGCAGGCCCCGGTCACGCAGCCAGCGCATGTGGCGGCGGAAGCTGCCCGGGGAGACCGTGATCCGGAGCGGATCCCTGTCGAATTCGGCCACGGAGTGGTAGACCCACACCATCGGGGAGGTGTTCCTGCGAATCATTTTGGGACGCTCCAATCACACTTTCTCGGCGCTGGCCTACCATATCGGCGTGAATCCCACCCCACGGGTCGCTCTGGTGGTCACGACGATCGGCCGCCCCGAGACCCTCGACCGGCTGCTGGCCTCGGTGCTGGAGCAGAGCCCGCCGGTCAGCGAGATGATCGTCGTCGACCAGAGCGGGGAGACCGGGACGGCCGAGGTCGTCGAACGCTGGCGCGACCGCCTGCCCATCCGGCGCGTGACCACGCCGCGCGGCCTGTCGGCCGGGCGCAACGCCGGGGTGGCCGCCCTCGGCGACTACGACCTCGTCGGCTTCCCCGACGACGACACCTGGTACGCCCCCGGCACCCTCACGCGGGTGTGCGAGGCGGTCGGCGGCCACGGGGTGGTCTCCGGCATGCTGCTCGACGCGGACGGGCAGCCCGCCCAGCTGGCCTTCGGCACCGAGCCGGCGGTTCTCGACAGCACCACCGTGTGGTCCCAGGCGATCGAGGCGACGTGCTTCTACACCTCGGCCTTCATGAAGGCGGTCGGGAGGTTCGACGAGGGGCTCGGGGCCGGCTGCCCGACGCCCTGGCAGTCGGGGGAGGGGACCGATCTGCTCCTGCGCGGCCTGCGGGACGGCTGGTCGGTCGCCTACGACCCGCGCGTCACCGTCTACGAGGACAACCCCTCCGTCCCCGCGGCGGGCACCCGGGAGGCGCGCCGCAGGGCCCGCCACGTGGCGCGGGGGACGGGCAGGGTCTACCGCAGGCACTACGGCGCGAGGGCCCGGCTCCGGACGCTCGCCAGACCGCTCGGCGGCGCGTTGCTGAGCGTCGCCCGCGCGCGCTGGGCCGAGGCGGCCTGGCATCTGCAGCGCCTGATCGGCCGGTTGGAGGGCATCACCGGGATCCTGCTTCCCGTCCGCCGCCACGTCTATTCCAGGATGTGATCTTCCACGCCTGTGGGGCGGACGGCGCCACACGGCATATGTCCGTGATCCATGCTGTCTGCTTATCATCGTGACGCGGGGCCGCCTCACGGGTACCGTGAGGTGGCCGACACTTCCGGGAGACGCCCATGGGCAAGTTAGACGGAATGGACCCAAAACTGGTCCGTGACCTGCTGTCGGAGGTGCGGCAGGCGGCGGAGCGGATGCGGGCCACCGAGGGCCAGGTCACCCGGCTGATGAGCGTGGCGGGCCTGTCCTCGCATTCCGTCCACCGGCCGTCGCAGATCGCCGACGCGTGCGACACGATGGTCCGCGACGTCTCCGCCCGGGTGGAGCTCCTGGAGAGGCGGGTCAAGCAGGACGGCGGGTCGCCGGAGCGGTCCGGGGAGCGGGCGGGCGAGCCGAAGACGGCCGGAGAGGCCGAGAGGCCGAAGGCCGCCGCGGAGGCTGAGCGGCCGAAGGTGGCAGGGGAGAGGGCCGAGGCGCCCGAGAGCGGCGAGGCGAAGGCCCAGACCTCGAAGGGGGAGACCTCCAAGGACGCCGGCACGAAGCCCGGCACCCCCCGGGCCGAGGACCTCAAGCCCGCCGTCAGGCCCGACGGCGGGCAGGCGGCCGACCGGGTGCGCGAGGACGACCAGAGGTCGCCCTCGCGGCCCGACTCCGGGCACGACACCGGGTCGGACGCGCGGCCCGATCGGAAACCGGAAGGAGGGTCCAAGGCCGATGAGACGTCTCCGCGGGAGGGACGTTCTGGTGGCTCTGGTGGTGGTTCGGATGGCGGCGGCCGTCCGCCTTCCGAGCACGGGGTCGATACGAAGGGCGATGTCGGTTCCAAGGCTGATGAGAAGACTCCGCGGGAGGGGCGTTCCGGCGGCTCTGGTGGCTCTGGCGGTTCTGGTGGGGATTCGGATGGCGGCGGCCGTCCGTCCTCGGAGGACAGGGGCGATCCGAAGGGGCATGCGGACTCTAAGGCTGATGAGAAGACTCCGCGGGAGGCGCGGGATCACGGAGAGGCGCGGGAGACGCGAGAGGCGCGGGATCAGGGGGAGAGGAACTCCGGGCGGTCCGGCGGCGACCAGGACGGCGGGCGCCCCCCGGCCGACCACAAGGGCGGCGATCACAAGGGTGACGTGGGCTCCAAGGGGGAGGAACGCTCTCCCCGGGGCGACGGCAAGATCGAGATTCTGGACACCCCGGGCAAGGACCACCCCGACGACGTCGACCGCCCCGGCGAAAACGGCCCCCGGATCGTGGACGTGGACGGGGTGAAAACGCTGCAGATCCCGCTCGACGCGCCGACGGCGGCGGAGGTCGGCGAGTTGCTGAAGCACATGGAGGAGATCCCGCTGCTGGAGGACCCCGCGGCCGGCGGCGACGCCGGTGTGAACGGCACCGCCGAGCCCGTCCTCGACCGGCCGGACGGCTCCGGCCGGGCCGAGCCGTACGAACCGCTCACGTCGGCCAAACCCGCCTTCCCCGTCCCCGACACCGTCGAGCCCGCCCTCGACCAGCCGGTCCGGCCGCACGGCGCGCACCCGGGTGAGGGGGTGCTCTCGCAGTGGGCGCGGGAGACCGGCGGCGCCGACGCGGCCCTGGTGGATCCCGACCTGTACACGTCGGGGGCGGCCACGGGCGGGGCGTCGGCCGCGGAGCCGCCGGCCGGGACGCCGAAGTGAGGAGCCTGTGATGTTCGTGGACCCGCCCGCCCCCCAGCCGCTGCAGCCGGGGGAGACCCCTCCCGCGCCGTCGTCGTCGGCCCTCGCCTCTCCCGACGCGGCCGTGTCGTGGGAGTTCAACCCCGAATACCAGCGTCTGGTCCTGATGTGGCGCCAGGTGGTGCCCCCGCTGGACACGCTGGCCGCCACCTTGGACAAGGCCTACCAGCTGGCACGGAGCAAGGACGTCTGGGACGCCCCCGTCTCGGGCCGCTACGTGGAGGAGATGGCCGAGTGGCGGACCCGCCTCGGCCGCTACCGGCAGGCGGTCCTCACCTCGATCAGCGACCAGGCGGCCGACACGCCGAGGTGGGTGCCGGTCGACACGGGGGCTCCGCACGCCTTCTCTTGACATCTTCGCGGGTCCTTTGACGAGCCTTTTCGCGGGCCCTTCGGGAGGCGCCGTCATGCCGCCGCCCCGTGCCGCCGCCTTGGCGCGGCGGCACGGGTTCCGCGCGGTGATCGCGGCCGGGGAGGCGTGTCCACGGCGTGGGAAAACGGACCAGCCGGGCATACAGTGAGGTGAGTCGTCATCCTCGGGATGTGAGTCATGGACGCTGAGCCGTACTACGGGCCCGACTTCGGTCTCCTGCGCGGGCGGGATCCGGAGGTCGCGCGGGTTCTCGTGGACGAGCTCGACCGTCTCGGCGACGGCGTGCAGCTCATCGCGAGCGAGAACTTCGCCTCGCCCGCCGTGCTCGCCGCTCTCGGCTCGACGCTCACCAACAAGTACGCCGAGGGGTATCCCGGAAGGCGCTACTACCCCGGCTGCGAGGTCGTCGACCGGGCCGAGCGGCTCGCCGTGGACCGGGCCAGGCGCCTGTTCGGCGCCCAGCACGTGAACGTGCAGCCCTACTCGGGCGCCACGGCGAACCTGGCGGCCTACGCCGCGCTGCTCCAGCCGGGCGACACCGTGCTGGCCATGGCGCTGCCGCACGGCGGGCACCTCACCCACGGCTCCAGGCTGAACTTCTCGGGGCGCTGGTTCGACGTCGTCTCCTACGGCGTGCGCAGGGACACCGAGCTGATCGACTACGACGAGGTCAGGGAGCTGGCGCTCCGCCACCAGCCGAAAATGATCATCTGTGGTGCCACGTCCTACCCCCGCGAGATCGACTTCGCCGCCTTCCGGGGGATCGCCGACGAGGTGGGGGCCTGGCTGCTCGCCGACGTCGCGCACACCGCCGGGCTGATGGCGGGGGGCGTCCTGCCGTCGGCGGTGCCGTACGCGGACGTGGTGACCTTCACCACGCACAAGGGGTTGCGCGGTCCCCGGGGCGGCGGCGTCATGTGCACGCGGGAGCTGGCGCCCAGGATCGACCGGGCGGTCTTCCCGTTCGTTCAGGGAGGTCCGCTCATGCACGTGGTGGCGGCCAAGGCGGTGGCGTTCGGCGAGGCCCTGCGGCCCTCCTTCGGGGAGTACGCCCGCCGGGTGGCGGAGAACGCCCGGGTACTGGCCGACGCGCTGGCCGCCGAGGGCATGCGGCCCGTCTCGGGGGGTACGGACAGTCATCTGGCCCTGATGGACCTGCGGGAGACGGGGGTCTCCGGCGCGGTGGCCGAGCGGCGGTGCGCCGCCGCGGGGATCACGCTCAACCGCAACATGATCCCCTATGACCCGGAACCATCCGCGGTGACCTCGGGGATCAGGGTCGGCACGCCGTGTGTCACGACGCAGGGCATGGGAGCCGAGCAGATGAAGGAGGTGGCCTCGCTGGTCGCGCGGGCCGTTCGAGAACCCGGGGCGGTGACGCGGGTCAGGCGCCGGGTGAGGGAGCTGGCGCGGGCACATCAGATATATCCGAGGGAGTTATGAGCCGTTCTGTGTCGTTTTCCGGTCCCAGGCGGCCGGACTATCAGCGAAACTAGGGTCCGTGCGCGAATACCTCCTCATGGCCCTGGTCGCGGCGGCGATGACCTACCTCCTGGTCCCGCTGGTCCGTGTGTTCGCCATCCGCATCGGCGCGATGCCGGAGGTCCGTGACCGGGACGTGCACACCGTTCCCACCCCCCGGCTGGGGGGCCTGGCCATGTACGGCGGGCTCGTCGCCGGGCTGCTGGTCGCCGGCGGCCTGCCGTACGCCGGGGGGAAGCTGGCCGAGACCGGCTTCGCCGAGGGGAACACCGCGATCGCGCTGATCGTGGCGGGGGGCCTGATCACGCTGACCGGCTTCCTGGACGACTGGCTGGGGATGAGCGCCCTGGTCAAGCTGGCCGGGCAGATCGGCGCCGCCGCCGTCATGGTGGCCTACGGCGTCAGCCTGCCGTGGCTGCCCATGCCCAGCGCGCTGGGCGGCCCCATCATCCTCGACTCCACGATCGGACCCCTGCTGACGATCATGGTGGTGGTCGTGATGATCAACGCCGTGAACTTCGTCGACGGGCTGGACGGCCTGGCGGCCGGGATCGTCGGCATCGCCGCCATGGCCACGTGGACCTACTCCATCGTCCTGTCCAAGGATTACGGCAACACCAGCATCAACGTCACGGCGGTGATCGCCTCGGTGCTCATCGGCGTGTGCCTGGGCTTCCTGCCGCACAACTTCCATCCGGCGAAGATCTTCATGGGGGACACCGGGGCGATGCTGATCGGCATGGTCCTGGCCTCCACGATGATCACCATCACGCCGATCGACTCGACCACCATCAACCGCTTCCCGGTCGTGCTCCCGCTGATGGTCCCGGTCGCCATCCTGACCTTGCCGCTGCTGGACCTCGTCATGGCGGTGGTCCGCCGCACCTCCAACGGCCTGTCGCCGTTCGCCCCCGATCGGGGGCACCTGCACCACCGGCTGCTGGACATCGGCCACTCGCACCGGCGCACCGTCCTGATCATGTACACCTGGACGTTCCTGTTCGCCTTCGCGGTCGTGGCGATGGCCGCCGAGGGGGTCCCGCTCGTGCTGTTCCCGCTGACCGTGCTGCTGGCCGTCGGGGTGCTGGTGGTCATGGCGTTGCCGCGCTGGCGCGCGCGGCGGGGCGGCGGCGCGCACGCCGCCGGGCGTCCTCCCCTGCCGGAGGGTGAGACGGCCCCGCGGCCTTCCCGGCAGGCACCCGGCCCCCGGCCGTCCACTGATGATGATGATACGGCGGTGTTGTCGGCATTGACCGATCTGTCACTCAGTGCTTCCGGTCAGCCCCTCCCCAACCCCGAGACACCTCGCTGACGCCCTTGTGAAACACCTTGATCGTTTACTTGAAACGGCAGGTAAAGGCGTACTTCCATGAGCTTGTGATAGCTTTCACTAGCAGTGGCTCGGTGGGATGGGCCCTGTAAGGTAGCAATCGCTCGCTTGATAACAGTTACGTGGAGTGTCGATGCAGGCCGACGACGTGCGCCTCTTGAAAGGGGCCGCGATCCCCACCGTCCTGGTGGGGGCGATCGCGGCCGCCGTCGCAGCCCTCTTCGCCGCGGGCGAAGGGGCGCTCGGCGCGGTGATCGGAACGTTCGTCGTCTGCGCCTTCTTCACCGTCGGCCTCGTCGTGGTCTCCTACGCCGGCCGCATCTCACCGGCGGTGATGATGACGGCCGCCGTCGTCTCCTACGCGGTGAAGGTCATCGTCGTCATGGCGATGCTCAAGGCGTTCAGGGACGTGACCGTGTTCGAGCCCAAGGCGTTCGGCGCGACCGCCGTCGCCTGCGTCGTCGCCTGGACGGTCGGTGAGATGCGGGGGTTTTCGAAGCTCAAACTTCTCTACGCCGACCCCAACGGCGAGTCTCCCGGGCCGGGGTGAACGGCAATGGGGTCTAAGATCCTCGTGGGCGCCACCCGGTCCGATATGACTAGTCCTCGGCACGGCTGCTATCGTCATGCCCGCGATGAGCGAGAAGAAAATCCGGCCCGAGGACGACGGCCGAGACTTCGCCAGCGCCGCTTGGTCGGTCCCCAGCTATATCCTCTCCGGGATGATTCTGTACGGCGGCGCCGGGTGGTTGCTGTCAAAGTGGACCGGTGTGATCATTTTCACACCGGTCGGGTTGATCATCGGTGTCATCCTGGCCATCTACCTGGTCTACCGGAAGTACGGCCGCTAGCCGCCGGCGGTGAGGCGACCACCACCGGAGCCATTTCGATTCACTACCACGCTGAAGGGAACGCCGCGTGAGCACGCTGACGCTCCTCGCTTCCGGGGAGGACAAGTTCACGCCTCCGGGTCTTGAGCTTTTCGAATCCCCCCCGATCATCCCCGGCGTCGACTGGTTCACGAAGCCGGTGCTGCTGGCGCTTCTGAGCACGCTCATCGTCGTGGCCTTCTGCTGGTCGGCCTTCGCCAAGCCCAAGCTGGTGCCCCGGGGTGTGCAGAACATCGGTGAGATGGGCTACATGTTCGTCCGCGACCAGGTCGCCCGGCCGTTCCTCGGCAAGGACGCCGACCGGTGGATGGGCCTGCTGCTCAGTCTCTTCCTTATGGTCTGGGTCTGGAACGTGATGGGTGTCGTTCCCGTCCTGCAGTTCCCCGTCGCCTCGCACATCGCCTTCCCGATCGCGCTGGCGATCATCGTCTACCTCCTCAAGCTCTACCTGGGCATCAAGCACCAGGGGCCGATCGGCTACTTCAAGAACATGATGTTCCCTCCGGGGCTGCCCAAGCCGATCTACCTGCTTCTGGGGCCGATCGAGTTCCTGTCCACCATGATCATCGCGCCTTTCACGCACGCGGTCCGGCTGTTCGCCAACATGTTCGCCGGCCACATCATCCTGGCGTTCTTCAGCCTGGTCGGCTTCTGGTTCCTCTTCGAGAAGCTCACGCCGCTCGGTGCCCCTCTGGGCGTGATCGGCGTCGTCATGACGATCGCCATGACCGGCTTCGAGATGTTCATCCAGTTCCTGCAGGCGTTCCTCTTCGCGATGCTCGCCGCGATGTACATCGGTAACTCGCTCCACTCCAGCCACTAAACCACTCACCGAGTACCCAGACCGGTGGAGAGAACTCCACCGGCCGACCAGTAAAGGAAAAGACAATGAGCGTCCTCGCTGAGGTCACCGGTTCCCTCGGTTCCATCGGCTACGGCATCGCCACGCTCGGCCCCGGCATCGGCGTCGGCCTCATCTTCGGTCAGGGCGTGCAGGCCATCGCCCGCCAGCCCGAGGCCTACGGGCTCATCCGCCAGAACATGCTGCTGGGCTTCGTTCTGACCGAGGCGCTTGCCCTGATCGGTCTCGTCGCGCCGTTCATGTTCGGCAGGTAAGACGCAGGAAAACCACTGACGGAAGGCTGCATCAATGATTCAGGCAGCTTCGCTCCTGGCGGCGGAGGAGAACAACCCGCTCTTTCCGCACCCGTACGAGCTCGTCGTCGGCATCTTCTCGTTCGCCGTCGTCCTCCTCGTCGTCGGTAAGATCCTCACCCCGCGCATCCAGAAGACTCTGGCCGAGCGGACCGAGGCCATCGAGGGCGGGATCCGCAAGGCGCAGGACGCCCAGGCCGAGGCCCAGGCGCTGCTCAAGCAGTACAAGGACCAGCTCGCCGAGGCCCGTCACGAGGCCGCGCGCCTGCGTGAGGAGGCGCGCGAGCAGGGGGCGCAGATCAAGGCCGAGCTTCGGGAAGAGGCCCAGGCCGAGGCGCGCCGCCTCGTCGCGGCGGCGCACGCGCAGATCGAGGCCGACCGCCAGCAGGCGTTCGGCCAGCTCCGCACCGAGATCGGCCGGCTGTCGATCGAGCTCGCCGGCCGCATCGTCGGCGAGTCCCTTGAGGACGAGGTGCGCCAGCGCCGCGTCGTCGACCGTTTCCTGGAGGAGCTCGAGTCCACCGGCGCGGCGGTTCGCTGATGGTGGAACGAACCCGAATCAGCGAAAGCCGCCGTCCGCGAGGAGCGGACGGGCCGTGCGGCGGGCGAGAAGAAGAGGTGGACGGCCGATGAGAGGTCTGAGCAGGGCCTCGCTTGCCGAGGTCGAGGAGCGTTTCAACGCCGTGGCGGGAAGCGCCGACCTCGGCTCGCTGGCCGACGAGCTCTTCGCGGTCGCCGACCTGTTCGATCGCGAGCACGGTCTCCGCCGCTACCTGTCCGACCCCGCCCGCCTGGCGACCCAGAAGGCGCAGGCGGCGAGGGTCCTCCTGGAGGGCAAGGTCGGCGACGCCACTCTGGAGACGGTCGTCCAGGCCGTCTCCGTCAAGTGGTCGCGCGCCGGTGACCTCGTCGACGCCCTTGAGCGCCTCGGCGTCACCGCCGCCTCGGCCGAGGCCGAGGCGCAGAGCAGGCTCGACGACGTCGAAGACGAGCTGTTCCGGTTCGGGCGCATCGTCGCCTCGAACCTTTCCCTGTACCGCGCCCTGTCCGACCCGGCCGTCGCCGAGCGGGCCAAGCGGGAGCTGCTCGGCTCCCTGCTCGCCGGCAAGGTCACGCCGTCCACCCTCCGCCTGGTGACGCAGCTCGTGGTCCATCCGCGAGGACGTAGCCTGGACAGAGGGCTGGAGGAGTTCGGCAGCCTGGTCGCAGCCCAGAGGCAGCGCCTCGTCGCGGTGGTGCGCAGCGCCGTCGAGCTCTCCGAGGAGCAGAGGCGACGCCTGGCCACGTGGCTGCGTGCCTCCTACGGCCACGACGTTCACCTGAACGTCGAGGTGGACCCGCGGGTGCTCGGAGGGTTCTCGGTCCAGATCGGGGACGACCTCATCGACACCACCGTCGCGGGACGAATCGAAGAAGTCCGCCGCCGGTTGGCCGGCTAGGCGAATAGGGAGACTGAAGAGAGATGGCGGAGCTTACGATCCGGCCGGACGAGATCCGGGACGCGCTTGAGCGCTTCGTCCAGGCGTACGAACCGGAAGGCGTCGCGCGCGAGGAGATCGGGAGCGTCGTCGATTGCGGCGACGGCATCGCCCATGTCTCCGGCCTGCCCTCGGCGATGGCGAACGAACTGCTTGAGTTCGAGGACGGCACGCGTGGCCTGGCACTGAACCTGGACGTCCGGGAGATCGGTGTCGTTGTTCTGGGCGACTTCAGCAAGATCGAGGAGGGCCAGTCGGTCCGCCGGACGGGCGAGGTCCTGTCCGTGCCGGTCGGCGACGCCTTCCTCGGCCGGGTGGTCGACCCGCTGGGTGTTCCGATGGACGGCAAGGGCGCCATCGCGTCCGATGGCCTGCGCGCCCTGGAGCTTCAGGCCCCGTCCGTGGTTCAGCGCCAGCCGGTGAAGGAGCCGCTGCAGACCGGCCTCAAGGCGGTCGACTCCATGACGCCGATCGGCCGCGGCCAGCGTCAGCTGATCATCGGTGACCGTGGCACCGGCAAGACCGCCATCGCCGTGGACACCATCCTCAACCAGCGGGAGAACTGGCTCTCCGGCGACCCCACCAGGCAGGTGCGCTGCGTCTACGTCGCGGTCGGCCAGAAGGGGTCCACGATCGCCCAGGTCAAGGGCCGCCTTGAGGAGGCGGGCGCGATGGAGTACACCACCATCGTCGCGGCCCCGGCCTCCGACCCCGCCGGTTACAAGTACCTCGCCCCCTACACCGGCTCGGCCCTCGGCCAGCACTGGATGTACGAGGGCAAGCACGTCCTCATCGTCTTCGACGACCTGACCAAGCAGGCCGACGCCTACCGCGCCGTCTCCCTGCTGCTGCGCCGCCCGCCGGGTCGTGAGGCCTTCCCCGGCGACGTCTTCTACCTCCACTCCCGCCTGCTGGAGCGTTGTGCCAAGCTCTCCAAGGAGATGGGTGCGGGCTCGATGACCGGTCTGCCGATCATCGAGACGAAGGGTAACGACGTCTCGGCGTTCATCCCGACCAACGTCATCTCCATCACCGACGGCCAGTGCTTCCTGGAGACCGACCTGTTCAACGCGGGTGTGCGACCGGCCATCAACGTCGGTGTCTCCGTCTCCCGGGTCGGTGGCTCGGCCCAGGTCAAGGCGATGAGGAAGGTCGCGGGAACGCTCCGGCTCTCGCTGTCACAGTTCCGTGACCTTGAGGCCTTCGCCTCCTTCGCCTCCGATCTGGACGCGGCCTCCCGCGCCCAGCTGGAGCGCGGCCAGCGCCTGGTCGAGCTGCTCAAACAGCCCCAGTACGCTCCCTTCCCCATCGAGAGGCAGGTCGTCTCGGTCTGGGCCGGCACCACCGGCGAGCTCGACGACGTCCCGGTCGAGGACATCCGCCGCTTCGAGACGGAGTTCCTCGACTACATCGCGCGTGAGCGCAAGGGCGTCTTCGACAGCATCCGCGAGACGAGCGACCTGAGCGACGACACGGTGACGACCCTCAAGGACGCCATCACCGAGTTCAAGAAGACCTTCGAGACCTCCTCGGGCGAGCTGCTGATCAACGAGGAGCCGGTCGCCGCGCTCGACGCCGGAGAGGTCGGCCAGGAGAAGATCACCAAGCACGTTCGCACGGCTGAGAAGAAGTAACCGATGGGTGCCCAGCTAAGACTGCTGCGGCGGCGGATCAAGTCGGTCAAGTCCACGGCGAAGATCACGCGCGCCCAGGAGCTCATCGCCTCGTCGCGCATCGTCAAGGCACAGCAGCGGATGCAGGCGGCCGTGCCGTACGAGCGCGAGATCACCCGTGCCGTCACGGGGGTGGTCAGCAACACCACCAGCGTCGACCACCCGCTGACCGTGGCCAAGGAGCGGCCCGCCAAGGCGGCCGTGCTCATCGTCACCAGCGACAGCGGCTTCTGCGGTGGCTTCAACGCCAACATCCTGCGCGAGGCCGAGGCCCTCGGCACCCTGCTGCGGGACAGGGGTGTCGAGCCGGTGCCGTTCGTGACCGGCCGTAAGGGCGTCGCCTGGCACAGCTTCCGCGGCAGGCCGATGGGCGGGCAGTGGACGGGCTTCTCCCGGCGGCCCGCCTACTCCGACGCCAAGGAGATCGCCGACGCGCTGATCGAGGCGTTCATCGACGACAACGGTGTGGACGAGATCCACATCGTCTCGACGGGGTTCGTGTCGATGCTCACGCAGGAGGTGATGATCAGGCGCATCCTGCCTCTGGAGGTCGAGGAGAGCACCGAGAAGCCCGACGCGCCGCTGCCGTACTTCGAGTTCGAGCCCAGCGCCGACGCGGTGCTCGACTCGCTGCTGCCGCGCTACATCGAGTCGCGCATCTTCAGCGCGCTTCTTCAGTCGGCCGCCTCCGAGGAGGCCTCGCGCCGCCGGGCCATGAAGTCGGCGACCGACAACGCCAACGAGCTCATCCGTGTCTTCACCATGCAGATGAACCAGGCACGCCAGGCCGAGATCACCCAGGAAATCAGCGAGATCGTCGGTGGCGCCAACGCGCTGGCTGACGCCGCAGCGGGGAAAGAGTGAAATGACTGCACAGACTGTTGAGACCGGCGTGGGCCGCGTCGCGCGGGTCACCGGTCCCGTCGTCGACGTGGAGTTCCCCGTCGAGGCGATGCCCGATATCTACAACGCGCTGAACGTCGACGTCACCCTGGGCGGGGAGACGAAGACCCTCACGCTGGAGGTCGCCCAGCACCTGGGCGACAACCTGGTACGTGCCATCTCCATGCAGCCCACCGACGGCCTGGTCCGCGGCGCGGCCGTGATCGACAGCGGCGGCGCCATCTCCGTGCCGGTCGGCGACGTCGTCAAGGGCCACGTGTGGAGCACTCTTGGTGAGTCGCTCGACGTGCCCACCGCCTCCCTCAAGATCGAGGAGCGCTGGGGCATCCACCGCCCGTCGCCCTCCTTCGACACCCTTGAGTCGCGTACCGAGATGCTGCCCACCGGCATCAAGGTCATCGACCTCCTCACCCCCTACGTGAAGGGTGGGAAGATCGGTCTGTTCGGTGGCGCCGGTGTCGGCAAGACCGTTCTGATCCAGGAGATGATCCGCCGGGTCGCGCTGAAGTTCTCGGGCACCTCGGTGTTCGCGGGCGTCGGCGAGCGCACCCGTGAGGGCAACGACCTCTGGCTGGAGATGGACGAGGCCGGCGTTCTGAAGGACACCGCGCTCGTCTTCGGCCAGATGGACGAGCCCCCGGGCACGCGTCTGCGCGTGGCGCTGTCCGCCCTCACGATGGCGGAGTACTTCCGCGACGTGCAGAAGCAGGACGTGCTCCTGTTCATCGACAACATCTTCCGGTTCACCCAGGCCGGCTCCGAGGTGTCGACCCTGCTGGGCCGCATGCCCTCGGCGGTGGGCTACCAGCCGACCCTGGCCGATGAGATGGGTGTCCTCCAGGAGCGCATCACCTCCACCCGCGGTCACTCGATCACCTCGATGCAGGCGATCTACGTCCCCGCGGACGACATCACCGACCCGGCCCCGCACAACGCGTTCGCGCACCTCGACGCGCAGACCGTTCTGTCGCGTCCGATCTCGGAGAAGGGCATCTACCCCGCGGTGGACCCGCTCGACTCCACCTCGCGGATCCTCGACCCGATCATCCTGGGCGAGGAGCACTACCGCGTGGCCCAGGAGACCAAGCGGATCCTGCAGAAGTTCAAGGAGCTGCAGGACATCATCGCGATCCTCGGTATCGACGAGCTCTCGGAGGAGGACAAGGTCACCGTCAACCGGGCCCGCCGGATCGAGCGCTTCCTCTCCCACCCGATGTACGCCGCCGAGGCGTTCACCGGGCAGCCGGGTGAGTTCGTGCCGCTGGACGAGACGATCGCCTCGTTCAAGGGCCTGTGCGCCGGTGATTACGACCACCTGCCCGAGCAGGCGTTCTTCATGGTCGGTGGCATCGACCAGGCCATCGCCAAGGCCAAGGAACTCGCCCGCTAGTCGCCTTCGGCACCGGTACGGCCCAGGCCGTACCGGTGCCCGCTTCGAAAGGAACGTCAGACAAGTGGCGAAGCTGCGAGTAGGCGTCGTCTCGCCGGAACGTGAGATCTGGTCCGGCGAGGCCGACATGGTGATTGCCAAGACCATCGACGGCGAGATCGGTATCATGCCTAAGCACGCACCCGTGCTCGGCGTTCTCGTCGAGGGCGGCGTGCTGACGGTCAAGCGCGGCGGCGGTGAGTCCGACCTCGTCGCCGCGGTTCACGGAGGGTTCCTCTCGGTGGCCGACAACGAGGTGTCGATCCTGGCCGAGATGGCCGAGCTCGGCTCCGAGGTGGACGTCGCCGCCGCCAAGGACGCCCTCCAGCGCGCCCAGGCATCCATCGAGGCCGACCAGGAGAACGCGGACGCCGCCCTCGCGGCCAAGCGCGCCAGGGCCAGGTTGCGCGCGGCCGGCGAAGAAGTCGGATAAATTCTGCTTCTGAGCGGCACGGCTGGTGAGGGCGGAGACATGATGGCGCTGAACGTTCTCATCGTACTGGTGTCGCTCGTCGCCCTTCTGGGGTCCCGCGTGCTGATTCTGACCCGCTCGCGCGGGTCGGTGCTGTGTTGTCTGCGCCCGATGTCGGGCGAGCGCGGCTGGCGGGTCGGGGTGGCCCGCTACGCCGACGGCCAGCTCAACTGGATTCCGCTCATAGGTCTGCTTCCAAGGCCGCGCCACGTGATCGTGAGGCGCGGCCTTGTCGTTTCCGGGCGACGCAAGGTCGGCCCCGGGGAGTTCTTCGGGTTCATCGAGGGTGTGACGGCGGTCGAGTGCCGCAACGGGGACAGCGCGTTCGAGCTCGCCATGGGGTATCGCGCCCTGACCGGCTTCGTCGCCTGGCTGGAGTCCGCCCCGCCCGGCGCCTACCTCGACGTCGCCTGACCCCGGCCTCTTTGCACTCTTTTGTGTTTTTGACGCTCTTCTGGTGACTTCGGCCTTCTTGGTATCCCGCGGTCGCCCGCCGGAGTGCCTCTCCCTCACCTGATCTTTTCCTCGCCGCCAGGCGTGCCGTCCTCGCGACGCTCTTCCTCTTGGTTACCGTGGATCTTCCATTGACTACTGTGGGTAGCCAAATGTCGGTGTTCGGCGGGTTCGCTCGCCTCCGGCGGATGGCGGCTCGCCTTGTCGCGGGCGCGGTTCGCGCCCGCCAGGAGGAAGAAGATGACTGTTTCGCTGACCCGCGGCAGGAGGGCTGCCCGGCTGGCGACGTGCGCTCTCGCGCTCTCCGCCTCCATGACCCTGAGCGCCACGGGGGCCGACGCCGCCGCCAGGGTGTTCCCGCTGATCGGCAACGGCGGCTTCGAGACGCCCGTGATCGCCGCCCAGGAGTTCTACGACACGGGCGCGGCGATCGGGGCGTGGAACGTCGCGGACGGCTCCGTGGACCTCATCGGCCCCGAAGGCCCGTGGCGCGCCGCCCGCGGCAGGCAGTCCCTCGATCTGTCGGGGAACAGGCCGGGGACGATCGAGCAGACCTTCGCCACGAGGGTCGGACGCTGCTACACCGTCAGCTTCGCCCTGGCCGGCAACCCCTACGGACCCCCCAGTGTGAAGACGGGGTATGCCCGGGTGACCAACGGTTCTCTCGTCGCCCAGGAGAACTTCACCTTCGACACCACGGGCAAGACGCCGGAGAACATGGGCTACGTCCGTGAGAGGTTCACCTTCTGTGCCCGTGACACGCAGGCCACCTTGAGCCTGGGTTCCACGACCGAAGGGGTGTACGGCCCGGTCGTGGACGACGTGGCCGTCATCCCGAGGCGTCACTGTCCCGGGTTCGGCCTGAACCTCGGTGTCGGCGTCGGTGTCGGCGTCGACACCTCCTCGTCCTGGGACGACTGACCCGTCCCCGCCTTCCGCTCCGGCCCCGGTGATCCACCGGGGCCCTTCTCGTGTCCGGGAGTTGACCGGGGAGACGTCCACTCCGTCCTGCTCGTGGCCGGTTACCTCCTGGAGAAGATGATCTATGGACTGACCGGCCGCTGGGACTCGCGGTGACCTGGGCGGTCATCCGCGACGTGCCGCTGCGCAACAGAGCGCCCTGAGGGAAAGCCGGGGCGCGACCGCCGCCGAAGCCCCGGCCCTGAAAACCGCGCGCCGTCACTCTGTCAGGAAAAACCCCTCCATTTACCCTCGGTCACAATGGTGGTCAGCGGGGCGCCCGGCGGCAGGCCCCGTCTCCGGGGTCCCCGGGCCGGCCCGTGCCGCGCCGGGAGCCCGTCCGTCAGGGCCTTTCGGAGGCGGGCCACCGGGGGGCGGGCCGGCTAGCGGGTGCCGCCCGGCTTCCAGAGAATCTCCTCGCCGTGGGCGGCGATCCGGCACAGGATGAACAGCAGGTCGCTCAGCCGGTTGAGATACTTCGCGGTCAGCGGGTTGAGATCTCCGTGGGCCTCAAGGGCCGACCAGACGGTCCGCTCGGCCCGCCGTGCCACCGTCCTGGCCACGTGGAGCTGGGCGACGGCCGGGGTGCCGCCCGGCAGGATGAAACTGCGCAGCGGCCTGAGCCGCTCGTTGAACTCGTCGCACCGGGCCTCCAGCCACTCGATGTAGGAGGGCTCGACGCGGAGTGGCGGGAACTCGGGGTGGTCCACGATCGGGGTGCACAGATCGGCGCCGACGTCGAACAGTTCGTTCTGGATCCGGGTGAGGACCTCGGTGACGTCCTCGTCCAGGGAGCCCACGGCCAAGGCCACGCCGATCGCCGCGTTCGCCTCCTCCACGTCGGCGTAGGCCGCCAGGCGGGGGTCGGTCTTGCGGGTGCGGCTCATGTCGCCGAGGGCGGTCGTGCCGTCGTCGCCGGTGCGCGTGTAGATCTTGGAAAGCACCACCGGATTGTCTCTGTCAGCTCGCGTCATGGGGATCAGCGTATCTGTCAAGGAAATAGTCCGTATCAGTCAGATAGTGGACAATATGATTTGCCGATGGTTTCTGGTTTCTACCTGCGATTCCCCCACGTCTCCCGGGAGACTCTGACGTTCGTCGCCGACGACGACGTCTGGTGTGTCTCCGTCGACGGAGGCCGGGCGTGGCGTCTGTCCTCGGACAGCGCGCCCGCCGCACATCCCCGCCTATCCCCCGACGCCACGAAGGTCGCCTGGACCAGCGTCCGCGACGGCCACCCCGAGGTGTACACGGCCGATCTGGAGTCCGGCTCGGCCGGGCGGCTGACCTACTGGAGCGACCCCAGAACCCGCACGCGCGGCTGGACCCCGGACGGCCGGGTCCTCGCGATCAGCGCGACCGGCCAGCCGTTCACCTCGCGCACCTGGGCCTACGCCTTCCAGGACGGCCAGGCCGAGCGGCTGCCCTACGGTCCCGTCGCCGACCTGGCGTTCGGCGACGACGGCGAGACCGTGGCGCTGCTCACCGCCGCGCTCTCCCGCGACCCGGCGACCTGGAAGCGCTACCGGGGCGGTACGGCAGGGCGCCTGTGGGTGCGGAAGCGAGGGGAGGGCGACTTCACCCGGCTCCTGGCGGACCTGAACGGCCACCTCGCCGGCCCGATGCTCGCCGGCGGGCGCCTGGTCTTCCTCTCCGACCACGAGGGCGTCGGCAACCTCTACTCCTGCGCGCTGGACGGCACCGGCCTGCGCCGCCACACCGACCACGACGTCTTCTACGCCCGTCACGCCACCACCGACGGAACGCGGATCGTCTACCAGAACGCCGGCGATCTCTACCTGCTGGACGACCTGGAGGCCGAGACCCGCAGGCTCGACATCCGGCTCTCCTCCCCGCCGCGGGGGCGGCAGCCGTACCAGGTCAACGCGGCCTGGCGGCTGCACGACCTGGCCGTGGACGCGAGCGGCCGGGCGAGCGCGGTGGAGGTTCAGGGAACGGTGCACTGGGTCACCCACCAGGACGGCCCGGCGCGACAGCTCAGCACGGGCCTGGCGGCGGGGAGGCCGCGCGTCCTCGGCGCCGACCAGGTGGTGTGGGTCTTCGACGACGGGGAACGGCAGGGGCTGGAGATCGGCCCGGTCGGGGGTGGGGAGAGCCGCAGGATCGCCGGGGGAAGGCTGGGGGAGATCGGCGATCTGGCGGTGGCACCCGACGCGAGCACGATCGCGGTGGCCTCCCGGGACGGCCGGTTGTTCCTGGTGGACGTGGCCTCGGCCGAGGTCGTCGAGCTGGCCGTCGCCAACGGGGAGATCGACGGACTGGCCTGGTCGTCCGACTCCGCCTGGCTGGCCTGGTCACACCCGGACGCCACGCCGCTGCGCCGGATCCGGCTGGCCCGGACGGCGGACCGGCTGATCACCGACGTCACCGACGGCCGGTTCGTGGACATCTCGCCGGCGTTCGCCGGGGAGCACCTGGCGTTCCTGTCGCGCCGGGGCTTCGACCCGGTCTACGACGCCCACTCCTTCGACATGTCCTTCCCGTTCGGCTACCGCCCCTACCTGGTGCCGCTGGCGGCGACCACGGCGTCGCCGTTCGCGCCCAGCGCCGAGGGCCGGGCCGTCGCCGAACCCGACGAGGACAAGAAGAAGAAGGGGAAGGACTGCGCGGTCACCGTCGACCTGGACGGCATCGCCGCCCGGGTGGTGCAGGTCCCGGTGCCCGAGGGGCGCTACTCGGCGCTCAGCGCGGTCAAGGGCGGCATCGTGTGGCTGCGCGAGCCGTTGGCGGGGGAGCTCGGCGAGGACCGGGAACGGGTGGGCGGCGACGGGCTCAAGCCCGCCCTGGACTACTACGACCTGGGGCGGCGCAAGTACGAGGAACTGGTCGACAAACTCGACAGGTACTGGGTGAGCGGCGACGGCACCCAGCTCGTCGTCTCCAACAAGGGAACGCTCACGGTCAGGTCCGTCGGCGGCAAGAACGGCGACGACGTGACCGTGGACCTGTCCAGGGTTCGGATCACCGCCGACCCGACGCTCCTGCGGCGGCACGCCTACACCCAGGCGGGGCGCCGGATGCGGGCCGACTTCTGGGTGGAGGACATGGCGGGCGTCGAGTGGGACGCCGTTCTGGAGGAGTACCGGCCCCTGGTGGACCGCGTCGCCACCGCCGACGACTTCGCCGACCTGCTGTGGGAGGTCGGCGGTGAGCTCGGCAGCTCCCACGCCTACGTCTTCCCCGCCTTCTGGGGGCACCCCGCCGCGGAGCCGGTCGGCCTGCTCGGGGCGGACCTGTCCCGGGACGGCGACGGCCGCTGGCAGGTGGACAGGGTGCTGCCCGGGGAGTCCTCGGACGTGCACGCCCGCTCGCCACTTGCCGCCCCCGGGGTGGGGGTCGGCCGGGGCGAGGTGCTGCTGGCCGTGGACGGCCGCCCGGTGCCTCCGCGGGGGCCGGCCCCGTTGCTGGTCGGCGCGGTGGACAGGCCGGTGGAGCTGACGCTGGCCGGCGGGCGGCGGGTCGTCGTCACCCCGCTCCGCGACGAGCGGCGCCTGCGCTACCAGGACTGGGTCGCCGGGTGCCGCGCGCGTGTCCGCGAGGTCGGCGGAGGCCGGATCGGCTACCTGCACATCCCGGACATGGTCGCCGAGGGCTGGGCGCAGTTCCACCGGGACCTGCGCCGGGAGATGACCTTCGAGGCGCTGGTCGTGGACGTCAGGGGCAACCGGGGCGGTCACACCTCCGAGCTGGTCATCGAGAAGCTGATGCGGCGGGTCATCGCCTGGGACCTGCCCAGGAACCTGAAGCCGGTCACCTACCCCGAGGATGCCCCGCGCGGTCCGCTGGTGGCGGTCACCGACCACAACGCCGGGTCCGACGGCGACATCGTCACCGCCGCCTTCAAGATTCACAGGCTCGGGCCGGTGGTGGGGACGCGGACCTGGGGCGGTGTCATCGGCACCGAGGGTGAGCACCGCCTGGTCGACGGGTCCTACATCACCGTGCCGCGCTACTCGTTCTGGTTCGAGGCGCTGGGCTGGGATGTGGAGAACTACGGCGTCGAGCCCGACGTCGAGGTCGACATCAGCCCCGGTGACTGGGCCGCGGGCCGGGACCCGCAGATCGAGGAGGCCGTACGGCTCGCCCTGGCGGCCCTGGAGGAGCGGCCCGCGGCGACCCCGCCCGACCCGGCGACCCGCCCCTCCCGCCGCCGCCCGGCCCTGCCGCCCCGTCCGTAGCCGGTGGGCGCCCCGGCGACGAGGCGATCACGCGGCGATATCGGAGACCATACGCGGGAACGCGGGATGCCGATGATCGCCCGAGCCGGGGAACCGCCCGTCCGAGAGCGCGGCGCCGCGCGGAGAACCGCCGCGCCGGGCCCGCCGGTCCGACAGTCCTGTCAGAGCCGGCGGGTTCCGGCGGGAGTCGCGAAACCGCGCGGGGCGGCGCCGCTCGCGCGGACCGTCGCGATACGCGTCACCTCGGGAAACCGTCGTGATGCGCATCACCTCGGTAAAAAGCTCGCCGTGGCGGGCATCTTTCCGTCCAGGCGGGGCAAGGAGACCCCATGCCAGCGGCAAAGGCGGATTCAGGGGATGGGTTTGAGGTTTTTCGTCCCCTTCGTTCCTTGGGCGGCCCGGGTCCGGCGCAGGGCGGATACGGGACACCGCCCGGGGCGGGCCCGGGTCCGGCACGAGGTCTGACGCGAAGGAGGAGGAATGCGCGTCGCCGGTAATCTTCAGGCCCAGGCGGTGGGGGTCGGAAGCCGTCTTGACGTGGGCACCGTCGCCGGGGTGCGCCCGCGGTTGCACGAGGCGGTCGACTGCGGTGACGGTGCCCTGATCGTGGACCTCTCCGAGCTGGAGATCATCGACGCCACCGGCCTCGGGGTGCTGGTGGGCACGCACCGCCGCGCGCTGGCCGCCGGGCGCCGTCTTGTCCTGCGGGGCGTGCCCCCGCGGGTCATGCGGGTGCTGGCGATGACCAGGCTCAACCGGGTGCTGACCGTCGAGGTGCCCATGGCGGAGGTGGCCTGAGCGGCGGCCGGGCAACCCGCCCGGGTGCGGTCCTGTCCCCGGCACGGATGCCGGGCCGTCCGCCGGTGACGGTGCGCGGCGGGCGCCACCGCCGGTACGCGCCGGGCGGCACGTGGGGAGCCCTCAAGGGGCGAACGGCCCTCATGGGGCGAACGACCGGTAGAAGACGTGGACGGCGGTGTCGATCAGCGCCTCGATCGGGGGTGGGTCGTCGGCCAGCACCCATTCGATGAGAAGCTCCTGGATCGCGCCGATCATGCACAGCGCCAGCAGGTGCCGGTTGGTGCCGATCGTCTCGGGAAGGTCGAAGACGCTGGTCTCGATGATCTGCGTGAAGGCCCGCACCGCCCGCTGCCGTGACGTGGTGAGGCAGTCACCCGCCCGGCGCACCTCCAGGTGCATGATCCGGGCGCGGCGCCTGTCGTCGGTCACGAAGGTGATGTAGGCGGAGATCCCCGCCGCCGCCCTGCCCATGAGGGTGCCGGGGGCCTGTTCGATGGACTTCGCCACCGCCGTCAGCGTCTCGTCCACGCACCGGTCGTGCAGCGCCTGCATCAGCTCGTCGCGCCCGGAGAAGCACTCGTAGAACGCGCGGTTGGAGATGCGCGCCAGGGCGCACAGTCTCTCGATCGTGGTCTCGGGAAAACCGGGGTTGGCGTAGAGCGTGTATGCCGCCGAGATCAGTCGTTCTCGGCGCTCCGTTAATCGTTCTTCCGCCGACATTCCTCGGTATGAACGGCCTTTCATGTCAAGCACCCCGTTTTTCGACAGGGTTGACAAATGATCGTGTTATCACTTCCACCTCATGATTCTGGCCCCCAGAATCCACCATTATGGGTGCAAGATCCTTTTTGTGGAAGAGTAAGTACGTCGTCGTTTGCGTCCTCCGTGCGAGAAGGTCACAAGCCTGACTGGCCGGTCAAGTTTCTAATGCTTCTCCCAGCCGCCCTGTCTTCGGCAAAGAACAGATCGTTACGTTTTCATCGCCCGCGGGCGCCATTCGCCCGCCGGGTCGCCTGTGCCTAGCGGCGCAGAATGCCCCGGTCCAGGGCGGTGGTGACGGCGGCCGTCCGGTCGGAGACGCCGAGCTTGCCGAAGACGCGCAGCAGGTGGGTCTTGACCGTGGTCTCGCCGATGAACAGCTCCCTGCCGATCTCCGCGTTGGTCAGCCCCCTGGCGACCAGGGAGAGCACCTCGGTCTCGCGGGGCGACAGCGACTCGGCCACCGGCGCCCGCATCCGGGTGACCAGCCGGGTCGCCACCGACGGCGACAGCACGGTCTCCCCGCGCGCCGCGGCGGCGATCGCGGACAGCAGGTCGGCCCTGGAGGTGTCCTTCAGCAGATAGCCCGCCGCCCCCGCCTCGACCGCCCGCACGATGTCGGCGTCGGTCTCGTAGGTGGTCAGCACGATCACCCGGATCGCCGGCCGGTCCGCCAGGATGCGAAAGATGGCGCTCACCCCGTCGCCGCTCGGCATGCGCAGATCCATCAGGATCACATCCGGCGCCAGATCCCCGGAACGGGCGACGGCCTCGTCCCCCGAGGCGGCCTCGCCCACGACGCTGATCTCCGGGGCGGCCTCCAGCATCCCCCGCAGGCCCTCGCGGACCACGGGGTGATCGTCGACGATCATCACACGCGGCACGGTCACGCCTCCCGGTTCTCGACGTCGGTGGGGATGACGACCTTCAGCGACGTTCCCCCGGCCGGAGAGGCGGCCGGCTCCAATGTCCCGCCCACCTGCTCCACCCGGGCGCGCATGCCCCGCAGGCCGTACCCGCGCGTGCCGGAGGGGGAGAAGCCGCGCCCGTCGTCACGGACCTCCAGCAGCACCGAGCCGTCCCGGTAGGCGATCGAGACGGTGACGGCGCGCGCCTCCGCGTGCCTGCGCACGTTGGCCAGCCCCTCCTGGGCGGCGCGGACCAGCACCACCTCGACGGGGGCGCTCAGCGGCCGGGACTCTCCCGAGATCTCGAACATGACGGTCAGTCCCGTCTCCTCGCCGAGCCGGTTCGCCAGCCGCCTGAGCGCCTCGTCCAGGGACGAGCCGTCCAGCGGCGCCGGGCTCAGCGCGGTCACCAGCCGGCGGGCCTCGGCCAGGTTCTCCCGCGCCGTCCGTACGGCCAGCGCCAGGTGGCGGGACGGGTCCCGCTGCGCCTCGGCCGCCTGGATCAGCATGATGATGCTGGTGAAACCCTGCGCCAGGGTGTCGTGGATCTCCCCGGCGAGTCGTTCGCGTTCGCTCTGGGCCCCCCGCTCGGCCGACAGCCTGGCCACCTCCGCACGGCTGCTCTCCAGCTCCTCGATGAGCGCGGCACGCTCCGCGCTCTGCCGGGTGATCCGTTCGATCCAGGAGCCGGCGACGCCGGAGAAGACGACGACGATCGCGGTCACCATCAGGAAGCCGAACGCCTCGGCGCCGTCGATCTGGAGCAGGTGGCGGGTCACCGGGGGGAGGTTCAGCGCGGCCACCGCGATCATCGCCCGCCGGGCGGGGAAGACCATGAAGCACTGCGGGCAGAGCCCGAAGAGGGCGAACGTCGTATGCGGGGCGATGAGCACGGCGGGGGTGAACAGCAGGATGAGCGAGGCGATGTAGACCGTTCCCCGGCGCCGGTCGTGAGAGAGGATCGCCGGGCGGCCGAGCAGCAGATAGGCGGGCAGGGTCGCGGTCAGGCACCCCACCACGGTCGCCTTCTCCCACCCGGGGGCGTCGGAGCCCAGCGTGAACACCACGGGAAGGAGCGTCGAGACCGCGAGAAGCGCCTCCCAGCCGCCCAGGGAGCGCCACGCGTGGTGCCCGGCCCCCGAGCCGGGGGGACCGGGCGGGTCAGGGCATGTCATCCGTCGCGGCGGCTCTTCCAGCGGAACGTCGTCAGGCACAGCAGCAGTCCTCCGGCGATCCAGGCTCCCAGCACCAGGGCCACCCGGTCCAGTTCGTAGGAGCCCGTACGCTCCAGAGCGGCTCCGGCCTCCCCGAGGAAGACCGAGCGGAACCCCTGGCACATCCACTTGAGCGGGAAGAGCGAGGAGATGTTCAGCAGCCAGTCCGGCAGCACCGCGACGGGGACGAACACGCCGGAGACGAACTGCAGCACCACGAACGGCATGGCGATCACCGCGCCGGCGCTCCTGCCCGACCGGGGCAGACTGCTGGCCGCGACGCCCAGCAGAGACGAGCCGAGCACGCCGAGCACGAACACCCAGGCGAAGGTCGCCCAGCCGGACGGCCCCGACGGCAGCCGCAGCGTGAACAGCGTGACCCCGATGATCAGCAGGACGGTCACCTGCAGGAGGGAGACGAGCAGGACGGTGAGCGCCTTGCCGGCGAAGTAGGAGGCGCGGGGCAGCGGGGTGCCCGCCAGCCGCTTGAGCGTGCCGTCGTCGCGGTCCACCGCGATCGTGATCCCGAGGTTCTGAAAGCCGGTCATCGCGGCGGAGCCGATGAGCCCGGCCACGTAGAGCTGGGAGACGTCGACGCCGCCGGGCCCCATCGGGCCCGAGAAGATCGAGCCGAAGATCACCAGCAGGACGATCGGCAGTGAGAGGGTGAAGACGACCGCGTCCTTCTCGCGGAAGAACATCCTGGTCTCCAGCGCCGCCCGCGCCAGCCCCAGTCGTATCGCGGGCGGTTGCCTGAGAGGGCCGGTCACGGGGCGGCCCCGATGAGCCGGAGGTAGGCGTCCTCCAGTGAGGGGCGCGTCACGGTCAGCCCGGGTACCTCGCCGCCGAAGCGGCGGGTCAGTTCGAGCACGGTCCCGGTCGGGGCGTCGGTCTCCAGCGAACGGCGCTCACCCCCGTCGGACCAGCTCACCGTGGCCTTGGCGCCCGCCCGGCCGCCCAGGTCCGCGGGGGTGCCCTCGGCCACGATCCGGCCCCCGGCGACCACGGTCACCCGGTCGGCCAGCGCCTCGGCCTCGTCCAGATAGTGGGTGGTCAGCAGGATCGTGGTGCCGTTGTGCGCCAGGCCCGCGATCAGCTCCCAGAACCGCCTGCGGGCCTCGGGGTCGAAGCCGGTGGTCGGCTCGTCGAGGAAGAGCAGCTCAGGGCCGCCGATCACGCCCAGCGCCACGTCGACCCGCCGCCGCTGGCCGCCGGAGAGCTCCCGGATGCGCTTTCCCGCCTTACCCTCCAGGCCGACCTGCCGGATCACCTCGTCGGGGTCCTTGGGGCGCGGGTAGTAGCCCGCGAAGTGGCGTACGGCCTCGCGCACGGTGACCTCGGCCACGTCTGCGGTCGTCTGCGGCACGATGCCGAGGCGTGCGCGCCAGGCGCGGGTCGGTCTGCCGGGGTCCACACCCAGCACGCTGACCTCACCGGCGTCGCGGGTACGGTGCCCCTGGAGGATCTCCACCGCGGTGGTCTTGCCCGCCCCGTTCGGCCCGAGGATGGCGAACACCTCGCCCCGGCGGATGTCCAGGTCGATCCCCCCGACCGCCTGGACGTCGCCGTAGCGTTTGGTCAGCTTCCTTGTTCTCACGGCCGTTGTCATGCCTCAAGCGTCGTCTCCGTACGGCTCGCGCGGCACCATCGACCGGTGGAACGGGGTGTCCTCCGTTCGGAGGACACCGGGCGGAGGACGGTAAGGGGGGAGGCGCCCCGGTCGTGGGGGAGGGCACCCGGAGCGTCTGAACCGCCGGAGTCATCTGGAACGCGTGGAAAGGCCGAACGTCAGAAAGCCGGAAACGCAGAGAAAAGCCGGAAACGCCAGGAAAGGCCAAGCGGGCTGGAAGGGCTGAGAAGGGCTGGAACGCCTAGAACAGCGTGTCCTCGCGTTCGATGCCCCGCAGCTCGTCGTAGTCGAGGGTCACACAGCGGATGCCCCTGTCCTCCGCCAGCGTTCTGGCCTGCGGGACGATCGCCTGGGCGGCCAGGATTCCGCTGACGGGGGCGAGCAGCGGGTCGCGGTTCATCAGCTCCAGATAGCGGGTCAGCTGCTCCACGGCGTCGATGCCGGCGCGGCGCTTGAGCTCCACGGCCACGGTCGCCCCCGAGTGGTCGCGGCAGAGGATGTCCACCGGGCCGATCGCCGTCATGTACTCGCGGCGCACGAGCGTCCAGCCCTTGCCCAGCGTGGTGATGTGCTCGGCCAGCAGCTCCTGCAGGTGGGCCTCGACGCCGTCCTTGACGAGGCCGGGGTCCACGCCCAGCTCGTGGCTGGAGTCGTGGAGGATCTCCTCCATGGTGAGGACGAGCTTCTCACCGGTCTTGCCGTGGGTGACCGTCCAGGTGCCCTCCTCCTCGCGGAGTTTGCAGGGCGGGTTCATCCAGTTCAGAGGCTTGAAGGCCCGGTCGTCGGCGTGAATGGACACCGAGTTGTCCGCCTTGATGAGGATGAGCCGGGGCGCCATCGGAAGATGAGCGGTGAGCTTTCCCACGTAATCCACGCTGCATCGCGCGATGACCAGCCGCATGGCACAAGACTAGCCGCAGGTTCACCGCCTTGATCCCCGATCGGGTGACAGGGCGCCGGACCGTTCCCGTCCGCTCCTCCTCCGCCCCCGGCCTTCACCTGGGAGGACCCGTCCCTCCGTCACCTCCCGTCCTCACCGGGGCCCGTCCCCCTTGCCGGGCCTCCACCCACCTTGGTTTTGGGATGGGATGGGCGCCCTGGGAGACTGGCGGCATGACGCGCAGCTTTGAGAAGGTCGGGATCGTCGGGCTCGGCACGATGGGCGCGGGGATCGCCGAGGTGTTCGCACGCGCCGGGCTCACCGTGGTCGGCGTGGAGGCCGACCCCGCCGCGCTGGAGCGGGGCCGGGGCCACCTGGAGGGCTCGACGGGGAAGGCCGTGGCCAAGGGCCGGCTCACCGAGGCCGGACGCGCGGAGATCCTCGGCAGGGTGGCCCTCACCACCTCCCTGGAGGACCTCGCCGACGCCGACCTGGTGATCGAGGCCATCCCCGAGGTCATGGCTTTCAAGCGGGCCCTCTTCACCGACCTGGACCGCATCTGCAAGCCGTCCGCCGTGCTCGCGACCAACACCTCCTCGCTCTCGGTCACCGAGATCGCGGCCGTCACCGCACGGCCCGGCCAGGTCGTGGGCATGCACTTCTTCAATCCCGCCCCGGTCATGAGGCTGGTCGAGGTGATCCACACCGTGACCACCGCGAAGGGCCTCGCGGAGGAGGTGGCGGCACTCGCGCGCAGGCTCGGCAAGACGCCGGTGAGCGTCGGCGACCGCGCCGGATTCGTGGTCAACCGCCTGCTGCTGACCTACCTCAACCACGCCGCCGTCCTGCTGGAGAGCGGCCTGTCCACCCGTGACGGCATCGACGCCGCGATGAGGCTCGGCGTCGGGCTGCCGATGGGCCCCTTCGCCCTGCTGGACCTCATCGGCCTGGACACCTCCTACGAGATCATGTGCGCCCTGTTCCAGGAGACCCGCGACCGCCGCCACGCCCCCGCCCCGATCCTGCGCGAGATGGTCAGCGCCGGGCTGCTCGGCCGTAAGGCGGGCTGCGGCTTCCACGACGGCGACGGGCCGTCCTCACAGGCCGTGGGCAAGCCCTCGGTGAACTCGGTGGCGCTGATGGGCGAGGGCGCGGAGGAGTTCGCCGCCCAACTCTCCGCCGCCGGCTTCAAGGTCGAGTTCGGCGACGACGCCGACGTGGTCATCGCGATGTCGCACACCCCGGTGATCGAACTGGCCGCGCACCTCCCGCACCCCCACCGCCTGGTCGGCCTGCACCTGGTCGGGGAGAAGGTCGCCGAGGTCGCCTCCACCGTCCTCACCTCGCCCGAGGTCGCGCGCGGTGTGGAGGGCCTGGTCCGGATCGCCGGCCGTACCCCCGTCCTCTGCAAGGACCGGGCCGAGTTCGTGGTGGACGCGCTCCTGTACCCCTACCTGAACGACGCGGTGCGGATGTACGACTCCGGCTACGCCGGGATGGACGACATCGACGCGGCGATGAGACTCGGCTGCGGCTACCCGGCGGGGCCGTTCGAGATGCTCGACACGCTCGGTCTTGAGACGGTCCGCGACGGCCTGCGCGCCCTCTACGCCGAATATCGCGACCCCTCCTTCGCCCCCGCCCCCCTGCTGGACAAGCTCGTCACGGCCGGGGCCCGAAGCATCCGCGACCTGTCATGAGCCCCCGCAGGGCCCGCCGTATGGAGCCCTTCGACCGGGGCCGCGGCCGGGGTTCCCTCCGTCCCGTCGGCCCGTCCGTGCCCGGGGTCGACCGGGTGGAGGAGTGGCCCGACGGCGACTGGTGCGTGCGCGGCGTCACCGGCGCCTCCACGGGCAAGGTCTACCGCTGTCCCGGCTGCGACCAGGAGATCAGGCCGGGTCTCCCCCACCTGGTGAGCTGGCCGGCCTGGGCGGGCGGGGAGGACGAGCGCAGACACTGGCACCCCGCGTGCTGGCGCAACCGGGCCAGGCGCGGTCCCGGCCGGACCAGATATTGATCACGAATGCCCCGGACCCCGGACCCGGGCGGGGCGGCGAAGGTGGCCCGGACGTTGCGAGGCCGGGCCGGAGGGTGATGTGAGGAGACAGATGGAGATCAGGGCCTCCACGGTGCTGCCCGCGCGCAGAGAGCCGATCGAGCTGCACACCGCGGACGGGCTCACGCTCGTCGGCGAGCTGGCCCTTCCGGCGGAGGGGCCCCCGGCGGCCACGCTGGTCTGCCTGCACCCGCTCCCCACGCACGGCGGCATGATGGACAGCCACCTCTACCGCAAGGCCGCCAACCGGCTGCCCGCGCTCGCGGACCTGGCCGTGCTGCGCTTCAACACGCGCGGCACCTCCTCCGAGCGGGGCACCTCCGAGGGCGCCTTCGGCGACGGCGAGGACGAGCGCTTCGACGTCGCCGCCGCGCTGGAGTACGCCGACTTCCACGATCTGCCCCACCCCTGGCTGGTCGGCTGGTCCTTCGGCACCGAGCTGACGCTCAAGTGGGGCCGTGACCCGCTGGTGACGGGCGCCGTCCTGTTGTCCCCGCCGCTGCACCGGGCCACCGACACCGACCTCGACGCCTGGGCGGCGTTCGGCCGGCCGATGACCGTGCTGGTGCCCGAGTTCGACGACTACCTCCGGCCGAGGGAGGCCCGGGAGCGTTTCGCGCGGGTGCCTCAGGCGGAGGTGGTGGGAGTGGACGGCGCCAAGCATCTGTGGGTCGGGGAGCCGTACGTGCGGATCGCCCTCAACGAGATCGTCCGGCGGGTGAACCCCCCGGCCTTCCCGCTTCCGACAGAGATCATCGACTCCTAGAGGCCGGGGACGGCGTCCCGCCTTTGCGTATCGGCCGGACCGGATCAGGGGAGCGGGGCTACGGTATACCGCGTGCATCTGTACATGCGATCGGCGGGTGAGGGATTCCCCCTCGTCCTCCTCCACGCCTTTCCCCTCTCGTCCGCCATGTGGCTGGCCCAGCGCGAGGGCCTGGCCGCCGCCTGCAGGGTGATCACTCCCGATCTGCGCGGGTTCGGAGGTTCGCCGCTCGGCGACGACGAGCCCTCCCTCGACGTCATGGCCGACGACGTCGTGCGTCTCCTCGACCGTGAGGAGATCGACCGGGCCGTCGTCGGAGGCCAGTCCATGGGCGGTTACGTGACGATGGCCCTGTGCCGCCGTCACCCGGACCGGTTGCTGGGAGTGGTCCTCGCCGACACCAAGGCGGACGCCGACACGGCGGAGGCCAGGGGCAACCGCGAGCGCGTGGCCACGGCCGCCCTCGACGGCGGGTTTTCGGCGTTGGTGGGCGAGATGCTCCCCACGCTGGTCGGGCAGACCACCCTGCGCGACAGGGCGCTCGTGCTCGGCAGGGTGCGCGGGCTGATCCAGTCGGCCCCGCCGCAGGCGGTGGCCTGGGCCCAGCGGGCCATGGCGGGCCGTCCCGACTCCTTCGACACCCTGCGGGAGCTCCAGGTGCCCGCGCTGGTGATCGTGGGCAGAGAGGACCGCCTCTCCCCGCTCCCCGACGCCGAGGCGATGGCCGGCGCCGTTCCGGACGGCCGGCTGATCGTGATCGAGGAGGCGGGACATCTCAGCGCGATCGAACGGCCCGAGGTGTTCAACCAGGCCGTGGCCGCCTTCACAGCCGAGCTTGCCGGGGCAGCACCACCTCGCGGATGATCAGCGCGATCGCCGCGGCCACCGGGATGGCCAGCAGGGCCCCGACGATGCCCAGCAGCGCGCCGCCGAACAGCGCGGCGATCACTGTGACCGCCGGGGCCACATCCACCGAGTGCTTCATCACGCGCGGATAGACCAGATAGTTCTCGATCTGCTGGTAGACCAGGAAGAAGATCGCGCAGGCGATGCCGAGCGTTCCCGACTGCAGCAGCGCCACCACGCTCACCAGCACCGCGCCGATCGTCGCCCCGACGAGGGGGATCAGGTCGGTGACCGCCACCACCAGGGCCAGCGCCAGGGCGTACTGGACGTTCAGGAAGGCGAGGAACACCCAGGTGACCCCTCCGGCGATCACCGAGATCAGCAGGTTCCCGGCCACGTAGCCGCCGATGCCGTTGAGGATCTCGTCGCCGAGCGCCCTGGTCCGCTCCCTGCGGCTGCTCGGCGCGAGCCGGAAGAGGTAGTCCTTGATCGAGGGCAGCGAGCCGAGGAAGTACAGCGTCAGCACCAGGAGCGTGACCCCGGAGAAGAACGCGTTGAACACCACCGCCCCCGCGCCGACCAGACCTCCCGCCACGGTCTGGGCCAGGCCGCCGCTGGTGATGTAGTCGCCGATCCTGGTCAGGATCTGGTAGTCGCCGTCCAGTTCCTTGAGCGTGGGGTTGGCGAGCAGTTCCTGGATGTAACCGGGGACCGCGCCGACGAAGGAGGCGATCTCCCGGCTCACCGGGGGGACGATCGCCAGCCCGAAGAGCACGAAGAACAGGATCACCGCGCCGAAGACGATCGAGATCGCCCCCCGGCGCGGCATCCGGCGCCGCTGGAGCGCCTCCACCGCGGGGTTGAGCCCCACGGCGAGGAACATCGCCACCACGACCAGCACGATCACGCTGCGGGCGGTGATCAGGGCCTGGGCCAGGGCCCACGCGGTCAGCAGCCCCAGCCCGGCGGTCAGGCCCACCAGGAAGGGGCTTCTGGTCAGGGGCTTGCCCGGCTTGCCGTACGGCTCGGCCTCTCCCAAGGGGTCTCCCCGGCCGGGGCGGTCATGGCGAGGGGCGACGTCGGCGGGCGCGGCGGCGGGCACGGCGGCCGGGCCGGAAGGGGCGGCCCGCGCCGCGGACTCCGGGGAGGGACGGGGGGCGGGTGTGGCCGGAACCTCGTCGGCACCGGCCGCCTGGGGGACTTCGGGCACGGTTGCTCCTGGTGGTCGGGGCGCGGAACCACGCGAAACCACGGTACGGCGCGAAGAGGGATGGAAGGTCGGTGGCGGCGGGGGGAACGGTCCCGGGAGGGCGGGCGGTCCGGCGGGGAGCCCGGCCCGGGGACCGGGGGCCGGGGGGCGGGTGAAGGGAGGACGGGCGGGAGCGGTCCGGGGCCGGGCGGAGGGGGAGACGGGGAGAGCCTGGCGACCGTCACCGGTCGTCAGGCTCTCCATGGCCGTCGACAGCGTTTCGCGAGGGGCTACTCCTGCCACCACTCCGCGTCGTCGTCCTTGGACGGGGCCTTGGCGCCGGCCGGAACCGGCTTCTCGCTGCCGTTGGAGGAGGCGGGGATGGCCGGCTTCGGCGGAGCCGCGGTGAGCACGGGGTCCGGGTCGGCGGCCGGGAGCGGCGCGCCGCCGAGGAGCTGGCGGAGCTGGGCGAGGTGGCTGGTGATGCTGTCGCGCTGGCGGGTCAGCTCGTCGACCTGGCGCTGGGCCACCGACCTGCTCCGCTCGGCCTCGGACTTGGCCTCGGAGACGATCGACTCGGCGCTGGACTTCGCGTCGGCCACGAGCTGGTCGGCGTTCTTGCGCGCGTTGGCGAGGAGCTGCTTGGCGTGGGTGTCGGCCTCGCGGCGGGTCTGCTCGGCCTGCTGGGTGGCCTTGGTGGCGCGCTGCTCGGCGGTGGCCGCACGCTGCTCGGCCTCGGAGACCAGCTTCTGGGTGTTGGCCTGCGCGGTGGCGTGGCGGTCGGCCTCCTGGCGCTCGGCCTCCTCGCGGCGGGCGGCGAGCTGGATCTCGAACTCGGCCTCGTCCTGGGCCCGCTTGGCCTCGGACTCCTCAAGGACCCGCTGGGCCTGGGCCCGCATCTCGTCGGCCTGGCGCTTGGCCGTGGTGAGGATCTCGTCGCGCTCACGCTTGGTCGAGGCGCGCAGCTGGGCGACCTCGCGCTCGGTGGTGGTGCGCAGCTTGGCGATCTCACGTTCGGCGTCGGCGCGCTTCTCGGCCACCTCGTGGTCGGCGGTGGCCCGCAGCTTGGCGACCTCGCGCTCGGTGGTGGCGGTCAGTTCGTCGGACTCGCGGCGCGCCGTCGAGCGGATCTCCTCGGCGTCACGTTCGGCGGTGGTGCGCATATCGTCGGCCTCGCGGGTGGCGAGGGCGCGCTTCTCGGCCGCCTCGTTCTCGGCGGCGGCCCGCAGGTCGGCCGCCTCGACCTTGGAGGCGGCCTTGATCTCGTTCGCCTCCGCCCGGGCGGCCTGAACCAGTTCGGTGGCCTGCTCCTCGGCGAGGCGGAGAAGCTGTTCGATCCGGGCCCCGAGACCGGAATAGGTCGGACGCTCCTGCTCCTGTAGCTGACGCTGAGAGTCGGACAGATCCCGCTGCAAGCCTTGAAGCTGTTCCCGGGCTTGGCGCAGTTCGTTGTCGACCTGCTTGAGGTGATCATGAACCTGGTGCCGATCATAGCCACGGAGCACCACGTCGAATTCACGGGCAGGCGCGTCTTCAAAGAAGTTGTTGAGCTGGGCGTCGATGTCGGACTGCATGGAGGCTCGATCCTGGGTTGTCGAGGCGGCTACACGGGCCGGACGGGGATGTCGGACATCCGAGGCGGGAGCCGGGGCGGGATCCACACGTCCGGTGATAGGCCAGCGTACTCTGGTGTTGCGGGATTGGCGGTCCCGTCCGGCTTTCTGCGCGACTTGTTACGTAAGAACGTTCCTAAGGGTTGACAGAGAGCCCTCTTAACGTTTCGGGGCCTGAACGAGCTCGGTCAGCATTCCTCCCACGTCCTTGGGGTGAAGGAAGGCGATCGAGGAGCCCATGGTCCCGTGCCGCGGCGCCTCGTCGAGCAGCCTGACCCCCCTGCCGCCGATCTCGCGCATCGCCTCGGCCACGTCCGGGACGCCGAAGGCGACGTGGTGCACCCCCTCGCCGCGCTTGGCGAGGAATTTGCCGACCGGTGTGTCGGGGCCGAGCGGTTCGAGGAGCTGGATGTAGGACCCACCGCCGTTGCCGTCCGCTATGTGCAGCATCGCCTCCTTGACGCCCTGCTCCTCGTTCACCTCGCGCGCCACCACCGTGAGATCGAAGGTCCGCTCGAAGAGCGTGATCTTCTCCTCCAGGTTGTGGCAGGCGATTCCCACATGATCGATACGCATGAACATATGGCCGTCCTCCATGGCGGTCCGTCGGGTCCTCATGGGTATGGTGGCAAAGTCGTCCCCCGCTTCTGTCAGGGAGGCCCCTGTTATGTCTGGTTCCGTCATTGTCGCCGGGGCGCGCACCCCCATCGGGCGGCTGCTCGGTTCGCTGTCCGGCCTGTCGGCCGTGGAACTGGGCGGCATCGCCGTCAAAGCCGCGTTGGACCGGTCCGGTGTCGCCCCCGAGGCGGTGCAGTACGTGATCATGGGTCAGGTGCTCCAGGCCGGGGCGGGCCAGATGCCCGCCCGTCAGGCGGCGATCAAGGCCGGTGTTCCGATGACCGTGCCGTCGCTGACGATCAACAAGGTCTGCCTGTCCGGCCTGGACGCCATCGCCCTGGCCGACCAGCTCATCCGAGCCGGAGAGTTCGACGTCGTGGTCGCCGGCGGCATGGAGTCCATGTCCAACGCCCCCCACCTGCTGCCCGGCCTGCGCAGGGGGGTGAAGTACGGCGCCGCCGCCGTGGTGGACTCGATGGCCCACGACGGCCTCACCGACGCCTACGACCAGGTCTCCATGGGCGAGTCCACCGAGCGGCACAACGCGCGTCTCGGCCTGACCCGCGAGGAGCAGGACGCTTTCTCGGTCCGCTCCCACGAGCTCGCCGCCGCGGCGGCCAAGAACGGCGTCTTCGACGACGAGATCGTCCCGGTGCCGATCCCGCAGCGCAGGGGAGAGCCGCTGCTCTTCGCCGCCGACGAAGGGGTACGGGCCGACACCACGATCGAGGCCCTGGCGAGGCTGCGGCCCGCCTTCGGCGAGGGCGGCACGATCACGGCCGGGTCGGCCTCGCAGATCTCCGACGGCGCCTGCGCGGTGGTCGTGATGTCCAAGGCCAAGGCCGAGGAACTGGGCCTTACGTGGCTGGCGGAGATCGGCGCCCACGGCAACGTGGCGGGGCCGGACAACTCCCTGCAGTCCCAGCCGGCCAACGCCATCGGGCACGCCCTCGCCAAGGAGGGCCTGTCGGCCGGCGACCTCGACCTGCTGGAGATCAACGAGGCGTTCGCCCAGGTGGTCCTCCAGTCGGTCAAGGAACTCGGCGTCCCGCTCGACAAGGTCAACGTCAACGGCGGCGGCATCGCCCTGGGGCACCCGATCGGCGCCTCCGGGGCCCGCATCGTGCTCGCGCTCGCCTGCGAACTCAGGCGCCGGGGCGGCGGCCTGGGCGCGGCCGGCCTGTGCGGCGGCGGCGGACAGGGTGACGCCCTGATCATCCGCGTTCCCTCGGCGTGACCGTGGAGGTCGCGCGGTCCCGTGGTCCGGAGGCGGGCGCGGTCTCCGAGCTGGTCGCGGGGGCGCGGGCCGGGCGGCCGCGTGCGGTGGCCCGGCTGATCTCCCTGGTGGAGAACGGCTCGCCCCTGCTGCGGGAGATCATGGCCGAGCTCTGCGCCGGCCGCCCCCGGCCGGCACGGATCATCGGGCTGACCGGCTCGCCCGGTGTGGGGAAGTCCACCTCCACCGGGATGCTGGTGCGGGCGTTCCGCGAGCGGGGCAGGAAGGTCGGCGTGCTCGCGGTGGACCCCTCCTCGCCGTTCACCGGCGGGGCGCTGCTCGGCGACCGGGTACGGATGCAGGACCACGCCACCGACCCCGGGGTGTTCATCCGGTCGATGGCCAGCAGGGGCCATCTGGGCGGCCTGGCCTGGGCGGCACCCCAGGCGTTGCGCGTCCTTGAGGCCGCCGGGTGCGAGGTCGTCCTGGTCGAGACCGTCGGGGTGGGCCAGGCGGAGGTGGACATCGCCTCGCTGGCCGACACCACCGTCGTGCTGCTCGCCCCGGGAATGGGCGACGGCGTCCAGGCGGCCAAGGCGGGCATCCTTGAGGTCGCGGACGTGTTCGTGGTCAACAAGGCCGACCGCGACGGCGCGCAGGCGACCGTCCGCGAGCTCCGCAACATGATCGCCCTGACCGAGCGGGAGTGGAGGCCGCCGATCGTGCCGACCGTGGCCTACCGGGGGGAGGGGGCCGAGGACGTGATCGAGGCTCTCGACGCCCACCAGGCATACCTGGAGAAGTCGGGTGAGCTCGGCCGTCGTCGCCACGTCAGGGCCCGCGACGAGATCGAGGCGATCGCCCTGACCGCGCTCCGCGCCCGGTTCGCGCACCTGCACGGCGACCGCCGCCTCGATGCCCTGGCCACCCGTGTCCTGCGGGAGGGGCTCGACCCCTACCGGGCCGCCGACGAACTGCTCGCGGCCACGTGCTGAACCTCCCGGGGCACCCGGCCCGCTCCCCCTCGCGGCGCGCACCCGCGGCGCGCCGGATCGCCCGAGGGCGGGCGCGGGCCGGACGGGGGTGGGGCGGCGGCGGGCGGCGGCCGGTCAGGGCCGGTCGGCGAACGTGACGGTGATCTTCTTGAAGCCGAGGGTGCCGAGCATGCCCTGGAGCATGGTCTTGGTGTTCTGATCGGCCCTGTTGCGCAGGTCGCCGGCCTGCGCCGCCTCGGCGATCTTCTTCTCGGCCAGGACGTACAGCTCCCGCTGGTCGCCGGGGGAGGACGACAGGAAGTCCTGGACCCGGTCGAGCAGACCGCGCTGCTGGGCGTAGACGTAGGAGCGGGCGTTGTCGATGCTGGGCTTTTCGAGCTGGGCCCTGGGCAGCCTGACCGTGACCTCCCTGCGGTCGGGGGACACGGTCAGCGCGCCCGCGGTGAGGCCGCCGAAGTCGACGTAGGCGTCCACCGCGCCCGCGCCGACGAAGAGCGTCCGGCTGCCCTTGACGGCGTCCGGCAGGAACGGGGCGTCCTTCTCCAGGTCCACGATGACCTGGAAGGTGCCGGTGGCCGCCTCGAAGCGGCTGAGGTTGTGGATGGACTCCAGCAGCACGGGCTGGCTGCGGTCGATCGAGGTCTCACCGAAGGGGTCCAGCCACGACCAGGCCAGCCGGGCGCCCACGACGAGGAGGATCAGCACGGCCATGAGCCCGGCGAGCACGCGCGGACCTCTGCGGCGGGGCGCGGGCGGTGTCTCGGGCGGCGCTTCCGGGGAGGCGTTCACGACGGTCTTCTTTCCCCGGAGAGTCCCGTTCTCACCGCCGATCCCGCGCCGGTCCCGTCGCTTTCACCGGCCCCGTTGTTTTCGCCGGTCCTGTGCCGATCCCGCGTCACCGGCCGCCCTACCCGGTCCCGCCGCGCCCGGGCGGGGGACGGCTCCGCCCGAACCGCCCGGTCCGGGGCCGTTCGCTCCGCCCGTACGGCCTGGGGTGGGTCCGCCCGCACGGCCTGGTCCGGGGCCGTCCGGTCCGTCTGCACGGCCTGGTCCGGCTGACCGCCGAAGTGGCCGCCCTGGAGCCTGCACGCGGCGAAGTCGGCGTAGTGCGCCTGGAGCCACTCACGCCGCTGGGTCTCGGTGAGGCCGGAGAACCACGCGGCGGCGTACTGGTGCTCCGGGAGGGGCCCGCCGGGCAGCGGCTTGCCGCGCAGCCAGGCGACCACGATGTCGCGGTACCCCCCCGCGGGGGTGCCCGCGCACTCCTGCGCCAGGCCCTGGACGAACTCGTCGGCCGCCTCGTCGGCGAACCCGCTCGACAGGTCGTCCACGTGGATCGGGACCGCCCCCGGAGGCAGGTCGACGTCGTCGCTGCGGGGCCGCTGCTCCAGGCGGGAGAACTCTCCGGGCGTCCCCGCAAGCCTGGACGCGATCTTGATGAACGTGGAGCCGAGTTCCGACAGCCCCGTGCGCATCCCGGGGTGGACGCAGACCGTTATCGGCCACTCCTGACAGCTGTAGACCACCCGCTGGGCGGAGATCGTCCGGGGCTCGGTGAGCAGCCGGGCCATCCCCGTACCCGCGGCCAGCACCGCCAGCAGCGCCCCGGCCAGCACGAGTGCCTGGCGCGTCACGAGCGCGGCCCATCCCAGCAGCAGCGCGGCGCTGACGCCGAGGAGCCAGAGCATCTGGTCGGTGAGGGCGGCGGCGCTCAGCCCCTGGAACACGTCGTACGGCTCCCGCGTGGCGGGGGCGAGCCGGTCGGTCCAGGTCGCCCCCTGGGTCAGCCAGGCGAACAGGCCGTAGCAGCCGAGGCCGGCCAGCATCGGGGTGATCGTCCACGGCAGCAGCCAGCCGGTCACCCAGCCGATCGTGACGTACAGGGCGAGGCCGGCCAGGCCCATCCCCAGGCCGCTGGGCAGCAGCCGTCCGGCCTGCTCGGTGAGCATGGTCCGCACGACCAGCACCAGCACCGTGGCGGTGAAGGAGCCCGCGACCACCACCAGGACGGCCAGCGGGGCCCGTACGGCCTGCCACGTGGTCAGCGACCGCCGGCCGATCCCGCGCCGCCTGCGCACCGCCACCCAGGCGGCGAACGCGGCGGCCACCGGCCCGGTGAGCCGCAGTGAGCCGATCACCGCCACGATGACGTTCTCCCACGCGCGGACACCGGGAATGAGGACGCTCCACGCCGCGATCACACCGAGCACGAGCAGGACGGAGACCGCCACCAACGCGCTCTGCAGGAGTTCCTCGCGTGAAACGCCTCTGTGCTCACGCACCGGTGCGCGTGGGAGGAACCCACGCCGCGCCGGTCGAGCCGATGTTTCCGCGGCGTCCGGACGCCGTCGAGTTGTCGTTCATCAAGCACCCCCCGTGCTGTGAATGTGCGGAAGGCCGGTCCCCTCGGCCAACCGGCCCGGCCAGCGTCCCCCGCGGCCCGGGCTGAGCGCGCGCGGTCACTTGGCCGCGCCCTCACCATTCGATGTGAGAACCATAACCGAGCGTGATGTTTGGCGCCCGGCTTCTTGGTGAAGCCATCGATCTGGTTACGCTGCGTATACGGGCGAACCGGGACGAGGTCGCGCTACCGTAGCCCTGTGGCTACAGGTCGGTTGAATTTGCCGTTCGACCCCATCGAACGCGCCGCGGAGACGTGGCGCGCTCACTTCGGGCAGTCCTCGGCCATGGCCGCCGTCACGTCGATCATGAGAGCGCACCAGATCCTGCTCTCGCAACTGGACACGCTTCTTAAACCGCATGACTTGACCTTCGCCCGCTATGAGGCGCTGGTCCTGCTCGTCTTCAGCAGGACGGGGGCGCTGCCGCTGTCCAAGATCGGTGAGCGCCTGATGGTGCATCCCACGAGCGTGACCAACACCGTGGACCGCCTGGAGCGTGCCGGGCTGGTCCGCCGCATGCGCAACCCCCGCGACGGCCGGGGGGTGCTGGCGGAGATCACCGAGCGGGGCCGCGAGGTCGTGGCCGAGGCGACCGGCGACCTCATGGCGGCCGGGTTCGGCATGACCGTGTACGGCGAGGCGGAAATGGAGCAGATGTTCTCCCTGCTCAAGACCCTCCGGGTGGCGGCGGGGGACTTCGAGGGCTGACCGGCCCCCGCATTCCGGCGCCCTGGAGCCCGCTGTCTCCCCGCCCTGGAGTCCCGTGCCCGGTGCCTCCCGTCCCGGAGCCTCCGTGCCCCGGGGCCAGGGCGGTTCCCGTGTGGTCCCGGATGCTCGCCGGTGTTCCGGAAGCCGCGGATTTCTCGCCCGGGACGCCCTGGCCAAAAATTACTAGGACGTCCTAGTATCTTCTCTGAGGGCATCGACCTCGCGTGACGCCGGGCCGTACGCCGAACACGCCGGACACGCCGGACAAGGGAGTGGCCATTGAACGCCGAGGAGATCGAGGCGGGCAGGGCGCGCTGGCAGGCGCGTTTCGACAAGGCCGCCAAGCGCCCCGCCGAGTTCCGGACGCTCTCCGGTCTCGACGTGGCGCCGGTCTACGGGCCCACCGGCGACGACCCGCGTTTCGAGCGGATCGGCTGGCCGGGGGAGTACCCCTTCACCCGGGGCCTGCACCCCACCGGCTACCGGGGCAAGGCGTGGACCATCCGGCAGTTCGCCGGATTCGGCAACGCCCGGCAGACCAACGAGCGCTACAAGATGATCCTCGGCGCCGGCGGCGGCGGGCTGAGCGTGGCCTTCGACATGCCCACGCTCATGGGGCGTGACTCCGACGACCCGCGCTCGCTCGGCGAGGTCGGCCACTGCGGGGTGGCGATCGACTCCGCACTGGACATGGACCTGCTCTTCGAGGGCATCCCGCTCGGCGACATCACCACCTCGATGACGATCAGCGGCCCGGCCGTGCCGGTCTTCTGCATGTACGTCGTCGCCGCCGAGCGCCAGGGCGTGCCGGTCGGCAGGCTCAACGGGACGCTCCAGACCGACATCTTCAAGGAGTACATCGCGCAGAAGGAGTGGCTGTTCGCCCCCGAGCCGCACCTTCGGCTGATCGGCGACCTGATGGAGTTCTGCGCCGCCGACGTCCCCGCCTACAAGCCGCTCAGCGTGTCCGGCTACCACATCCGCGAGGCCGGGGCCACCGCCGCCCAGGAGCTCGCCTTCACCCTGGCCGACGGGTTCGGCTACGTGGAGCTCGGCCTCTCCCGCGGCCTGGACGTCGACGTCTTCGCCCCGGGCCTTTCCTTCTTCTTCGACGCCCACATCGACTTCTTCGAGGAGATCGCCAAGTTCCGCGCCGCCCGGAGGATCTGGGCGCGCTGGCTGCGCGACGTCTACGGCGCCACGACCGACAAGGCCCAGTGGCTGCGCTTCCACACCCAGACCGCCGGGGTCTCGCTGACCGCGCAGCAGCCGTACAACAACGTGGTGCGCACCGCGATCGAGGCGCTCGCGGCCGTGCTCGGCGGCACCAACTCGCTGCACACCAACGCGCTGGACGAGGTGCTGGCGCTGCCGTCGGAGAAGGCCGCCGAGATCGCGCTGCGCACCCAGCAGGTGATCATGGAGGAGACCGAGGTCGTCAACGTGGCCGACCCGCTCGGCGGGTCCTGGTACGTCGAGGCGCTGACCGACCGGATCGAGGCCGAGGCCGAGGCCGTTTTCGCGAAGATCCGCGACATGGGCGTGGACGGGACGATGACCTCGGGGATCCTGCGCGGCATCGAGGACGGCTGGTTCATGTCCGAGATCGCCGAGGCGGCCTTCGACTACCAGCGCAAGCTGGAGAAGGGCGAGAAGCGCGTCGTCGGGGTCAACTGCCACACGGCCTCCGTCGAGGAGCCGCTGGAGATTCTCCGGGTCGGACACGAGGTCGAGCGCGAGCAGAACCGCGTCCTCGCCGAGCGCCGGGCCGCCCGCGACGGGCGGGCCGTGGACGGCGCGCTGGCCGCGATGGTCCAGGTCGCGAGGGGAGAGGGCAACCTGATCCCCTCCATGCTCGACGCGGTGCGCGCCGAGGCCACGCTCGGCGAGATCTGCGACGCGCTGCGCGGAGTTTGGGGCGTCTACACCGAGCCCGCGCGGTTTTAGGACCGCCGAGTCGGCGTAGCCGCTGGAATACGGCAGGATTGGAGTATGAGCCCAGCGGACTTCAATCGAGCAGGATCGCTCTACGGCGCCGTCGATCTCGGCGCGCGTAAGCAGGCGCTAGAGGCACAGGCGAGGCGGGAGGCCGTGGCCCAGGAGACCGGCGGCGTCCCGGCCCCGGTCATCGACGTCGACGACGCCGGCTTCGCGACCGAGGTCGTCGAGCGTTCCATGAACGGCCTCGTGCTGCTGGAACTCACGGTGACCCGCGCCGAGCAGGCGAGACAGTACAGCCTGCTGCTGGAGAAGCTGGCGGCCGAGAGCGCCGGCCGGTGGACCCTGGCCCGGGTGGACGTCGAGACCAGCCCGCAGATCGCGCAGGCGCTGCGGGTGCAGAACGTGCCCGCCCTGTACGCCATCTTCCAGGGGCAGCCGGTGGCCGTCGTCCCCGGCATCGCCACCGAGGCGCAGCTGCGCGACTGGCTGTCGCAGCTCATGGAGGCCCTCGCCCAGTACCTCCCCCCGGCGCCCGAGGGCGCCGGAGCCGAGGAACGGCCCGCGGAGCCCCCGGCCGACCCCGATCTGCTCGCGGCCGAGCAGGCCGTGGACGCCGGCGACCTCGACGGCGCCGTGGCCGCCTACGAGCGGCTGCTCGCCCGCTCCCCGAACAACGAGGACGCCAAGCTCGGCCTGGCCGGGCTGGGCCTGATCCGGCGGACGCAGGACGTCGACCCCGCCGACGTGCAGCGCCGTATGGCCGACCCCGCCGACCTCGACGCCCAGCTTCTGGCCGCCGACTTCGAGATGCTCTCCGGAGAGGTGGACACGGCCTTCGACCGGCTCGTGGGCCTCGTGCGGCGCACCTTCGGAGAAGAGCGCGACAGGGTCCGGCTGCACCTGCTCGGCCTGCTGGAGACCCTCCCCGCCGACGACCCGTCCGTCGGCAGGGCGCGCAGAAACCTGGCCAGCGCGCTGTTCTGAGATCCCGCCGGGTGACGGACGGGGGCGCGGGCCGGCCCCTGTCCCCGCGGGGTCTTCCGGGGTTCTCCGCGTCTTGGCGGGGTTCTTCGGCGGAGGGGAGGGGCCGTGAGCGTTCACGGGCGTCCGGGGAGGCGTCCGCGGGCTTCGAGTTCGCGGTCCGGGTCCCGGTCACCCGCCCGGTGGTGGCACGATGGAGGGCATCGCGTCCGAGGCTGTCGTAAAAGGAGCGGATGACTATGGCCACTGTGCCTAGCGTGTCCTATTCCATCACCGTGCGCCTTGAGGTGCCGGCCGGTGGAAAGGCCGTCAGCCAGCTCACCCACGCCGTTGAGTCCGCCGGAGGCGTGGTCACCGCCCTCGACGTCACCACGGCCGGGCACGAGACCCTGCGCATCGACGTCACCTGCGCCGCGCGTGACACCGACCACGCGCAGGCGATCGTCGACAAGCTGGACGGTGTGGAGGGCGTCGTCATCCACAAGGTCTCCGACCGTACCTTCCTCATGCATCTCGGCGGCAAGATCGAGATGAAGTCGAAGGTGCCGTTGCGCACCCGCGACGAGCTGTCCATGGCCTACACCCCCGGTGTCGCCAGGGTCTCGATGGCCATCGCCCGCAACCCCGAGGACGCCCGCCGCCTGACCATCAAACGCAACAGCGTCGCCGTCGTCACCGACGGCTCAGCCGTCCTGGGGCTGGGCAACATCGGCCCGGCAGCCGCCCTGCCCGTCATGGAGGGCAAGGCCGCGCTGTTCAAACGGTTCGCCGACATCGACGCCTGGCCCATCTGCCTGGACACCCAGGACGTGGAGAAGATCGTCGAGATCGTCCGCTGCATCGCCCCCGGCTTCGGCGGCATCAACCTGGAGGACATCTCGGCGCCGCGCTGTTTCGAGGTGGAGCGGCGGCTGCGCGAGCTGCTGGACATCCCGGTCTTCCACGACGACCAGCACGGCACCGCGATCTGCGTGCTGGCCGCGCTCACCAACGCGCTGCGCGTGGTCGGCAAGGAGCTGGGCGAGGTCCGCATCACCCTCGCCGGCGCGGGGGCCGCCGGGACGGCCGTGCTGCGCCTGCTGCTGGCGGCCGGCGCCTCCAAGGTGATCGTCTGCGACTACCGGGGCGCGGTGCACCGCGGGCGCGACGACCTGGACGACTCGCTGCGCTGGATCGCCGAGCACACCAACGCCGAAGACTACGCGGGAGACCTGCGCGGCGCGGTCAAGGGCGCCGACGTGTTCATCGGCGTCTCCGCCCCCGGCATCCTCGGCGCCGACGACATCGCCACGATGGCCGAGGGCGCGGTGGTCTTCGCGCTGGCCAACCCGGAGCCGGAGATCTCGCCGGACGACGCCCGCGAGCACGCCTCCGTCGTCGCCACCGGCCGCTCCGACTACCCCAACCAGATCAACAACGTGCTGGCCTTCCCCGGTGTCTTCCGCGGCCTGCTCGACGCCCAGGCCAGCGTGGTCACCCAGGAGATGCTGCTGGCGGCGGCCCGCGCCCTGGCCTCGGTGGTCACCGACGAGGAACTCGGCCCCAACTACATCATCCCCAGCGTGTTCCACGCGGATGTGACGAGCGCGGTCGCCGCGGCCGTCCGCGAGTCCGCCGGAGGCCGGGTCCGCACCGGCATGACCGAGGCCTGACCGCGCGGGGGCGTCCGGAGCCTTCGACGGCGCCTTCGGGACGGCGCGGGACGGCGCCTTCAGGACGGTGGCCGCGCGGCGGGTGGCCGGCGGCGGGAGAAACGGGGCGGACGTACGGTCGGCGGACGGCGCCCCGGTGGGGGCGGCGGCGCCACGGCGGGCGGCCGGAGGTCCAGGCCCGGATAGCGGCGGCGGCCGTACGGCGAGCGGTTGGGGTCGATCGGCTCCCGGGGGGCCCTGCGCGGCCAGACCCGCCCGTACCACCACAGCAGCCCCGCGGCGAGTGCCGCGCCCACGGCGGTGGTCACTCCCAGGCCGGTGAGCCGCCCCGTGCCGGCGGCGGGCCGGCCCGCCTCCCCGGACCGTTCGGCGCCCGGGGCCGCCCCGGCCCGTCCCGCGCCGGAGGATGGCTCGCCCGGGGCTGTGGAGCGCGGAAGCGGTCGCGGGCGCCGGTGAGGGGACCGGCCGTGGAGGGACCGGCCGGTGACGGCGGGCCGCGCCCGGCCGGGTGGGTGCCCCGAGGCGGGGGAGCGACGGAGACCCGGACGCTCGCACCGGGACCGGACGACGTGGGTGTCGGTGCCCTGCCCCTCGACCTTCACCGTGATCCGCGCCGAGCGGCCCGGTTCGACCGCGACGGCCACCGTCCGCCTGCCGTTCGGGCCGATCCGGCCGCGGTGGACGGCCCGGCCGTCGCGGTGGACGGCGAATCCGGTCTCCCGGCCGAGGCCGCTTCCGGCGAGCAGGGTGACCGTGGCCCGGCTGTCCGGGCAGGAGACGGGGGAGACGGCGACGTCCACCCGGGCGGCCGGGGAGCGGGTACTCGCCACGGCCAGGAAGGCCAGGACGAAGAACAGCGCGGGTGCCGTCATGCCCAGGTGACCCATCTGTCGCAATTTATCCCCCAATTAGCGATCTTTGATCCATAGAGTTCCCATTTGACTACTTTGGGTAACTCGATGAAGGGTGCTGGGAGAGTGAAGACGGGAGTAGGGCAGCGCGGCGCGGGCTTCACCCCTCAAGATGGATTCATGGCGGAGGCGATCTACGTCGGTGGGCTCCTAGTGGCGACACCGAGGCTCGATGACCCCAACTTCCGGCGCAGTGTGGTCCTGATCCTCGAACACGACCTCAACGGCGGAACGCTGGGGGTGGTGCTCAACCGGCCCAGCGAGATAGCGGTGACCCAGGTGCTCCCCACCTGGGACGGCATGGTCACCGGTCCGCCGGTCCTGTTCCAGGGCGGGCCGGTGCAGACCGACAGCGCACTGGCCCTGGCCGCGGTCCCGAGCGGGCAGGAGCCCCTCGGCTGGCGGCGGCTGCACCCCGGCGCCTCGGCGGTCTCCCGCCTGGGCACCGTCGACCTCGACGCCCCGCCGGAGATCCTCGCCGGGGAGATCGCGCAGATGCGGATCTTCGCCGGATACGCCGGGTGGTCGGCCGGGCAGCTGGAGGCCGAGATCGGCGAGGGCGCCTGGTACGTCGTCGACTCCGAGCCCGGCGACACCTTCCACCACGACCCCGGGTCGCTGTGGCGCGCGGTGCTCCGCCGTCAGCCCGGCTCGCTCGCCTACGTGGCGACCTGTCCCGACGACCCCTCGATGAACTAGACGGCCCCGGCCGGCGGGCGCCCCGCCGGGCGGCCGGCAGAGCGCTCCGTCAGGCGCGGCGCCGGGCCGCAGGGGCGGAGGGAAAGCCGGATCCGTACCCGTGGCCGGGCGGGCATAAAATCGGCAGGGTGAGCACGAGGATTCTCCCTGAGAGCGATGTCCGGCCGGACCTCTCGCACGGCGACGGCGATCACGAGCGGTTCGCCCACTACGTCGAGAAGAACAAGATCATGGAGAGCGCGTTCAACGGCACCCCGGTGCGCGCGCTCTGCGGCAAGGTCTGGGTGCCGAACCGCGACCCCCAGAAGTTCCCCGTCTGCCCCGAGTGCAAGGAGATCTACGAGGGCCTGCCCAAGGGCGAGGACGGCGACAACGGAAAATAACGCCCCCCTCAAGAGCGGCAACCGGCGAGTGTTGCTCATGGGGGATCGCCGCCGATGAGGTTACGGTCGGGATGTCGCCGGGAGGCGACGGTCGGCCAGCGGATGTGACGTCTCGGGGGAGTGCATGGCTCGGCGCGCGATCGCCGTCGTCTCGGCGTGCCTGTTCACGGCGGGTGCCGTGCCGGCGATCTCCGTCTCCGGGCACCTCGGGGCCGTGCCGTCCGGGTGCGTCCGCCCGGCGCGGTCCGCGGTTCCCGGGCGGGGGCCCGAGCCGTACGCTCCCGGTCCCGCGGCGATCGCGGAGATGCTCGCCGACTTCGGGCTGCGCCGGTCGAGGGCGCGCCTGGCCTCGCGGCTGCCCATCACGGTCTCCATCTGGGTGCACGTCATCACCGAGGGCGTGCTCGGCGCGCGCGACAGCGCGGTGCGCGCCCAGGTCGCCACGCTCAACGCCGCCTACTCCGGCCGGTACGGCGGGGTCGACACCGGCATCCGCTTCCGCCTCGACGGCATCACCCGGACCGACAACCCGGCGTGGTTCCGCAACCCCCTCGGCAACGAGAGGTCGATGAAGCGGGCGCGCAGGGGCGACGCCCAGACCCTCAACCTCTACGTCGCCCAGCTCGGGGAGCTGGTGCTCGGCTACTCCACCTATCCGTACTGGTACGCGGGCGAGCCCGACCTCGACGGCGTGGTCATCGACTGGCGCACGCTTCCCGGCGGGTCGCTGCGCAACTTCGACCGGGGGTTCACCGGCGTCCACGAGATCGGCCACTGGCTCGGGCTGCTGCACACCTTCGAGAACGGCTGCGAGCCGCCGGGGGACGCGGTCGCCGACACCCCGCCCGAGGCCCAGCCCACCGAGGGGTGCCCGCCGCAGAAGGACACCTGCAAGGGTGGCGGCCCCGACCCCGTCCACAACTTCATGGACTACTCCCAGGATCGCTGCATGTCGGAGTTCACGGCGGGCCAGGCCACGAGGATGCAGGAGATGTGGGCCGTCTACCGGGGGAGGCGGGACGTCACCCTCGACGGCTGACGGTTGACGGCGCCGGTGTTCTCGGTGCTCTCTGTGAACCCCTCTGACCTGTTGTTCCGTTCTGTAACAACGATCACCTATAGCCGGACCGTGCGCGGGCGGGCATGGTAGGAGACGGTAACGACCGTGACCACGGGAGGGCAGACGTCGTGAACGAACGATCTCGCCAGGCGTGGCCGCCGAGAAGACCCGGCCGCGACGGCGATCACCGGGAGCGGCCCGAGGGGGGGCGCACGGGCGCCGACGCGCGCGCACGGCCGGAGGAGGCCGCCGCCGAGACGTCCGGGGAGGCGGGTGGCTCCGGGCCGGATGATCCCGGAGGATCCGGCGGCCTCGGCGGGCACGGAGAGGCCGGTGCCGCCGGGGAGGGCAGAGGTGAGGGCGGTGTTGAGGGGTTCCCCGCGACGGGCGGCTCCGGGAGGGTGGCCGGGCCGGAAAGGCCGGACGGGGCGGCGAAGGCCGGAGGTCTCGACGGCTCCGGTGTGACGCCGATGGTCCCCAGACGGCCCGCGCGGGGAGGGCGCCGCGGTGCCGCCCCCTACGGGGAGGTCAGGCGGATCACCCCCCGCGCGGGGGGATCCGGAGGCTCCGAAGGGACCGGAGGGTCTGGAGACTTCGAAGGGACCGGGCAAGCCGGGGAGCCCGTTTCCGGCGGCCCGCTCCGCCCCGTCCCCGAGGCGGTGGACGGCGGAGCCCTCCCCGAGGCGGTGGACGGCAGGGCCGTCCGCGCCGGTGAGGAGACCGGCGGGCCGGGAACGGAACTCCGTGACGGCGATGAGCCCGGCCTGGCCGGGCCTCCCGATGGCGCCGGCGCCCCGGCAAGGGCCACAGGCGGCGGGGAGGGCGTCCCGGGAGAGTGGGGGCGTGACGTCGCGGAGGAGGACGGGCCCGGGGGGTTCTTCGGCGGCGAGGGTGACGGGCGCGGCGGGGAGCCGGAGGTCCTCAAGGTCGACGAACCGCTCGGCCGGGGAGGCCGCGGGCGCGGCGGGCTGCGCTGGGCCTGGCCCTGGCGGCGGGAGAAGGACGACGGGATCTGGCCCGAGGAGTCCGCGTGGGAGATCCACCGGCCCTGGCCGCTCGACGACTCCCCGCAGGACGAGCTTCCTCCCTCGGCCCGCTGGTACGGAGCGCCCGCGGCCCCACCTCCCCGCCGGGCGGCGAGCCGCCTGAGGCGCCTGCTGGTCGGGCTGGTCGCTGCGGTGGCCGGGGCCGGCGTCGGGTTCGGGATCGCCGTCCTGGTGCCGCGGATCCTGCTCCAGGTGCCCCCGCCCGCCCAGGAGGGCGTGCCCCGGCCCGCGAGGGTGAGCGACCCGGGCACGGGCGTGGGGTACCCCCTGCCCGCGGGCTGGCGGGTGGGCGCGGTTCCCCCGGTCACCGGGTTCACCTCGATGGCGAGCGGCGACGAGGCGGTGACGGTGATGACGGGGCCCGCCGACCCGGTGACCGACGTGCCGGAGGGAACGGCCAGACTGGCCGACCTGTACGGGCGGCTGCTGCTCCACGGCGACAAGGTCAGCGTCGTGGAGGACCGGACGGTCACCGTGGGCGGGCGCAAGGGGCACAGCCGTTCCCTGCGGGCGGAGTACAGCGACGTCGTCAACCGCCCCTCCTATCTCCGGGTGGTCCTGCTGACCGGGCTGGGAGGCCGGCCGGTCGTGGTGATCGGCGTGGCCCAGCCGGACCTTCCCCACCTGCGCGCCACGATCGACACGGTCGTCGCCGGGGTCCGCTAGGCGGGGCGGCGGTCTCCTCCGGCGTCCCGGGCGGGCCGCGCCGGGTGGTCGGCGAGGGGGGCGGGAGGCGGGCCGTACCGGACGTGAGGGCCCTTAGCACGCGGAGGAGAGCTTGGCGAGTATCTCGGCGGATCGGCATGTCTTGTCGGCGACGCCGATTACTCTGGTGACACTGTGAGCACTTCCGCCGCGTCCCACCTGTCCCCCTCGTACCCCGACCGCGCGGCCTGGGGCACCGCGCCGAAGCTGCGTGCCTGGCAGCAGGAGGCCTTCGACCTGTACTGCCGGCGCGAGCCACGCGACTTCCTCGCGGTCGCCACGCCGGGCGCGGGCAAGACGACCTTCGCCCTGCGCATCGCGAGCGACCTGCTCTCCCGGGGCGTCATCCGGGCTGTGACGATCGTCACACCCACCGAGCACCTCAAGCGGCAGTGGGCGGAGGCCGCCGGGCGGGTCGGCATCGCCATCGACCCCGAGTTCAGAAACAGTCAGGGCGCCACCTCCCGCGACTACATCGGCGTGGCCGTCACCTACGCCCAGATCGCGATGCACCCCGCCCTGCACCGCGCCCGGACCGAAGCGCGCAAGACGCTGGTCATCTTCGACGAGATCCACCACGCCGGTGACGCCAAGGCATGGGGCGACGGCGCGCGCGAGGCGTTCGAGCCCGCCGCGAGGCGCCTGGCGCTGACCGGCACGCCGTTCCGCTCCGACGTCAACCCGATCCCCTACGTCACCTACGCCGAAGACGGCGAGGGCGTACGGCGCAGCGTCTCCGACTACTCCTACGGCTACGGCCCGGCGCTGGCCGACGGCGTCGTCCGGCCCGTGATCTTCCTGGCCTACGCGGGCGAGATGCGCTGGCGCACCCGCGCCGGCGACGAGATCGCCGCGACCCTGGGCACTCCCCTCACCAAAGACCAGCTGGGCCAGGCGTGGAAGGCCGCGCTCGACCCCAAGGGCGACTGGATCCGCCAGGTGCTCCACGCCGCCGACCGGCGGCTGACCGAGGTGCGCCGGGGCGTGCCCGACGCGGGCGGCCTGGTCATCGCCACCGACCACGAGACGGCCCGCGCCTACGCCCGGCACATCCGCACGATCACCGGCGAGGGTGCCACGGTCGTGCTCTCCGACGACCCCGAGGCGTCCAAGAAGATCAAGGCGTTCTCCGCCTCCCACGACCGCTGGCTGGTCGCGGTCCGCATGGTCTCCGAGGGCGTCGACATCCCGCGCCTGGCCGTGGGGGTCTACGCCACGAGCACCTCGACCCCGCTGTTCTTCGCCCAGGCCGTCGGCCGTTTCGTCCGGGCCCGCAAGCGCGGGGAGACGGCCTCGGTGTTCCTGCCCTCCGTGCCGACCCTGATGGGCCTGGCCGGGGAACTGGAGGCCGAGCGTGACCACGTGCTCGACCGCAAACCCCCCGAAGAGGGGCTGGACGACTTCCTGCTCGACGACGCCCAGCGCAAGAAGGACAGCCCCGACGTCCTGGGCGACGAGCTGCCGTTCGAGACCCTGGAGGCGGTCGCCACCTTCGACCGGGTGCTCTTCGACGGCGGCGAGTTCGGCACGGCCGCCGAGCCCGGCTCCCCCGAGGAGGAGGACTTCCTGGGGCTGCCGGGTCTGCTGGAGCCCGACCAGGTCCGCACCCTGCTGAGCAGGCGTCAGGCCGATCAGCTCAAGGCCCGGCGGAGCAAACCGGAGCCCAGGGAGCCGCAGCTCGCCCCGCACGAGGTCATCGCCAACCTCCGCCGCGAGCTCAACGGGCTGGTCGGCGCGTGGAACCACCGCACCGGCCAGCCGCACGGCGTCATCCACGCCGAGCTCCGCCGGGCCTGCGGCGGCCCCGCCATCGCCCAGGCCACCGCGGAGCAGGTCCAGGAGCGCATCGACCGGATCCGCCAGTGGGCCACCCAGCGCTCCTGAAACCCTGACGACCGCCCCGTCGCGGGGGCCGTACCACGCGGACGGGACGCCGCGCCCGCCCGCCGGCCGGTGCGACGCGGCCGGGAAGGCCTGAGAAGGCGCCGGGAGGGTCGGGCGGCCGGGCCCCCGTCCGGGGGCGCCCCGGGCGGTCCGGGGCGGGCGGTCAGCGGATGACCGGGCTGCCGGTGAGCCGGGCTCCGGCGGCTTCGAGCTGGGCCAGGGCCGCCTCGGTGGTCGGCCCGGCCACCCCCGCCGTCAGGTCCAGCAGCACCCGAACGGCCAGCCCGCCCCGCACCGCGTCCAGCGCGGTGGCGCGCACGCAGTGGTCGGTGGCGATGCCCACGACGTCCACCGCGTTCACCCGGCGCTCGGCGAGCCAGCCGGCCAGGCTCGTGCCGTCGGGGGCCTCGCCCTCGAAACCGCTGTAGGCGGCGGCGTGGGCCCCCTTGCTGAACACCTCCTCCACCTTGGAGGTGTCGAAGGCGGGGTGGAAGTCCGCGCCCGGCGTCCCGGCCACACAGTGGGCGGGCCAGGAGTTCACGTAGTCGGGCTCGTCGGCGAAATGGGCGCCGGGGTCGGTGTGAAAGTCGCGGGTGGCCACGACGTGGTCGTAGTCGTGGGAGGCGGCGTGCCGGGAGATGGCGGCGGCGACCTCGGCGCCCCCGCCCACCGGAAGGCTGCCGCCCTCGCAGAAGTCGTTCTGGACATCGACGATGATCAGCGCGGTTGCCATGGCGCTAGTCAAACACGGTCGGGATGGCGGCATCACCCCGGGAGAGCTGGTGGGCGGTGAGCGGCAGTTCGGCGAAGGCCCCGCGGTGCCGCTCCCGGCCGGCGTCCAGGCTCTCGCGGCCGACGACCTCCCCCCGGCGGACGAGCTCGGCCCTGAGCGGGCGGGCGTCGGCGGGCCGTTCGCCGGAGACGACGACCAACTCGGCGACCGCCGTCCCCGACGGGTCGAGCCGGCGGTAGGCCTCCTTGCGCCCGCCCCGGCTGGGCTTGCCCACCGACCTCTTGGCCACCGGCCGCATGACCCCGTCGGCGTCCTCGCGGGCGACGAGCTTGTAGACCAGTGCGGCGGTCGGCGCCCCCGAGCCGGTGACCAGCGCCGTGCCCACGCCGTAGCCGTCCACGGGGGCGGCGGCGAGCGCGGCGATCGCGTACTCGTCCAGGTCGCTGGTGACCACGATCCGGGTCTTGTGCGCGCCCAGCGCGTCGAGCTGCTCGCGCACCTCGCAGGCGAGTTCGCCCAGGTCGCCGGAGTCGAGCCGGATCGCGCCCAGGTCGGGCCCGGCCAGCTCCACCCCGATCCGTACGGCCTCCGCCACGTCGTAGGTGTCCACCAGCAGCGTGGTGCCGGTGCCGAGCGCGTCGAGCTGGGCCCGGAACGCCTGCCTCTCCGAGTCGTGCAGCAGGGTGAACGCGTGGGCGGCGGTCCCGGCGGTCGGCACGCCGTACCGGCGCCCGGCCATCAGGTTGGAGGTGGAGGCGAACCCGCTCACGTAGGCGGCCCGCGCCGCCGCCACGGCCGCCTCCTCGTGGGTGCGCCGCGAGCCCATCTCGATGATCGGCCGGGACCCGGCGGCGTGGACCATGCGGGAGGCCGCCGTGGCGATCGCGCAGTCGTGGTTGAGGATCGACAGGACCACGGTCTCCAGCAGGACGGTCTCGGCGAAGGTGCCCTCCACCGTCACGATGGGGGAGCCGGGGAAGTAGCACTCGCCCTCGCGGTAGCCGGAAAGGCTCCCGGAGAAGCGGTAGCCGGCCAGGAACTCCAGCGTGGGCTCGTCCACCACCCGGTTCTCCCGGAGAAAGGCGAGGTCATCCTCCCCGAACCGGAAGTCCGGCAGGATCTCCAGCAGCCTGCCGATCCCCGCGACGACCCCGTAGCGCCGCTCCCCGGGCAGGTGCCGGGCGAACACCTCGAACACCACCCGCCGTGAGGCGGTGCCGTCGCGCAGCGCCGCCTGGAGCATCGTCAGCTCATAGTGATCCGTCAGTAACGCGCTGCTCGTCGTCGTCTCCACGAGTCGAAGACTAAGCCCGGAGTAGGGCAGACTAGGGGGGTGGGTAGCACTGCTCCGGTGGAGGCCGAGCGTCCGTCGATCGACGTGCGGCCCGACCGGCCGTGGGTGACGGTCGTCTGGAACGACCCGGTCAACCTGATGTCCTACGTCACCTACGTCTTCCAGACCGTCTTCGGCTACTCCCGCCAGAAGGCGGAGAAGCTGATGCTGGACGTGCACCACAAGGGCAGGGCCGTGGTGTCCAGCGGCACCCGCGAGGAGATGGAGCGCGACGTGCAGGTCATGCACTCCTACGGGCTGTGGGCCACGCTGCAGCACGACTCATGAGACGGGGCGGCGGCGTGACGGCGCCGTGGGGCGACGACCGGAGAGCGAGGGGCGAGCGGTGAGTTCGGGGTTTCGACCGGGGCCGGGGGGCGGGGTGATCGCCGCCTTCGACGCCGCCGAGGTCTCGATCCTGCGTTCGCTGGTCTCCCAGACGCTGGGGCTGATCGAGCCCGGCGAGACGGGCGACGACCCGCTGGAGCGCGCCTTGGGCATCGGGCCGTCCGAGCAGTCCGCGGACCCCGTGCTGGCCCGGCTGTTCCCCTCCGCCTACGAGGACTCCGACTCGGCCGCGGAGTTCCGCCGCTACACCGAGGCGACCCTGCGCGAGGGCAAGCGCGCCGACGCGCGGGTCATGCTCGACAGCGCCGTGCCCGGCAGGTCCACGCTCACCCCCGAGCAGGCGCAGGCGTGGATGCGCGCGCTGAACGACGTACGGCTGACGCTCGGCACCCGGCTGGAGGTGACCGAGGAGATCCACGACGAGATCGCCGGCATGCCCGAGGACGATCCGCGCTACCCGGTCTACGTCACCTACGACTGGCTGACCTACCTCCAGGACACCCTGGTCCGCGCCCTTTGGTAGCTTCCAGGCATGCTCACCATCTCCAGGGAACTGGTTGACAAGATCATCGAGCACGCGCGGGCCGACCATCCGGACGAGGCCTGCGGTGTGATCGCCGGACCGATCGGCTCCGACTCGCCCGAACGGCTCATCCCGATGGAGAACGCCGAACGCTCGCCCACGTTCTACCGTTTCGACTCGCTGGAGCAGCTGCGCGTCTGGCGCGAGATGGACGACCGCGACGAGGAGCCGGTGGTGATCTACCACTCCCACACCTCGACGGAGGCCTACCCCTCGCGCACCGACATCAGCTACGCCGCCGAGCCGAACGCCCACTACGTGCTGGTCTCCACCCGGGAGGAGCTGGGGGAGAAGGCCGAGTTCCGCTCCTACCGGATCATCGACGGGGTGGTGAGGGAGGAGGAGGTCGTCGTCACCTCCTGACCGCCCTTTTCGCGGGGGACCGTACGGCCCGCGCGGGGGGCTCGCGCGGGGGATCGATCGATGTTCCCGGGGTGGTGCGGTCGCAAGGAGGAAAGGTACGTATGGGTAAACTGGTCGTTGTGACCACTGTCGACCCGAGCCTGGAGGACGTCGTGCTCTCACGTCCCGGCGCACGGGGCCGGCGCTCCGACCTCGCGCCCGTGCAGAGTTTCCTGTTCGCGCACACCCCCTCTGTCGTCGTCTACGACTGTCGCTGAACGGCGGTTTCCGACCCCTTCCCGCCCGCCGGTGTTCCGATCCGGGGGCCGACACTTCAGCGGACGACGAGGAGATTGACCCGCGATGGCCATCGAGGTACGTATTCCGACCATCCTGCGCAGCTACACCGACGGCGCCAAGGCCGTCGACGCCAAGGGTGCCACGCTTGAGGAGCTGATCGGCGACCTGGACGCCCGGCACCCCGGGCTGAAGGCGCGCCTGGTCGACCAGGGCGCGCTGCGCCGCTTCGTGAACGTCTACCTCAACGACGAGGACGTCCGCTTCCTGGGAGGCCTGGAGACCCCGGTCGCCGACGGCGACACGGTCACCGTCCTGCCGGCCGTGGCCGGAGGCTCCCGCTAGGAGTGCGCCGCGTCACCGGCCCGGCCGGTGACGCCCGACGACGTTCCCCGTTGGCCGGCGCCGGCCCGCCAACACGAGGCGGAAAGCCCTACACCATGCGTTTTGACTCACTGATCGACTCGGTAGGCCGTACCCCCCTGGTCGGCCTTCCCCGGCTGTCCCCGTCCGCGGACGTGCGGATCTGGGCCAAGCTCGAAGACCGCAACCCGACGGGTTCGATCAAGGACCGCCCGGCCCTGTGGATGATCGAGCAGGCCGAGAAGGACGGGCTCCTGCGGCCCGGCTGCACGATCCTCGAACCCACCAGCGGTAACACGGGCATCTCGCTGGCGATGTCCGCCAAGCTCAAGGGCTACCGGCTGATCTGCGTCATGCCGGAGAACACCTCCGAGGAGCGCCGCCAGCTCCTGCGGATGTGGGGAGCGGAGATCATCTCCTCCCCGGCGGCCGGGGGCTCCAACGAGGCGGTGCGGGTCGCCAAGGGCCTGGCCGCCGACAACCCCGACTGGGTGATGCTCTACCAGTACGGCAACCCGGCCAACTGGCGCTCCCACTACGAGACGACGGGCCCGGAGATCCTCCAGGACCTGCCGTCCGTCACCCACTTCGTGGCCGGGCTCGGCACCACCGGCACCCTGATGGGCGTCGGCCGCTTCCTGCGCGAGCGCGTCCCGGACGTGAGGATCGTGGCCGCCGAGCCGCGCTACGGCGAGCTGGTGTACGGCCTGCGCAACGTGGACGAGGGCTTCATCCCCGAGCTGTACGACCCGGAGGTCCTCACCACCCGCTTCTCGGTCTCCTCGGCGGACGCGCTTCGCCGTACACGGGAACTGCTCACGGCCGAGGGCGTCTTCGCCGGGGTCTCCACCGGCGCAGCCCTGCACGCCGCGCTCGGCATGGCGGCCAAGGCCGTCAAGGCCGCCGAGCGGGCCGACATCGCGTTCGTCGTGGCCGACGGCGGTTGGAAGTACCTGTCCACCGGCGCCTACGAGGGCACCCTGGAGGAGGCGGAGGCCCGCCTGGAAGGCCAGCTCTGGGCCTGACGACCCCGCCGCTGCGGAGAAGATCGAAGAGGCCCTGGACGAACTCGCCTCTCAGGGGCCGGAGCCCGGCCGTTTACCGCTCATCATGATGGCCGAGGCCACACACAACACGGGAACGGCGGGAAGCCAGTATCTGCTGTCATAGGTGGTTACCGCGACCGGTCCCACCACAAGGGCGACTCCGGCGCCCATCGGCAGGGCGGCCTCTTTCGCGATCCTTCTGAGCGGGCGTGCGGCGCACATCACCCCGTACCCCAGGATGACGAGGGCGGCGAAAAAGCCGAAGACGGTCCTGCCCGCGCGCCTGTCGCGGTACGGCGCGCGATGCCGTCACCTGGGAGGCCGGCGGCGACCGTGAGCGTCGTTCGACGCTTTTCGCGAAACACCCTCTCCGGCTCCGGCGGAAGAGGTTCCATCCGCCGGGTTGGGTATCTCCGTTGTCGCGGCGGGGTGAGGTGGTGGGTCCGTAGCCTGGTGTTCTCGCTGTTTGTGGAGGTGGGGGGCGTGGTGTACGAGGAGGGGACCGTTGGGGCGCGGCTGCGGATTCTGCGTCGCTGGCGGAGGATGAGCCTGGCTCAGCTGGCGGGGCAGGCGGGGTTGAGCAAGAGTTTTCTGTCGATGGCCGAGCGGGGGCAGCGGGCTCTGGATCGGCGGTCGCACATCGCCGCTCTGGCGTCGGCGTTGCGGGTTTCCGAGACCGAGCTTGTCGGGGGCCCTCATCTCAGCGAGGACCCCGTCCAGTCCGCACCGCACGCCGCGATCCCCGCCATCCGTGAGGCGCTGCTCACAAACACACTGACGGCACCGGTGGCCGATCGGGCGCGTCCCTTGGCGGATCTCGTGGCCGAGATGACCCGCATCGACCGGGGCAGAGCCAAGTTCGTAGAGGTCGGCGCGCACCTGCCCCGGCTCATCGACGAACTGCACGTGCACGCGTGTGCTCCCGCCGACGAGGTGGCCCATCGGACCGCCTTGGAGACGCTGATCGAGGCGTTTCAGGCCGCGACGTTCTCGGCGAAGGACCTTGGGTACGCCGACCTGGCCCACATAGCGGCGATGCGCGCCGGAGAGGCGGCGAGCATCCTGGCCGACCCGGTCAGCGTGGGCAAGGCGGCGTCCTTACGGATCCATACCTTGCCCGACTCGTCATGGGCGGTGAGATACGCCGCGGCCGAAAGCGCCGTGAAGGCGTTGCAGTCGCACGTCCGTGACGACACCGGTGTCCACGTGCTTGGCATGCTCACCCTGGCGACGGCGCTGTCCGCCACGGTCACGTCAAATCCGGCGACCGCCGACCACTGGCTGGACGAGGCCGCCGAACTGGCCACCCGGGTCCCGGACACCCCCGGCGAGAACTGGGGGGCGTTCTCGGCGTCGAACGTGGCGGTCTGGCGCGTGGGGCTGGCCGTAGAGCGCAGTGAGGCCGGTGGCACCGTCCTCGGCTTGGCACGTCAGATCGACGAGAGCAGAATCGCCGCCAGACGTGGACGTCACGCCATGTTCCTCGCTGACGTAGGCAGGGGGCTGGCGCGCGAGGCCCGCATGAGAGACGAGGCCGTCCGGTGGCTCCGTCGCGCTGAAAACATCGCTCCCCACAAGATCCGCAATGACGTCAGGGTGCGTGACACGGTGGCGGTGATGCTGGAGCAGGCGAGAACCGCGTCCCTCGGCCGGGAGCTACGGGGCATGGCCGCGCGCATGGGTGTCCCGCACTGACCGCATCCGGCCAATCCAGGGGGCGTTCACATCTGTGAACGCCCCCTGTTTCCGTACGACTACTTTCCGTGTTCATGGAGATCGACGTGGTCGTTGACGCCCTGCCCCACCTGGAGCGGTTGCGCGCCGAACTCGCTGGTCGCAGATGGACCGCCGAGGTTCGCGACGGTGGTGAGCGACCTGTTCTCCGTGTACGGAACCCGGCGGAGCCGGGCATGTGTGACCAGGTCGTATGTCAGGGTGAGGTCTTTCGCTGGGCAGGGGGCGGTCCCATCGGGCCGATCACCGACATCGTCGGGGTGGCCGATCGGATCACGTTCGTGCTCCGGGAGGTCACGCCCTGAGTCCTGGTGATTCGCTACAGGGCGAACCCGCCCGGCGCTGACGACGACCGGGCGGGTTCTTGATCAGGAATCGAGGTCCTGACCAATGCACGATGGTAGTTCCACGAAGTTCGAGTTGGTGATTCCCGGGTGACGGGTGATCCGCAGTGACGCCGGACGATTCTGGGCCAGCCGGGTGGAGCCGTTCCCCGGTGAGACCGAGTGGTACGCCCCGCCGTACCGCACCGTGGACGGCGACACCCTCGACGCCCTGCGGGCGGAGGTCGAGCGGCAGGAGGAGGCGGCCCGGCAGATCACCGCTGCACCCGCCGTGGCCACCGAGCCCGCCGCGTCCGCCGAGACGACCGTGATGGTCGAGATCGCCGCGTCCGTCCGGGCCGCCGGGCGGACGCCGGCGGTGCCCGATCAGCGGTCGCAGCGGGGTGGGGAGGTGCCGGGATGCTGTGGTCCTTGATCCGGGCCGTGGGGCGGCACCATCGGGACGGCCGGGCGCGCGTCCCGGTGCGGCGGCTCTGGGGCGGCCCCGCGCGGGCGCGGGCGGCGGAGATGGAACGTTCCCGGCCGGGGTGGGTGGTGCTGTACGGTCCCGGCAGCCGCCGGTTCTTCGCCATGGCCGCCTGGTCGGTCCCCGATCCGGTGATGGTCTCGGCCCCCACCGTCGAGGTCCTGGAGGAGCGGATGGAGGCCGCCGAGGCCGCCCTGCTGCCGCTGCTTCCGAACCCCGTCCCTGCCGTCGCGTCCCCCGAGCGGCCCCGGCGGCGTTCCCGCCCGCCGGGTGCCCGCCGTACCCCGGCACCCACCCGCGGCCTGCCGTACTCGGATGAAGGGATGTTCCTGGCGGGCTCGGCGGAGGGGCTTCCCGCAGGGTGGGGAGGGAGCGCGGCGTGACCGCCCTGCCGTCTCCCTGAGTCCGGGCGGTCTGTGGAGAAGCCGGTACGGCGGCGCCCCGGCCCCGCTGTACCTCCAAGCCTCCGGCGGGGTGACCCTTCGACCTTCCCTCAAGGGTCGTCCCGCCGGAGGACGGCGATCGCGCCCACCCCTGGGGACTCCGAAGGGGGGGACCTCGCGGGTCGCCCGGCCGCCCCCGCCGGCTTCCCCGTTTCCGGCGGGGGCGGTTCCCGGTGGCCACCGTCCGGGCATCCGGACCGGTCGCCACCGGGGAAATCGCGACGGGTGGGCGTCGGGGAGACGCCCACCCGTCGTGAGTGTTTCCGGAAGGCCCCTCGCGGGCCGGGCGAGGTCGCCCGGCCTCCGAGGAATCGCGGTCAGTTGAACAGCAGCCGCATGGAGAAGGTGGAGTCTCCGCCGGACTGGGTGCCGCTGATGCCGACGGCCCGCAGGACCTTGAGGCTGGCCTGCTCCTCGCCCTGGAGGTTGGCCAGGTAGAACCTCTCGATCTTGTCGAGGTCGACGTAGGCGGCGAACGTCGCCTTGTCGGCGTCGGGGACGGCCAGCTTGAAGCCCTCGTCCTCACCCAGGGTTCCGTCCTTGGCGAGTTCGGCGGCGTACTCCTGGGAGCTGGCCAGCACGAGGAAGTCGTCGCCGGGCACCTTGGCGATCTGGGGGGTGACGGTGCCGGAGTCGGCGAGGAACCGCTCGATCTTGCCGACCACCTCCTGGGCCTTGGCCGGGTCGGTGGTGAGGCGGGCGCCGACGCGGGGCTGGTCGCCGTCGAGGCCGTTGGCGTCCACGGCCAGGGTGATGTTCTTGCCGATGAGCGTCGTCAGGTCGGCGGGCAGCGCCAGGCCGTACTTCTGCTGGGCCTGGTCGGCGAACTGCTGGAAGGAGCCCGCGCCGGACTGCTCGGCCGACTTCATGAGCTGCGTCCACTGCTTGCCGATCGCCTCGCCGAGACCGGAGACGGAGACCGCGCCGACGGTGGAGGCCGGAAGCGCGCCGATCTTGGAGACCTCGGGATCGCCCGTGGTCAGGGCCTGGGCGCCACGGGTGACACCGGCCAGTTCGACGTAGTCGCCGTCGAAGCGGAGCGCGCCCGCCACACGCATGTTCTTGATCTGCGCGAGTGCCTCGGGGCTCTGGGTGGCCAGCTGCGGGGCGAGCTCGGCGACCTTGCCCGCGTTCACCCAGAAGGAGAGCACACCGGTCTCGCCGAGGGCGCCGAGGTCGCCGGAGAAGTCGGCGCCGGCGGACAGGGGGGTGGCCTGGGCGGCGCGGTCGGTCTGTGCCTGGGTCTCGGCCAGCAGGGCGTATTCGTCGCGGAACGTCAGGCCGTACTTGCCGCCGTCCATCAGCTTGGCGATGCCGGCCTTGGCCTTGGCCTCGTCGGTGACCTGTACGGCCGCCACGACCTCGGGGTCGCCGCCGGCCTGGGCGGGCGGGAGTACGGCCATGCCGACACGCTGCCCGAGCCAGGGCTCGACGTCGGTGGCGAAGTCCACCTTGGAGAGGGTCCCGCTGTCCTTCTTGATCAGGTCGAAGAGCGCCTTGCGCGGGTCGTCGCCGGTGAAGGCGTCCTTGGTGAGGTTGAACTTGCGGGCGATGCCGAACAGCGCCAGCTTCTGGTTCGCCGCGGGGTCGAGGTCGAGGCGCATGTAGCCGAGCGCGTTGCCGGGCAGCACCTCGTGGGGCTGGGTTCCGCCGCCGCTGAGCAGGTTGACCGCGAGCGCGGTGCCTCCGCCCACGAGGGCGATGACCAGCGCGGCGACCACCGCGATGATGACGCCCTTGCCTCCCTTGCGGGCGGGCGGGGCGGGAGGATGTCCCGAGCCGAGGAAGTCGGGTGCCTGGGGCTGCCAGCCGGGCTGCTGTCCCGGGTTCTGGTAGCCGGGCTGAGGGTGGCCGGGCTGCGGATGGCCTGCCTGGGGGTAGCCCGCCTGGGGGTAGCCCGCCTGGGGGTGGGAGTTCGGGTCGTACCCCTGCCCGTACCCCTGCTGGGCGTGGCCCTGGTTCTGGTAGCCGGGCTGACCGCCGTAGGGCTGCTGGTCATGGCCGGGCTGGTTCGGGTAGCCGGACTGGGCCTGCTGCTGGTACCCCCCGCCGCCCTGGGGCGGGTAGCCGGGCTGGTCGTGCGGGGGGTAGCCCGGCTGAGGGTACGCCTGGGTGTGCTGCTGACCGCTCTGCTGCGCGCCCTCGTTCCGACGGTAGGCGATCGTCCTGTCGGGCTCCGGGCCCGATGAGGACGGCGGGCCGGGGGGATTGTTGGCAGACATGCTCACTCACAATGTGGACTTCGTGGATATAGGGAATTTAGTGCACATTGCTAGCACGCTGCTTGCATTAAACTAACCGGCTGATCCTTCCTCCCGTGGGACCGATCTAGCGGGAAAGGTGAAATCAGACACGCTGGAGCGCCTTGGCGGGCTTCCGCAGGGTGATCTCGCCGCCTCCGGTGCCGGCCACGGCGTCCCACGAGACGATGCTGCTGCCGCTGTAGAGCGCCCGGAAGGCGAGCTTGAACAGCCAGTTCCCGCGGCTGCCCGGGTCGCGGGTGAGCCCCAGCATCACCGGGGTCCGCCGCCGCGAGACGACCAGGCCGGAGACGGTGAACCGCTGCTGCATTCCGAAGCCCTCCTTGCGGTTTCTCGCCATCCGGACGTCCACCACCTGCCCCACCCACACTCCTTCCGAATCCCATACCGACTGACCGATAAGGTCACCGACTCCTGCCATCCCAGCCCCCGAGGTAATTCCGGAAAACGATCACCAGTCTTTCAGGGGGAGTGCGTTTTCCCAGGTAGCGGCACGCTTGTGAGGTCGGAAGGGGGCGTATCGCCCGGAGCCGGTAAAGTGTCCCCTCCAGAACAAGGTTCGGGAGGGTCGATGACCAAGTTCGACGAGGCGACGGGGGCCGTCCGGGTGGACGAGAGCACCTACGACGTGTGCCTGGACCCGGGGTACTCGATCGGGGGGCCGCTGAACGGCGGCTACCTGATGGCCGTGCTCCTGCGCGCCGTCGTGGACGCCTCCCCCCACGAGCACCCCGTCACCACCGGGGCCCACTTCCTGCGCGCGGCCGAGCCCGGCCCCGCGCGGGTGCGGCTGGAGCACCTCAAAGCGGGCCGCACCGTCGCGACGACCCGCGCCACCCTGGTCCGGGACGGCGTCGCGTTCGTCGAGGCCCTCGTCACGACGGCGACCCTGAGCGGCGCCGCCCCCGACTGGACGGACGTCCCCTCGGTGGTCATGCCCCCCGTCGAGCGGTGCCTCAGGCTGCCCGCGCCCGAGCCCGGGTCGAACATGGCGTTCGGCGCGCAGGTGGAGCTGGCCTTCGACCCGCCCACCATCGGCTGGCTGGGCGGCGCCCCCACCGGCCGTCCCGAGGCCCGCGCCTATTTCCGGATGGCCGAACCCCAGGACCCCGACCCCTACGTGCTGGCGCTGGCGGTGGACGCGCTCCCGCCGGTGATCTTCTCCGCCGGGGCACGCGGCTGGGCCCCCACCGTGGACCTCACCTGGCACCTGCGGGCCCTGCCCGCCCCCGGCCTGCTCACGCTGCTCGGCGGCGGCCGGCTGATCGGCGACGGCTGGTTCGACGAGGAGGTCGAGGTCTGGGACTCCTCCGGCCGCCTGGTCGCCCAGTCGCGTCAGCTCGCCCGGGTGGGACGCGGCTGATCCTTTGTCATGGTTGATCATGTTGTGAGGGTTCTTACCGTGAGCCGTCCTCCCAGGTCGCCTACCCTTGGGAACCGTGTCGCACGCGAATATCGGAATCTTTGACAGTGGTGTGGGCGGCCTCACGGTGGCCAGGGCGATCATCGACCAGCTCCCCGGTGAGTCCGTCTTCTACATGGCCGACACGGCGCGGCAGCCGTACGGGCCCCGGAGCATCGCGCAGGTCCGCGCCTACGCGCTGGAGGTGATGGACCACCTCGTCGAGCACGACGTCAAGATGCTGGTGATCGCCTGCAACAGCGCCAGCGCCGCCATGCTGCGCGACGCGCGGGAACGGTACGACGTGCCGGTCGTCGAGGTCATCCAGCCGGCGACCCGCCGGGCCGTGCGGGCCACCCGCAACGGCAGGGTCGGGGTGATCGGCACCCGGGCCACCATCGAGTCGATGGCCTACCACGACGCGTTCACCGCCGCGCCCGACGTCACGCTGACCGGGGTGGCCGCGCCCCGGCTGGTGGAGTTCGTGGAGCGGGGGGAGACCGGGAGCAAGGAGCTCATCGAGGTCATCCGCGGTTACCTGGAGCCGGTGTTGCGCGCCGGATGCGACACGCTGATCCTGGGCTGCACCCACTATCCGCTGCTCGCCGGGCCGATCTCCTACGTCGCCGGGGACGGGGTCACGCTGGTCTCCAGCGCCGACGAGACGGCCAAGGACGTCTACCGCGTCCTGCACGACCGCGGCCTGGCCGCCGAGGGCGGCACGCCCCGGCACAGGTTCGCCACCACCGGCGACACCCGGCTCTTCACCCGGCTCGGGCAGCGCTTCCTCGGGCCGGAGATCCAGGCGGTGGAGTCCGCCGTGATGGGCGACGGCACAGCGGGCGACGGCGCGACGGGCGACGGCGCGGTGGTCGGCACGGTGGTCGGCGGAGGCGCCGGGTGAGCGCGCGAGGAGGGCGCGACGGAGGCCGGGGTGCCGCACCGGCCGGGGCGCGGCGCGCGGAACGCGGAGCAGGGCGATGAGGAGGCCGCGGTGAGGCTCACGATCGTCGGGTGCTCCGGGAGCTTTCCCGGCCCGGACAGCCCCGCCTCCTGTTACCTGCTGGAGGCCGAGGGGTTTCGCATGCTCCTGGACTTCGGCAGCGGCGCGCTGGGCGCGCTCCAGCGCCACATCGGCCTCTACGACGTGGATGCGATCTGCCTGTCCCACCTGCACGCCGACCACTGCCTCGACATCTGCCCCTACCACGTGGTGCGCACCTACTCCCCGCACGGCCCGTTCCCCCGCGTGCCGGTCCACGCCCCCGCCGGCGCGCCGGGCCGCCTGGCCGCCGCCTACGGCATGCCCGGCGAGCCGGGGCTTGAGACGGCCTTCGCCTTCTCGGAGCTGACACCGGGGGTGTTCGAGGTGGGACCGTTCGAGGTGACCGCCGCGCCGATGAACCACCCGGTCGAGACCTACGGCTTCCGCGTCTCCTGCGGCGGGCGGTCGGTGGCCTACTCGGGCGACACCGGGGAGTCGGCGGAGCTGGTCAAACTCGCCGCCGGCGCGGACCTTCTGCTGTGCGAGGCGTCCTTCCTGGAGGGGCCGGACCTCCCCCCCGACCTGCACCTGACCGGCCGCCAGGCCGCCGAGCACGCGGCCAAGGCGGGCGTGGGCGGCCTCGTGCTGACCCACCTGGTGCCCTGGTACGACCCCGAGCGGGTGGCGGAGGACGCCACGCGGGGCGGTTTCGGCGGGCGGACCGAACTCGCGCGGAGCGGGGCCGTGTATGACCTAGGGTGAGGTCCATGGCTCGTGCAGATGGACGTTCCCCCGGTCAGCTCCGCCCCGTCACCATCACCCGCGGCTGGCTCGCCCACGCCGAGGGGTCGGTGCTCGTCGAGTTCGGCGGGACCAAGGTGCTCTGCGCCGCCACCGTGCAGGACAGCGTGCCGCGCTGGCGCCGGGGGAGCGGCCAGGGCTGGGTCACCGCCGAGTACTCCATGCTGCCCCGGGCCACCAACACCCGCAACGAACGCGAGTCGGTGCGCGGCAGGATCGGCGGCAGGACCCACGAGATCTCCCGGCTCATCGGCCGGTCCCTGCGGGCCTGCGTCGACTACAAGACCCTCGGCGAGAACTCGATCGTCATCGACTGCGACGTGCTCCAGGCCGACGGCGGCACCCGGACCGCCGCCATCACCGGCGCCTACGTGGCGCTGGCCGACGCGGTGCGGTGGATGCGCGAGCGCAAGATGTGCGGCGGCGACCCGCTGGTCGGCTCGGTCGCGGCGGTGTCGGTCGGCGTCGTCGGGTCGGCCTCCCTGCTGGACCTGTGCTACACCGAGGACGTCGCCGCCGAGACGGACATGAACGTGGTGATGACCGGCGCCGGTGACTTCGTCGAGGTGCAGGGCACCGCCGAGGGCAGGCCGTTCAAGCGGGCCGTACTGGACGAACTTCTCGATCTCGGCGCCGCCGGGTGCGCCGAACTCACCCGCCTGCAGCGCCAGGCCCTGGCGTGAGCGCCGCCAGGGTGGTGCTGGCCACCCGGAACACCGGGAAGATCGTCGAGCTGCGCCGCATCCTGGCCGACGCCGCGGTGCCGGTCGAGATCGTCGGTCTGGAGGAGTTTCCCGAGATCGGCGACGTCGCCGAGACCGGCCTGACCTTCGCCGAGAACGCCCTGCTGAAGGCCCACGCCGTCGCCGGGCAGGCGGGCCTGCCCGCGATCGCCGACGACTCCGGCCTGTGCGTCGACGCGCTGAACGGCATGCCGGGCGTCCTGTCGGCCCGCTGGGCCGGGGGGCACGGCGACGACGAGGCCAACCTGAGACTGCTGCTCGCGCAGGTGGCGGACGTACCGCCCGAGCGCCGGGGCGCCCACTTCGCGTGCGTGGCGGCCCTGGCCCTGCCCTCGGGCGAGGAACGGACGGCCGAGGGCGCGCTGTACGGCGCGATCGCCGGCACGCCGCGCGGCACCGGCGGCTTCGGCTACGACCCGATCTTCGTACCGGACGGGGAGAGCCGGACCACCGCCGAGATGGCGCCGCCGGAGAAGGACGCCATCAGCCACCGGGGCCGTGCCTTCCGCGCGCTGGCGCCCCTCATCGCGGAGGCGATCGGCGGTCCCGTTGCCCGGGGCGGCCGATCCGGGTGAGTTCGTAAGCGAGGCGTAAGATCCCGCCTACCCCGGTGGGCGTAGCGTCGAACCATGGACGGCAACGAGCGCGTGCCCCGATGGGCGGCGGCGCTGATCGGACTGGTCACCGGCGCGGTGGCGGTCGGGGTGTCCCTGCCGGTCGCCGGGCTGGTGCGCCCCTCGGCCTTCCCCGTCGTCGCGGTCGGCGACGCCGCCGTCGACCTCGCCCCCGCCCCGGTGAAGGACTTCGCGATCCGTGCCTTCGGCGAGAACGACAAGACCGTCCTGCTGACGGGCGTCTTCGCGGTGCTCACGGTGATCGCCGCCGTCATCGGTCTTCTGGCCGCCCGGAACGTCCGGTACGGCGTGGCGGGCCTGGCCGCCTTCGGCGTCGTCGGGCTCCTCGCCGTGCTGACCCGCCCCGGGGCGGGTCCGGTGGACGTCGTCCCCACGCTGGCGGGGGTCGGGGCGGCGGTGTTCGCCCTGTTCCTCCTCCTGCGGCGGGCGTTGCCGGGTGGGCCGGCCGTCCCCGCGGCGGTGCCGGGACCGGATGCGGGTGTGGAGCCGGGGGCGGGACCGGGCGTGGGGTCGTCGGCCGGGCCCGGTGGGCGGGGTGAGGCCCCGGTGCCGTCCGTCAGGCGGGCCGGCGGTGCGCCGAGGGCGTTCGACCGGCGCGGGCTGCTGATCGGCGCCCTCGGCGGCGTCGCCGTGGCCGGGGCGAGCGGCGTGATCGGGCGGATGCTGGCGAGCGGGGCGGAGGTGAGCGCGGCCAGGACCGCCCTGAGGCTGCCCCGGCCCGCCGTGCCGGCCCCGCCTCTCCCGGCCGGCGTCGATCTGAGAATCGGGGGGCTGTCGCCGTTCGTCACCCCCAACCAGGACTTCTACCGGGTGGACACCGCGCTCGTGGTGCCCCAGGTCGACCCGCGGAACTGGACGCTGAGAATCCACGGCATGGTGGACCGGCCCGTCGAGCTCACCTTCGCCGACCTGATGAGGCGCCCCCTGATCGAGGCCTACATCACGCTGTGCTGCGTCTCCAACGAGGTCGGCGGGCCGTACATCGGCAACGCCCGCTGGCTGGGCCCCAGTCTGGCCGCCGTGCTGCGCGAGGCGGGGGTGCACAGGGAGGCCGACATGCTGCTCGCCACCTCCGCCGACGGCTGGACCTCCGGCACCCCGATCGACGTCGTCCTCGACGGCCGCGACGCGCTGCTGGCCCTCGCGATGAACGGTGAGGCGCTCCCGGTCGAGCACGGCTTCCCCGTCCGCCAGGTCGTCCCCGGCCTGTACGGTTACGTCTCGGCCGTCAAGTGGGTGACGGACATCAAGGTCACCCGGTTCGACCGCGACCAGGCGTACTGGACCTCCCGGGGCTGGTCGGCCAGGGGGCCGGTCAAGACGGAGTCGCGCATCGACGTGCCGGAGGACGGCGCCCGCGTCCACGCGGGACGCACGACGATCGCGGGGGTCGCCTGGGCCCAGCACAAAGGGGTGGCCGGGGTCGAGGTGCGCGTCGACGCCGGGCCGTGGCGCGAGGCCCGGCTCGCCGCCGCGCCGACCGCCGACACCTGGCGCCAGTGGGTGATCGACGACTGGGACGCCGTCCCCGGCCGTCACGTCATCGCGGTGCGGGCCACCGACGCCACCGGCTACCTCCAGACCGCCGAGCGCGTCCCCGTGGTCCCGGACGGCGCCACGGGCCGGCACACCGTCACGGTCGAGGTCGTCTGAACGGCGCCCGGAGCCATGGCGGGTCGTCTCCCCCCCGGCCCGGCGCCGCCGCTCCGTACCGTCGGCCGGCCGCGACCTCCCGGGCGGGGATGGTCCCGCCCTTGATCTGGTCAACTCGGCCGCGCCGTACCGGAGGAGCGCCCTAGCATCGGGCGGACGGGTGGCCGAGGGGGAGACGGGTGTGACTCAGGTGTTCTGGTCCGCGGGGATCTACAACCCCGTGGTGGCCGCGGACGGGCGGCGGTGGCGGGACTTCGAGCTGGAGCCCCGGGCGTCGGCCCCGGTGGTGGCGCCCCGGCGGCCGGAGCGGGTGCCGTGGCGGCCGTCGCGGCTGGACCGGTGCAGGCCGTACGGCGCGGCGGGCGGGCTGGCCAGGCCGGATCCGCAGACCCAGGACGACCTGGTGCGCGCCGCGCCCGTGACGGGCCAGGGCACCCCCAGGCGCTTTCCCGACCCGCGCGGCATGTGGGTCAGACTGATCAACGGGGCGGGTCCGGCCGACGACCCGTTCCGGGCGACCAACGCGCTGGACTGCGCACTCGCGGTGCTTTCCACCTGGTACGGCATGCCCGCGGTGGCCGCGCCCCGGCGGCCGGAGTACGACCGGGCCGGCAGGCCGCTGCTCACCGGAGAGGCCGGCGGGGTGGCCAGGGCCGAACGGTGGCTGGGGCAGCGGTTCCAGTACGTGGGACAGGGACGGCAGGCGTACATCCCGATCGGGCAGGCGCTGCTGGGGGGCGGCCACGGTTCCGCCGCGGTCATCGTCAACCGCTGGCCGGGTGGGGGCAGCCACGCCTGGAACGCGGTGAACTCCGGCGGGGAGGTGATCTGGGTCGACGCGCAGCGGGGACACATGACGATCGATCCGCCGTACGAGTCGGTGACCGGGGTCTTCTGCGTGGTGCTCGACGGAGAGGGGCGGAGGCTGTGAACCTCGATCAGGCCAGGGCCGTCGCCGAGGAGTACTTCAACGGGGTCCGCAGCCCGGGCGCGGCCGCCGAGATCCAGATCCACACCTTCAGGGAGGGGTACGTGGCCTGGCCGAGGGAGCCCGAGCCCGACGACCTCACCGTGCTGCCCGACACGGTCGGCGGCGGGTGCGTGATCATCGACGGGGCCACCGGCGAGATCGCCATCCTGCCCCTGCTCGACCCCGAGATCGTCGCCGACCAGTGGCCGGGACACCGCCCTCGGTGACCCCGCGCCCTCGCGGAGACGCCCGCGCGGGAAGGCGGGCCGTACGCCGGGTCTCCGGTTTCCTCCCGGCCGGCGGCGGGCGCCCGTGTGGGAAGGGGGGCGGAGAGGGCGGCGGCCGGGACGCCGCCCCCGACGTCGAGGCGTCCCGGCCGGGAGAATCAGGGAGAACAGGGAGGGGGCGGGTCAGCCGGCGGCGAGCGCGTCGACGATCGAGGCCCGCGCCGCTCTGCGGGCGGGCAGCACGGCGGCGATCACGCCGGCCAGGCCGGACACCGCCACGAACGCCAGGATCTGGAGCACCGGAACGGTGAAGATCACCCCGTCCGTCACGGTCCGCGCCGACGCCCAGCCGAAGGCGACCCCGAGCGCCGCGCCGACCAGCGCGCCGATCAACCCCAGGATCAGCGCCTCGACCGAGAGCGTCCGCCGCAGTTGGGGCCGGGTCAGGCCGAGCGCCCGCAGCAGGGCCGACTCCCGGGTCCGCTCGTGCACCGACAGCGAGAGTGTGTTGGCGATGCCCAGCAGCGAGATCAGCACCGACAGGCCCAGCAGTCCGGTGATGATCATCACCATCATGTCGAGGGCCTCGTCGAGCGCGCCCCGGATGTCCGTCGAGCTGGAGACCTTCGCCGTCGGGTACGGCTGGGCGGCCGCCTCGACCGCCTTCCGGGCCTTGTCGAGGTCGGTGCCGTCCTTGGCGTTGACCATCAGCTGACGGTCGTCGACCGCGCCGAAGTAGCGGTCGAAGTCACCGGCCGGCACGGTCATCTCCGGCAGGGGTGACGTCTCGGCGTCGAAGAGCCCCACCACCGTGAGGTCGACCGTGCCGGCCTTCGCCGTCCGCAGGGGCATCCGCCCGCCGAGTTTGACGCCGAGATCCTTGGCGGTGTGGTCGGCCACGACCACGGTCCCCGGCGTGAGCGCGTCGAGCGAGCCCGAGGTGAGTTTCGGGGTGAAGTCCGGCAGCGCGGTGAACGTGCCGACCCGGTAGGGGGGCCTTCCGCCCGCGGCCTTGGCGTCGGTCTCGCGGATCGCCACGACGGAGGCCAGCTCCGGCCGGTCCCGCAGCGCCTCGCCCAGCGCGCGGGGCAGGCCACCGCTCTGGGACTGGACCATGTAGTCGACGGGGAACTGCTCGTCGAGCTTGTGGGAGTAGGTCAGCCGCAGGGTGCCGACGAGCACCGAGATGAGCGTCATCAGCGTCACCCCCACGGTGAGCGCCACGGTCGTGGTCGCCGACCGCCTGGGGTTGCGCCCGGAGTTGTCCAGGGCGAGCCTGCCCGGAACCCCGAAGAGCCTGCCGGGGAGCCAGCCCACGAAGGCGGCCAGGGGTTTGACGATCACCGGGCCGAGGATCAGTACTCCGAGGAAGAAGAGCAGGCCGCCGGCCATGACCACCACGAGCGCGAGCTGGCCGCGCTCCATGGTCACCCCGATCACCGTGATCGCCGTGCCCGCGACCAGGAACACCGCCGCCGAGATCGCCCGGAGCACGCCCGTCCGGAAGGTCTGCTCCTCGATCTGCGAGCGCAGCGCGGCGATCGGTGCCACCCGCGTCGCCGAACGCGCGGGCAGCAGTGCCGCGCCCATCGTCACGACGACGCCGACCAGCAGGGCGACGACGATCGTGCGCGGGGCCAGCGCCGCGGTCGCCGAGGGCAGCGGCGCGCCGATCGCGATGAGGACCGACAGCGCCCCGGTGCCCATGCCGTAGCCGATGAGCAGGCCGAACACCGACGACAGCCCCCCGACCACCGCCGACTCCAGCACGATGGAGCCGAACACCTGTCCGCGCGTCGCGCCGATGCAGCGCAGCAGCGCCATCTCCCGGGTCCGCTGCGCCACCAGGATGTTGAAGGTGTTGTAGATGACCAGTGCGGCCACGAACATCGCCACCAGGCCGAACATCAGCAGGCCCATCGTGATGAGCTGGTCGTCGGCGCCGTTGGCCTTGACCAGGTCGTCGGCGTACTGCTCGCCGGTCGTGACCCGGTAGCCCGGCCCCAGGGCCGCGGCGACCGCGTCACGCGCCTTCTCCTGGCCGACGCCCTCGGCCGCGGCGACGTCGATCTCCTGGTACCCCTTCTCCCCGGTCATCGCCTTGGCCGTGGCGGTGGTGAAGCCGACCCCGCCGGTGTAGGCGAGCTGCTGGTCGAGGCCGATGTCGAACAGGCCCACCAGCGTGAACTCGTGCCCGACGTTCTTGGAGTCCAGCACCGTGACGGTCTCGCCCACCGCGAAGCCCCGCGTCTTGGCGGTGTTCTCGTCGAGTACGGCCTGCGTGGCGGTCTTCGGGGCGGAACCGCTGGTGATCAGGGTGCGGTTCAGCGGGCCCTCGGGGAGGGAGATGCCGGCCGTGGGAAAGGAGCCGACCGCCTTGCCGTCCTTGCCGACCAGCGCCGCGCTGCCCCGGATGAGCCCCTGCGCCTCGCCGACGCCCTCGGCCGCGCGGACCTTCTCCAGCGCCGCCTCGGACAGGGGCCGGGACGACTCGGCGTCCTCGCTCCGGGCGGGCAGCACGGCGACGTCGATCTTGTCCGCCGCCGCGGCGAACTTCTCGGTGAAACCCGCTTGGATGGTGTCGGTGAGCACGAACGTGCCCGCGATGAAGCCCACCCCCAGCGCGATCGCCAGGGAGGTGAGCAGCAGGCGCAGCTTGTGCGCCCGCAGTCCGGCCAGAGTCGTCCTGAACACCGTCAGGCCTCCAGCTTCATCAGGGTGTCGAGCACACTCTGCGGGGTGGGCCGGAGAAGCTCGCTGACCAGCAGGCCGTCCCGTAGGAAGATCACACGGTCGGCGTAGGAGGCCGCGACGGGGTCGTGGGTGACCATCACGATCGTCTGGCCCAGCTCGCGCACCGACGTGCGCAGGAAGGACAGCACCTCGGCGCCGCTGCGCGAGTCCAGGTTGCCGGTCGGCTCGTCGGCGAAGATGACCTGCGGCTTGCTGATCAGTGCGCGGGCCACCGCGACCCGCTGCTGCTGGCCGCCCGACAGCTGGGCCGGCTTGTGGCCGAGCCGGTCGCGCAGGCCCACGGTCTCCACGACCCGGCCGAACAGGTCCTGATCCGCCTGGCGCCCGGCGATCTCCAGGGGCAGCCGTATGTTCTGCTCGGCGGTCAGCGTCGGCAGCAGGTTGAACGCCTGGAAGATGAAGCCGATCCGTTCGCGGCGCAGCAGGGTGAGCCGTCTGTCGTCCAGGCCGGTGAGCTCCACGTCACCGATGTGCACCTGCCCGCCGGAGACCGTGTCGAGCCCGGCCAGGCAGTGCATCAGCGTGGACTTACCGGACCCCGAGGGCCCCATGATGGCGGTGAACGCGCCTGTCGCGAAGGAGACGTCCACTCCCCGAAGCGCGTGCACGGCGGCGTCCCCCTGACCGTAGACCTTGGTCAGGCCCTTCGCCACCACGGCCGGCGTCGCGCTCTCCCGTGCGTTCCACGCGCCGACCTCTCCGGTTATGGTCACGTCAACTCTCCTCAGCAACGTATGCGTAATGACGAGATAGACGCTATTGCCAGGTAAAACGCCATCCATCGGACTCCAGGACGGACTTGTCCCCCACCGGGGGAGGTTCCCCGGGGCCCCCTTGCTACCTTTGGTGGAGCCCCGCATCGACCATTCGGCCGAGCTCCCGCCGGCACGGCGGCGACCCGCCTATCCGGGGCCGGTCACCTCGCCGAGTGCGGAGAGACCAGGCCGGATTCGTAGGCGTACACCACCACCTGGGCGCGGTCCCGCAGGCCCAGCTTGGCCAGCACCCTTCCCAGGTGGGTCTTGACCGTCGCCTCCGCCAGGTCCAGGCGGCCCGCGATCTCGGTGTTCGACAGCCCCCGGGCGACGAGCACGAGCACCTCACGCTCCCGCGCGGTCAGCCCGCCGAGCGCCGCCGGCTCGGCCTTCCCCGACGAGGGCAGATGCACGGCGAAGCGTTCCAGCAGCCGTCGCGTCGTGCTCGGCGCCACCACCGCGTCCCCGCTGTGCACCGAGCGGATCGCGCTGATCAGGTCCAAGGGCGGCACGTCCTTCAGCAGGAACCCCGAGGCCCCCGCCTTCAGCGCGGCGAACACGTACTCGTCCAGATCGAACGTGGTCAGGATCAGCACCCGCGGCCTCTCACCCGCCGCGCGGATCAACCGGGTCGCCTCCACGCCGTCCATGCCGGGCATCCGGACGTCCATGAGCACGACGTCGACCTCGGTGGTCCGCGCGGCCTCGACCGCCCCCGCCCCGTCGCCCGCCTCCGCGACGACCGTGATGTCCGGCTGCGCGCCGAGCACCATGCGGAACCCGGCCCGCAGGAGTTCCTGATCGTCCGCCAGCATCACGCGAATCACCGGTCGCTCACCACTTCTCCCTCAGCTCCGACCGGCGGGGCCGCCGATCGGGCCGCCCGTCTCGCCGCCGGTCGCCTCAGTACTCTCTCACCCGCCCACGGCCGGAGAGGGCGGCCCCCTCCGACCTTTCGGCCCTCTCGGCTCCTTCCCGCCTCTCGGCCCTCCCGGGCATCCCCTCCCCCTCCCCGCCCCTCGGCCGTTTCGGTCTCTTCTCGGCCTCCGGGAACCTCCGGCCCGAGCCGCGCCGGGGTCAGGCCGCCCTGCTCTCCACCGCCTCGCCCACCGGCAGCCGCGCGACCACCCGGAACCCGCCCCCGCCGCACGGCTCGGCCTCGACGCTCCCGCCGAACAGAGCCGCCCGCTCGCGCATGCCGACCAGGCCGTGTCCGTCCGGGCCCGCCGGCGCCGCGGCGCCTCGGCCGTCGTCGGTCACCCGCAGCAGCACCTCCCGCGTGCCGTACTCCAGCTCCACCGCCGCGTGGGTACCCGGGCCGCCGTGCTTGAGGGCGTTGGTCAGCGCCTCCTGGACGATCCGGTACACCGTGAGCTGCGCGCCCTCGGTGAGCTTTCGGGGGGAGCCGATGACCCGGAGCTCGACGGGCAGTCCCGAAGAGCGCACCTGGGTCACCAGGTCGTCCAGCTGTGACAGGCTCGGCTGGGGGGCGTACTCCTCGGACACACCGTCGGCGCGCAGCACGCCGACCATCCGGCGCATCTCGGCCAGCGCCTGCCTGCCCGTGCGGGAGATCGCCCGCATGGCCTCGCGCGCCGTCTCCGGGCTGCCGTCGAGGGCGTAGGCGGCCCCGTCGGCCTGAACGATGATCACGCTCATGTTGTGCGCGACCACGTCGTGCAGTTCCCGGGCGATCCTGGCCCGCTCGGCCGCCGCGGCCAGCCGGGCCTGCTGGTCGCGTTCGCGCTCGGCCCGCTCGGCCCGCTCCTCCAGGCTCTCCAGATAGCGGTGGCGGGTGTTGGTGTAGATGCCCGTGATCCAGATCGCGACGACGAACGCCGACGCGGCGGTCCACGTCTTGACGTTCAGGTCCCCCGGGGGATTCGAGAGGGAAAGGGCCAGTCCCAGCTCCACCACCAGGCCCGCGGCGACCGCCCAGCGCAGCCGGCGGCGCGAGGCCACGCCGTACATGGCGATGAGCACGGCCGTGTTGAAGACCAGCGGCGCCAGCCCGGCCAGCCACTGGCCGAAGCTCACCAGCGAGACGACCGCGAACACCGTCAGGGGGCGCCTGCGCCACCAGAACAGCGGCACGATCAGCAGCAGGCTGAGCCCCAGAAACCCCCACGGTCCCATGGAGCGGACGATCGGCAGCGGCCCCGGCTCCGCGAGCACCTGCCAGACATTCCACAGTGAGGCCAGCAGGAAGGGCGCCAGCCAGAGGGCGTCCACGACCCCGGGGTGGCGCCGGCTCCAGGCGCGTACTCTGCCGAACACATCACCACGATACGGATACGCAGATCAACGGCGTTCCCCCTCAAGGGGGAGCTTCGCCTGCGACCCAGGTAGCACATCGCGCGCGACCTACCACGGCTTACACGCTCTTTACCCGATGTTCGGCACCATTGTCGGTGGGAGCGCCCCAAGGGGTGAGTAAAGGGAGAAACAGTTGTGATGGCGGATCACAACGACGGCGGGCCGCGTGGCGGAGAGGACGTGCCGCGCGGCCCGATGACGTCTCCCGTCCCCGTGGCACCCTCCGTGACGCCCCTTCGTGCGGCGCGCGGCTGACCGTCGCCGGCGCCGTCACGACACCCGTTTGCCGCGGACGCCGCGCCGGCGGACGCGGGCGGAGGGACGGCGAGGCCGGTCTCGGGCCCTTGGTCACGCAGCAGGCGGACGGCCTCACGGATCGCCGCCGGCCTCGACCTGGCACGCCCGCTCTCCACGTCTTCTTCGAGGAAAAGCGCGCCGCGGACGGAGAGAATGACGGTTGCTTTCACCGGGCCGGACGGGGCGGTGCGTTTTTCTGAAAATTGTGGGGCCGATGGGATTCGAACCCATACTGCGCGCCACCTAAAGACGCTGCCTCCTGCCGTTGGGCTACGGCCCCTCTGTTTTTCCCTGCGAAGTTCTCCGTCTGAGAATGGCAGTTCGGGCAGAGAAAACGCAAGTCGTTTATTCTGTTGTCCAGCCAGTCGCCGTTGAGGTGGTCGACGTGCGGCGTGAGCGGCTCACCTCGCCAGGCGCCCCCGATCTTACAGGCACCCCACCGGTAGGGCACGCCGGCTTCCTGAAGTGCGCGACGGAGCACGGGGGGGTTGGTCCGGGGGGATCCGGGCGGACGGACCCGGAGAACCTCTCCGGGAGACAGGCGTCCGGCCGATCGCCGCCCCCGTTGAAGGGCTTGGCCGAGAAAATGTGAGGTGTCGATGCCGAAACGTTTGAGTTGGCGGCTGATGTGCGCGTGATTACCGCCCGCCACGGTGATGCCGAGGCGGCGCAGGACGCCGGTGACGCTCCGGGAGGCCCTCGCGGCCTCGGCCGGCATTTCGTGGGTGTATTTGTACTTGCGGGGCACGCTCCAAGCCTACGGAACGGGACCGACAATTCTTGGAGCGTGCCTTTTTTGTATTTAATGGGGAAAAAGGGGGTCAGTCGACGCCGAGTTCGCGGCGCAGGCGGGCCACGTGACCGGTGGCCTTCACGTTGTAGAGGGCCTTCTCGATCTTTCCGTCGGGGTCGATGACGAAGGTGGAGCGCAGCACGCCGACGGTGGTCTTGCCGTACATCGTCTTCTCGCCATAGGCGCCGTACGCCTGGTGCACCTCCAGACCGGGGTCGGACAGCAGGGGGAAGGTCAGCGCGTCGCGTTCGACGAATTTTGCCAGTTTGGCGGGGGTGTCCTTCGACACGCCGAGGACGGCGAAGCCGGCGGAGGCCAGGGAGGCGAGGCTGTCGCGGAAGTCGCAGGCCTGCTTGGTACAGCCCGGGGTCATCGCGGCGGGGTAGAAGTAGAGGATGACCCGCCTGCCGCGGTGGTCGTCCAGCGACACGGTGGTGCCGTCGGCGGCGGGAAGGGTGAAGTCCGGGGCGGCGTCGCCGGGAGTTCGTTTCATGTGCTTCCTTCCGAGGAATCGTTCCCGGGTCAACGTACCGGTCCGCCCGAAGTGCCGTGACCGGGCCGTACCTGACAGACTGATCGATACGAGGGGGGTTTGAGGGGATGGAGAGGAGAGCCATGGCGGACACCGATCCCGCGGAACTGGAGCGGCGAATCGAGCGGACCCGCGCGGAGCTGGCGCGGACGGTCGACGCCATCGCCGACCGGGTGAGCCCGAAGCAGGTCGCCAGGCGGACCGCGGCCAAGGCGGAGACGGGCGCCAGGGAGTTTCTGGCCTCCGTGACGGAGAAGGTGAGCGACGCGGTGGGGGGCGCGTCGCGGCGGGCCGCCCCGGTGGAGGAGCCGGAGGGTCTGTGGGCCGAGGAGCGGCCGAGTCTGGCGCCGCTCCTGATGGGGGTGGGCGCCGCGCTGGCGGTCACCGCGATGGTCGTGCTCTGGCGCCGCCGCCGTTGACCCGGGCGGCGGTGTTCCGGGTGCCGCCGGCCCGGGCGGCGGGCGCAGGTGCCGCCGATCCGGGCGGCGGGCGGGGGTCACAGGAAAGTGTGGCCCTCGCCCCGGTAGGTGGGGACGGTCTCCACCACCTCGTCGCCGTCGATCAGGTGCAGGGCCGTGAAGCGCTCGCAGAGCTCGCCGGCCTTGGCGTGCCTGAACCACACGCGGTCGCCGATCCGCAGCCGTCCGGCGGCCGGGCCGAGCAGGGGGGTCTGCACCTCGCCCGCGCCCTCGTCGCGGTCGTAGCGCAGTCCGTGCGGCAGGTAGGGCTGGGGGAGGCGGTCGGGGCCGGGGGCGCCGGAGGCCGGGTAGCCGCCGCCGAGGACGGTGACGACGCCGGGGGAGGGGCGGCGGACGACGGGGAGGGCGAACAGGGCGGCGGGTCTGCCGGTGAAACCCCGGTAGAAGTCGAACAGGCGGGGGTGGAAGAGGCCCGAGCCCGCGGCGACCTCGGTGATCGCCGGTTCGCGGGCGGTCTGCTCGATGCTGCCGCTGCCGCCGCCGTTGACGAACTCCAGGTCGGTGAGGTGACGGACGGCCCGGACGACGCGCCCCCTGCGCGCGGCCAGCTCACGCCGTGACCTGGCCTGCATCCAGCGGATCGCCCGGGCGAGGAGGGGGTTGCCCGAAGGGGCGTCTCCGACTCCGGCGATCTGGGCCTCGTAGGCCATCAGGCCGACCAGGCGCAGGCCGGGGTGCCGGAGGACGGCGGCGGCCAGGTCGGCGGCCTGGCCGGGCTCGCGGACGGGGGAGCGGCGGGCGCCCGCCCGGAACGTGCCGCCGAGGGTGACAAAGCCCGCGTCGATGTCCATACATATCCGGATCTCGTGGCGGCCGGGGACACCGGCGACCGCCGCCTCGACGAGGTCCAGGTGTTCGGCCCGGTCCACCATCACCGTGATCTCCCGCGCGGCCCGGCCGTCGGCGGCCAGCGCGGCGAGCGCGGCCCGGTCCACGGTGGGGTAGGCGACGAGGACGTCCCGCAGCCCGCGGGAGACGAGCCAGAGCGCCTCGGGCAGGGTGAAGGCCATGATCCCGGCGAAGCCGTCCATGGCGAGGACCCGCTCCAGGACGGGCCGGGACCGGATCGACTTGCTCGCGACCCTGATGGGCTTGCCGCCGGCCCGCCGTACCATGCCGGAGGCGTTCGAGCGCAGCGCCGCCAGGTCGAGTACGGCGAGGGGAGGATCGAGGTGCGCGGTGGCCCGGTCGTAGCGCCGACGGTCGTCCATGCGGGCAGGATAGCCGCATCCGTCCTAATATGAGTAATGTTCATGTTGCTTGCCCGGCGGTAAATTCTCCGGCCAGGGTGCCTCCACGATCGTGAAAGTCGCCGGGTGTGCCTCCCTCGGAACGGGCGGGGGCGCGTACACCTGGCCAGGTGACGAGTGCGCTTCAGGACATCTTGGCGGGGAGCGCGGCGGGGGAACACCTGCACGCGCTCCGCCGCAGATCGGTCCGGCTGCTGAGACCGGACAGGACCCCGGCCGGCGTGCTGACGGCCCTGCCGGTCGCCGTCGGGCTCTGCGCCGCCGCCGGTGTGACGGCCGGTCTGGCGATGGGCTCGTCCCTGGGACGGGTGCCCTACCGCAAGCTTCTGGCCGCGGCCGGGGTGCTGAAGTGGAGCGACTCCGCCGTGGTCGCCGCGGCGCTGGCCGCGACGGCGGTGGGGGTGCTGCTGCTCGTGCTCGCGGCGCTGCCGGGACGGACCCGGCTGGTGCCGCTGGAGTCCTCGGACGCGCGGACGGTGATCGGCCTGACCCGCTCCGGGCTCCGCCGTACGCTCCGGGCGGCGGCCGAGTCGGTGGACGAGGTGGGAAGGGCGCGGGTGCGCCTCGGGTCGCGTGACGTCGAGGTCACCGTGTTCACCGGTGCCGACCGGACCGGTCCGCTGCTGCGCCAGGTGGGCACGGTGGTCGGCGACCGGCTGGCGGTCCTGGGCGCGATGTGCGGCGGCGAGGTCGTGGTACGGCTGCGCAGGAAAGGGGTCTGATGAAGGCGTACACGGGCAACCGGATCGGCCTGGCCGTCTGCGGCGCGGTGCTGACCGGGGCGGGACTCTACGCCTTCCTGCGCGGGAGGGGCGACCTGCGCTCCCACCCGCCCGGCGACCGGCTGCTCGGCAGGGACCTTCCCGCGTATCTGTCCGGGCACGCGTGGCTGGGCTGGTCGGCCGCGCTGCTACAGGTAGTACTGGCGCTCCTGGCGATCAGATGGCTGACGCGCGCCCTGGGCTGGGGACGATGGGGGAGCCGCAGCGGCTCCGGCACCGCGATGCTGGGCGTCGCGCTTAAAGAAGTCGAAGGACTCGCGCGTGTTCGCGTCAGGCTCGTGAAGGGGGACAGACTCCGGATCGCGGTCGCCTGCGGTCCCACGGCCGACGTCGGCAAACTCGTCGCGCGGATGAACAAGGACGTCGTCACGAAGGTCCGCAAAACTGTCGGGGATGATGATCTCGGAGCCTTCGTCCGCCTCCATGTCCGGGGGCGCTGACGGCTGCCGCCGCGTCCCGAACGTCAGCCCGGCGGCCAGGCAGAGGAACGGGACGGCGGGCACCACGTAGCGGTGGTCGAAGGCGGCGATGAAGGGCGGCAGGGCCAGCAGCGCGGCGCCCACGCCCCAGGGCATCAGCACCGCGCCGCCCAGCCGCCGCCAGTTGAACAGCACGCCGAGCAGGCCGATCAGCGTGATCAGGGCGAGGAACGGGCCGCGCAGGACGCCGTAGCCCTGGTAGGCGCGCAGCCACCCGGCGTAGGGCTCGGCCAGGACGGTCGTCCCGGAGGAGCCCTGGTAGGCCACGGTGAGCTCCTCGGCGGTCCGGCCCTGGGAGGCGGCCCCCGCGGGGAAGGGCCGGGCGGCGTCGGGGAAGACGTAGGCGCTCTGCGGGCCGGGGGTGGGGTAGACGCGGCGGTCCCAGTCGAAGACGTGGACCACGTCCTCAAGGCCGGTGCGCAGGAAGTCGAGGGGCTGGGCCCTGATCGCCTGGAGGGCGAAGTCCCCGGCGAGCCTGTCGCGCTCGGCCCACGTGCCCTTGATCCGGTTCAGTGGCGAGGCGTCGTCCCAGATGTAGACCGGCGGGGGCTTGCGCGCGCTCACCGGGCCGATGGGGCACAGGGCGGCCTCCGGCCCGGCCGGTGCGATCCGCCCGCAGTCGGCGAAGGTCATCGTGCGCGCCCACAGGAAGGCGTTTCCCCGGGTCAGACCGTACTCGCCGTATTCGGACCTGAACCACAGCGCGTAAGAGCCCAGGCCCACCGCGCAGGTCAGCGCGGTCGCGAGGACCGCCCGCCATCCGCTCCGCCTGATCACCATGCACAGCAGCGCCACGGCGACCAGCGGGAGCCCGATCGTCCGGGTGACGGTCGCCAGGGCCAGCAGGAGTCCCGCCGCCCCCGCGGCCCACACCGGGGGACGGCGCCGCCACATCACCAGTGTGACCGCCGCCATCGCCAGGAACTCCAGCAGCAGGTCCGCCATGACGAGGTGTTCGAGCTGGATCTGGTGGATCTCCAGCAGCACCGGGAGGGTGACGAGCGTCGCCCCCCAGCCCGGCAGGCCGCCCAGGCGGCGCAGCAGGAGGTAGACGCAGCAGGCCGTGGCCAGGCCGAGCAGGTGCTGCAGGGCGGTCACTGCCTCGATGCTGGAGAACGGCTTCAGCGCCCACAGCAGCAGCGCGTACCCCGAGGGCCGGGACTCCATCGGGCGGGGGTCGAGGCCGGCGCCGAGATAGACGAAGGAGTCGGCCCAGAACCACAGGGCCGGGCGGTAGCCCAGCACCGCCAGCGCCCTGAGCCCGGCCCCGGCCGCCAGGGCGGTCAGGAAGAGCCAGTGAGAGCCGAGGAAGCGGAGGAGGCGGCTCCCCGGACGTGTCTCCGCCGGCATGAGAACCTCCGTCGACACCGGCACCTCCTGAGTCTGCGCGACAGAGGGCACCCAGCATAGGCGCGGAGCACCGATTCCTGTGTGAGATGAGGAAGTTCGCGGCAATTAACTTAATTTGTCAACTGATGTGGCGATCTAGGAGCCCGCGCCCGGAGATGTGGCCGGGGGCGGGCCGGAGAGGGCCGGCGGACCGGCGGACCGGAGCGCCGGGCGGGCGGGAGGGTTTCAGCACTCGATGACGTTCACGGCCAGGCCGCCGCGGCTGGTCTCCTTGTACTTGTCGAGCATGTCGCGGCCGGTGTCGCGCATGGTCTTGATCGCCTTGTCCAGCGAGACGAAGTGGCGCCCGTCGCCGCGCAGCGCGATCCGGGCCGCGGTGATGGCCTTGATCGAGGCCACGGCGTTGCGCTCGATGCACGGGATCTGCACCAGGCCGCCGATCGGGTCGCAGGTCAGGCCCAGGTTGTGCTCGATGCCGATCTCTGCGGCGTTCTCCACCTGCTCCGGGGTGCCGCCCAGCACCTCGGTGAGCCCGGCGGCGGCCATCGAGCAGGCCGAGCCGACCTCGCCCTGGCAGCCGACCTCGGCGCCCGAGATGGAGGCGTTCTCCTTGAACAGCACGCCGATCGCCCCGGCGGTCAGCAGGAAGCGGACCACGCCGTCGTCGCCGGCTTGGGGGACGAAGCGGTCATAGTAGGTGAGCACGGCCGGGATGATGCCGGCGGCGCCGTTGGTGGGGGCGGTGACGATCCGGCCGCCGGCCGCGTTCTCCTCGTTCACCGCGAGGGCGAACAGCGACACCCAGTCCATCGCGTGGAGGGGGTCCTTCTTGGGCGACTCGCTCTGCAGTCTCCGGTGGAGCTGGTGAGCCCGGCGCCTGACCTTCAATCCGCCGGGCAGCACGCCCTCCTTGGAGACGCCGCGCCGGACGCACTCGCACATCACCCGCCACAGGTTCAGCAGCTCGTCGCGGATCGTCTTCTCCGAGCGGCCGAACGCCTTCTCGTTCTCCATCATCAGCCCGGAGATCGAAAGCCCTGTCTCCGCGCAGTGGTCGAGCAGCTCGGCGGCCGTCGTGAAGGGGTAGGGCAGGGTGGTGTCGTCCTGCTTGATCCGGTCGGCGCCGGTGGCGTTCTCGTCCACGACGAAGCCGCCGCCCACCGAGTAGTAGATCTTCTCGCGCAGGAGTTCGCCCGTTTCCGAGAACGCCCTGAAGCGCATGCCGTTGGGGTGGTGCGGCAGCGAGATCTTGCGTTCGAAGACGAGATCCTCGCCGACCACGAAAGGGATCGTGTGGGAGCCGTACAGGGAGATCGTGCCGGAGGCGCGCATGGCGGCCAGGCGCTCCTCCACGGTGTCGACGTCGATCAGTTCGGGCTTCTCGCCGGACAGGCCGAACAGGACGGCCTTGTCGCTGCCGTGCCCCTTGCCGGTCAGGCCGAGTGAGCCGTACAGGATCACCTCGACCCGGGAGGTCTTCTCCAGCAGCCCGTCCTCGTCGAGGCCGCGGGCGAACCGGTGGGCGGCGGCCATCGGGCCGCCGGTGTGCGAGCTGGAGGGGCCGATGCCTATTTTGAAGAGATCGAAGACGCTGATCGCCACTGGTCTTCCTGCTTTCAGGTCGCCGTGATCACAACGCCGTGATCATGCGTGCCCGCGGGCACGCATGATCACGGCACAAGAGGAGAAATGTCAGGACTCGCCCGACGTGAGAGCGGTGTACTCCTCGGGGGACAGCAGGTCGTCCGCGTCGCCGTCGAGGCGGATGCGGAACAGCCAGCCGTCGCCGTAGGGGTCACTGTTGACCAGCGAGGGGTCGTCCACGACCGCCTCGTTGGTCTCGACGATCTCACCGCCCACCGGGGCGAAGATGTCGCTCACCGACTTGGTCGACTCGACCTCGCCCACCGCGTCGCCGGTGGCCACGGTCGACCCCACCTCGGGCACCTGCACGTAGACCACGTCACCCAGCGCTTCGGCGGCGTAGGCGGTGACGCCCACGGTCAGGATCAGGCCGTCGTCGATGCCCGAGATCCACTCGTGTTCCTTGGTGTAATGCAGGTCCTCGGGAATGTTGCTCACTTTTTCCTCCTGTAGAAAGGCAGTTCAACGACCTCGACCGGTTCCCGGCTTCCCCGGATGTCCACGGCCAGACCGGTGGACAGGTCACCGTCCACATAGGCCATGGCGATGGGCCTTCCCAGAGATTGGGAGGGCGCTCCGCTGGTGACCTCTCCGACGACCGTGCCGTCGCCGGAGACCACCGGATACCCGTGGCGGGGCACCCGGCGGCCGGTCGCGACCAGTCCTACCAGGCGACGGGTCGGTGGAACGTCCTTGAGCGGCTCCAGGGCGGCCCGGCCGACGAAGTCGCCCGGCTTGTCAAACCTCACCACACGGCCGAGTCCCGCGTCGAACGGAGTAAGCTCCGCCGACAGTTCGTTTCCGTACAGCGGCATACCCGCTTCCAGGCGAAGCGTGTCACGCGCCGACAGACCGGCGGGGAGGATGCCGTACGGCTCGCCCGCCTTGGTGAGCGCGGCCCAGAGCGGCTCGGCGTCGTCGGCCGCGACGAACAGCTCGAAGCCGTCCTCGCCGGTGTATCCGGTGCGGGCGATGAGGGCCTCGATCCCGGCCACGGTGGCGGGCAGGCCGGCGTAGTACTTCAGGGCGTCGAGGTCGGCCTCGGTGAGCCCGGCGAGGATGTCGCGGGAGCGGGGACCCTGGACCGCGATCAGCGCGTACCGCTCGGAGCGGTCGTCCACCACGGCGTCGAAGTCCTTGGCGCGCTCGGTGAGCTCGGCGGCCACCCGCGGATAGTTGGAGGCGTTGGCCACGACCATGAACTCCTCGCCGGCCAGGCGGTAGACGATCAGGTCGTCAAGCACGTGCCCGTCCGCGTCGACGATCATCGTGTAGCGGGCGCGGCCGGGGTCGAGGGCGGAGATGTAGCCGACGAGCGCGTAGTCGAGGGCCGCCCCGGCCTGCGGGCCGGTCACGAAGATCTCTCCCATGTGGGACAGGTCGAAAAGGCCCGCCGCCTGGCGGACCGCGTTGTGCTCGGCGGACTCACTGCCGTAGCGGAGCGGCATCAGCCAGCCCGCGAAATCGGTCAGCGTCGCACCGAGAGCCTCGTGAACGCCGCGGAGCGGCGTGGGTCGGGACATGATCGCACCTCAAGGCAGGGGTCGGATGAAGAGCATCCTCCCCCTCTGTCGTGGATGCCTGAGAGCTTCGCCCGTTTTTTGTCGGACTTTCACCTTCGGCGAGGTCGTGAGACCTGCTTTCCAGAGGCACCTACCCGCGCGGTCCTTTGCCTTGAGAGGTTCGCGGGGAGGGCTTGCTCCTTCAGGGGTCCTGGCCTGGATGTACAGGACGCTCTCCCGCGCGGGATTCGTTCGGTGTCCCGGTCAGCCTAACCGCCCATACCGGTCAAGTGAAATCCCCTGCCGCGTCTGTCGTCCGTCCGCCGTCCATCTGTCACCTCCCGGTGGGCGCCTCCGTCCCGGGCCGCGCTCCCGCCCACCCGGAAACGGTTACGGTTTCCCCGAAAGGGAGGAAGCACACGGGTCAAGAGCGTGATCTCGCGGGCCCCGGAGAGCCGGGCGGGCGGGGCCGGCACCGCGCCTCTCCTCCCCGCGGAAACCGGCTCCCTACTCCTCCGAGAAGAAGACGTTCTTGGTCTCGGTGAACGCGGACAGGGCGTCGGGGCCCAGCTCGCGGCCGAGCCCCGACTGCTTGAAGCCTCCGAACGGCGTCCAGTAACGCACGCTCGAATGGGAGTTCACACTGAGGTTGCCCGCCTCGATCGCCCGCGCCACCCGCAGCGCGCGGCCGATGTCGCGGGTCCAGATGGAGCCGCTGAGGCCGTACCGCGTGGAGTTGGCGATCCGCACGGCGTCGGCCTCGTCGTCGAAGGGCACCACCGTCACCACCGGCCCGAAGATCTCCTCGGTGAAGGCCGGGTCGTCGAGGCCGTCGGGGACGAGCACCGTAGGGGGATACCAGAAGCCGGGGGCCGGAGGGCAGAAACCGGTGGCGTGGGGCGGGTCGGTGACGAACGAGGCCACCCGGTCGCGGTGCTCGGCGCTGATCAGCGGGCCCATCTCGGTCCTCGCGTCGCGTGGGTCGCCGACCCTGACCCGCTGCACCGCCCGGCTGAGCCGGTCCAGGAAGTCGTCGTGGACGACGCGCTCCACCAGGATGCGGGAGCGCGCGCAGCAGTCCTGCCCGGCGTTGTCGAACACCGCGTACGGCGCGCTGGCCGCCGCCATGCCCAGGTCGGCGTCGGCGAAGACCACGTTGGCGCTCTTGCCGCTCAGTTCCAGGGTGAGCCGCTTGACCTGTCCGGCGCACTTGGCCGCGATCCGCTTGCCGACCTCGGTCGAGCCGGTGAACACGATCTTCGCCACGTCCGGGTGCTCGACCAGCCGCGCCCCCACCACCTCGCCGGTCCCCGGCACGACCTGGAGCACGCCCTCGGGCAGACCCGCCGCCAGCCCCAGCTCGGCCAGCCGCAGGGCGGTCAGCGGCGTCCACTCGGCGGGTTTGACGATCACGGTGTTTCCCGCGGCCAGCGCCGGGGCCACCCCCCAGGTCATGATGACCATCGGGAAGTTCCACGGCACGATCACGCCGACGACGCCCAGAGGCTCCTGGAAGGTGACGTCCAGGCCGCCGTGCACGGGGATCTGCCTGCCCTGGTTGCGTTCGGGCGCTCCGGCGTAGAAATCCAGCACGTCGCGGACGTTGCCCGCCTCCCAGCGGGCGTTGCCGACCGTGTGCCCCGCGTTCGTGATCTCCAGCTGGGTCAGTTCCTCGGCGTGCTCGCCGACGAGGCGGGCGAAGGAGCGCAGCAGTCGCGCCCGGTCTCCCGGCGCGACCGTCCGCCACACCGCGAACGCCCGCTTGGCGCGTTCCACGGCCCGGTCCGTCTCGGCGGCGTCGGCGAACTCGATCTCGGTGACCACCTCTTCCGTGGCCGGGTTGACGATTCTCATGTTCACATCCGTTCACATCCCCTTCGAGACGGTTCCCCGCCGGGGAGCGTCGTCTCGAAGGCGGTCGACTCGATCCGGGCGTCGTCGGCGTGGCGCGTCACCCCGTCCCCGCCGAAGACGTCGCGGGTCCTGGCCGAGCCCCCCGCGGTTCCAGCGCGCCCCGGAGGTGCCCGGGGCACGTTCCCGGCGCCCGGGGTGCCCGAGGTGCCAGAGGTATAGGCGTTCCCTTCGCGCGCCCCCTCCAAGCGGCGGTTCGCGTTCGACGCCGTACGGCCCCCAGACCCGTACGGCCCGCAGGTGAGGTCGCCGGAGGTGCCGGCGCCGCGAGCCGGGCGGTGGCCGGGCGCCGTAAGGGCACAGCGGTGCTTATCCGGGTCTTCCTCACATAATCTTGGGGAGCAGTGGGGGATTTGTTTCGAGAGCGGATCGTGGAGACAGGGCGGCTGCCGCTGTTCTGTTTCTTTGTCGCGCTGATCGCGGCCTTCGTGTTCACCCGGATCAACGTCCGGCTCATCCGCGCCAGGATCGGCTGGTTCCGCAACGTCAGCATCGGGGAGATGCACATCCACCACGTGGTGTTCGGTGTGGTGCTGACCATGCTCGGCGGGGTGGCGGGCCTGGTGGTGTCCGGTGTCTCCCAGGGCTGGTACGCGGTGACCGCCGCGGTCTTCGGGGTCGGCGCCGCGCTGGTCCTCGACGAGTTCGCGCTGATCCTGCACCTGCACGACGTCTACTGGGAGGAGGAGGGGCGCACCTCGGTCGACGCCGTGTTCATCGCGATCGCGATCACCGGGCTGCTCCTGCTCGGCCTGCGCCCGCTCGGCTGGGAGGAGTCCGACGGCACGGTGTACGGGACGTGGGCGACGGCCGGGCTCATCGTGGCCAACCTCGTGCTGGCCGTGGTCACGCTGCTCAAGGGCAAGATCTGGACGGGGCTGGTGGGCCTGTTCGTGCCGGTGCTGCTGATCTTCGGGGCGTTCCGGCTGGCCCGTCCCGGCTCGCCCTGGGCGCACTGGTTCTACGCCCCGGGCTCCCGGCGCCCCGCGCCCCGCAAGCTGGCCAGGGCCGAGGTCCGCGAGGAGCGCTGGCGCCGTCCGGTCATCCGCGCCAAGATCGCCTTCCAGGAGTTCGTGTCCGGACGCCACGACCTGCCCTCGACCCGCCTGCGCTCCCGGCGCTGAGACGGGCCCGGCCGGGGGCGAGGGCGGGCATACTGGGGAGGGTGAGCGCACTTCCGTCCCGCTGGGACGGCCTGGAGCAGCGGGTCCCCGACTCCCTGGCCGACCTGCGCGGTCCCGCCGCGGGCACGGTCGCGCTCCCCATCCACCTGGCCTGGTCCGGCCTCGTGGAGTTCGACCTGGCGAGCCCGCCGCTGCGGATGACCCTCTACCGCACGGTCATCACCGGCGGCGGCCGGTCCGACGCCGAGTCCTACCTCAACGCCACCCTCCTGGTCGCCGACTGGCCCGTCCTGCGCCGCGGGCTCGGGCCGAGCTACCGGAGGGCCTGGGAGGGCAAGCTCGCCGCCCTGGGGCGCGGATGAAGCTCCTTCCTCCTTTTCAGCAGCGGATGATGCGGGCCGTGCTGCCGGTCTGCGACCGGTTCGGGCTGGTCCTCGCGGGGGGCCACGCCATGAACGCCCACGGCCTCACCGACCGTCCCAGCGACGACCTCGACTTCGCCACCGCCGCCGAGACCCCGCTGCCCGAGGTCGCCGACGGGGTCGCCGAGGCGTTCCGGGCGGCGGGCCTCGTGGTCACCGTGGTCGAGGTCACGCCCCGGATGGGCCGGATGGTCGTCGGCGACCCGGCGACCGGGCAGCGCTGCGAGTTCGACCTTCTCAGGGAGGCGTTCCAGCGGCAGCCGGTGATCGTCGGGGACGTCTCGGTCCTCTCCCTGGACGACGCGGTGGGCCTGAAGATGCGTGCCCTGCACGAGCGCAGCCTCGCCCGCGACGTCATCGACGTCGCCGCGGTCTCCCACCTGTACGGCTTTCGCGAGCTGGAGCACCTGGCCCGGCTGCACAACGAGGAGTTCTCCCTGGCCGAGCTGGTGATGCGGCTGGAGTTCGTCGAGCTCATCGCCGACGAGGACTTCGAGTCCTACGGCGTGCGCGGCGAGCGCGTCGGGGAGATCCGCCGCTTCGCCTGCGCCTGGGTGGAGGACATCAAGCTGCGCAGGGCCGACGAGGGCGACGCCGAGTACGACGAGGTGCCCGGCCTCGACTGACACGTCCCCGCCTGCCCGCCTGCCCGCTGGGAGGGGCGGCCGGGGAATGAACGGCCTTCTTCGGGGAAGGCGATGGTCTCCGTCGTCCGAAGGAGTGAGGAACATGGGTTCTACCGGGAAGCGCACCCTGCGTGAGGTGAGGGACTGGGTCGGGCGGAGGCTGGGCCGCCGGACGGGCGGGCGCCGCCTGGCGGCCGAGGGCCGGACCGCCCAGGCCGAGGCGAGGCTGCTCAGGACCCGCGATGAGATCCTCAGGACCGTCGCCGAGGCGCGCAGAAGGTACGCCGCCCGCCGTTGACCGTCCGGATTTCATGATCGAATGTCAACTCTGATTGACACATCCCATCACGTCAACCTATGTTGACGACACCGGTTTCCATCCTCATGATCGGATGGGGCGCCCGCAGCGGGCGCGCGCTCGGTAGACAGGAAGGGCGCCGGGCGAGCCGGGGGATGCATCTCAGAGGAGACGAAATTGGCCGAGACGGCGTCATGGCGTCTTTTATTCGCTTACGTACAGCCCCACAGACGCACCCTTCTGCTGGGCGGGTTCCTCAACCTCCTCAGCGCGTTCGCCGGGCTGGCGATGCCGCTGCTGGCCAAGACGGTGGTCGACGCCTTCGGTGAGCACCGCTCCCTGACAGGGCCGGTGCTCGGCCTGACGGGTGCCGTGCTCGTGGGCGCCGCCGTCGGCGCGCTCGGGCGGTACGTGCTGGAGCGCATGGGCGAGACCGTCGTCTTCTCCGCCCGGCGCGGGCTGGTGGGGCGCATCCTCCGGTTGCGGGTGTCGGAGGTCGACCGCCTCAAGCCCGGAGACCTGCTGTCACGGGTGACCTCCGACACCACCCTGCTGCGCGGGGTGTTCACCGAGGGCCTCGTCGAGATGGTCGGCGCGCTGTTCGTGTTCGTGGGCGCCGTGGTGATGATGGTGATCATGGACTGGGTGCTGCTGCTCATCACAGTGGCCGTCCTGGCCCTGGTCAGCTCGCTCGTGGCCCTGGTCATGCCGCGCATCCAGCGCGCCTCGACCCAGGCGCAGGTCGCGGTGGGCGAGATGGGCGCGGTGCTCGACCGCGTCCTTCAGGCGTTCCGCACGGTCAAGGCGAGCGGCGCCGAGGAGCGCGAGATCGCCACCGTGGACGCCGCGGCCGGCCGCGCGCGTGACCGGGGCGTCGCGGTGGCCTGGTGGGTCTCGATCGCCGGCATCTCCGCGTGGGTGGCCGCGCAGCTCGCCTTCGTGGCCGTGCTGGGCGTGGGCGGCGCGCGGGTCGCCGCCGGGTCACTGGAGGTGTCCTCGCTGGTCGCCTTCCTGCTCTACCTCTTCTACCTGGTCGCCCCGATCGGCCAGCTGGTCCAGGGGGTCACCCAGATGCAGAACGGCCTGGCCGCCGTACGGCGGATCAGGGAGATCGAGGAGCTTCCCGTGGAGGAGACCGGCGGCGTGACCCGCGCGGGCGGCGCCGTCCCGGCCGGGGTGACCTTCGAGGAGGTGGTCTTCCGCTACGGCGACGACCGGCCGGTCGTCCACGACGGGGTCTCCTTCGCGATCCCGGCCGGAGGGCTGACCGCGCTGGTGGGGCCCTCGGGGGCGGGCAAGTCCACGGTCTTCGCCCTGCTCGAACGGTTCTACGAGCAGCAGGCCGGGACGATCGCGGTCGACGGCCGCGACATCAGGCGGTGGCCGCTGGCCGACCTGCGCGCCGCCCTCGGCTACGTCGAGCAGGACGCGCCGGTGCTGGACGGCACACTCAGGGAGAACCTCGTCTTCGCCGCGCCGGGCGCCGCCGAGACCGACGTCGCGCGGGTGCTCGCGCTGACCCGGCTGGAGGACCTGGTCGCCCGCCTCCCCGAGGGACTGGAGACCGCGGTCGGCCACCGGGGGATCATGCTCTCCGGCGGCGAGCGCCAGCGGGTCGCCATCGCCCGCGCCCTGCTGCGCAGCCCTCGGCTGCTCCTGCTCGACGAGGCCACCTCCCAGCTCGACGCGGTCAACGAGCTACGGCTGCGCGAGGTGATCGCCGAGGTCGCCAAGGAGACGACCGTGCTGGTGATCGCCCACCGTCTGTCGACGGTGACCGGCGCCGACCGGATCGTCGTGATGGAGGCGGGCAGGGTGCGGGCCGTCGGCACCCACGGGGAACTGCTCGGCGGCGACGATCTCTACCGGGAACTGGCCGCCACCCAGTTCCTCCTGCCCACCTGAGGCCGGGGCTCGTCCGCCAGGCGGCCCGTGCCGGAGAACGTCCCAGGGCGTAGGTGGATAGTTCGGACACCGGGCCCGCGGGCCGGTTGGCCGCCGGGGAAACCGGGCATCCCGGCCTGTGCGGAGCCTCTCCTTCGCTCAACGGCGCCCGGCGGGCGCCTGCCGAGCTCGATCTCCGGTCCAGTCCGTGCGGGGCGAGGGCCAGGGCGCAGATCGAGGTGGCAACCGGGAAAAGGGCATCCCGGGTTCTTCGGCCCGGGATGCCCCTTGCCCCCGAAGACCGGCCGGGTATCCCCGGAAGCTTCCCGCCGCCGTGCTCGCCGCCGCTCGCCCGCGGTGTATGAACGACACGGGGGCCGGGTGGGAACGCCCGTGGGGAACGAGCGCTGGGAGGGGACGTGGGCGACGGACTCGATCGACTTCTGGAGGGCCGGCGACTGTCGCCCGCGCAGCGGCGGATCGCGCGCTATCTCGACGAGCACCTGGCCGAGGCCGTCTTCCTGTCCAGTGTGGAGCTGGCGGAACGGGCCGGGGTGAGCCAGCCGTCGGTGACCAGGTTCGCCACGGTGCTCGGCTTCGCGGGCTACCCCGAGCTGAGGCAGGCTCTTCGGCCCTTCGTCGTGGGGGAACGCAATCCCTCGCGCGCCAACGACCTCCAGAGCGCGATCGACGCCGAGATCGAGAACCTGCGCGCCGTGCGAGAGGGGCTGGTCGACCCCTCGACCGTCACGGCGCTGGGCACCGCGCTGGCGGCCTGCGAGCCGCTGCCGGTGCTCGGCCTGCGGGTCTCCAGCGGGCTCGCGACCACTTTCGCCTACTTCGCCCGCAGGATCCACCCCGATGTCCGCCTGCTGACCCACGGCGGTTCCGAACTCGCCGAGCAACTGCACGCCGCGCGGCGTGCAGGAGCCGGATGGCTGGTGGCGGTGATGCTTCCCCGCTATCCGGCCGAGGCCGTACAGGCCCTCAGGAGCGCCAGGGAGCTGGGCCTGCGGACCGCGGTGATCACCGACCGGCGCGAGGTGCCGTTCGAGGCCGACGTGGTGCTGGACGCCCCGGTCGGTGAACGCCTGGTGTTCGACGCGCACACGGCGCCGCTCGCCCTGGCCATGGTGCTGGTGGAGGCCATGGCGGACGCGGCGCCGCTGCGCACGCAGGCCCGGCTGGAGGAGTACGAACGGATGATCGACCAGGCGGCCGTCTTCACCTCGGGCCCGCTGGTCGTTCACCCGTCGGCGCCCCGGCCGGGGGCGATCAGCCCGCCAGGCTTCTGAGCGAGCGAACCGCCCAGGTGAGGGTGAGAACACCGAGCACGGCGAACAGACCGAAGGCGATCGGGATCGTCGAGTCGGACAGGTGCCCGGCGAACAGGGAGCGGCCCGCCTCGACCGAGTAGTAGAGCGGGTTGAACCTCGCCACCGTCTGCATCCACTGGGGACCGAGCGAGATCGGCAGCAGCATCCCGGCGAGCAGGGTCAGCGGCAGCGCGAAGAACTGCACGATCTGCGACATGCCGCCCTCGTCGCGGACCGCCAGGGCCAGGCCGTAGGAGATGCCGGTGGCGAACAGGCCGGTGGCCGCCATGAGCAGCAGCATCAGCAGCAGGGAGGCCACGCCCAGCCGCAGGCCCATCAGCATGGCCACGCCCATCACCAGGAGCGACTGGACGATCAGCACGAGCACGTCCTTGATCACCCGGCCGAGGATGATCGCCGGGCGCCACGCCTGGCTGACGGCCAGCCGCTCCAGCACCCCGTTGCGGGTCTCGTTGATCATGGTGAAGCCGGTGAACAGCGAGCCGAACAGGGCGATCATCATCATCGCGCCGGGGGTGAACATCCGCAGCGCGTCGGCCAGCGTCCCGCCCTTGGTCATGGTGGTCAGCAGCGGGGCGAACAGCAGCAGGTAGAGCACCGGTTGCAGGATGCCGAACAGCGGCCAGACCGGGTTGCGGCGGACGTTCCCGAGCTCGTAGCCGAGAAAGAGCATGGTGTGCCGGAACATGAGGGTCCTTAAAGGGGGTCGGAGGGAGGCAGTCAGGCGGCGTCGCGGAGGGAGCGGCCGGTGTGCCGGAGGAAGACGTCGTCGAGCGTGGCCCGCGCCAGGGAGATGGAACGGATCGCCAGGCCCCCGCTCTCCAGGGCGCGCAGCAGGGCGGGCAGGTTGTGCTCGCCGTCGTCGAGATAGGCGCGCAGGGTGTCGTCCTCGGCGCGGGTCTCCTTGATGTACGGCTGCGCCGCCAGCAGCTTCTCCCCGGAGGGCAGGTCGTCGAGTTTGAGCGTGACGACGTCGCCCGCCACCTCCCTCTTGAGCTTCTCCGGCGTGCCCTCGGCGACGATCATCCCGTGGTCGATGATGACGAGCCGGTCGCACAACGCGTCGGCCTCGTCCAGGTAGTGGGTGGTCAGCAGCACGCCGGTGCCCTGGTCGCGCAGGGCGCGGACCTCGTCCCACAGGTTGGCGCGGTTCTGCGGGTCCAGGCCGGTGGTCGGCTCGTCCAGGAAGACCAGCGGCGGCCGGTTCACCAGGCCGATGGCCAGCGCGAACCGCCGCTTCTGCCCGCCGGAGAGGGTCTTCACCGGCCGGTCGGCGATCTCGGTCAGGCTGAAGGTCTCCAGCAGCTCGCCCGCGCGGGTGTGCGCCTGGCTCCGGGAGAGCCCGGCGATCCGCGCGGCCAGCAGAAGGCTCTCCCGCCCGGGGGCGTTGTCGTCCACGCCTCCGGCCTGGCTGACGTAGCCGATCTTCTCCCGGACCTTCGCGGCCTCTTTCACCACGTCGTGCCCGGCCACCCGGGCGGTTCCCGAGGTGGGGGCGGTGAAGGTGGCGAGCATTCGGACGGTGGTCGTTTTCCCCGCGCCATTGGGGCCGAGGGCGGCGAAGATCTCGCCCTCGCTCACCGTGAGGTCGATGCCCCGGACGGCCTCGACCTTCTCGGTCTTGCCGCGCCCGCGTCTGGCGACGAAGGTCTTACGGAGGTCGTGCGCTTCAATGATCATGGGTGCTCCGTTCGAGGGGCGGCCGCAGAGCCGGATGGGCTGTGAAGGTTTCGGATGGGAGCCGTCGGGCGGCCCGGCACGTTCCGGAGAGAGACTGAAGCCTCTCACGGGGAGAAGCTCAAGTGGTTTTTCGCGGGAGCTCGCCTTTTCCCACGGGACCGCCGGCTGACACCGAGACGCCGGAGCCCCGCGCGGTGAGGATCCGGGGGGAGCGGAGTAGGGTGGCTCGCATGTCCGCACGTCCTCTCGCGTTGGTGACCGGGGCCTCCCGGGGGGTGGGGGCCGCGATCGCGCGGGCTCTGGCACCCTCCTACGACCTGCTGCTCGGAGGGCGGGACGCCGGGGCGCTGGCGGGGGTGGCCGCGGGGCCGGCGGGCGCGGCGGACGAAGGGACGGGGGCGGCCGGAGCGATGGAGGCACGCCCGTGGCCGGTGGAGCTCACCGCCGTCACCGAGGCCGACGTCGCCGGGATCGACCGGCTCGACGTGCTGGTGCACAGCGCGGGCGTCGCGACGCTCGGGACGATCGCGCAGACCCCCGCCGAGGTCTGGCGGCGCACGCTGGAGGTCAACGTGGTCGCGGCGGTGGAGCTGACCCGGCTGCTGCTGCCCGCGCTGCGGGTGGCCCGGGGGCACGTCGTTCTGATCAACTCGGGGGCGGGGCAGCGGGCCAACCCCCGCTGGGGTTCGTACGCCGCCAGCAAGTTCGCGCTGCGCGCCTTCGCCGACGCGCTGCGGCAGGAGGAGCCCGAACTCCGGGTGACCTCCGTCTACCCGGGGCGGGTGGCCACCGACATGCAGCGCGGGGTGCGGGCCCAGGAGGGCGCGGCCTACGAGCCGGAGAGATACCTGTCCCCCGACTCGGTGGCCCGGGTGGTGCTGGCGGCGGTCACGGCCTCTCCCGACGCCCACGTCACCGAGATCACCGTCCGGCCCTCGGCGGGGCCGGTCGCCTGACGCCCGCGAGGTCGGCGGGGTCAGAGGGCCGGGGGTGAGAGTTGATCCCGGTTTAGATATTTTTGGGTGCTTCATATGAGGAACGCGACCCATTCGTGAATGCCTTTATTCGCATAATGGGAGAAATATCCGGATGAGATAGTCGGGTGCCCCGCGGAAAGCCTCCTCACCGTCGCCTGGAGGACCTTGTGCTGGAGCTGAACTACTGGTGTGAGCTGGCCTGGCTGCCGCCCGGCGAGGTCGTCGCCGGGGTGGTCGTCGGCGTCACGGGTTCCCGGATCTCCGACATCACTCCCGGCGTGGCGCGCCCGCCCACCGGGGCCGTACGGCTCGCCGGGCTGACCCTGCCGGGCCTGGCCAACGCGCACTCCCACGCCTTCCACCGCGCCATGCGGGGGGTGACGGAGCGGGAGAAGGGCGACCTGTGGAGCTGGCGCGAGCGGATGTACGGCGTGGCCGCCGTGCTGGACCCCGATTCCTACCACAGGCTGGCCAGGGCGACGTTCGCCGAGATGGCGCTGGCCGGCATCACCTGTGTGGGGGAGTTCCACCACCTGCACCACGCCCCGGGCGGCAGGCCGTACGACGACCCGAACGCGATGGGGCACGCGCTCGTCGAGGCCGCGCGGGAGGCGGGGCTGCGCATCGCGCTGCTGGACGCCTGCTACCTGACCTCCGGCATCGGCGTCCCCCTGACCGGCACCCAGCTCCGCTTCGGGGACGGCGACAGCGGGAGGTGGGCCGTCCGGGCCGAGGAACTCCTGGACGTCTACCGGCCGGCGGACGACGTCGAGATCGGGGCGGCGGTCCACTCGGTGAACGCGGTCCCCGCCGAGCAGCTGCCGGTGATCGGCGCCTTCTCCCACCACCACGCCGTCCCGCTGCACACCCACGTCTCCGAGCAGCGCACGGAGAACGCCGGGTGCGTGGAGGTGTACGCCGCCAGCCCGGCCCAGGTGCTGGGTGACCACGGCGCGCTGGGCCCCCGCTGCACGGCCGTGCACGCCACCCATCTCTCCGACGTGGACATCGCGCTGCTCGGCCAGTCCAGCACGTATGTCTGCGTGTGCCCGACGACCGAGCGCGACCTGGCCGACGGCGTCGGCCCGGCCAGGGCGCTGTTCGACGCGGGGTCGCAGGTCACGCTCGGCTCCGACAGCCACGCGGTCATCGACCTGTTCGAGGAGGCGCGGGCGGTGGAGCTGGACGAGCGGCTGGTGACCGAGCGGCGCGGCCACTGGACGGCCGCCGAACTGCTCCAGGCCGCCACCGCCTCGGGGCACGCCTCGCTCGGCTTCCCGGACGCGGGCATGCTCGTGCCGGGGGCGTGGGCCGACCTGGTCTCGGTGCGCCTGGACTCGGTCCGCACGGCGGGCACGGCCGGGGACGACGCCTCCGAGGCCGTGGTCTTCGCCGCGACCGCCACCGACGTGCACTCGGTGGTGTCCGGGGGCCGTCACATGGTCAGGGAGGGGCGGCACGTCCTCGGCGACGTGGGCGCGATGCTCGCCGAGGCGGTCGCCGAGGCGCGCGGGGAGTAGGCGGAGGGAGGGCCGGACGGGGCCGGAAGCCGCGTTCGCCTGAAGCCTGTTTGGACCCTTCCGAGGAGGGCAGCCGCCCTCGTCATGACGTCGCGCCCCGGGACATCCTCCTTGAGGAGGAAATCCAAAACCATTCTGTGGGCGTACTTTTTTAGGGAATCTTTGCCCTGATCCCGGCGTTGATTAGGCAAGCGGTGTGTCCGAGCGCACGGGGTCGTGAGCGAGCGCGCGGTCACGCCATAAGTCAGGCGGAGCGAGGTGCCATCGGATGGCGAAGCCGACGGGGAATCGGACGCAGGATCAGCATGTCTCTGATCGAGACCTGCTCGGGACCTACCTGGCCGAGATCGGGCGGGTCCCCCTGCTCACCGCGGAGGAGGAGGTGGAGCTCGCCAAGCGGATCGAGGCGGGGCTCTTCGCGGAGCAGTTGCTGGACGGCGGGCTGACGGAGCCGCGGATCGCGGACGCGGCCGACGAGGAACTCGAACGACTGGCCATTTCGGGGCAGAGGGCCAAAGACGAGTTCATCCAGGCCAACCTACGTCTTGTCGTGGCGGTCGCGCGCAAATACTCCGGAAGGGGAATGCCGCTGATCGATCTGGTACAGGAGGGCAATCTGGGTCTGGTGCGGGCGGTCGAGAAGTTCGACTACCGCCGGGGGTACAAGTTCTCGACCTACGCCACCTGGTGGATCCGCCAGTCCGTGGGCCGATCGATCCACGAGCAGGCGCGGCCGGTCCGCCTGCCCACCCACGCCGGTGAGCAGATGACCAGGCTGATGCGGGTCCGGCGCGACATGCTGGCCGAGTTCGATCAGGAGCCGACGGACGCCGACCTGGCGGACGTGCTGGAGCTGCCGGTCGAGCGGGTCCGCGAACTCCGCCGCTGGGCCGCCGACCCCGTCTCCCTGCAACTGGGCGTGGGCGACGAGGACGAGACCGAGCTCGGCGACATGATCGCCGACGAGACGTGGGCCGACCCCGAGCAGCAGGCCATGGACATCCTGGAGCGCGAGCGCCTGGAGCAGTGGCTGACCGGCCTGGAGGGCCAGACGCGCGAGATGTTGCGCTGGCGTTACGGCCTGATGGACGGCCGCGAGCACACGCTGACCGAGGTCGGTGAGCGTTACGGCATCGGCCGCGACCGCGCCCGCCGTATCGAGCGCGACGCGCTGGCCCGGCTCAGGAAGATGGCCTCGGCGGCCTGACGGACACCGGAGGACCAACCGGAAGACGCGAACGCCGACGACCGGCCCGGCGCGTTCCCTCGCATGGGGACGCGCCGGGCCGTCTTTTTTCCCCTCTTCTCCGTCTCCGGTGTCCTCCACGGCCTCCGGGGCCCCGCGGCGCCGTGATGGCGCGGCCTGCCCGACGCGCGTGATGGCGCGGCCTGCCCGAAACGTGGGCGAAACACCGGGGGACCACGCTTCACCGGTGTGAAACACGGGGCGCCACGCCCTGAAACGGCGGGAGAGCACCCTTGGGCCATCGTCAGTGCGCGGCCGGTCAACGGAGCCCAGGAGACGTTCACTGCGACCTCGTCGGCCACACGCCATTTGTAAGGAGGGTCGCGTCGAATGAAGATCGATGGCGGCACCACCGCCTGGATGCTCACGGCCACCGCGCTGGTGCTGCTGATGACTCCGGGCCTCGCGTTTTTCTACGGCGGCATGACCCGCGCCAAGAGTGTGCTGAACATGATGCTGATGTCGTTCGTCAGCATCGTCACCGTCACCGTCGCCTGGGTTCTGTACGGGCACTCCCTGACCTTCACCGACAACGGCGGCGCCCTTCTCAACGGGTTCGTCGGCGGTCTCGACGCCCTCGGCCTGCAGAGCCTGGTGGAGCGGGCCACCAAACCCGACGGCACCGGGATGCCGAGCCTCGTCTTCTCGGCCTTCCAGCTCACCTTCGCGATCATCACGGTCGCGCTGATCAGCGGAGCCGTCGCCGACCGCGCCAGGTTCGGGTCCTGGGTGCTGTTCACGGTCGTGTGGGCCACCGTCGTGTACTTCCCCGTCGCCCACTGGGTCTGGGGCGGGGGCTGGCTGTACAGCCTCGGCGTCGAGGACTTCGCCGGCGGCACGGTGGTCCACATCAACGCCGGGGCGGCGGCCCTCGCGCTCGCCCTCGTGCTCGGCAGGCGCACGGGCTGGGGCAGGGAGCCGATGCGCCCGCACAACCTCCCCCTGGTGCTGCTCGGCGCGGGCCTGCTCTGGTTCGGCTGGTTCGGGTTCAACGCGGGCTCGGAGCTCGCCGTCGACGGCACCGCGGGGCTGGCGTTCATGAACACCCAGATCGCCGCCGCGGTCGCCGCCGGCGCCTGGCTCGTCGTCGAGCGGGTCAGGGACGGCCACGCCACCAGCCTCGGCGCCGCCTCCGGCGCGGTCGCCGGCCTGGTGGCGATCACCCCCGCCTGCGGCTTCGTGGACCCCTGGGCCGCCCTGGTGATCGGAGCCGTCGCGGGTTCGGCCTGCGCGTACGCGGTGGGCCTGAAGTACCGGCTCGGGTTCGACGACTCACTCGACGTGGTGGGCGTGCACCTGGTCGGCGGCGTGCTGGGCGCGGTCTCCCTCGGCTTCCTGGCGGCGTACCCCGCCCTCGAACAGCAGGGCGCGGGCCTGCTGTACGGCGGCGGCCTCCGGCAACTGGGCCTTCAGGTTCTCGGCCCGGTCGCGGTCGGCGTCTACTCGTTCGCCGCCACCTGGGTCATCGCCAAGGTCGTCGACAGGGTGGCCGGCTTCCGGATCACCGCGGAGGAGGAGATCACCGGCATCGACGTCACCTCCCACGCCGAGACCGGGTACGACCTCGGCACCGTGCACGCCTCGGGAGCGACGTCCTCCGGCGGGCCGGCGGTCACCGGCGCCGAGAAGGCGGAGAAGGCGGAGAAGGCCGAGAAGGCCGAGAGGGCCGAGAGGAAGGTGGAGGCATGAGGCTCATCACCGCGATCGTCAAGCCCTTCAAGCTCGACGACGTGAAGGCGGCCCTGGAGCGGTTCGGCGTCAGGGGGATGACGGTCGGCGAGGCGAGCGGGTACGGCCGTCAGCGGGGCCACACCGAGGTCTACCGGGGCGCCGAGTACCAGGTGGATCTGGTGCCCAAGGTCCGGATCGAGGTGCTCGTCGAGGAGGACGACGCCGACGACGTCGTCGAGGTCATCGTCAAGGCCGCGCGGACGGGGAAGATCGGTGATGGCAAGGTCTGGTCCGTTCCGGTGGACACGGTGGTGCGGGTCCGGACCGGCGAGCGCGGGCCCGAGGCCCTCTGACCGGTGGGAGGGGTGAGAGGGGAGACCGTCTCGTACGCGGCGGCCCGCAGGGAGCGGGTCGCCGACGTCGACCGCCGGCTGGCGGCCCTGCTCCGGGCCGCCTGTGACACGCCGTACGGACGCCCGGCACGAGACGCGGCGGCGGGCACGGCGGCACATGCCGTGATGGGCACGGGGGCACATGCCGCGGCGGGCACGGCGGACGACGGCGCGGGAGCGCGCGGGGACCCCGGCGGCCGTGCCCCGCGGGGGGCCTTCGGCGGGCTCGCGCTCGTCGCGGTGGGCAGTCTGGGCCGGGCGGAGCTCGCCCCCGGCAGCGACCTGGACCTGGTCCTGCTCCACCGGGGGCGCGACGACGTGGCGCGCGTCGCCGACCGCCTGTGGTACCCGCTGTGGGACGCGGGCGTCGGTCTCGACCACTCGGTGCGGACGACCGGGGAGGCCGTGGCGGTCGCCGGGCGGGACCTCAAGGCGGCGCTCGGGCTGATCCGGGCCCGGCACATCGCCGGGGACCCCGAGCTGACCGCGACCGTCCGCGAGGCGGTGCTCGCCGGGTGGCGGGCCGGCTCCGGCCGCCGCCTGGCGGAGCTGCGGGAGGCCGTCGCCGAACGGGCCGGGAACAGCGGAGAGCTGGCCTTCCTGCTCGAACCCGATCTCATGGACGCGCGCGGCGGGCTCCGTGACGTTCAGGCGATGCAGGCCGTGGCCGCCGCCTGGGTCGCCTCGGCGCCGGGCCCCCGGGTGCGCGAGGCGTACGAGTTCCTGCTCGACGTCCGGCACGGCCTGCATCTGGTGACCGCCAGGGGGGCCGACCGCCTGGTGCTCCAGGAACAGGACGCGGTCGCGGGCGCGCTGGGGCTGCTCGACGCCGAGGCACTGATGCGCAGGCTCGCCGAGGCCGGCCGGACGGTGGCCCACGCCTTCGACGCCACCTGGCGCACCGCCGACCGGCTGCTGTCGCGCCCCGCGCCCCGTGGCCGCCGCCCGCTCGCCGACGGGGTCGTCGAGCACGGCGGCGAGGTCGTGCTCGCCCGAGGGGCCGACCCGGGCGGGGACCCGGTGCTCCTGCTGCGCGCCGCCGCGGCGGCGGCCGAGGCGGGGCTGCCGCTCGCGCCCGCCACCGTGAACGCGCTGGCGGCCCGCTCGCCCGCCCTGCCGGTCCCCTGGCCCGAGGAGGCCAGGGACGCGCTGGTCGCGCTGCTCGGCGCCGGACGCGCGGCGGTGCCGGTCTGGGAGGAGCTGGACCAGGCGGGCGTGGTGGTCCGCTTGCTGCCCGACTGGGAACGGGTGCGGCATCGGCCGCAGCGTAACCCGGTGCACCGCTACACCGTAGACCGGCACCTGATCGAGTCCGCGGCCGGGGCCGCCTCTCTCACCCGTGAGGTGGCCCGGCCGGATCTGCTGCTCCTCGCCGCGCTCCTGCACGACATCGGCAAGGGCTGGCCGGGGGACCACTCGGTCACCGGCGCGGTCGTCGCCAGGGACATCGGCGCGAGGATGGGCCTGCCCCCGGCGGACGTGGACACGCTGGAGACCGTGGTCCGCCACCATCTGCTGCTGCCCCGGACGGCGACGCGCCGCGACCTGGACGACCCGGTGACGATCTCCCAGGTGGCCGGGGCCGTCGGCTCCCGGGGGGTCCTCGAACTGCTGGCCGCGCTCGCCGTGGCCGACGGGCGCGCGACGGGCCCGGCCGCGTGGAACTCCTGGAAGGCGTCGCTGGTCGCCGACCTCGTCCGGAGGGTGCGGTCGGCGCTGGCCGGCGCCCCTCCGCCGCCCGCGCCGGTTCTCCCGGCCGCGCGGGCGGCTCTGGCCAGGCACGGCGGCGGTGCCGTACGGGTGAGCGGGGGAAGCGGAGGAAGAGGGGTGGTGGTCACCGTGGTCGCGCCGGACGGGGCGGGGCTGCTCTGGCGCGCGGCCGGGGTGCTCGCCGCGCACCGCATGGTCGTCCGCTCCGCCTCGGCGGCCTCGGCGGGGCCGACCGCGGTGATCGAGTTTTCGGTCGTTCCCGAATACGGGGCACCCCCCGACCCGGCCGCACTGGAGGCTGATCTACGGTTGGTCCTGGCGGGCCGGCTCGACATCGAGCAGCGCCTGGCCAGAAGGACGCGTTCTCTCCGCCCGGCCCGGGTTCCGGTCGCACCGCCGCGAGTCACCCTCGTGGACGATGCGTCTAATACGGCAACCGTGGTAGAGGTACGCGCGCACGACCGTCCAGGGCTATTGTGGCGGATTGGCAGAGCATTTGGGGATTGCGGTCTTGACGTGCGCGCCGCACGTGTGGAGACTCTCGGCGCAGAGGCGGTGGATGTCTTCTACGTTGTCGATAGAGCCGGGCGTCCTTTGACGGAGGGATCCCAGCGGGCACAGGTGCGGGACCAGGTGCTTGCCGCCTTGCGATAACCATAGGCAATCGTTCCCTCGTCACCTAAGTAACGATTAAGTCCGGTTTGTCGGTTATGCCGATTGTGTCCCGTGACCTTGTGGTCTGATGAGGCCACCTATGTCGTGATGGTGAGAGGTAGAGCGAGAGCGGTGACAACGGCGACAACCGAGAGCGGGAGTGCTGCGGCACGTGACCGCGGCAAGCGCCCTGCCACCCGGTTCGGCTTGCGAAACTGGCGTGTGCGGTCGCGCCTCACAGCTTTGATTCTGGTACCCACCGTCGTGGGCGTCGTGCTCGCCGGAACACGTGTGGTCGCCTCCATCGACAGCGTGGCGGGATACCAGCGGACGGCGGCGGCCGCCGAATACTCCGGGACCCTCCGGGAGCTGGCGCAAGCGGTGGGGTTGGAACGTGACCGGGTGACCTGGGCGTCGTTCCAGCCGAACAACCAGGGGCTGGAGGAGGCCGCCGACCAGCAGCAGAAGAACGTCGACACGCTGGCCAAGCAGGTCATGCTCGACCTGCAGGAGATCGACGACTCCTACGGCCCCCGGGCCGTCGACGCGGTCAAGGACGTGAGCTACCAGATCTCCGGGCTGAGCGAGCTGCGTCAGCTCCCCGGCAGAAGCCGCACCGAGCGCTACGGCATCATGATCACCCCCCTCCTCCAGCTCCACGAGGAGCTCAGCCTGGTCAGCGACGACCCGGAGATCATCGGTAACTCCCGTGCGCTGGGCGCTCTCGCCCGGGCCAAGGAGGAGGTGTCCCGGCAGCGGTCGCGTCTGCTGGCCGGCTACTACGCCCCCTCGCTCATCGACGCTCAGGAGATCGAGAAGTTCATCGCCTCCCGCTCGCGTATGGAGGAGTACAAGGCGAACTTCACCCTCGACGCGAGCCCGGCCAACCGCCAGCTCCTCGTCAAGTCCATGATCGACGAGAAGCTCTACCGGGCCGAGCTGACCAAGGCCAGGGCGATCGTGCTGGCCGGTGACCCGCGCTGGGACGGCAAGCTGCTCCCCGACTTCGCCGCGGTCAAGCAGTGGTTCTCCGACAACAGCGCGACCCTCGACCGGATGAAGAAGGTCGAGACCAAGGTCGCCGGCGACGTGATCACACGGGCCAGGGTGCTTGAGGACACCGAGCAGCGCAACGCGATCGTCGCCTCGGGGCTGATCCTTCTCCTGCTGATCCTGGTCCTCGGCCTGACGGTCCTCATCGCCCGCTCGATGGTCCTGCCGCTGCGCCGCCTGCGCGTCGAGGCGCTGGACGTCGCGGGCTTCCGGCTTCCCGAGGTCGTGCGCAACCTCCGGGTCTCCGGAGACACCAGGACACCCGACGTCGCCCCCATCTCGGTCGACACCAAGGACGAGATCGGGGAGGTGGCCAAGGCGTTCGACGAGGTCCACCGGCAGGCCGTACGGCTGGCCGCCGAGGAGTCCGAGCTGCGCTCCAACATCAGCGCGATGTTCGTCAACCTGTCGCGCCGCACCCAGACGCTGGTCGAGCGCCAGATCTCGCTGATCGACGGCCTGGAGAAGGGCGAGGAGGACGGCAGCCGCCTGGCCGACCTGTTCCGGCTCGACCACCTCGCCACCCGCATGCGCCGCAACTCCGAAAACCTCCTGGTCCTCGCCGGGCACGAGCCGCCCCGCAGGCGCAGCCAGCCGGCCAAGCTCGTCGACGTCGTGCGCGCCTCGCTGTCGGAGGTCGAGGACTACGAGCGGGTCCAGGTCAAGGTGCACCGCACGATCTCGGTCGCGGGAAGCGCCGCCAACGACATCGTCCATCTCGTCGCCGAGCTGGTGGAGAACGCCATCCAGTTCTCCCCGCGGGCCAGCCAGGTCGTGGTGTCCAGCAGCATGATCGAGGGCGGGGGCGCGCTGCTCGCGGTCAACGACTCCGGTATCGGCATGACCGGCGAGGAACTGGTCGAGACCAACCGGCGCCTGGCCGACCCGCCCGTGGTGGACGTCTCGGTGTCCCGCCGGATGGGCCTGTTCGTGGTCGGCCGCCTGGCCCTGCGGCACGGCATCCGGGTCCAGCTCCGCCCCCAGGAGTCCGGCGGTCTCATCGCCATGGTCCTCTTCCCGCCGGAGCTGATCATCCCCGAGGGGACGCAGCCGGGGCAGGCGCCCTCGTGGGGCGCGGAGAGCCAGGCCAGGCCGGTCTCCTCCGGACACTCCTCCTTCGGATCCTTCGGGCAGAGCTCCTTCGGCCAGGCATCCTTCCCGCAGGGGCCCTTCGGCCCGAACTCCTTCGCGCAAGGATCCTTCGGGGATACCTCGCTGCCCTCGTCCCCGTCGTCCCCCTCGTTCGGCTCCGCCCCGCCCGCGGGCGAGCAGCCCTTCCCCGCACAGCGAACCGCCTCGCCGGCCGCGTCCGCCTCGCTCGGCGCCCCACTGCCCGCGACCGAGTACCCCTTGCCCAAGCGCCAGGTGCCGGGGGCGGGTGCCGGAGCCTCCTCGGGCCCGGGCTCCGCCCCCGGTTCCGTTTCCGGTGCCGGAAACGGCTCCGGGGCGGGTTCCTCCTCCGGCGAGGGTTTCTCCGCCTGGCGGACCTCGCATGACGGGGAGCGGACCTCGCGCGACTGGGGGCAGACCTCACGCGACGACTCGGTGACCGCCTCGATGCCCGCCGTACGGATCTCCCCGCTCGAATCCGAGCAGGAGGAGTACCTGCCGATCTTCGCCTCGGTCGAGTCCGCCTGGTTCCGCCGCGCGGACGACAACGCCCGCGCGGCCGCCGACCGCTCCGAAACGGGGACCGAGCCGCCCTTCTCCGACGGGTCGTCCTTCTCCGGGGGAACGTCCTTCTCCGAGGGAACGTCCTTCTCCGAGGGGCCGTCCACCTCCGGTGGGGAGGACACGCCGCTCCGCCGGACGGCGGGCGCGGCCGGCCAGGCCCTCGGGGACGTGACGGGGACGGGCTGGCAGACCCCGGCCGACGCCGGCTGGCAGGCGGCCCAGGCGGCCAGTGACCCCACCCTCGGCGGGGTCACCTCGGCGGGCCTGCCCAAGCGCACCCCCAAGGCCAACCTGGTGCCGGGAACCGCGGCGGTCACCCCGCCCTCCACTCCGGCGCCTTCCATCTCACCCGAACGCGTCCGCAGCCGTCTGTCGAGCTTCCAGCAGGGCATCCGGCGAGGTCGCGCCGAACTATATGAGGACTCCGCCAGAAGCCTGGCGGACAGGGAGGAGAACTCGTGACCATCCTGAGCCAAGAGGCGCGCAGGTTCGACTGGCTGATCACTGAGTTCGTCCGCGGTACCCCCGGCGTCGCGCACGCGGTCTGTGTCTCGGCGGACGGGCTGCGCATCGCCAGTTCCGAGGGGTTCCCGGACGACCGTGCCGACCAGCTCGCGGCCGTCGCGGCCGGCCTGCTCAGCCTGACCGTGGGCGCGTCCCGCGTGTTCGAGGGAGGGAGTGTCACACAGACCGTCGTGGAGATGGAACGTGGCCTGCTACTGGTCATGGCGATCAGTGACGGCTCGGTGCTCGCCGTACTGGCCTCCCCCGAATGCGACATGGGTCTGGTGGCCTACCAGATGACGCTGCTCGTCGACCGCGCGGGTCAGGTGCTCACCCCGGCGCTCAGAGCCGAGCTGCAATCCTCCCGGGGGCGATGATGACCACGCGCCTCCCAGGAGAGGGTCGTGCTCGGAGGTGACGGAACCGGGGACGAAGAGCCCCTGTTCCGTCCTTACACGGTGACCGGCGGTCGCTCCGAGCCGCGTTATCACATGGCGATGGAGACGCTGGTCTCTTCCTCGTTCATCAGGGACGAGGAACTGGTCCTGCTCACCCCCGAGCAGGACGCCATCATCAGGTTGTGCCGGTCCTTCCGGTCGGTCGCCGAGATCTCGGCGTTGCTGAGGGTGCCGCTCGGCGTGGCCCGCGTGCTGGTGGCGGACATGGCCGACGAGGGACTCGTCCGGCTCCACCAGCCGAGCCTTGACAAGGGACAACCGGATCTCAACATGCTCGAAAGGGTGCTCAGTGGACTTCGCAGGCTCTAACCAGGGCGGCCTGACGTCGACGAAGATCGTCGTCGCGGGCGGGTTCGGTGTCGGCAAGACCACCTTCGTGGGTGCCGTCTCGGAGATTCTCCCGCTGACCACGGAGGCGGTGATGACCGACGCCAGCGCCGGCATCGACGACCTCGGTCTCACTCCGAACAAGGCCACGACCACGGTCGCGATGGACTTCGGACGCCTGTCCCTGGACCGGGACCTGATCCTGTACCTGTTCGGTACGCCGGGTCAGCACCGGTTCTGGTTCATGTGGGACGATCTGGTCCGCGGCGCCATCGGCGCGGTGGTTCTGATCGACACCCGCAGGCTGGCCGACGGTTTCCCGGCGATCGACTACTTCGAGGAGGCCAAGCTTCCCTTCGTGATCGGCGTCAACGGCTGGGACGGGCAGTTCCACCACTCCCTGGAGGACGTCCGTGAGGCGCTCGCGCTCGCGCCGCACGTCCCCATCGTGCGCACCGACGCCCGCTCCCGCGAATCCGTCAAAAGCACACTCATCACCCTGGTCGAATACGTCCTGCGCGTCCGCGCCGCCTACGGCATGTCGGTCTGAGCCCTCCGGAGTCGCGGGGCCCCGGCCGGGCCGGTGGGGGAGGCCGTCCGGCACTCCAGCGGGCCTCGGCCCGTGCGCGGGTGCCCGGCCGGCGGGTCCGGCCGGGGCGGTCCTTGCTCCCGGAGTCTGACCTCCGGGCCGACGGTGTCCTTTCCGTCCGCCTCCGTGCGGGAAGCCCCGCCGGATCTCCTCTCGCGTTTTCCGCATCCGCCCGTCACCCGGAAAGGAGCCAGCGGGTCCAGGTGGCCTCATTGGTCTCGACCCATTTTCTGGCGGCCTCCTCGGCGGACAGGCCCCCGACGGCGATGTCGGCGGCCACCGCGTTCTGTTCCTCGTTCGTCCAGGTGAAGTTGCGTACCAGCTCGTATGCCTTGCCGCCGTTGGCGGCGAACTTCCTGCTCACTATCTTGTCGAGGGCGACCTCGGCGTAGCCGCAGGTGACCTTCCCGGGGTCGGTGTCGCAGCCGGCGGTGTGCGGGGGCAGCGTGATCCGGGCCAGCTTCACCCGGCCGAACAGCCAGTGCGGGTTCCAGAAGTGGAACAGCAGCGGCTTCCTGTGCCTCTGGGCCCGGATGACGGACCTGATCAGCGCCGCCTGGCCGTCGCCCACGACCACTCGGAGGTCGAGGTTCAGGTTCTTGATGAGTGCCTCCTCGTTGCCGACATGGGAGGACCTGCCGAAGAGCAGCCGCCCCCTGCCCCCCGACTCCGGGGTCCTGAACAGGTGGGCGTACCTGTTCAGGTTGCGGTAGTCGGTGATGCCGGGGTAGGTGTCGGCCATCCACTGGGGGACATACCAGCCGACGACGCCCCTGTTGCCGGTGGGACCCGCGTCGATGGCGACCTTTCTGTCCTGGATGAAGGTCTTCTTCAGGGCCTCGTGTCCCCAGTTTTCGGTGATGACGTCGACGGCGCCGTTCTCAAGGCCCTCCCAGGAGGCCCGTTCGGTGAGTTTCCTGCGCTCCACGATGTACCCGAGCTTCTTTTCGAGGAGGTAGGCGAGCACCTCGGCCTCGGCCCCGTAGCCGGTCCACCCCTTGACGGCCATCTTCACCACGCCCTTCGAGGGCGCCTGCGCCTGGCCGTCGCCGGCCTCACGGCCGTCACCCGGTTCTCCGCCCGCGTCACCGGTCTCTTTCCCGGTCTCCGTGACCGTCCCCGTCTCCGCCGTCTCCGCCGTCTCCGCCGTCTCCGTCGTCTCCGTCGTCTCCGTCGTCTCGGTTTCGGCTCCCGTGCTCACGACGGTGCCGGACGGATCGACGATGACCGGGTCGGTGCCCGCCAGGCCGCCGCCCATCAGGCCGTCGCCGATCTCCATGCTGACGCCGTCGCAGCCCGTGACGGCCAGCGTCAGCGTGAGAAGGCCGGCGAGCAGGCGGCCCGCGCGTCCGATTCTCATGCGATCCTCCGTCCTCGGGGGCGCCGATGCGGTCACTGTCCCCTCCATGGGGTGATACCTGGGTCTGACCGGGGCTAGACCTATAGAGTCAAGATATGGGGTAAATGTACTGAACCACAATGACCTGATGGCGCATGGCTCTTCGAGGGTGCAATGTGTTATGTCCTGTTCATTCGTTTGGAGCGGTGTAAACGGTCATACGGCCACAGAAAATGCCGGAAAGTGCTATAGGGGCGTCCCTAAAGATGGTTCCAGTCTCCGATTGGAGCTCCAGATTTTAGTCCAGCCTGCCAAGTAAGTAGCTATTTGTGGATCTGTGTTCGATTGGCCCTGCAGGTTGAGATGTGCTCGAATTACCGGGAGTCAAGAGGAAAACATCCGGCGGGTTCGGCCACCAAGAGGCAGTGTTCGGTGACTACACACAAGGCCCAGGAGGCGGGCAGCGGCTTCCGCCTGCGCAACTGGCGGGTGCGCTCCCGGCTGGTCGCGCTCATCCTGGTTCCCACGGCCGCCGCCGTGCTCTTCGGCGGGATGCAGGTCCTCACCTCGGCACGTGCCGCGACGGAGTACCGCCGGACCAACGAGCTGGCCCGGCTGTCGGACCGGATCGGCGCCCTCACCCACGAGCTGGCCCGGGAGCGTGATCGGGTCGCCTGGTACATCGCCCTCGGACGGCCGCGCCGGCAGATCGAGTCCCTGCGCCGGCAGATGGGCGCGGTGGACGAGGCGGTGGCGCGCGTCCGCGACAGCGGCGCCCTGCTCAAGGGCACGGTGAGCGGCCGGACCGCGAACGAGGTCGAGACCGCGCTCACCCGGCTGGACGGTCTCGGGGCGCTGCGCGAGCAGATGCTGGACACCGCCGTGCGGCCCGACGCGGCCGTCGACGCCTACTCCTCGGTGATCACCGATCTGCTCTCCCTCCACGACGAGCTCGGCAAGGGCAGCGACGACGACACGCTGTTCGGTCAGGCGCTGACCCTCGGCGCGCTGGCCCGCGCCAAGGAGGCGCTCTCACTGCAGCGGGCGCTGCTGTCGGTGGTCCTGGTCGCCGGGCGGTTCGAGCGGGATCAGCTGGAGCGCTTCCTCGGTGCGAGGGCCGCCGAGCGCAACGAGCGCGGGGCCTTCACCGCAGAGGCCGGCGGCGAGGAACGCGGCCTCTTCGACGAGGCGGTCACCGGCCGGGCCGCCGATCGGGTTGAGTTCCTGCGGGAACTGGTCCTGCTGCGCGCCTCCTCCGAAGCCCGGCCGAAGCGGCCGGGGCGCTCGAAGCGGGACGACGCCTCCGAGTGGTACGACGCGGTGACGGCGGTGATCGACCGGATGCGCGAGGTGGAACGGCGCCACACCCAGGCCGTCGTCACCCGCAGCCAGAGCCTCGGCGACGCCGAGCAGGCCCACGCCCTGCTGGTCGCCGGGGCCGTCGCGAGCCTGCTGCTGGCGGTGCTGCTGATCACCACCGGGGTGGCGCGCTCGCTGGTCAAGCCGCTGCGGCGGCTGCGCGGGGAGGCGCTGGAGGTCGCCGAAGAGCGGTTGCCCGCCTACGTTCAGCGGGTCCGCGAGTCACGGGACGGCGAGGTCGCCGCCGACGTGGTCCCCATCGGAGTCCTGTCGCGCGACGAGATCGGCGAGGTCGCCCGCGCCTTCGACGAGGTCCACCGGGAGGCGGTACGGCTGGCCGGCGACGAGGCCCGGCTGCGGGCGACGGTCAACGCGATGTTCGTCAACCTCTCCCGCCGGAGCCAGACCCTCGTGGAGCGCCAGCTCACCCTGGTCGAACGGCTGGAGCGCGGTGAGCGCGACGACCAGCGCCTGGCCGACCTCTTCACGCTCGACCACCTCGCCACCCGCATGCGCCGCAACAGCGAGAACCTGCTCGTCCTGGCGGGCCAGGAGGTGAAAGGGCGCCGGCGGCAGCCGGTCGAGCTGCTGGACGTGGTCCGGGCCTCCCTGTCGGAGGTGGAGAACTACGACAGGGTGGTGATCCAGGTCCAGTCCGAGGCCGCCGTCGCCGGCGCGGCGGTGAGCGACGTGGTCCACCTCCTCGCCGAGCTGGTGGAGAACGCGCTGACGTTCTCGCCCGGGGACAGCGAGGTCGTGGTCTCCAGCAGCCCGATCGAGGACGGTGTGATGGTCACGGTGACCGACCAGGGCATCGGCATGACGCCCGATGAGGTCGAGCGGATCAACGAGCGGCTGGCCGGCCCGCAGGTCGCCGACGCTTCGGTCGCCCGCCGGATGGGCCTGTTCGTGGTCGGCCGCCTGGCGCTCAAGCACGGGATTCAGGTGCGGCTTCATGTCCAGGAGGCGGGGACGACCGCGATGGTCGCGCTGCCCGCCGCGCTTCTGACCGCCGTCCTCACCGCGGCCGACGGGGTCTCGCGCCCCTCGGCGCCTTCGCTGCCGGCCCTGCCCGCCGTCCAGGTTCCGCGGACGCGGCCCCCGGCGGCGGAGGGGGCGGAGACGGCGGAGGGGGCCCTCACGCCTCCCGCGGCGAAGGCGGACGAGGAGTTCCTGCCCATCTACGCCTCGGTGGAGTCGGGCTGGTTCCGCGTCGGTGTCCCGGAGTCCGCCGGGAAGGCCACGGCGGGCGGGTGGGAGGGACCCGGCGGGCCGGAACGGTGTGACGGGCCCGAGAGGCACCGCCCCGGCGGGCCAGGGCGGGGGGGAGAAACCGGCGCCCCCGTCTCCTGGACGTCCCCCGGCGACGCCGGCTGGCGGGCCGCCGAGGCCGCCGGCACCCCGGCGCTCGGCGGAACGACCTCCTGCGGCCTGCCCCGGCGCACCCCCAGGGCCAACCTGGTGCCCGGTTCCGTTGCCCCGCCGGGTGAGCCGCTCCGGCAGGAGCCCCAGATCCCCGTGTCGCCGGAACAGATCCGCGGCCGGATGTCGAGTTTTCAGCAGGGAGTGCGGCGTGCCCGCAACGAGATCCCGAAATGGGAGAACTAAGCTGTGCGGTGGAAGCATCGGCACGATCAGGTAACCGAGGGCGATTACGACCCGCGGGGTGGGTTCCCCGGCTCCGGTTCCTCACAGGGGGAGCCCTGGGCGTACGGCCTGCCCGCCGGCGGAGCCTCGGTCCATGACTCGCCCTACGGCGAGCCTCCCGGCTACGGTCCGAGGTTCGACGAACTGCCGGGGTACGGCCCGCCGCACGACGACCCTCCCGAAGAGGAAAGCTCACTGGTCAGGCTGTACACCGTCACCGGTGGCCGGACCGCGCCGCGCACTCATCTGGCGATGGAGGCCCTGGTCTCCTCGGCGACCTCCGTCCAGCTCGGCCTGTCGTACATCCGGGAGTATCGCGCGATCAGCGATCTGTGCCGTCAGATCCGCTCGGTCGCCGAGATCTCCGCGCTGCTCGGCATCCCTCTCGGCGTGGCCCGTGTCCTGATCACCGACATGGAGTCCGAGGGGCTGGTCCGCGTCCACCAGCACCGCATCGAGGAGCGGGGGCCCGATCTCGGCCTGCTCGAACGCGTCCTCAGCGGCCTGCATCGCCTGTGATCCGGCGTGCCCGTGATCCGGTGGGGGAGCGGTGGAGGAGGCCGGTGGGGGCGTCCCCCGGCCGGAGGGCCTGAGTCCTCATCCGGTGGTCTTGAGCGGGTTGTTCGTGGCGATCCTGGCGTAGGCCAGGATCAGCTCCGCCGCCTCATCCGGTCCGATCACCGGGTGGCGTGCCGTGATGCGGTAGCCGTACGCGCCCTCAAGCGCGACCAGGTTGCGCGCGACGACCAGGGAGTCGCAGGAGAGCGTGAAGCTCCCCAGCGCGGCCCCGGTCTCCAGGACGCTCTGATACATCGAGACCTGGCGGTCGTAGAGGGTGGTCAGCAGCAGGGCGTACGTCCTGTTGCGGGGCGCGACCCCGCCGAGCTCGTTGAGAAGCCGCACGTCGGGGTCGTCGGGCCCGCGGGGCAGGCCCGAGCGGACGATCGCCACGAGCTTCTCGACGGGGTCGCGCACGCCGCCGACGTGCCTGAGCCGCTGCTCGTGGAAGCGCTCCAGTCCGGCGTGGTGGGCCTCCACGAGCAGTTCGCCCAGCTGGGGATAGTGGTAGAGCACGGCTCCGGAGGTCAGGCCAGCCTCCTCGGCGACGTGGGTGAGGTGAACTCCCTCGGTGCCGTGCCGGATGATCGCCCGGTGTGCGGCGGCGATGAGATCCAGACGGCGATCCGCCCGCCTCTTGCGCGTCATAATCCCCCCGCTCGGTGAAAATCACGCACGGTGCAGGGGTCCATAGTGACCGTTTTCCAGTGTTTTAGCTAGACCGGCAATTGAAGCCCTCTTCAAAGACACCTCTTTTCGGGTGGTGAGGGCGCGATATCGTTCGCGATCCCGTTCATCCAGGGAAGCGGTTAAGGTCCTCGGGCGGCGGGGCGATATTCTCCGCGGGCCCGGTCACCGGACCTTTTCGTCGCGCCGGGCCTCCCGAAAGGGGAAACGGGTGTTCCCGGGTCTTTGAACGGAATGCCGTGCCGGCCGTGTACGGGCGGGGCCGGGGCACTCGGAGGCGGGGCCGGCCGTCTCCTCCGGGGAGGGGCTCGGCGCCCGCCCCGGAGGCCGGCGGGCCCACCGGCCGGCGGAGTGGTTCAAGGTTCCATAAAAGATGTGCTCAAATTGGTAAGCCATGTCCGAAACCGGTGGGGAGTGCCGTACGGCGGGACCGCGCCGAGGTGAGCGAGCGCTCGGACGCCGCCGAGGGAGAGAATCAGTGAACCACCAGCCCAGCCAGGACGCCCGCACCTTCAATTGGCTGATCACCGAGTTCGTCAAGGAGGCGCCGGGAGTGGCCCACGCGGTGATCGTCTCCTCGGACGGCCTGCCGCTGGCCTGCTCCGAGGATTTTCCCAAGGATCGAGCCGACCAGCTCGCCGCGATCACCGCCGGTCTGGTCAGCTTGACGCAGGGCGCCTCCCGGGTCTTCGAAGGAGGCCCCGTCGTCCAGACCGTGATCGAGATGCAGCGGGGACTCCTGCTCGCCATATCGATCAGCGACGGCTCGGCCCTGGCCGCGCTGGCCTCGCCGGAGTGCGACATGGGCCTGGTGGCCTACCAGATGACGCTGCTGGCCGAGCGGGCCGGGCAGGCGCTCACGCCCGCGCTCCGGGCCGAGCTGCAGGCGATGCGGAGGTAGGGCGGAGCGGTGGGGCGGATGTGCGGGACGGCTCCCGGGAAGGCCCGCGGGCGGGGCGTCGATCACCCCGATGCCGTTCGCGGGCGTTGACACGGCCCCGTCCGTCCCCGGAGTATCAGGCGACCGTGTCACCGGCCCGGCGGGCGCGGGTGGCGGCGCACGCCGTCCCACCGCCGGGGGTGATCGGGGTCCTGGTCGCGGACACGGCGGCCGGCCGGTCGTCACCGGACGCCGGAGGACCGGATCTCAACGTGCGGGAAAGGGTGTTCAGTGGGCTTCGCGGACTCTGACGCCGGGATGACATCGACGAAGATCGTTGTCGCCGGCGGGTTCGGCGTCGGCAAGACGACCTTCGTCGGCGCGGTCTCCGAGATCATGCCGCTGACCACGGAGGCGGTGATGACGGAGGCCGGCTCCGAGGTGGACGACCTCTCGCACACCCCGGCCAAACGGACCACCACGGTGGCCATGGACTTCGGCCGGGTCTCGCTGGACCGGAACCTGATCCTGTACCTGTTCGGCACGCCGGGCCAGCACCGGTTCTGGTTCATGTGGGACGACCTCGTGCGCGGCGCGATCGGCGCGGTCGTGCTGGTCGACACCCGCAGGCTGGCGGACAGCTTCCCGGCGATCGACTACTTCGAGGAGGCCGGCCTGCCGTTCGTCGTGGCCCTGAACGGCTTCGGCGGCACGTACCCCCACCGCGAGGAGGAGGTGCGGGAGGCCCTGACGATCGCCCCGAACATCCCGGTGATCCGGACCGACGCCCGCTCCCGCGACTCCGTGAAGGCGACTCTGATCACCCTGGTGGAGCACGTCCTCACCCTCAGGAGCTGACGCCGTTCCCGACGCAGCCCGCCGTGCCCTCCACCTCCGTCTCCGGCCCTCCGTCCCCGCCTTCCGCCCCTGTTATCGGGAACCCGCTTCGGGAGCCGGCTCCGGGGGACCCGCGCCGGCCGGCGGGCCCGCGCGATCCCTCTCCCGATGACGTGAATGAATTTCATGAGCGCGAACGGAAGAGGGTGTGCGATTAATCCCTGTCTTCATGCCTTTGGGGGCGATGACCCTGGAGGAATGATATCAAACCAACTATGTCCCCCTTAATATGACATTATGGCTAAATCGGACCGAAATTACCTATTAAAGGAGTTCTTAAGCCTATAAGTTACGATCGCTAAGCGGGATGGTTCGCAAACTACTCGACGGAGTGTGAGGGGAACATGCGCGTGCTGATCGTCGGAGCGGGAATAGGCGGTCTCAGCGCCGCCCTCAGCCTCCACGCCGCCGGAATCGACTGCGTCGTCGTCGACGCGGCCGCGGAGCTCCGCCCGCTCGGCGTGGGAATCAACCTCCAGCCCCACGCCGTCAGGGAACTCACCGAGCTCGGGCTGGGAGAGCGGATCGAGGCGATCGGCGTCTCCACCAGCTTCCAGGTCTACACCGACCGCTTCGGCTGCGCGATCCTGTCGCTGCCCAGGGGAAGGGGCGCCGGGTACATGTGGCCCCAGTACTCCGTTCACCGCGGCCTCCTGCAGATGACGCTGCTTGAGGCGGTGTGCGAACGGCTCGGCGACAAGGCGGTCAGGGCCGGGCTGGCCCTGCGCGACTTCACCGAGACGCCGGACGGGGTCGTCGCCTCGCTGCGGGACACCCTCACCGGCGAGCCGGTCGAGCTGACCGCCGACGTGCTGGTGGGAGCCGACGGCATCCACTCCACCGTGCGCTCCCGGCTCCACCCCGACGACGGGCCACTGCTCTGGAACGGCGTGCGGATATGGCGCGGCATCACCGAGATCCGGCCGTTCCTGGACGGCAGGACCCTGGCCGTGATCGGCTCCAACAGCTCCCGCAAGCTCGTGGCCTTCCCCATCTCCCCCGGCCGACCCCTGGTCAACTGGGTGGCGGAGGTGAAGGTGGCCCCCGGCGGCCCGCTCTTCGCCGCCGACTGGTCGCGCGAGGGGTGCCTTGAGGAGGTGCTGCCGCACTTCGCGGACTGGTTTCTGCCCTGGCTGGACGTGCCGGGCCTGCTCGCGGGCGCCGAGCGGATCCTGGAGTATCCGATGGTGGACCGCGAACCCCTGCCCTGGTGGGGCAGGGGCCGGGTGACCCTGCTGGGGGACGCGGCCCACCCGATGTACCCCGTGGGGTCCAACGGTGGCTCCCAGGCCGTGCTCGACGCCCGGATGCTGGCCCGCTGCCTGGCGTTGTACGGGCCGGTCGAGGGACCTGCCGCCTACGAGGAGGACAGGAGGACCGCCACCACACCGCTCGTCCTGGCCAACCGGGAGATGCCGATCGACAAGACCGTCGCGCTGGTGACCGAGCGTGCCCCCTTGGGCTTTCACGACATCTCCGAGGTGCTCACCCCCGCGGAGATGGCCGAGATGGCGGCGGGCCAGCGGCGCATCACCGACATGGACGCCCGGTTTCTCAACGAGCGCCCCTCCTGGAGCGTCTCCTGACCGTGCTCCAGGACTCCATCGGCGTCCGCCGGTCTCCGCCGGCGACCCCCGCGGCCGGTGACGCGGGGGCTTTCCGCCACCGGCCGCCGCGGTGCCCGCCCCCGCGGGCGGCTCAGACCGGCAGCGCCTCGACGACGCCCGCCCCTCCGGGCAGCTCGACCAGGCGGGCGAACCGGAACCCGGCCGCGGCGAGCAGTTCGCCGTACCCGCGGAGGCCACGCTCCATGCCCTCGCCGAACAGGGCGAGCATCCGCATGTCCACGTCCTTGCTGATGTGGGGGGCGTCGCCGTCCGGCACGACGAACTCCACCAGGAGCACCCGGCCGTCGTCGGTGACGGCGTCCCGGACGGTGCGCAGGATCCGCACGGCGTCCTCGTCGGACCAGTTGTGGATGACGCTCCCCAGCAGGTAGGCGTCCGCCCCGGCGGGCACCGAGACGAAGAAGTCGCCGGCGACGCATTCGCAGCGCCCCTCAAGGCCGGCCGCCGAGAGGAACTCCCGCGCGTGCGGGACCACGTGTTCCTGGTCGAACAGCACCCCCCGAAGCTCCGGGGTGGCCTTCAGGACGGCGGCGAGGATGTGCCCGTTGCCCCCGGCGACGTCCACCAGGGTGCGCACGCCGGAGAAGTCGTAGCGGGAGGCCACCGACTCGGCGAACGGCCGCGCCCTGGCCACCATGTAGTCGTCGAACAGCCGGCGGGCCGTGGGGTTGCCCCTGAGATAGTCGTACACCGAGCCGTGCCTCCGGGCGAAGGCCGACTTTCCGGTACGCACCGTCTGCGGCACCCCGCCGATGCCGTACCAGAAGCCCTCCTCGGCGACCATCCGTACGGCGGGCCGCAGCGAGCCGGGTACGTCCCCGCGTAGCGCGGATCCGGCCTCGGTCAGCCCGTAGACCCCCGGGGCCCGTGTCGCCACGATGCCCATGGAGGCGAGCTGGCGGAGCACCCGGCCGAGCGCCACGGGGTCGGCGCCGCACCGCGAGGCGAGCTCGCCGACGCTCAGGGGGCCCGTGTGCAGGTGGTCCGCGCAGCCCAGCTCGGCCATCGCCGCGAGGGCCGCGAAGCGGGAGACCCCGCCGATCGCGTCCCAGACCACTGCCTGTGGGTCGGTCATCGACAGTCCTTTCTTCGTCGTCGTTCGGTCATACGGTTTCCGGGGTGGGGTGCTGTGCCGCGGGCCGCGGACCGCGGACCAGGCGGCCGACCTCGGCGCGCAGGCGCACGAAGCCGGGGTGCTCACGGGTGGCGATCTGCTCACGCGGTTCGGGCAGGTCCACCCGCAGATCGCCCACGACCGTCGCCGGCGCCCCGGAGAGCACCACGACGCGGTCACCGACGTAGACGCTCTCGTCGATGTCGTGGGTGATGAGCAGGATGGTCATCGCGTGGTGGCCGCGGACCCGCAGGGTCAGGTCCTCCAGGTCCTCGCGGGTCTGGGCGTCCACCGAGCCGAAGGGCTCGTCCATCAGCAGCAGGGCCGGGCGGTAGGCGAGGGCGCGGGCGATGGCCACCCGCTGCTGCATGCCCCCCGAGAGCTGCCAGGGGTATTTGGCCCCGGCCTCCTCCAGCCCGACCTGCGTCAGCGCCTCCAGCGCCGCCTCCTCGCGCCGCGGTCTGTCCAGTCCCTTACGGCGCAGCGGGAGGGAGACGTTGTCGGCCACCGACATCCAGGGAAACAGGGAGCGGCTGTAGTCCTGGAAGACCACGGCCAGATCCTTGGGCGTCCCCGCGACGGGGGCGCCGTTGAACAGCACCTCGCCGCCGCCGGGCCGCAGCAGGCCGGCGACGGAGCGCAGCAGGGTGGACTTGCCGCACCCCGAGGGGCCGACGATGCACACCAGCTCGCCCTCGGCGACCGACAGGTCGACGCCGCCCAGCGCGTGGTGGGAGCCCGGCCCACTCCCGTAGGTGTGGGTCAGGTTCGAGATCTCAAGCACCTCAAAAGTCCTCAGGTCGTCTGATTGGCGGCCCGGTGCCAGGACAGGATCCGTCGCTCGGCCGCCAGGAACGCCGCGTTGAACGCGCATCCCAGGAGGCCGAGCAGCACGATCGTTCCCCACACGCCGGGCAGGTCGTACGATCTCTGCGCGTCCAGGAGCTGAAAGCCGATCCCGTCGACGCTGCCCACCAGCTCCGAGATGACCATCAGGATCAGCGCCAGGGAGAGGCTGAGCCTCAGCCCGGCGAAGACCTTCGGCAGAGCCGAGGGCAGGACGACCCGCAGCAGCCGTTGCCCGCGCGACAGGCCGAAGGCCGCGGCGGTCTCCAGGTGCAGGGGGTCGACGTGGCGCGCGCCCTCGGCGGAGTTGATCAGGATGGGCCAGACGACGCCGAACAGGATCACGTTGATCTGCATCCGCGCGCCGATGGCGAACAGCGCCATGAAGAACGGCAGGAGCAGGGGCGGGGGGACGGCGCGGGCGAAGTGGACGAGGGGGCCGAGGAAACGGGAGAGCAGGGGGGAGCGGCCCAGGGCGATCCCCAGGGTGGTTCCCACGAGTCCCGCGAGCGCCCACCCGGCCAGAAGGCGGCCGACGCTCGCCGGGATGTCCGTCAGCGCCGCGTCGGTGAGCCAGAGCCGGTCGGCCGGACCCGACAGCCACATCTCCCTCATCCGGGAGAAGATCGTCGTCGGCGGGGGGAAGGAGAGGTCGCCCGCCGCCCGGGTGGCGAGCTCCCACCCCGCCAGCGCCACCGGTACCGGCCACAGCCACCCCGGCCTCTTCGAGGGCGGCTTCGCCGGGTTCACCGGGCAACCTCCGTCCGCGCGGTGTGCCAGCGGAACGCGCGCCGCTCCGCCAGCACGAACAGGCCGTTGGAGAGGTAGCCGATGACCCCGGCCCACAGGGCGGCGGCGACGATGTACTCCAGCGCGTCGGTGGCGCCGCCGGCCTCGATGAGGAAGACGCCGATGCCGCTGCCGCCGGCTCCCCCGGCGAGGAACTCCACGCTGATCCCCACGATGAGCGCGACCGCCGCGGCCAGCCGTACGCCGGCGGCGATGAACGGCGCCGTGCTGGGCAGCGACACCCGCCACAGCACGGCCGCCGGGCCGAAGCCGAAGGCGCGCAGTGTCTCCTTGGCCAGCGGGTCGACCTCCTTGAGGCCGTACATCGTGTTGATCAGGACCGGCCAGGAGGCCGCGTAGACGATCAACGTGATCTTCATGTCGACCTTGTCGGAGAAGAGCACGAGCGCCGGGGGAATCAGCGCGACCGAGGGGATCGGGCGCAGAAACTCGAAGACGGGCCCGAACGCCCTCTCCAGGCCGGGCAGGGTGCCGAGCAGGAACCCCGCGGGCACGGCGACGGCGACGGTGAGCAGGAGGCCGATCGCCCACGCGCCGAGCGTCGAGACGACGCAGGACAGGAAGCCCGCGTCGGCCGCGAGCCCGGCGGCGCGGGAGAGCACCGCCGAGGCCCGGGGGAAGACGGTCGGGCTGATGAACCCGGTACGGCCGGCGGCCTCCCAGGCGCCCACCAGCCCCGCGGCGCCGAGGGCGCCGCACAGCGGTCCGCTGTCGAGCAGGCGGCGCGCGATCACCCGGAGGTTCCGGTGAGCATCGACTTGACGTCGATCTTGCTTGACAGGTAGCCCTGCTCCACCATCAGGTCGACCACTCGTTGCAGCCGGGTCTGGTCGAGGCTGGTGGGGAAGCCGCCGAGGGTGATGACCGCGGCGGTGGCGGCGTCGATCCTGGTGTACGTGGGCAGGATCTCCTCGACGGCCTTGCGGTTGGAGGCGGCGATCCGCTGGCCCTTGCCGAGCGCGCGCTGGAAGGCGGAGACCGTCTTGGGGTACCTGCTCGCGAAGTCCTCGGTGACCGCCACGCCGGCGATGGGGAAGTCGGCGGTGGCGTCGACCATCGTGTCGGAGAGCTTCTGGGCGCCGATGTTCCGCTGTACGGCGGTCAGGTGCGGTTCGGGCATCCAGGCGGCGTCGACCACGCCCTGTTCCAGCTTGCCCGCCATGTCGGGGAAGGGGAACTCCACGAACTGCACGTCCTTGGCGGCGAGCCCGTGGGTTCTCAGCACCGAGGTGATCGCGAGGGTCCCGATGTTCTTGAGGCTGTTGACCGCGACCTTCTTGCCCTTCAGATCGGCGGGCGTCTTGATCGAGGAGTTCTTGGCCACCATGAGGTTGAAGGCGTTCGGAGCCGCCTGGTAGAGATCTGAAACGATCTTCAGCTTGTTGCCCGCCGCCACCGCGAGGAAGGCCGAGACGTAGTTGGTCTGCGTGGCGTCCAGCGAACCGCCGAGCAGGCTCTGCTGCGCCTGCGCGCCTCCCTGGACGATCTGGATGTCCACCGTCAGGCCCTCTTCCTTGAAGAAGCCCCGTTTGTCGGCGATGTAGAGCGCGGCCGAGTCGGGGATGGGCAGCGCGCCGACGGTGAGACGGTCCTTCTCAAGCCCGCCCGCCCCGGGTTTGCCGGCTCCGGTGGCGGTGCCGGCGCCGCCGCAGGCGGTCAGCGCCAGCACCGCGGTGAATCCGGCGATGGCGGCCCGGCTCGCGAGTCTCAACCTCACGGGGTCTCCTTAACTGCGTTTGCGCCTCCCTGCCGGGACTCGCTGGAAGGTGCCAAGCGATATGAAGACGTCCCGGAGGGCACATGATCACGAAGGTATGTCGACTGCGGATCGTAGCGGATGTTAATGGTCAAATTGCAAATAAAGACCTAAAGCCTCAAATCGGACAAACAGGACTCTGTCGCCCGTGTTCATGGATCAACGGTCCATTTTTTGTCTAGTGGTCGCCTTCGAGGGTGTCAAGAACGACTTTTCTTTGCTTTGCGGAAGTTTGTGGATTGAATCGGAAGGTCTCTGTCCGGTTACAGGCAGCCTGTGTTGGTTGTGCCTTAAAGCGAGCTATGTGCTGTTGGCTGAACTGATCCGGCTGTGCTCCAATAACCCCTACCCCATGGATGCGTCGGCGCCACTTGCTCTTATTGCGTGGCGCGATCCCCTCCAAGCAGACGATCCGAGGAGAGGCAGCGGAGGCCAGTGAGGACAGCTTCAGTCCCCAGCGAGCGCGAATCCGGGTCGGCGCCCCCCCCGGTGTTCGGCGGCGAGGGGAAGCCGCCACAAGGCGGCCGGGCCCCTGATTCCGACGGGCGAAGACCCCGGGAAGACCCTCCCCGCGCAGGGGGCAGGTTCGCCCTCAGGAACTGGCGGGTGCGCTCGCGCCTCGTCGCGCTCATCGTCATCCCCACCCTGGCCGCCATCGTCATGGGCGGCCTGAAGGTGGTCACCTCGCTGAACACCGCCGCCGAGTACGCCCGCGTGCGTGCCGGCGCCGAACTCGCCGCGGAACTGGGCGAGCTGGTCCACGAGCTGGAGGCCGAGCGTGACATGTCGGCCCGTTTCGTCGCCCAGGGCCGGGGCGCGACCGGCAGGGCCAAGCTCCAGGAACAGTACAGAGCCGTCGACAAGCTCGCCAAGGGCGTGCGCGACCATCTCGACCTCATCGTCGTCAACCACACCGCCGAGAGCTTCGGCGAGCGGGGACAGGCCGAGATCGCCCAGATGCGCAACCGCATCGACGAACTGGCCAGCGTGCGCAAGACGGCGGTCAGCACCCAGTTCCCCGCCCTGCCCACGATCAGCATGTACACCGGGACGATCTCCGACCTGCTGGCCCTGCACGACGAGATCATCCAGGGATTCTCCGACCACGACCTGGCCACCAGCGCCACCGCCTTCGGTGCGCTGGCCAAGGCCAAGGAGCAGGCCTCCAGGGAGCGGGCCTATCTCGCCGTCGCCCTGGCCTCCCGAAACTTCAGCAACGAGGGCCTGAGCGCCTTCCTGGGCGCCCGGGCGCAGCGCGACAGCGGCCTCGCCACCTTCCGCGCCGAGGCGTCGGTCGCCGAGCGCCAGCTCTACGACGACACCGTGAGCAGCCAGAAGAAGGACCGTGCCGAGTCCATCCGGGCCCGCGCCCTCGCCCTGGCCGTCAACGGCCAGCCGCTCATCCGCGTGGACGTCTCGGGGAACGGCGCCGGTGACCAGACGAGCTGGTTCGACGCCTCCTCCGACGCCATCGAGCGCATGCGCGTGGTGGAGAAGAGGATCGGCGACACCCTGATCGAGCAGAGCCGCGTCCTGCAGGAGACCGAGCATCGCGACGCCCTGCTCGCCGTGGGACTGATCGTGCTGCTGCTCATCCTCGTCCTCGTCGTCACCGCGGTCGTGGCGCGATCACTGGTCAGGCCGCTGCGCAGGCTCCGCAGCGAGGCCCTGTCCATCGCCGGCCGGCGCCTTCCCGAGACCGTGCAGCGCATGCGCGAGAGCGGGGAGCCCCTGGAGGGCGACGTCGCCCCGATCGGGGTGGTCTCCGGCGACGAGATCGGCGAGGTGGCGCGGGCCTTCGACGAGGTCCACCGCGAGGCCGTACGGCTGGCCGGCCAGGAGGCCACGCTGCGGAGCAACGTCAACGCGATGTTCGTCAACCTGTCCCGGCGCAGCCAGACCCTGGTGGAACGCCAGCTCAACCTCATCGAGAACCTGGAGCAGGGCGAACAGGACGAAAACCGTCTCGGCAGCCTGTTCCGCCTCGACCACCTGGCCACCCGCATGCGCCGCAACAGCGAGAACCTCCTGGTCCTCGCCGGCCAGGAACCCGCCCGCCGCTGGAGCCAGCCGGTCCCGCTGATCGACGTCGTCCGCGCCGCGCTGTCGGAGGTCGAGAACTACGAGCGGGTCGACCTGCAGATTCCCGGTGGCGTGGCGGTGGTCGGCACCTCCGTCAACGACGTCGTCCACCTGATCGCCGAGCTGGTCGAGAACGCGATCTCCTTCTCCCCCCGCGAGACCAAGGTGGTCGTCTCCAGCAACCGCATCGACGGCGGCGGCCTGATGGTCTCGGTCACCGACCTCGGCATCGGCATGACCGGCGAGGAACTCACCCAGGCGAACTGGCGGCTGGCCAACCCCCCGATGGTGGACGTGTCGGTGTCCCGCCGGATGGGCCTGTTCGTGGTCGGCCGGCTGGCGCTGCGGCACGGCATCCGCGTGCAGCTGCGGCAGCAGGACAGCGGCGGCCTGACCGCCATGGTGCTGCTGCCGGACAACCTGCTCTCCACGGGCGCCGCGGGCCAGATGCCGGGCGTCGACTGGACCGCGGCCGTCGCGCCGGGGGAGCGGGCGTCCGTGCTGGCCAGCCCCACCACCCTCGACCCCGCACCGCCGGCGTTCGCCTCGTCCGACGGCGCCCGGCAGCCCCTGGACGCCTTCGAGGTCCGCCGGCAGCTCGCCTCCTTCGAGGCCTCGCAGACCTTCGGCCAGGCGCCGGCCGACGCCTCCCCACCCGCGCCGGCCGCCGGGCCCGCCTGGCCGAGCGTGCCCCCCCAGGGGGCCCCCGGCGGGCTGTGGGCCAGCACCCCGGCCCGCGACGAGGACTCCCGGAAGTGGCAGGAGACCTCCCGGGCGGAGACGGGGGTGTGGCCCGAGGCGCCCATGCGCGACGGGGAGTCCGGGATCTGGCCGAGCGTCCCGGACCGCGACGCCGACACCGGGGTGTGGGGCGGCGCCGGCGGCCGGAACCCGTTTGACGGGCGCGCGCTCGACGCCGCCGACAGCACCGGCCCGCTGCCCGTCTTCTCCGAGCCCTCCCCCCTGGAGGAGTCCAAGGAGGAGTTCCTGCCGATCTTCGCCGCGGTCGAGTCCGACTGGTTCAGGAAGGCCGACAACGAGGTCGCGCCGCCGAACCCGGCGACGGAGGAGGTCGAGGACGACCCTTCCCCGTCTCCCGCTCCGGCTTCCGGCACCTGGTCCTCACCGGCGGACGCCGGCTGGCAGGCGGCCCAGGCGGTGAGCGCCCCCGCGCTCGGCGGGGTCACCGACTCCGGTCTTCCCAAGCGGGTGCCCAAGGCGAACCTGGTCCCCGGCACGGTCAGCTTCGAATCGGAGACGGGATCCGAAACCTCCCTGTTCCGGCCGGCCGTGTCCCCGGAGGCGGTGCGTAACCGGCTGACCAGCTTTCAGCAGGGAATACGGCAGGGCCGTGCGGAAGCCAGGAGCCAGGCCTCGGAGAGCCGACCGTATCCCGATTTCGGTCAGGACGTTGAAGAAAACGAGGAGGACCGGTGAGTGAGCTCATCAAGGTCGCCAAGGAGGATGACACGTGCGCGAAATGAGCCAGGCAGCTCGGGGGGTCAACTGGCTGATCACCGACTTTGTGAACAACGTCCCAGGCGTGGCGCACACGGTCGTGGTGTCGGCTGACGGTCTGCCGCTGGCGTTTTCCGACGGATTCCCCCGGGACCGGGCGGACCAGCTCGCGGCGGTCGCCGCCGGGCTGATCAGCCTGACCCAGGGCGCCTCCCGGGTCTTCGAGGGCGGGGCGGTCGCCCAGACGGTGGTGGAGATGCAGCGGGGGCTGCTCCTCATCATGTCGATCAGCGACGGCTCCTGCCTGGCCGTACTGGCGGCCGCCGACTGCGACATGGGTCTGGTGGCCTATCAGATGACCTTGCTTGTCGAACGAGCGGGCCAGGTGCTGACTCCGGCCGTCCGGGCCGAACTCCAAGCCTCCCACCCCCGGTGACGGCGATGATCTTAGGAGGACGCCTTGGCAGGCCACGGCTGGCCCGGTGAGGGGGACCCGCCTGGCGGGTCACCTCATCAGCCGATGGACGCCCCCTACCGGCAGCCCGGGGGGTCCCCACATCTCATGCAACCGGCACCGGAGGAGCAAAGCTCCCTGGTCCGGCCCTACGCCATGACCGGGGGGCGGACCGCCCCCCGGACCCAGCTCGCCATGGAGGCCCTGGTCTCCTCGGCGACGTCCGTACATCACGATCTATCCACCCGCACTCCGGAGTGTCAGGCGATCAGCGCCCTGTGCCGGCAAGTGCGTTCGGTCGCTGAGATCTCCGCGATGCTCCGCATCCCGCTCGGCGTCACCCGGATCCTGGTCGCGGACATGGCGGCCGAGGGTCTGGTCCAGCTCCATCAACCCCAGTTGGACGCGGGCAAGCCGGATCTCAACCTGCTGGAAAGGGTGCTCAGTGGACTTCGCAGGCTCTAGCCGCGGCGGCGGCCTGACATCGACGAAGATCGTCGTCGCCGGTGGATTCGGCGTGGGTAAAACCACCTTCGTGGGAGCGGTCTCCGAGATCCTCCCGCTGACCACCGAGGCGGTGATGACCGACGCCAGCGCCGGCATCGACGACCTCGGCCTCACTCCGAACAAGGCCACGACCACGGTCGCGATGGACTTCGGCCGGGTCTCTCTGGACCGGGACCTGATCCTGTACCTGTTCGGCACGCCGGGCCAGCACCGGTTCTGGTTCATGTGGGACGACCTCGTGCGCGGCGCGATCGGCGCGGTCGTGCTGGTCGACACCCGCAGGCTGGCGGACAGCTTCCCGGCGATCGACTACTTCGAGGAGGCCAAGCTCCCCTTCGTGGTGGCGGTCAACGGGTGGGACGGAAGCTACCTGCACGGTGAGGAGGAGGTGCGGGAGGCGCTGACGCTGGGACCGCACATCCCCATCTCACGGACCGACGCCCGCTCCCGCGAGGCGGTGAAGGCGACCCTCATCACCCTGGTGGAGCACGCCCTCACCATGCGGATGGCCGTTCCGGGATGGGGGCGCTAGTCGCCGGGGCATGATTCGCGCCTCCCAGCGGATAGGCTGGGGGGTCGAGTCGCAGACTGTACCGCAGAGGCTGGCCAATCACGTGTTCGAGACGCTTTCCGACCGGCTCACATCGGTCTTCTCCTCCCTCCGTTCGAAGGGTCGGCTGTCCGATGCCGACATCGACGCCACCTGCCGCGAGATCCGCATCGCGCTGCTTGAGGCCGACGTCGCGCTGCCGGTGGTCAAGACGTTCGTCGCCCACGTCAGGGAGCGCGCCCGCGGGGCCGAGGTCTCCCAGGCCCTGAATCCCGCCCAGCAGGTCGTCAAGATCGTCAATGACGAGCTGATCGACATCCTGGGCGGTGAGACCCGGCGGCTCCGTCACGCCAAGACACCGCCGACCGTCATCATGCTCGCCGGCCTCCAGGGCGCGGGAAAGACCACGCTGGCGGGCAAGCTCGCGCGCTGGCTGCGCGAGCAGAACCACACGCCGCTGCTGGTGGCCGCCGACCTGCAACGCCCCAACGCGGTCCAGCAGCTCTCGGTCGTGGCCGAGCGCGCCGGCGTCCCGGTCTACGCCCCCGAGCCGGGCAACGGCGTGGGCGACCCCGTCGCCGTGGCCCGCCAGTCGCTGGAGCACGCCAGGCGCCGCCAGCACGACACCGTCATCATCGACACCGCGGGCCGCCTGGGCATCGACCAGGAGCTGATGAAGCAGGCCGCCGACATCCGCGACGCGGTCTCCCCCGACGAGGTCCTGTTCGTCGTGGACGCCATGATCGGCCAGGACGCCGTCTCCACCGCACAGGCGTTCATGGAGGGGGTCGGCTTCGACGGCGTCGTGCTCACCAAGCTCGACGGCGACGCCCGGGGCGGCGCGGCCCTGTCGGTCCGCCACATCACCGGCAAACCGATCATGTTCGCCTCCACCGGCGAGAAGCTGGAGGACTTCGACGCCTTCCACCCCGACCGGATGGCCTCGCGCATCCTCGACATGGGGGACATCCTCACCCTGATCGAGCAGGCGCAGAAGACCTTCGACGAGCAGGAAGCCGCCAAGATGGCGGGCAAGCTCGCCTCGGGCGAGGGCTTCACGCTTGAGGACTTCCTTGAGCAGATGATGATGGTCCGCAAGATGGGCCCCATCAAGAACCTGCTCGGCATGATGCCCGGCATGGGGCAGATGCGCGACCAGATCAACCAGGTCGACGACCGCGACCTGGACCGCGTCGCGGCCATCATCCGCTCCATGACCCCCGCCGAGCGTCAGAACCCCAAGATGATCGACGGCTCCCGCCGCGCCCGCATCGCCCGGGGGTCCGGCGTGACGGTGACCGAGGTCAACGGCCTGGTCATCCGTTTCTTCGACGCGCAGAAGATGATGAAGCGCATGGCCGGCGGCATCGGCCTGCCCGGGATGCCCGGCGGGCGCAAGGGCAAGGCGGGCAAGGGCGCGCAGAAGAAGGCCAAGGGGCGCCGCGTCAGCGGCGACCCGCGTAAGGCCGCCCTCGGCAAGGGCGCCCCGGGCGGCGACGGCGCCTCCGGCGGCGCCGACAAGGGCGGGGCGCTCGGCCGGCTCGGGGCGGGCCAGCTGCCGCCCGGCCTGGAGCTGCCCCCCGGCTTCGACCCCTCGAAGTTCAAGCTTCCCGGACAGAAGTGAGCGACGGGGGGTTCCACGGGCGGGCACGGTGGGTCTGGCTGATCATCATGGTCGGCTTCATCGTCGTGGCGGCGCTGGAACTGCTGGGAGTGCGTCCCCGGTAGGAGCCCGCGGGCGCCGAGGTGCCGGCCGGTACGTACGGCTTCACGCGAGGGTGTGCCCCGCCGGGAACCCCGAAGGCGGGGAGGGCGGGAAAGATCCGTCCTCCCCGCCTTTTCCCGGGACGGGGATGACGTTCTCCGCGATGGGGATGACCTCGCGGGGGTGGCGCGGAGGTCAGTACGGCGGGCGCGCGCACCCGGCCGGCTCGGTGAGCATCCTCAGCAGGGCCGCCAGCAGCGGTGACACGGCGCCGGCCTCTCCGACGCCCCGCACCGGCGCGTCGCCGGCGCAGGCGCCGCCGGGAGAGGGGTGTCCGGGGGCCGCCCCCACGGAAGGGGGACTCACCCGTCCCGCACCGGGAGCGTCCAGGGCGAGCACCGGCCCACCGCGGGCGGCCGGACCGGCCACCGCCTCGGGGGCGGGCCCGCCGGCGGCCGCGCCCGTCCTCAGGGTGAGCGCGACGCTCAGCACCGCGACGGAGCCGGCGGCGGCCGGCAGCAGAGATCTCAGGGTGGTCGCCACGGCGGCCCATTAGCCCAGCGCGGCCGGCCGGGTGCCGCGCCGGACACACGGGGATTGCCGATCCTTGCCTTACATCTGCCGCGGGGGATGAACGGTCGTTGGCCGGACACCCCCGAGCGTCTGGCAGAATGACATGTTGGAACACCGTGACGACGCGGGTGCCCTCTCACCCCCGCGTGCCGCGCCTGTCCCTTGACGGTCTTCTCCTCGTGCCCCACTCGATGAGATGCCGCTCACCCACGCTCTAATGCAGGAGAGACCACACCAGTGGCAGTCAAGATCAAGCTCAAGCGGCTCGGTATGATCCGCAACCCTCAGTACCGCATCGTCATCGCCGACAGCCGCACCAAGCGCGACGGCCGGGCGATCGAGGAAATCGGCCTGTACCACCCCAAGGAGCACCCCTCGCGCATCGAGATCGACGCCGAGCGGGCGGCCTACTGGCTGGGCGTCGGCGCGCAGCCGACCGGGCCCGTGCTGAAGCTCCTCAAGCTCACCGGCGACTGGCAGAAGTTCAAGGGCGAGCCCGCCCCGGCTCCGCTCCTGGTCGCCGAGCCCAAGGCCGACCGGCACGCCGCCTACGAGGCCGCCGCCAAGGAGACGCTGTCCTTGGAGACCCCCGCCACCACGCCGAAGAAGTCGGCCAAGAAGGCGGCCAAGGCCGACGAGGCCGCCTCCGAGACTTCGGCGCCCGCGGAGGAGAAGCCGGAAGGCGAGGTCTGAGGTGCTTGAGGAGGCCCTTGAACATTTGGTCAAGGGCATCGTCGAACACCCCGACGAGGTCCAGGTTCACGCCCGTCGCATCCGCAACGGGCGTGTGCTTGAGGTCCGGGTTCACCCCGAGGACCTCGGCAAGGTCATCGGCCGCGGGGGCCGTACGGCCAAGGCGTTGCGCACCGTCGTGAACGCCCTGGGCGACGGCAAGTACATCCGGGTCGACCTGGTCGACCTGAACGAGGCCCGCTAGGCCCGCCGGACGACACGAGATCCATCGAGTGAAGGGGTCACCCACCCACCGTGGGTGACCCGTTCGCTTTCCCGACCCGACGACCACCATGGGAGGCGGACGTGCAGCTTGTCATAGGCCGGATCGGCCGCCCGCACGGGCTCCGCGGCGACGTGTCGGTGGAGGTCCGCACCGACGACCCGGACCGGCGTTTCGCCCCGGGGGCGGTCCTCGCCACCGACCCCGCGTCGGCCGGGCCGCTCGTCGTCGAGTCCCGGCGCGGGCACTCGGGGACCCTGCTGGTCAGGTTCGCGGGAGTGACCGACCGTGACCGCGCCGAGGCCCTCCGCGGCACCGTCCTCGTCATCGACTCGGAGGACATCCCGCCCCCCGACGACCCCGATGAGTTCTACGACCACCAGCTCATCGGCCTGAGGGTCCTCACCCCCGCCGGGGAGCGGGTCGGAGAGGTGTCCGACGTGCTCCACCACGGCCAGGACCTGCTCGTCGTGCGGCGGGAGGGCGCCGGAGGCGCCGAGGTGTACGTGCCGTTCGTGAAGGCGCTGGTGCCCGTGATCGACCTGGAGGCCGGCACCCTCGTGGTGGACGCCCCCCCCGGCCTGCTCGACCCGGACACGGCCGTCTGACATGCGCGTCGACATCATCTCGATCTTCCCCGAGTACTTCGCCCCCCTGGACGTCTCCCTCATCGGCAAGGCCCGTGAGCGCGGCATCCTGGACGTCCGCCTCCACCAGCTCCGCGACTGGGCCCACGACGTGCACCGCACCGTGGACGACACCCCCTACGGCGGCGGCCCCGGCATGGTCATGAAACCCGGCCCGTGGGGCGAGGCCATCGACGCCGTCCTGGCCACAGGCCCCGCCGAGCCGCCCAGGATCATCGTGCCGACCCCGAGCGGCGTGCCCTTCACCCAGAGGCTGGCGATGGAGTACGCCGCCGAGCCGTGGCTGCTGTTCACCCCCGCCCGCTACGAGGGCATCGACTCCAGGGTCATGGCCGAGTACGGCGCGCGCACGCGCGTCGACGAGGTCGGCATCGGCGACTACGTGCTGGCCGGGGGAGAGGTGGCGGTGCTGGTGATGGTCGAGGCCGTCGGGCGCCTGCTGCCCGGCGTGCTCGGCAACGCCCGCTCGGCGGTGGACGACTCCTTCGCGCCCGGCGCCATGGAGAACCTCCTCGAAGGCCCGGTCTACACCAAGCCCCCGGAGTGGCGGGGGCACGAGGTTCCCGAGGTCCTGCTGTCCGGGCACCACGGCAAGATCGCACGCTGGCGGCGGGACGAGGCGCTCCGCCGTACGGCGGGGAACCGCCTCGACCTGCTGGCCGCGCTCGATCCGGCGAGTCTCGACGAGCACGACCGGCGGCTCCTGAAGGAGCTCGGGTTTCCCTCGTGAGCGGCTTCTCCCCCGGGGCCGGTGCGGGCCCCCGCCGGGCGCCCTGCGAAACCTGGCTTCTTCCCGGGGCCGGTGCGGCCCTGACGCGTTGATTTCCTGTCGGTTGTGAAAATGTGGCAGACTGAACCGTTGCCGCTTGCCGTCCACGGGTTGGCGCGCGGCGTCTGGCAGACGGGCCCGACGCTCAAGACACATTCACTTCAGCACGTGTGTCCATCGCGACACCGCCTCGTGGCGGTCGGATGAACCTCCGCGTGCTCGCCTAAATGGGGTATCACTGTCATGCACACGCTGATCGGCGAGATCGAGAAGGCCTCGCTCCGCACCGACGTCCCGGCCTTCCGTCCCGGTGACACGCTTGAGGTTCACGTCCGCGTGATCGAGGGCGCCCGCTCCCGTGTCCAGGTCTTCAAGGGCTTCGTCCTGCGCCGGCAGGGCAGCGGCGCCCGCGAGACCTTCACGGTCCGCAAGATCAGCTACAGCGTCGGTGTCGAGCGCACCTTCCCGGTGCACAGCCCGGTGATCGAGAAGATCGTCCTGGTGACCCGTGGCGACGTCCGCCGCGCGAAGCTGTACTACATGCGTGACCTGCGCGGTAAGGCCGCCCGTATCCGCGAGAAGCGCGACTTCCGCTAAGACGTTCGTTTCCGTGCCGTCCTGGCCCGTTCCCCGTCCGAGGGTGCGGGCCAGTCGCATGCAAGCGGGTTTGACCTCCTATGGCAGACCCATAGCTGTCAGGTAACCAGGCAGACGGTCGGTTCGCGCCTCCCATCATCTAGGCTCGTCAGCGATGACTAGCGAAGACCGGGAGTCCGGCGCAGCCTCGCGTCGACCTGTCGAGGACGAGGTGGACGTGGTCGCCGAAGACACTCAGAAGACCGCCGAAGACGGCAAGGACAAGAAGAAGGGCTCCTTCTGGAGGGAGCTTCCCGTTCTGATCGTCGTGGCGCTGGTCCTCGCGCTCATCATCAAGAGCTTCGTGATCCAGGCTTTCTACATCCCGTCGGAGTCGATGGAGAACACCCTCCTGACGAACGACCGCGTCCTGGTGAACAAGCTGGTCTACCGCGTCCGCGACATCGAGCGCGGAGACGTCGTGGTCTTCTCCGGCGTGGACTCCTGGGACGGCGAGGTGCGCTTCGAGGAGCCGTCCAACCCCGTCGCGGCCTTCTTCCGCTGGGTGGGCACCGCCTTCGGCGTGGTGCCCGGGGAGAAGGACTACATCAAGCGCGTGATCGGCGTTCCGGGCGACACGGTGAAGTGCTGTGACGCCCAGGGGCGGATCACCGTCAACGGGGTTCCGCTCGACGAGCGCTCCTACCTCCACCCCGGCGACGTTCCGGCCAAGGATCCCTTCGAGGTCACGGTGCCCCCGGGCCGCCTGTGGGTGATGGGCGACCACCGTTCGGTCTCCCTGGACTCCCGCTCCCACATGGGCGACCCCGGCGGCGGGACCATCCCGATCGACAAGGTGATCGGCCGGGCCTTCGTGATCGTCTGGCCGTTCTCCCGGGCCGAGGTCATCCCCATCCCCGGCACCTTCGGCCAGCCGGGGCTCAAGGCCGCCGCGATGGCGGCGGAGGCCGTCCCCTACGCCGCCGGTCTGGCGGGTGCCGTACCGCTGCTGCTGTGGCGCCGCCGCCGGGCCGCGAGGCGGTAGCCGTACCCCATGACCGTCGACCCCCGCAACGAGTCCGCGCCGTCCGATGGTGCGTCCCCCTCCGAGGGGCCTCCCGGCTCCGATGGGTCTCCCGGTGAGGAAACGGCCGAGAACACGGCGCCCGGTAAGCGCGCGGCGAAGACGTCCGGCAAGGGCGGCCTGCGCGAGTCGCTGTTCCTGCTCGCGGTCGGCGTGGCGGTGGCCGTGCTGCTGCAGACCTTCGTCTTCCGGTCCTTCTACATTCCGTCGGAGTCGATGGAGAACACCCTCCTGGAGGGGGACCGCGTGATCGTCAACAAGCTGCACGGCGAGATCGAGCGCGGTGACCTGGTGGTCTTCAGGGGCTGGCGGGGCGAGGACACCATCAAGCGGGTCATCGCCGTCGGCGGCGACACGGTGAAGTGCTGTGACGCCCGGGGACGCATCACCGTCAACGGGGTTCCGCTCGACGAGGGGGCCTACCTCCACCCCGATGACTTCCCCTCGGGGGACAGGTTCGAGAAAGCCGTGCCCAAGGGGCGGCTGTGGCTCATGGGCGACCACCGCTCGGCCTCGGCCGACTCGCGTACCCACGAGGAGATGGAGGGGGAGGGCACGATCTCCGAGAAGGCGGTGGTCGGCCGGGCCGTCGCGATCTACTGGCCGTTCTCCCGTGCGACTCTTCTGTCGACACCGGAGACTTTCGGCAAGGTGCGATAGCGGTACCGAACGACGTGAATGAAGCGTACTCTCTGGGCATGGTCGCTATGTCAGTCGTGGTGCCATGACGGTTGCGTTCCGCCCCGCCCCCAGCGTGGTCCGGCGAGATTCGGGACTGTACGGCTACGAACGGGCCCTCGCGCGCCGCGGGCTGGGCCCTGTGGCCGGGGTCGACGAGGCGGGCAGAGGGGCCTGTGCCGGGCCGCTGGTGGTCGCCGCCGTGGTGCTCGGCCGTTCGGTCGGCGGTCTCGGCGACTCCAAGTCCATGACGGCCGCCCGGCGCGAGGAACTGTACGAACGCGTCACCGCGACCGCGACGGCCGTCGGCGTGGTGGTGATCCCGCCGGCGGAGATCGACGCGCGTGGCCTGCACAGGTCCAACATCGAGGGCATGCGCCGGGCCGTGGCCCGGCTGCCGTGCGATCCCGGCTACGTGCTCACCGACGGTTTTCCCGTCCCCGGCCTGCCGGTGCCGTCGCTGGGCGTGTGGAAGGGCGACCAGGTCGCGGCCTGCGTCGCGGCGGCCTCGATCGTGGCGAAGGTGACGCGCGACAGGATGATGGTCGCCCTGGACGAACGACACCCCCGGTACGGCTTCGCCGTCCACAAGGGGTACGGCACGGCGGGGCATCGCAGGGCACTTGAGACGTACGGGCCCTGCCCTGACCACCGATTCTCGTTCGCGACGGTGGCGCGGGCGGGGCCGGGTGGGGTGATGGGTGAGAATGAAGTGGGGGCCGGCGCCATCTGATCGGATGGGCCGGGAAGGGCGTGTAACAGGAGGATCGGTATGAGCGCAGAGGATCTCGAAAAATACGAAGCCGAGATGGAGCTGCAGCTTTACCGTGAGTACCGTGACGTCGTCGGGTTGTTCACCTACGTCGTCGAGACCGAGCGGCGCTTCTATCTCACCAACTCCGTGGACCTGGACGTCCGCACGGCCGAGAACGGTGACGTGTTCTTCGACGTGAAGATGCAGGACGCCTGGGTCTGGGACATGTACCGGCCGGCGAGGTTCGTCAAGAACGTCCGGGTGGTCACCTTCAAGGACGTGAACGTTGAGGAGCTGGCCAAACCCGATCTGGAGATGCCGAAGGAGGGCTTCTCGGGCTGAGGGCTCCTAAGGAGCGGGGCCGCGGCCGGGGGAGGGCGCGGTAAGAGGCCCGGAAGGGGCGAGAAGGCGCCGAAGGGGCGCGGGAAAAGAGGGCGACGCTCCGGAAAGAAGCCCGGAGCGGCTCCGGGCCGGGGTCTCGCGTGAGATCCGGGCCGGGTCCCGCGTGACAAGGCCCGTGCCCGGGTTGTGTTCCCGGTGCCTCCCGCGTCCCCGGGGTCTCCGGTGTCTCTGCGGTCCGTGGGGCCTTTGAGGTCTTCGACCGTCGCTGTTGTCTTCGGAGGCTCCGGCCGTCTCCGCTGCTCTAGGGCCGGTTGTCCCTCGGCTGTTCCTCGGCTGTTCCGTGGCTGTTCCGCGGGTGGGAGACCCTTCGGAGGGGCCTTCCCCGAAGTGACTCCGGGGTGGGTGTGGCCGGTGGTTTTCCACAGGGAGTGGCCGGTGGCGTCTGGTTGTCCACAGAAGGCCGGCGGGGGGCGTCCGGAGAGGGCGGATTGAGCGAAGGTCGGGAACCGGAGGTGGTTCCATGACCACGAAAGACGAGCTTGGCAGACACGGGGAGCAGATCGCCGTCGACTATCTGCTGGCCCACGACATGCAGATCCTCGACCGCAACTGGCGCTGTCCCGACGGGGAGATCGACGTCGTCGCCCGCGAGGGGCGCACTCTCGTCGTCGTCGAGGTGAAGACCCGCTCCGGCCGCACCCACGGGACCGCCTTCGAGGCGGTGACCGAGGCGAAGCTCGCCCGCCTGCGCAGGCTCACCGTCCGGTGGCTGGGCGAGCGCCGTGAGCGGCTCGGCGAGCGATTCGACACGATCCGCCTCGATGTGATCGCCCTGGAGCGGTTCGCCGGGGATTTCGCCCTCCGTCACGAGCGGGGAGTGTTCTAGATGCCCCCCGCGGTTTCCTGGACCGCGCGCCGCCCCGGGGCGGTGGCGTGAGTGGCCGTCGCACGCACGCGCTGCGTCGCCCTGCTCGGAGTGACGGGCCATCCCGTCGGCGTCGAGGCCGACATCGGCGGCGGGGTGGCGGGCATGCACCTCATCGGCATGCTGGACACCGCGCTGAGCGAGGCGAGAGACCGGGTCCGCTCGGCGGTGGTCAACAGCCGTCACGCATGGCCCGACGCCCGGATCACCGTCAGTCTGTTCCCCGCCAGCCTTCCCAAACGGGGAAGTATGTTCGATCTCGCGAAGGTCTGGTTCAGGCGGACTACGAAGAAGAAGAAGGGGGAGGGCCCCCTGGCGAGACTTCGGCCTCACCAAGGTTCCCTCCCCCTCTTGTGCGTGCCGGGCGCCCCACCTCCCCCACCGGGAGGGTCCCTCAGGCGCCCTTCCCGGCCGGACCTGGTAACGCAGGCGCACACACAGGCCGGGAAGCCACGGGGGTCAGCCGCGGGCGCGGGCGCGGCGGATCTCCTCCTTGAAGAACGCGAACCGATCCCAGAAGGTCAACCACCGGGCCAGCTCTTCCACATCACCGCCCACCTGAGCCAAGGCCGCCTGGCGGAGCCGCTCCAGATGGTCGGGATCCACGCCGCGCGCCACCGCCTCAGCCTGCATCCTGTCGATGTCCTCAGGAGTGAAGGTCACGGCAGCACCATACGGCGCGGCATACAGCGGTGTATAGCGGTACACCGCTACCTACACATTTATGCAGCTCAGGGCCGTCCTACGGTGAGATGTATGGCAGATGACGCAGAGGTTCCGCCGTTCGACCCCGGGCCCGCCGAATACGTGTACGCCGCGCTCGCCGACCACGTCGCGCTGCGCATCACCCTCGGGGACCTGCGGCCGGGCGCCCGCCTGCCCGGAGAGCGCGACCTCGCGGCGGAGTACGGGGTCGCCATCGGCACCGCCCGCCGCGCGGTGGAGGAGCTACGCGAGCGCGGCCTGGTCGTCACCCTCCCCGCGAAGGGAACCTTCATCGTCGTCCCTCAGCCGCCTGAGGACGGCGAGGAAGCATGAACCTCGGCGAGTGCGTTACGACGCACTGACCCGGGGCGGGGTGTGCGTGCGGTGAGTGCAGTGCGTCTCTATAGACGTACTGACGCACTCACCGCGACCGCGTTGACGCACTGGCAACGCGGTCAACGCACTGCCCCGGGAACGCAAAAGAAGGCCCGCCACTCGAAGGAGCGGCGGGCCGTCTGCATGCTCGGGGTCAGTCGACCCACCCCTGGTGGTGCCAGGTCGTGGGGTCCTGCCCGGGAAGGGGCTCGTAGACCGCCCGGCGCGTCTCGCCCGGGACGACCATGTACGCGCCCGGGTCGCCCGTCGCGGAAGACCCCGCCCTCCCCCCCTGAAGCCAGGAGGGGAGGGCGGGGCATCCCCGCGTCTGCGGGGCCAACGCTCCGTATGCCTCATTGGGTGGACCATCCCCGCGTGCGCGGGGCCGACGGGGTTACACGGCCACGGTACCCGGCCTACAGGCGATGCAGAGGCAGATCGCCGTGGACCCCTTCCCGGCGGCCCGCACGGTACACCGGCACCTTCGTGGAGCCGAGCAGTACGCCGACGACGGGCCACCGCCGCTGAAGCGTGCTGACCACCACTTGGTAGAGGGCGGTGCAGGCGCCGCCGACGGCCAGGATCAGCGCGGCCGCCTCCTCCGCGTCGACGTCGATCCCCTTGGTGGTGAGCCAGGCGATGAGGGAGCCGGCCGCGGCGGGGACCGCGGTACGGATCCAGGACAGGATCAGGTCGTGCATGAGGTTCTCCTTGGGGTGGCCGGGATCCGCGAGTGACGCATCCCGGGGGCGATGACAGATGTGTCATGGGGTGAAAAGTGGGTTTGACCTGCGAAAATGCGGGGTTCGCCGGTGGGGGTGTGACGGGTGACGGTTTTCGCTGTATTCCCCGCCATATAAAAATTCGTTACGTAGCGTGCGCGGGCGCGCGCGTTACGTGAGAGAGTGTTTATATGGCGGGGAATACGGGAGAAACCGTCATCCGTCAGCCCAAGATCAGGAAGGCTGTGTTTTCCCAGCTCAGGGCGTAGATTTTCGTGATGACGGATCCGTCATGACCCGTCATCCCCCCGCCGGGGGTCCTGGCCGCCATCACTTCGGCATCTCCCGAAGTGATCAGGAGGCTCTCAGAGCCTCAGCAGCACCCTCCACGTGTCCGGGCCGACCACACCGTCCACCGCGATCCCCGCGGCCCTCTGAAGGCCCTCCACGCCCCTCTCGTGCGCCTCGGTGAACGCCACGTCGCTGACCCCGGCCAGACCCGCGTAGTCCCGGGCGATCAAGAGGTGATGCATGGTCTTGACGTCCCACCCCTTGTCGCCCAGCTTGAGCACGGGCAGCTTCCGCATGATGACCTCCATAGGATCGACGGACTTCCCCGTGGGCCGGGGCGCCCCCGCCCTCACCCACGCATACAAAGGGCCCCCAGGGCAGCTCGTGGCGTACCCGTCCCGGTGCCCCCGGATCTCCCGGCCCGCGCCCCCGTGCTCACGGAGGTAGGCGACCGCGTCGAGGACCGCGTGCAGCAGCTCGTCGTTCGGCTCGGTGAAGCCTGAGGAGCCGACGAGCGCGAGGACCGCATAGTGCTGGCTGTTCAGCCCGGGGCCGTTCGCGGCCGGGATCACCCCAGGGCCGCGCCCGACGAAGATCCTGCGGTGGGGGCAGGCGACCAGGTTGTATCCGATATCGGAGTACGGCTGCTCCCGCCCTCCGGCCATGTGCATCCGCTGAATGCCGAGCACGAGCTCCAGGCACCGCCGGTGGTCGTCCACGATGTCGAGCGGGACGTGGCCGCCCGTGTAGTGCACCTTCACACCCCGCGTCTTCGTGATGCGGTCCAGGCGGCGCGACGCAGGCCGCGCACCCCACCCCGCACGACTGATGACCTGAGCCACGGTCAACCTCCTCCTCGGGTGAACGACAGGACAGCAAGAACCAGCGACGCGAGCGCGATGAGCGCGGCCACCGACGGCAGCGGCCACCGGCCCCGCTCCAACGCCCTGATCCGCGCCTCATGATCGGCGTGGTCGGCGACGAGTTCGCCGTGCCCGGACGCGACCTGAGCCACCTCGGCCCGGATGTTGTCGACCTTTCGGTCCGTGGCCAGCAGCAGGTCGTAGATTTCTCGGGCCCCTATGGTCACGGGCCCCAGCGGGTCACTCACTTCGTCTCCTTACAGCGGCAGGAGGATGTCCCCCGCCTCCAGGCTGGTTTGGAGGGCATTCGCCCACGTGAACAGCGCCGTCAGATCCGACAGCACGTTCCCGGCCCACGCCGACGAGTACGACCCCGGGGCCGACACCGTCGCCCGAGATGGCAGGTCCGAGATCGGCGGGGCCTGCGGGTAGTCCGGCAGCAGCAACGGCACCGCGCCCGCGGTCGAGCTGGCCCACAGCCGGCCGCCCTGGGAGTAGATGTGCGTCTTCCCGGCCGGCGGAGTGTCCGGCGTCGCCATGTCCGTGAAGATCCAGCCCTTCGACGCCTCCAGCAGCGGCGGCCGCAGCCCGGCCGAGCCCTGCGCCGAGGCGATGTCCCGCTGCATCTGCCGGGTCGTCCGCGCCTGATCACCCGGATACCCATCCATCACTCCACCTCCTGGTCGTCGATGTACAGCTCCGCCTCGTCCCGGCCCTGCTCCCGCCCCGTCGGAGTCACCCGCATCCCGAGAATCCGGCGCTTCTCGTTCAACCCGGCGCCGCCGTTGACACGTTTGAACCACTCATCCGCGATCACGATCCGCGCGGAGTCGCCGAGCAGGTTCGGGCGGATGCTCGGCTCCTCACCCAGCAGCACCGTGATCGAGAAGACATGCGGAGCACCCCCGGATGTCGCCGCGAGCTGCTCGGCGGCCGCGTTCAGCGCCGCCAGGTCCGTCACCCCGGGCCGGTCCACCGTCCGGTCAAGGCGCGGCCACACCCCGGTCGCCAGGTGCGGCGAGGAGTACGGCGCGGACAGCAGCGGAGTCGAGGGGGTGGACGCGTCCGTCTGGACGCTGTCGCCCCGGGCCCGCCACCGCGTACCTCGGGTGAGGGGCGTCATGTCGATCCCGTAGTCGAGGATCTCCCCGCCGCCCGGGCTGTCGGTGAACGTGTGCTTGGCGTTCGGGTTGCCGAGTGGTTTCCCCCACTTCCAGTGCAGTTCCACGCCGCCCGCGCCAAGCTGGGTGTTGATCATCCATTCGTAGCCGTCGAGCCCGGACGTCGTGTCCGCCACGTGTCCGCCGTACTTGCCGCGGTGCGCCTCGTACGTGCGCGTCACCGCCGACCCGGATGATCCGGGGGCGAGGATGAGGCCGATGTCCGCGTGCTCCTGGGCCTGCATGTGGGTGATGAGCTGGCGGGCGATCTCCACCCGATCCTCAGACGTGAACGGGCCGAGAGTCTCCTCCAGCTCGACATACTGCAAATAGGCTTCCATCGTCACGCCGGACAATTGCAGCACCGGCTTCTGCCGCCGCTGCTTGGTGACCTTCGCCCCGATGATCCAATACCGGCCCCAGTGATCCCCCGCCCGCCAGATATCGACCACCGTCACCCCGGGCCCGCGCAGCAGATCCGCCGGGTTCCTCGGCACGATCTGCGCGACCAGGTCCCCCTCCGCCTCGTTGCTCATCGGGTACGACGCGGAGAAGTTCCCCGAGTTGATCTGCCCCCGCCGGCTGATGCGCTTCTCGAAGCTGACGCCGGCCAGGTCGAGCGTGCCGAGGAACCCGCCGAACAGCCGGGAAAACCGGTAGCTGTAGAGCGCGTCGCCCTGGCCCGGGGCATCCGCCGGGATTGGCGGCACCTCCGGCTCCGTACTCCCGCCGGGAATCGAAATCGTGATGCCATGCGTACCACCCGGGTTCTCCCCGGTGGTGACGAAGTTCTTCTCCCCGGACGGGGAGCTGCTGCTGAGCTGCCGGGACGCGCACGCCGCACTGAAGTGCCCCTGCATCGCGGCCGTACCGCGCAGGACGTACCCGGCTGGGGGCGCCAGGGTCACGGTCTGGAACGCCTGCCCCAACGTGACCGCGAACCTGACCTCCAGGTGGGTGGCCGCGGCCGGGGTCACCCCCGGAGTCACCACGAACGCGGGCTCCTCCAGCCCCTCCCGGACCGCGACGCGCGCCGCCACCTGGAGGTCAGCGCCCTCGACCGCGACGACGATCAAGGTTCCGGCGCCGTCTCCTTGCGGGAACACGTACGAGCCCGATTCGGAGGTGCCGGCGGTGCGCCGCCAAACCCTGGTGTAGAAGTCGCCGAACACCTCATCGTCAAGCGCCGCGGTGGCCGTCCACCCGGACGGGGCCGGGACCCCCACGAACGGCGCTGCGGAGGTCTGGCAGGCGAACAGCACATCCCCTGCCTGCGTCCCAGCCGGCCGGGGTGCGGTGACGCTGCTCCCGCTGAGCACACTGCCTGATGAAGCTGACCGGACGTTGATCATGCCGCCCCCTTAGTTCCAGGCGTCCCGGTACAGCACTTCGGCCTGAGACCCGCCGGACGCGGTCGTATACCTGATGTCCTGCGGCCCGCGGGCCAGCGTCCAGTCCGGCACCGCGACCGACCCAGACGACATGTCGCCGATCACGTCGACGCCGTTCAACTTCGCCGTGCCGAGATCGGTGTTGATGACCAGGTCCTGGCCGTCGGGGACGGTGAGATTCCATTCCGTGATCCGCCCCGTCGTAAGGTTGTGGAGTTTCGGGGTGACGGCCGGGCCCGGCACGATGAGGATCGGGTGGGTTTCGGTGTTGCCCGCGTTCGTCACAGTCACCGTGGTGTTGACGGGGATGGTGACGCCGGTCGCGTTGATGGCATACCGGCGGGGGTCGGCCAGGATCCACTGCATCACCACCCGGCCGGCCCCCACCCGCAGCAGCCGATCAACAGGGATGTTGACGCGGTCGATCCGCCCGAACGCCAGATACGGCGTCCCCAGATCGTTGATGACGAGCGGCCACTGAGCCGCCGTCCCCAACAAGGGGGTCGCGTTCTCCAAGGCGAGCACAGCCGCCTCGATCTCCTCCCGGCTCGCCTTGAGGCCCGCGGTCCACAGCACGGTCCGCTCCCTCGGGAGTGGCCGGCCCGGAGCCGACCCGGCCCGGGATGCTCGCGGCGCGTTCCCGGAGTCGGGGGTTTCCTTGCCGCGCCACCCGTCCAGGGTCAGCCACCGGTACGGCGTCCCCCGGCCCAACGTGAACCCGTTGAACTCGATCTGCCCCGGCGACCCGTCGAGCTGGTCTCCCGGCAGCACAGGGACGGTCGCCGCCGCCCCGCCCACCGCCACTGACGGCCTCACCGTGGCCGGGACCGCGGCCGCGGTCACCTGCACATCCGGCAGATACACGGCCACGCCCACACCGACCGCGCCCGGCTGGGTGCCCGCGCCTGCCGACACGACCGGCGCGGGCACCGACACGGGTACGGGCACGGTGGTGGGGGTGACGACCTCCGTGTCGCCCACCGTCACGACCGGCGCGGGCACCGACACGGGCACCGGCACCATGGTGGGGTTGGGGCCTGCGCCGAACGCCACCACCGGTACGGGCACCGAGACAGGCACCGGCACCATGGTGGGGTTGGGGCCTGCGCCGAACGCCACGACCGGCACCGGCACCGAGACACCCGCGGTGACCGTGGTGGGGGTGACGGAAGCGTCGATGGCGCCGGTGCCGATCGCCACGCTGAACCCGTGCCGGGTGTACGGCGTGGTCGTCGAGGTGAACGCCAACGTCCCGGTCGCAGCCCCGGACGGCAGCTGCTTGGCCGCGGCCTTGCAGGCGATGTATCCGACCTGTGCGGGCGCGGACAGGCCGGTGTAGGTGGCCGGGACACTGAGGGTCGCCGACTCGTCATCGGCCACCGCGGCGTACCGGACCTCCAGGCTCGCAGAGTCTGGTGGGGTGAGGCCCGGGGTGTTGACGGTGGTGCCGGTGCCGCTCGACACCTGCGCGACCACCGGGGTAGCCGCGGCCCCGTCCCGCACGGCGACAACCGTGACGACTCCGCTGATCGTCCCGGCTCGGAACGTGAACCCGTACGTACTGGGCTCCGAGCTCCCGGCGACTTTCCACCACACCTTGGTCAGGGTGCCGATCGTGCCGGTGTCTGAGCGGGACGCCAGGAGCTGCCAGGTCGCGCCCCCGGTCGGGGTGGCCATGTCCGACAGGACACCGTCGTCGTCCGACTGAAACGCCAGCAAGATGTCGCCCTGGACGGTCCCGGCGGGTTTGGACACGGTGAGGCTGGACCCGGACGCCTCTCCGGTGGAGACCGCGCGGACAGACGGCTGAGCCACCACTCACCTCCCTTCTCGCGCCGCAGGTCAGGGAGTGAAGTCGATCGCGAACAAACCGTTCGAGTGAGGCGTGATCAACAGCGTCCCGTTGCTCGTGCTGTAGTTCGCCCCCAGGTCGATGCCCATGATCAAAGGGTCACCGGCCACGGCCTCGGCGAACATGTCGATGTGCCGGACGTTGGTGAGCGTGCTGCTTGCCCACTGGACCGCGTCTGAGCTGTACGTCAGCACCCCAGCCGTCTTGGAAAGGGCGGTGCCGGTGACGGCTTTGCCCCGCGCTGTGTAGCTCGTGCCCGAAATCTCGTTCGTGGAGCTGTAGGTGGTGTCGTCGTTGTAGTTCGGCGCCTTCGACGCGGTGTACAGCGCCCACTGGTGCGTCTCCGCGTCGAAGTCCACGCCGAGCTGCGTGACATCCAGAATGTCCATATAAGTTGCTGCGTACAGACCGGATGCCATGTCAGGCCCCCTTTCCTGTGCGGGCGCGTGCCCGGACCGTCACCGGCACCCCATCCGCACTCGCCGATCCGTCCTCGACCACCACGGGCAGGTCCGGGCCCGGCTGCGCGCCGAACAGCTCCCGCAACGGCGCCGCCAGCTCCGAGAGCTCCTCCAGTTCGGCACGCATCGCGGCCAGCAACTCCTCCAGCTCGGCCCGGAGCTCGGCGCTCTCCCGGCCCTGCCTGTCGACGACCGGCCCGGCCAACCGGTTCTCCACGTTCGGGATCTCCGCGGTGAGCCGGGCGATACGCGCCTCCCTGCGCAACCACGCCCTGGTTTCATTGAGCCGGATCGCGGCGGCGTTCTTCGCCCGGCCGGCGGCTCGGATCGCGGCCAGGTCCCCGGACTCCAACGCTTCGGCGTAGGCCGCCTTGGCGTCCTGGTGGGCCTGCCAGATCGGCTCACACGCCTCGGCCAGAGCCAGTTCGGCGCGCAGCTCGGCGATCGGCCGGGGCGGTTGGGGGAGTTCCAGGCCGTTCATCGCCGCACCCCCCGCGCCGAGCTGAGGACGCGCAGGCAGGGGAGGAACACGTGGACGTCCTGCCCTTCCCAGCGCTCCCGGACCTTGTTGCCGAGCTCGTCGAGGGTGACCCGGACGGGGCGACGGCGACCGTCCCGGGACTCGGTGACCTTGGGCTTGATGCGATGCGACCAGCCGCGGGGACGGACCTGCACGGACCGCAGCCGGGCGAGGTCGCTCGGGCCGTAGCCCTGGAGACCGGACATGCCGGCACCACCACCTTCCTGATTGTTGGTTGGGTCAGGCCTGGACGGCGAGTTCGAAACCGAAATCCCGGCCGAGCTTCGCGACGTCGGCTTCCTCGCGGATCGTTGCGTTGGGCATGGACACGTTCACGATCGGAGCACCGCCTCGGGGGCCGCCGTCCCCCCACGCGGACGCGTTTCCGCCGTCCGCGTTGTGGCCGGCGATCGCCGTCGCGTTGTTGATCGGGATCTTCGTCGTGCTGGATTTCGCGGCCTTGCCGACACTCCCCGCCGAGACGCTCGCGGCCACGGCCTTGGTGATGAGCGCCGTCATGGATGCGACCGCGTCACCCTCACGGGCCTGGATGCCCTGGATCAGACCGGCCACGGTGTAGCCGCCGATTTCTGCCATCACCTGCGAGGGCGACTTGATTTTCAATCTTTTCTTGATGGCGTTGATCAGGGCGTCGGCGATTTTTTCCATTTCCTTGTCGAGCTTCTTCAGGGAGTCCTGGAGGCCCTTCAGGTAGCCGTCGCCCGCCTTTTTGCCGACATCGTAAAGTGCATCCGCAGAATTCTTGCCCAATTGTTTGGACATGTTGTCGATCTGCTTCTGCGCCTTGTTGATGGCTTTGATTTCGGACCCCGGGGCGCCGACCAGCATATCCGCCAGAGTCGAGCCTTTCTCAACCCCGGCGTCAATGATCTGCTGCAACGTGGCCTTATTCAAACCGGCTTTCGCCAACGCTTTGATATCGTTGGCGAAATCCTTGATGGCCTGGGCCTTGGATTTCAGGCTGGTGGCGATATCAGAGGCTCCCGCGTGCTCCTCCAGCTTCAGGCCGGTAATGGACGCGAAATCCTTCGCCGACCCCGCAACCTTCAGCGCATACTCTTTCGCATCCGCCAACTTCTGGACGATCGCCGCCCGCTGAAGAGCCAAATCCTCCAGGTTTTTATTGCCGGTCCGCACAAACTCCAACAAGTGGTCGGTGATGTCGGCCTTCGCGCCGAACGCCTTCTTGATGTCCTCCACCATTTTGTCAATGGTGGACTTCACGTTTGCACCTTCACCCTCCAGGCCCTTAATAAGGCCCTGGACCGTCCACTTACCGATCTCCTCGAATTTCTTCGACGGTGAGGAGATGACCAGTGCGACTTTCGCGGCTTGAGTCAGCAGGTCGGCGACGCCCTTAGCGGCGGCGGCGGCCTCAGCGGCTTTCGCCTGGATACCTTTAATAAGGCCCTGGATCACGTCTTTACCAGCTTGCAAAAGCCACGTGCTCGCGTTCGCGAAAAACGCCTTGATTTTCCCGGGGAGCTTTTGGACTTCGGCGACCGTTTCAGAGACTTTCGAGGTGACCGTGGTGACGAGCCTCTTCCAGGCGGTTTCCGCCTTGGATTTCATATCATCCCACGATTCACCCATCAGGCCGGTGATCGCTTTCAGGCCGGTGGTGACCGTATCCTTGACCAGATTCCACAGAGACTCCCAGATTTTTGAGAGTCCTTCTTTGATCGCGTCCATGTCGCCGGTAAGAATTCCCTTGGCGATTTTCAGGGCGCCGGACACAAAACCCCAAAAGCCATTCCAAATATTAAGGAAGGTGTCAACCAAGAAAGTGACGCTGACGATAATCTCATCACCGTACTCCGCCCACAGTTCCTTGATGATCCCGAGCGCCGTGTTGACGGCTTCGCTGATCGACGCGAAACCCTCCTGGAATTTCCCGGTCCACTCGTCGATCGTCGACTTGTTGTTGTTCACCCACTCCTGGACGTCAGCAACAATCGAATCCCAGATCTCGCCGAGACTCGCAGCCCACCCCTGAACCGTCTCCAACGTCCCAGCAAAATTGAAATTCTCGCCGATCCAGGTGACGAATTCCTCAACCTTCGGGATTACCGTCCCGCCGAGAAAATCAACCAGCCCGGTCTGGAAACCTCTCTTAAACTGTTCCAGCTTATTCGCTGCCGTATCGTGAAGAGTATCCCCGGCCTTTTTCGCGGCCCCGTCCACCTGGCCGAGCGAATTAACGGCCTTCGACGGGTCGAGCGCGAAAAGCGCCGCCCCCATATCCTCTGCTTTCGTGCCGAAAAGCTCCACGGCGATTGCGTTTCTTTTCGCCGGCTCCTCAATATTGCGTAGCTTATCCAAGACCGTGTCGAACGCCGCCGCCGCGGTCGGGCCGCCCTTCGCGAATTTCGCCACCATATCGTCAGCAGAAAGACCGAGGTGGGTGAAGCCCTTTTTGACGGCGTCGCCGCCCTTAACGGCCTCAATGGTGAATTCTTTGATGGTGTCTGCGACAATATCCGCGTCCCTCGCGCCTGCCCGGAGCCCCTGCACGATCAGGCCCATAGCCTGCTGCCCGGACAACCCCATTGACCGGAACTGGGTGGAATACTCACTGTAGGTGTCGAGGAGGTCCTCGGCTTCGTTGCCGCCCCTCTGAGCGCCCCGGACCAGGATGTCGAACGCCTCATTCGCCGACCCCGCCAGATCGGTCTTCAGGATCTTCGCGACCGCCCGCGTCACCTGGGACACGTCCTCATCCAGGATCGCGCCCACGTCCATGGCGCGTTTCGTCATCGAACCCAGCGACGCCTCCGAGGCGCTGCGCATCCCGTCCATGTTCTGCACCACAGACCGGATGGCCTCGGTCACATCTCCCATGGACTCGCCGTACGCGTCCGCATACACCCGCCCGGCCACTGAGCCGAGCTTCCGCATCTGCCCCTCAGACGCCCCGACCTGCGCGAACAACTTCTGCTTCGCCGCCTCCGCGTCGAGCGCGCCCTCCAGGCCGTTCATGAGGGCCGCGCCGATCGCCGCGCCGGCCGCCAACGCCAGCCCGATCCCCGCGCCCTTGAGGCCGTCCATCAGGGACGTGCCGACCCCCGACATGCGGGACCGGCCCTGCTCGTCCACCCCGTCGCCGAACTCCTCGCCGACCTCTTCACCTTCCCGCCGGGCGATCCGCTCCGCCTCATCCAGCTCATCCCTCAGACCGTCGACGATGTCGTCACCGGCCCGGCGACCGGCTTCCCGGGCGTCGTCGTCGAGCTCGTCGAACGCGTCGGACATGATCGCGTCGAACGTCTCATCGAAGTCGTCGAGGTCGTCGGACATCTGGTCGAGAGCCGCATCAAGGGAAGCGTGCAGCCGATCAAGATCACGCATAGCCTCGTCAGGGTCGAAGCCGTCGGCGATGGCCTGCTCGATCTCGTCCAGGCTTCGGACGGCGGTCGACTCCATCGACGACATCGCCGACGACGTGGAGGATTGCAGGCGGTTCAGGTCCGAGCTGATCGCCTGCGTGCCGCTGGTGAAGTCGCCGGTGTCGAGCTGCGCGTACGCGGTCAGTTCGCCCACGGTCAAGGCCACGAGGGATCACCCCCCTCGCGGTCTAGTCGTGGTAGTCGTCGAACCCCAGCGGCGGCCCGGACACCTCGGCGTCCGGCTCCCGCTCGCTCCTCAACACCCGGAAAATCCTGGTCCGCGGATCCGCGAGCAGGCCCAGCACGCGGACACGGAGCCACCGCCCGGTCCGGGCCCGGAGCAGACCCGGCTCCTCCAGATCCACTCCGTATGCCTGGTGGAGGTCAGCCTCAATCAAGGCCCATCGGGAGAAGAGGTCCTCCCAGGTGATGCCTGACCCCTCCGGTTCCGGGTCGTACCACTCCCGGATGCCCGTGTCGGGGTCGACGGGCCCTCCACCGCCCCCTCCTCCGACGAGGCCGACGCCGGTTTTGGGAGACCACCGCGCTCCCACACCTCCTGCGCGGCCTCGTCACCGTGGACATGCCAGGCCAGCGCGGTCAGCCCACACGCCCGGATCTGCCTCCACGCCGCACCGTCCGCAGTCAGCTCGTCATACACCGGGCCGAGCGTCATGCGGTGCAGCGCAGCCTCGGACCGGTCGTCCACGACCTCCTCGTCATCGGCCTGGGCGTCTCGGATCTTGTCCTTGATGCCGGTGAACCGCGCGGCGAGCTGGGCCCAGTCCTTCGCGTTCACCGGCTGCACGACATACGTCTTGGCCTGCCCGGACGGGAGCCGGAGCGGCAGCTCCAGCGTCTCGCCCAGGCTCGCGTCGAGTTCGGGAAACTTCGGCATGAGGGTGCGCTCCTATCAGACGGGGGTGAGGGTCGGGTACGGCTGAAGCTCCGTGCGGGAACCCCGGCCACCGAGGGTGAAGTTGAACGGTTCCAACTCGGTGGTCTTTCCGCCGCCGCCGCCCGGCTGCACTGTTGCGCGGCCCTGCCACGCGTCCGGGGCCCCGTCCCTGCGGTAGTAGCGGATCTCGATACCGGATCCGACCCCTACGCGGTTGCCGGCGCGGCGGATGAACTCCTGTCCCGGGTCGGGAACGAACGGCTCGCTGTCGTCGCGCTTCCGCTTCCCCTCGCATTCGAGCTTCCACTTCCGCTGCGTCACCTCATCGGAACCCCAGTCCGGGTCGTCGAAGTCGCTGTCGTCCTCCACCGTCGAGTCGATCGTCTCTTTGAAGGACGTCATGCCCTTGACCTGGGTCCACACCGGGGCCGCGGTGGTGCCGGTGTTGACGTCGAGCCTCCACGCAGAGGCGAGCAGCGAACGATTCGTCATGATCTTTTCTCCCTATCCGGGGCGGAGCGAGGTGGGCCGATGAACGAGGAGGGTGTAAGAATCCGCGCGCTCCCACCGGCCGGAGCCGTCCGTGCCGAGCGGGGCCTGGAGCTTGCGGGTCGCGAGGAGGATCCCGGCGGCCGGGAACTGCCATCCCTGAAGGGCGTCAAAAGCCGCGTCCGCGATGTCGTCCACCACGGTCGGATCCGTAGTGCCGCGCACCCGGAGCTGCACACCCTGGACGCCGTCCGTGGTGGTCGGATCGTCGGAGTCGGCGCCGTACGCGGCGAGCGCGATAGCCCGGTCCGGGCTGATGGGGAGCCGGGTGAGCATGATGGCGGTCTCCCCGCTGGTGTACGGCGGGCCAACCGGCCTCCACACCCCCACCCCAGCGGCGTGGAGGTGCTCGGCGAGGGCGGTGAGGAGGCCACGGGTCCAGGTCATGTCAGGGCCCGCCGAATCTCGGCCGCGATGATCTCCTGAACAGTCCCGGCCTCAGCATCAAAAGGAATCTCCAAGTACTTCGCGGATCTGCCCTCATCGTGTTGAAAGTCCAGGCGTTCATGCTGGATCGTGGCGCTGGGTAAGGGGTGTCGTACGAAACGGCACCCCTCAACCCCCCTTCGTCGACGGACGCGACGCCGGATCGGGCCAGCGTCCCCTCCTCCAGCGGTACGAGCTCCCTGCTGGCCTGGAGCACGTGCTCCATGCCTTTCTGAAGCCCGCGCGCCGCGGCCTCCCGCATCGCCGCGTTGAGCTTGCCGACGTTGAGCTTCAGCTCGGATCGCTGCGCCACCACGCGCCTCCTCTCACTGGAGCGTGATTTCAAGGTGGTCGGGGGTGGGGAGTCCTCCGCCGTCACGCCTGGATGAGGTGAGGACCGTGCTCACGCGGCCGTTGACGGTGACGCGGGACCCGGCCGGGCACACCGTGTCCAGCGGGGCGTACACGGTCGTCTCCGAGATGACCTCAGCACCCTCAGCGGACCGCACCAGGCGCCGTTTCTCGTCCACCATGCACCGGACGGACGTCTGTTCGCCGTACTCCGGGCCGAACGGCCCCTCACCCTCGAACGGCTCCACCAACACCGTGTGGACGAGAAGCCAAGGCGGCAGGCCACCCATCAGCAGCCCCCCGGAACCTGCGGCGCGTGCCCGGTCAACCCCGCCTGGGAGAGGACCATCCACGCCTGCGGAGCGAGCTGCGTCGCGGACGCCCGGCCGGCACCCGCTCCACCGGTCCGCCCCCCGAGGGTGACGGACCCGATGCTGACGTTCGCGTAGGTGGGGGAGGCTCCGGTGCCGTCCTCCGTGCCGTCGGCCACCCACGCCGCGACCTGCTCGCACGTCGCCTCCCGGAGCGCGGCCTGCACATCCGGATCGTCCGGGTCGTACCGCGCGCACAGGAGCGTCTGGTCGACGACCCGGGACGCGCGGGCCAGGAGCAGGGGGGCGTTCGGGGGTGGGGTGACGTAGTCGGCCAGGTCGTCCACCGTCGCGTACGGCATGTCAGCTCACCCCCACGAGAGACAGGTACGTCGTCGGCGTCCCGTAGCTGGCCGGGTTGAACGAGGCGGGAAGGCCGCCGCCTCCGGCTCCGGCGTACATCGCACGCCGCTTCGTGATGCCGATGCCGATGCCGCCGCAGAACCACGCGGTATTGGCGTCGTTGGCGCTCGACGGGTAGGGCATGACGACGCCGGTCATCCCGCCGAAAATCAGCAGGATGTACACCATCCGGTCGGCGCCTTGGGCCGCGATGGGGCCGCCGACCAGAAGCCCGCCGCGCCACCCGGCGGCCGTCCACAGCGTCGGGTCGTCGGCCGTGACGCCGAGCTGGGTCCCGTTGTCGTCATAGACGCCGAGCTGGTTCGGGTTGGAGCTGGCCGAGTAGGTGCCGCCCGCGCGCACCGCGGCCCACAGACTGGTGATGGTGACCCCGGCCCGGATTTCCAGGCGGGACGCGAAGATCGTGTTGTTCGACGCGCCGGAGCCGAACAGAAAGTTCTCGGGATTGCCGGACGCTGCGAGCAGACCGTACGCCGACAGCGGGTAGACCGGGCCGCCCCCCGACCCCCCACCCCCGCCGCTGGGGGTCGCCCATTTCAGGCCGGCCGTCTGGGAGGTGTCCGCGGTGAGCACCTGACCGTCCGAGCCGACCGGGAGCCGGGACACCGTGGCCGCTCCGGTGGCCGCGATTAGGTCGCCCTTCGCCGTCACCACGCTCTTCTGAATGGCGCCGGTGAGGCGGGAATCATCCTGGGCCGCGTACGCGGCCGTCGCCTCGGCCGGGGTGAGGTACTGGGGGTGAGGGTCACCGGCTGAGGTGTGCGCGGTCACCGCCGCTGAGGCCGTGCCAGCCGGGTCATACACACCGGAATGCTGATGACCTGCGGCGGAAGCCCCCACGTCGGCCGCGGTGAGCACGACGACGCCGGTCCGTCCGTTGACGGAGGAGACCGCGTCACCGCCGCTGCTCGCGGGGAGTTGCGAGGTGGGGACGAGTCCGTCCGGGCCGAGCGACGCATACCCGGACGGCTGCCCACGCCGGGACGTCTGCTCGTACCGGGCATCGCCCGCGGTCTGCGTAAGACCCACCTCACCCCGCTCTGTTGGGGGCTGTATGAGCACGTCAGCGAGGTTGTGTGTCCCTGACGCCGGACAGGTGACGGTATGCCGCCGAACCCCCTCGGTCACCACGTAGTGGGCGCCGCCCGGGGTGGCGAGCGCGCCCGTGGGGGTGAGGGAGAGCGACCATGCTCCATCCGGGCCGGAAGTCGTCGAGATCTCCTTGACGATCTCCCCGCCGCCTGCCAGGAACCCGGACGCGGCCACCAGGCGCGCGGTGACCTGTATCCCCGAGACGGGCGCTCCACTGGCGTCCCGAACGATGTTGGTGATCGTGGTCACCGCACACCCCCTCGTGGGTTACTGGGCTCGGATCCAGGTAATCGCCCGCCCCACCACCGCATCGACCACGGTCTGGGTCGTCGTGGCCCCGGCGATGTTCTCCGGAGGCGCCATCACCTCGACCGACGCCGCGGTGTAGCCGACCAGCGTCACCTGGAGTTCCGGGTTGTAGCCGCCCGGGCGGGGAGCCAGGTAGAAGGTGACGTCGTAGTGGAACGTCTCGCCGGGGTTGGCCTGGTTGGTGATGGCCGTCTCCACCATGGTGGAGACGGGGTCGATCAAACGCATGGAAAAGACACCTTCCTGGTGTTGGTGCGCGGGCGGGTGTGCGCACCCTCAGACCCACACCCGCCCGCGCGATCAGGGGGACGCCGGTCAGGCGTCGAGGACCGCGCACGTCACGCTGACCGGGGTGGTCCCCGCCCAGTCGACGTACACAGAGCCGTCGGCCTGCCTGAACTCCGGACCGAACGGCCCGTAGAGTCTCCAGGCGCCGGCGGGGATCGCGGTCGGAGTGAAGTCCGGGATCGGGAGGGACTGGCGGCCGACGACGCCCGGGGTCTTGAACGTCGGCGTCACCGAGGCGTCGTCGCCGTTCATGACGAACAACAGCCGGTGCTCCCTCCACGGGAAGCTGTTGCCGTCCGTTGCCTCGATCGCGGCATCAACCGCGAGGAGGTCGACCCCGGCCTCCGTGAGCGTCGTCGCGGCGGTGATCGGTGCACGTGCCATCAGTCGTCCTCCTTGCTGGCGTCCAGCTCGTCCGCCAGCTCGATGATTTGAGCCTTGGTGAGGTCCTCAGCCTGATCGGCATCCCCGAGGAGACCCTCCTGGATGGCCCACGCAGCCCAGACGGCCTTGGCCGCGGACTGGGGTGGCCGGGAGGGGGGCGGGCCGTGTGGGCTGCCCTCCTCCTCGACCATGTCCGGCACCTCGCGCAACGCCTGGGCGGCCTCGGGGCCGGTGAGCGTGGTTGAGGCAGTGATCGCAGTACGCGCCACGTTGACTCAGCTCACAATCGCAAGCGGGCACTTGGCCACGCCGGTCTGCGTGCCGGTGGCCGCGGGGAACACCCCGGCCAGCCCCGACCCGAACGTGAAGCCCATCGCCTTCGACCCGGTGTGAACCCCCGCGGTGGCGGCGACGATCGGCGCGCACCCGATCAAGGTGTTCACCGTGGTGGTCGCGGTAGTGGTGTGGGCGACGATGTACCAGCCGTCCGCGGGAATCGTGACAGGCGCCGAAAGCGGCAGCTTGAGCGCCGTGTTCACCGCCCACGCGGTGGTGAGCTGGTCCGCGGTCTGCGCGAGCAGGTTCCCATCCGGGTCATACAGGGCGTGGGCTCTGTGCGTCGGGGTGTTCTCCGCGGTGTTCCCGGCCACGAAGGTGATGTTGGTGACGACGTCGCCCTTGCGGAGGAAGACGCGGGTGCCGATCGCCACCGACGTGCCGGTCGCGGCCAGGTCCGCCGTGCAGGCCCAGGCGGGGATGTTGGAGCGGACAAACACGTCCTGGTCCACCCCGGGCAGCGCGTTGTACGGCGCATCGAACACCGGCGAATCGGCGAGGTTGCGGGGGTATCGGCCGAGCGTTGTCACTTGCCGGCTCCCTTCGGAGTTGCGCCCGTGCGGGTGGGCTTGTCGGGCTCGGAAGTGTCGAGGGGCTGGCCGGCGACGTCCGTCTCGATAACGACGTAACCCGGCCGGCGCTGAGCGAACAGCACCGCGCTCCGGCCGACCTGCACGCTGGGCTCGTCGGCCAGGCAACGGCCACCGGCCCCGTCCCGCTCGTCGTCGAAGGACACGCGCGCCCGCCCATCGGCGAATGCCACGGCGCCGACCACGCCGGTGAAGTCCGCCCGTGGGGAGCGGATCTCGAAATACCTGATGCTCACGGCTCCCCCTACTTGACCTTGATGTTGCGGAACACGCCGCAGGACCGGGCGTGCTTGAGGACGAGCGTCGCCGGGCCCATCTCCAGCTCGCCGGTCTTCACCGCGCCGCTGGTGGTCCAGTCCGGATCCCAGGTCTTCATGAGCGGCTTGCCCGCGACGCTGGCCCCGTGCAGGGCGTCCATGCCGAACCGGACCGCGTACAGGTCAGTGAGGTTCGTGATGTTGCCGCCGCCGCCCACACCATCGGGATCCCGCGTCTCGACCGGGACCACGTAGGAGTTACCGGTGAAGTCCGAGTTGACGGTGCCGAGGTCGACGAGGACGGCGTTGCCGTACATCTCGATCCGGCGGCCGAGGTTGTCCTGGGTGATGGAGTACTGGCCGGCCCGCTTGGCGATGGCCTTGATCCGGTTGAGCAGCAGCCGGTTGCCGAGCAGTGCGGACGGCTCACCGTTGAGCAAGCTGAGGAACTCGTCCAGCTGGTCGGAAGCGGTGATCGACTCCTCCTGAGTGTCGATCGTGGCCGCGGACCAGTCCACGTAGTAGGTGCTCGTGTTCTGGAAGTACTCGGTGACGGAGCCGGTGAGGGCGACGTCGAGGCCGTCGAAGCCCAGCACGTTGGACGCGTGGTCACCGTTGATGAGCTGCTCGGCGAAGGTGGTGCGCACGCCCTTGATCAGCTCAGAGGTCTGGAACGCCATCTCGTCCGTCTGCCGGGCGCCGAGGTGCGCCAGGGCGCGGTCCAGGTTGTAGGCGCCACCGAACGGATAGAGGCTGGACGTGATCTGGGTGCGCTTGGCCTCGGCCGGTGTGTACTCGGTGTTGTAGGCGCGGAACTGGCCGCCGCGGGTCTGGGTGAGGCGGCCGTAGGTGTAGGTGAGCGTGCCACCCCCGGTGCCCGGCGTAGCGGTGTCATCGAATGTGATCTGATCGAGCAGCCAGCTTCCGCGCCGGGTCTCGTCGATCACCGCGTAGTCGACGTCCGATGCGGCGTTGCGCATGGCGTCCGCGAGGGTGATTGCCATTACTCACTCTCCGTGATGGTTAGGTTTGCTTGCGGGCGTATGCCTCGCGGATGCTGGTCGGGCGGCCAGCGCCGTTCCGACCGGTGCCGCCGGCGAAGTCCCCGCCGGACTGGCCGGGCGGCTTCGACGCGATCTTGGCGAGCCTGGTGACGGCCTTCTTGATGGCGTCCTCGTCGACGTCGCCCTTGTCGTTGACGAACTTCGCGATGTCGATGAGGTCGAGCACCTCGCCGAGGTCCAGCCCCTTGGCTGCGATCGCTGCCTTGAACTCGGCGGCGGCCAGGCGCTTGCCATAGGTGACTGCGGCCTCTGCGAGTCCCTCGGCCTTGGCCTTGGCGATAGCCTTCTCGGCTTCGCTCATCGAGGCATTCTTGACCTTGTCGAGCTCCTCGACCGCGGCGCTGTTCGCCTTGGCGCGCTGCTCCCACTTGCGAGCCTCGGCTTTCCAGTCCGTCTCCTGTGCAGGAGGTGCGGTCGGGTCGGCCGGGACGCCCTCCGCGGGCTTGGTCTCGGCTTCCGGCGCGTTCTCGGATCCGCCGGCCTGGATGCGGATGGGTCCGCGTCTGGTCCAGCCGATGATGGCGCCGGGGGTGGTCGAGAGGTGCTGCATGGTGATCTCCCGTGCGGGATTGAGGTTGGCCCGTGCGGGCCTTTTTGGGCATCCATCCCGAGAGTTTCGGGTGGAAAATCAGGGGGTTCGCGTAGCGTGCGCGGGTATGCACCCTCACCAGCAGCCACCGCCGTACCCCCAGCAGCAGCCCCCGCTGTACGGGCAGCAGCCCCCGCAGGGACCCGGCGGACCATACGGCCCCCCGATGGGGCCACCACCGCGCGGCCACCACCGGCCGCCACAGCGGATGAGCGGCGGCACCGTCGCCGCCATCACCATCGCTGCCGTCATCGGCGTCCTGGCCGTGCTCGGCGGTCTGGTCAAGCTCCTCGACGGTGGAACGGCGAAGCCGTCGGCGCAGCCTGTGGTTACGGAAACGACCAAGGAGCCGACTCCGACTCCGACTCCGACTCCGACCTCAACGGGGCTGACGAGAGCCGACAGGGAGACGCTGTTCGTGATCACCGTGCAAGGCCGGAAAGCGCTCAGGAACGCCGACCCCAAGGACCTGGTACGTCTGGGCCGGGCGATGTGCAAGGCGCTGGACGACGGCTACAGCCTCACCAGCGTGGCCACCAGCGGCGCCGACCAGTTCGGACTGGAGGAGAGTGCATTCGTGACGGGGGCGGCCATCGTGGGCCTGTGTCCCCGCCACAAAAGCAAGATCCCCAACTAGCCGACGGCGCGGAGGGTGGCGTACCCGTTCGACCACCCCTCCACCACCAGCCGGCCGAACGCCGCCTGCTCGTCGAGGTCGCGGGCGCGCTGCCAGCTCTCCACCGGCCCACGGGCCGCCCCGGTCTCATACCGCAGCACGCCCCCGTCGATGAGGGTGACCGTGTCCAGCACGTCCCCGTCAGCGTTGATGAGCTGTAGCTTCACAGGTCCCCTCCGAGGTCCGGCAGCCATGGCGTGACGCCCTTGGCGTGCCGGGCGAGCTCGTCCAGCACCGTGAGCATCCTGTCATGCCACTCGGTGCGTCCCGCGTCCTCGAACGCCTCGCGGATCGCATCCAGGCGGGCCCGTACGGCTGCGATGTCCTCGGCCGTCAGGTCGTTGTCGGCCCACTCGCCCGGATCCCCCTCACGCCGGGGTTTCTTGACGAAGAGCTTCTCGAACGGGCCCTCGTACCGAAAGCGCGGCTCCCCGGGGCGGCGGTCCTGGCCCGGACGACCGTGGTAGCCGAACGCGAGCCCGTGGTCGATCGACGTGAGGCGGCCGTCGTGGACGAGCCAGTTCGCGTCGTGCCGGTCCGGGTAGTCGATGAGCTGGTCGAGCAGCGCGATCCGCCGCCCGTCTGGGGTGAGCCAGTGCTGGCGGGGCTTCTTCGCCTCGTGTCCGATCCGGCCGGGCATGAGCTCCAGATAGATCTCATCCACAGCGGTACGGCGCGTCCTCGGAGCCGGAACTCCCAGCGCGCGCGCCACCAGAGCGCCGAGTTCTTCGGCGTCGGTCTGGTGGATCGCGTCGAGCTGGACGATGTCGTCAGCCTTCTTGTGGATGGCCTTGGTGCCGTCCTTGAAGGTCACGCGGGAGGTGCTGGCGATGCTTCCCCCGCTCAGCTTCTCCCGGCCCGCTTCGCCCTCAGCCACCTGGGAGGACAGCCAGTCGTCGCCTCGGGCCGCCGGACGGGGTTGGCCGGTGGTGAGGCGGTGCAGCTCGGCGTCTCGGCGTGCGCGGAGCTTCAGCAGCTCGGTTTCGCGGCGGCGTTCCAGGTTGGTGATGCGGTCGCGCGCGGCGAACCGCTCCAGGTTGGCGGCCGCGGCCGCGGCGCGGTCCTGGAGCGTCCGGGCCTCGATGGTCTTGCGCTCCATGAGTTCCCGCTGGGCTGCGATGTCCCGCTCGTACCGGGCGCGGACAGCGGCCTCGTCGACGGTGTGCCGTTCGCGGACCTGGTTCTGCTGGGCGGTGGTGTCGAGCGGCGGCTTCGGCTCGGCCTTCGGTACGGCCGGAACCTCCGGGACCTCGACCTTCGGGGCCTCGGCCTTCTTCGGCGCGACCTTCGGAGCCTCGACCTTCGGGGCGTCGTCCAACGACAACTGCCCAGCCCGCGGCCCATCCGGGATGAGGGCCTTGACCGGCCGCTCCCCGGGCGCCGTGATCCTGGCCCCGGGAGCACCGTCCAGGGTGGGCTGCACGGGCGGCTGAAGGTCGGTGACGGGGCCGCCCTTCGGCCCACCGGGGCCCGGGATGTTGCCGGCGCCGACCTGCTCGCGGTAGGGCAGGCGCTTGAGCTTCGGGTTGGTCTTGAGGTGGGCTCGCAGGTCGCCCTGGGCAGCGCGCACCCGGGCGCGGGCGGCCTTCTTCGCGGGCTCGTCGAGGGCGCCGAGGGCCTGCTCTTTCGCGGCCCGGATTCTCCGCTCCAGGGCGCGCTGCTTCTGCCGGGCCTGGTCGCCGGTGGGGTCGGCGGTGCCCTTCTTCAGGCGAGTGACGCCGGGCAGGTAGGCGGAGATGGAGTGCCGGCAGTTCGGGTGCTGGAAGCCGCGGCCGCGGGCGCCGTCCAACGTGTCGACGACGTCGACCTCGACGAGCTCGCCGTCGCGGGTGGCGTGCTCGACCTTGATCCGGCCGATGCGACCCGGGCCTCTGCGGAGTACCCGGCCCTCGAAGGGGCGGCACAGCTTGCATTCCTGCGTGTTGTCGGAGACGTAGACGAGGTCGATGCCCGCTGAGGCGAGGCGGTCGGTCTGGCCTTGCACCATGGCGCGTTGGGCGTTGGTGCGGCCGACCATCTCCACGTAGCTCGACAGGCGCCATTGTCGTCCGGCCCGGTCGGTGAACGACACGATCCCTCGGTCCACCAGGCGCTGCCACGCGGCCTGAGACGCCTGCCGCCGGGTCGCCGTACCCGTCACGATCCGCGCCGCGGTGCCGGCCTGGACGGCGCGGTACGCGTCGATGGGGGCGCGGAGGATGTTGCCGTCGACCCGGCCCAAGTCGCGGTGCAACGCCTGGGCGAGGCTCTCGATGACGGCCGCGTTCGGCACTTGCTTGAGCGCCTGGCGGGCGTCCTGGCCGACTCTCGACTTTGGGAACCAGGTCTCGGGGAGGTTCGTCAGTGCTGAGGCGTGGCCGTTCCGGTACGCGCGGGCGATCGCTTCCCGGACGGCTCCGGCGCGGGCGGCCTGGAGGCTGGCCAGGATCACCTGGCTCGCGCGCCGGAGTTTGCCGATGGCGTCGAGCTTGATCTCGGCTGTCGGCGCGTCGAGGCCCTTCTTCAGCTCATCAGAGATGACCGTGATGAGGGACGCTTCGACCTCGCGGTACAGGTCGGCGATGGTGCCGGCGATCTGGTCGAGGAGGTCCTGGTCGACAGCCACGAGGGATCACCCCCTCGCGGTGCTACTTTCGATCAATTTCGGGAAGTCCCGAAAATGATGCTGACCTGCGAATTCTTCTCATTCCTGACGGGCGGGCGGCCCGTCCTGCTCCTCGCCCTCCGGGGCCTCATCCTCGCTCTCGGGCCCGGTCATCTCCGAGGGGAGCGCGAACGGATCCATGACCGGCTTCGGGCGGGCGTCCGCGATCCTCGCCACCTCAGCCTGCACCTCCGTCTCATCCCAATCGGGGTGAAGGAGACGCACGAGGGTCTCGTCGCTCGCGGCCTCGGCCCGGCGCATCAGCTCGGCCGTGGTGGCGAGTTGCTGAATGTCCGGGCTGACGGAGTCGGCGAGGGTCACGGTTGGCCGCTCCGGCTCGATGCCAGAGCCGAAGAGGGCGACTTCGAGCTGGAGGAGCATCTCGACCGCGTCGGCCAGGGGCGGCACGGTGTAGAGGGCCTTCCTGCCTCTGGTGGTGAGCGAGCGCCTCTCCTTCGCTGAGACTTCGGTGGCCGTGACCGCGACCTCGCCCGACAGGCCGAACGACTGCGCGGAGTAGCCGGTGGCGCGGAGGATCGCGGCGAGCAGCTCGGCGCCGGTGTCCCGATGCTCGGCCACGCGGATCGCGAACTGGGTGGCCGTGATCTCCATCTTGCCGTCGGCCGCACCCAGCGTGTCGAGGCCCTCGTACAGCTCACGATCCGGGTCGAACGCGGCACCCTGACCGGGGCCGAGTTTCTCCAGGTAGTTCTTCGGGACGTGCAGCCTGCCCTTGCCGAGCCGGATGTCCCGCATCCACGACGTATACGTCTCGTCCAGCGCGTCCATCAGGCCGAGGACGGGCCCGGCGAAATCCGAGCGGCCGAGGGGGGCGCCGGCAGGGAGGTTCCGCCAGTCGCGGTTGGGCCGCATGTTGGGGACGTGCACCGCGGTCAGTTTCGGGATCCGGGTTTCGATGACGGGCTCCAGGCCCGCGGTGGCCGGAGTCGAGGACAGGGGGATCTGTTTGCCGAGGTCCCCGGCTTCTCCCCGATAAAGGCCGTGGAGGATGTGGCCGGGCTCGTGCCGTTCCAGGTGGCGGAGGTAGGTGCGGTCGTCCTGTTCGACGACCCGCCAGAACGTGACGGCCGCGAGTTTTCCCCATCGCCACTCGGGGACGGCCGCGTCCGCGTGCACCACCGCGAGCCACGGCTTCTCGGCGACTTGGGTGTCCCAGACGGCGCGGAGGTAGTAGTCGCCGAGCGCGGCTCCGACTTCGGCACCTTCCAGGAGGGTGGCTTGGAGGCCGTTCTCGACGAGTTCCTCGATGCGCTCCTGCGTCTGGACGTTTTCGACGGTCAAGCTGGGGGGTTCGGAGAAGAGCAGGTCCGAGGACATGGTGGCGATGTCTGAGGCAACCGGCACGTGGAGTTTCGTGCGGCGCTCCCCGGCGGGGGTGGGGGCGCCCCAGAACCAGCGGGCCGTCGCGCCGACGATGCCCCCGCGGTACTGGGAGGGCCGGTTCGTGGGCCGGGCCCCGGCGCCCTGGGCTCCGTAGAGGAGAGCAAGCTCGTCGGCGCCGCCGCGAAACCAGGCGTCGAGGGTGGCGTACTGGTGGTGGATGGGGGTGAGGTGGTGGGGCGGCCAGATGCCGCCGCCGTTGGGCAACGGCATCGGTTCTCCTATGGCTCTGACCTGCAACAACGAGGTGGCACTAACATTTCATTTCGCCATTCCCCGATAATTGAAGGGTAGGTATTTTCAATTCACGGAAAGGTTTCCAGGAATGGCGAAGTTTGAAATTCTGTGGCGGTCACCCCGCCGCCGGGAAACGATTGAGGCGGAGCGCGTGCTCACCCGGCACGGGTTCCACGACTTCTACGACGGCGACGAGGTCGTGAAGAGCGTGCGCAACGCCTTGATCGAAAGCGTCACCCGTCTCGGGTAGCGCTCCGATGGCGTGTCGGCCGATATCCGACTGGAGGTCGGCCGACACACCTGACCTCAGACCCGCTCGGGCCAGTGCCAGGTGCCGCCGTGGTGAATGTCCTCGGAGTGCTCGCAACCCCGGTTGAAGAACATTCCCTCTGGGTTGAGCACGGCGAGGTCCGCGCGGATGAGCGGCGTGCCGTCGGCGTACTGCTCGCTCACCGGCTGGACGGCGGTGATGATCGCGGCCCGGCACTCCGAGCGGTACTCGCCGCCGGGGGTGCCGTGGCTGACGTAGTGGACGATACGGCCGATGCTCGGGGCCTGACTCATGAGATGCCTCCAGGAGGGGTGGGGGTTAGGTGCGGTCCGGCCAGCACCAGCTGTCGCCGGTGAGGCCATCAGGGGAGGGTGACATGAGGATTCTCCAGGAGTGAGAAAAAGGGGAAAAGTGAAGTACCGGGAATCAACATTCCCGAAAGTTGATCACAGCGTGGATGCGCTCACGCAGCCAAAAGGACCGGCTCGCGGAGCATCGGCTCCCAGATCGCCCGCGTCGTCCGCACCCCATACCTGAGCGCATCCACCCCGTGATCGGCGACCTTGATGGGCTTGTCCTCGCCCTTCTCGGACGCGTCGGGGTCCCACGCGTACGCCGGGATCTCCCGGATGAGCTCCCGGCATTCGGCGTGGACGAGGAGCCGGCCGGTGGCGAACAGGGACGCGACCTGCCTGATGCCGTCCACCACTTCGTTGTCGGCGAGGGTGGACGTCTGGCCGTCGCGGTGGAGCTGCACGCGGAACGACGCGGCGCTGGGGTCGACGATGGTGTACTCCGGCCGGATACCGAGGTCGGTGACCCAGGCGCGGAGCCGTTCGGAGTACTCGGCGTCCGTCAGCGACCCGCGCTGCTTCTTCGAGTCCCACCGCCACTCGTGGCCGACGTACAGCCGGCCGTCGACGCCGACGCCGAGGAGGAGGGCGTGGAACGGGTTGGTCGTCCCGTAGTCCAGGCTCAAGCAGATCCAGCGTGCGATTGCGGGCAGCTCGGCGACGACGTGCCGGGCCGGATCCCACGACTCGTACACGACGCCCTCGGCGAGGCACCACTCCCCGAGGATCAGGCGGCGGTGCCAGAGGCCGGTGAACTCGCTGGAGACGGCGGCGACGTAGTCGGGGGAGAGGTTCGGGTTGTCGGCAAGTTGGAAGCTGAACCGGTGGAGGTTGAGCGCGTCCGGGTTGTCGCTGCGGTGGAGCTGGCCGTGGATGTCGAGGTGGAGCGCGGCTCGGTCGAGGTAGCCGACCTTCAGCCAGTGCTGGGGGCCGTCCGGGTTCGTCGTGCCGAACAGCCTCGCCCCCGGGATGCTCAGGCGGGTGAGGAGCATGACGAAGAACGACTCCGGCAGCGTGGACACCTCGTCGCAGTACGCCCCCACCAACGACAAGCCGCGGATTTTCTCCTGGGCGCGTTCGTCGTTCGCGCCGACGACGTAGATCTTCCGGCCGAGGAGGAACAGTTCCCCGGTGCCGGCCACGTAGCGGCACCGCTGCTCGCCGAGCATTTCGACGAGGGGGTCGATGATGTTCCGGCGCAGGGTGCGTTCGGTTTTGCCGACCATGAGGAGGGGGCCGGCGGGGGCGGTGCGGACGAACTCGATCCACTTCAACAGGCTGATGATGGTCTTGGAGGAGCGGACCGAGCCGTCCCAGAGGTTCAGGCGCGCATCGGCCAGACGGAAGCTCTCGACCTGTTTGCCGACCAGAGGATTGATGATCACTGGCCTGTGATCCCTCTCAGCCACGCGTCCACCGCGGCCAGGCCCTCGGGGTCGCGGTCCATGTCGACGAGGGCGCGGTGCTTGTCGACCGCGATCCCCAGCACGACGGCCGCGTCCCGGGCGGACGCGTCGCCGAGCTCGGCGACGGCTTGGTCCATGGACAGTTCAGCGAGCTGGATCAGGTTCTCGGCGAGCTTGGCGCGGCGGGCGGCGCTGTCGGCCACGCTCGCGGCCGTCGCGTGTTTCGTCTGCGCCCGGTCGAAGGCGTGCCCGATCTCTGCGGCCAGTTTGGAGACGGTGGACGGGCTGACGCTGTGCTGGCGGGCGATCGCGTTGCGCTTTCCGCCGAGTTTGATGGAGTCGAGGATCGCGGCGCGCTTCGTGGGGTCGATGGGTGGGGGCACACTCGGTCACCCCCACCTGGAAAAGAAAAATGTCCGGAAGGCTTGACAGCTTCCGGACATGCGTCGCGTGAATCGATGATCTCACCCTTGTGGATAACTCGTCAAGCCAGGTCGGGACGCCTGCGGTTATTGTGCGGGCAGCTGTCAATCTTGATGGTTCTGGCCTCGTCGAGTGTCTCGACCGTGTGACTGCGGGGGGGCGTGTAGATGTTTCCTGGGATCGAAGCGCCGCCCGGGAAGGCCCAGACTCCTTCCTCGAAACAGAATTCGCAGCGCTCGACGGTGGAATCGTCGCTCATGATGCCATCTTCCCTCGGGCTACGGTCTCGCGTGAACGCTTCTCGGCGGCTTGGACGTGGTGGGCGAGGCGTTCCCAGTCCGTGATCGGCCAGACGGGGCGTCCGCCCCACCACGTCCCCACTTCGTTTAGCGGGGGCTCGCACTCCCCGTGGCAGACGATGGCGACGATGCCGCCTGGGAGCTCCTGTACGCGCCACACAGCCGTCGTGGAGCACCAGGGGCATACGACGTCCAGGGTTTGGCCGTCGTGGATCATGGCGAGTGCTGAGGCGGTCTGCTCGTACATGCGGCGGGCGATCGGGGCCGCCCACTCGGCGAGGTCCTCATCCAGGTGTGCCGCGGCGTAGGCGAGGTACGGCCACGCGTCGAGCTCACCGGGGCGGGGTGCCGGGAGCACGGGCAGCCCGGCGTGCTCGGCGACTGCGGCGGCGAGGTCGTCGGCGCGGACGAGGAGGTCGAGCACGGCGGACAGGATGACCACGTCGACGGGGGCTGGCGACTCGCCCAGTGAGAGGGCGGTGCGGTCGATGCGCTCCAGGCGGGCCTGGGCGTCCTGTTCGGCACGCGCCTCAAGGGTGAGTTCGGTTTGCCGCCAGGGGCGTTTCGTGGCCATCGGGAGGCGGGCGTCAACCAGGTCGGGCCAGTAGGCCATGACCCATTCGAGGTCGGCGCGGACTTCGGCGAGGTCGCTCACAGGGCGCTCCAGGGGGAGAGGGGGCCGGTGACGGGGTTGACGTCGCATACGGCGCACACCTGGACGGTGCCGACGGCGCCGGGGGTCCACCGTTTGACGATGATGGGTTGGCCGTTGAGGCGGCGTCCTTTTTCGGCGCAGAGGCGGCAGGGGTCGGTGGGCGGGATGTCGGGGGTGGTCATCGAGTCTCCACGGAATTTAGAACGGCGGATTTTCGGGGATCGGTGACCCGTAGGGAATGGCGATTGGTACGGGGTCGGGCCTGAAATACGGGGCCTGTGCTTCGGGTGGGCATTTGTGGGTGGCGACGACGTTCCATTTCCGGGCGGCCTGGATTCTCCAGGCGTGCCGGTGCATGAGGTACGGCTTGCGTGGGAGGCCGAGGGGCTGGACGTCGTAGGTCATGCGGCCGGCGGTGAGGGCGTCGAGTTCGCCGTGGGGGTCCACGGGGGTGGCGGTGGCTCGGATGAGGAGGCCCTCGGAGTAGCCGACGAGGAGGGGAGTGCCGCAGCGGGGGCAGGTGTCGAGGACGGCGGGGGTGGAGATCACGGGCGGGCCTGGTCGATGGTGGCGCGGAATTGGGCGGTCATTTCGTCGAGGGTCTTGATGGCCTCCTCGTAGAGGTGGGTCGAGCGGATGGGCTGGTTGAGGGGGAGCTGACGCTCGGCCTTGGCGAGGACTGCCTGGAGGGCGGCGATTCGGGTGTGGAGTTCGTAGCGGCTGCTCAAGGGGGGCTCCTCGGGGTGCTGGGGTGTGATGACGGGTTGGTGACGGATCCGTCATGGGGCGAAAAGGCGGGCTGACCTGCGGTTATTTAGGGTTCGCCGGTGGGGGTGTGACAGGTGACGGGTTTCGCTGTATTCCCCGCCATATAAAAATTCGTTACGTAGCGTGCGCGGGCGCGCGCGTTACGTGAGAGAGTGTTTATATGGCGGGGAATACAGCGAAACGTGTCATCCGTCAGCCCAAGATCGATAAGGCTGTGTTTTCCCAGCTCAGGGCACAGATTTTCGTGATGACGGATCCGTCATGACCCGTCATCCGGAGGATCCTGGCCGGGCGGGTCACCATCCGGGGCCTCCGATCTTGTCGCCGGAGCCGGGACGCTCCGGCTCCTCGCTCTCGGCCGCCAGGAGTGTGATGCCGGTGTAGAAGCGGCTGGTTCCGGTGCGGCTTTCGCCGACCTGGTGGCGCCGGGCGAGCTCCTGCGTGAGCCGCTTCGACGAGACGGGGGTTTCGCCCTCGACGAAGCACCACCGTTCGTAGGCTTCCCGGAGGGCGGATTTCTTGATCTGGATGTGCTGGCCGCCGTCACCGGCCACGAGGTGGCAGCTCTCGGCGACGAAGCGGCTGACGGTGTCCTGGTCGGCCTCGTAGCCCCCTGTGGCGGCCTTGACGCTCTCGGGCTCGTCCAGGCCCCCTTGGTGGTAGGCCGCGGCCCCTGCGACGATCCAGGCCAGCAGTGCGGGGCCGTGCTCGCCTGCGAGGATGCCCTGGAGGTCGTCGACCACCTTCTCCGGCTCGACCTCGTGGAGGAACGGGATCAACCGCAGGCGCCGCCAGAAGGCCCTGCCGCCTGCCCGGACGCTCGGCTGGTGGTTGCCCATGAGCCACAAATGGTGCGACGGCTTGAAAGTGAAATGGTCCTGACGCATAAATCTCGCGGTCAAAGTGTCGCCGCCCGTGAGCTGCTTGACTTTCACCTCATCAAACCTGTCATCGTCCGAAACTTCGCTACAGACGACCATTCTCATACCGGCCAACCGCGCAATTTCAGTCTCATGCTGAATGGATGCTTTGGCCATCAGGAAACCGCTCGGTGCGGTGGTTGCGTAATCGCCGAGAACGGCGACCATGCTTTCCAGGAAAACGCCTTTGCCGTTTCCTCCGGAGCCGACGGCGAAGGGGAGGACGTGCTTGGCGACGGATCCGGTGGCGCTGTAGCCGATGAGGCGTTGGAGGTAGGCGATCAGTTCGTGGTCGTCGCCGAAGGTGTCGGTGAGGAACTCCTGCCAGCGTGCCGGGTCGGCCTGGAAGTCGGGTGAGCAGGTGGTGACCTTGGTGTGGAGCTTGGAGGCGTCGGAGGGACCGAGGAGGCCCGTGCGGAGGTCGACGATCCCGGCCGGGGTGTTGAGCTCCCACGGCTGGGCGTCGAGGTCGTCGAACGCCACGACGATTCTCGTGTCGGTTTGGGCTTGGGCGAGCATCGCGGAGGTGCCTGCGGAGGACAGGGCGTGGCGCTTGTGCCGGACGGCGGCCTTGTCTCCCTCCTCCAGGCCGCGCGCGACCCTCTTGCCGTACTCGCGGACGAGGCCGCCGCCGGCGGGCTGCCACTCCCACACGACCCCGGTCCAGGCGAGCCACCGGCCGCGTTCGGGGACGTAGCGGAGGACGTCGCCGAACCGGTCGACGAGCTGGAGGGCGTTGCCGTCGTCGGATTGGGCGTAGGTGCGTTCGTCGACGACGCGGAGCGGGGGTGGGCCGTCGGGGTGGAGCTGGGTGATGGTGGCGAGGGTGCCGACGACGGCCGGGGCCTGGACTGCGGGTGCTGGGACGGTGGGCTCGACCCGGTGGCCGTACCCGGCGGCTTGGAGTTTGGTCGCGGCGGCGGAGAGTGCGGCGGGGGTGGTGGAGCCCTCGGTGAGGAGGGTGTGAGCACCGAACTTCGAGTATGGCTTCTCGGCGTCGAACTCCGTGCTCGTGGTGAAGACGTAGAGGTTGTCCATGCCGTCGCGGCCAGTCGTTGCGGAGATGCCGCGGGTTTTGCCGGGGCGCCGCCAGTAGGTGACGCCCTGGCTGTCGGTGTAGAGGCGGGTCCAGCCGCGTGGGGTGAGGATGTCGTCCCACGAGGTGCGGGTGTTGTAGTCGTCGCCGGGGGAGATGCTGCCGTTGTCGTCGACGCGGGTGGGCTGGGTGAACAGGGGGCTCGACGGCGCGGCCGCGGGGGGGTGTTCGCCGGGGTGGGGCATGCGGTCGAGCGCGGCTGCGAGGTGGTGGAGGGCGTCGCGTTCGCCGGGGGTGATGGTGGGGATCGTGTCGGGGCCGCCGGCGAGGAGGGTCCAGGCGCCGCCGGGGATGTCGCCGTGAGTGCGGCCGCCGGAGGGGGCGACGACGACGAATCCTCGCTCGCCGCGGGTCTCGATGAGGACTTGGGGGACCTGTTCGCCCCGGGTCACCTTGTCGAGGCTTTCCTGACGCTTCGCCCGGCGCTCGGGGTCGGGTTCGGCGTCGATGTCCGCCTGCTGGCCGGTTTTCCAGGCGGCGAGTTCCTCGGGGGTGGAGGGGCGGGAGGCGAGTTTCGTGTTCCCGGCAACCACTCCTTGATCTACTTTGTAAAGGAGGTGGACTCCGCCAGACGGAGTGGTTTCCATGTAGCCGCCGGTCACCTCGCGCCAGAGGTCGCCGAGCCCGGACGCTTCGGCGAGTTCGGTGACGGCGCGGGCGATGCCTTCGGTGACGGCGCGTCCCTCGAACTCCAGCATCTCCAGGTTGCCGCTGATGGCTCCGGTGACGACGCCGAGGCCGTCATATCGGTCGTTGTTGAACCATGCGTCGAGCTGCTCCAGGTGGGGCCGGGTGGCCTGGTAGTGCTTCCAGGAGGGGCCGTCGGGCCATGGCTGTTTGGTGCCGGTGGTAGCGGCGGGGATGACGCACAGGCCCGCGTGGTGGAGCTGGTGGGCGGCCTGCTGGAGCTGGTTCAAGTCGTTCCCCTCAGACGTGCATGGTGGGTGGGGATAGGGGGAAGCCCCCGAGACGCTCGCGCACGTCTCGGGGGCGGTGGAGAGGCCCCGCCGCTGCTTCCCCTTTCAGCGGCGGGGCCGGTTCGGGGGGTCTACAGGTGGGGTCCGGCGGGTGCGGGGGCGGGCATGGTGGTCATGCCGAGCGCCTGCATGGCGGCGGCGTGTTCGGCGGACACGGTCTGCCCGGTGGGGAGGGTGACCGGCGCGGCCTGGGGGGCGGGGGCGGCCGGGACCGGGGCGGGGGCCGGGGTGGGCGGAGCCATCGGGGCGGCCACGGGAGCGGTCTGGGGGAGGGGGACGTTCGGGGCCGGCATGGGCGCCGGGGCCGGGGCGGCGAAGGCGGGGGCCGCGGGGAAGGGGTTGCCGCCGACGCTGGTGAGGTACTGGGTGGCGAACGCAGCGTCCTGCTCGTTGAACGGGTTGAGGATGTAGGGCGCGGACTGGCCGGGCTTGGCGGTGCCCTGGCCGAGGCGGGCGAGGACGGGGTCCCGGCCGATGCTGCCGGTCAGGGAGCCGATGAGGGGCTTCTGGAAGAGGAGGACGCCGGGCTCGCAGCGGGGGCCGTTGGGGTCGGTGAGGACGACGACGTCGCAGGAGATGGCGTCGGACGTGCCGAACTGGGTGACGATGCCGGTGCGGAGTTCGCGGACGTAGATGAGGAGGAGGTGGCCGACGTGGTCCTTGGCCCGGAAGTCGGATCCGGCGGCGGGCTGGCTGAAGTTGAACATGGTGATCCTTTTCTTGATCGTTACTTGGTGGGGTGAGCGCCGGGGCATCCGACGCTCAGGTCTGTGGACCCGGGCTGGAAGTAGGCGCAGAACGTGCAGTACGCCTCAGTGGCCGGGAACATGGCCCACGCCTGGGGGTTGCCGGCGGGGTTGAGCGCGTCCAACGCGGTCAGGACGTTGTCGAGCCGCTCCAGCGCGCCGAGGGCTACGGCGCGGTCGTACGGCTCGGTCCACACGTGGAGGCCGTCGATCCGTCCGCCGCGGGGAAGGAACGTGATGGCGACGTGTTCGGGGGTTTCGCCGGCGTTTTCCTGGCCGAGCCCGTAGAGGTGCGCCTGGATCCGGTACTGGGGGCCCGGCCCGTCCTTGCGGTAGTTCTTGAGCCGGTCGGCGCCGACGACCTTCCAGTCGTTGTTGACGCGGAGGTCGCGGTCGTACAGGTCCGCGGAGCCGTAGATGTTGCCGCGGATGTGCAGCCGCCGTTCGATGACGTACCGTTCCCGGCCGAGCCGCGCGTTTTCAGCGGCGTACGTCTCTTCCATCCAGGCGTGGACCGCGGTGCCGATGATGGACGCCCACGGGTCGCCGGACGTGTTGGTTTCGGGGTGGTCGAGGAGCTTGTACGCCATGCGGCGGGTGCAGGGCATGCCGATCTCGGAGGGGCCGATGACGCGCTGCTGGGAGCGGGGAGCGTTGGCTCCGGCGTCGCGGACGGTCTGCACCACGGACGTGGCGATGGTGGCGGCGAGCCCGGAGAGCGGGGTGGCGGCCCATCCCGCGTCCGGCTGGGAGAAGAGCGCCATCACGACTCGTCCGCGATCTTGAAGGGGCGGGCGGCCTTCTTCTCGACGAGGTACGCCTGGTAGATGTCGGGGTGGTCCTTCTTGAGCGCGGACCCGTTGAGCTGCGTGCCGGGCTTGGACGGCTTCCAGGTGATCGCGGGGCGGCCGTGGACGGTCGCCTCCTCCCGGTCGCCCAGGAAGTCCTTGAGCTTCTCGACAGCCTGGGCCTCGATCTCCGCCCAGCGGGTCTTGTGCCCCCGGGCCTCTCGGGCGAGGTTCAGCCACCCGACCATCGACTCCGGAAGGTCGGTGCCGATGGGCTCCGGATCCTGCGCGAGCGCGTCGGAGACGGTCTGTCGGGGGAGTGCCGCGGCCAAGGTGTCGACGATGGCGGACAGGCCCCATGGCGTCGACTCGGTCGTCCCGGTGAGGGCCGTGCAGTCCAGGCCCTCGCGGGCGCGGGTGACCGCGACGTACGCCAGCATCACCTCGGCCCGCTGGAGCTGCCCGTCCTTGTCGTACGGCTCGGGGAAGTCCGCGGCCAACCTCACGGTGGGCCATTCGCGGCCCTTCGCGCGGTGGCCGGTGGAGATGACGACGTCAGCGTTGTACTCGTCGACGAGCTGGTCGACCACCTTGAGGATCCGCTCGGGGCCGTGGGAGTCGACGAGCTTCACGAACGTTCTCAGGTCGGCGCCGCCGGAGTCGTGCTCGGCGTACTCCTGCACCTCTATCCAGGAGGTGAACGCCATGAGCTCCGGGTGGTACGTCGAGCGGCCGGCCTTCAGGTCCCGGGACGCTTCGGCCAACCGGCGGATGTCGTCGCCTCCGCCGACGAGCGCGGGCCTGTGGCCGGCGCCGAGGGCTGCGATGGCCTGCCCGAGGGCTCCGGCGTTGGTGCGGCACAGCACCGCGCTCGGGGCGGGGATCCGCTCGATCCGGGAGTCCAGCTTCGGGTTGCCGACGAGCCTGAGCGGTGCGCTGAGGAGCTCCAGGTGTTCGTTGGCTTCGTCGGCGATCCGCTGGCCGAACCTGAAGCTCTGGGTGAGCTGGAAGCGATGCCCGTGGAAGGTTTCCATGGCGTCGACTGCGCCACGCCACCCGTAGATGGCTTGGGACTGGTCGCCGACGAGGATTCGCTGGGCGGCCTGCGCCTCGACGATCTCGGCGATGACGGGGTTGGCGTCTTGGGCCTCGTCGAGGAAGACGAGCTCGGCCGGGAGGGTCGGTCGGCCGAGGGCCCAGATTTTGAGGTAGCAGTCGTGGGTGAACCGGAGCCGTCCGCCGGGGGAGGTGAGGTCGGCCCACGCTTGGTGGACCATGGGCAGCACCTGGGCGCGGAGTTCGGACATGGCGCCCGTCTCGACGTCGAGGCCGGGGATCTGCGGGATGTCGCTGTACTCGGGCCGGTCGTGGTTGGAGTGGCAGAACCGGGCCACGCTGTCCATGACGACGCGGGCGACCTTCACCGCGGTGAGGGCGTGCTTGCCGAGGTCGAGCACGGCCGGAATCTGGAGGATCCTGGCCACGTCGCGGGCGGGGACTCGGGGCGCGTTGAGCCGATGCTGGAAGGCGTGGCCGACCTGCCGGTACGCGAGGGAGTGCGCGGTGGCGCACTGCACGTTCGCGGGGAACGAGGCGCGGGCGTCGTCGGCGATGGCCCGGTTATAGGCGAGGTACAGGCCGCGCCGTCCGGTGGAGGCGGCGACCATCTTCAACGTCGAGGTTTTGCCGGTTCCGGCGCCGGCCTCGATGACGAGGTCCTGGCCGGACGCGGCGGCGGTGATGATCGCGGCCTGTTCGGGGGTGGGCGGGTGCTGGAACACCGGCGCCACAGGGGGCGCGGGGGTGGCCGGGGCGGTGAAGGTGACACCGCCGGGCTGGGTGAACAAGATGGTTGGCTCCTCTCTGGTGGTGCTGGGGAAGGGAGAGGGGGCCAACCCCCCCGGGGGGCGGGGTCACGTGTTCCCCCCGGGGAGGTGGCCGGTCGGTGGTTAGGCGATGGCGTGGCGCCAGGGGGTGCCCTGGTAGCGGGTCACGAGGTGCGCGTCGCCGGTGATGCCGTGCCTGGCCTGGTAGCGGCGGCCCACCGCGAGCTGGGTCTCGGCGTGCTCCCGGGTCCACGGCTCGGTGGTGCCGTAGTAGGTGCGGATCTCCAGGTCGCCGTCCTCGTCCCGCCAGGTCAGGCGGACGCCGTACTCGCAGGCGCCGGTGAGCTCGGTCATGATCCGGGCCGTGGGGACGCTGTGGAGGATTTCGGCGACGGTCTGGCGCGGGCGGGTGAGGGTGGGGGTCATGGTTGCTGGGCTCCTGGGATCCGGGGGGCGCGTCGTGTTGCGTCGCGCTTCTGAAAAAGACCGTACCGCACGACGCGTCACGACGCAAGATGACGCAACACGATGCAGAGCGACGCATGAAAAAGCGTCGGCCGTTACAGGGCGCGGTCAGTCGCCATGTTCGCTTCCTGGAGACGGGCGAGCCGCTCCTCCAGGGCGTCCGCCCGCGCCCGCTCGCGCAACACCTCACCCCTGGTCGCGGCCGCGGGGGAGACGTCCGCCACCAGGCGCCACACCGGATCCCGCTCACGCACCGCCACGTCGAGCTGCACACGCAGCCCGTCGCGCTCACGCAGCACCTCGGCCAGCTGGACGCGCAGCCCGTCGCGTTCGGCCGCGAGCTCGGCGGCCTCCTCCCGCGCCTCCTCCAAGAGCTCTGCGGCCTCGACCAGCCAGGAGCGGAGGTCGTCGGCCTCGCGGCGGAGCGCGTTCGTGGTGCGGAACCAGTGCAAGAACCTCACGTGTCCTCCTTGGTGATGGTCTGGGCGATCCGGGCCGCCCGAAGAGCGGGGACGGGGGAGGGGCGCCCCCCACCAGACAGGCCGGTGGAGGGCGCGGTGCTCAGAGACATCATGACGAGGGCTGTCCCCGCATGATCTGGATGCCGAGCTCGTCCTGGAGCCGCGTCACGACGGTGCTGACGGCGTCCCGGCGGACATCGTCCGCGTTGTCCAGCAGGATGCCCATCTGGAGGCCGCCGCCCTGGATCCGGTACCGGAAACGCGCGGCCACGACGTACGGCTCGGAGTCGGTGAAGGGCGCGATACCGAGCTCCAGCACCGAGGGGACCTCGATCTGGCCCTTGGTGCCGGCGCCCGCGTCCGTCTCCTCGGTGAAGACCAGGCGGCGGTTGCCGTTCGCCAGGATCGTCGCGCTGTTGAACGTGACCTTGGTGACGGCCTGGAAGTGCTGGACCAGCTCCAGCATCTCCGCCGCGCTCGGCGTGCGGATGTCGGCGCGGTTGTCGTCGATGAACTCCGCGAACCGCTGCTGCGGGACGAGCTGCCGGTCGCTGCCGACCCACCGCTTCCACGCGGGCGTCTCCTCCAGGCGCAGGACGAGACGGTGCTCCCCCCACCTGGCGGTCTCGTCGCGGTCGAGGTCCTCGTCGGGGGTGGGGCGGTGGGCGTCGAGGACGGCGGTGATGACTCCGCCCTGGATGTCGACGAACACCTCCGACGAGGTGTCGGCGTGCTTCTTGTAGTAGTGGACGAACGACGCGATGTCCTCGACGACGACCCGGCCCGTCTTGCGGCGGGGCCGCTCCAGGTGCTTGTCCGACAGGTCCACGACCTCGACACGGTCGCCGAGCTTGTAGCCGTAGATCAGGCCGGGGACGAGCTCGTCGGGCACCTGCTGGCGGTCGATGGCCTGGATGAGGGCGTCGTTCTCCGTACGGACGGCGGGGGTGGTGGTCAACTCACGATCTCCTTCGGCTCGGTGTTGGACATGTCGACCCGGCGCAGGCCGGGCAGCGCGATCTGGCGGGGGTCGTCGCGGACAAGGTTGTGCTCGGCGTCGGCGAAGAACACCGCGGCCTTCGGGCTGGCCTTGGGCAGCTTGAGGGCGACCTCACCGGAGACCGCGAGCGCGGCTTCGTTGCCCTTCATCGGCTCCACCGTCAAGACGACGGTGAGGGTGCCCTTCTTGCCGAGCTCCTGGACGGCCGCGACGAGTTCCTGCATCGCGGCCGCGGCCCGGTCGGATACCGCTCCGGCGCGGATGTCGCGCAGGATGTCCGCGAACGGACGAATCTGACTCACGTTGAGTCGTTCCTTTCTTCAGGGGTTTTCGAGGGGGAAGGGGTGGGGGAGGTCTGCTTGAGCTCGGCCAGATACCGCTCCACCTGCCGCCGGCTGATCCCGACCTCCCACCCGATGGACTGCGCCGAGAAGCCGAGACCGTGCAGCTTGGCGACCCGGCGCAGCGTGGCCTTCCCGACGCGGCCGGTGGGCCTCCACCGCCCCTCATCGGGAGGCGTGGTGAGCGGGTACCGGTGCAGGGTCCCGGCGTGGTGGTGGCGGCGGTAGCACGTCGCGATGAGGCCACGCCCCCAGTGCGACCCCCGCTGGCGGCAGCACACACACGTGACGGTCGCCCTCACCGCGCCACCTCCCCGTCGAGCGGGGGGAGCTCGATGACGAGCAGCCGCACCTGGCCGCCGCGCACGACGGGGCCGAGCCGCATGTCCGGGCCGACGAGGTGCCGGTCGTCGTCGTCGGGGAGGACCCCGGCGTCGACGAGACCGTCCACGGCGGCCTTGAAGCTCGGGTACCAGTTCGCTGGATCCCGGCGTGCCCGGGTGGCCGGGCAGAGGATCCCGAACACGTGCACCCGGACCAGCGTGGGCACTCCCGCGTCGACCGCGGCGTCTTTGGCGGCCGCGCGGATCGCCGCCGTCAGCCTGGCCTTCGGCGCGTGGTGCAGGCGGTCGTTGGAGTTGAGCAGCGGTGTGCCTGCGGGGAGGGTGACGGTCCAGGTGCGGGCACCCGCGACCGCCCCCTGGGGGACGGCCGCGGACAGAGAGGGGCCGGTCACCGGGTGGTCCCGAGGAGGGCGCGGGCGACAGCGAGCTCGTACTCGGCAAGGGGGAGCGCCCTCTCGCCGAGACTGGCGAAGAAGCCGAGCCGATCCGCAGCGTCATCGAGCAGCCTGGCGAGCGGTTCGCGGGCGGTGAACAGGGCCGCGATCAGGCGGGCGAGGACCGGTTGGAGGACCTCGACGACCTTGCAGTTCTCGCACTCGCCGTCGCCGTCGTCGCCGTGGTCAGTGACGCGGCACCAGGCGAGGGTGTCCATGCGCTCGCTGTCGCCCTGGATGACACGGACCTGCGCGCCGGCCAGGTAGGGGGGCAGAGGGGTGCGCAGCAGGGTGGCGGCGGCGCGCAGCTCCTCGGCCGGGGTCACCGGGCACCGCCCTGCACCTGAGCGCACTCCCGGCAGCCGGTGCGGGCGACGGGCAGGTGGTCGACGCAGCCCTCCCGCTCCTCGTCCGCCGGGCCGTGCTGGGCCGCGAGGAGCCGCGTGAGCCTGGCGAGCTGCTCGGCGACGGCGATCGTGGCCAGCACCTGCGCTCGGGCGATGTTGGTGTCAGCCGGGGCGCCATCGTGGGTCTCCTCGGCCTCGGCGAGCAGCGTCAGGGCGTCGGCGATGCGGTCGGCGGTCATCGGCTCGTCTCCGGGGTGTCCGGCGCCTGGGGGGTGGCGGCCTCGAACGGCCCCCGAACCCTCGGCTGGATGCGGGGGTCGCAGGCGGTGAACGCGTGCCCCCCGGGCCGTGTGTCGTCCCCGCACCGGCACCACCCGCCCGTCGACGCGGGCTCCGGGGCCGGGGCGGGGGTGCCGGCGACCAGAACGTCACCCTCAACCGGCTGCCGCTGCGGCTGCTGGGATTCGGCGAACGCCGCCAACGCCTGGTACTCCGCGGCCCGGGCGCCGTACATCGCCGCCTGCTTCTCGCAGTGCGCGGTCTCCTTCCGGGCCCGCTCGGCGTTCGCAGCCCAGTCCCGCGCGGTGCGCTCGAACACGGCGACCTGCGCCTTCAAGGCGGTGAGGGTGTCAGGGCTGAACATCACGCTCCCTCCTTCGGGGTGGTGAGGAGGGCGCGGACCTCGTCCTCGTAGTAGCGGCGGTGACCGCCGAGCGTGCGGATCGACCTCAACTTGCCCGCCTTCGCCCAGCGGGTGACGGTCTTGACGTCGACCCGGAACATGGCCGCGACCTCGACGGGGGTGAGCAGGGACTCAAACTCGGGCTCGGTGGTGGACATCAGGTGGTCGCCTCTTCGGTGGTTGCGGGGTGGGCGGGGGTGATGAGGGTCACCGGCCGGTGCGGAAGCCGGTGAAACAGCCACGACCGGCCGGTGTCGACGTCGCGGGCCAGGACTTCCAGCGCGCCGCACCCGACCGGGCACGCCACCGGAGGGCTGAGGATCTTCATCGCGGGCGGCACCGGAGCGGGGAGCCCGGTCTCGGGGTCCGTGCCGCCGATCCGGACGAGCAGCCCGGGGGTCAAGTCACCGAACCTCATCGCGCACCCCCGACCGGCTCCCAGACGGTGAAGGACGTGTGGGGGAGGACCGCGTCGGCACCGGCTTCGCCGTCGCCGAGCAGCTCCCAGCCGCGCTTCATCTCGCCGGACACGATGTCTTCGGGGGCGGTGAGCCGCACTGGGGCGCCGCCTGCCCACTTGGGGCAGGAGACGACCATGCCGATGGTGAGCCGCTCGCCGGGGACGGTGTCCGTGGTGGGGCGGTATCCGGCCCGCTGCACCAGCGCCAGCGGCCCGTAGCTGCGGTTGACCTCAGCCCAGGTGCTCAGGCCGTCGTCGTCGTCGAGCATCAGCCGGAGCTGGCCGCCCTCCTCGATGACCTGCCACTCGTCGCCGTCGCGGTCCTCCCAGCGGTCGCCGAGCACCAGGCGCAGCGCGTCCGGTGTCTCGACGCGGACCAGAGGCCCGTAGCCGCGGTTGACCTCAGCCCAGGTCATCAAGTCGTCGTCGTCGTCGAGCGTCAGCCGCAGCTCACCGTTGACGGCGCCGGCGACGACCTGCCAGATGCCGCCGTCGCTGTCCCGGTAGTGGTCGCCGAGCACCAGGGTCGGCTCCTCGGGCGCGGTCTCGGCCTGCTCGGCGGGCGCGGCCAGGGCGGCGCTCACGGGCGGGTGGACGCGGGTCAGCGGCCCGTACACGATGTTGAAGTGCGACCACTGGTTCCGGATGCCGTCGGGGCCGATCAGGCACATCTCCCCGCTACGGGGGTCCAGGTAGGCCCACCGGTCTGTGCCGGAGCAGTCCCGCCAGACCTCGGTCGGCCGGGGCTCACCGTCAGCGGGGATCAGCCGCTCGACGGTGACACAGCCCAGGGGGACGGTGACGTCGTAGGGGCCGTCCGGGGTGTCCACGGTGATGGTGAGCTCCCCCGGGGTGGGGTCCTCGCCCTGCGGGGTGGGGGCGACGACGCCCTCGACGGCCACACGGAGCCGCTCGCCCTTCTTGTACTGTTCAGGCACGGCCTGACCTCAATTCTTGGAGTGGATTCGTGGGTTGGGTCTACGGGCGGGTGTGGCTGCTCGAATCAGCCGCACCGCCCGGTTACGCGGCCTTCCGGCCGGCGGCTGCGGCAGGCTGCCCGGAGAGGCCCGGGGCGGCGGGGGTGGGGCCCCAGAGGATGACGCGGAGACGGGTGATCCGCTCGATGGGGAGGGGCGGGGCCTGGTCGACCACGGCGTGGATGTGCGCGGCCATGTCGATCACGCCGCCTCCTTGCCGAATTCCTTGGCCCGCGCCTTGGCGAACCGGGCCAGGGACTCTCCGGTGATGAGCACGCGGCCCTTCGGGTGTGTCTCGGAGCGGATGGCCTTGAGGCGGCCGTCCCCGCGCATGCGGTTGATGGTGCTACGGGAGACGCCGAGCAGTTTGCATGCCTCGCTGATCGTGTGATTCTGCATGGAGCCTCGCTTGACGCAAATCGATGCAACGTGACGCACACGCTACAGCAGGGCGCTACATGACGCAAGAAGACGCATTCTGACTAGTTCGAGTTGCGTCGTGACCCTGGTCTGTCATGGCGCAACCTGACACAATGCGATCCATGACGAGCGAGGGAAAACGAGATGTCCTGGCGCCGCCCGGCCGAGCCTTCTGGCAGGAAGCCGAACGAAAACGCAACGCACTCGGCTGGACGAAAACCGCGATGACCCGCCGCGCCGGCGTCGCACGCAAGACCTACGACCGCCTGTTCGACCAGCCCCGGAAACCCCTCCCCGAAACGATCAACAAGATCGCCGACGCGCTCGGCATCCCCCGCCCGGACGCCTACGCCCTATCCGGCCTCGACCCCAATTCGGTCCCCACGGAAAAAGCCGAAACCGGATCCGAAAAGGAATTCGTCGAGGAAGATCCTTACATCTCCCAACTAGAAGAACTTCTGGCACAAATGCCGGAAAACAGTCGCAGGCGACTAGAAGAAGCACATATCAGGGAAAGAGAGCGATATCAGCGAAAAGTCGCCGAAGCCCGCGAGGACTACGAGCGGGCCCTCTCCGACCTGGAAGAGATCATCCGGGAGGTGATCCACCCCGACCGAGAACCATAACCATTTCTTCCGTACGGAAAAAATTTGTTTCGTGCCACAGATGCAAAATGTCGCCCCGGAGGTGTTATATAGCTCCACGGTTCACTTTGGCACGCTCCAGGAGGCTCAATGACGCGCCTGCCCTTACTCCCCTTCACCGCCACAGCCTGGGCGGGAAACGTGATCTACGTGGTAGCTGATCTACTGCTCTCACCCGCGCTGCCGGGCTCCGTGCAGGCGCTCCTGCTCGCCGCAGCCCTCGCCCTCACCGCAGCCCACCTCATCAACGCCCACAGCGTCGAGTTCCGGGCCGGGTACCTGCGCGGCCGGATCGACGCCGACCGCGACCGCGCCTAACACCCCGCCGCACCGACACGCGGAACCCCGCCCGCCCGCAGGTAACGATGCGAGGTGGGCACCCACCCACCCCTGCCGGGCCCGCGCCCCGCTGCAACGCGGACCCGACACCGGCGGCACCCAGGAGTCACTCCCGCCAAACGATCCGGATCGACGCAGGGTCGAAGTACCCCCACTCCCGGCCATACTCCGGAGTCCACCCCCTCGGCCGCCCCCTCCCCGCGGACAGCACCACCACGCGCATCACCTCCTGCACCACCGCCCGCCGCTGATCCAGCACCAACCCCTCCCACACCACGGCCGCGTCCCCCGCGGCGAACGGGTGGAGCGCAGTCGTCCGGGCCGCGGCGGCATCGGCCGCGTCAAGCTCACCCCACGCCGCAGAAATCCTGCGGTTCACCGCGGCGAGCTGCGTCCGCGTCATCTCCCCGACGGCGTACATCTCGCCCGCCTCCACCTCCTGGAGACGCAGAGCCTCCCGCGCCACCGCGCGCGCCCGAGCCGCCCCTCCGTCGCCCCGCGCCGTGAGCGCCTCCACCGCACCCGGACGCGACAGCCACTCCACCACCACCATCGCCACATACCTATCCAAATGGATGGCGTTGCGCACCACGTGCTTGGTCGCCTCATCCCGGCCACACCGGTAAGCCGGGACCGTCGACCGGCTCACCCCGGACCCCGCGCCCGCGGACCCCGCCCTGAGGTACGACGTCAGCCCTTCCTCCTCGCACACACCGCACTCAGCGACCCCCGACAGCAGCCACCGCCGCGCGGGGCCCGGACTCGTACGCCGGGCAGGATCGGAGAACAGAGCACGCAGCGCCCGCCAGGACGGCTCAGGGACGACGGCCGGCCACTGCGCGACCCCGATCTCCTGCCCTTGGTGTTCCATCAGTCCCGCGTTACGCGGCCGGAGAAGAACGTTCCGCACGCTCCGCGTGGTCCACGCGGCCCCGGTCGACGTCCGCACACCCCGCGCGTTCCAGCTGCGGACCACCGCATGCAGGCTCATCCCGGACAGGAGCGCCTCGGACGCGGCCCGGAGCTCCGCGGCTTCGTCCGGGCGGATCGTGACGCCGTCCTCCTCATAGCCGTATGGACGGCGTCCGCCTTTCCACTGGCCCTGCTCGGCCATCTGCCGTCTCCTACGGCGCTGGCGTTCCGCCTTGTGCTCGGACTCGAAACGGGCGACGGCGCCGAGCTGGCGGGCCACCATCCGCCCTGAAGGCGTGGACAGGTCGAGGGGGCCGGCCTGCACGGTGTGCGTGATGACGCCACGCGGCTCGCACACCGAAATGTAGTCCTCCAGCTCGGTGGGGGAGCGGTGCAGGCGGTCGGTGTGCCACGCCAGGACGGCGGTGGCGCGGCCCGCGGCGAGATCGGCCAGCAGCCGCCTGTAGCCGGGGCGGGGCTTGCCGGAGTAGGCGCTGACGTCGTTGTCGGAGTGGACGGCGATGACGCGGAGCCCGAGCGTCCTGGCGAGGGCCGCGCAGTCCTCCTGCTGCCGGTCGACGCCGAGTCCGGCGCCCTCTCTGTCGCGGGAGATACGCACGTAAATGATGGCGTCCACAAACCAAGTATGTCATAAGTTGACTTTTGCACTCGCGATAGCGATGGCTCTGCTCGCGGCGGCCGGGCTCCTGCCGGCGGCCAAGGTCGCCGCGCCGTTCTTCCTCGGTGAGCTCGGCCTCGACGGTTCCGTGCGGCCGCTGCGAGGAGTTCTGCCCGCCGTGCTGGCGGCGGTCGCCGCCGGTGCCCGCACGGTCGTCGTCCCCGCGCGCAACGCCGCCGAGGCCGCTCTGGTCCCGGACGTGACGGTGGTTCCCGCCACCACCCTCGCGGAGCTGGTGAGCAGGCTGCGTGACGACGACCCGGCCGCCCTGGTCGTCCCGGTCCCCCCTTCCCCGCTCCAGGGGGCCGGGGAAGGGGACGCCGGGCCCGAGGGCGCCCGTCCCCGCGCCCCGGCCGAGACCGGGGAGGTCCTCCCCGACCTGGGTGACGTGGCAGGTCAGCCCTTCGCCCGCCGGGCACTGGAGATCTGCGCCGCCGGAGGGCACAACTTCTGGATGCTGGGGCCACCCGGCACCGGCAAAACCATGCTCGCCGAGCGGCTGCCCACCCTGCTCCCGCCGCTGGATCGGGAGCAGGCGCTGGAGGTCACCGCGATCCACTCGGTCGCGGGGACGCTCCCTCCGGAGCGCCCGCTGCTCACCTGCCCGCCGTTCGTGGCCCCCCACCACACGGCGACCGTCGCCGCCCTCATCGGCGGGGGCAGCGGGGCGATCCGGCCCGGCGCGGTCTCGCTCGCCCACCGGGGGGTGCTCTTCCTCGACGAGGCCCCGGAATATCCGGCCACCGTCCTCGACGCGCTCAGGCAGCCGCTTGAGTCGGGCAGGGTGACGGTGTCCCGGGCGTCGGGAGCGGTGACCTTCCCGGCCAGGTTCATGCTGGTGCTGGCCGCCAACCGATGTCCCTGCGCGCAGTCCTCCGGTCCCGAGCAACCCTGCCGGTGCACGCCCACGGCCCGGCGCCGCTATCTGGCAAGGCTGTCCGGTCCCCTGCTCGACCGCGTCGACGTCAAGGTCACCCTGTACCGCTCGACCCGGCGTGAGCTCCTCGCCGACCGCCGGTTCATCGAGCCCAGCCGGGTGGTGGCGGAGCGGGTGCTGGCCGCCCGCCGGCGCGCCGCCGCGAGGTTCGCCGGCAAGCCGTGGAGGTGCAACGCCGAGATCCCGGCGCGGGTACTGCACACCGACTACCGTCCCGAGCCCGCGGCGATGAGCCCGCTCCTGCGTTGCCTGGACAGTGGCGAGCTGAGCGCCCGCGGACTCGACCGCGTGCTCAGGGTCTCCTGGAGTCTGACGGACCTCAAGGGGGAGAAGGCCCCCGGGGTCACCGAGACCAACGCCGCGCTCGGCCTGTGGCTGGGAGAAGAACGATGAGCGCCGTCGCCGACGAGGCGGCGGCCGAGGGGAGAACGGTGAAGGCCGTGGCCGGAGCGGCGGTCGTCGCGATCGGAGGAAACGTGGTCGGGGAGACGTGGTCGGGGGAAACCGTTGAGTGAGCGGCTCGCGCGGGTCCTGTTGATGCGGCTGGCCGAGCCGGGAGACACGGCGATGGGCGGGCTCGTCGCCGCCTGCGGCCCCGAGAGCGCGGTCGAGCAGGTTCGCCGGGGGTGCCTGGACGCGGGCTTCGTGCGTCGCTTCGCCGGCTCTCCCGCCCACCTCTCGCCGCCTCCCCCACGCGGGCGGGCGCCGGCCGTGGACACCCGCTCCCCGGCCGGGGGTGACACCGACGGTGGCCGGGGTGATGTCCGCGATGGCGCCCGGGGTGGTGGAGCCGTGACGGGGGGCGGGTTCTCGGCGGAAGGCGGGCCCGCGAGGGACGACGCGACGTCGGTTGCGGCCTCGGCTTCGGGCGCGACCTCGGATGTGGCTTCGGATGTGGCTTCGGCGGTGATGGACGGCCGTCTCCCGGCCAGGCTCAGACGAGCGCTCGCCGCCTGGGCGGCCCGGCTGGAGGCGGCCGACCCCGGCCGGGACCTGAGCGACGGAGAGCGGGAAGGAGCCCGGCTGGTGATCCCGGGAGACCCCGAATGGCCGACCCAGCTGGACGACCTCAAAGAAGCCCGTCCTTACGCCCTCTGGCTGCACGGGGAGGCCGACCTGAGGTTCTCCTGCCTCAGGTCCGTCGCGGTCGTCGGTTCCCGGGCCGCCACGCCGTACGGCACGCACGTCGCGGCGGAGTTCGGGGGTGGGCTGGGCGAGCGCGGCTGGACCGTCGTGTCAGGCGGTGCCTATGGCATCGACGGGGCGGCCCATCGAGGTGCCCTCACATCCGGCTCGCCGACCGTGGCCGTGCTCGCCTGCGGCACCGACGTCGCCTACCCCAGTGCCCACCACGACCTGTTCGAGGCCATCCGATCGCAGGGTGTCCTGGTGAGCGAGTCGCCGATGGGCGCCCGCCCGACCCGGCCGCGTTTCCTGATCCGCAACCGCCTCATCGCCGCGCTCTCACGGGGCACCCTGGTGATCGAGGCGGCCGTGCGCAGCGGGGCGCTCAACACCGCCGGGCATGCGACCTCCCTGAACCGCTTCCTGGCGGCCGTCCCGGGGCCGGTGACATCCGACACCTCGGCCGGCTGCCACCGGCTGATCCGTCAAGGCGCTGCGGTCTGCGTCACCACCCCCGAAGAGATGATCGAGCTTGCCGGCGCGATGGGCGACGACCTGGCGCCCGAGGCCCGCGGCCCGGTGTTTCCACGTGATCGGCTCGATCCGCGGAGCCGTCGTGTTCTGGAGGCCGTGCCCGCCCGGGTGGGAGCGGGGCCGGCCACGATAGCGGTGGCCGCGGGGGTCGACCTGGAAACCGTGCTGTCCTGCCTGGGCGCACTCGCCGCCGCGGGGCACGTCCAGCGTGTCTCCCGGGGTTGGCGTCTCCACCGCGACGCACTTCTTCCTCCGGACCTCTCCCTTTCCCCGTAAGAATCCCCCTTAGGAATCTCGCCCGAAAGGGTCTCGCCCCTTCCCTGATGGACCTCGCACCCTCGGTGGGTTCCCGCCCTTCGGTAGGGGGCTCACCCCCGCCGCCCCGACCGCCTGCGCCAGGCGGAACCCCACCAGGTTCCCGCCCCTCGGCGGGGATCTCGCTCCCTGCGTGGGGACGGACCCCGGCACGCCCTGGGGCCTCGCCTGCCGGTGGAGCCTCATCTCCTCTCAGAGGTCTCCTTTCCGGGGCCTTGACGGAGGTCCGCAGGAATCTCGCCGAAGGGCCCTGCCTCGTCCCTGAGTACCTCTGAGCAGGGGAAACTCATGCATCACTCCCGTGGGCACAACCCCCACCGGCCCGGGTTCCCGCAGGCCGGGATCCCGGCCTGCGGGAACCCGCCGGTTCGAGTTCCCGCCGGTCCGGGCGTCCCGAGGTCCGAGGGGGAGGCCGTTACAGCGGGGCGAACGGGGCGGGGCCGGGAGGTGCCGACGGTGGCGGAGGGAGGGGGAGCAGCCTGACGCGGCCGCGGCCGAGGAGGAGCAGAGGGTCGAGATACAGGCGGTCGTGGAGGAGTCCCCAGTGCAGGCAACCTGTCGGGCAGTGACCGGGGATGTCCTGGAGGATGCCGATGACCTCGCCCCGGCGTACCGCCTGGCCGTGCCGTACCACCGGCCGGACGGGGAGGTAGGTCGTGCGGAGGCCGCCGGGGTGGAGCACGGTCACCACGTCTCGGCCGGCGAGAGGGCCGGAGTAGCCGACCTTTCCGGCGCCCGCCGCCCGGATCTCCGAGCCGGGGGCGGCGACGAGGTCGACTCCGCGGTGGCCCGCCAGCCACGGCCACGGTGGCGGGGCGAAGCCCCGGAGCGGACGGGGGCGGCCGGCGAGCGGCCACTCCCAGCGTTGCTGGGGCGTCGGAGGTGCCGAAGGCTCCGAGGGCGCCGGGAGTGCAGGAGACGCCGGGGGTGGCGGGGGTGCCGAAAGTGCCGGGGGTGGCGGGGGTGGCGGAGATGCCGAGGGTGCAGGAGATGCGGGGGGTTGCCGATGGTGGGCCGGAAGGGGGAGCGGCCGGGGGGCCGTCTCGCGTGCCGCCTCGGCGCCTGAAACGGCGGACAGCAGCGCGCACAGCAGGACTCTCACACCGGAGGCGGGAAGGGAGGTGGAAAGAGCGGGGAGAAGAGACATACGTTCGAGGATGCGCGCCTCGTGCCTGCTCCGATCCCGCCGGACCGAGCCCTGTGGATGACCACCGCGGCCCGGCCGCGGCCTGGGGACACAAAGGTCCGGGGGACGCAGAGAGAGGGAAGGACGGGACGGAGAGTGTGCCGGGGGGCGGGACGCCGTGGACGGACGGCAGGAGCACGGATCACCTCGTCCTTTCCTCATCGAACGCCGGGGGCGGATAAGAGGTAGTCCGGGATCTTTGGGAGGACGCCCCATCAGGTGTGGCGGCACAGGCCGAAGGCGGATGGGAGGTGGCCCGGCTGGTGGCCGGGGGCGGTGTTCCCGTCGTGTCAAGAGGAGGCGCCGCCGCATCGCAAGGAGGCGCCGGTGCGCCGGGAGGAGGCGCCGGTGTGACGGGCCGCCGCAAGGGAGAGAGCCAGATCAGCGGAACCGCGAGGAGAACGCCCAGCGCGCCGATCCACAGCACGGGGCGCAGGCCCAGGAACTCGCCGAGCAGGCCGCCGGTGAGGCCGCCGAGGGCGAGGACACCCTGGACGATGAAGGTGTTCGTGGCGTTGACCCGGCCCAGTAACTCGGCTGGGGCGTTGTGGAAGATGACGGTACCGAAGCAGACGGCGAAGGCCACGATCGCCACCGCGGTGATCGTCGTGCTGACGGACATGAGCAGGAACTTCGCCCACATCGGGCCGGAGGCGACCGCGGCCGTCACGTAGTTGAGGGGGAAGAACAGCACCGCGTGAAGCATGACCCGGTTCTCCCCGAACCTCCTCGCCAGGTGCGGGACAAGCGCGGCGCCGAGGAGGCCGCCGGCGCCGAAGAGGGCGGTGAGCGCGCCGATCAGCCCCGCCGCCAGGTCGAGTACCCGCAGTGAGTAGATCATGAACACGGCCATGTAGGAGGCGGCGAAGAAATTGACGACGACGCCGCAGGCGCAGAGCGTGCGGAGGGTCGGGTTCGTCGCCACGGCGCGCAGGCCCGCGCGGATCTCTGCCCCCATGCCGTACCGGGGGGCGGGGACGTGGGTCTCCGGCGTCTTGATCGACCGGATCAGGAAGGCCGAGACGAGGAAGGAGGCCGCGTCGACCAGAATCGCGAGCGGCGCGCCGATCGACTGCACGAGCAGCCCGGCGAGCCCGGGACCGCCGACACCGGCCAGGGAGGAGACCGACTGAAGGCCCGCGAGCGCCTCGGAGCGCCGGTTTGCGTCGGTCACGGTGGCCAGATGCGGAAAGTGCATCGCGCGAAAGAGTACCGAGCATGTGCCGACGACGAACTCCACCGCGATGAGCCACGGAACGGTGAGCGCCCCGGCGATCCAGGCGAGCGGGACCGTGACCGTCATGGCGGCGGAGAGCGTTTCGCAGGTGACCATGATGGGCCGGCGGCGGCTCACCCGGTCGGCGACGGCCCCCGCCTGAAGCCCGATCAGCAGGTAGGGCAGCGAGGTCGCGGCGGTGAGTACGCCCATTTCCGCGGGCGAGGCGCCGAGCAGGAGCGCGGCGGCCAGTGGCAGGGCCAGCCGGGAGACCTCGGTACCGATGTCGGAGGCGGCGCGGGCGGAGAGCAGCAGCCGGTGGTCACGCTGTCTCCACAGGGGGAGGGAGGGGAGCACGGGGTCACACGGATTTCCGAAGGGAATGCTTCACAACTATGAAGGTAACCCTTCACAATTGTGAAGGCAATCCTTCATGAACGGGAGTGGGTACGGTTTGCCTATGACCGAGGCACGCAGGCCGCTCACCGACCCCCTGGCGATGCGCGCCCTCGCCCACCCCGCGCGGCTGGCGATCCTGAACCGCCTCAAAACCGACGGGGCTGCCACCGCCACCGAGGTCGCCGAGGTCGTGGGGATCACTCCCAGCGCGGCCAGCTACCACCTGCGGATGCTCGCCAAGTACGGCTTCGCCGAGGACGCGCCGCCGCGTGGCGACGGCAGGGAACGGCTGTGGCGCCACAGGCCGGGGGCCGTGGCCGTCATCCCCGAGCCGGACGACCGGCCCGAGGTCCGGGCGGCCAAGGACCTGCTGATCAAGGCGTTACGCGATCAGGCGGACGACGAGGCGACCCGCGCCATGGGCAACGTCGATCACGAGTTTCGGGAGTGGCGGGAGGCGACGATGTTCAGCCGTACCGCCCTGCTGGTGGACGCGGAGGAGTTGAGCGCGCTCGGCCGGCGGATCGAGGAGCTGCTGGCCCCCTACGCGGTGACCGTCAGGGATCGCTCGCAGGCCCCGGCCGGAGCCCGTGTCTCCGAGGCGCAGGTGAACCTCTTCCCGCGCGTCGTCCGGAGGCCGCACGGGCTCCCCAGGGACGGGTGACCCCTCGCGGGCAGGCGCGGTACGGCCCCCGATTCTTCTGCCGGAGGATCGGGCCGCTCTTCTGGCGGAGGATCGGGCCGCCGCGTTCGGTGATCGGGCGGGGCGGGTGAGAGCCCGGGGGAGGAGTGGTTCGAGTGGGAGGAGGGCTCGGCCGTGCGCCGGGCCGACTCTCGAAGGTCTCGTCACCCTGCGGAAACGTCACCCCGCGTGGATGCCGCCCTGCGAAGACCCGGCGCCGGGTGATGTCCCCTCCTGGGTGCCGGGGCTTTCGACCAGGTATTCGAGGTGACGGCTGAAAAGGGATTTTGGGGTTTTTAGAGAGTTGATCCAAAAGTTGTGGCCCTTAGATGGCCATATCCCGCCTGACGTGCTGGGGTCAGGGAGAGGCCCGGCTGCGGGTACAATTTTCGGTGGCCTGTCATGTGCGGGCCAACTTCGCATGCCCCTTCAAGAGCCGTCCCCTCGGTCCGGGCGAGAGCCCGGCTGGAGTCGGTTTGGAGCATCAGGGCGGTGGCCGAGGGCTACCGCGTCAACCGAGAGCAGCACCCAGGGATGGGTGCTCCGACCTGGAGGACAATCACATGTCCACCCCCGTCGTCACCATGCGGCAGTTGCTTGAAAGCGGCGTTCACTTCGGTCACCAGACCCGTCGCTGGAACCCGAAGATGAAGCGCTTCATCTTCACCGAGCGCAACGGCATCTACATCATCGACCTTCAGAAGTCGCTGGCCTTCATCGACCGGGCCTACGACTTCGTCAAGGAGACCGTCGCGCACGGCGGCACGATCATGTTCATCGGCACGAAGAAGCAGGCCCAGGAGGCCATCGCCGAGCAGGCCGCGCGGGTCGGCATGCCGTACGTCAACCAGCGCTGGCTGGGTGGCATGCTCACCAACTTCTCCACCGTGCACAAGCGGCTCCAGCGTCTGAAGGAGCTTGAGGAGCTCGACTTCGACAACGTCGCCGCCTCGGGGCTCACCAAGAAGGAGCTCCTCATGCGCCGCCGTGAGAAGGAGAAGCTGGAGCGCACCCTCGGCGGCATCCGTGACATGTCCCGCGTCCCCAGCGCGGTGTGGGTCGTCGACACCAAGAAGGAGCACATCGGGATCAGCGAGGCCCGTAAGCTCAACATCCCGGTCGTCGCGATCCTCGACACCAACTGCGACCCGGACGAGGTCGACTACCCGATCCCGGGTAACGACGACGCCATCCGCGCCGTCGGTCTGCTGACCCGCGTCGTCGCCGACGCCGTCGCCGCCGGCCTCATGGCCCGTGCCGGCGTCAACCGCGGTGACGACAAGCCGGCCGTCGCCGGTGGCGCCGAGCCGCTGGCCGAGTGGGAGCAGGAGCTGCTCGCCGGTGCCGAGAGCGCCGCCGATGCCGCTCCGGCCGCCCAGAACGACGCCGCCGCTCCGGCTGCGGAGGGCGACGCCGCGGAGGGCGACGCCGCCGCTCCGGCCGCCGAAGGTGACGACAAGCAGGCTTAGGCCGTTCCCGTACGGCCTGCCGTACGGACCCCGCAAGACTCTTTTCCGGGTGGGTGCCTCGTCAAGGGGGCACCCACCCGATCCACGACGATTCCCACGAGGAAAAGACAATGGCTTCCGTGAACATGGCCGACGTCAAGCGGCTTCGTGAGCTGACCGCCGCCGGCATGATGGACTGTAAGAAGGCCCTTGAGGAGTCCGAGGGCGACTTCGACCGCGCCGTCGAGCTCCTGCGCCTCAAGGGCGCCAAGGATGTCGGCAAGCGGGAGGCCCGCACCGCCTCCAACGGCCTGGTGGCCCTGAAGCAGGACGGCGACTCCGCCTCGGCGCTGCTGGAGCTCAACTGCGAGACCGACTTCGTCGCCAAGGGCGAGCGCTTCCAGGAGCTCGCGGCCCAGGTCGTCGCGCACATCCTGGCAGCCAAGCCGGCCGACGTGCCCGCTCTGCTGGAGTCCGAGCTCGACGGCAAGACCGTCAAGGAGCAGCTCGACGAGGCCAACGCCGCGCTCGGCGAGAAGATCGAGATTCGCCGCTTCGCGCTGCTTGAGGGCGGCTTCGTCGGCGCCTACATGCACAAGACCGACCCGCAGCTTCCGCCGGCGGTCGGTGTGCTCGTGCAGCTCGACACCCCGAACGCCGAGGTCGCCAAGGACATCGCCCAGCACGCCGCCGCGATGGCCCCGAAGTACCTCAGCCCCGCCGAGGTGCCCGCCGACGTCGTCGAGAAGGAGCGAGCGCTCTTTGAGGAGATGACCCGTGAGGAGGGCAAGCCCGAGGCCGCCATCGGCAAGATCGTCGATGGCCGTGTCAACGGCTGGTACAAGGACTTCACGCTGCTGGAGCAGGCCTTCGTCAAGGACAACAAGAAGACGATCGCCAAGTTCGCCCAGGAGAACGGCGTTCAGGTCAAGGCGTTCGTCCGGTTCAAGGTCGGTCAGGCTTAGGCTTGACCCAGCTTCTCTCATCACAACGCTAAACGAGGAGGCCGCCGTCGTGCAGGAGAATCCAGGGCCCGCCACGTCGGCGGTTTCGTCGCGCTCGGGCCCGCTTCGCTGGAAGCGTGTCATGCTGAAGCTGTCCGGTGAGGCTTTCGCCGGTGGTGAACCGCTCGGTATCGACCCCGGTGTCGTCGGCCATCTTGCCGACTCGATCGCCGAGGCGGTTCGAGGGGGTGTTCAGGTTTCGGTCGTGGTCGGCGGAGGAAACATGTTCCGCGGCGCCACGCTCTCCGAGAGCGGTATGGACCGCGCCAGGGCCGACTACATGGGCATGCTCGGCACGGTCATCAACTGCCTGGCTCTCCAGGACTATCTGGAAAAACGCGGCATCGACACCCGTGTCCAGACGGCGATCACCATGCAGCAGGTCGCCGAGCCTTTTCTGCCCCGGCGTGCCATCCGCCACCTGGAGAAGGGGCGTGTGGTCATCTTCGGGGCCGGGCTCGGCTCGCCGTTCTTCTCCACCGACACCTGCGCCGCGCAGCGCGCTCTGGAGATCGGTGCGGAGGCGCTCCTCAAGGGCACTCAGGTGGACGGCGTCTACGACGCCGACCCCCGGAAGAACCCCGACGCCGTCCGGTTTGACCACCTCGAATATGGTGAGGTGCTGACCCGTGGTCTCGGTGTCATGGACGCCACAGCCATCAGCCTGTGTATGGACAATGGCCTGCCCATCGTGGTCTTCGACCTCATGGGCGAAGGAAACATCCTCCGGGCGGTGCGTGGTGAGAAGATCGGCACGCTGGTGAGTCCGGCAGGGAAATAGGAAGCGAACCTGACGCAGCGAGCGGAGTGGTGCGCGACGAAGGAGTGTCCCGCGAAGTGAGCGAGGAACGGTGAGCGACCCGGGAATGGGAAGCGAACCTGACGCAGCGAGCGGAGTGGTGCGCGACGGAGGAGTGTCCCGCGAAGTGAGCGAGGAACGGTGAGTGACCGAGAAGGCAGGGAGCCGCTGTGATCGACGAAACTCTCCTCGAAGCCGAGGAAAAGATGGAGAAGGCCGTGTCGGTGGCGAAGGACGACTTCGCCGGCATCCGTACGGGCCGGGTCACACCGTCGATGTTCAACAAGATCAGCGCTGAGTACTACGGGACACCCACTCCCATTCAGCAGCTGGCCTCGTTCCACGTGCCCGAGGCGCGCATGGTCGTCATCCAGCCCTTTGACAAGAGCGCGATGGCCGCGATCGAGAAGGCGATCCGTAACTCCGATCTGGGGGTCAACCCCGGCAACGACGGCCAGGTCATCAGGGTGGCCTTCCCCGAGCTGTCGGAGGAACGCCGCAAGGAGTACATCAAGATCGCCCGGACCAAGGCGGAGCAGTCCAAGGTCTCCGTCCGCAACATCCGCCGCCACGCCAAGGAGACCCTCGACAAGATGGTCAAGGACGGCGAGGCCGGCGAGGACGAGGTGCGCCGGGCCGAGAAGGAGCTCGACGACCTCACCCAGAGGCACGTCGCCAAGATCGATGAGCTGCTCAAGCACAAGGAAGCCGAGCTGCTCGAAGTTTGAGCCGTGACCCTTGTCCCGCGCGGACCCTCCGTGCGGGACGGGGGTTTCGTGTATGAGAGTGGGACCCCTTGGAATCTGCGGCGGGCGGTAGCCGTACCGGCCGGAACCTTCCCGTCGCGATCGCGGTGGGTGTCGGCCTGGGAGCGGTCATCATCGGCTCCCTCTACTTCGCCAAGGTGCTTTTCCTGGCCGTGCTGATCGCGGCGGTGGGCATCGGCGTGACGGAGCTGGTCAGGTCGTTCGCGACCAGGGGCATCGACGTCCCGGTGATCCCGGTCCTGGCCGGGATGGCCGCCATGATCTGCGGAGCCTACTGGGGCGGGCCCGCCTGGCTGCTGGGTGTCTTCGCCACGACGGTGCTCGTGCTGATGGTCTGGCGGATGTTCCGGGGTGCCGAAGACTACGTCCGCGACGTCTCCGTCACCGTCCTGGTCGCGGTCTACCCCTCGATGCTCGCCGGGTTCGTGGCACTGCTGCTGGCCGACCCGCTCCACGGCGCCGACCGGGTGATCGTCTTCATCGCCGTCACCGTCGCCAGCGACATCGGCGGGTATTTCGCCGGGATCTCCTTCGGCAGGCACAGGATGTCCCCGCTGATCAGCCCCAAGAAGACCTGGGAGGGGTTCGCGGGCTCGGCGCTGGCGTGCATGGCGGCGGGAGGCTGGCTGGTGGCCTGGCTGCTGGACGGCGCCGTCTGGAAGGGCGTGCTGATCGGCGCGGTCGTGGCGGTCTTCGCCACGCTCGGCGACCTTGTCGAGTCGGTGATCAAGCGGGATCTCGGTGTCAAGGACATGGGGAGCCTGCTGCCGGGCCACGGAGGCCTGATGGACCGCCTTGACTCGCTGCTGGCCACGCTGGTCCCGGTGTGGGCGCTGCTCACACTCCTCGTGTGAGGCGGGCGAGCGACAGGCGCGGGAGCACCGCCTGATAACCGGACTCGGCGGTCAGACGGAGTTCCTCGGCCGTGACCGGAACCGTCCAGAGCCACTGCACGGCGTCCCCGCCGAAGGTGAAACCCGACAGGTCGGGCAGGCCCGGCAGCCCGGTCAGCATGATCACGCCGCTGTAGGCGGAGCCGAGCGGGAACGTCTCGGGCCGGTGGTACCACTTCGCGGTGTGCCCGTGGCCCAGCCAGGTGACCGAGTGCCAGGGGTACTGGCTCAGCCAGAGGAAGAGACGGGCCGCCTCGCGCGCGTCCCCAGAGGTCACGACGGCGAGCTCCACACGGGCGTGGGCCTCCGGCCGTTCGATGTACTGCTCCACGGTGGGCATCCGCTGGCAGCTCATCCCGACCGAGGACAGGACGGTGTACTCCCGTTCCCCCTCCGGCGGCCGTTCGGTGATGCCGACCGTGGGCATCCGCTTGCCTCCGGCGTCCCAGAAACGGCCCGCGCTCCCGACGGTCCGGTCCAGGTGGCCCATCACGAACTGCTGGAACGTCACCCAGGAGCCGTCACCGCTGCGCCAGTCCCAGTAGGCCCGCGCCTTGTTCAGGCGGGGGTCCAGGCCCTCCAGCGCCTCCCGCAGTGACCAGGCGAACGGCCATTCGCCCACCGCGTCGCGGGAGTAGCCGGGCATGCCCCTTCCCATGTCGGCCCAGCCCGGGATGACCGCCAGCAACTCGCCGCCCTCGTACAGGGCGACGCCGTCCCCCTCCTCGAACCACAGCGTCCGCAGCTCGCCCAGCGGTGGTCTGCCGGCGGGATGCCGGGTGCCGGCCCGGGGCGCGACCGGGGGCAGCCCGGATTCGAGGCGGCCGGGGAGGGGGGCCTCGGGCGCCGGGCCGTGGTTGGCCAGCCACACGGCTCCGTGGACCGTGCCCCCGGGCCCGCACAGGTAAGCTACCGACGAGGTCTCATCGCACTCGACCACCAGGGTGCGGCTTCCGTAGGGATTGACGTCGGTGAGCACGACCTCGACGCCGTCTCCCCGCTCGCCCGTGGAGCGGATTGTCACCATACTTCTGGACTCTAGAGCAGCGGCGAGCACCGCTTGGAGTATTCGCGTAACCGTCGAGAGAAGGCTTTGGACGTGTCGACCGCCCGCCCGACCGGGGCCCCCGCTCCCGGCCAGCTCACTTTTGTGGCGCCTCGCCGGGCGAAACCCGCGCGCCATCTGGCCGACCTCACCATGGCCGAGCGTCGTGCGGTCGTCGCCGAGCTGGGGGAGAAGCCGTTCCGGGCCGACCAGCTCTCCCGCCACTACTTCGAGAGGCTCAACGGCGACCCCGAGCTCATGACGGACCTGCCGGCGGCGTCCAGGGAGAGGTTCACCGCCGCGCTGTTTCCCCGCCTGCTGACCTCGGTCAGGGAGCAGACGACCGACGGCGGCACCACCCGCAAGACGCTGTGGCGGCTGTTCGACGGCGCGCTGGTGGAGTCCGTCCTCATGCGCTATTCCGACCGCACCACCATGTGCGTCTCCTCCCAGGCCGGCTGCGGGATGAACTGCCCGTTCTGCGCCACCGGCCAGGCGGGGCTCACCCGCAACATGAGCACCGCCGAGATCGTCGAGCAGGTCGTCGCCGGAGCCAGGGCTCTGGCGGCGAACGAGGTCCCCGGCGGCCCCGGCCGCGTCGGCAACGTGGTCTTCATGGGCATGGGCGAGCCGCTGGCCAACTACAAGGCGGTGGTCGGCGCCGTACGCCGGCTGGTCGAGCCCGCCCCGCACGGCCTGGGCATCTCCGCCCGGGGGGTCACCGTCTCCACGGTCGGCCTGGTGCCCGCCATCGGCAGGCTCGCCGGCGAGGGCCTGCCGGTCACGCTGGCGGTCTCCCTGCACGCCCCCGACGACGAGCTCCGCGACACCCTGGTGCCGATCAACACCCGCTGGAAGGTCGCCGAGGTCCTCGACGCGGCCTGGGGGTACGCCGCCGCGACCCGGCGCCGTGTCTCCATCGAGTACGCCCTGATCAAGGACGTCAACGACCAGGAGTGGCGGGCCGACCTGCTGGGCCGCCTGATCAAGAACAAGCTCGTGCACGTCAACCTGATCCCGCTCAACCCGACCCCCGGCTCGAAGTGGACGGCCTCCCGCCCCGAGGACGAGCGGGCGTTCGTCCGCCGCCTGGAGTTCCATGGCGTCCCGGTCACCGTCCGCGACACCCGGGGCCGCGAGATCGACGGGGCCTGCGGCCAGCTCGCCGCCGCCGAGTAGGCCCGGTCACGCCCCGGCTCGGGAGCGCTCGGGGCGCGATCAGGGGCGGGTACGGCGCAGCCGTACGTAGGCGGCGGTTCCCAGCGCGCCCCAGAAGAGCGTCGCGGCGGTGAGCGGAATCAGGGCCGCGTCAAGGGTGCCGGTGTTGGCCGCGCGCATCCACCGCGTGATCGGCACCGTGAGCGCGCCCACCGGGGTGAGGCTGATCAGGAGCATCGCCAGGTAGCCGCCGAACAGCGCCAGCAGGGAGACGGCCGGAGAGGGCATGATCGGCCTGCTGGTCAGCGCGCCCAGGGCGGTTCCGGCGCCCAGGCCGAGCAGGTGCAGGGCGGCGCCGCGCAGCAGGTCGCCGATGGACGGCATGGCGGCGAAGCCGTGGAGCAGGGGGAGCCCGAGGGCGATCGCCGCGAGACCGAGGTTGACGGCGAGCGCGGCGAGCAGCCCGGCCCCGATCTCCCGGATCGGCCGGCCGGCGGCCGTCATCGAGATCAGGCGTTGCGTCGGTGGTTCGGTGTCGAGCAGGCCGCGGGCGGCCCAGGCGAAGACGAGGATGAGCAGCCCGGCCGAGTCACCGTAGGACGTGAGCTCCTTACCCTGCGGGATCGGCGACGAGTAGAAGACGACCAGCATCACGAAAAGGGCGATCATCGGCTGGAGAAGGCGGTGCGACCGCGTGTAGGCGGCGAGCTTGAAGCAGACGAGGGGGAGCATTCACCTCTCCTGGTCAGGTGTCGAGCCCGGTCCCGGGGCGTGGCCGGACGGGGGCGGGGCCTTGCGGGACGACCCGGCGGGCGCGCGGGGCGTCATCCGGTCCGCCGGGTGGTGTGGCCGTCCGCCCGGAGCTTGCGTTCGACCTCCTCGGCCCGCTCGGCGTCCACGAGCACCTCGATGACCACCTGCCGGGGCCCTCGCCCGGTCTCCGCGTCCACCCCGCCGGCGCCGACCAGCCAGTGGTCGGCGCCGGGGAAGTTCTCCAGCCGGTTCTGGTGGTCGCTCACCACGATCGTTCCGCCACCCGCCGCGATCTCACCGATGATCTCGGGGAGCTCACGGCGGGTTTGGGCGTCCAGCCCGGCGAAGGGTTCGTCCAGGATCAGCAGGCCCGGCGGGGTCAGGAGCGCCTGGATCAGCCCGACCTTCTGGGCGCTGCCCTTGGACAGGTCCCCCAGGCGCCGCTCCAGCAGGGGGGTGGCGTCCAGCCGGGCAGCCAGGGGGCCGATCGCCCCGGAACGGACGCCGCGGATCCGCGCCAGGTGGGTGAGGTAGGCCGTAACCGTGAACGGCTGGTCCGCGGGGAAGACGTCGGGGGCGTAGCCGACGGTCCGGGGCCGCTCGGAGATCGTTCCCCGCGATGGCGGGACGATCCCGGCCAGCAGCCGCAGCAGCGTGGACTTTCCCGCCCCGTTGCGGCCGGTGACCTCGACGACGGAGCCGGGACGGAGCGTCAGCTCGACGTCCCGCAGAACCCAGGGACCCCGGCGGGAGTAGCGGAAGCACACCTCGGAGAGCCGCATGACGGCCAACCCTACCTTGATCGTCCTTTTCGCGGCCGGTGTTCTCTCTGTCCTGATAAGGAAGGACGGCTCTCGCCGGGGAGCTCCGATGGGTACGGCGGCGCGGGCACGGGGAAGGCCGCGCCGCCGTACCGGTCTCATACCGGGTCCGCGCGGAGTGGCCGCAGGCTTCGTGCTGGACGGCGCAACCGTACGTGGTCGCAGAGCGACATGGCGGAAGGACTCGTGGGGGGCCCGGTGGCGGGGGTCAGCGGGTGCCCCAGGAGTAGGTCTGTTTGTGGAGCTTGAGGTAGACGAACGTCTCGGTGGCGCGGACCGTGGGGATGGACCGGATCTTGCCGAGGATCTCCAGCAGGTGCTGGTCGCTCTCGCAGACCGTCTCGACCATGATGTCCACCGATCCGGCGGTCAGCACGACGTAGTCGATCTCCTTGATGGCGGACAGCTTGTCGGCCACGGTCTCCAGGTCGCCCTCGCACTTGATGCCGATCATGGCCTGGCGGTGGAAGCCCAGGGTCAGCGGGTCGGTGACGGCGACGATCTGCATGACGCCGCCGTCGAGCAGGCGCTGGACCCGCTGGCGTACGGCGGCCTCCGACAGGCCCACGGCCTTCCCGATGGCGGCGTACGGCTTGCGGCCGTCCGCCTGGAGCTGCTCGATGATCTGTTTGGAGATCTCGTCGAGGACGACCTGGCCGGACTTTGCGTTTTCGCGGCGTACCTTGGGTGGCGTCGTCATCCGCGCTCCCTGGCGTCGTGTGGCGTCTCCGGCGCCGCCCTGTTGCGGCTCCGGTGCGACATGCTGTCAGTTCTCCTGCCTCTGTCAAGCGATTTCGTAGCAATTTGGTATATTAACAACGAAATCCCTTGTCTTAGGGCCTTTGCTCTGTAAGAGTCGCGACAACTCAACCCCGACGCCTTGAGGAGGTCGACGGTGACCACGCCGGTTGAGAATCTTGAACTCGCCCGCTTGCGCAACTATGTCAACGGGGAGCTCGTGGACGCCAGGAGCGGCCGGTTCTCCGACGTCGTCGACCCCTGCACCGGCGAGGCGTACCTCCGGGCGCCCGTCTCCGGCCCGGAGGACGTCGACGTGGCGTACGCCGCCGCGACCGCCGCCTTCGCGTCCTGGAGTCGGACGACGCCGGGGGAACGCGCCGGCCTCCTGCTCAAGGTGGCCGACGCCGTCGACGCCAGGGCCGATGAGCTGAACGAGGCCGAGTGCCGTAACACCGGCAAGCCGGTCGCCCGCATGGCCGAGGACGAGACCCCGGTGGCGGCCGACCACTTCCGGTTCTTCGCGGGCGCCGCGCGGACCCTTGAGGGGCCGACGTCGGGCGAGTTCCTCGCCGACCACACCTCCGTCATCCGGCACGAGCCGATCGGCGTCGTGGGCCAGGTCACGCCCTGGAACTACCCCCTGATGATGGCGGTCTGGAAGATCGCCCCCGCGCTCGCCGCGGGCAACACCGTCGTGCTCAAGCCCTCCGACACCACCCCGGCCTCCACCGTCAAGCTGGCCGAGATCATCGGTGAGATCCTGCCGAAGGGCGTCTTCAACGTCGTCGCCGGCGACCGCGAGACCGGCGCCCTGGTGGTGGGGCACCCGGCCGCGCAGATGGTCGCGATCACCGGCTCGGTCGGCGCCGGGATGGCCGTGGCCAGGTCGGCGGCCGACGACCTCAAGCGGGTCCACCTGGAGCTGGGCGGCAAGGCCCCGGTCGTCGTCTTCGACGACGTCAAGGACCTCGGCGCCGCCGCCGAGGCGATCGCCGTCGCGGGCCTGTACAACGCCGGGCAGGACTGCACCGCGGCCTGCCGCGTCCTGGTACACGAGGACGTCCACGACGCGTTCGTCGCGGCGCTCACCCGGGCCGCGGCCGGCACCGTGACCGGCGACCTGTCCGAGAAGGACGCCCTGTACGGCCCGCTCAACAACGCCGCCCAGCTGGAGCGCGTCGCGGGCTTCCTCGGCCGGGTCCCCGGCCACGCCAAGGTCCTGACCGGGGGGCACCGGGTCGGCGAGAAGGGCTACTTCTTCGCCCCCACCGTCGTCGACGGTCTCCGCCAGGACGACGAGATGGTGCAGAACGAGGTCTTCGGCCCGGTCATCACCGTCCAGACCTTCTCCGACGAGGCCGACGCGGTGGCCAAGGCCAACGGTGTCAGATACGGCCTGTCGAGCTCGGTGTGGACCTCCGACCACGGCCGGGCGATGCGGATGTCGAAGCGTCTCGACTTCGGCGTGGTGTGGGTCAACACCCACATCCCGTTCGTGTCCGAGATGCCGCACGGAGGCTTCAAGCACTCCGGCTACGGCAAGGACCTGTCGGTCTTCGGGCTGCACGACTACCTCCGCGTCAAGCACGTGATGCATTACATCGGCGAATAGCCGCGAGCAAAGGGATATGCCTGGTATGACCCAAACCCAGGCGGGCGCGGAGGCCGTTGCCGCGACCTGCGACTCCTCCTCGGCGCCCGCCATCGAACTCGACGGAGTCGTCAAGGAATACCTCGCCCACGGGGAGGTCGTCCAGGCGGTCAAGGGCGTCACCCTGACCATCGCCGAGGGCGAGTTCTTCTCGCTCCTCGGCCCCTCCGGCTGCGGCAAGACCACCACCATGCGCGTCATCGCCGGGTTCGAGGACCCGTCGCGGGGCACGGTGCGCCTGCACGGCCACGACGTCACCGGCGTCCCCCCCAACAAGCGCGACGTGAACATGGTGTTCCAGTCCTACGCGCTGTTCCCCCACATGAACGTCTGGGAGAACGTCGCCTTCGGCCTCAAACGCAGAAAGGTCGACCGCGCCGAGATCAGGCGCCGCGTCGGCGAGATGCTGGAGATCGTGGATCTCGCCGGACGGGAGAAGAGGCGCCCCCGGGAGATGTCCGGGGGGCAGCAGCAGCGGGTGGCGCTGGCCCGGGCCCTGGTCAACAACCCCCGCGCGCTCCTGCTGGACGAACCGCTCGGCGCCCTGGACCTCAAACTCCGCCAGGCCATGCAGATCGAGCTCAAGCGGATCCAGCGCGAGGTCGGCATCACCTTCGTCTACGTCACCCACGACCAGAGCGAGGCGCTCACCATGAGCGACCGCATCGCCGTGATGAACGACGGCCTGGTCGAGCAGCTCGCCTCCCCCCGCGAGATCTACGAGCGTCCGGCCACCGCGTTCGTGGCCGGCTTCATCGGCACCTCCAACCTGCTCAAGGGCGTGGTGGACCGGGTCGCCTCCGGCTGCGCCGTACTGCGGGTGGGGCAGGAGAGCCGGGTCCTGGTGGCCGAGAGCCCGGGCCGCGAGGGGGAGCTCCTCACGATCACCGTGCGCCCGGAGAAGATCACGATCTCCGCCGAGGAGCCCGAGGGGGAGGTCAGCGCGGTGCGCGGCACCGTCCGCGAGGTCGTCTACCTCGGCCTCTACAACAGCTACACGGTCGCTCTCGCCGACGGAGCCGAGGTCACCGTCTTCCAGCAGAACGCGCTTGACAGCACGAGCACCGCCGAGCGCGGCGACGCCGTATGGCTGTCGTGGCAGCCACGTCACTCGTACGCGATCGGGAGATAGAGGACCCCCATGGACCTTCGCACGAACCCCGCCCTCCTCCGGGGGATGACGCAGAGCCGCTCGGTCAGCAGGCGCGACGCCCTGCGCCTGGCCGGGCTGTCCGCCGCCGGCCTCGCCCTCGCCGGCTGCGGCGTCCAGGGCAAGAAGGCCGCGCCGCCGCGGAAGGACGCGGTCGCCGCCTACTGGGCCTCCCACAAGAAGAACGGCGTCCTGCGCTTCGCCAACTGGCCGCTCTACATCGACAAGGACGGCAAGCGGTACCCCTCGCTGGAGGCGTTCACCGCCGACACCGGCATCAAGGTCTCCTACCAGGAGGCCATCCAGGACAACCCCACCTTCTTCGGCAAGATCCAGCCGCTGCTCGCCGCGAACAACGACATCGGCTTCGACGTGATGGTCCTGACCAACGGCCTCCACCTCACCCGGGCGCTCAACCTGGGCTACCTGGTCCCGGTGGACCACTCCCGGCTGCCGAACTTCGCCGCCAACGCGGCCCCGAAGGTCAAGAACCCGATCTGGGACCCGGGCAACGCCCACACCGTCCCCTGGATGGTCGGCGTGACCGGCATCGCCTACAACCCCAAGTACGTGGACGAGGTCACGAGCGTCGAGGACCTGTGGAACCCCAGGTACAAGGGCAAGGTCGGCATGATGCTCGACACCCAGGAGATCGCGAACTTCGGGATGTTCGCGCTGGGCGTCGACCCGGACGCCTCGACGGAGGCCGACTGGCGCAGGGCCGGTGAGAGGCTCAAGGCGCAGCGCGACGCCGGTCTGGTGCGCAAGTACTACGAGAACGACTATGTCGACGCGCTCGCCCGGGGCGACATCTGGATCACCATGGCCTGGTCGGGCGACATCTTCCAGCAGGTCGCCGAGGGCAAGGACCTGAGGTTCGTGATCCCCCGCGAGGGCGGCACGATCTGGACCGACAACCTGTGCATCCCCAAGACCGCGCAGAACCCCGTGGACGCGCTGGCGCTGATGGACTACGTCTACCAGCCCAAGATCGCGACGATGCTGGTCGAGGCCGTCAACTACATCACCCCGGTGCCCGCCACCAAGGACCTGGTGCTCGCCGACGCGGCCAAGGCCACCGGCGAGGAGAAGGCGTCACTGGAGCGGATGGCCGGCAGCCCGCTGATCTTCCCCGCCGAGTCGGACATGGAACGGCTGCGCTCCTTCAAGGTGCTGTCCGCGGCCGAGGAGAAGGTCTTCGAGTCCGTCTTCCAGCCGATCTCCCAGGGTTGACGGGGGCGACCGGTGAAGCGCCTCGCCCCCTACCTGCTCATCCTCCCCGGCGGCCTCTGGCTGCTGATCTTCCTGGTGGTGCCGATGGTCTTCATGGCCTCGGTCTCCACCCAGGAGGGGGACACGCTGAACGGCTTCGTCCAGACGTTCAACCTCTCGATCTACGGTGACGTGCTGGCGCAGTACCGGACCCAGTTCCTGCGCTCGGTCGGGTACGGCCTGGCGGGCACGGCCGTCTCCATCGCGCTGGCCTACCCCGTGGCCTCCTGGATCGCCTTCAAGGGCGGAGCGCGCAAGTCCACCTACCTGCTGCTGGTGCTGCTGCCTTTCTTCGTGTCGTTCGTGCTGCGCACCGTGTCGTGGAAGTTCCTGCTGGCCGACGACGGCCTGCTGCTGGCGCCGCTGAAGTCGGCGGGCCTGGTCTCCGGCGACTTCCACGTGCTGCAGACCACTGTGGCGGTGATCGGCGGGCTGGTCTACAACTACCTGCCGTTCATGATCCTGCCGATCTACGTGGCGCTGGAGCGGGTGGACCCCCGGGTGATCGAGGCCGCCCACGACCTCTACGCCTCCGGGCGCGCGGCGTTCACCAGGGTCGTGCTGCCGCTCTCGCTGCCCGGGGTGTTCGCCGGGGTGCTGATGACGTTCGTCCCGATGACCGCCGACTACGTCAACGCCGGCATCCTCGGAGGTCCGGAGAACACGATGATCGGCAACATCATCCAGACCGAGTACCTGGTCAACGGCGACTATCCGACCGCCTCCGCGCTGTCGTTCACGCTGATGGCGGTGATGCTGATCGGCATCTTCGCCTACGCCAAGGCGCTGGGCACCGAGAACGTGCTGGAGGCGGCGGCCCGATGAGCGCGTCCGACACGATGGTCACGGCCGCGGAGCCGGGAGCGGAGGAGGGGGCCCGGCCCGCGCGTCCCGGGATCCGCCTGGGCGACCGGCTGCTCAAGGTCTACGTCTGGGCGGTCCTCGCCTGGCTGTTCCTGCCGATCGCGGTCATGATCGCCTTCGGCTTCAACGACACCAGGAGCAAGTCGAACATCAACTGGCAGGGTTTCACCCTCAAGTGGTGGACCCGCCTCGGGGAGTATCCCGAACTGACCGAGGCCGTGACCAACTCCCTGAACATCGCCCTGCTCGCCACGGCGATCACGACGGTCCTCGGCACGCTCATGGGCCTGGCGCTGGGCCGGTACCGGTTCCGGGGGCAGGGGGCCACCAACCTGGTGATGTTCGCCGCCATCGCCTCGCCGGAGCTCGTCATGGGCGCCTCCCTGCTGTCGCTGTTCATCAGCGCCGGCGCGCAGACCGGCTTCGTGACCGTGGTCATCGCCCACGTGCTGTTCTCACTGTCGTTCGTGGCCGTCACCGTGCGGGCCCGGGCCGTCGGGCTCGACCGATCGGTCGAGGAGGCCGCCCGCGACCTGGGCGCCTCCCCCTGGACCACGTTCTGGCGGGTGACGTTCCCGGCGATCCTGCCCGGCGTCGTCTCGGGCGCGCTGCTGGCGTTCGCGCTCTCCATCGACGACTTCGTGATCACCCAGTTCACCAGCGGCTCCCTCCAGACGTTCCCGCTGTGGATCTGGGGTGCCACCCGGATGGGCATCCCGCCCCAGGTCAACATCCTTGGGACACTCATCTTCGCGCTGGGCGTCGCGGTCGCCGTGGTCAACACGCTGACCGGCCGCCGCCGTACCTGACCGCGGCCGGAAGGCCCCGGCCCGCCGGAGGGCGGGTACGGGGCCTCGGGCGCATCCACGACCGCCGGCGGAGAACAGGGAGGCGAGATCGGACTCAGGCGGGGGGAACCCGCGCGCGACCCTCACGGTCCCGCGACACACATGACGACGACGTGACTCACGTAGGGAAGTGAGATCTGTGGATCCGCTGAAGGCTCTTGCTGACGCGGAGCGCACGCCGTACTGGCTCGACAGTCCGGCGAAACCCGAGCCGCTGCCGCGGCTGTTCGGAGAGACGACCGCCGACCTCGCGGTGGTCGGAGGTGGCTTCACGGGGCTGTGGACGGCCCTGATGGCCAAGGAACGCGACCCGTCGCTGGACGTGGTCCTGCTGGAGGGGCGCCGGATCGGCTGGGCGGCCTCCGGCCGTAACGGCGGCTTCACCATGGCGTCCCTCACCCACGGCCTCGCCAACGGCCTGGAGCGCTGGCCCGAGGAGATCGCCACGCTCGAACGGCTGGGCATGGACAACCTCGACGAGATCGGCCGTACGGTCGACGGATACGCCATCGACTGCGACTACGAGCGCACCGGCGAGCTGCACGTGGCCACCGAGCCCTGGCAGCTCGACGAGATGCGCGAGACCGCCGCGATCGCCCGGGAGATGGGCATCCGCTTCGATCCGCTCGACCGCGAGCGGATCCGGGCGGAGGTGAACTCGCCCACCTACCTCGGCGGCCACTGGGAGCGTGACGGCTGCGCCATGCTCGACCCGGCCCGGCTGGCCTGGGGGCTCCGGAGGGCCTGCCTGTCGCTGGGCGTGCGCATCCACGAGCGCACGCCGGTCCGCCACCTGAGGGACACCCCGGCCGGCCTCGACCTGCGCACCCCGTACGGCGGTGTCAGGGCGGCCGGGGTCGCCCTCGGCACCGGCGTGTTCCGGCCGCTGCTGCGGCGGCTGAAGCACTTTCTGGTGCCGGTCTACGACTACGCGCTGATGACCGAGCCGCTCTCGGCCGAGCAGCTCGCCTCCGTCGGCTGGCACAACCGGCAGGGGGTCGGCGACGCGGCCAACCAGTTCCACTACTACCGTCTGACCGCCGACAACCGCATCCTGTGGGGCGGCTACGACGCGGTCTACTACAACGGGGGGAAGGTCAGACCGGAGTACGAGCAGCGCGACGCGACCTTCGTCAAGCTCGCCGAGCACTTCTTCACGACCTTCCCCCAGCTCGCCGGGCTCCGTTTCACCCATCGGTGGGGCGGTGTCATCGACACCTGCAGCCGGTTCAGCGCCTTCTACGGCCTGGCGCACGGCGGGCGGCTGGCCTACGCCGCCGGCTACACCGGCCTGGGGGTCGGCGCGACCCGTTTCGGGGCCAACGTCATGCTCGACCTGCTCGGCGGTGAACGGACCGAGCGGACCGAGCTGCGGATGGTCAGGGAGAAGCCGCTCCCGTTCCCGCCGGAGCCGGTCCGCTCGGTCGGGATCCAGATGACCCGCTGGTCGATCGCCCGGGCCGACCTCCACCAGGGCCGCCGCAACCTCTGGCTGCGCACCCTGGACCGGCTGGGCCTCGGATTCGACTCCTAGCCACCGGTTCCGGCCACCGGGGCGCCTCGATGGTCACCGCGGCGGGTACCGCGGTGACCTACCGGGAAACGCCGCGGGAAACGCCGCGGCGAACGCCACGCCGCCTTCCGCGGTGACCTCGGTTCCCTTGCACGGGCGGCGCCGCGCGCTACGGTGACGGCGGTGTGGCGGGAGCGGGGTCGTCGCCGCGGGTGGTGACCACCGTGCCGGAGGTGCCGTCGACGGTGACCTCCTGGCCGTTCGCGATGTGCTCGGTGGCGTGGGCGACGCCGACCACCGCCGGGATTCCGTACTCGCGGGCGACCACGGCGCCGTGGGAGTTGGCGCCGCCCATCTCCATGACCAGGCCGCCCGCCGTGAGGAACAGCGGGGTCCAGCCGGGGTCGGTGGAGGGGCAGACCAGGATCTCCCCGGGTTCGAGGTGGGCGCCGACCGGGTCGAGGATCACCCGGGCGACCCCGGTCACCGTCCCCGCCGAGGCCGGCGTGCCGGTCAGCGCGCCCTCCACCGGCGCCGCGGTGGCGACGGCCTCCGGTTCGGTGCCGTCCGACAGCAGGATCCGGGGCAGGTGCCTGCGCCGCCGCTCGCGCTCGGCCTCCTCGCGCCGCGCCGCGACGAGCGCCCGCAGGCCGGCGAGGTCCGGCGGGCCCGCCGTGCCCGATCCGGCGGGCGGGGCCTCGCAGGTCGGCGGGAGCGCGGAGGAGACGGCGCTCCTGAGCTCCTCGAAGGTCAGGAGGAAGACGTCGTCGGGGGAGTCGAGGAGGCCGACGGCGGTCAGTTCGGCGCCGACGGTCTTCAGCTCGGCGCGCATCGCGGCCAGGACGGTCACCATGAAGAACTTGGGCAGCTCGCGCAGGCCCCCCAGGGCCCTGGCCCTGCCCAGGGCGAAGCGGACGATCCGGCCCCGCACCCCGCCCACGCGGGAGCTCAAGGTCTTGATCATGATGGCGGCCTCGGCGGCTCCCCGGGCGAACAGCGTGTCGGGGGACATCGCCGGGTCCTTGAGACGGAGATAGTTGGCGAGGACGCCGATGATGTGCGTGGGGTCCTCCGACCAGCGCGGGACCCCGAGGTCGATCTCGGCGACCGCCCGCACGCCGTAGACGGACAGGAACTCCCCGAGCCCCCGCTGCGCCACGGCGGGCAGTGTGCCGCCGTGGAAGCGCTCGGCGAGCTCGGCCGCCGGGGTGCCGAGCAGCAGGGCGGTGGCGTCGCCGTCCACGCGGATCCGCTCCGCCAGGCGCCACAGGGCCAGGTCCATCTCGGTGGTCACGTTGTGCGGCAGCCCCCGCAGGACGGTCGTCAGGTCGCCGGGCCCGGCGTGGTCGCCGAGAAGGCGGTAGGCCAGGCCGAACAGGGCGAACCCGACCGCCGGCGCCGGCGCCACCCTGGGAACCAGCGTGATGGCCTGCTCGCCCAGCATCCGTTCCACCCGGTCGAGCCGCTGCGCGGGGGTGGCCTCCGCGGGGGAGGCCAGCCGCGCCCGCAGCTCCTCGCCCAGCCGGAAGACCCGCCGCCGCGCCGCCGCCGGGTTCAGCAGGGCCTGCGCGGCGCGGGAGGGGAGATGGTAGCGGACGGCGATCCGGCGGATCCGGCGTAGCGCGGGCCGCGGCGAGCGCTGGGTCACGCTGAGGCGCGGGTCGTCGAACAGGCCGCGCACCACCACGGCCGACCTGGCCTCCATCACGTCCAGCAGGCGCGGGAGGATCGCCCGGCCCACCCGGCTGCGCACGATCCCCGTGACGTCGAGGAACATCCGCCCGGCCGCCTCGGCGAACTGTGGCGCCCCCTGCCGGCGGCCGGCCACCGGGACGCCCGCCACCGCTGCCCCGGCCGACGACAGCAAACGGAAGGCCGAGATCCCCATCGGGGTGATCGGCGCGTAGATCCCCTGCGCCACGCTCATGGAGAAGTAGACCCGTATGCCCTCCGGTCCCCGGTCGCCCGCGGGCAGCGCGCCCGAGGAGGCTCCCGTGCCCCCGGCCGCCCCCGGTGCGGGGGGTGCGGACGGTGCGGGCTGGTGGCGGGGGATCGGGAAGAGGGTGGTGATCGGGCGCGCCTGGGTCAGCCACAGCGAGCCGCCGGCGTCGACGGCCCACTCGGTGTCCTGCGGGGCGCCGTAGTGGTCCTCGACCCGGCGGCCCAGCTCGGCCAGTGCCCTGATCTGGGCGTCGGTGAGGCAGGCGCGGTCCATCGCGGTCTCGACGTGTTCGACCCCGCCCCGCGGCAGCGACCGTACGGCCAGCCGCTTGTCGCCGAGGCGCCGCTCGGTGATCCGCCCGGTGGCCAGGTCCACCACGAAGCGGTCGGGGTTGACCGCGCCGGAGACCACCGCCTCGCCGAGCCCGGGACTCGCGTCGATCACCGCCTCGCGGCGCCGTCCGGTGACCGGGTTGGCGGTGAACATCACGCCGGCGACCTCGGACTGGATCATCTCCTGGATCACCACGGCGAGCAGGACCGCGCGGTGGTCGATGCCGCCCGCCGCGCGGTAGGTCACCGCCCGGTCGGTCCACAGCGACGCCCAGCAGCGCCGGACCGCGTCCAGCACGGCGTCGGGGCCGATCACGTTGAGGTAGGTGTCCTGCTGTCCGGCGAAGCTGGCGTGCGGCAGGTCCTCGGCGGTGGCCGAGGAGCGGACCGCGACGGGGCCGTGGGCGCCGCGCCGTACGGCGTCGGCGATGTCGTCGGGCACCGGCGCGGAGAGCACGAGCTCGCGGGCCCGGGCGGCGAGCTCGCTCAGGGCGCCGGTGTCCGTGGGCGGGGTGCGGGCCAGGGCGCACAGCACGTCGTCCAGGCCGGCCTGCGCGGCGACCCTGCGGTAGGCCTCGGTGGTCACGCACAGGCCGGGCGGGACGGGGAGCCCGGCGGCGGTGAGGACGCCGAGGTTGGCGGCCTTGCCGCCGACCAGGGGGAGCGCCTCCGCTCCGATGTCATCGAACGTCAGGATCAGGGAAGTGTGCATGGGTGCGTCTCCTTGAGGCTTCACCGAGCAGCGCCATGGCTCGGGTGACGAGCGCGCGTTCCTCGGGGGTGAGATGGGCCATGACCTGGAGCTGGGCCTCGGCCCGGGCGCGCTCCAACCCCCGCAGGAAGTTCGTGCCGCTCCCGGTGAGGGCGATCCGCCGGACCCTCCGGTCGCCGGGGTCCTCGCGCCGGTCGGCCAGGCCGCGCCGTACGAGCTGGTCGACCAGGCGGCTGGTGGCCGAGACCGATCGGCCGAGGCGTTCGGCGAGTTCGCGGAGCGTGGGGGCGGCCGGGTGGTCGAGGACGTACAGCGTGGCGATCTGGGGCATCGAGGGCCCGTCGCCCTCGAACCGGCGCGGCAGCTGGAGGATGAGGCCGGGGATCAGCGCCCGCCGGAGATCGGCGATGTCCCCGGCGAGCCGGTCGCGCTCTCGCTCGTCCACGGGACAGCTCCTTGCATGCCTGCAACCGATGCGCCTCCGCAACGGTAGGCCGACCCGCCCAAGAAGTCAACAAGTGATGAAATACGGTCCCGGCCGGCCCGTGCCCCACGGAGACGGCCGGGCGCCCCGCCCCTCGCCCATGCCGGGAGGCCGAGGCCGTCCGGCGGCGCCACACGCGCCAGAAGACCGCGAACGCGGTCTCCTGCCGGTCCGCCGCGCGACTCCCCACCCCTGGAGAGAATAAAGGATAAACAACCCTCGAAAAAGGAAAGCCATATGGAACGATCGGTCTTCTGGAACTCCCACGGCGAGTGGGGTAGGTTTTATTGGATCGGACCTGTCGGTTGGGGGTGCCCCGCTGCGGAGGGTTCTTTGGATGTCTGATCCGTTAATTCAACTCGGAGTTTATGAGCATTTCACCGGAAATCGGTACCGGGTAACCGGTTTCGGTCATCATGTCACCGGCGCGAACTCGGACGAGCGGGTCGGTGATGAGGTGGTCGTCTACCACGCCCTTTTCCGCTCGCCGAAATACGGAGAGCGCCACACATGGGTCCGTCCCGTTGCCAATTTCGTCGAGGAAGTGGAGATCGACGGGCGGCGTGTTCCGAGGTTTCGCTACGTGGCCGAGTCGTCGGCCACCTGATCGGGCTCATCGCGGGGTCAGGTGATACGTCGCCGCCTGGACCAGCAGGGCGACCGCGTACCACCACGGCGGCAGGTCCCCCAGCACCGTCCAGAGCCCTGAGCTGAACGCGAGTCCGGCCGGGTAGACCCACGGGGTGTTCGTGCGGAGACCCAGCAGCACGGGAATGGTGCCCACCCCCTCCTTGGCGTCCTTGGCCGCGTCACGCATGTCACCGAGCAGGTTGCGCACGGTCATGACGGCGAAGACGAGCGCGCAGGTCCCGGCCGGGACGCCGGGCACCAGCGCTATCAACGCGACTTTGAGGCCGCCGTTCAGCAAGGGGGAGATCGCGCAGAGAGAACGTGATCGTTTTTTGAGGGCGTACCCCACGGCCAGGGCGAGGAACGGCACCACCTGAGGACCGTGGAAGATCGCCGCTCCGACGGCCCACGGTCCGGCCCAGGCGTACCAGGGCCATCGGAGCCGGCCGGCGTCCTGATGCCTCCACTCAAGGTGGATCAAGAAGCCGAACCACAGAAGGCTGATTCCCGCCATGGCCGGCACATCGGCCCGAACGGCCGGCAGGAGCAGGAGGAGATCGGCGTAGGAATAGACGCGGAGCTGGCCCACATAGTTGACGACACGTTTCACGCCTGCTTCCTCCGGAGGGGAATTACTCTGCGCGCCGTGGGTCAGGTGTCGCCGAACGTGCTGAAGAGCGTCTTCGTCACCAGAAATTCGTCGAGTCCTTCCGCGCCGAGCTCCCGTCCCAGACCCGAGAGCTTCACCCCGCCCCATGGCGCGTATTCCATGAAGTATCCGAAGCAGTTGATCCAGCAGGTTCCGGTACGCACCCGGGATGCGAATTCATGGGCGGTTCCCCAGTCGCCGGTCCATACTGAGGCGGAGAGCCCGTAGTCGGTGTCGTTGGCGGCTGTGACGGCTTCTTCGAGCCCCTCGAACGGGGAGACGGTGCCGACCGGGCCGAACACCTCGTCTCGTGAGATCTCCATGTCCGGTGTGGCTCCCGTGACGACGGTGGGGGCGTAGTACAGTCCTCCGAGGTCGGAGGGGGCGCCGCCGGCCGCGCACCTCGCACCGGCCTGGAGCGCCCGTTTGACGTATCCGTCGATGCGCTCGAAGTGCGCGCGATCGATCTGCGGGCCCTGCTCCGTGGCGTCGTCGAACGGATCGCCCAGACGGCGTGCTCCGGCCGCGGTGACGAGCCGGCCGAGGAATTCGTCGTAGATCTCGCGCTCCACGAACGTACGGCTGGCGGCACAGCAGTTCTGGCCCTGTACGGAGAACATGCCGTCCACGGTGCCGGCCAGCGCGGCCTCCAGATCGGCGTCGGCGAACACCACATTAGGTGACTTACCACCCAGTTCAAGTGTCACATGGGGCAGCCGGGAGGAGGAGTCACGGACAATCGACCGGCCGGTGGAGACGTGCCCGGTGAAGGTCACCTTGTCCACCCGCGGGTCGGCGACCAGCGCGGCGCCGGCCACCGGCCCCTCGCCCATGACGACGTTCACCACTCCGGGGGGGAAGTCGGCCTCGGCGGCGAGGCGGGCGAGGGCCTGGGCCGACAGCGGGGCGCGTTCGGCGGACTTGACCACCACCGAGCAGCCCGCGGCCAAGGCCGGCGCGATCTTCCAGGAGATGCAGGGGAAGGGGAAGTTCCAGGGAACGATCGCCGCGCACACCCCCACCGGCTCACGGTGCGTCCAGGCCCGCACATCGCCGACCGGGGGGAGCTCGCGGTCGGCCGGTCCGGCGGCCAGGTCCGCGTAGTAGCGGTAGACGGCACTCGCGTGCGGGATGTCCCAGGCACGGACCCCTCCGAGCCGTTTGCCCGTGTCGGCGGATTCGAGGATCGCCAGGTCCTCCAGGTCGCGTTCGATCAGGTCGGCCAGCCGTCTGAGCGTCGTGCCGCGTTCTCGCGCGGTCATCCTCGGCCACGGCCCCGTGTCGAAGGCGGTCCGGGCCGCCCGTACCGCGGCGTCGACGGCACCGGCGTCGGCGAGCGGCATCTCGGCCAGTGGTCTCTCCGTCGCCGGTTCCAGCACCCTGTGCGTCCGGGGGCCGGCGGCGTCGACGAACGAACCCCCGACGAAGGGCCGCGGATCCAGCTTCGGTATGACCGTGGACATGAGGTGCGCGCGCCTGCTCGCCGGATCGCTCAGTGGCATAAGTCCTTACTCCTGTTTCGGGTCGAGTGGTCGCGGGGACGTCATGGGCGCCGGACGCCGGGCGTGACGAACAGTTCCCGTGGGTAACGCACGAAGATGCTTTCCATGGGAAAAAAGAGGTGGGGGCACGCTCGCGGAAGCGCGAGCTCGTTTTTGGGAACGTTGAAAAGCCGGGCGGCGTCGGCCACGGTGTGGGCGGCTCCCAGTTGTTTCTCCCTGGCCTGATCGTTGATGAAGTCCAGATTGTCACTCATGCTTCGGGTGGTTTCCATTTCAATCATCCACTCGGCCTGGTCGCCGTCAAGGGTGATCCACGGGAAATAGCCGATGCCGCCACCGTAGTAGCTATAGTCGTCTCCGGCGTTCTGCGCCGGTTTTGTTACCAGATGGACGTCCGTGCCGAGTGCTCGGTAGAGAAGCACGACGTGCCAGAGGGTGCTCAGCAGGATTCTCGGTGTTTCCCTTATCTCGTCCTCCGGCAGGGGAAGGAGGCGCTGGCTCACGAAGTCCGTGCGTTCTCCCGCTATTTCCCCGGTGGTGCTCATGAAGTGGTGGTAGGCGCTGGAGAAGAGCCACAGGTTGGCTGTCCCGTACAGGGACTCGGGGCAGTAGTTGCGCACCACGTCGAGGCGGTCCGCCGCGTCGTACATGCGTTTTCTGATGATGCTGAGGGCGCCGGCGAGACCGAGCCGGAAGTTCACCTTGCGAAACATCGGCGGATCGAGTTCCGGTTGGTGCCGGGGAAGCTCTTTGAAGAGGAAGTCCCAGTCGCCGGTCGGTGTGAGGAGCAGGCTCTCCCGCCGGTCGAAGACCCGCGGGATCGTGGCGCGCAGCCTGGGAGCGCTCATGAGGTCCGGGCCGGCGAGCACTCCGAAGAACCTGTCCACCCACAGGGCGCTCCACAACAGGGAGAAGGTCGCCAGATTGAGCCTGTTCTGCATCGGTATGAACAGGGCTCTTCCGAGCTGTCGCCACTCAACCCTGCGGAAGTACTCGGTCAGGTTCAGCGCGTACCAGGTGAAGCGCTCCGGCGGAGGAACGAGCAGAAGATCGTTGGGGACCTGCTGAGGGTTCCGCTGAATCGCCAGCGCCAGGAACAGCGACGAATTCGAGGTGCTGAACTCGTGGAGTGATTCAAGATCGTGCCGTCGCATCTCATAGCGGATGCACGGGTACCCGAGCGGGCTGTCCTGGGCGACGAGGAACCTGTCGGTGGCTTTTACCTGCCAGTTGAGCGGGATGCTGTCGGCCTGTGCCCACAGAGACGGGACGACGATCCTGTAATCGATTTTCTGGGTGTCGGGGGCGAGCTGCGCCGGCTGTGGCCCCCCGCTGTTCCAGAGCCACCACTCGACTCGGTCGAGAAACGTTCGTTCCGCGATACGGCCGCGCTGTTCGGCGTATTGACCGCTGCGGTTGCCGCCACCACTCATCGTGGCCTCCGGCAGGATGCGGGTGAGTGAATTGAGGTTAACACGCGCATCCGATGGCCGCCGGGTTATCCGAGGATCATCGGTGCTTTTCTCTGTGACCGCGGGTGTCTTTTGGGCCTGCCGGTCTATCCTTTTTGGCTGGTTTGATAATGGTTGATGAGAGATTTTCGGATATTCCGGAGTATTTCCTGATCTGACCTATTTCGGATTCCAGTCCGCTGTCGCGAATCTGCGCCGCGGCGCTGCGCGAGCGGTAAACGACATTGGACTTGCCACCGGTTCCGCAGACGAATCCAAGCAATCTGGCCGCTCGTTCCACCAGTTCGTCTCCCCCCACCGGCAGACGCCCCTGTCTCAGCGCCTCCGCCCCCCATGCCGCCACGCCGAGCCAGGCGTCGGTGAGAGCGGTGGAGAGCGTCAGGTTGCGGTGGTAACACCCCAGCCACCGGCATCTCCCCGTCGCCAGGAACCGGTAGGGGGCCCAGACGACCCTCGCCCGGTCATCGCCGTACAGCATTCCGCCGCCACGGTGCGCCCGGCCGTCGATCGCGCGGTCCGCCGGTGAGCCGGGCCGCTCGACCTCGTCGAGGGTGCCGCGGGTGGCCAGCGCCTCAAGCAGCCGATGCACCTCACCGCCGTCCACCACCCGGCACTCGTCGGCGTTGCCGGAGCCTTGGACCACGGTGACCAGGACGAACGGATCGGGACTGTAGCCCGGCTCGCAGGCCCGGACGCCGCGCCGGGCCCGGTCAAGGCGCGTCAGCAGTTCGGGGCCGAAGCGCCGGAGCCCGTACCAGGGGCCCCCGGGCCGGTCGGTGACGCGATATCGGACCCCGCGCTCGACGGATGCCACGAGACCGGCGGCCGCCGCCGGCGTGTACTCGCCGTTCAGGAGCTGTGAGACGGCGACGCTGTTGGCCAGCGGATGGCACAGTGCCTCAACGGCGACTCTGTGGTGGCCGTTCCCGACCTCCACCCGGGCCGTGTGGGCGATCTTCAGGGGAATCTGGGCCCGCCAGGCCCGCTCGGGAGAAACGGCTGAGTAGTCTCGATAGCCCAGGGTGCGGAACCAGAAGTTGCTGATGTCCCTGAGTCTGCCGTCCCGCACCTCCCAGGGGACGGTGAGGGGTGGGCCGGGCCCGCCGAGCGGCCACTCCTCGGTGGCCGTGGAGCCCGTTTCCGCGAGGCGTGCGTTCTGGAAAGCCCGCTCATAATGAGCGGGCAGGGTCAATTGAGGTATCGGTGGGGGAGCGGAGGTGGGGCGCAGCAAGGCCGGGGTGGTTTCCGTCCATATATGGGAGACCCGTATTTGGTGCAATATCACCGGCATGTTGACCGCCAATCCCAGGGCTTGGTACGTTTCCCCTGATTAGATCCGAGGTTCGCGGCGCGGCCCGCCGGCGGCCCGAGTTTTTCGGGTGAATCAAGGGTCTTTCGGCCGGGTGCTTCAAGCACGTGGCCGGAAAGGGGCGGTCTCCAGGAGACTGCCCCGCCTTTTTCCGCCTTCCGTTCCTCATCGCGCCTCCCCGGAGGCGGCCGACTGCTGGAGCAACGCCGCCGGTTGCAGCTCTTCGACGACCCTCGTCTCGTCGACGAGGAGCGGGCCCGTCACCGGGCCCGGGGCCCACGCGAGATCCACCACCGGAGTCCGGCGGATCACGCCGAGAACCGCGGCCGCCGAGGCGGCTCCCTCCAGAGCCGCCCGTACGCGCTCGATGTCGGTGTCGGTCGCCTCCGGGGCGAATGAATAGTGGACACCGGGAACCAGCCAGACGCGATCGTCGCTCGGGGAGCGTGTTCCAACCCGGTAGAACTGGTTGGCCTGCGTGCCGCCGGGGCCGCCCCAGGTGACACGGACCCGCGGCAGGATCACCGAGGCGCCGGCGGCCCCCAGCCGGCTCAGAAGCCGTCGCGGGGTGTCGGTCGGCCGGGGCGTACGGCGGTTCTCCCGCAGCAGGAGAACGAGTCGCGGAAAACCGAACGAGAGCAGGCCCACCACCACGGAGCCCATCCATACCGCCACGAGATCGCGCACCCCGTATCCGCCGAGGTAGGTGTGCGCGTCACCGAGCAGCCAGGTCACCGCCCAGAACACCGGGATCGCGAGCACCGACAAGGTGGTGGACAGGGTGAGGAACTCCGGGGCGCTCACGTCCAGGGTCGAGATCGCCCCCTCCACCGTGTTGTAGCGCCGGGCGACCAGCCGGTAGGACATGAGGGCGAGAAAACCCGGGAGCACCAGGAAGGAGGGGACACCGATCGCCGTGAGCAGCGACGATTCGCCGAGGACGGCATAACGGACGCCGTGGGTGGCGACGAAGGCGACCTGCCGGGTGACCGCGTTTTCGACGTAGTCGCCCGCCCCGTCGAACACGACGGACTGGTCACCCGCGCGCGCCTGCCCGGTCGCGTCGATCCGGAACGAGACAAGAGTGGCCTCGCCCGGCCTTATCGACCGCACCGCCAGGGCCGGGCCCGCTCGGCCGGTGGGGCGGTCGGAGGGGCAGGCCGGCCCGGAAGCACTCACCCCGCTCGTTCCGCAGACCTTGAGGCCGGAAGACGCCCGGCCCTGAACACGACGGATCGTCACGGGTACGGAAGCGACGTTCTGGATCGTCACATACATGAACACCGGCTGCTCCTCGTTCAGCTCCTGTTGTGCCGCCACGACCGACACCCGCAGGATCTCGGTGGGAGAACGCGGTGCCCGGGGTTCGACGGCCAGATGTGCCAGGACGGCCCGGGGGGAGCCTTCTCTGCGAGCGGTGAACACCAGTTCATGGGAGGTCGGCGCGCTGGAGAGCATCGTGACGGTAAGACGCCAGCCGGTGGCCGGGCGGAGCGGGCGCGGGTCGGGGGTCCCGACACTCAGGTAGGGGCTCGGCACCGGGGACAGGAGGACGTCGCCCATGGTGGTGCCCGCCGGGAGCGTCGCGAGGACGTCCACCACCGCGGACTCGCCCACGGCGAGCCTGAGCCGGGACGGGGCGAGGACGAGGTGGAGTTCGGGGGCGGCGGCCGAGGCCGGCGGGCCGCCGAGCAGCAGCCAGTGGGCGAGGGCCAGGGAGAGCAGTGCGATACCTCTCACCGGATCACCGGACGGGCCCTTGAGCCAGGGTTCTGCCGCCCTGATTGCCCCAGGCCGTGTTCATTTCGGCGAAAACCGGCGGCGCTGGGCTTTCTTTGAACATCGGACAGCCGGTTGTTGTCTGGAGCGGCTTGAGTGAATTGCCGGGAAAGGTGTTTTCGCAGGGGGCGCCGATTCGGAGCGCGGACGTGTCCGCCGACCCCGCCGAGGAGGGCGAACCTGAAACACTCATGTCGTCACCTGGATTTCCGGGCCGGCTCGACGCGCTCTTGCCTGCTTTTGTTATCTCCCGGCCTGGACGGTTGGTCAATCAGGGGAACCGGCGAGACGCTTCACGGGAATGAGGTCGGCGTGTTTCCATCGGCCGATGGAAACTGAGCGTAACCGATGATTCGGTGCCGCAATCCTGACAACCCTAAAGAAAATGGGAGCTCCCGGTGGGTTACGGTGTTTCTCCCGTCCGGGCCCGGAAGAGGCGGCCATCGAGAGCCCGGAACGCGCGGAAAGGAGGCCGGGGATGTTCGTCACCCGGCCGCGGGGGAGGGCGCGGGGGCCTTCCGGGCGACGGCGCGGCGCCTGGAGGAGGGCGGGGCCTGGCCGCTCGGAGGAGGGCGGCACCGTGTGCCCCTCCGCGGCGTGCGGAGCGCTCTTCCCGGCAACGTCCGCCGGGCGGGCTCTCCGAAGAGATCGAAACCGGGGGCTCGATCGGATAGGAAGGACTGTATGACTACCGAGCAGACGTTCGTCATCGTCGGAGCGGGCCTCGCCGGGGCGAAGGCCGCGCAGTCTCTGCGGGAGGAGGGATTCGACGGCGCGATCAAACTGATCGGCGCCGAGGCCGACCTGCCCTACGAACGCCCTCCACTGTCGAAGGGGTACCTGCTCGGCAGGCAGGAACGCGCCAAGACCTACGTCCACGACGAAGGCTGGTACGCCGCCAACGCCGTCGAGCCGCTGCTCGGGCGCGAGGTCACGGAGATCGACCGGGCCGCGCGGCGCGTGGAGACGGAAGGAGGCGGGCGGATCGGATACGACAGGCTGCTGCTCGTGCCCGGCGCATCCCCGCGCCGCCTGGACGTGCCGGGCTCCGGTCTGGACGGAATCCACTGCCTGCGTACCCTCCAAGACGCCGAGCGGCTGCGCGACGCCCTGCGCGAGGGGGGCCGGGTGGTCGTCGTGGGGGCCGGATGGATCGGCCTGGAGACGGCCGCCGCCGCCCGTGAGTACGGCTGCGAGGTGACCGTCGTGGCGCCGGAGGCGGTGCCGTTGCAGGCGGTGCTCGGCCCGGAGATGGGGGCCTTCTTCGCCGGCGTGCACCGCCGCCACGGCGTCGACCTGCGACTCGGCCGTCAGGTGACCGGCTTCCTCGGTGACGGGCGGGTGCGGGCGGTGACCACCGACGACGGCGGTGAGCTTCCGGCCGACGTGGTGATCGTGGGGGTGGGCGTGCGGCCCAACACCGGCCTGGCCGAGCGGGCGGGGCTCGCCGTCGAGAACGGCGTCCTGGTCGACCAGGGCCTGCGCACCGACGACCCCGACGTCTACGCCGCCGGTGACGTGGCGAACGCCTTCACCCCCCTGTACGGCGCGCGAATCCGCGTCGAGCACTGGGCGAACGCGCTCAACGGCGGGCTGGCCGCCGGCAAGGCCATGCTCGGGAGGGAGGTCGTCTACGACCGGCCCCCCTACTTCTTTACCGACCAGTACGACGTCGGCATGGAGTTCTCCGGCTGGTTCCGGCCGGGAGGGTACGACTCCCTCGTCGTACGCGGAGACCTGGAGGCCGCGGACTTCCACGCGTTCTGGCTCGCCGGCGGTCGGGTCGTGGCCGGGATGCACGTCAACCGGTGGGACGAGGGCATCGCTCCGGCGCAGGAGCTGATCCGCGCGGGCGCGCGCGTCGACCCGGCCCGCCTCGCCGACCCCTCGGTGCCGCTGGCCGAGATCACGAAGGACTGACCGGCGTCGCCGGGCGCCGGGGGCCGCCCATGGCGGCCCCCGGCGCCCGGACCGGGAGGAGCCGGAGAACGCCGGAGAGCGAGGTCAGGAGGTGGCGGCCTGGCGGGCGCGGCGGGCGTCGCGGCGCTCGACGAAGCGCGCCGCGGAGACCTCCAGGCGGTCGAGGAACCCGGCGAGTTCCTCGCGGGCCTTCTCCCCCTCGGCGTCCAGGTCCTTCATCTCGAACACGGCCCACTGGCGCAGGACCGGCATGAGGACGTCGTCCAGATGCAGGCGCAGATCGTAGATACCGGCGTTGGCGATGGTCATCGCCTTGCGGCTGAAGCCCTCGATTCCGGTGCCGGGCATCTGGAAGGTGGTCACCACGTCGGTGACGGCGCGCATGGTCTGGTTCGGGGTCAGCCGGAAGGCCGCGTCGAGCAGGTTGCGGTAGAAGAGCATGTGGAGGTTCTCGTCGGCGGCGATCCTGGCGAGCAGCCGCTCGCAGTTCGGCTCTCCGGAGGCCCTGCCCGTGTTGCGGTGCGAGATGCGGGTGGCCAGCTCCTGGAAGGAGACGTACGCCAGGGAGTGGAGCACGCCCTCGTAGGAGTTGGTGAACCCCTCCTCCATGTGTGACATACGGGCACGCTCCAGCGCCACCGGGTCGACCGCGCGGGTGACCGTCAGATAGTCGCGCAGGGCGGTGCCGTGGCGTGCCTCCTCGGCGGTCCACCGGTGCACCCAGGTGCCCCAGGCGGCGTCGCGGCCGAAGGCGGTGGCGATCTCATAGTGGTAGCTGGGGAGGTTGTCCTCGGTCAGCAGGTTGACGATGAGGGAGATCCGCGCCTCCTCGGGAAGCTTGGAGTCGGTCTCGACCCAGGCGTCGCCCCCGAGGAAACCGTCGTAGTCCCTGCCCTCGGACCACGGGACGTACTCGTGGGGAAACCACTCCTTGGCCATCTGGTGATGCCGGTCCAGCTCTCCGGCGACGACGGGCTCAAGCTCAATCAGCAACTCGGTCTGGCTGAACTCTCGCATACGGCCTCTCCCTCAAAGACTACGGAACCGTAACCTACGTTAGCGTAGGTAAGGCGGAGTTCGATACGGAAGGCGCGCCGTTTCGGGTCAGGGGCGGTTGACCGGTCGGCTCCGGTTTCGTAGCTTCGCGGGCATGAACGTGGTCGGGGCATGGCGACTGGTCGAATGGCGCATCACCCGTCCGGACGGACGGGTGACGCACCCCTTCGGGCCGGACGCCACAGGGCTGCTCTGCTACACGGGTGACGGCCACATGAGCCTGACCCTCGCGCGCGCCGCCCGCCCGCCGCTGTCCGGAACCGGCCCCGCGGGAGCGTGCCCCAAGGCGCGGGCCGAGGTGTTCGCCTCGTTCTTCTCCTACTCGGGCCGCTACGAGGTCCGCGAGGGCCACGTGGCCCACGACGTGGAGATGGCGCTCGACCCCGCCCTCGCCGGCACCACCCGGGTCGGGGAGATGAACTTCGACGGCCGCCGGCTCGTCCTGGCCGCCCCCGCGGACGGCACGTGGCACACCCTGATCTGGCGGCGGGCGTGAGGAGACCGGCGGGACGGACGACGGACGGCGCGTGGCCGGAGCTCAGTCACCCGGCCCGGCCAGCGCGGGCTCCGGTGCCGGCTCCGCGGGCTGCCGGCGGAGCCGTACGTGCCTGGTCACCTCGACCACCGCGGTGATCGACAGCGCGATGCCGAGCCCCAGCAGCAGGCCCTTGACCGGGTCGTGCTCGAAGGCCGCGCCTCCCACGTAGCCGATCAGCCCCGAGTAGACCGCCCAGGAGGTGGCGGCGACGGCGTCGAAGAGGGCGAACGAGCGCCGGGGGTAGGCGACCGCGCCCATGGTCAGCGTGCAGGCGGTGCGGCCCCCGGGGATGTAGCGGGCCACCACCAGCACGAGGCCGCCCCGCTCGGCCAGAGCCCTCTCCGCCCAGGCGACCGCCTTGCCCGTGCGCCTGCCGCCGCGCAGCCGGTCGTTGGCGGTCCGCCCCAGGGCATAGGAGATGTGGTCGCCGGCGAACGCGCCCAGCGCCGCCACCGCGATCACCGGCGCGATGTCGGGGGCGCCGGTGGCGGCGGCGAACACGCCCGCGGTGATGACGGAGGTCTCGGCGGGTACCACCGGGAAGAACCCGTCGAGCATCGCCAGCGCGAACAGCGCCGGATAGATCCACGGTGATGTCATCGCCTGCTGGACGGCGTCGAGAACGGCCTGTGTCACGAAGCCCTGCTCCTGTCGGTGTGGGGGATCTCTCACAGCACGATGACGAGCCGGTGATCTCCCGACATCGGGGGATCTCCCCGAAGTTTTCCGGTCACATCCCTGGAAAGCCCTCAGGGATCGGTCCCTTCGACGATAGGAACGGGGCGGTGCGCGGCACATCCCGCGATCGGCCATCGTGCCCCCTCCCCAGGGGGGAGGGGCACTCGTCCGTCAGGGGGAGCCGGGCCCTGTTCAGTTGAGCAGCCAGACGGCGAGGTTCAGCGCCGCCGCGTAGCCGACCCAGAGCAGGTACGGCACCAGCAGCCAGGCGGCCGGGCGGCTGATCGGCCGGAACAGGACGGCGGTGGCCGCGATCGTCCCCCACAGCACGACGATCTCGACGAAGGCCGGGCCGTACAGCCCGGCACCGAAGAACAGGGGTGTCCAGGCCGCGTTGAGCACGAGCTGGGCCGCGTAGACGCCGAGCGCGGGGGTCCGGCCACGGGCCGACCAGGCCAGCCAGCCGGAGACGGCGATCATGATGTAGAGCACCGTCCACACCGGGCCGAACAGCCACGGGGGCGGGGCCCAGGGCGGGCGCTCCAGCGCCAGGTACTCGCCGCCGGCGCCGATCGCCGCCAGCGACCCGACGGCCGCCACCAGCGCGAGGGCGAGGGCGAAGAACGGCAGCCCCGTCCAGCGTTTCGGATGTTCTGTGATGACCATGACTCCTCCCTGCCCTCTTCTTCGCGGGCTCACCGCGCTCCGGTTTCGCCGGGCGGGGCGCCGTTCCCGGTCGCCGGGCGGAGTCGCGGGAGGGGCAGGGGGTCAGGGGGTCAGGGCGGCGGGAGCCGGGTCGTGGTGCAGCCTGCGCAGCACACGGCGGAAGGCGTGGACGGAGATGACCGCGGCCACCCCGCTGATCAGCGCCACGACCGAGGTGCGGACCAGCAGGTAGGTCCCGATCGACTGGTGGAGCAGCAGCCAGATGCTCACCGAGGAGTTGGCCAGCAGCACGAAGGCCCACAGCAGGGTGATCCGGGCGAAGAACCTGCGCACCCGCTCATGGCGCAGCACCGCGGAGGGCAGATGGATGTAGTCGAGTGTGAGCCTCTGCACCAGCGGGCGGTTCAGCCGCACCGAGGCCAGGAAGGCCATGCTGACGCAGATGGTGCCCAGTTCGGGCTGGAGGAAGTAGACCACCGCGCTCCCGCTCCACAGCCCCAGCAGCCCGCGCACGGTGATCGCGATGGCGGCGAGGATCATCGTTCCGGGCACCGGGATCCGCCGGATCAGCCGCCACCCCACCCCGGCGTACACCCAGCCCACCGCCGCGATCAGCGCGCCGTTCAGGCCGAGGAGCGCCAGCGCGGCGTAGAAGACGGCCAGGGGGGCGACCACCCCCTCCAGGAGCCTTGGCACCGCCTGCCGGATCAGGGCCGCGAGACGGGGGAGGGCGACGGGTGTGTGGCTCATGGCGCTCCAGGGGACGGGGGAGACGGCACCGGGAGAGGTTTCTCCCCCGGTGGGGATCGCCGGGCGCACCGGGTCTGTCGCGTGGGCTCGAAGGGGAGGCCGTTGCGATTTCGACCGGCCATTCACCGTACCCGAGCCGGATACGTGCCCGGGCTTCCCTTGTTTCCTTCGGGTCTCCGCCGCCCGCGGCTTCGCGTGCGCCCCAGCGCGTGTCCCCCGTGCCTGCCACCTCCTTGCTTTCCGGCCCTCTCTTCCCCGGGGGGAAGGCGCGCGGCGGGCGCCGCGGTCAGCCGAGGGAGGCGGTGGCCAGCCTGGCGCCGAAGCCGATGAACAGCGCGCCCACCCCGCTGGTGAGGCCGGCCGCCAGTCTGCGGCGCGAGCGGAACTGGGCGGCGAGGAAGGTCCCGCCGAAGATCAGCGCCGACAGGTAGAGCACGCTGAACACCTGGCAGACGGCCCCGAGGATCAGGAACGACAGCGCGGGCGCGCCGTAGGCGGGGTCCACGAACTGGATGAAGAACGAGATGAAGAACAGGATCGCCTTCGGGTTCATCAGGCTGATCACCAGGGCCTTGCGGAAGGGGTTCTCCGCCGCCCGCGGCGATGCGGGGACGGCCCTCGCGGGCTCCGGTGCCCGCCACGACCGCCAGGCGCCCCGGAGCATCTGGAACCCGATCCACGCCAGGTAGGCCGCCCCGGCGTACTTGACCGCGGCGAACAGGATCGGCGTCGACCGCAGGAGCGAGGCGGCCCCGGCCGCCGCGAGGACCATCAGGACGGTGTCACCGGTGAAAACCCCCATCGCGGCGCGATACCCCTGCCGCACCCCGCGCTGTGCCGCGGTGGCGAGCACGTAGAGGGAGTTGGGCCCCGGCAGCAGGATGATGAAGAAGGCGCCGATGACGAAGGTCCAGATGTCGGTGATGCCGAAGACCATTTTGTGGCGCTCCAGGGTGGTGCGAGGTGCGTTGTCACGATACCCCGGCGTTTCTGCGGGCACATCCCGTTATCGGCCCCGCGCTCTTCGGAGATCCGCCGGGCGGGGAGGCGGACGTCCCCCGAGCGCTCACTCCCGGCTTGCGATCTCTCCGGCGATGCCGATGTCGTACCCCGCCTCCATCAGCTACCAAATGTGTTGTTTATACTACTTTGAGTTGCAAAAGCTGAGAGACTGGTCTCGTTTTTCGGACCGGGCCGATACCAGGGGAGAGGTTCCGGCAGGCTGTTACCGTCATGGACTACGCAATTCTTACGGGGTTTGTCCTCGTCACAGGTGTTGTACTCGCCCTGGTCGCGCAGTGGAAGGGCTGGCGCCCCTCCCTTGTGGTCGTGCTCGCGGTCGGAATCGGGTTCCGGGTGCTCATCATGGCCACCTCCGCGGTCGACACCTGGCAGCCGGTGGACTTCATGAGGAGCTTCAAGCCCGCCGGCGAGGCGATCCTCAACCACCAGGACCCCGTTCTCGGCAGCAAGGGCGGCTGGCACTTCCTCCCGACCATCCCCTACGTGTACGGCCTGCTGCTCTGGCTGGGCATCCCCTGGGAGATCGGCGGGCGGCTGGTCACGGTGGTCGCCGACGTCGTGCTGATCCCGCTGGTCGGCAAGCTCGCCGGCGGCCCCACCGCCTCGCTGCGCGCCTTCCAGTACGCCTGCAACCCCCTGGCCCTCCTGGTCGCCTCCGTGCACGGCCAGGTCGAGCCGGTCGCGCTGGTCTTCGGCGTCGCCGCGTTCGTGGTCGCCAGAGGCCCGGGCGACCCCGAGCGCCCGGGAATGAGGACCGACGTCGTCGGGCTGGCACGGCGGCGCGTGGCCGACCTGGGGGTCGGCGGCGCCCTGCGGCACGCCGTCGGGCCCGGCGGCGTGGTGCACCGGGCGCTCACCTCCCGCCCGGGCGAGAGGGCCTCCCTGCGCCGTGCCCTGTTCGCCGGCCTGCTGATGGGCCTGGCGCTGTGCGCCAAGAGCTGGCCGATCTGGCTGATCCCCGGGATGCTCCTGCTGCTGCCGACCGTCCGCGCCCGCGTCGTCGCGTTCGTCGCCGCGGGGGTCGCCCCCGTCTTCTTCCTGGTCACGCTCCCCGTCTTCGCCGGTACCTCGCTGAACCAGATCCCCGAGGTCATCCGGACGATCCAGGACATCCGCCCGATCGTCGGAGAGTGGGGCTACAGCGCGATCCTGGTCGGGGGCGACTGGACGCTCCACAGCGGGATCGCCACGTTCGGCACGCGGCTGATCTACGTCACCATGGTGGTGGTGGCCCTGCTGTGGCGCCGCGCCGACCCGGTGGACCTCACCACGGCCCTGCTGCTGGCCTTCATGGTCGTCACCCCGCGCCTGGGCGCGCAGTACCTGCTGTGGTTCATGCCGTTCCTGATCGCCCGGCCCACCCGCTTCGCCTGGCCGGCCGTCATCGGCGTGTCCGTCTGGGCCGGATACGGCTACCTCTACATGACCCAGTTCGGCCCCGACACCTGGTGGGCGCTGCACTCGGTCTGGGCACAGTGCTCCATCGTGCTCCTGCCGGTCCTGGCCCTTGCCATGCCCTGGGAGCGCCGTGTCGCCAAGCTCCCCTCCACCCCGCCGAGGACGCCCCGCCGTCTCCCCGTCCCCGTGCGCGTCTCGGCCTGAAAGGCCGCCCCTTTCCGCGCCGGACGCCCCGGCCGGGGCGTCCGGCGCGGAAAGGCCGCCGCGCGGAAGGACGGCCCGGTTCTCGGCGCCCGGGTCACGGCCGAGAACCGGCCCGCCGTTCCGACAGGCGGCCGTCGTCCATCTCCGTCACCCGGTGCGCGTGGCCGATCTGCCCCATGTCATGCGTGACCAGCAGCGTCGCCACCGCGCGCTCCTCGGTCAGCTCCGCCAGCAACCCCATGATCTCCGAGCCCCTGGCGTGATCCAGAGCCGAGGTGGGCTCGTCGACCAGCAGCACCGCCGGCTCACCCATCAGCGCGCGGGCGATGTTGACCCGCTGCCGCTCGCCGCCGGAGAGCTGATGCGGGCGCCGGTCCTCCTTGCCGGCCAGCCCCACCGCCCGCAGCAGACCGGCGGCCCTGCCCGAGACCCCGCCCCGCATGTGGTCCACCGCCAGCAGCTGTTCGAGCGCGGTGAGCGAGGCGATCAGGTTGGCCTGCTGGAAGACGATGCCGATCCGCTCCCGGCGCAGCGTGGTGCGCTCCCGGTCGTTCAGCCCGCAGGCGTCGGTCCCGTCGACGATCACCCGGCCGGAGTCGGGCCGCAGCAGCGTCCCGGCGACGGCCAGCAGGCTGGACTTGCCGGACCCCGAGGGGCCCACCACCGCGACCAGCTCGCCCGGCTTCACGGTCAGCGACACATCGTCGAGCGCGACCAGCGTGGCGTCGCCGTCGGCGTAGGTCAGGCGGAGGTCGGTCAGTTCCAGGCTCATCGGGCGCTCCCCAGGGCGATCAGCGGGTCGACGGAGGTGATCCTGCGGACGGCGAGCACGGCCCCGGCCATCCCCAGGAGGATCATGGCCAGCACCGGCACCAGCGTCGTCGAGACGCTCACGACGAACGGCATGACCCGCTCGGCGAGCGCTCCGACCCCGAACCCCGCGGCCCCGCCGGCCACACCGCCGGCCGTCAGCACGATCAGCGCCTGCGCCAGCGCGTCGCGCGTCAGGTAGCCACTGGAGGCGCCCAGCGCCTTCATGATGGCGATGTCGCCCTGGCGCTGAATCGTCCACACCGTGAAGAACGCCCCGACGACGAGCGCGGAGATCGCGAACAGGAAACCCCGCATCAGCGTCAGCGAGCCGTTCTCCGAGGTGTAGGAGCCGATCCCGGCCAGAGACGCCTCCTTGGTCACGGGATGCGTGCCGAACGTCCGGGCCGGTGTCTCGCCGCTCAGCACGACCACGGTCGCGGTGTCCGGCTCGGCGTGCGCGATCCGCCGCCAGTCGGCGAGAGTGGACCACACCACGGGCGTGTGACCGTAGGAGTCGTCCGGACCGAGCGCGGCGACCCGGTAGGAGCGCTCGCCGATCGTCACGGTGTCCCCCGCGGCCAGGCCGAGGTCGGGGGAGACGACCAGCTCGCCGTCGGCCGGCCGTGCCGGCGCCAGGGCCTCCGAGCCGAAGACCGCCACCGCCTGGCCCGTGCCGTCATGGGTGAGCTGGGTCTGCGTGACGCCCAGCGGCTCGCCGCCCAGGCCCTTCCACTGCTCGGCGGTGACCGTGCTTGAGGAGAAGGAGATCTTCTCGTCGCCGAACGCGATCCGGTCGCCCCTGAGATTCTCGATGCCGGAGATGTTCTCCGAGGCGAGGCCCAAGGTGAGACCGGACAGCAGGACGACGAGCAGGGTGATGAGCGCCACGACGGACGCCATGAGGGCGAACCGTCCCTTGGCGAAACGAATGTCTCTCAGTGCGATGAACAAGGCGGGTCTCCGGTCGGTTGCCTTCTGACTCCTCCCAGGTTCGCCGTCCCGGCCCGCCCGGCGCATCGCGACTCCGGGCGGTCCGCGAATCAACCGAAGGATGGATACGGACCCTCCCCAAAACCCTCCTAACCTGTGCATATGACAGGGAGGCCCGACGTCTCCGCGGTGCGGCTGCTCCGGTACGGCCTGCACGGCGTGTTCACCGTGCTGCTCGCCGTCGCCCTGGTGGGGGCGTCCGGCTCGTGGGTCGCCCTGTCGGGCGGCGTCGCGCTCGGCGTCGTCTACGCGATGGGTCTCACCCTCGGCGGGCGCCGCACGGCGTCGGCGGTGTGGCTGGTGGCCGTCGTCCTGATCTGGACGGCGCTGGTCCTGATCAGCGTGAGCTTCGTCTGGCTGGCGTTTCCGCTGTTCTTCCTCTGCCTGCACCTGCTGCCGCCACGCGCCGGGGTCCTGGCCGTGCTGGCGCTCACCGGGATCGCCGTCGGTGTGCCGGCCGTACGGGAAGGCTCCCTCCAGCCGGCTCAGGTCATCGGCCCGGGGATCGGGGCGCTGGTCGCGATCCTCACGGTCACCGGCTACGCGGCCCTGTACCGGGAGAGCGAACGCCGCCGCGCGCTCATCGACGAGCTGACCCGGACTCGCGCCGAGCTGGCCGAGACCCAGCACGAGGCCGGAGTGCTCGCCGAACGCCAGCGGCTGGCCAGGGAGATCCACGACACCCTCGCCCAGGGGCTGTCCAGCATCGTGCTGTTGCTGCGGGCCGCTCCGCAGGACCCCGCCGGATACGTCGGTGAGGCCATGCGCGCGGCCGAGGACAACCTCGCCGAGGCCCGCCGCTTCGTCCACGCTCTGGCCCCGCCCGGCCTGGACGGCTCCCTGGAGGAGGCCCTGCGTCGCCTCTGCTCCGGACAGGGGGCCACCTTTCACCTGGACGGCGAGCCGTACACACTGCCCCGCCGGGCCGAGATCGCCCTGTTCAGGATCGCCCAGGGTGGGCTCGCCAACGTCACCCGGCACGCGCGGGCGAGCAAGGCGGCCCTCACGCTGACCTACATGGAGGACGAGGTGGCGATGGACATCGTCGACGACGGACGCGGTTTCGACCCGCCCACCCGCGCGGGTAACGGCCTCGGCTTCATCCGCGCCCGAGCCGCCGAACTCGGCGGCACCGTCACCGTCGAATCCGCCCCCGGCCTCGGTACGGCCCTGGCCGTCACCCTCCCCACCTCGTGATCCGCCTGCTGCTCGCCGACGACCATCCCGTCGTCCGCAAGGGCCTGCGCGCCGCCTTCGAGCAGGCCGCCGACATGTCCGTGATGGGTGAGGCCGCCACGGGAGAGGACGCCGTACGGCTCGCGCCCGGTGCGGACGTCGTGCTGATGGACCTGCGCCTGGGGACGGGGATGTCCGGGGCGGAGAGCACCCGGCTGATCGGCGAACTGCCGGATCCGCCCCGCGTGCTGGTGTTGACCACCTACGACACCGACGGCGACATCTTCGCCGCCATCGAGGCGGGCGCCGCGGGTTACCTGCTGAAGGACGCTCCCACCGACGACCTGCTCGACGCCATCCGGGCGGTGGCCCGGGGGGAGACCATCCTCGCCCCGCCGGTCGCGGCCAGGCTGGTCACCCGGATGCGCGCGCCGCAGGCGGTGCTCTCCCCCCGCGAGGTCGAGATCGTCGGGCTGGTGGCCGACGGCCTGTCCAACCGGCGGATCGCCAGGGGACTGTTCATCAGCGAGGCCACGGTGAAAAGCCACCTGGTACACATCTACGCGAAGCTGGAGGTGGACAACCGCACCGGGGCGGTCACGGTCGCCCGTCAGAAGGGGCTTCTCCGGAGATGAGGGCCGCGGCCCATCGCCCGTTCGGGTCGCTGTCGATCAGCAGGGCGCGGGTCAGCAGGCTGAGGGGGATGGCCAGAAGCGCTCCCAGCGGGCCGAGCACGAACGCCCACAGCAACAGGGACAGCATCGTCATGGTCGTGGACAGGCCCACGGCGTCGCCGAGGAACTTGGGCTGGATGAGCGACTGGACCACGAAGTTGATCGCGATGTAGGCGGCGATCACGAGGAGCATGGTCTTCGGGCCGCCTTCGAGCAGGGCGAGCAGGGCGGGCGGGATCAGTCCAATGACAAAGCCGACGTTTGGGACATAGTTAGTGATCAATGCCAAGACTCCCCAGAGAAAGGGAAGCGGTACCCCGAGCAGCCAGAGCGCACCCACGTCCAGCACCGAGCAGATGAGCCCGAACCCCGTGGAGACGGCCAGATAACGGCGGGTCTTCTGAGCGAAGACGCCGAGTGCGTGGATCAGCCCGGAGCGCTGTCCGGTGGCGTTGACGGAGAGCAGACGTGAGAAGGACGGCGCGTCCAGGCACATCGCCAGCAGCAGGACGACAATGAGCACCAGGCTGGAGAAGGCCCCGACCAGGCCGGAGGCGAATCCGGTGAGAAGATCGAAGATCTTCCCCGGGTCGAACGCCTTGATCGCCTGGTTCATCTGCTGCGTGCCGAGGCCGAGCCGCACGGCCAGCTGCTGCGCCTGGACGATGAGCTGGTCGAACCGGTGGCTGTAGGTCGAGGCGAGAAGGGCGAGCTGGGCGAGGGAGAGACTGAGAATCGACACCATGCCGAGCAGCAGGAGCAGCACCACCAGCAGGGGGGCGGCGACGAGGGTCCATCCGGGTGCGCGGTGTCTTTGCAACCAGGTCCTGATCGGGGCGACCGCCACAACAAGCACCAGCGCCAGCATCACCGGTCCGGCGATCGACCCGACCTCCCGGATGCCGGCCAGTGTGACCACGGCGCTCGCGGTGCACAACAGCACGGTGAGAGCTCGGGGAAACGCTCTTTGATCCGTCATACCGGACTCCCTACCCCCACGGTGAGGAACACGTCGCCACCCAGGTTTCCCGATTTGACGGGGGACGACGCCTTCCATAGAGTTCACGGGCCCGAGGGGGCAGGCGGATACCGCCGCGACCTCGGGAGCCCTCCGACAGATGCCTTCGGTGAGACGTGCGTGTGTCACCGAGATTTGGTTTGACGAGAACCAAATGTTGGAGTAAGTTGGAAGGGTTGCTCCGGAGACGGGGTGGGTTGTGGTTCTGGTGGGGTTGCGGGTGTGTGTGGGGCTGTCGCGGGGTTCGCGGTGGTTCGACATGAATCCGGCG
>NZ_BNBB01000004.1 GCF_014654615.1 Streptosporangium violaceochromogenes | reverse complement strand
GGGGCTACGGGCTCTCGCGTGTCAGGCCACGCCGACGCCCTTCCCCCTCAAGATCGAAGAGCCGGTAATCAACGCGAACCCGCCCGGGCCCCTGCTGTGCCAGGGAAATCCGGTTCACCGGAAGCGAGATCATCGTCTTCATGAAGGTGCTGATGGCCACCAGCCCCCCGTCGGCGGTAAGCAGATGCCGAGGTGATCTGGCGCTGGTGAGCTCGAAGACGGGCGCGGTACGGCCACACTGGCATCCACTCTCCAACCAGCGTGCTTGATCACCACTCCGGTACCTGATGAGAGGCATCGCTCTGTTGGTCAGTGGTGTCACTAGAACGTCGCCGTCTAGGATCTCGATGTGGCAAGACTCCTGTTCACAGTGATAGGCATTTGCGACGGTCGGGCATTCGGTGGCCACGATGCCCACCTCCGCCATGGTGTAAAGCGAGGACACCGGGCAGTGGAACCGCTCTTCGATCTTCCGGCGCAGGTCTGGCGGACACATCTCTCCCGACATGAGGAGCGCGGCGGGAGCCGAAGTTCCGCGATCACCTAGCCGATCGGCCAGAAGGCCGAAAACTGACGGTTTTGCGGTGAGGATCCGGCCAACGACTGCTCGCTCTAGTCGTCCAGTGAATGCTCGGTCATCCATCTGCCATAGGCGGGCGAGGTTCCAGCGAGTCAGGATATTTTCGTCACCCCAGGGAGAGACCATTGCTTGGGACGGTCCGGGGGCATGCAAGGTGAGGTGCAAAATTCCGGGACTTCCGTCCACCCCGAACCGCTTGGCGAGTCGTAGGATGATGCGAATCTCCAGAGCTTGGGGAGGCGAGTCGAAAAACACTGTCAGTGGTTCGCCGGTTGTTCCGGATGTTGATGTCGCCAGCCATTCGTCCGGGTCGCCTGACAACGACTGCAATGACCTGCCTGCCCGCTGGATGTCGGCTCGTTCGAGGATGGGAAATCCACTCAGATTTCCTTTGGGGGACGGAACCGGAATACTTCCGTAGTGCGGCACGTTTTCTCGGGCATACGCCAGTAGTTCGAGAACCTTCTCGGATAATTCTTCCGGCATTAGCCGTCGATGATCGATAGAAGGTTCAAGTCAATCCGATTGATGATCTTTCGAAGCATTTCCTTATCCATGCCGTGGGCCACCCAGAAGCTCCGGAGTCGTTGGTCAGCCTCTAACCTATCGCCATGCTCGCTGAAGTTCTCAATCACTACCTGGTAATGAAGGACCGTGAGGATGGCGTCTAGATAAAGCATCTCCAGCCCGGCTGTCAGCCAGTCAGCTCGGATCTCGGCGGCGAGACTTGTGCTTTGCGGTGCGTCGCCGAAGCCCTCTGCCCCCCTGAGCTTGGCGTAGCCGTTCAGCCTCCCTTTCAGAACTTCAGGAATATCTGGATCGGATTCGAAGAGGATTGGATTGCGGATCAGCGCACGGCCTGGCCTTGGCCTTGATCTTCTGCGGAACAGCACCTTTTCCTCATCACTCCGGCGTCTCTAGGCCCCTAAGCATCGCAGTCGCGAGCTCCAGGACACGGACATTCGCAGTTCCTGTCACACAGACCTGACGTATCAGACCGAGCGCGAGTTCCCGGTTGCCGCGGGCGAAGGCAATCTGTGCGTAGGCAAGCGTGGCTCGCGCAATTCCCGCGTCGTAACCACTGTCGGTCATTCCTCTGACCGCCCGGTCGATCCGGTCGGCTGCATCATCAAAACGGTCGTTCTTGGCGTCCATGAGCGCCAGGTTGACCAAAGACTCCCAGTGAACCTTCGAGTCCACACCAGAGTGGGTCGCCGCCCACTCATAAGCGCGCCAAGCGTCTTCGGGCCTCCCCAGGCGCTCATACACGTGACCCAATTGCTTGCTGCTGATCACCAGGAGCTCTTGCTCACCATGGGCCTGAGCAAGCCGCATGCTCTCCTCGTACGCTCGGAGCGCAGATTCCACGTCACCTCGCATGAGCGCGAGCAGACCCTGGTGAGAAGTGAGATGAGCGTGCACCGCTGTGTCACCGTTTCCCAGCCGCGCAGCGGCGAGTTCGAGGCTGGCTTCTGCATCTTCAAACGAGCCGAGCTGCACGAGCTTGCGAGCGACCCGCAACCTGAACTCGATCTCTGCGCCAGCCGATCCGGTCGCAACAGCGGCCCGTGCTCCTAGCTTTGCCATCGCAAGGTAGGCGTCCCAGCGGCCTCGGCGGCTGAGTTCTTCCAGGACCGCCAGGTCGCAGAGCTCCAACAGTTGCGACCATGCCTCGATGCGGGCCAGGTTATGAGCGACTGTCGCGAGCACGTCAGCAAGGGGCGACAGGTCGCGATGAGCGGCCAACCAGGTCCGTGCGATTCCGGTAAGGGCGACGGTGACGGTCACGGTTTCCTCATTCACGGTCGCCGCGTGGACAGCTCGTAAATTCGTGGTCACAACTGTGGGGACGGCGATTGTCGGCTGGACACGGTCAATCAACGCGCGACGCAGCAGCACTCCCAGTTCGTCCTCAAGACCGCGCAGGGATGCCTCGCCCGCATAGGTGATGGTGGCGATGATGTCGGAGCCATGGAACAGGGAAAGCCGGGTCAGCGCACGCGCTGTCGGTGCCTCTAGGCTGCCCAACATATGCTGGACGAGCCTGGAGTCCGACGTCGTGTCGGTCGGAAGCAGTTCCAAAGGCAGGTCTTTCAGATAGCCCAAGGTCATCTCAAGCGTACGTGGATAGGTACGGACCATGTCTGGCAGCTTGTTCAGCACATCGTCGACGTCGATCCGCAGGTCGAACGCGTCGGCAACGCGGTGGGCGAATTCCCGGCATTCCTCCGGAGAGAGTTCGGGGACGTGCAAGGCGACGGCACCTGGATTCGGTACGAGACGTTCGGCCGAGGCCGCCAGTACCTTGACACCATCGAGCCCGCTCAGCGATCCGAGCAGGTTGGCTTGGGTGGTGGCGTCGGCCAAATGCAACCCATCAATGAGAACCAAGACCCCGATGCCTTGAAGTTCTGCGGTCATCCGGCGGAGGGTCGCCAGACGAGGAGCTTGCTGGAGATCCTGGTCATCAACCGCCCGGCCAAAGCCGACGAGGAACTGATTGAGCTGGTGCAGGACAAAACCCAGGTCCTCGGCTTGATAGCCGTCGAAGGCCAGGCAGATGCCATATCTGAAGCTGGCGCGGCATTCCTTGGCGATCTGTGTAAGCAGGATCGTTTTGCCTGACCCAGGCAGCCCGTAAATCACGGTCGGCCGCGAGTGCTCCCTGACAAGAGCGGCCCCCCTGGAAACGAGCGCATCGCGGCGCCACAGCCCAGAACGCCGGCCCAACATAACGATTGCATCATCGAGCGTCCTGCCACGCTCGTCAATCCGAATTTCCGGAGGCTCGGGTGTCCTATCGCTCTGCAGCGCCCAGTGGGCGATACTCAGGCCGATATGCATCACCACGCCGACAATGAAGACCACCCATCGATAGTCTTCGATCCAGCCAAGCAGACCAGGTAGCGGCATGCTGGTGGCGATGTTTGTCACCGTGGGGAGGAGAACCGTCGAGACGATGAGCCAAGCCGCAACGACTATGCCCTTAAGCGCTCTTCTGCCGATCGTCACCTCCCAGCGCAGAATACGACTTTCGAACGGGGTCGCAGAAGCCTTTGGCGATCACCCCACGCGACTGTCTCGTCAGCGACCGAGTCACCGACATCACCGCACGATACCCGACCGTGCTCCGCGCTTGCTCGGTATTCACCGTCAAAAAGGTCTCTCCCTGAGAACGTCGACGCGAATAACGTGGAACTCCTTGGCTGCAACGTCAAGGATTCCGACACCAAAGCAGTAGGCGGTACGAAAGGCCGTCACGTGAGGGGTCTTTTAATCGGCGGGTCCGGAGATCAAGTCCCTTGCGGTGCGCCTCTCATCTGTTCGATGCGTTCGTAGATTCGATCATGGGTGCGCTGATCGTGTTTTAGTTGTCCTATTTCTTGGCATTTCATCCGTTATTGGCGGATTGGTAGTCTCGTGGGTGCTGTTTGATCGGGTTCAGGCATCGCGCCAGGCGGGGGGTGGGTTCACCGGTGAGGCGGTGGGGCGTTGACGTCGGAAGTCTCATCGGCCACACATGGTTCCTCGGTGTGGGCGATAGACGGAGCGGGGGTTGTGTAACGCCTGACAACAGGGGAGAGATTTGTGATGATGGCCGTCCGGGAGGTTGGCGCGTGATGCGGGGAGGAGGGGAAGCGGTGGCCTACGATCCGAAGCTGGCCGCGGCGCTGTCGGGTGCCACGCTCCGTCAGCTCGCGCATTGGCGCAACGCCGGTGCCAGTCGCGGTGCGGTGCTGATTCCCGAGATCTCCGGCAGACGGCCTGTCCTGTACTCCTTCCGGGACGTGGTGGCGCTGAGGACCTGTGTCAAACTGCGTAACCACGCTTCGCTGCAGAAGATCAGAAGGGCGCTTGACACGCTGCGCGGAGATCTGAAGGAGCGAGAGCATCTGTCCTCTTACACATTGGTCGCCGACGCGGGCACCATCTATCTGGCGGCGCCCGGCCAGGCGGTCGACCTGGTGCGGAGGAAGGCCAACGTGGTCATCCACGAGATGGTGGACGTCTTGCAGCCGTTCTACCGCGACGGCCGGCACATTCCGTCGCTGTTGCAGCCTCGTGTCCATGTGACCGTGGATCCGGCGGTTCGCGGAGGGGTGCCGGTGATCGAGGGCACTCGCGTTCCCTATGACGAGGTCGCGGCATTGCTGCGTGACGGAGTTCCGCCGGAGCGGATTTCCGACTACTACCCGAGCGTTACGGCCCCGGCGGCTCTGGACGCCGTCGACTTCGCCGATTATGTCGACAGCTACGATCCCGACCCCCCCAGGGAGCCGCGTGAGGCTGCTGCTGGATGAGAATGTCTCCGCCCCTCTCCGAAAGGCCATCACGGCCTTTGTGCTGAAGCACGAGATCGTCCATGTGCTCGATCTCGACGGCTGGTCCGGGACCAAAGATGAGAAGCTCTATCCTCGGGCGGCGGCCGAAGGGTTTCAGGTCGTCTTGACCAATGACGCCCGGCAGATGCAGCGTCCACGAGAGGTGGCGGCGATCGCGGCCTCCGGGCTGCATCGGGTTGAGTATCCCCATAGGCACCCCGGTTTGGCCGGGATCGGGCTGGCGATCGCCACGGTCGCCGCCGGGCTTCCTGCCGCCCTTGCCCTCCTCGCCGAAGCCGACGGACAGCGCCTGGTCACCCTGCGGGGGATCGACCCGACCCCGGCCAGCCGCCTGCGCGTTGTCGACCCGGCTGTCTCTCCACCAAAATACTGGCCGGATTCGGTGTAGCCCCAAGAAGTTCAGACCGGCTCGCGTGGCCGATCTGAGATCATGATTATTTTTGTTTTTCCGGCTTGGTCGGCGGTGGCGATACGGGCGCCGTGAGCGTTGACTCACGTTCTGACACTTGCTGATCTTGCGACTTGCCTCTCTGTCCCCTGAGAGGGGCTCGGTTTTCGGAGGTACTGGAAGTCCGGTGGGGGAGGGCTTCCCGTGTCGGCGGAGGGCTCGATTTCGAGTGTTGCTCATGTTAGGTCTTGACTGGGCGTCTGACAGCGGCGGATGCTGTGAGGCAGCCCCCGCCCTGCCGGCCGTGTGAGGTGCTCTGTGGTCAGTCCTCATCCCGCCACTACGATGATCATCATTCTGCTGTCGATGGTCGGCGCGATCGGCATGGCGGACGGCGCCGCCACCGCGGCGCCGCCACGGCCGGAGGCGGGGGTCAACGCCGTCGGCGAGCCGTTGAGGGGAACGGCGCCCGACGGCGCGGTCCGCGGCTTCGCCGACGCGCACAGCCACCTCTTCTCCAACGAGGCGTTCGGTGGCGGGCTGCTGTGCGGCAGGCCGTTCGACCCCCGGGGCGTCGCCGCGGCGCTGACCGACTGCCCGGATCACCACCCCCACGGGGAGGCCGCCTGGTTCGAGAACTTCACCAGGACCGGCTCCCCGATCGGCACCCACGATCCGGTCGGCTGGCCCACCTTCAAGGACTGGCCCGCGCACGACTCGCTGACCCACCAGCAGGCCCACTACCGGTGGATCGAGCGGGCCTGGCGCGGCGGCCTGCGCGTCATGGTCAACGATCTGGTGGCCAACCGGCAGCTGTGCGAGGTCTACCCCGTCAGGCGCAACCCCTGCGACGAGATGGACACGATCAGGCTCCAGGCCCGGCGGACCACCGAGCTTCAGGACCACATCGACGCCGAGTACGGCGGGCCGGGCCGAGGCTGGTTCAGGATCGTGCGCGATCCCGCCGAGGCCAGGAAGGTGATCGCGGACGGCAAGCTCGCCGTGGTCCTCGGCGTCGAGACCTCCGAGCCGTTCGGCTGCCGCCAGAGCCTGGGCGTCCCGCACTGCGACAGGGCACGGATCGACCGGGGCCTGGACGAGCTGCACCGCCTCGGCGTGCGCGGCATGTTCCTGTGCCACAAGTACGACAACGCCCTGTGCGGAGTCCGCTTCGACTCCGGCGTCCAAGGGGCCGCCGTCAACCTGGGCAACTTTTTGAGCACCGGGGCCTTCTGGAGGGCGAGAACCTGTGCCGGGGCCGAGCACGACAACCCGATCGGCCCCGGCGGGCCCCTCCCCGGCCCGCTGGAGAGGCTGATGCCTCCCGGGGCCGGGCCGCCCGCCTATCCCCGCACCCCGCACTGCAACGTCAAGGGCCTGACCGGGCTCGGTGAGCACACCCTCAGGGCCATGATGAGGCGGGGGATGATCGTCGAGATCGACCACATGAGCGTGAAGGCCGCGGACCGGACGCTCGGCATCCTTGAGGCCGCCGGATATCCGGGGGTCATCTCCTCCCACAGCTGGGTCGACCCGGGCTACCGGCGCCGGATCTACCGGCTGGGCGGCATGGTCACCTCCTACGGTTTCCCCGCCGAGCGGTTCGCCGAGGAGTGGCGCGAGACCAGGGCGCTCCGGGAGGGCGAGCATCGCTTCGGGTTCGGCTACGGGCTCGACGCAGGCGGCCTGGGCCCGCTGCCCGCCCCGCGCCCGCCGGGCGGGGCGGCCGGCCCCGTGACCTATCCGTTCAGGTCCTTCGACGGCGGTGTGACCCTGGACCGCCAGCGCACCGGCGAGCGGGTCTGGGACGTCAACGTCGACGGCGTCGCCAACTACGGCCTGGTGCCCGACTGGATCGAGGACCTGCGGATCGTCGCCGGGGACGGGATCGTCCGGGATCTGGCCTCCGGGGCGGAGGCCTACCTCCGGATGTGGGAGGCGGCCGAGACACGCCGCGGCGGGGGGTGACGCGGGCCCGGTGGGCGCGGGGGAGGAGAGGCGCGGCCCGGTGAGCGTCGCCCGGCGCCGCGCCGTCGCATACCGCGGGTTTTCACCCGCTCTGGGGAGAAGCTGTCGCATGGGGCGCCCGGCAGGCCAAAATTGATCCGTGGTCAGGATCGGATCGGCAGGGATGAGCGATTGCGAGCGTGGGGAACTTCCGCCATTGCTGGGCCAGCTGTTCGTCGACGGCGGCGACGGCCGGAGGCTCTCGGTCGAGTTGCCCCCCGGGGACGTGGTGTGGCCCGACCCGGGGTACTCCCGGCTCTCGATCGACTACCGCCCGGCCTTCTGGCTCAGCGACGAGGTGGTCTCCGCCGAGCTGTGGGTCAGGCTGCGGGCCGAGCACGGGCGCTCGGGGTTGTGGCCGGTGCTGCTTGAGGACTCGGTCCAGCCGTGGTCGGCGGGGCAGATCGCCCCGGACGCGGTGGCCGAGATCGACAACTACCACGCCGGGGCGTTCATGGCCGAGGTGTGGTCGGACTGGATCGAAGGCGCCCGCGCCGACCAGATGGAGTTGCTCGACCCCTTCGGCCCCCGGTGCCCGGGGACGGCGCCGCCGGGTGAGCTCGTCGCCGACCCCGACGCGGTCGCCGACTGGTACGCCGGGCTGGTGGCCGAGCGCAGGACCCCTCTCGGGCTGGTCGTGGCGGAGCGGGGGGCCGACGCGCTGGCCGTCATGGGGTGGCAGGGCGCGCTGAACCACAACGAGTGGATGGTCCCGCTCGCGGCCGTGGTACGGAGCTGGGAGGACAGGTTCGGGGCGCGGCTGGTCGGCATGGGGTTCAACACCCTGGACCTCAGCGTCGCCGCGCCCCCGGTCACGATGGAGCACGCCCTGCACGTCGCGGCCGAGCACTGGGCGTTCTGCCCCGACAGCGTCGTCTACAGCGCCGGAACGTTGCGCGACTACGCCGCGAAGATCAGGGGGAGTAACGCCTGGTCTTTCTGGTGGGACTGAGGCCCTCAGAGGGCTGGAGGGCCGCGGCGAGGCCGGGATCGTTCCCGTGGCGGAGGGCGGTCAAGGGCTCGCCGATGGGTCTTTCTTGGGGTTGAAGGTAGATCTTCTGGGGTTTTCATGGCTTTTGCTTTGCTCTGTCCCTATGTGGTGGGTAGTGTCCTAATAAATATCGGTCGGCGACTTGCCCTTCAGGAGAAGGAGCGGCCGATCGGCGTCGAATCCCGCGGGCCCGGCAGGCCCCGGGAGCCGGGGACCCACCTTCCGGGGTGAATCCGCCGCGAACCCGCGGCGGTAGGGCAACTCCACCGTCCGAACCCGTCAGCTAACCCGGTAGACGAGATGGAGAGGAGATCCCCTCATGGATCGCTGCGCCGCCTTCCTGCCGGTACGGCCCGCCGTGTTCGTACCGATGATCACCTAAGACTTCTCCGCCGCGTTCGATCGCGGCGCCCCCTATCTCCACATCCCCGCATCGCGCTGCGCGTAGCGTCCGGCCCCTTCCGGCTACGCCTTCTTGTCCTCCGTGAGCGCGTCCCCGCCCGTGTCGCCGGATCCACCGCCCGGGCCGCCTTGTCCCCTCGCGAAAGAGTCTCTTTCCCATGCGTTTCTCCCTTGGCCTGCGCCGCCGCGTGTTCGCCGCGGCCGTGCTGGGCGCGAGCCTTCTGACCTCCGCCGGTGTCGTCTCGGCGCTTCCCGCCGGGGCGGACACCGCTCCCGACTCCGAGACCGTCATGCTGAAGGGGTCGACCACGGCCTCCTACTTCTGGGACGACTCCTCCGGCCGCGCCGGGGACACCGGTCTGCCCGCCAGCGGCAAGCCCATGCAGAAGGGCATGATCGCGAGCCCGAGCTGGCCGCTGCTCACCGAGGGGTACGTCGTCTACAAGGGCAAGAAGGCCAAGTTCTTCGTCGGCGACCGCGGCCCCGGTGTGCCGTCGAACAAGGGCGTCATGATCGACCTCGACGCCAAGACCTTCGCCGACCTGACCGGCGGCACGTTCAACTCCGACACCCTGGGAGTGGACGGCGTCGGCGGCATGGGGCACATCAAGGTCGACTACGTCGTCACCAAGTGGGGTGAGGGCGTGGGCAAGAAGAACTACCCCGTGGCCTACGCCACCGGTGCCTGGAAGGTCATGGACCGCAACCCGGCCGAGCCTCCCAAGGAGGTGCTGGCCGACCCCGCGCCCAACGGCGGCGCCGCGCCCGGTCCGGAGAGGGACGCGGACGCCCGGCCCGCGGACGGGACGCCGGTCGCCCCCGTGTCCTCGGGTGCCTCGGGCGCGCTGGCCGGCGCGGTGGGACTGGCCGCCGTGGGCGGCGCCACCTTCCTGATCGCGGGCCGTCTGACCAGATAGGGCGCCGGCGGGGAACCGCCCCCCTCCGTCCGGCCCCGCGAGGACGGGCGCGCGCGCACCTGCACGGTGTGCGCGCGCCCGTCCTCGTTCTTGTTCTCGCCGGGCCGCCGGGCCGCCGGGTTATCGGGCTATCGCGCTACCGGGTTGCCGGCCGTACCGGTGTCAGATTTCGAGCTTCTCCTCGATGAGGCGCAGGTTGTGCCGGGCGAGCGCCAGGTTGGCCCGGGTCCGGTCGAGGGCTATGTAGAGGAAGAGGCCCTTGCCGCTCCGGCCGCTGACCGGGCGGATCACGTGGTACTGGTTGGTGAGCGTGATGAGGATGTCCTCGATGCCGTCCTTGATGCCCAGCGACTCCATGGTGCGCATCTTCGCCCGGACGACCTCGGTGTTACCGGCCGCCGCGATCTGGAGGTCGAGGTCTTTGGAACCGCCGAGGGCGCCCAGGGCCATGCCGCTGTTGTAGTCCACGACCACCGCGCCGACGGCGCCGTCGATCGCCATCATCTCCTTGAGAGAGATGTCCATATTGCCCATTTTTGCCTCCTGTCGTTAAGGGGTCCACGTACGAGATGTGATGGCGGCCAGGTTCGCCGCCGTCTTGCGGCCTTCCAGTCGCAGCAGCCCGAGGTTGGCGCCCGGGCGGGCGAGGACTGTGAGGACGATCTTGGGGCCGGCCGCGTAGAGGGCGGCGTGGCCGTGGGTGCCGGAGATCAGCGTCTCCTCGAAGGCGCCCTTGCCGGCCATGTCCGCCATCCGGCGGCTGAGGGCCAGCAGCGCCGAGGAGAGCGCGCCCGTCTGCTCGACGGCGCCGTTCATGTCGCTGGCGATGGTGAGGCCGTCGACACTGCAGGCGACGCTTCCGTCGATGTCGGGCATCCGCTCGCGGAGCAGCGTCATCTCCCTGTGCACCTCATCGCGTAGTTCCACGGGTACCCTCCTCCCGGTCCGCTTCAGTGTCCGCAGCCTTATCGGCATCGGACCAAGCTCATGCCAGTGCCTCCAACGCTTTCTTGAGCCGGACGAGCAGATCCACATCGGCGGGGTTCGCCGTCGCCTGGGGGAGCCGGCAGGACCGCTTGGAGCCGTCCAGCCCGCCCGTCACGGCCTCCCGGATCGCCCCGGTGCCGGCGACCCGGCGGGGCAGCGGCCCGGTCGTCCCGCCCGGCGGGACGCCGGATCCGGCGGGCAGCCGTCCCTTCGGGAGACGGAGCAGTCCGGCCGCGGCCAGCTGCCGTACGGCCAGCAGCACCGAATAGGCGGGACGGCCGAGCCTGTGCGCCAGGTCGGCGGGGGTCGCCGCGGCGTCGGCGCCGACGACCACCTCCCACTGGAGCGGGGTGAGCACCACCGCCTGCGCGGGGACGCGCCCGACGGGGACGACCGGAAGCGCGTCCAGCTCGGTGGACGGCCACACCTGGTCCAACTGTCTTCTCCTTCGTTCACACTCCCGGGAGAGTTCCGTCACGTCGAGGTGCCACCGGGCGCCGAGCCAGTGGCGCGCTCCCGGCTGGAAGCCGGGCCGGTGCACGGTGGCGCCGAGGAGGAAGTACGCCGCGTCGAGCAGCGCTCCCAGCGCGCACAGCTCCAGCTCGCCCCTGGTGAGCACCCCCTGGGAGATCAGCCGCTCCCCGCCGGGACGCTGCGCGGTGGCGGCCTGCCTGGCCTGCCGTACGGCGTGGGCGGAGATCCGGCCGCAGGCGGTCAGAAGGTCCTCCACCGCGGGGCTGACCGCGCTCTCGGCGTGGGTGACCCGCCCGTCGACGAGGTAGAGCGTTCCGATCCGGCCCAGGCGGAGCGCGCCGGTGGCGTGGTCGTCCGCGAGCCCGATGAGTGCGTCCCGCACCGTCTGCATGGCTTCCCGCACGGGTTCACGTCGTGATCAGGCGGCCGGCGAGGTTCTGGAGGCGATGGCGCGCCAGAGCGATGTTGGATCGTTTCGAATCGAGGCGGACGTACATCACCAGGGGGCCGTCGAATACCGTTTCGAGCGGTTTCAGAAGGTGATGGCCGTCGTCGGTGGTGATGATCATGTCGCTGATCCGGACCGTTCCGCCGGCGGAGGTCGAGGCGAGCCCGTCCGCCGTCGCGCGCAGGGTCTCGCTCAGCCCCGCCGCCGACCTTCCCACGTCGAGGTTGCCCTCTCCGCCGCCGGCCGCCACCGCCGTCCCGCTGGTCTGGTCGATCACCATCGCGTCCACCGCGCCGGGGATGGCCATCACCTCGGCCAGGCAGTCTTCGATTCCGAGCACGGGTTCTCCCTCGCCAAGGACTCCGTCATGTCGCCCGGCCAGCGTAGGGATATCGGATGGAACCTGGAGGTCCTAGATGAAAGAGGTATAGATAGAGGAAGAGGTTTAGTCAACCGAGAAGAAGATTGTTCCCCCCGGGTGGGAGATCCGCCTGCGGTATCGGACGATGTCTACCTTTTCGCCGAGCTTGAAAACAAGAAGCTTGTTCATGTATGAATGTGCGGCGGATGGTCCGGCCGGGCCGTCCCGTCTCCGGGGCGGGGGAGGTGCGCGGGCCGCCGGGCCCGCCGCGCCGCCGCGGCGAGTTGTTCGCCGGTGAGCACCCGCGGCTCCCCGACGGCCTTGGCCCGGACGTAGACCTCGCAGAGCCACTCCAGCAGCCGGGTCGCCTCGAAGGCCGCCTCCAGGTCGTCGCCGATCGTGACCCCGCCGTGGTTGGCCATCAGGGCGGCCCGCCTGCCGTCGAGCGCGGCCTCGACGTGGGCGGCCAGCTCGGGGGTGCCGTAGGTGGCGTACTCGGCGACCCGGACGACGCCGCCCAGCAGCACCGTGTTGTAGTGGACGGGCGGCAGCTCGGTCATGGTGGTGGCGACCACCGTGCCGAAGACCGCGTGGGTGTGCACCACGGCGCGGGCGGTGGTCGCGCGGTAGACCGCCAGATGCAGGGGTGTCTCGGAGGACGGCGTGCGGTCCCCCTCGACCGGGTGGCCGTCGAGGGAGACCACCGGGCAGTCCTCGGGCTTCAGGCGGCCGAGGGCGGCGCCGGCCGGTGTCACGGCGACCAGGTCGCCGTCCCTGACGCTCAGGTTCCCCGACGTCCCGACGACCAGGCCGGCCTCGGCGGTCCGGTGACCGTACTCACACAGCAGCCGTCGCTGCTCCGCCAGCAACATGCACCAAAAGTACGACCGTGTGATGTTTTGGTGCAATATATCGCGATCTTGTCGGCCGAGGGCCGGGACGCCCCGGACCGGCGCGCCGGGGCCCCCGGGATTGGCGCCGCGCCCGCGGGCGTGATCTCCTGGGACGATGGACCTGCTTGACGACTCCGAGGTGGAGCAGAGGCTGGCCGCCGTGCCCGCCTGGCGGCGCGAGGGCGGCGAGATCCGCCGGACGATCACCGCCCCCGACTTCCCCACCGCGATCCGCATCGTGGACGAGGTGGCCGTCGAGGCCGAGCGGCTCAACCATCATCCCGACATCGACATCCGCTGGCGCACCCTGCACCTGACGCTGTCCACCCACGACGCCGGCGGCCTGACCGCGCTGGACTTCACCCTCGCCGGCCGTATCGACGAGATCGCCGCCTCCCGCACGTGAGGGCACGTGCCCCGGGGCGCCGCCCCCGGTCCCTCCCCGCGCCGGGGGAGACACGAGAGGGGACCGGCTCCCCACGGAGCCGGTCCCCTCGGGGGTACGCCGGGCCTTCTCGGAGGCCCGGCCTTGAGGCGCTTTTCAGGAGGCCGGGCCCTTAGGAGGCCGGGCCCACCTCGACGGTGGCGCGGTCACCGTCACGCAGGACGGTGATGCGGGTGTTGGTGTCGGGCACCTTCACGCCCAGGTCGGGGTTGGCCGCCGACCAGTAGACCCCGGTGTGGTCGTCGAAGGAGGCGACGCCGGGCTGGGAACGGACGACCGTGGCCACGCCGTTCCTGTGGAGCTCGACCCTGTCGGTCCGGGCGCGGCCGAAGGGCGCGTCGAACACCTGCGCCCTGCCGTTGATCACGGTCTGGTCGGCCCAGGTCAGCGGGGTGGCACGGGCGTCGATCGGCAGGATCATGCCCTCACCCGGGTGGGCGCTGGTCGTGTTGTCGGTGTGGTAGGTGTCCCAGAGCCACACCAGCAGGCCCTGCTGGTAGGGGTAGTGCTCGACCAGGTCGGCCTTGGCCGGGTCGTTGCGCCAGCCGAAGTTGTAGGGGCCGGTCTTCAGGTACTGGTTGTAGCCGACGTGGCGGCGGTTCTCGGCGAGGTAGGAGCGCGAGTAGCTCTTCGTGCCGACCTTGCCGATACGGGTGAAGCCCACGGCCGTCCAGCCGTTGTCGCCGCTCTCCACGTCGTCCTTGACCACGCCGTCGAAGGCGTCGATCAGGAAGCCGTTCTCCGAGGTGTTGGTGTCGGTGGAGTAGCGGAGCCGGAAGTCGATCTTCTTGCCGGCGTAGGCGTCCAGGGGGAGGACCAGGTCCGTCCAGCCGCTGGTGCCGGTGATGCCGTCGGTGAACGGCTTGCCGCCGACGGTGCCGGGCACGGCCGTCCAGGTCTTGCCCCCGTCGAGCGAGGCCTCGGGGTAGAGGAAGTCGTAGCCGTCCTCGATCTGGTACCAGACCTTGGCGGTCAGCTGCGCGGTGGTCAGCGCGGTGAGGTCGATCTGCCGGCTGAGCGTCTCGTTGAGGTAGTCGCCCCTGCCGCTCCACCACTGGAAGGAGCCCTGCGCCGGGTCGACCAGCTCGGTGTTGACCGTCCGCTTGGGCAGGTCGACGAGGAGCGCCTGCGGGTCCTTGGTGTTGTAGGAGCTGACGCCCAGGGTGTGCTTCGACGCCGTGGCGGCGGTGGCCCGCTCGTAGTTCAGCCATCCGAGCTGGAGCTTGCTCCAGGCGTCCAGGTCGCCGGCGTACTCACCGGTCGCGCCCGTCTTGGTGCCCAGGTAGGAACCCGACGACATCAGCGACCAGTAGCCGACCGCGTTGTCGCCCGCCGAGGCGTACAGGTCGGGCAGGCCCAGGTCGTGGCCGAACTCGTGGGCGGTCAGGCCCACACCGCTGTTCTCACCGGCGGTGAGGTAGTCGCCGACCCAGATGCCGGTGTCGCCGATCTGCGTGCCGCCCTGCTTGTTGCCCTCCGGGCCGGCGGTGCCGCGCTGGTTCCAGTAGGCGAAGTAACGGTGCGCCCACACGGCGTCGGCGCCCTGCGCGCCGCCGCCCCAGGTCTCGTCGATCCCGGCGTGGACGACCTGGTAGTGGTCGAGGTAGCCGTCGGGCTCGTTGAAGTCGCCGTCGTTGTCGTAGTCGTAGCGGTCCCAGACGTCGAAGGACTTGAGCTGGGCCTTGACGTCGTCGGCCGAGCGGCCGCGGGCCAGCTCGCCCTTGTACCAGCTGTTCACCGAGTCGCGGACCAGGTCCCAGTTGCTGTGGCAGATGCCGCTCTCGGTGCAGCGGTCACTGCCGTAGCGGGCCTCGTTGAACGGCACGCGCACCCAGTCGGAGACGTAGCCGTCCATGTCGTAACGGCCGGAGGACTGGACCTGGTAGTAGTTGCGCAGCGAGTTCGCGCCGGACCGGTCGTTGAAGTACATGTTCTGGAAGTAGGACTTGTTGAAGTCGGGCGTCCAGAGCGTGTGGTTGTCCTTGCGCCGGTCGGGGCGGGGGATCTGGTTGTGGCGGGGGCCGGGCGTGCCGCCGTACTTGATCTGACCGTTGACCATGGTCTCGTTGTCGACCTGGTCACCGAACTCCGCGAGCACCACGAAGATGCGGTCCTTGCGTTCCTGATCCAGTTCCACATATTTACGGCCGACCCGGACGCTCTTGCCTGCCGCGCGCAGGCTCTTGCCGCCGGAGGTGGCGTTCTCGATGGCCTTGGTGCGCAGCGACAGCTGCTCCTGCTGGAGCGGGCTGAGCTGGTGGTCGTGACGGTCGGCCGGCTTGCCGCTGTGGGCCTTCGCCGGACGGGGGTCGCCCGGGTCGGCGGAGGCGAGGCCGGGGACGGCCAGGGCCGCGGCCAGTCCGGCCGCGAGTAAAACGGAAATTCTTCGCACGGGGGAGAAGACCTTTCAGGGGGCCACCCGGACGTGAGGGCACGCCGGAGATGGAGGACCTTCAATGCGAAGTAATATGTCACATGTGATCTATGGGAACTAGGCCCCAATTTAGGGAATCCGGGACATCATGCGCTCCATGCCGTTGACCCAGTTGTCGCGCAGCGCGGCGATCGCCCCTTCCCGGTCCCCGGCGATCAACCTTTCGGCGATCCGGCAGTGCTCCTCGGCGGCGCGCTCCAGCGGTGTGCTGTCGCCCGCCACCAGGTGGGAGTAACGGCGCATCCCGGCCTTGACGCCGGTGATGAGGTCGAGCAGCCGCTCGTTGTGGCAGCCGCCGAGCAGGAGATCGTGCCACTCGTCGTCGTGGCGCTCGATGTCCTGCCGCTCGGCGATGTTGTCGGAGAAGTCCTGGGCCAGCCGGAGCAGTTCCGGGGCGGCCCTCTCCAGATACTCCGGGTCGGAGCTCTCCAGGGCCAGCGCCTCCAGGGCCGCGACGATGGCGCACAGCTGGCGGAACTCCTTGCGGCTCACCGGCGCGAACCGGAACCCCCGGCCCTGCTTGCTCTCCAGTACGCCCTCGCCCGCCAGCCTGATCAGGGCCTCGCGCAGCGGGGTGCGGCTGACGCCCAGCTCGGCGGCGAGCGCGGCCTCGTTGATGTCGGTCTTGCCCGCGAAGTCACCTCGATCGAGCCGGAGCAGGAGCTCGCTGCGGATCTGCTCGCGGAGGGGGCGCCGCTCGATCGCCATGACTCTCCTTGATAGTGATCTTGTATGAATCGTACCGCTTGACGTGGTATGAGACCCTGTACTATGAATTCTGCATACAAAATATTACATGAGGTAGATCGGAGTCGCGGGTGGGTCTGACCAGGGTTCCCGGCCTGCTGTTCGGCGGTGACTACAACCCCGAACAGTGGCCCGAGCACGTCTGGGACGAGGATGTCCGGCTGATGGCCGAGGCGGGGGTGAACATGGCGACCGTCGCCGTGTTCTCCTGGTCCCGCCTGGAACCGCGTCGAGGGGAGTACGAGTTCGGCTGGCTGGACCGGATCATGGATCTGCTCCACGAACACGGCGTCGCCGCCGACCTGGCGACCGCCACCGCCACCCCGCCCCCCTGGCTGGTCAGGGAGCACCCCGGCGTGCTGCCGGTCGACGCCGCGGGGACACGCCTGGACTTCGGGTCCCGGCAGAGCTACTGCCCCAGCTCCCCGGTCTTCCGCGAGGCCACCGTACGGCTGGCCCGCGTGATGGCCGAGCGCTACCGCGAGCACCCGGCGCTGGCCATGTGGCACATCAGCAACGAGTACGCCGACCACACGCTCGAATGTTTCTGCGAGGAGTCGGCCCGGCACTTCCGCCGCTGGCTGAGCGCGCGCCACGGCTCGATCGACGGCCTGAACGCCGCCTGGGGCACCTCCTGCTGGGGCCAGCACTACACCTCGTACGACCAGGTCAACCCGCCCCGCAAGGCCCCGGGCCCCGTCAACCCCGCCCAGGTCCTCGACTGGCGCCGCTTCTGCTCCGACGCGCTGCTCGAATGCTTCGAGCTGGAGAAGGCCGTGCTGCGCGAGGTCACCCCGGACATCCCGGTGACCACCAACTTCATGAGCATCCTGCACGGCCTGGACTACTGGAAGTGGGCCGCCGCCGAGGACGTCGTCAGCGACGACGCCTACCCCGACCCCGCCGACCCCGCCTCGCACGTGGCCGTCGCGCTCAGCTACGACCTGATGCGCTCACTGAAGCGGCGGCCGTGGCTCCTGCTGGAGCAGGCCGGCGGCGCCGTGAGCTGGCGCGAGGTCAACGCCCCCAAACCGCCCGGCATGATGCGCCTGCACAGCCTGCAGGCCCTGGCCCACGGCGCCGACGGCGCGATGTTCTTCCAGTGGCGGCAGGCGAAGTACGGCCCGGAGAAGTTCCACTCCGCGCTCCTGCCGCACGGCGGCACCGCCTCACGCGGCTGGCGCGACACGCTCCGGCTCGGCGCCGACCTCAAGCGCCTCGCCGAGATCGCCGGGTCGGCGACGCGGGCCGAGGTGGCGCTGGTCCTGGACTGGGAGAGCTGGTGGGGCCTGGAGGCCCCCGAGTCGATGCCGTCCAACCGGCTCAAACTCAAGGCGCTCCTGCAGGCGTGGTACGAGCCGCTGCACGCCACCGGCGTCGCGGTGGACCTCGTCCCGGCCGGCGGCGACCTGTCGGGCCACCGCGTGGTGATCGTGCCCAACCTCTACATGTGCACCGGGGAACAGGCCGGGTGGCTGGCGGACTTCGGCGGACACCTGATCGTCGGCCCGTTCAGCGGTGTGACCGACCCCGACGACCAGGTCCACGACGGCGGCGCCCCCGGCCCGCTGCGCGGACTCCTCGGCGTGGCGGTGGACGAGTTCTGGCCGCTGCCCGACGGCCTGGTGCAGCGGGTACGGCTCGCCCCCGCGACCGGCGGCGAGCCGGGGCACGTCCTGTCCGCGCGGACCTGGACCGAATGGCTGCGCGTCGAGGACGCCGAGGTCCTGGCCCGCTACGAGGGCGGCGACCTGGACGGCCAGGCGGCGATCACCCGCCGCGGCACGGTGACCTACCTCGGCTGCCTGCTCGACGACGTCACCCCTGTGCTGTCGGAGGTCCTGGCCCGCGCGGGCGTCGAACCGGTGGCCGACGTGCCCGAGGGCGTCGAGGCCACCCGCCGGGGCCGCTACCTCTTCCTGCTCAACCACGCGACCTCCCCCGCCAAGGTGAACCTCCGCGAACCGGGGAAGGATCTGCTCACCGGCCGCGACCTGAGCGGCCCGATCGAGATCCCGGCGCGTGACGCCGTGGTTCTCCGCACCGACCCCCAGCCGACCGGCGCCCAGCCAGGCGGCACCGGCACCCTCACAGACGCCGACACCGACGTCCCGCCAACCGAAGGAGAACGGTGACCCATCCCTACATCCCAAACGCCGAGCCGGGCGTAAGGGCCGAGATGCTCGCCGCCATCGGCGCCGAGAGCGTTGAAGACTTCTACGCGGACATCCCCGCGGAGCTCCGCCTCGACCGGCCGCTGAACCTGCCCGAGCCGATGGCCTCCGAGTACGAGCTGGTCAGGCACATGCGCGGGCTGCTGTCGCGCAACACCGACACCACCGAGGCGCTCAGCTTCCTCGGGCACGGCTGCTACCCGCACCACGTGCCCGCCGTCTGCGACGAGGTCAACGGCCGGGGCGAGTTCCTCACCGCGTACGCGGGCGAGCCGTACGAGGACCACGGCCGCTTCCAGGCGATGTTCGAGTACGTCAGCATGATGGCCGAGCTGCTGGAGATGGACGTCGTCAACGTCCCCACCTACGACGGCTACCAGGCGGCCGGGACCGCCCTGCGGATGGCCTGCCGCTACACCGGCAGGTCCAAGGTGCTCCTCAGCGGGGCCGTCGCCGCCGACAAGGTGAGCAAGCTGCGCGACTTCCTCTCCCCCGACGTCGAGATCGTCGTGGCCCCCGTCGGGCCGGGCGGCGAGATCGGCGACGTGGAGGTCGACGAGACCCTCGCCGCGATCTATCTGGAGACCCCCAACGTCTACGGCGTCGTGGAGACCCGGGGGCGCGAGCTCGCCGACCTCGCGCACGCCGCCGGCGCGCTGCTGGTCGTCTCCACCGACCCGATCTCGCTGGGCGTGCTCGCCCCGCCCGCCTCCTACGGCGCCGACATCGCCTGCGGCGACATCCAGTCCCTCGGCATGCACCAGAGCTACGGCGGCGGCCACGCCGGATACATCGCCACCCGCGACGAGGAGCGGCTGGTCGCCGAGTTCCCCTCACGCCTGTTCGGCATTGCGCCCACCACGGTTCCCGGAGAGTACGGCTTCGGCGACGTCTACTACGACCGGACCTCCTTCGCCATCCGCGAAGAGGGCAAGGAATGGGTGGGCACCGCCGCCGCGCTGTGGGGCATCACGGCGGGGGTCTACCTCGCGCTGATGGGCCCGGAGGGCATGCGGGAGATCGGCGAGACGATCCTGGCCCGCACCCGCTATGCCATGAACCGCCTCTCCGCCGCCGGCGCCTGGGTGCTGCACGGCGACTCCATCCACTTCCGCGAGTTCGCGATCGAGGTCCCCTCGGCGGACGCGCTCCTGGCCGCGCTGCGTGAGCGCGGCATCTTCGGCGGCGTCAAGCTGGACGACCGCACGCTGCTGGTCTGCGTGACCGAGCGGCACTCCAAGGACGACATCGACCGGCTGGCGGCAGCCGTGGGGGAGGAGCTCGCATGAGTGGGCACGCAGGAGAGCCGTTCGCGAAGCTGCCGGTCGAGCCCAAACCGCCGCTGCGCCGCTTCCACCAGGCCCGATGGGACGAGCCGATCATCTTCGAGCAGTCGCGTCCCGGCCGCCGGGGCATCTCGGTGCCGGCCGCCGGGGTGCCCGCCGTGGAGCTCCCCGGCTCCGTACGGCGGGCCGAACCGCCCAGGCTGCCCGAGATGGGGCAGCTCCAGGTGCTGCGGCACTACGTCCGCCTCTCGCAGGAGAACCTCGGCGTCGACAACGCCATCGCGGTCGGCCAGGGCACCTGCACGATGAAGTACAGCCCCAAGATCAACGACCGCTTCGTCAGCGACCCCAAGGTGGCCGAGCTCCACCCGCTCCAGCCCGAGGACACCGTCCAGGGGACGCTGGAGATCTACTGGCAGCTGGAGCGGATCCTCACCGAGGTCTCCGGCATGCACCGGGTCTCCCTCCAGCCGGGCTCCGGGTCGGCCGCGATCTACGCCAACGTGGCGATGATCCGCGCCTACCACGCCTCGCGCGGGGAGGGGCGGCAGCGCGACCAGGTCATCACCACGATGTTCTCCCACCCCTCCAACGCGGCCTGCGCCAAGACCGCCGGGTACGAGATCATCACGCTGATGCCGGACGCGGACGGCTACCCGGACATCGAGGCCCTGCGCGCCGCCGCGGGCCCGCGCACCGCGGCCCTGCTGATCACCAACCCCGAGGACACCGGCATCTTCAACCCGCGCATCGCGGAGTTCGTCGACATCGTCCACCGGGCCGGCGGCCTGGCCTGCTACGACCAGGCCAACGCCAACGGCCTGCTCGGCATCACCCGCGCGGCCGACGCCGGGTTCGACCTGTGCCACTTCAACCTGCACAAGACCTTCTCCACCCCGCACGCCTGCGGCGGTCCGGCGGCGGGCGCGTGCGGGGTCTCGGAGGCGCTCGCGCCGTTCCTGCCCGGCCCGACCGTGGAGTTCGACGGCGAGAGGTACTACCTCGACGCCGACCGCCCGCAGTCCGTCGGCAAGATCCGCCCGTTCATCGGCGTCACCCCCAACGTGGTCCGCGCCTACGCCTGGGCCATGACGCTGGGCGCCGAGGGCCTGCGCGAGGTCGCCGAGATCGCGGTGCTCAACAACAACTACCTGATGCACAAGGTCCTGCAGATCCCTGGAGCCTCGGCCCCCTGGGACAGGCGCCGTGTGGAGCAGGTCCGCTACTCCTGGCAGGAGCTGTCGGAGGAGACGGGCGTGCACTCGGAGGAGATCGGCATCCGCGCCGCCGACTTCGGCGTGCACTACTGGACCAGCCACCACCCCTACGTGGTCCCCGAGCCGTTCACCCTGGAGCCGACGGAGGCCTACTCCCAGGAGGATCTCGACGAGTACGCCGCGATCCTCGCCCACGTCGCGGACGAGGCCCGCAGGGACCCCGACTTCGTCAAGGGCGCCCCCTACAACCAGACGGTTCACAAGACCGACCAGACGTGGCTGGACGACCCCAAGTCGTGGGCGGTCTCCTGGCGCGCCTACGTCCGCAAGCACCTCTCGTGACCGCCGGCCGGCCGGTGACCCCCGCGACCGCCTCCCCCACCCCGGACGCCTCCCCGGCGCCCGGGGCCCCCGGCGGCGCGCCCCTCACGATCGGGCTGGTCGTCAACCCGGTCGCGGGGGTGGGGGGCCCGGCCGGACTCAAGGGCAGCGACGGCGCCGACGTCCAGCGGGAGGCCCTGGCCCGGGGGTCCCGCCCCCGGGCGGCCGAGCGGGCGGCGCAGGCCGTACGGGCCCTGCTGGCCCGGCGTCCCGGCACGAGGATCCTCACCGTCGCGGGCCCCATGGGCGAGGACAGCGCGCGGGCGGCCGGGGCTTTTCCGGAACTCGTCCGGATCGCCCCCGGCGACCCGTCGTCCTCCAAGGACACGACGGCGGCCGTCGAGGCGATGCGCGAGGCCGACCTTCTGCTGTTCGCCGGGGGCGACGGCACCGCCAGGGACGTGCTCGACGGCGCGCCGTCCTGCCCGGTGCTCGGGATCCCCGCCGGGGTGAAGGTCTACTCGGGCTGCTTCGCGGTCAGCCCCGCCGCCGCGGGGCTGACCGCCGCCGAGTTCGTCCCCGGCGACGGCCGGAGCACCGTCGAGGCCGAGGTGGTGGACCTCGACGAGGAGGTCTACCGGCGCGGCGCGGTCGCCCCCCGGCTGTACGGCACCCTCCGGGTGCCCGCGGTCAGGGCCCGCCTTTCTGGCCGCAAGGTCGGATCGTCCTCGGCCGGCCCCGGGTCGGCCGAGGGCGTGGCGCGGGAGGTCGTGGCCCGTATGCGGCCCGGCGTCCGCTACGTCCTCGGCCCCGGCGCCACCACCGCGGCCGTTGGCCGGCTGCTGGGGTCGGCCACCACGCTGCTGGGCGTGGACGTGATCCAGGACGGCGAGCTGATCGCCGCCGACGTGACCGAGAAGGAACTTCTCGCCCTCGTCGACGGGCACGAGTCCTGCGCCGTCGTCTCGGTGATCGGGGGCCAGGGCTTCGTGCTGGGGCGGGGGAACCAGCAGATCAGCCCCGCCGTACTGAAGAAGATCATGGCCTCCGGAGGGCTGGTCGTCCTGGCCACCCAGCAGAAGCTCGCCGGTCTGGCGGGCCGTCCGCTGCTGGCCGACACCGGAGATCCGGAGGCCGACGCCCTCGTCGAGGGCCACGTCTCCGTCATCACCGGATATCGCGAGAGCGCGATGTACCGGATCCGTTCCGCTATCGAGGAGTTGCCGGCATGACCACCCTGACTGACAAGGTCGCCATCGTCACCGGCGGCGCGTCCGGTATCGGCCGGGCCACCGCGCTGCTGTTCGCCCGCCAGGGGGCGGCCGTGGTGGTGGCCGACATCGACGGTTCCGGCGCCTCGAAGGTCGCCGAGGAGATCACGGCCGAGGGGGGCAGGGCCGTGGGGGTCGAGACGGACGTCGCCTCCGAGGCCGACTGCGCGCGGGCCGTACGGACCGCCGTGGAGACCTTCGGCGGGCTGCACGTGCTGTTCAACAACGCCGGGATCATCCGCCGGACGACCGTCCTGGAGATCTCCGGCGAGGAGTGGGACCGGGTCATGGCGGTCAACGTCCGCTCGATCCTGTTCATGTGCAAGCACGCGATCCCCGCCATGACCGAGGGCGGCTCGATCGTGAACACCGGTTCCGGCTGGGGCCTGAAGGGCGGCGGCAACGCCGTCTCCTACTGCGCCTCCAAGGCGGCCGTGGTCAACATGACCCGGGCCCTGGCCATCGACCACGCCAAGGCCGGAATCCGCGTCAACTCCGTCAACCCCGGCGACACCGACACCCCGATGCTCCGCGACGAGGCCCGGCAGCTCTCCGAGGACTGGGCCGTCTTCGCCGCCGACTCCGCCGACCGGCCGATGGGCCGCGCCGGCACCCCCGACGAGATCGCCCAAGCGGTCCTCTTCCTGGCGAGCGACGCCGCCAGCTACGTCACCGGCGCGGCCTTGGTCGTGGACGGCGGCGGACTCGCCTAAACCCCCCCATAAGGTAACCCCCAGGAGGCACACCGTGTCTTTTACCGTTTCCAAGAAAGTCCTGGCCGCGGCGGCCCTCGCCCTGGCCGTCGCCGCGACCGCCGCCTGCAGTGGTAGTGGCGGTGGCGGCGGCGCGTCGGCCGGAGGTGCGTCCGCGGGTGGAAAGGTCACCGTCAGGTGGTCCACCTGGGGCTCGGCCGAGGACGTCGCGCTCTACAAGGGCTTCAGCGACGACTTCATGAAGCGCCACCCGAACATCGAGCTGAAGCTGGAGGCGGTCCCCAAGTACGAGGACTACCACCCCAAGCTGCTGACCCAGCTCACCTCCAAGACCGCGCCCGACGTCTTCTTCCTCGGTGACGACAACATCGGCAAGTTCGTCGCCGCCGGGGTGCTCACCCCGCTCAACGACAGGCTCGCCGGCCCGGACAGCAAGAGCAAGCCCGAGGACTTCTTCGAGGGCGTCTACGGCGGCGCCAAGAAGGACGGCCAGATCTACGGCGTCCCCAACGACACCAACCCCGAGGTCCTCTGGTACGGCAAGAAGGCGCTCAAGGAGGCCGGGATCACCGAGGACCCGGCCGAGCTGAACGCCGCGGGCACCTGGACCATGGCCAAGTACCTGGAGATGAACGCCAAGCTCAAGGCCGCGGGCAAGGCGGGCTCCATCTTCTGGAACTGGTACGGCTCGACCTACAGCGTCATCGGCGGCTTCGGCGGCAAGGTCTGGGACAACGGCAGGTTCGTCGCCACCACCGACCCCAAGTCGCGCAAGGCCCTGGAGACCCTGGCCAAGGGCTACGCCGACAAGACCTTCCTCTCCGCCGACGTGCTGCCCGCCGGCAACGGCGCCGAGACCAGGCTCCTGAAGGGCACCGCGGGCTTCTACGCCGGCGGGCGCTGGATGATCGACTCCCTGAGGAAGGGCGGCAACCTGGACAACTACGACATCGTGCCCTTCCCCTCGGAGACCGGACAGCCGATGCCCGGCGCGGTCGCGGCCTCCTACCTGGCGATGAACAAGGACACCAAGAACCCCAAGGAGGCGTTCACCTTCCTGACGGAGTTCGTCGGCAAGGAGGGCCAGCTCCTGCGGCTCAAGGGCGGCGGCGCGGTCCCCTCGGTCAAGGGCGCCGAGCGGGTCGTGCTGGACGGCAACTACCCCGCCCACGCCCAGACCTTCCTGGACGTGCGGGACAACGGCTTCGCCAACTACCCCGAGGAGGTCGGCGTCCCCGGCCTCACCAAGGACATCAACGACCACCTGATGAAGATCTGGACCGGCAAGCTGCCCTTCGAGCAGGGCATGACCGAGCTCCAGAAACTCGTCGACAGCAAGATCGGTTAGTGGCCGTGGGCGTCGTCACCAGGACGCGCCCCACACCCACCGCCCGGCCCGCACGCGCGCAGACGCGCGTGCGGCACCGGGACGGCTGGTGGGCCGTGTTCTTCCTCGCGCCACAGGTCCTCGGCCTGCTGGTCTTCCTGGTGTTCCCGCTCGGCTTCGCGGTCGTCCTGGCGTTCATGAAGTGGGACGGGCTCGGGGAGAAGACCTGGGTCGGGTTCGACAACTTCGCCGCCCAGCTGGCCGACCCCGAGTTCGGCACGGCCCTGTGGAACACCGTCAAGCTCGCCTTCCTGACGGTCCCGGTGGGCCTGGGGCTCGCGCTGCTCCTCGCGGTCGCGCTGAACCAGATCAGGGGAAAGACCTTCTACCGGGTCGTCTACTTCATGCCGGTGATCACCAGTTCGGTGGCGGTGGCCGTGATGTGGCAGCTCATCCTGGCCAGCGGTGACTTCGGCATCCTCAACGGCGTCGTGCGCGACCTGTTCGGCGTCACCCTGCCCGACTGGCTGGACGACCGGACATGGGTGATCGTGGCCATCGCGGCGGTGACCATCTGGTCCTCGCTGGGGCTCAACGTCGTCATCTTCCTGGCCGGGCTTCAGACCATCCCGCCGTCGCTGATGGAGGCGGCCCGCATCGACGGCGCCGGTCCTGTCCGCGCCTTCCTCTCGGTGACGCTGCCGATGATCTCCCCGACGATCTTCTTCTCCACCGTGGTCGCGGTGATCAGCTCCCTTCAGGCGTTCGACCAGATCTACGTGCTGGTCAACCCCGCCCACAACGACGGGGCCCGCACGATCGTCTACCAGGTCTACGAACTGGGCTTCCAGGACTTCGAGTTCGGCATGAGCAGCGCCGCCGCGCTGATCCTGCTGGTGCTGACCCTGCTCGTCACCCTCGTCCAGTTCGGGGCGCAGAAGCGCTTCGTCCACTACGACTCCTAGAAGGAGACCGCCGATGGCCGCGATCTCCGGCATCCCCCTCTCCCGGCGGCTGGGGCGGGTCGCCCTGCACGCCGTGCTCATCGCCGGCGGGGCGGTGATGCTGTTCCCGTTCGTCTGGATGCTGCTCACCTCCTTCAAGGGCACCCCCCAGATGCTCAACGCGCCGCTCGACTGGCTGCCTCACCCCTGGCGCCCCCAGAACTACCCCGACGTGTTCAGCGCGCTGCCCTTCGGCCAGGCGTACTGGAACAGCTTCTACATCGCGATCCTCAACGTCGTCCTCACCCTGTTCACCTCGGCGATGGCCGCCTACGCCTTCGCCCGGATCCGTTTCCGCGGCTCGGGGGCGCTGTTCGTCCTGTTCCTGGCGACCCAGATGGTGCCGGCGCAGACGACCATCGTCCCGCTCTACCTGATGCTGGCCCAGTTCGGCTGGATCGACTCCCACCTGTCGCTGATCGTGCCCGGGTTCGTCAACCCCTTCGCGGTCTTCCTGCTGCGCCAGTTCATCCGGGCGGTCCCGATCGAGCTGGAGGAGGCGGCCCGCATCGACGGCGCCGGCCGCTGGACGATCTTCTGGCGGATCGTGCTGCCCAACATCAGGCCCGGCATGGGCGCCTTGGGCATCATCGTCTTCCTGGCGAGCTGGAACAGCTTCTTCTTCCCGCTGATCTTCCTGAACTCGCCGGAGCTGGCGACGGTCCCGCTCCTGATCAGTCAGTTCGCGCGCCAGCACGGCGCCGTCGACTACGGTCTCACCCTCGCCGCCTCGGCCATCTCGGTCGTCCCGATGCTGATCGCCTTCCTGATCGGCCAGCGGCGCATTCTCAACAGCATGGCCATGTCCGGCCTGGGAGGACGCTGACGATGCTCGACCTGCGGACGACCCCGTTCACCGACCGGGGCTCCCGGCTCATGGTGATGGCCGCCGACGACGGCTCCCTGTGGGTCGCCCGCGCCGAGTACGAGACCCCGCTGCGGGAGACGACCGTCGTGAGCGGCCTGCGGCTGTTCGCGGGAGACGCCGAACTGCCCGTACGGCGGGCCCGGGCCGACCGCGTCTCCTTCGCGGGAGGCGTGGACCTGGTCTTCGCCGACGCCGAGACGCTGGTGCTGACCGGTTCGGGGGCGCGGGCGGTCTGGGACGGGGGCGCGGGGGAGGTCGAGGGGGCCTTCGTACTCGTGGGGGAGCGGCGCCCCTACGACGGCCCCGCGCTGCTGGAGCGGGCCGCCCGCCGGTGGCGGGAGTGGTACGGCCGGATGCCGCGCGTGCCGGAGGAGCTGCGGGAGCGGGCCGAGCAGGCGTGGTGGACGCTCGGGGTGAACCTGCTGCCGATCGCGTTCGCCGGGGGGCGGGAGGGAGTCATCCCCTCCAGGTTTGGATATGTCGGCATCTGGAACTGGGACGCCTCCTTCCACGCCGTCGCCCTGCGCCACGCCGACCCCGAACTGGCCCGCGACCAGATCCGCATCCTGCTCGGCCACCAGCGCCCCGACGGGCTCATCCCCGACGTGGTCCACGACCACGGGGTCCTCGCCGAGACCACCGATCTGCCCCGCTCCGACCAGACCCGCCTGGCCCAGCACGTCGGCCAGGCCCTCACGGCGGACCCCTCCTCCGGCCCCGGCCCCGGCCCCGGTCCCGGCCCCGGTCCTGGTTCCGCTTCCGCGTGGGGGACGACCGAGCCCGCCGGCCCCGTTGACGGCCTGATCGGCGGAGTGGTCCCGGTGACCAAACCCCCCCTCGCCGCCTGGGCCGCCTGGAAGATCCACGAGGTCGCCCCCGACCTGGCTTTCCTCGCCGAGGTCTACGAGCCGATCGCCCGCTCCCACGAGTGGTGGCTGACCGTCTCCGACCCCGACGGGGACGGGCTGGCCGAGTACCTGCACCCCTACTCCTCCGGCCTGGACGACAGCCCCATCTGGGACCACGGTCCCCGGGCCGAGCCGCCCGACCTCAACTCCTACCTGGCCCTGCAGGCCGACCGGCTCGCCGACATCGCCCAGGCGCTGGGCCGTACCGGTGAGGCGGAGGTCTGGCGCGAGCGGGCGGCCCGGCAGACCGCGCTGATGGTGGCCCGGCGCTGGAACGGCCGGCGCTTCGTGACCCTGTCCAAGCCCCTCCCCCCGGCGGACGGCGGGCGGCCCCCGGCCGGGACCGAGGTGGCGACCCGGACCCCGCTGGAACTGCTGCCGCTGCTCACCGGCCGCCTCCCCGAGGAGATCGCCGGGCGGCTGGTGGCCGACCTGCTCTCGCCGTCCTTCTGGGCCGCGCACCCGGTGCCCACGGTCGCCTTCGACGACCCCGCCTTCGACCCCGAGGCGATGTGGCGCGGCCCGGTCTGGCTCAACGTCAACTACCTGCTGATCGAGGGCCTGCGCCGCTCGGGGTTCGCCGAGACGGCCGACGAGCTGACCCGGCGGACGCTGGAGATGGTGAACGCCGGCGGCGGGCTGTACGAGTACTGGAACCCCCTCACCGGCGCCCGCGCGGGCCGGGCGGTCCCCGGCTTCGGCTGGTCCTCGGCCCTCTTCCTGGACCTGGCCACCCACCGGGCGTGACCGCTTCGCGCGTCCGGTCGTCCGTCAGGTGGGGCGGGTGGTGCTCTCTCCGTTGTGCAGCAGGGCACGAACCTCGGCCTCGCGATAGCGGCGGTGGCCGCCCAGGGTGTGAACGGAGGTCAGCCTGCCCGCCCTGGCCCAGCGGCCCACGGTCTTGGTGTCCACCCGGAAGACGGCGGCGACCTCGGCGGGTGTCAGCAGGGGTTCGATGTACGGGGCGGGGGTGACGGCGGTGGAACCGCCAGCATAGGTGATCTTGATCCCCCTCACGGGTCTCCTTCCGGTGTGAGGGGGTGTCCCCGCCGAGGTGTTCGGGAAGGCCGGCGGGGACACCCCCGGGGGCGACCGGCGCGGTTCACCCGATCCCCTTCGGGGTCCCTGGGGTGGGGCGGTGCGGTCGCCCGGAGGCCGGCGGGGTGGCCCTTGGGAAGATAGGGGCCGTCCCGCCGGAGATGAGTGGTGCGCCGGGAGGGGATGTCCCCGCTCCGGCCGCACCGGTGTTCACGGGCCGGTCAGAGGGAGGGGCAGACGGGTGCCCCGGCAGCGCAGGGTCAGTTCCGCCTGGAGGTCCTCGGCCGAGCCGCGCAGGATGGTGGGCCGGAACCCGGCCCGCTCCTGCTGAGGGGTCAAAGGCTCGCGGTAGAGGGCGAACCACAGCGGGATCGACAGGTCGGCGACGCAGACGATCTTCCAGGCGGGGAACGCCTCCGCCAAGGCCGCCCGTTGGGCCTCCCAGGCCGTGCGGACCTGCCCGTTCTCCTGTCGGGTCTGCTCACTGTCCCCGCTGCTGTGAGTGTCCTGGTACGCGGAGGTCTGCTCGTGGTTGCCCGGGGGTGTGTGAGGCTGTTGTCCGGTCCGCCGGGGACGGGGCAGAGGCGCGGGGGTCATGCGGTGTTTCCTTCCGGTGGGTAGGGCAGGCTCCCGGCGGCCCGTACGGCACGGCGCCGGGAGCCGGGCCGCCGGGGCCGGCCGGAGACGTCCGGATCGCCGGGGGCGGTGGGTGTGGTGGCCCGGAGGAGAAGAGTGGTCTCGGCCTCGCCCATGCGCTCTGCCAGGTCTTCGGCGGTGGCGGCCTCGACCATGACCGGCTCGGGGGCCGGCCAGGCGGCCATCGCGCAGAACCGGCGGGTGCCCACGCCGTACAGGACGACCCACCCCGGATAGGAACGTTCCAAATACTCGGCCTCGGCACGGGCCGGGCCGTCCCACACCCGCCGATGAACCAGGGAGTACGGCCGCCCGGCCCGATGCCGCCCGGGGGTGCGCGGCTGCCCGATCACCCCTCCACCCGCCCGGACGCCGCTCCGGACACGGCCGCCTGACCGCCGGGGGTGGCCGTCCGGTCGGCCGCCTGCCCGGCCCTGGCCGGTACGGTCTTGGTCTGTTCGGCGGACTCGTCGGGGGCGGCCTCCAACTGTCCGGCCGCCTCCTCCTGCCGCTCCACCTCGGCCTGAAGGGCCTCGAAGGTGTCGCCGTCCACGGTGCGGTACGGCGGAGCGTACCACTCGGCCTCCTCGGGGAACGGCTCCACCCGGCTGGCCCAGAACCGCCCGGCGTCACTGACGATCACCCGCCACCCGGGGATCGCCGCTGAGGGCACGGTGGCCCTACCATCACTCACAGATCGCAGCTCCTTTGCGATCAGGACCCGTCCGGACGTCGCAAGCGCCGGGCGGGTCCGCCCGTCTTGATGTACGGCTGTGACGTTATATGCACAGTGAGTGACACGACAGGGACAGAACCCACTAGTTCCGCAGGTCAGCTGCGGTGCGACTAGTGCGCAACCCCCGCAAAGTCGGCGAGTGCGACCACACCGCGTGGTCGGCGAGGGCGGGCGAGCAGCTCCCGGATGACAACCCCGCTCAGACCGCTCCGCTTCAACCAGGCCGGGGCGATCCCGCGCAGAGTGCGCAGGGTCTCCACCGAGTCGGAGTCCCGATAGGTCTGCGCCTGGGCGTATGCGACATCGAGCAGGAACCATGCTTTCCAGGAGTCGGGAACCTTACCCGTCAGCGGGATGCGCTGGGCGAGCCGAAGGGCCGTGCCCCATTCGCCCGCCGCGGACTCCACCGCCACGGCTTGCATCGCCACGGCCGTGGGCCCGAACACCGAAGTCCAGCGGTTGCTGGAGTCCTCCCCGCTTCGCTGGGCAGCCGCACGAGCGACGCTCAACAGATCCCGGGCCGTGTCGAAGCGCCGATTCCGCGCCGCCGCGCTCATACCGGACAGCAGCAGACCGCCGTACACGGCGATCTCGTCCCGGCTGGAGGTACGGAGCTTCGGTTCGATCCCGTCAGCCGTGGCCAACGCCACATGCTCCGAATCCTCAAGGCGGCCTGTGCGCATGAAAATCCAGGAGACGCTATTGGCGATCATCGCCGGAAGGAGAGGGTCGTTCGACTTACGGGCGACGTGTTGTGCCCGGTCCAGGCTGAGAAGTGCCAGGTCTTCCATACCGCTACGCGCCAATACATGCGCGCTGAGCTGCATCGTCTTGACAAGGACACCCCGGGCACGAAGTGCGGTGCCGTTGGTGTGCTCACGTACGGCGGTTCGGGCCTCGGCGAGCAGCTGGGGAAGGACCGTCCCCAGCGTGGCCATGTCGCCCTCGTGGTAGGTCGTCCATGCGTCGCTGACGCTGCGCCGTAGCGCCGAGACATCAGGGGGTGCGTCCTCGGTGTCGGTCTCGGCTGACGGTATGAAGTCGGTCGCCGGTACCAGGGCCCGGCGAATCGCCGTGATCTCCGGGTTCTTGCCGCCCTCTTCGGAAACGATACCGAGCAGAAGCGCCGTGGTGTCCAGGTCGAGCGCGCGGGCAAGGGAGTTGATCGTGGAGATGCGGGCCGACTGCCGTTGGTTCTGTTCCAGCTTGCGGATGGTGTCCACGTTGACGCCGGAGCGTTCGGCGAGGAGCTCTTGGGTGAGGCCGTTGATGGACCGGCGGGTTACCCTGAGCCGCTCACCGATGGTCATGTCCGGGCGAAGTTCCATCGCGTTGCGATCACGCATAGCCTCACACCTTCCTTCTCGACGCCTTCAGAGTAAGCGCGCAGGGCTCCTTTGGCCCCTGCCAGGTGATATCTCGGTCACCCTTGGTCTCGGCCGTCTCGGAACCGCAGGCGATGCTTGCGGTACGGTTCAACGGACGTGTGACGACGACGCCGGGAGCGCATCGGGGTTGGGAGGTGGCATGAGACACTCACGCCCTGAGCAACTAAAGGAAAACGGGGTCTCCGCCGCCTGAAAGCCCAGGTGAACAAGGGTCGGCCCCGCGCACGCGGGGATGGTCCCACCTCCGGTGCCGGGTCGATGGGTGCGGGCAAGTCGGCCCCGCGCACGCGGGGATGGTCCGCCATTGACGACTTCATCGCGCACGGCGGCGGCGTCGGCCCCGCGCACGCGGGGATGGTCCGGCGGCAGATCATCGGTACTCCTCGTCAACGCCGTCGGCCCCGCGCACGCGGGGATGGTCCGAAGTCATTGGTCGGGACCGCGGTCGTCTCGGAGTCGGCCCCGCGCACGCGGGGATGGTCCCCGTCCTGTTCGGTGAGGGCCGCGCACCGGAGGGTCGGCCCCGCGCACGCGGGGATGGTCCGGAAAGTGATGCGTGATGGCTGCCACGCCCATCGTCGGCCCCGCGCACGCGGGGATGGTCCGGCGCGGACAGCGCCCTCGTCGACGGTGTGCCGGTCGGCCCCGCGCACGCGGGGATGGTCCTTCGCGAAGGGCGGCCCGACCGCGGCGGCGGCGGTCGGCCCCGCGCACGCGGGGATGGTCCGGAGCTGGAGCGTGCCGAGCTCGCCCAGGCCGCGTCGGCCCCGCGCACGCGGGGATGGTCCGGAGATCGAGATGCCTCAGGGCGACAGCCGGCAGTCGGCCCCGCGCACGCGGGGATGGTCCGGCCGAGGAGGTCTCCATGGTCACCGGGCCCGTGTCGGCCCCGCGCACGCGGGGATGGTCCGCAGGCGGTGCGCTCCCTGCCGGTGACGGGCTCGTCGGCCCCGCGCACGCGGGGATGGTCCGCTCGCGCCGCCTGTGATCCAGGAGGCCCGTGTGTCGGCCCCGCGCACGCGGGGATGGTCCCCGCGTTTCGCCTGCTCGCTCACAGCCTCGATAGTCGGCCCCGCGCACGCGGGGATGGTCCGTCCGACAAGGCCGGGGTTGAGGGCAGCAAGCAGTCGGCCCCGCGCACGCGGGGATGGTCCGGGGGTGGAGGAGTACGGGCGGGGCGGGCGCGCGTCGGCCCCGCGCACGCGGGGATGGTCCGGAGCCGTGCCCGCCTCCCGCGGGGGCGAGGCCGTCGGCCCCGCGCACGCGGGGATGGTCCGCCGAACGGGGGCCGTAGATGAGTCAGCTGTTCGTCGGCCCCGCGCACGCGGGGATGGTCCATGCGAGACCGGGGTACCGTCCTGCTTGATCATGTCGGCCCCGCGCACGCGGGGATGGTCCACCGGACATGGTGCTTTGGGCCAGCCGCGCGAAGTCGGCCCCGCGCACGCGGGGATGGTCCCTACGCGACCACGAAGACCGGCTCCAACCGGGTGTCGGCCCCGCGCACGCGGGGATGGTCCCTACGCGACCACGAAGACCGGCTCCAACCGGGTGTCGGCCCCGCGCACGCGGGGATGGTCCCTACGCGACCACGAAGACCGGCTCCAACCGGGTGTCGGCCCCGCGCACGCGGGGATGGTCCGCGCGGCCCGAGCCGGGAGCCCGGTCAGCGGCGGTCGGCCCCGCGCACGCGGGGACGGTCCGGAGGACCGTTGAGCGACGACCTGGCCACCCGAGTCGGCCCCGCGCACGCGGGGATGGTCCGACTTCGAGTGCGGCGGCTTCCGCCGCCGCGCAGTCGGCCCCGCGCACGCGGGGATGATCCGCTTGGCCTGTCGTTTGGCGGCGCGGGCCATCGGTCGGCCCCGCGCACGCGGGGATGGTCCGCGACGCTCACGGCCGTGGCAGCCACGGCACCCGTCGGCCCCGCGCACGCGGGGATGTTCGGGCGATCTGGAGGACGGCGGGGGGACGGTGAACGCCGGGGGCGGGTTGTGCGGGGGCGGGAACCCGCTCGCCGGCGTTCGTGCGGGCTGGGCGGCCACCGGTTCGGGGTGGCCGCCGGCGCTCTTCGTGGACCCGGTCGTCCGTCAGGTGTGACCCTGGCGGGGGTCGGTCAGGCGTGGCCGGCGGGGACGGTGCCGAGCCGACCGGCCTTGTAGTCGTCGAACGCCTGGACCAGCTCCTGGTGGGTGTTCATGACGAACGGGCCGTAGTGGGCGACGGGCTCGCCGATGGGCTCGCCGCCGAGGACGATGACCTCCAGCCCCGAGGTGGGCGAGGCGGTGATCGTGATGGTCTCGGCATCGGTGGCCAGGCCGGGACGGTCGCCGAAGCCCTCGAAGACGGCGAGCTGCCCGCCGGTGATGGGTGCCTTCTCCGGGCCGGCGCCGCCTGTGCCGGACAGCACGTACGCCAGGGCGTTGAAGTCCTTGCGCCAGGGCATGGTGAGCTGCGCTCCGGGGCTGATGCTGGCGTGGAGCAGGGTGATGGGGGTGTGGGTGGAGCCGGGGCCGGTGTGCCCGGCGACGTCGCCGGCGATCAGGCGGACGAGGGCGCCTCCGTCGTGGCTGCTGAGCAGGGCGACCTTGGTGCGTCCGATGTCCTGATATTTCGGGGTGAGCATCTTGTCCTTGGACGGCAGGTTGACCCAGAGCTGGATGCCGTGGAAGAGGCCGCCCTGCTGGACGAGCCACTCCGGCGGGGCCTCGATGTGGAGCAGGCCGGATCCGGCGGTCATCCACTGGGTGTCCCCGTCGGCGATGACTCCGCCGCCGCCGTGGGAGTCCTGGTGGACGAACGTGCCGTCGATGAGATTCGAGCTTGATCGTCGCAAGCGCCTTGCGGACGTTCAGCACCCGGCGCTCTCGCGCGGTGCCGAGCGGGCGGGGGAGCCGGGGCAGGGCGAGCGGGTTCTCCACGGTCACGGCGGGCATTCGGAGCTCCTTTCCACGGGACTCTCCGGCGTCAACTAAGTTGAGTGTTCAACTATTCCGGCGCGGAGGAAAGCCCCGGCCCGCCCCCGGGCTCAGCCGAACATCCGGGCTGAGCCGAACGTCCCTCAGCCAAACGCCCGGGCTTGGCCGGCACCGGGCTCAGTCGAAGACCCGGGCTCAGCCGAACACCCGCGGCGGCGGGACGGGAATGACGACCGGGTCGCCGTCGCGCAGCGGCCGTGCCCCGGCGACGAACCTGGTCAGGTCGTCCCCGGACAGGCACCGGGCCTGGGTGAGGCCGCCGGCGGCCCGGCGGGTCAGGCCGGCGACGGGGAGCTCGGCGCGGGAGGCGGCGACGATGAGGTTGCCGAAGCGGCGTCCGCGCATCACGCCGGGGTCGGCCAGCAGCGCCAGGTGGCCGAAGGCGGTGCCGACGGTGGCGAGCAGCCGGCGGGCGAAGGCCAGGCCCTTGCCGTCGGCGACGTTGGCCACCAGGGTCCCCGCCGGGCGCAGGACGCGCGCCACGTCGTCCATGTACTCGCGGGTGGTCAGGTCGATCGGCATGGTGGCGCCGCTGAAGGCGTCCAGCACGATCAGGTCGGCCGAGGCGTCCGGCAGCCCGGCGACGGCCGTCCGGCCGTCGAGGATCCTGACCTTGAGCCGGGGGACGGACTTCAGCCGGAGCTGGTCCCTCACGAGCTGCACGAGCCCGCCGTCCGGCTCGGCGACGATCTGCCGCGACCCCGGCCGGGTGGCCGCGACGTAGCGGGGCAGGGTGCAGGCGCAGCCGCCCACGTGCACGACGTCCAGCGGCCCCTCGTCGAGGAGGTCGATCACGACGGCCATCAGCTGCACGTACTCGAAGTCGAGGTAGGTCGGGTCGTCCAGGTCCACGTAGGACTGGGGCACGCCGCTCTTGGAGATCACCCACCCCGAGGGGCGGTCGGCGTCGCACAGCAGGTCGACCTCGCCGAAGCTCACCGGGTAGCGCCCCGGCATCGGTTCGCGCGGTTCCCGCTTAATCACTTTTGCCCCGCTTTCTGGCGTTGCTGCTGTACAACCGAGTCGCTGCTGTAAAACCGAGGAGACACCCTTGGGAGAAACCGTATGCGTAGCCGAGCGGTCTTCACGCTTGCCGCCCTCGTGCTCTTCATCGTCGGTGCGAGTGTCTACGCGCTGTCGCGCCCCGCCGGGCCGGGATCCGCCGCCGGCGAGGAGGGGCCGGAGGAGACGGGCAGGTCCTATCTCGCCTCCTGGGAGGACGGCGACTTCGCCGCGATGAGCCGCCTGGTCGCCGACCGGCCGGGGGACTTCGTCCAGCGGCACCTGGAGTTCGCCCGCGACCTGAGGATCGAGTCGCTGAGGCTCGTCCCGGGCACGCTGCGGCGGCGGGGACAGGAGGCGGCCGAGCTGCCCTTCGAGGGGGTCAGGCAGGTCAAGGGGCTGGGGGAGTGGCCGTTCGCCTCGGTGTTGCGGCTGGCGCTGCGTGAGGGGCACTGGAGGGTGCTGTGGGCGCCGGAGACGATCCATCCCGCGCTCGCCGCCGGCGGCCGGATCGAGTTCAGGGAGATCCCGGCGCCGGCCGCCGAGCCGGTGACCCGCTCCGGTGAGCCGTTCCCGCGCGACAGCGGCGCCGAGCGGTACCTGTCCTCCTTCGGCGCCGGCGAGGAGCGGACCGGCAGCGGCTACGCCCTGGAGACGGTCCAGGCGGACGGCCGGACCCGGGAGCTGGCCGTGTTCAAGGCGCCCGAGACCAAGGGGGCGCTCACCACGATCTCCCGGCAGGTCCAGGCCGCGGCGGCCCGCGCGCTCGACGGGGTGTCCCGGCCCGCCGCGATCGTCGCGGTGCGGGGGCACACCGGCGAGGTGCTCGCGGTCGCCGACCGGCTGGGCGGCGGCAACGACGGGCAGAACGCCTTCCGCGGCCTCTATCCGCCCGGCTCGGCCTTCAAGCTGGTCACCACGACCGCGCTGTTCGCCGCCGGCCTTTCCCCGGACTCCCCGACGGACTGCCCGGCCTCCTACACGCCCCCCGGCGGGCGCCCGTTCGGCAACGCCGGCGGGCACAGCGCCCCGGGGCCGATCACCCTGGCCACCGCCTTCGCGATCTCGTGTAACACGGCCTTCATCACGCAGACGGCCAGGCTGCCGGCCGGGGGTGAGGGCCTGGTGCGGGCCGCCGAGCTGTTCGGCTTCAACAGGGACATCGAGGGCCCCGGGGTCTGCGGCAGGATCGTCCCTCCCGGAGACGGGAACGCACTGGCCTCCGACGCCATCGGGCAGGGGTCGGTGGTGGCCAGCCCGCTGTGCATGGCGCTGGCCGCCGCCGCCGTGCAGGACGGCTCCTGGCATCAGCCGGTCATGACCCCGCAGGGCCGGCGGAGCGCCCCCGTCCGGCTGCCGGAGAAGGCGGTCGCGGGGCTGCGCGCGATGATGCTGCGGGCGGTGACCGCCGGCACCGCCTCCTCGGGGGGGCTGCCCTCCGGTACGGCGGGCAAGACGGGGACCGCCCAGGTGGCGGGGGAGGAGGACGACGCCTGGTTCGTCGGCTACCGCGGGGACACCGCCTTCGCCGTCCTGGTGCTGCACGGGGGGAGCGGCGCCTCCGCCGCCGTCCCCGTCGCGGCCCGGTTCCTGCGCGCGCTGTAACGCGGATCACAACCTACGGAACCGTAACCTACGATACCGTAGGTTTATGACCATGATCGCCGCTGGGAGGTCTCCCCTCCCCGGGGCGGCCAGGCCCCGTCTGCGGGGCTGGCTGCACGCCGGTGCCCTGCCCGTCGCGCTCCTCGCCGGGTTCGTCCTCGTCGCCCTCGGCCCCACCCCGCAGTCGCGGCTGGCCGCCGCGGTCTACGCCGTCACCTCGGCCCTGCTCTTCGGCGTCTCCGCCGCCTATCACCGGTGCGTGTCGTCCCCGCGCCTGACGGAGTGGCTGCGCCGTCTCGACCACGCCAACATCTATCTGATCATCGCGGGCACCTACACGCCCTTCGCGCTGCTGGCCCTGCGGGGGCCGGCCCGCCCGGCGGTGCTGGCCGCGGTCTGGGGCGGCGCGGCGGCGGGGGTGCTGCTCCGGGTGCTGTGGACCGCCGCCCCCCGGTGGCTGACCACCGCGCTCTACGTCGCCCTCGGCTGGACGGCCGTCTTCGTGCTGCCCCAGCTGATCGCCGGGGCGGGGGTGGCCGCCGTGCTCCTGACGCTGGTGGGCGGCCTGCTCTACACCGCCGGCGGCGTGGTGTACGGCCTGCGCCGCCCCGACCCCTCGCCCCGCTGGTTCGGTTTCCACGAGGTCTTCCACGCCTTCACCCTGGCCGCGTACGGCGCGCAGTACGTCGCGGTCTCACTGGTGGTCTACGGGGCCGCCTGAGGTCCGCGACGAGGTCCCGGAGGCCGTGGATGGATATGCGATAGCTCCGATTTGACCGAATTGAGGTCTCGCATTGGAGATCTTCGGGAAATGAACGGATCAGGGTCGATCATACGGAAAGCACGGGAGGTTGCATGGACGAGCTGTCTCGTAGCTGGTGGGTGTATCTGGTCCGGGGGATCTGCGCGATCGTGTTCGGTCTGCTGGCGATCATCTGGCCGGCCATCACCATCCTGGCCCTGGTCATCGTGTTCGGCGCCTATGCCGTCGTCGACGGCGTGTTCGCCCTGTTCGGGTCGGGGAGGGGGGCCTCCGGCTCCAGAGGGTGGATGATCTTCTACGGGATCGTCAGCATCCTGACCGGCATCGTGGTCTTCGTCTGGCCGGGCATCACCGCCCTGGTCCTGCTGTTCCTCATCGCGATCTGGGCGATCGTCTCCGGTGTCCTGGAGATCGTGGCCGGCATCCGGCTGCGCAGGACGGTGAACGAGTGGATGTTCATCGTCAGCGGCGCGCTCTCGGTGCTGTTCGGCGTCCTGCTGTTCGTCTGGCCCGGCGCGGGCGCGCTGGCCGTGGTCTGGCTCATCGGGATCATGGCCATCCTGTACGGGATCTCGCTGGTCGTGCTGGCCTTCCGGGTCAAGGCGCTCGGCTCGCGCGGGCCCGGGGTCTCGGACGCGACACCCCGGGTGACCTGACTTCCGGATAATCTCCAGAAAAATCCGGCCATGCTCGTAATGTATCCATATAGACGAGTCAATATCGGGGAATCATCCCTCGGACTCACCCTGGAGGGAATACATGGACGTGCATGGCCGACTCGCCCGTCATCTGCTCGTCGACGGCTACCGGCTGGTACTAGATCTTGAACGGAGCGCGGGCTCCCGGCTCGTCGACGCCCACACCGGCCGGAGCTACCTGGACTTCTACACCTTCTTCGCCTCGGCTCCCCTTGGCGTGAACCCCTTCGCCGACGACCCGGACTTCCTGGCCCTGCTCGGCCGGGTCGCCGCGAACAAGCCCGCCAACTCCGATCTCTACACCAGCCACCTCGCCGACTTCGCCGAGACGTTCGCCCGGGTGCTCGGCGACCCCGAACTGCCGCACCTGTTCTTCGTGGAGGGCGGGGCGCTGGCCGTCGAGAACGCGCTGAAGTGCGCCTTCGACTGGAAGAGCCGCCGGAACGAGGCGGCCGGCCGTTCCCCCGAGCTCGGCACCAAGGTGCTCCACCTGACCCGGGCCTTCCACGGCCGCAGCGGCTACACCCTCTCGCTGACCAACACCGACCCGGTCAAGACCGACCGCTTCCCGATGTTCGGCTGGCCCAGGATCGAGGTGCCCGCCGTCCACTTCGGCGACGTCGAGGCGGCCGAGGAGCGGGCGCTGGCCCAGGCGCGGGAGGCCTTCGAGCGCCACCCGCACGACATCGCCTGCTTCATCGCCGAGCCGATCCAGGGCGAGGGCGGCGACAACCACATGCGCGCCGAGTTCCTGCAGGCCATGGAGCGCCTGTGTCACGAGCACGACGCGCTGTTCGTCATGGACGAGGTGCAGACCGGCGCCGGTGCCACCGGCACCCCCTGGGCCCACCAGCAGCTCGGCCTGCGCCCCGACGTCGTGGCCTTCGCCAAGAAGGTGCAGGTGGGCGGGGTCATGGCCGGCCGCAGGGTCGACCTGGTGCCCGACAACGTCTTCCAGGTCAGCGGCCGGATCAACTCCACCTGGGGCGGTGGCCTGGTCGACATGGTCAGGTCCCGCCGCATGCTGGAGATCATCGAGCGCGACGGGCTGATCCCCCGGGCCGGAGAGCTCGGTCACGAGCTCCTCGTCGCGCTGCTGAAGCTCCAGGACCGCTTCCCCGAGCAGGTCGAGAACGCCCGGGGCCGCGGCCTCATGTGCGCGTTCGACCTGCCGGACCCCGTCCGGCGCGACCGGACGGTCACCCGGCTCCGGCAGGAGGAGGGCGTGCTCGTCCTGCCCTGCGGCGAACGGTCCATCCGGCTGCGCCCGGCGCTCTCGGTCACCTCCGAGGAGCTCCAGGAAGGGGTCGACGCCCTCCACAAGGTGCTGGAAACCTCCTGAGAGGACCCCGGGTGTCCGCCCGCGGGCTCCCGGGGGAAGCTCCGGGCCCCGCGGGCCGTGCCCGCCGGACGTGTCAGAGGCGCTGGGGATCCTCCCGGGCGGTCCGCCCCCGCCACAGGCCGATCGCGGCCACCCGTGAGCCCGCGCCGAGCTTGGCGTAGATCCGGTTCACATGGTTCTTCACGGTCTTCTCGCTGAGGAACAGGCGCCGGGCTATCTGCCCGTTGGAGCACCCTGTGGCGATCAGTTCCATGACCTCGATCTCACGCCTGCTCAGGTCCGTCACGGCTCTGGGTTCGGCGTCGAGCGGGGCGTCATCGACTCTCATCCGGCCTCCGTCGCAGCAACACGGGTCAGGTCGCCGAAACCCCCGGTCTCACGGCGTAGCGATAGCAGTGAGCATAACCCGGGATGTACGACTTTGGCGGAGAAGTCTGGATTACGGACAATTTTGACGGACGATGCCCGGACGGGGAGGAAAAGGAACGGCCGGCCCCGCGAAGGGGCCGACCGTTTTCCCGGGTGAGCGAGGGGACTTGAACCCCCGGCATCTAGGACCACAACCTAGCGCTCTGCCAACTGAGCTACGCCCACCATGTCCGCACTTCGACGGCACAGGAAAAGTGTAGCGGTCTTTGGGAGGTGTTTCGCACCGGCTTTCCCGGCGCGTTCAGGTGGTGGTCGCCGAGACGCCCTCCGCCAGCCGGCGGGCCGTGGCGGAGTCGGGGCCGGGCTGCGCGACGAAGACCGCCGCGCGGTAGTAGCGCAGCTCGCGGATGCTCTCCACGATGTCGGCCAGCGCCCGATGGCCGCCCTGCTTCTCGGGCGAGGCGAAGTAGACGCGGGGGTACCACCGCCGGGCCAGCTCCTTCACCGACGACACGTCGATCATCCGATAGTGCAGGAAGGTGTCCACGGCCGGCATGTCGCGCGCGATGAAGGACCGGTCGGTGGAGATCGAGTTGCCGCACAGCGGCGCCCGCTTCGGGTCGGGGATATGGCTTTTGATGTAGTCGAGCACCAGCGCCTCGGCCTCGGCCAGGGCGACGCCCCCGCGCAGCGCCTCAAGCAGCCCCGAGGCGGTGTGCATCTCCCTGACCACCTCCGACATCTGCTCCAGCGCCTCCGGCGGGGGCTTGATGACCACGTCCACCCCCTCGTCAAGCCGGTTCAGCTCGCCGTCCGTGACCACGCAGGCCACCTCGACCAGCGCGTCTCTGCCGAGGTCGAGCCCGGTCATCTCACAGTCGATCCAGACCAGCAGGTCACTCATAGCCTTCAGGGTAGTACTCCCTTCAGGAGATCTTGAGCGAGTCGAGAACGCGGTCGGCGATCGAGGGGTCGAGGTTGTCGGGCACCGAAACGTACATCAGCGCCGGACGTTTGCCCGCCCCCCGGTCCACGATCACGAAGGCGGCCCGCTCCTTCTTCCACTTCCAGCCGTTCGCCTTGGCCTCCTTGGAGAAGTCCAGGTCGAACACGAACATCCAGCCGTCCCTGCCGCTCACCTTGACGGCCTTGTCCTTGATGACCTTGCGCTCGTGGGCGGGGCTGTAGAAGACCGGCTCGGTCGCGTGCAGCAGCGTCGCGGCGACCCCGTGCATGCTGCGGACCCCGTCGTAGCCGTACTTGTCGGGAAGCTCCCCGGTGAAGACGTTGCCGAGCCAGTTGTTGCCCCGGCCGTCGTAGTCCTCGTGCGACATCGCCACGGCCGCGCTGGTCCACACGAAGCCGAGGGGGTCCGTGCCCGTGGCCGCGGGCACCCGCCACGGGCTCCCGGGGAAGGAGTAGGACATCCCGGTCGCGGGGTCCTGGATGCGGCCGTTCTGCGGCCTGGGCAGCTCGACGGTGGCCTCCGGCCGCGGGGTCTCCTGCGGCTCCCGGGTGTAGGGCTGCTCGGATGGGGAGGGGAAGGGCTGCGTCGGCGCGTTCGAGGGCGCCGCCGTGTCGCCCGGGCCCAGCTGGCGCTGGGGGTTGACCAGGAACACGACCGCGGCCACGATCGCGGCGATCAGGATCACGGCCCCGCCGCCGCCCAGGATCCACGGCCACGGCCCGCCCTTACGCGGCGGCGACCCGCCGGGCGGGCCGTACCCTCCGGCCGGCAGCCGCATCGTGTGGCCGCCGGGCCCGCCGCCCCAGCCGGGCGCTCCCGCCGGCCCCCCCGGCATTCCCGGTCTCTCCGGTCCCCCCGGCATTCCCGGGACCGGAGGCGATCCGCCGGGGTGGGACCAGGCGGCCGTGGCCGTCCCCGGGGCGTTCGCGCCTCCGGGGGCCCCGGGGAGCGTGTGGGGCCCCGTGGGGCCGGGCGGCGGGCCGCCGCGCCGTCCCGAGGGGTCGGTCCGGGGCGCCTCCGGGGCGCCTCCCAAAGGGGTGTCGGCGGGATGTGTCGCATCGGTCCACTGGTTGCCGTCCCACCATCGCAACAACGGTGAACCGTAAGGATCGGGGTACCAGCCGGCGGGGGTCTGCGTGGTCATGGGCGTCAGAGTAGTAAGAAGCGGTTTGCCATGCATTGTGGACCATGTGGTCCTCATGAGCATCGATAGGTGAAACTCGCCTTGTCCTGGAGTTTCCCGTCCCGGGCCGCCGGAGAGATCACCCGGAGCGTGGCCGTCCCCTTGAAGCTCCCCTCACCCTTGACCGTCCACTCCAGACTCACCTCGTGCGAGGTCTCCCCGGCCGGCACGGTGTCGGTCTGCTCGATCGGGGTCTTACGGTCGCTCCTCCTCCACTGGTAACGGACCTCTCCGGCCGAACCGTTGGTGACGAGCGTTCCCATGATCCTGACGGTCGTGTCGCACCCCTGGGTCTTCTTGGGCGCGCTCACCTTCAGCCCGGTGATCGCCAGCGGGGCCGACGGGGTGCGCAGCAGCCAGATCGCCAGGATGCCCGCCACCATCAGCGCGAGGATCGCCGCGGCGAGGGCCGTACGGCGCCGGCGCCGCCTCGCGGGAGCGCCCAGGGCGCGCAGCCTGCTGGAGGGCGGTTCGGTCTGCTGCTGGTCGCGGCCGGCCCGCCAGATCTGCGCCGCGGTGGTCTCCGGCGGCACCCCGGGGCCGAAGCGCATGACCACCTCCGGATCCCCGGCCCCCGCGACCCCCGTCGTACCCGCGACGGACCCGGCGCCCGCGGTCCCCACGGCGGGCCCGGCACCCGCGACGGGCCCCTCGCCGGTTCTCGGGACGTGCAGCAGCGTGACGATCTCCCCCTCGTCCGGGACCGCCGCGGTGGACGCCGAGGGCGCGGGGGAGGCCGGGAACACGGCCGAGGCCGCCGCGCCCGCCACCGGGGCGGCGTGGCCCGCCCACGCCCGCGCCGTCTCCGCCAGCCCGCTCTGCTCCGGGAACCCCGGCGACAGCAGGTCGCGTCCGTCGAGCAGGACGTCGCGGGCCGGGGCGAGCCCGTGGGCGGAGGCCGTGGCCGCCGCCCGCTCGAACACCTCGGCGGCCCGGCCGGCGCCGGCACGGCCCGCGGCCAGCTCCCGCGCGAGCGCGGCCCAGGCCGCGGCGTCGCGCTCCGGCGAGCGGAGACGGCCCTCCAGCGCGTCGGCCAGCCCCCGGGCGACGAGCAGGACCGACCCGTCGGCGGCGATCGTCACGTTGCCGGGGCGCAGGGCCCCGTGGGAGAGCCCGGCGGCGTGCACGGCCAGCAGTGTCCGCGCCGTCTCCAGCAGGACGGTGGCCGCGCCCCCCGCGTCCGGGCGGAGGGCACCGCCGGGAACGGTGAGCAGGTCGTCCAGGGTCGGGTTCACCGGCGCGGCGGTGAGCAGCCAGATCTCGCCGTGGGCGGTGATCAGGTCGGCGACCGGCAGCAGCCCGGTCAGGCCGGCGCGGGTCAGTTCCCGGTCGGCGACCACGGCCGCGACCAGCCGGTCACGGGCCGCCGGGTCGGCCGTCCGCCGGGGATCGAACCTGAGCGCGCTCGCGGGCCTGCCGTCCGGCGTCACCGCCGACGACCAGGTGCCCAGCTCGTCGGCCCAGCTCCGGTCGGTCAGCCGGAACCCGCCCCCGTCGTTCCCCCGATCGATGTTCATGCCTGTGCCCCGTCTACGTCGTCTACGTCGTCTACCGCCGTCTCCGGTGTCGCCCGGCCAGGCCGCGCCTGAGAACCAGTGTGAACGGGACGGCCCCGCCCGTCATCAGCCCAAGCGTCAGGATCACCGGGGGCGGCGTCTCCTCGGGGGGCGTGGGAGTGGCGGTCAGCGTCGGGGACTCGCCCCCGCTGGGGGTCGGCGAGGGGCGCGGCGTGGTGGGCGGGCTCGTCGAGGGGGTGGCGGTCGGGGGAGGGGACTGGGTGGGGGTCCTGGTCGGGGTGGGTGTCGGGGTCGCCGACGGGGGCTTGGACGGCGGGAAGTCCGGCCGGCCGAGAGGGGAGCTGCCCTCGTCCGTCGGGGTGGGGGCCGGTGGTTTCGTCGGCTTCGGCTTCTTCGTCGGCTTCGCGGTCGGGGGAGCCGACGGCTTGGGGGGCGGGGCCGGCTTCCTGGTGGGGGGCACGACAGGGGGAGCCGTGGTGACCTGCGGCGCCGGCGGCGCCGACGTCGGGGGCGGCTCGGCGGGGCCCTCCTGTGAGGGGTCGGCCGACGGCTCCGCCGTCGGCTCGTCGGTCTCCTCCCCCGGGATGATCGTCTGTATCGGCTCGGAGGAGAGCGGGCTCTGCGTGGTGATCAGGCTCTGCGCCTTGATGTCGGTGCCGCCGCCGGAGCCGACCAGCACGGCGGTCAGGCCGCCGATCACCGCGACGCACCCGACACCGACAAGGAGCTTGACGCCCGTCCTGCTGAGCGCCGAGGCGCCCCGGTGCCCGCCGAGGGTGGTCTCGGCCAGCGAGGTGTCGGCGTCGGGCTGGGGAGGCCGCAGCGGGAACAGCCCGCCCAGGAGCGCGGCGAGCCCGGCCAGACGGCGGTGACCGCGCTCGCTCCAGTCCGGCCCGTAGGCGGCGACGGCGACGGCCTCCAGCTCGGTGAGGAAGGCGGCGGCGGTCGGCGGCCGGTCGGCCGCGTGCTTGGCCAGGCCCCGCTCCACCAGGCCCTGCAGGGGTGGCGGCACCTCCTCGATGGGGGGTGGCACCACCTGGTGCTGCCGGGCCAGGGCGGCGAGGTTCGGCGCGCGGAAGGGGCGGGTGCCCGTCAGGCACTCGAAGAACACGGCCGTGGCGGCGTAGACGTCGGTGGACGGTCCCGCCGGGGCGCCCGCCCACTGCTCGGGGGCCATGTAGGGCGGGGTGCCGGCGGGGGCGTTCCCGTCGCCCGCGCGGACCGCGATGCCGAAGTCGACGAGCTTGCTGGTGCCGTCGGCCTCGACCATGACGTTCTCGGGCTTGAAGTCGCGGTGCACCACGCCGGCGGCGTGCGCGCTGGACAGGCCGAGCAGGGCGCCCTTGAGCACGACCAGCGCGGCCTCGGGGCCGGTCGGCCCCTCCGAGCGCAGGATCGCGCGCAGCGCCACGCCGTCGATCAGCTCCATGACGATGGCGGCGCCCTCGCCGGTCTCGATGTAGTCGTAGAACCGGACGGCGTGCGGGCTGTCCAGGGTGTTGAGCACCCGCGCCTCGTGCCGGAAGCGCGCCACGAACCCGACGTCGTTCCTGACCTCGTCGGACAGGTATTTGATCGCGACCAGGACGTCGTCGGCGTCGTGCCGCGCCATCACCACGCGCCCGCCGGCGCCGGCCCCCAGTTCGCGTATCTCGGTGTATCCGGGGACTCGCCAGGCTGATGGCGTGCCGTACATAGCGGTCTCCTCAGTTGTCTGGGCCCCCACCCATAACAGACGGACCGTAGCTTAGCGATAGATCACAAAATTTCGCCGATAAATCACAGATCAGTCTCAAAAAAGCAAGTTCGCGCCGATCAGTCCAGTGGTCGGGCCCGGCCGGCGGGCGCCGGTCAGGAGGGGTCGGCACGGCGGGCGACGTGCTCGGGAACCTCCCGACCGCCGTCCATGGCGGGGTCGGGCTCGGGCGTCCCCCAGGAGCGGCGCAGCGGCAGCACCCCGGCCCACACCGGCAGCGCGTAGTCCTCCTCCTCGTCGCTCGGCGGCCCCTGCCGGACCTTCACCGACGCCTCCTCAAGGCCGAGGGCCAGTACGGCGGTCGCCGCGAGCTCCCTGCGGCTCGGCGCCCGCGCCGCCTCCCAGCGGCCCGGGGCGAGCTGCTCGGTGATCGCCCGCAGGGCCGCCAGCCGCTCCCCCTCCTCGCGTACGAGCCGGGGGCGCCCGTAGATCATGGCGGAGCGGTAGTTGAGCGAGTGGTGGAAGACCGACCGGGCCAGCACGACGCCGTCCAGATGCGTCACCGTGACGCAGACCTCGCCGCCGGCGCGCAGGGACGTGGCGCCGGTCGAGCCGTGAAGGTAGAGGGTGTCGCCGATGCGGCCGTAGCCGGTGGGGACGACCATGGGGCAGCCGTCGACCACCGCGCCCAGGTGGCAGACCAGCCCGGCGTCCAGGAGCGCGTACAGGTCCTCGCGGTCGAGGCGGGCCCGCTCCTTCGAGCGGCCGAGGGTGGTGCGAGGAGTCGGTGAGAGCATGGCCCTTACCCTAGGAAGAAGTGGACATCGACAACATGTCCGCTTCCCGTCACTTATGGGAGACCACTTTGCCGCGCACCCCCGTCGACCTGCCCCTGTCGGTGGACCGCGGAGCCCCCGTCGCCCTCAGCGTCCAGCTCGGCGACCGGCTGCGCGCGGCCATGCGCGACGGCGTCGTCAAGGCCGGTGAGCGCCTGCCCTCCACCCGCGCCCTGGCCCGCCAGCTCGCGGTCAGCCGCACCGTCGTGACCGAGGCGTACCAGCAGCTCTACGCCGAGGGCTGGCTCGACGGCCGCCACGGCTCGGGCACCTACGTGGCCGACCTCGCCCCCGTTCCCGCCCCCGTCCCGGTCCCCGCCCCGGACCCTGTTCCCACCCCCGCTCCCACCGCGGCCGGTCTCGGAGGGTGGGCGGCCCCCCGGACCCCCCGGGCCCCCGCGCCGTCCGCCCGGCGCTCAGGGCCCGTGATCGACCTGCGCTCCGGCCGGCCGTGGGTCCGCGACTACGACGAGGCGGCCTGGCGCAGGGCCTGGCGCGGGGCGGCCGGCCTGCCGCCCGGCGACGCCCCCGACCCCTACGGCCTGCCCCGTCTCCGCGAGGCCCTGGCCGGGCACCTGCGCAGGACCCGCGGGATCACGGTCGGCGCCGAGAGCATCCTGATCACCCGGGGCACGGGCAACGGCCTGGACCTCCTCGCCGTCACACTCCTGCGGCCCGGTGACCGGGTGGGCGTCGAGGAACCCGGCTACCGCGTCGCCAGGAACGTCTTCGCCGCGCGGGGCGCCGAGATCGTGCCCTGCCCCGTGGACGGGGACGGTGTCGTCGTGGACCGGCTCCCGGGTGACCTGCGGCTCCTCTACACCACCCCGGCCCACCAGTACCCCCTCGGAGGGCGGTTGCCCGTCCCGCGCAGGGAACGCCTGCTGGCCTGGGCCCGCCGTACCGGCGCGCTCGTGGTCGAGGACGACTACGACGCCGAGTTCCGCTACGACGTCGCCCCCCTGCCCGCCCTGCACGGCCTGGACCCCGGCCGGGTGATCCTGCTCGGCACCCTGTCCAAGTGCCTGGCCCCCGACGTCGGCGTCGGCTGGCTGGTCGCCGCGCCGGACGTCCTCGCCGCCGTCGCCGGACTCCGCGACGCCCTGACCGACCGCACCAGCGGCCCGGTCCAGCAGGCGGTGGCCTCTCTCCTGGAGAGGGGCGACCTGGAGCGGCACCTGCGCCGGATGCGCCTGGAGTACGCCCGCCGCCGCGCGCTGGTCGTCGAGCTCCTCGGCTCCCGGGTCACCGGTGACACCGCCGGGCTGCACGTGCTGGTCGAACTGCCCGGCCACACGGTCGGGCCCCTCGTCGAGGCCGCCGCCGAGCGCGGCGTGCTGCTCGACACGACCGACCGGCACCACCACGGCGTCCCCGTCAGGCACGGCCTGGTGCTCGGGTACGGCTCCGCCTCGCGGTCCGAGATCAGGCGCGGGGTGGCGGTGGTGGCGGAGCTGATCGAGCGGTTCCGGCCGGCGGCGGGGGCGCGGGAGGCAGGCCCCTGACCACCGGCAGGGCGCGGTGGGCGTAGAGCGGGTCGACCGGCAGCACGTGCCGTCCCCACCACCGCGCCACCCCGGGGTCCGGTGAGGGGTCGGTGAAGCCGGGCAGATAGTCGTCGTAGGGCGGGTCGTAGAGGTAGCCGGTGGCCACCCCGCGCCGCTCCAGCTCCGCGATCGCCGCCTGGCGGTCCTCGACCAGCAGCGGCACCCGGAACAGCGGCTGGTCCCGCAGGCGCCGTACGGCGACGGCCGCCGTGGGCAGCCCGGCGAGCGTCTCCACCCCGGCGATCCGCCGTGCCCGCTGCCCCGGGAGCGCCCGCAGCCGCCGGGACTGGTACCAGCGCGAGAGCCGGCCCCGCCGGACCCGGTAGTCGTGCAGGTCGGCCTGGACCCAGGAGTCGAAGGGCGGCAGGTCCGGGGCCCTCTTCAGGGCGTCGGCCAGCTCCTGCGGCCGCGGCGCGATGCGGTGGCCCTCGCGCTCCTCCTCCATGCCCAGCGCGCGCATCGCCCGGAGCGCGGGCCTGACCAGGTTGAGGCGGACCGCCGCGTGCCTGACCATGGAGGTCGCGACAGAGCGGATCTCGCCCGCCGCGGCGCCCGGCTCAAGCAGGCGGTCGCGCTCGGCCTCAAGGGCTCGCAGATCGGACTCGTCCTCCACCGCGAGCACCCCGCCGGCGCCCGCCCCGGCGTGCTTGGACAGGCTGAACACCCCGGCCACCCCGAACGTGCCGAGCGGCCTGCCCCCGACCGTCGTCTCCATGGCGTGGGCGACGTCCTCGATCAGGACCTTGCCGGCGAACGCCTCGACCCGGTCCGGCAGGCCGTACAGGTTGGTGGTCAGCACGGCGTCCACCAGGTCGAGGTCGACGGCGGCGACGTCGATGTTGCCGTCGTCGGGCGAGAGCGGCGCGATGACCGGGCGCAGGCCCGCGGCCAGCACCAGGAACAGGATCTCGTCCGCCGAGATCGGCGACATCAGCAGCCGCCCGCCGGGCGGGCACCAGTGGCGCAGCGCGAGGTACAGGCCCAGGCGGTTGGAGGGCAGGGCGAGGCAGCGGCGTCCGGTCCGGGTGGCGACCAGCGCCTCGGGGCTCGCCGCGCTCACGAGGACTGCATGGAGGTGCGCAGCCGCCCGAAGGTCTTCAGGGCCCGGTCGGCGGTGGTGCGCAGAAGCGGGTTGGCCAGGACGGTGCCGCGGGCCTTGCGGACCGGCACGCGCAGCATCCAGTGCACTCCGGCGCCCGGGCTCGGCCGGGCGACGCGGCCCTCGGCCACCTCGTACTCCCCGTTCTTGAGCTTCTCCTTGTACTCCTTCTCGCCCCGGCCCATGTCGATGACCTCGATGCCCGCCTGGGCGGCCTTCTCGGCCATGGCGAGGTGGTGGATCAGGCCCGGTGAGTACTTGGCGAAGGCGACGTCGTAGGCGGGGAACCAGCCCGCCAGGGTCGTGGCGGTCCGCAGGCCGAAGTGGCCGGCCACCGGCCGCCCGTCCACGTACAGCATGTCCAGCACCCCGCCGAAGTGCTTGCCGTCGGTGGACAGCAGCCGTTCGACCAGTTCGACGATCCACGGCCGGGAGAACCGGTCGGTGCGGCCGGTCCGGCGGTACTGGTCGGTCTTCCAGCCGAGCAGGGTCTGCAGGGCCGCGGGCTCGGTGGTGCCGTAGTCGTGGTGGACCGGCCCTGCGTCGCGCTGGAGTTTGCGCGTCTTGTAGGCCGTGGAGCGGTAGGTCTTGCCGGAGTTCAGCTTGATCGTCTCGATGTAGGAGGCGTAGCCGTCCCGCAGGTCGATGATCGGCGACGGATGGCGGGTGTGGCGCGCGGGAAGGAGCTGCTGCCCGGCCACCAGGTGGTCGAACTCGAACACCCCCAGCCCGCAGGATTTGATCAGCCACTGCGGGTCGAACGTGATGTTCTTGGCGCAGACCAGTCCCTGGGCGTCGGTGAGCCCGGCGGCCACCGGTTTGCCGATGCCCATCGCGTGCCGTTCGAAGGGGAAGAACCCCACGATCTCCTGGCCGTCGTGCAGCACCGCGACCCTGACCTGTTCCTGTAGGGTGCCGACGGTCACGGTGAACTCCGGCGACAGGAACGGGTTGTCGAAGGCTGCGTCGGCCTCCTGGAGCGCCCTCCATCGGCTGATGTCGGACTCTCCGAGGTCACGAGGATGAACGATAGAGACGCGCATGAGCTCCTACTGGGGGTGTGCGGTTTCCCCGGCGCCTTCCAGCATGGATGCGTGCAGGACGTGTGGGCCCAAGTATGCAGGTTGGCGCGTAATGTAACGGTAAAGGATTGGACGCGTAGGTGCGGTCGCGGGGGCACAACGTTTCGGCCTCTCCGGCGGCCCTTCGCCCCCGCTCTCCGGACCGCCTCCCCGTCGGCCGGGGGTTTCCGTCCCGGGGATGCTCCGGCGAGGAACCGTGACCGTTCCCGGCATCGACGGTACCCGCCTCAGAGCGTGGATGGCCGTCAACCTCCCGAACACGGGAGAGCCGCGTCCGGCGACGACGGGCCCCCGGTTGTCGCGGAGGGCGTCCACGCGAGGTTCCGGCAGGGTAAGACTGTGGGGGAGGGCTTCGAGCGCGTCGGCGGGGCCGTTCCCACGCTCATCGAGCGGGCCCGCCGCGCGCCGGAGGGCTGAGCCGCCGCGGGCGGGGAGGCCGTGCATGGCCCGACCCGCGGCGGGTTACCCGCCCGGAGAGGATGTGCGGTAGAAGTCTCAAGTGTTCTGCAAGCAGCTCGGGCTAACGTGATCTCGCGGTCGATAACGCTTGTCTGTGAACCACGCGAGGTCGCGGGGCGCCGTCATCGTCGCTGTGGAACGCTTTAAGAACCGAGGCGAGGATCGGGGACGAACGGTGATACCGACGAACGGACGGCACCAACGGCGGCGCCCGAGCTGGCCGGTCGCACTGGGGGCGGGGTGTGTCGCGCTGGTGCTCCTCATCGGCATCGCCCTCCTCTCCGCCAGGCCGGACAGGCCGCGGGGGCAGGTCATGACGATCCCCCCCGAGCAGCCGGCGCCCGTCCTGCGCGAGCCCCCGGCCACCGCCGACTGGCCGCGCTGGGGCGTCACCCACACCGAGTTCAGCGGCGACGCCGAGGCGCCCGAGGTCTCCGAGGCCGCCGCGCACACCCTCAGCAGGGTGCCGCTGGTGCAGAACCAGCACATCATGGGCTGGGGCGCGGGCAACCCCGAGCCGGCCCCCGGCAGATACGACTTCCGCAACCTCGACCGCCGGATCCAGTTCATGGCCGACTCCCAGGCCGTCCCGGTGATCACGCTGTGCTGCGCGCCCGACTGGATGAAGGGCGGCACCGAGGGCCGTACCGACTGGAGCGCCCTGGAGACCGCCCCCCGGCGCGAGAACTTCGACGACTTCGCCAAGCTGGCCGCCACGGTGGCCCGGCGTTACCCGACCGTCAAGCACTTCATGGTCTGGAACGAGTTCAAGGGCTTCTGGAGCACGGCGGCCAACCGCTGGGACGCCGAGGCCTACACCGAGCTCTACAACAAGGTCTACACCGCGCTCAAGGACGTGAACAGGGACATCAAGGTCGGCGGTCCGTACATCCCGATCGTGAGCAACAGCAAGGGGGGCGGCTCGGAGCTGCAGGGGGCCTGGGGGGTGGTCGACCAGCGTGACCTGGACGCCGTCGAATACTGGATCGACCACAAGAAGGGCGCCGACTTCATCGTGGTCGACGGCGCCTCGATGACCAAGGACGCCGGCCTGGTCCCCGACGAGTTCACCGCGCTCGCCAAGTTCGGCGCCGTCACCACCTGGCTGCGGGAGAAGAGCGGCAACCTCCCCGTCTGGTGGGCCGAGTGGTACGTCGCGCCGGAGAGCGCCGACTGGACCGAGGAGCGCCGGACGGCCGTGCAGACGGTGGCCATGATGGAGTTCGCCGCCGGCGGCGCCACCACCGCCCTCTACTGGAACCCCCAGCGCAAGGCCGGCCAGCCCTGTCCGGGCTGCCTGTGGCGTCCCGGCCAGGGCGGTGAGATGCCGATGGCGGGCGTCCTGAGCGGCTTCACCCGGTGGTTCCCCGCCGGGGTCTCCCTGGCGAAGGTCACCTCCTCCGACCCCAGGGTGCGGGTGCTGGCCCAGGAGCGTCAGCTCGTGATGGTCAACACCGCCTCCACCCCCGTCACCGCGACGGTGGACGGCAGGCGGTTCGATCTGAGGCCGTACGAGGTCAGGTGGAGCGGGCGCGGCGGCGCCTAGACCGGGCGCGCCCGGCGCGCGAGGGGGCGCGCCCGTTGGTGAACCACCGCAGCAGCCACTCGACCGGCCCGTAGCGGTGGCGGCGTAGCCACAGACGGCTGTAGGCCGCCTGGAGGGCGAAGATGGCGACGGCGATTCCCACCAGGGCCAGGGGGCTGAGGCGGTCCACCAGGCCGAGCCCGTAGCCGGTGAAGATCAGCGCGCAGATGAGGGACTGGCCGAGGTAGTTGGTCAGCGCCATCCGGCCCGGCGGCACGAGCACGGCGGTCAGGCGCGGGGCCGAGGGCAGCGCGAGCAGCAGGGTGGCGCCGTAGGCGGCGGCCAGCAGCGGGGCGGTGAGCAGGTCCACGGCCTGGCCGAGCATGTGGTAGGCGCTGCCGCCGCCGCACCAGGTCGAGTGCGCGTAGAGCAGCGCCCCGCAGAGCCCGACCGGAAAGCCCACCCGCCGGATCCTGCGCAGCGCCGCGGTGTGCGCGGGCAGGTCGGCGAGGGTGCGCTTCCTGCCGACGGCCAGTCCCACCAGGCAGGCGGCCAGCACCGCGGGCCCCTGGAAGAGGACCCGTAGCACGACGATCCTGCCGAGCTTGTGCAGGTGCTCGGAGATGATCATCAGCGGCGAGCCGTGCAGCGCCATGTCGGACCTGGCCGCCTCGGCGGCGCCCCCGGCGACCGTTCCCGAGGCGTCGGCGCCCAGCAGGGCCGCCACGGCCAGCAGCCCGAGCCCTGCGGCGAGCATCGCGGTCAGCGCCACCGCGGCGCGCACGGCGGTCCGTGGAGCGATCCTCCGTACGGCCAGCAGAACCAGCCCCACCATGGCGTAGGTGGTCAGGATGTCACCGGGGAACAGCAGGACGGCGTGGGCGAGGCCGAGCAGGAGCAGTCCGGTCAGGCGGCGCAGGAAACGGGGTACGAAGGCCGCCCGCGCGGTGGCGGCCGAGTCGATCTGGAGGGTGAGGCTGTAGCCGAACAGGAAGGAGAACAGGAGGTAGAACTTGTTCTCGAAGAATATTGTGACGATCCAGCGCACCTCCCAGTCGAGCGGTGTGGAGAACGCCGGCTCGGCCAGCCCCGCCATCCGGTATCCGGAGGCGAGGTAGGCGATGTTCACGACCACGATGCCGAAGAGCGCGAACCCGCGGAGGGCGTCGACGGCGGCGATCCTCCGGGGTGTGGCGGCCGGGGCCGTGGTGGTTTCCAGCAGGCCGCGGTGTTCCCCGTTGACCATCTACCCGTCCCTCGACATACCGCGTGATACCCCACGCCCCCCGGAAAATAGTGATCATTATGCCGGGGGGCGTGTGCCCCCCGGTTGCTTTCGCCCCTATTGCAGCTGACTGAACCCGATGACGATGAAACGTTCGACGATGACCGCCACGGCCAGGACGAACGCGGGCACCGCGACGAACAGGATGCGCCGCCTGGTCCGGGGGGCGCGGTCCAGCCCGCGCAGCCGGTACATCTCGTAGGCGAACAGCGCCGCCCAGGTGACGCCCAGGGCACCCAGGCCGATCGGGGTCAGCGGCGACCCTCTGTCGCCGAAGCCCAGCAGGGGCTGGGGCTCGGGGATCTCGGCGTCCTTCGGATACGACTTCAGCGTGTAGACCGCGGCGTCGCGGCTGTTGAAGACCCGCTTCAGCTCCGGTGAGACGTCCAGGGCCGCGCGGAACCGCTTGGCCCAGTCGTCGGGGAAGCCGTGGTTGAGCTGGAGGTAGGCGGCCTGCCCCCGGCTGGCGATGAGGTAGGTGTTGGGCGGCAGCATGCGGAGCTTGTCGATCACCGAGGAGAGCTGCGCCGGGTTCTTGTCGACCAGCACCTGCTGGTAGGAGATCTTGTCGAAGTCCCGTTCGCCCCACGGGATCGTGGGCGTGACCTCCGGGCCGATGGTCGGGACCAGGAACAGCACGCGCCCGCTCGGCTCGTCGTGCCGGTAGACGTAGTGCATCGCCTGGACCTCGCCCTTGGAGACCCGCTCGAACTGCTCGTTGCCGTAGCGGGCGACGAGGAAGGCCATCGCGAGTACCAGTGCGCACCCGGCGGCCAGCAGCAGGGAGATCCGGCGGGTCAGCTCCGGGTTGAACCGGATGTTGCGCCTGCGGATCGGCACCGTCTCCTCGGGGGACTCGGCCGTGCCCGCGGGAAGGTTCGGGAAGAACGCGTAGGCGGCCAGGATGCAGGCGCCGGGGAGCGCGAACAGGTAGATCCGCAGCCCGATCTCCCCCCCGTAGCTCTGCAGGCCGAGGGCGAGCACCGGGACGCAGAGCAGGAGCAGGGCGGCGCGGTCGCCGACCCCGCGCCGCAGGCGGCGCAGCAGGCCGGTGGCGGCCAGCAGCAGGATGACGGCGCAGATGCCGAGCCGGGCCATCAGCACCATGGCGTGCCGGGGGTCGCTGCCTTCGATCCGGTCGCCGGTGTTGCGCTGAAGGTTCTCCAGGACCCGGCCCAGGCCGCCGAAGAGCTGGTCGATGTGCCCGCTCCAGAAGGTGACCGTCTGGTAGCTGATCCAGGCGAGCACCATCAGGCCCAGGAAGAACGGCAGGGCCCAGCTCAGCGAGCAACGCCGCAGCAGGATGAGGCCGGTCAGCACACCGAGCATCATGAAGGGCGTGATCTGGTGCGAGGCCGTGGCGGTGCCGAACAGCCCGATCAGCACGATGAGCATGATCGAGCGGTCGTACACCCCCGTGGAGTGGGCGAGCTCCCCGGACGTCAGGCCGTCCAGACGGGCCAGCAGGCGCCGTATCCGGCCCTTGGGGGGCGCCGTCTGCCCGCGGGGCTCGACCTTGCCGAACCAGCGGAGCACGATCGCCACGAAGGCCAGGTAGATCGCGTAGGTGAAGCCCTGGGGCGAGAGGTAGTCCTGGCCGATCCACTGGACGATGACGAACAGCAGCGCGGCGAACCAGCGGGCGCGGGTGGTGGCCACCACCTGGCGCAGGATCAGCACGAACGGCAGCAGGTACAGCAGGTTGGACAGCAGCGGCGTCCAGCGCATGATCGTCGTCAGGTCGGTGACCCCGGCCGCCTTGGTGACGAACGCCACCAGCGCGAAGAAGCCCGGCCAGGCGAAACGGGCGTCGAGGATGGGGGAGGACATGCCCGTGCGGTTGATGAACTCCACAAAGCCCGCGTGCACGTAAGCCGTGTGGAAGCGGGGGGTGTCCTCGATCAGCGCCGCCGCGCCGTGCAGGGCGAAGGTGATCGCCGCGATCTGGAAGAGCAGCAGGAACTTGCGGTCGGTGTTCTGCGCGATCGTCACGAAGAAGGCCGTGATCATCAGCAGGATCGCGGCGAAGGCGGTGCCGGGCAGCGCCGAGATCAGCCCCAGGCCGTCGATGTGGGTCAGGTCGACGCCGCGCAGCGGGCCCGGCGCCACGCGCAGGGCCAGCACGTACATGATCAGGCCCTCGACGGTGAGCAGCGGCGGCAGCCAGGTGCCGGCCGTCCGCACCAGCGTCGCGGCCCAGGAGGGCTTGGCGACGGGGCCGCCGGCTTCACCGGTGGGGCCGGGGGGCGTGGCGGTCGCCGTGGCCGGCGAGCCCGCCGTACGGCCCGGCGCCGGGCCGGAGCGACGGCGCAGGTCCGCGGTGGTGTCGGCCGGGGCGCCGCTCGCCGTCGCCCCCGTCCTCGGGGGCGACGCCGGACCTGTTCCGAGAGCGGCCGGAGGGGGCGTGGCGGCTTCGCCTGCCGTCCGGGGAACGCGCCTGGCGGCCCTGTCGTTTCGGTCGCCCCGGTCGCCCCGGTCGCCCTCGTCGTTCCCGTTCTCGTCCTCCGCCGGGACCATGACCGAGGTGTCGATCACCGAGGTGTCCACGACGGAGCTGTCCAGGATCGAGCCGCCGTCCTCGTGACGGGCCTCGGTGGTTCCGGGAACGCCCGCGCCGGCGACCTCGCCCCCGGACCCCCCAGACCCCCCGGATTTCCCGGTCTCTCCCGGCCGCTCGGGGCCCTCGGCGTCGCCGGGTTCCCGGGACTCCCCGGTCTCCCCGGTCTCCCCGGGGCCGGAGGCCCGCGGTTCGCCGGGCTCGGGGGCGTCGTCCTCGCCCCGCCCCGGGGAGGGGGACGGCGGGCGACCGGAGACGACGGGCACGCGGAAGACCGCGGTGGCCGTCGGGTCGTCGCCGTCGGAAGCGCCGGAGTCGGGTCCGGCGGGCGGTTCGGCGGATCGGCTCCCCGACCCGGCGCGCGGCCGGTCCGGGGGCGAGGGGTGGGTGGATCCGGTGTCCCCGACCTCGGCGGCTTCGGCCGCCTCCGTTGTCACGTCATTACCTGCCCGTTGCCTCACGTCTAACATCATGGGGGCTACGCGGACCCGGGTGCGACGGCCGAACGCGGAGTTTCGTCACCTTTGAGTATTTTGCGTAGTCCGGGAAGAATCAGCAGAGCGATCAGGAACTCGCTCAGCAGCAGCGCGTATCCCACCGCGTTCACCCCCGTGCGGGGGAAGAGCAGCAGGGTGCCGCTGAGTACGAGCACCGCCAGGAACACCTGGACGAACGCCAGCCTGCGGGCCCGCCCCAGGGCCCGCAGGCCGCTCAGATAGATCTCGATCAGCACCCGCGGCAGGACGGCGACGGCCATCAGCCGCAGCAGCAGCGTGCCCCGCTCGGCGAAGCCGGAACCGAAGACGCCGAGGATCAGCGGGGCCGCGAGAACCGTCACCGCCACGATGGGAACGATGATCATAAAAGCCCGCTGGAGCGCCCGCCGCGCGTTCGACCCCAGCCGCTCCCGCTCGAACGACCCCTCCACGGTCAGCGAGGTGGCCATGTTCATCGCCAGCAGCTCGATGAGCGCGCCCAGCGTGTGGGCCATGGAGAAGTAACCGAAGGTGACCTCGTCCACCCTGGCGGCGATCAGGACCGGGATGAGGTAGACGCTCGCCAGGATCGACAGCGTGCCGGGATAGTCTCCCGACAGGAACCGGCCGACCGCGCGGAAGGCGAGCGGCGGGGTGCCGTCGCGGCTCTCCCCGGCGTGGCGGGGGACGACCTTCCTGAAGATGAAAATGTTGATCGGGATCAGCGCCATGGCTGCGGGGATGATCCAGGAGACGAAGATGCCGTCGCGGGGCAGCGCGAACGCCAGCCCGACCAGCATCGCCATCTTCACCAGCCCGTAGCCGAGGCTGTTGACCGGCACCCAGACCGCCTTGCGCAGCCCGGCCAGCGTGACGTCCAGCAGGGTGAAGACCGACCAGACCAGCACCGACACCAGGAAGAACAGCCCCGGGCCGAGCCCTCCGAGGGTGGCGTAGGTCGGCCCCCACCACGGCAGCGTGACCAGGAACCCGAGTGCGGCGGTCATGCCGGTGGCCCCGGCGATCATGTACGCCCTGATGATCAGCTCGGGGGTACGGCGCCCCGCCACCGGGATGAACCTGGCCAGCGCCCCGACGAATCCCAGGGCGGTCAGCGAGGCGAACAGCCGCATGGCGGTGATCACCGCCTGGCCCCTGCCGAAGTCCGCCGGCGCGTAGAGCCGGGCGGCCAGCCACCAGTACCCCATGCCCAGCACGGCGGTGATGGCGGTGTTGGCCATGAGTGCGTAACCGTTCCGGAACAGCGGATTGCGCAGGTCGCGCAGCAGCCGCCGACGCATCTCGGTCAGCCGCCCTCCCGGCCGCTCGTCCACCGTCGCGCTCATGCCCTAACCTCCCCCCACGCCCGAGGACGTGTTCCTACGCGAGGCCGCGCACCCGGCGCAGGCCGTACCGGGTGCGTCTGACAACGGCGTAACCCTTGGTCAGCACACGCTCCTTCATGTAGATCAGCGGAACCTGGCTGCCCTCGACCGCCCGGCCGAACATCCTCATCGAGGTGCCGTCGGTGACGGTCAGGCGCGGCAGCGCGAGCACGTCGTGCCGGTCGGCGGCGATGGCGTTGTTCACCGCGCAGGCCGCCCAGTAGCCGGCCCGCCGGACCTCCCTGCGCACCCGCGCGCTGGAGTAGCCGTAGGGGTAGGCCATGGTGGAGACCAGAGCGCCGATCTTGTCCTCCAGCAGTGCCTTGTTGCGCCGCAGTTCCTGACGGAGCCGCTCGTCGGGCAACTGGTCGAGCTGCGGGTGACTGTGACTGTGACCGCCGATCTCGATGCCGCAGGAGGCGGCCTCACGGGCCTGGCCCCACGACAGCATCGCGTCGAGCGGCCTGCCCGCGGCGTCCTCGCCCGCGTCGCTGACCCATCCGCTGGTCAGGAAGACGGTGGCGGGGAAGTCGTGGCCCTCCAGCAGGGGCAGGGCCTCGCTGTGGAAGTCGGCGTAGCCGTCGTCGAAGGTCACCACGACCGGGCGCTCCGGGATGGAGCGCCCGTTGTTCCTGTGCAGGGAGGCGACCAGGTCGGCAACCGTCAGCGGCGTGAACCCGTTCTCCTTCAGGTAGGAGAGCTGCTCGGCGAAGGCCGAGGGCCGTACGGCCAGCGGCTTCGTCTCGGCGTTGGGCCGGTCGGAGATCGAGTGGTACATCAGGATCGGCACACGGATCATGGCTTCGTCACCTTCAGCCGGAGTGAGCCGACGAGATACCCCCAGGCGGTCCAGGCGAGCCCGACCACGATGGCCCCGGCCCGGGCGAGCCCGGACACATCGCCGCGCAGCGCCTCCCCGACGCCGCGCAACGCTCCCAGCGGCAGCGCCTTCAGCGCGTGCGCCCGCTCGCTGGACAGTCCGTCACCGGCGCCGACGCTCTGGGCGACGAGCGCCTTGGACAGGCCCTCGGCGTAGCAGCGGGACCGGAAGTAGGCGAACCGGGCGCGCACGGCCGGCACCTTGTGACCGATCACCGCCTCCGGCTCGAACAGCATGACCGCCCCGGGAATCCGCTGGGAGAGCCGGATGCAGAACTCGGTCTCCTCACAGCCCAGGGGCCGGGGCTTGCGCCCCTGCACACTGCGGCCGATGCCGGTGTGAAACCCCCCGACCCGCTCCACGAGTTCCCTGCGGAAGGCGGCGTTTCCCCCCATGACATTGCGGATCGGCGCCCGCTTCGTGGGCATGCCCCGATAGGTGCAGCCCACGGTCCAGTCGAACTCGCGGGGAAACCAGCGTGGGCGACGCCCCGTCGCCCACAGCGGCCTGGTCAGTCCCCCCACCCCGACGACGGCCGGATCCCCGAACCCCTCCTCCAGGGCTCGCAACCAGCCGGGCTCGGCTACCGCGTCGTCGTCCAGGTAGGCCACGATGTCGCCGGAGGCGGTGGCCGCTCCGGTGTTCTTACCACCGGACAGTCCCTTCTCCTGTGTGTTCTCCACCACGATCGCGCCGGGGTACTCCCGCTTGAGCCGCAGGTGCAGGCCGGCGTTGTAGTCGACCACCAAGATGATCTCGTACGGCGCGCTCTCCTGCCGTTCGACCGACGCGACGGCCGCCCGGATGTCCTCCCAGCGCTCCTCGGTGTAGACACAGATGACGACACTGGTCTTCATGGCTACGCGGCGCCCTGGTCCGCGGTGGGGGTGGCGGTGGCGGGCGCGGGCGCGGCGGTGGCCGGACGGCTGCGCCACTCCCGCAGGATGGTCTTCAGCACCCGGATGCCGTCACGGACCGCGTGCAGGTTGCTCTCGCCGTGGATCCGGCAGCGCTCGTGGCTGGGAACCTCCTGGACCTTGAGCCCGGCCTTGGCGGCTCTGATGTTCATCAGGGTCTCCACCTCGAAGCCGTCGCAGTCGAGGTTGAGGGCGCCCAGGTGACGGGCCCAGAAGGCGTTGTAGCCGTAGCACAGGTCGCTGTAGCTGGTGCCGTAGATCCGGTTGACCAGGCCCGTCAGCACCTTGTTGCCGAACTTGCGGTTGAAGGTCAGGTCGTCGCTGCCGCCGCCGGCCGCGTAGCGCGAGCCCTTGACGAAGTCGGCGCCGGTGACCAGCGCGCCGACGAACTGGATGATCTCCCGGCCGTCGGTGGAGCCGTCGGCGTCGATCATCACGATGATGTCGCCGGTGCAGGCGGCGAACCCGGCGGCCAGGGCGTCGCCCTTGCCCTTGCCGGTCTGGGTGACGACGCGGACGTTGGGGCGCAGCCGCTTGGCGACGGCGACGGTGTCGTCCACCGAGTTACCGTCGACCAGCACGATCTCGTCGATCCACTGCGGCAGCGTCGCGAAGACGTGCGGGAGGTTCTCCGCCTCGTTCATGGCGGGGACGACGACGCTGACCGTGGGGGAGATGGCCACGTGCGGAGTGATCGGGGTGAACCGCTCTATCGGTGGCATCGCCCGGAGTGGGGGCTTGGCGCTGTGCTTGACGATGTCGGGACTCATGAAGGTTGTCCTTCCGGGTAAGCGGTCGCCGTGGGCGACATGCGGACGGACCCGGAGCCAGACACGACCTGATGGAACGGCGGGAATGGCGAATGCGCTGAGGGATGCATGAAAGGGTCCTGGCGGATGGTGTGTGGTGCGGGGGATGGTGCGGTGCGGGGGTGGTCAGCCCACTCCCCATGGTTCCTTGACGACGCCGGTGGCCGATTGGTTCTGCGTGGAGGTGCGCATACGGCCGAAACCTTTCAGCACCCGGTCGGCAAGACGATATAAACGAGGACGATCGGTGACGATGGTGCGTGCCTTGTTGACCGGGGTGCGCCCCATCCAGTGGACGGCCGCCGTCGCCGACGGGCGCGAGACACGGCCTTCGGCGACGAACAGGTCGCCGCTCTTCAGCCAGCCTTTGTACTCACGGCCGCCCTTGCCCATGTCGACCTGGCGCAGGCCCGCGTTCGCGGCGTGCTCGGCCATGTGCAGATGGTGCATGATGCCGGGCGAATATCGGGCGAACTCAACGTCGTAGGCCGGAAACCAGCCCACCAGGGTGTGCGCGGTGCGCAGGCCGAAGTGACCGGCGACGGGGGTGTCGCCGGCGTAGACCATGGTCAGCACTCCGGCGAAGGTCTCCGACCTGTGGGCGTGCATCTCGTCGAGCAGCCGGACGATCCACGGCTGGGCGAAGCGGTCCACGCGACCGGTCCGGCGGTACTGGTCGGACTTCCAGTTCAGGAGCGTGCGCAGGGTCGCGGCGTCGGCGGAGTCCCACTCGAAGCGGAGCTCGCCCTGCTCGCGGCCGAGCTTGCGCTCTTTGTAGCGGACGGTCTTGTAGTTCTTGGGGGAGTTGGCCTTGACCTGGCCGATATAGAAGTCGAAGCCGCCGCTCAGGTCCATGACCGGCGCCGGCCGCACGTCCGACTGGTGGACGGCGAAGGTGGGCTGGTCGGCGACCAGGTGGTCGAAGTCGAAGACGGAGAGCCTGCAGGCGCGCAGCAGGGCCCGCGCGTTCAGCCGCAGATCGGGGACCGAGATCAACCCGTGGCAGGTGGTCAGGAAGCCCCCCAGAGGCTTGCCGATCCCGAAGTTGTGCCGCTCGTAGGGGAAGAAGCCGACGATCTTGTTGTCGTCCTGGATCACCGCCACGCGGACGTAGTCGCGCAGGCGGCCCATGGCCAGGGCGAACTCCACGGACAGAAAGGGGTTGTCGAGAGAGGGGTCGGCACCCTGAAGCTCCCGCCATCGGGAGATCTCGGACTCCCCGAGGTCACCCGGGCGAACAACGGAGATGTTCACCTTGACCTGGCCCCCTGTTCTGTCTGCAAGCTTCCGCTCCCCCGGTACAGCACGCGAAGTACATATATGAAGCCGCCGAGCACAGCGATCGTCGCCACCCCTGCCCGGGGTGACCATGCGTCAAAGGACAGCATGGCGACAGCAAGGAGAACGTTGACCACCAGACTCGCCGCCGCCCCGACCGATAATGCCGCAAGCGGGTCACGATCACGCAACAGTCCCATCGTCGCCGCCCCCGGTACCACCAGAAGGAACAGCGGGGTCAGCACGAGGCGCGCAGGGGTGTCTATTCCGGCCAGGGCGATGACGGCTCCGGCAACGCACGCAAGGGTGACCGCCCATCGGATCACCTTGCGGTTGGTGGACATCTCCTGGCTCCCCGGTTGATCATGGTGTGATCGATCGCTCATTCATCGCATCAATCACTTCACGTGGACGTCAATGGCGACGTTTGGCATCAGTCCATGGTTTACCGGATCGCAAAGAGAAGTGGTGAATCTATCCACGCCGGGGTCAAGGCGGCGCCCCGGTTCCCACCCCGGCCGCGCCTGCCGCCCGGTGCCGGGAAGGGGTGGGGCGGGCGGGCCGCCTGGCGTGAGGGAAGCCCCGTGGTGCAGGGCTTTCCCGCGTGATCGGGGGCCGGGTCCGCCCCGCCGCCGCGCGAGGAGGGCGCCGCCGCGGCCGTCCTCACCGCCGCGGACGGCAGTGACCCAAATCACGTTTCCGGTGCCGTCCTAAGTCGGTCCCGCCGGGGTGCTCCGGCCCGGATCCCGGCCCGGGCCTCGGTGGGAGGAAAGGTGTGGACCTTTCCTCCTCCGGTTCCCTTCCCTCCGCCCCCGTCCCCCGTCGTCCCGCCCGCTCCCCTTCGAGGGGGTGGGTGTGCTTCGGTGTGCTTTCGGCGTGCCGTGCGGGTGCCCCCGGGGGTTCCGGAGGGGCCGGCAGGGCGGGGTGCCATCTGGCCGTAATGAGGTGTTTCGGTCAGCCGGTTAATGAAAAACAACCCCAAAATGGGTGAATTGCCGAAAATAGCGAAAAATGGTCGATAGGGGGTGCTTGTCGTACCGGAGGCGGGTCAGCAGTGCGGTGCGCAAATACGGCGCTCCATCCCCTGGAGGAAGAACGTGCGGACCTCCGCGACGTCCTTGGCGATGTACGCCTCGCCCCCCGTGGCCTCGGCGAGGGCGTCCATCTGGCGCTTGCCCCTGGGGGCGTCGGGGCCGAAGGCGATGACCAGGATGCTGACCGGCCGCTCGGGATCGTACTTCTCCTTGAGGAGGGCGAGGATCTCCTCGTCGGACATGCCCCCGTCGGGGTCGTCGTTGCCCGCGCCGTCGGTGAGGATCAGCACCGTATTGATCTTGTCACTCTGGTACTCCTCGGTCATCCGCGTGTAGGCGGCGGCGAGGGTGTCGTTGAGGCCGGTGTCTCCGGTCTCCTTGGCCGTGATGGCGGCCAGCTTCCGGTTGAGGAGGTCCTTGCGCGGAACGCCGTCCAGGCTCTCGGCCAGCGGACCGACCGGGACCGTCTCGCGGTAGTCCACGCCCTGACCGTTCAGATGGGTGGAGAACTCCCAGAGGCCGATCTCGCTCTTGGGGGGGAACAGCCGCATCCCCTCGGTGGCGATCCTCGCGATGGCCCGCATCCGGGTCATGCCGGTGCCGGGCACCGGCTGTGCCATGGTGCCGGAGATGTCCAGCAGCGTGATCAGCCTCGTGCCGAGGTTCAGGCGCGACCACGACTGCGACAGCTTCGCGACGCTCCCGGCGTCCGGCGCCGGCAGCGTCCGGGGCGCCTTGGCGCGGAAGCCGCGGGCGCCGGCGAGCCCCTCGCCGGCCTGGCCGTCCGGGGTGCGAAACCCCTGGCCGTGGAGGATGCCGCGGGCGGTCTCGGTGCCGAGCTCCTTGCGGAAGGCCTCGGCGGCCTCGCGCGTCGCGGCGTCCTTGGTGACGATCACCATGGGGTAGTCGAGATCCAGCGTGCCCTCGGCCGGGTAGAGCGGGACGGCCGGGGCGTCGGGCTTTCCGAGGGTGTTGAACGCCCAGACGGCCTGCTCGGAGGCGATGCCGACCGGCGTCCGGCCCCCCTTGGCCCCCAGGCCGGCCAGCAGCGTGTCCTGATCGCGGACGGCCGAACCCGACAGCGCCTTCAGCGCGCCGACCAGCTCCTCCTGGCCGCCGCCGGAGGCCGTGGCGGTCTGGGAGGCGGCCAGCAGCGCGCCGAGCCCGGCGGCGTTGAGCGAGGGGTCGAGCGCGAGCACGCGCACCTTCCGGCCCGGCCCGTCGACGTTGGCCACGTTCGCGGCGGCGATCATGCCGCCCCAGCCCACTTCGCCCAGGCTCTCCCTCACCTTCGGCGCCGCCGCGCCGGAGGCCGCCATCACGATGGGGGAGCGGGCGACGGACCCGCCGGGCGCCGGTGCCGCCGGGTTCCCCGCCCGCAGGCCGGTCGGCCACAGCGACGAGTCCGGGATCCACACGTCCATCGCGCCGAGCCTGCCGCCGCTGCCGGCCAGGCCGGCGGCCACCGTCGCCGAGGCGGCCTTGGTCACCGTGACGGTGACGCACCGGCCGCCGGCCTCGGGGCGGTCCTCGGTGAAGCGCTCGGCGATCCGGGACAGGGCGGGCTGGATGTCGGGGGAGGCGGTGACCCGCAGAGCAGTCTCCTCACCCGAGCAGCCGCGATCCCTGTTGACGATCACGAAGGCGGCGACGCCGATCAGCGCCGCGAGCGCGACGGCTCCGGCCAGCGGGGCCAGCACCGATCCCGACCCGGGGCGCCGCCGTCGGGCGGGTCCCCTGCGGGGTCTGTAGTCGTCGTCGAACTCGTCCGTCCGGTGACGTCCGCCCACGGTGCCCCTCTTCGGTGTCGATGTCTGGAGCTAGCGGGTCACCTTACCGGGAGGTTCTCCGCAATGTTCACGGAACTGTACTGCGACCTCTTATCACGGCAAAACACCATCTTTAGTGCGGATATCACCGTACGTGCTGGTGAGGATGGATTCCGGTCAGGGAGAGGCCGCGTCCACCGCGCGGTGTCCGGAAGCGGGGTAGTCTCCCCCGAAAAGATCGCGTCAGCAGACAGTCGGGTTCTTCGGGGGAAGTCCGTGCCGTTCACGCCCAGCCACGTCGCCGCCGTGCTACCGCTGATCTCCTCGGCACGCGCGCGGCGCATCCTCGACCCCTGGGCGCTCGCCCTGGGGGCGATGGTCCCGGATCTGCCGATCTTCTTCCCCTTCCTGCCGGACTACACGCTCTGGCACTCCATCCGCGGCGTCCTGACGATCGACCCGTTCGCCGTCGTGGTGCTGCTCGCGATCTTCCACGGCCTGCTCCGCGACCCCCTGACCGCGCTGCTTCCCTCGGCCCTGGTGGGCCGGGCCGCCTCACTGGCCCCCGGGAGGTACGGACCGAGGCACCTGCCGGCCGTGGTCGCCGGGGGCGTCGTCGGCGCCTCCACCCACAAGCTGTGGGACTCCTTCACCCACTCCTACAGTCCTGGGCTGTGGGGTTGGGAGTGGCTGGCCACGCCGGTCGTCGGCCATCTTCCGCTCTTTCGCGCGCTGCAGTACCTGTCCACCGTGGTCGGTCTGGCCGCCGTGGCGGGATGGGCCTGGTACGGCCTGTCGCGGATGGACCCGGTCGCCACGCCCGCCCGGCTGGTGCTCTGCGCCCCGGTACGGCGTGGCGTGATCGGGGCGGCGGCCGGCTGCGCCCTGATGGGCGCGGCGGTGTGGCCCGTGATCTATCCGCCGGGGAGCAGGGCCGAGCTGGTGACCAGGCTCGGCGCGGGGGTGATGGTCGGCTGCTGCGCCCTGCTGATCCTGTACGCCGCGGTGTGGCAGATCAGGCGGGCCATGACAGTATTCGAAGGTGTCTGACGCCCCGGATTCCCCGCTGGCCGACTACGCCGGTCTGCGCGACGTCGAGCTGCGCAAGAGCCTGGAGGCCGAGCACGGCCTGTTCATCGCCGAGGGGGAGAAGGTGATCCGCCGGGCCGTCGCCGCGGGCCACCGGGTGCGTTCGGTGCTGCTGACCCGCCGCTGGGCCGCCTCTCTGGCCGACCTGCTCGACGGGTTCGGAGACCGGGTCCACGTGGTGGACGACGCCACGATGGAGGCGATCGCCGGGTTCCCGGTGCACCGGGGCGCGCTGGCGGCGATGGAGCGCCCGAGGCTGCCCTCGGTCGCCGAGGTGCTGGGCGGGGGATCCTTCGGGCCCGCCCGCGTCCTGGTCCTGGAGGACCTCGTCGACCACGGGAACGTCGGCGCCGTCTTCCGGTGCGCCGCCGCCCTGGGCGTCGGTGCGGTGATCCTGTCGCCCCGCTGCGCCGACCCGCTCTACCGCAGGTCGGTGAAGGTCTCCATGGGGGCGGTCTTCGCCGTTCCGTACGCCCGGATGACCGACTGGTACGGCGGTCTGGCCGAGATCCGCGCGGCGGGCTTCCGGACGCTGGCGCTGACCCCCGACCAGTCGGCCACCCCCCTGGACCGGGTTCCCCTGACCGGGCGGGTCGCCCTCCTGCTCGGCTCCGAGGGCGACGGCCTGTCCTCCCGCTGGCTGCACGAGGCCGACGAGGCGGTGTGCATCCCCATGAGCCCCGCCGCGATGAGCCTTGGCGTCGACTCCCTCAACGTCGTCGCCGCCGCGGCCGTCGCCTGCCACGGGCTGATGCGCGGAGCCCCGGTCTGACGTCCTCCCCCGCCGGAAGGCGGTGACGACGGGCAAGGCCCTCGGGGTTCCTGCCGGCCTGAGGTGGTCCGGTCCGGTCAGACGTCGTCGGCCGGCTCCGTGTCGTCGGAGACCTGCGCGGCGGCCCAGTCCAGCAGCCGGGCGGCGGTCTGGAAGCGGCGCTCGGATCCGCTGTCGCCGAGGAGCACGCCGACGAGCCGGTGGCCGTCACGGTCGGCGGCGAACGACAGGCAGTATCCCGCGGCCCGGGTGTAGCCGGTCTTGACGCCCAGCGCGCCGGGTGCCCTGCCGAGAAGCTTGTTGGTGTTCGTCCAGACATGGGCGCGATGTGTCTTCGACTTCGGCACGACGTGACGCCGGGCGGAGGCGATGGCCGGCAGTACCCGGTCGCGCAGCGCGATGTCGGACAGCCTGGCCTGGTCCCGGGCGGTGGAGTACCCGCCGTCCGGCGTGGGCAGGCCGTCGGGGTTGCCGTAGCGGGTACCGGTCAGCCCCAGCGAACGGGCGGTGGCGTTCATCTTCGCCACGAACCTCGCCTGCCCCGGCCCGTAGACGCGGGCCAGCGCGTGGGAGGCGTCCGCCCCCGAGGGGAGCATCACCCCGTAGAGCAGGTCCCTGACGGTCAGGCGCTCCCCGGCGCGGAGCGAGGCGCCGGTCGCGTCGTTGGTCGCGGCGTGCCGGACGTCGGCGGCGCTGATCGTGACGACGTCGCTCAGGCGGGCCTCGCGCAGCACGACGTAGGCGGTCATGACCTTGGTCAGGCTGGCCACGGGCATCCGCCGGGTCGCCTGCTTGCCGAGGTGGACCGTTCCGGTGGTGGCGTCGAAGACGTAGGCGGCCCGTGCCCGCACGGCCGGAGCCGCGCGCCGGGCGCTCCCCCCGGCGGTTCCGGCGGCGACTCCCGCGGCGGTCCCCGCCGCGGTTCCCAGGGCGGGCCGTTCGGCGTGGGCGGGCCCGACGGGCACGGTGAGCAGGGCGGGCACCGTGAGCACGGTGGCCGTGGCGGCCACCGTGGCACGGACGATAAGGCGGATTCCCCCGGTTCGCATGGGAATCATGGTGCCAGAAACACCCATCCTTACCAGGATCTCAGTGACGTGCCTCCCCGAAAGGTGAGATCCGTGCCGTACGGCCAGCGGTCACGACATACAGGACGGGGCACCGGGGGCCCGCCGGGCCGGGCCGTACGGCGGGGCGCTCACGCGCCGGTGAGTTCCTCGCGCCGCCGTACGGCCCTGCGGCGCCAGGCGGCGAGGCCCGCGACCGCCGCCGTCACCGCCGCGGCGACCGCCCCCGCCAGGAGCGGTGAGGAGGCCGCCAGCCGCAGCCAGCCCCAGATCGCCGAGTACAGGCCGAAGGAGGTCACCGGCACCCAGGTCAGGCAGCCCAGCGCGCTGGCCACGACGTACCAGGGGTAGGAGACCCGCAGCACCCCCGCCACCCACGGCAGCGTGTGGCGCAGGCCGGGTACCCAGAAACACCCGTAGACCGCGAACGCCCCCCACCTGCCCACGGCCTTCTCGACCTTGCGGATGCCCTCCGGGCTGATCCTGCGTCCCACCCGGGAGGAGTACAGCCGGGGGCCCAGCACGCGCCCGATCCAGTAGTAGCCCTGGAAGGCGCCGAAGAGGCCGACGCCGCCGAGGAGAACCCACAGCCACAGGGGCATGCCCAGGACGGAGGCCGAGGTCGGGTCGGGGATACCCGCCGCAAAGGGTCGCATCTGTGGGATCTCACCGCCCCGGTAGCCCGTCGTACCGTAGTAGATATTAGGACAGGCTTACCTCACCATGTACAGGGACCCCTGCAAGCGGACGTCAAGTGGAGAGCAACCCCCCTGACCTACACCTATGAGTAACGGAAGGGGAAACTCTCATGAGACCGCGAAGCGGCCTGGCGCCCGTGATGGCGAGCGGAGCCGCGAGCGTCCTGAAACTGTTGGTGGCCACGCTCGCCTTCAGCGGTGTCTACACGGGGGTGGAGGTCTCTCACGGCGACGCCGTGCGGACCCGGCCCGGCCCGGCCGCCGCGGCGCCGGTGCGGACGGTGGTGCTGACCCACTACACGTCGGTCACGCCGGCACGGGCGCCGGCGGTCTCTCCCCACGCGGCGGCCTCTCCCCATGCGGAGAGGGCTTCCCCGTCACGCGCCGAGTGAGCGCTGGGCCGCCTCGACCCAGCGCGGCACCCCGACCCGGCGGGCCACGGCCAGAGCCTTCTCGTAGTGGGGGCGCACCGCGTCGGTCAGGCCCAGCCGCAGCGCTAGGTCGCCCAGCGTGAGAGCGACCGGCCACAACGCCACCACGCCGGTGCCGGCGCCGGCGATCCGCTCGGCGAACGGCTTCAGCGTGTCGTACGCCTCGGTCATCCGCTCCCTGTCGTCCAGGAGCATGCCGGCCAGGGCCCGCCAGATCATCGCCAGCTCGTAGAGGAAGTCCGGGCGCACCGGGGTCTTCACCGCGATGACCGCCCGCGCGTCGCGCGTGTGCCCGGCCGAGGCCAGGGCCACCGCGTAGGCGTCGAGGGTCCACTTCGCGCCGCGCTGGTGGGCCTCGGCCAGAACGTCCACCATGTCGGCGGCCCGGCCGTTGACCAGGTGCAGGCAGAAAGTGGTGATCAGCGGCAGGTCCTGACGGCCTTCGAGCATGCCGGCGCGGGCGGTCAGGTGGGCGGCGTTGCGGTAGGCGCGCTCGGCTCCCGGGAAGTCGCCCGCGATCATCAGGCGCTGCCCGGCGTACCAGGCGCCGACGGCCGCCGGGGCCGGCAGGCCGTACCGCCGGGCGAGCCGCTCGGCGGCGGCCACGTGCGCGTCCGCCTCGGCGAAGTCACCGGAGGCGGCGGCGCACTCCATCAGCACGAGGTGGGCGAGGGCCTGCACCGCCACCTGACCGGTCGCCTCGCCGACCTCCAGCAACTCCCGGCCGATGACCTCCCGCTCACCGACGGGGGTGATGCCGTAGGACTGGCGCAGCCGCCCGCTCAGCGCGGTCGCCAGCAGCGCGGGGTCGCCGCTGCGCCGGGCCAGCTCCTCGGCCTCAAGGGAGGCCTGCTCGCCGCGGGGGGTGGCCGAGCCCTCCAGCTCCAGGGCGAGGGTGGCCAGCAGGCTCGCCCGCAGTGACTGCTCGGCGGCGGGCAGCTCGACCAGGGCCTTCTCCGCGAAGTCGACGATCTCCCAGGCGGTGCGGGTGAAGTCGCGGGCCATGCCCTTGTGCGGCACGGCCATGGAGGCGGCCACCCGGGCGGTGAGCTCCAGGTTGCCCAGCGGCAGGGCCGCGTCCATCGCCTCACGCCGCCGCTTGCGGGCCGCGGCCATGTCCCCGCACAGCGCCAGCGCCTTGATCAGGCTGAGGGTCAGCAGCAGGCGCTCGCGGGTGCTGCCGGGGGTGTGGACGACACCGGACCGGTCGAAGGCGGCGATGGCCTGCTCCCACAGCGAGGCGGCCTCGCGGTGGGCGAAACGGCGCTCGGCCTGCTCGGCGGCGAGGCCCGCGTAGCGTACGGCCTTGACGGCGGTCTCGGCCGTGCCGGCCGCGTCGTAGTGGTGGGCGAGCGCCGCCACGTCACCGGGGTTCCTGCGCTCGATCGCCGCCGCGACCGAGGCGTGCAGCCGGGAGCGGCGCAGCCGGGAGGCGTCGGAGTAGACGGTGTCGCGGACCAGGTCGTGATCGAAGCGGAGCATGCCGGGCCCCGGCTCGGTGACCAGCCCCGCCAGCAGCGCCGCCTCCACCGCCTCGACCACGGCGTCCTCGTCGCCCGCCACGTCGACCAGCACGTCCACGTCGACGTCGCGGCCGATCACGGCGGCCTGCAGCAGGATCTGCTGCGCGGCGGAGGGCAGCCGGGAGATCCGCCGCCGCAGCACGTCGCGGACGCCGGAGGGCACCCCGGAGAGCACCTCGGCGGCCGTCGCCCGGTCGCTCACCGCCTCGGCGTCGAGCAGGCGCACCGTCTCGCGCACGAAGAACGGGTTGCCGCCGGTGCGTTCGGCGATGCTGTTGACCGCCTCCTGTTCCACCTCGCGCACGCAGGTCGCCCGCACCAGCTCGGCCACCGCCTGGGCGTCCAGGCCGGTGAGCCCGACCCGGACGGGCCCCAGGCGGGCGAGCGCGGCCAGCACCTCGGCCTGCTGGTCGCTCAGCTCGCTGTCCCGGCAGGTCACCACCAGCAGCACCCGGCTGGTGGCCAGCAGGCTCGGCAGCGCGCGCAGCAGCGCCAGGGTCTGGTCGTCGGCCCAGTGCAGGTCCTCCAGGGTCAGCAGGATCGGCCTCTCCTTGGCGACGGCGGCCAGGTAGCCGCCCACCGCCCGGTGCAGCCGGAAACCGCCGGAGACCTGGTCGTCGTCGGGCTCGGGGGCGGTGTCGTCCAGCAACGGCGCCAGGAGCTGGCCGTACTCGCCGGGGCCGGCCGCGTTCACCAGGGTGCGCAGGATCTCCACCCACGCCCAGCCGGGAGGGGTGGCGGTGCTGTCGGGGCAGGCCCCCGCGGAGGTGCCCCAGCCGTCGTCGAAGAGCCGCCGGGTCAGCTGCCGGACCAGGGTGGTCTTGCCCGCGCCCGCGTCGCCTCCGACCACCGCGACGGTGAAGCGGGCGGCCCTCGCGGCGGCCGTGACCAGCCGGCTCAGCTCGGCGTCCCGGCCGACGAACGGCTCGGACTCAAGCGGAGGCGGCTGCGCCGGGGCCGCCGCGGGGCGGGGAGGCCAGGTGTCGGCGGTCATCGCCGGGCGCAGCCGCCCGGTCGCGGCGGGGGTGAGCTGCAGGCCGGGGTCCTGGGCCAGGATGTCCGACTCCAGCTTGCGCAGCGCCGGCCCCGGGTCGATACCCAGTTCCTCGGCGAGGAGCGCGCGGGCCCTGCGCAGCGCGGCCAGCGCCTCGCCCTGGCGCCCGCAGCGGTACAGGCTGAGGGCCAGCAGCCGCCAGCCCTCCTCGCGGAGCGGGTGCTCGGTGGTCAGCGCCTCCAGGTCCGGTACCGCCTCGGCGGCCATGCCCAGGCGCAGGCCGCTGTCGGCGTGCCGCTCGCGGGCGATCAGGCGCAGTTCGGCCAGCCGGTTGACCTCGGCCTCGGCCCACGGCTGGTCGGCGAAGTCGGCGTAGGGGGTGCCGCGCCACAGCCCCAGGGCCTTCTCCAGCCGGGCCCGCGCCGAGGCGGGGTCGTCGCCCTCCAGGTGCTCCCCGGCCGTGCGGACCAGCGCCTCGAAGCGCAGGGCGTCCACCTGGTCGGGGGTGACGCGCAGCGCGTAGCCGGAGGCGACGGTCACCAGCAGCCTGTTGGGGCCCCCGCGGGGGCGGCCGGGCTCCAGCACCCGGCGCAGACGGGAGATGTAGACCTGAAGGCCCGACTGGGCGCTCTTGGCCCCGTCGTCGTCCCACAGGTCGTACAGCAGCACGTCGACGGGCACGACATGGCCGCGCGCCACCAGTAACCGGGCGAGGACGGCACGCTGCCGCAACCCGCCGAGGTCGAGTTCGTCGGCACCTGAGTGCGCCTCGACCGGACCGAGAACCCGGAACGCCACCATGTCAGCCGCCACGCTATGCGGCCTTTCGAATCGCGCACAAGGTCTTTCCCAATCTAGCGGCCGACGGGCTCCTTCGCGGGGACCGGTGCCGCGTTGCCGCGCCGGCGCAGAAGCGCCCACGCCCCGAGCGCCAGGCCGCCGAAGGGGATTTCGACAGTGTAGGTCCAGAAGCCGAAGAGCAACGCAGCGGCCGTCGCCGAATCGAGCGGGGCACCGAAGAACACCAGCGCGCCGACGGTCCCGGCCTCCATGATCCCGGTTCCGCTCGGGGTCACGACGGCGGTGGTCAGCACCCGCGACAGGGCGAAGACGGCGATCGAGGGGGCCAGACCGGGATAGGAGCCGGTGACCTCAAGACAGGTGACCAGGATCAGCCACTGGAGGCCGAGGAAGCAGATCATGCCCACGGTCAGGCCGGGCCAGCGGTGCCGGACGATCTCGGAGACGTCGGCGCGCAGCCTGTCCAGCGCCTCGGAGGGGCCGTGCTCGCGGGGGCGCATCCGAGGCGGGAGCACCCCTACGGCGGCGTCGAGGGTCCGGCCCAGCACGGCGGCGGCGCGGTCCCAGTAGAGCGCGGAGGCCACCACGGCGACCAGGAGGAGGATGGACAGCGCGCCCACCCAGCCCGCCTTGGTCACGGCGGGGCTGAGCGATCGCCCGCCGGCCAGCAGCGCCAGGATGCCGGCCGCGGGGAGCAGGAAGCGGAACAGCGTGTTCCAGATGCCGCTGGCCAGCGTCGACACCACGACGGCCCGGAGCGGGAACCCCCACCCCCTGGTCATTCCGATCGTCAGCGCCACCCCGGCCGCGCCCCCGAACGGCAGGAGGTTGCTCACCGCGCTGCCCGCCGCGTTCAGGGTCAGGGCCTGCGGGTGGGTGAGGCCCGGCAGGGAGGCGGTCAGCACGAAGGTGTAGGCGACCAGGCTCGCCAGCCAGACGGCCGCCATCAACGCGACGGTCTGCCAGGTCAGCCGGGAGAACTGGGCGCCGATCTGCGGCCACGAGACGTGCTTGCCGGTCAGCGCCTCCACGATCTGCGGCAGGAAGCGCACGAGCGTGGCGGCCAGCGCCAGCGACGCGACCGACAGTCCGATCTGGAGCCATCTGTTCTTCATGTACCCCCCCTGACCCAGTCTGCCGGTCCCGGGCTCATCCGCGGGGAGGAAGTTCGAACGGGTGCCTCAGCCGGGTGCCCGGAGGCAGGCCGCGCCGGACGTACCACTCGGTGCCGAAGACGAGACGGTAGATCGGTCGCGGGATCTTCAGCATGACCCCCAGCGTGCGGGTGTCGGCCCCGGTGGCCTGGGAGGCGTGCGCGGCCATGCTCGCCCGCTTCCGCCGGGCGAAGCGCCGTACGTTCACCCGGTGGGTGATCGCCTCGCCGGGGGAGTAGGCCCGTTCGAAGGCGCGGACGTCCAGCTGCGGATAGAACCTGCGGGCCAGGCGGATCCCCTTGAGCAGGGGGTCGCGGTCGACCGTGGCCTCAAGCACGATCGGGGTGCCCGCGATCTCGGCCGCCCGGCCGCCGACCCGGTGCACCTGGACGTGGTCGGGGTGTCCGTAGCCGCCGGCGGGGTCGTAGGTCGTCAGCAGCTCGGCCCCCTCCTCGGTGAGGACGGCCGCGAGGCGCCCGGCGGCCTCCTCGACGTCGGCGTCGATGAACGCGTTGTCCGGGCGGTCTTCGGCCTCGCCTCCGCCGGGGGCGAGGCCGGAGTCGCCGTAGCCGAGGTTGACCACCCGGGCGCAGCCCAGGGCCGCGGCGGACCTGTACAGTTCGGCGATCCGGGCGGTGCCGAGCGCCTCACCGGGGGCGAGGTCGGCCTGGCCGCGCTCTCCGGAGGTGGCCACCACGAGGACCACCCGGTGCCCCTCGTCGGCGAGCATCGCCATGGTGCCCGCGGTCAGCAGAGCCTCGTCGTCGGGGTGGGCGTGGAAGAACACGGCGGTTCTGGCGGTCTCGATGGCTCTCGGCTCCTCTGCGCGTTCCGGGCGGCCCGGAGGCCCTGTCCCGGAGGCCCTGTCCCGGAGGCGGCCCGCGGGCCGGGCTCCGGCGGGCACACCGGCATGATCTCACGCGGGGCTACGCTGGCACGGTGAGGATCCTCCACGTCAGTGACTGTTACCTTCCCCGTCTTGGCGGCATCGAGGTGCAGGTGGCCGATCTGATCCGCGTGCAGCGCGAGGCGGGGCACCAGGTGGAGGTGGCGACCGCCACCCCGGGAAAGCCCTTGCCCGGGGTACACCGGATCGTGGCGAAACTCCCCTTCGACCTGCCCGTGCACCCCTTCGGGGGCGCCCATCTGCTGCGGCTGATGGCGGCGCGGCGTCCGGACGTGGTGCACGTCCACACCGGCGCGGTCTCGCCGTTCGCCTGGATGGGCGTCCGCGCGGCCGTACGCGCCGGGCTGCCCGCCGTCGTGACCGTGCACAGCATGTGGGATCCGGTGACCCGCGGGGTCTACCGGGGGCTGCGGCTGCTGTTCGAGTGGCACCGGTGGGGGCTGGTGGGCACCTCGGTGAGCGAGGCCGCGGCCCTGCCGGTCCGCGCGGTCGCCGGCCGCGGGGTGCCGGTGCACGTGGTCTCCAACGGCCTCGACGTCTCCGGCTGGCGTTCCTCCCGCCCGGTACGGCACGGGCCCCAGGAGCCGGTCCACGTCGTCGCCGTGGGACGGCTGGCCCCGCGCAAACAGCCGGTCCGGCTGCTTCGTCTGCTGCGGGAGGCCCGCGCCCAGGTGCCGGGGGAGACGCCGATGCGGGCCACCGTCGTCGGCGACGGCCCGGCGCGCTCCCAGATGGAACGCTATCTGCGGGCCAACGGGATGAGCGGCTGGGTCTCGCTGCCGGGCCGTTACAGCCGTGACCGGATCCGCGAGCTGCTCGCCTCGGCGGATGTGTTCGTCGCGCCCGCGCCGCGCGAGTCCTTCGGGCTGGCGGCGCTGGAGGCCAGGTCGGCGGGGGTTCCGGTGGTCGCTCGGGCCCAGAGCGGGGTGGCCGACTTCGTGCGTCCCGGCAAGGAGGGCCTGCTCGGTCAGAGCTTCGACGGCCTGGTCGCCTCGGTGGCCAGGCTGGTCCGCGACCGTGAGCTGCGCGAGGCCATCGCGGCGCACAACCGTGAGACCGAGCCCGTCCGCAGCTCCTGGCCGGCGGTGCTCGAAGGCTTCGAGCAGTGCTATGCCGAGGCCCGCGCCCCCCGGGGCTGACGCCCCCTTCCACGGCGAAGGCCCCGCGCCGGCGGGGCCTTCGGATCGGCCGGTGCGGTCGCCGCGCCGCGCTGCCCCCCGCAGGCGGAGCGGCGACCGCACCGGCTTGTGTGCCGGTCGTGTCCCGTCGTGAGACGGGACACGAGGGAGGAGAGACCGGGTTAGGAGCAGGCCTTGGCCAGCTTGCCGACGGCCTCCTGGGTCTTGGTGCCCAGCGAGCCGAGCGCCGCGCTGCTGGCGGCGGGGTCCTTGGGGTCGACCTTCAGGGAGGCCCAGGTGGCGGAGAGGTCGTTGAGCGCGGCGGCGAGGTCGCCGTCGGCCTTACCGGCCAGTTCCTTGAGGTCGGCCGCGAGCTTGGCGTTCGCCTCGTTGAACTTGTTCAGGTCACCCGCGCTCGCGCCTGCGCTGGTGGTGTAGTCGGTGAAGGCCTTCGACCACGGCGCCTCACTGCAGAGCGCGGTGTTGCCCGACCCGCCGCAGGCGGCGGACAGGGAGAGGAGGACGGCTCCCGCGACGGTGGCGGCGACGCGACGGGAGGAGAGGACGGACAGCATTTTCGCCTTTCATTGCATCGTGTGACAGGAGAAATCGTAGGGAGGTCCCTTGCGACCCGCTTTCACATCGCTTACAGGAGGGGGCTCTGTTACCCAGGGTGATTTCGGCGACGTGAAGGGTAAGAGGGCCGTATGGCTGAGGCGATGATCGGTTCTGGTACCGTCCAGCACTCGCTCAAACGGGTGATCGGGCGCAAGGTGCTGCTGCTGTTCGTGGTGGGGGACATCCTGGGCGCGGGAATCTACGCGCTGGTCGGGAAGGTGGCCGGGCACGTCGGCGGCGCGCTCTGGCTGCCGTTCCTCGTCGCCTTCGTGCTCGCCGCGCTGACCGCCACCGCCTACGCCGAGCTCGTCGGGAAGTACCCGCGGGCGGCGGGGGCCGCTCTCTACGCCAACAAGGCGTTCAAGCTTCCCTTCGTGACCTTCATCGTGGCCTTCGCGGTGCTGATGAGCGGCATCACCTCGGCGAGCGCGGCGGCCCGCGCGTTCGGCGGCAAATACCTGGCCGAGTTCGTCTCGCTGCCGGTCGTCGTCGGAGCCCTCGTCTTCCTGGCGCTGGTGACGCTGGTGAACCTGGCGGGGATCTCCGAGTCCATCAAGGTCAACGTGGTGCTGACGATCATTGAGGCGTTCGGTCTGGTGGTCGTCATCGTGATCGGGATCTACGCCCTGCTCTCCGGCGAGGGCGAGCCCGCCCGCGCGCTGGAGTTCCGCCCGGAAGGCGGAGCCTTCCTCGGTGTGCTCGGAGGCACCGCTCTGGCCTTCTACGCGCTGCTCGGCTTCGAGGACTCGGTGAACCTCGCCGAGGAGTCCCGGGAACCACAGCGCGACTACCCTCGCGCGCTCTTCGGCGGCCTGGCCGTGGCGGCGGTGATCTACCTCGCGGTCGCGTTCACCGCGACCACGCTGGTGGACACCCAGACCCTCATGACCTCGACCGGCCCGCTCCTGGAGGTCGTCAAGGTGGCGGGCCTGGCCTTTCCCCCCAAGCTGTTCGCGCTCATCGCGCTGCTCGCGGTGGGCAACACCGCGCTGATCAACATGATCATGGCCTCACGCCTGGTGTACGGCATGGCGAAAGAGGGGATCGTGCCGGGGGTCTTCGCGGTGGTTCACGCCCGCCGGGCCACCCCGTGGGTGGCCATCCTGTTCACCGTCGCGATCGCGGCCGCCCTGGTCGTCACCGGCGACGTGGGGGACCTGGCCGACACGACGGTGCTGCTGCTGCTGTTGGTGTTCGCGCTGGTCAACGTCGCGGTTCTTGTGCTCCGCCGAGATCCGGTGGACCACGACCACTATCGGGCGCCGAGCTGGATGCCCGCTCTGGGAGCGGTGGTCTGCTGCGTCCTGGCGCTGCCCGTCACCGGGCGCGGTGGCGACGTCTACGTCCGCGCGGGCGCGCTGATCGCGGGCGGGATGGTTCTGTGGTTCGTCGGCAGGCTGTTCCTGCCGGGCTCCGCGGACCCTTCGGGTCCGCTGGACGCCTCAGAACGGGAGCGCCCGTCCTGAGGGGGTGCGAAGGTCGAGGGAGCCGGGCCGACGGGGCGGGCGGGGTTTTTGCGTGATTTTGATCCGTTTCATGTTGATCTTCCGATTCCTTGGGGTTTCGGAGAGAGTACGTCAACCAACCCGCGGATTGGAATACTCCGCGCCCACCGTTTCGACCCCCCGCGATTCCTTTACCGGCATCCGGGTACCAAAGGTGCTCGTGAACCCCGCAGGGCCCCCGCGGCCCGCGGTGTTCGCCGGCGGAGAGCCGTCACGAGGGCGCGACCCCGCCCCCGCGGGGACTCCCGGGCCGCCGACCGGCCCGGCAACGTGTGAGACTGTTGCACGACTGGAGAGGATTGATCAGGGGATTGATCATGTTCGTGGGAAACGGGTCCGAGTCGGATTTCACCGCCACGTCCGGGCTGCACGGCACGGCACTCGTGGTGCGGGTGAGCGGAGAACTGGATCACTACCACACACGGGTCCTGCGGGCGGAGATCGACAGGGCCTGGGGGGCTCTGCGCTCTCCGACCCTCATCATCGATCTCTCCGCCCTGACCTTCTGCGACTCCTCCGGCATCGGCGAGCTGCTCCAGGCCCGCCACCGGGGCCGGCTCGCGGGGGTCCGCTTCATCCTCACCGGCGTCCAGGGGAACCTGGCCAGGCGGCTCAACCTCGCCGGCCTGACCCAGGTGTTCGAGCTGTTCCCCTCCGTCGCCGAGGCGCTTGAGGCCGCCTGAAGGGCCGGCGGCCTTCCGCCCGCCCACGGCGGCCTTCTGTCCGCCGGCCCGTTCGCGGCGCCCGTCCGTGGCGCCCCTCTCGGACCCGCCTCTCCTTCGGACGGCGGCTTCAGGCGGCGGCGGGCTCCCGCCGGGCCGCCACGGGCGCGGCCGTACGGCGGGCGCGCTCCCGCAGGATCGTCCGCAGCACCCGCAGGCCGTCCCGTACGGCGTGCAGATTGCTGGTGCCGTGGATGCGGCTGCGCTCGTGACTGGGCACCTCGCTGATCGCCAGCCCCGCCCGGGCGGCGCGGACGTTCATCAGCGTCTCGATCTCGAAGCCGTCGCAGTCCAGGGCGAGGGCGCCCAGGTGGCGGGTCCAGAACGCGTTGTAGCCGTAGCACAGGTCGGTGTAGCGCGTGCCGTACAGCAGGTTGGTGATCGAGGTGAGCGCCCGGTTTCCGAGGGAGCGCAGCGGGCTGATGTCGTCGGAGCCGCCACCGGGGGCGTAGCGGGACCCCTTGGCGAAGTCGGCGCCCTCGACCAGCGCGGTCACGAAGGAGGCGATCTCCCGGCCGTCGGTGGACCCGTCGGCGTCGATCATGACGATGACGTCCCCGGTGGCCTCGGCGAACCCTTCGACGAGGGCGTTGCCCTTGCCCTTGCGGGTCTGCGTGACGACGCGCAGACCGGGCCGCAGCGCCCTGGCGACCGCGACCGTGTCGTCGGTGGAGTTACCGTCGACGAGGATGACCTCGTCGATCCAGGCGGGGAGGGTCGCGAAGACGTGCGGCAGGTTGGCCGCCTCGTTCATGGCGGGCACAACCACTGTGACACTGACGTCGAAGAGGTCGCTTTTCATGGGGAAATCGTCGCCCGAACCCCCTGCAGCCCACTTGACGTCTCCTTGAAACGGCGCCTGCCAAGCCCGTGACCTGCCGTTACGGGATCCGCTCGCGACCGTCCCCGGGGGTCTAGAAAGGCAGGGGCCTGCCCGACGGGCTGCGCAGGTCGAGCGGCGCCGGTCGGCGCGGGGGACGCGGACGCTGAACGATGTGGATTTTTTTCACGGTTCCGCTCCTTTCTGTGCTTGATCACCGAGTGGTACCCATGTGGAGGTCAAGAATCACCTATCTGCGCATCACATAAAGGACGCCGGCCACGCGCTCGGCCGCCGTGGCGACATCCTCGGCCTGCCCGATACGCCCCGCCCAGGACAGCCAGAACCACCATTCGCCGTTCTCCTCGTCGGTGGCGATGACGTCCTCGGTGACGGCGGGGGCCACCGGGTTGACCACGTGGAGATGGGGGTGGTGGGAGGAGGAGCCGGGGGAGGACCTCAGGCGGGCCTTCAGGGAGTAGACCTCCAGGTGAGAGGCCAGTCGCCGGAGATGGCCGACGGCCTCGGTACGCTTTGCCGTCATATGGATCACTCCCGGCGGGCGTTGATGGCTTTCATATGCAGAGTGAGGTTTGCCGGGATGTGAGGCAATCACCGATCCGCCGGATCGGCGTGGGTTAGGGGGAATGCCGGGGAAAGTTGCCGCCCTTCCGTGGAAAATCCACGGTTAAAGGGAACGCCGTCGATGAGCGTGCTCAGGCTGTGCGGCATCCTCGTTAGGGTTGGGTCGACAGCGATCGGGAGGCGCCGTGGCCCGGGGTGAGCATTCACCCGCCTGCGCTCGGCGGTGGCGGGAGCAGGCCGTGGCGCATCGATGGACGCCCTGGCAGACCACGCAGGCCGTTCACGGCTGCTGCGGGGTGAGCCTGCTCAAGGCGCACCGGCTGGCCAGGGGCTGGTCGGCCCGGCAGGCCGTGCAGGAGATGGAGGAGCTGTGCCGGCGCCAGGGCCTGGGAGAGGCCCGTGCCAGCATCGACCTGCTCAACGCCTGGGAGAACAACCGCGCTCGGCCCCGGCCGCAGAGCATCGAACTGCTCGCGCGCCTCTACCGCGCCAACGCCGTACGGCTCGGCCTGGCCGGCGACTACTGCGACGACGACGGCCAGGAGAAGATCGTCGTTGTCGCGGGAGCCGACGGCCGCGCGCCGTACCGCACCGCCGAACGGGCCGACGAGCGGGCCGGCGACGACATGGAGCGCCGGGCGCTGTTCCACCACGCGCTGCTCGGCTCGCGGTTCTCGATGAGCGGGCGGCTGCTCGCCGAGATCGAGCGGACCCGCCAGGACCTGGACCGCACGCTCGCCGTCGCCACCGTCTCCGAAGAACAGCTCGACCGCCTCGACGAGCAGGTGCTGCGCTACCGCCGGGAGTACATCACCAGCGCCCCGCTGCCGATGCTCTACGGGCTGATGCTGGAGTTGTCCGATGTGCGGGTGCTCGTCGCGGCCCGGCAGCCGGCGGTGGCCCAGCGCCGGCTGCTCAGCGCCACGGTGATGCTCTCCCTGCTGGCGGCCGACGCGCTGATGAAGCTCGGCGACACCCGCCAGGCCCATGCCTGGTACGACACCGCCCGCACCGCCTCCGACGACATGGGCGATCTGCGGCTGCGCGCCCTGGTCCGGGCCCAGCAGGCCATGCTCCCCTACTACTACGGCGAGCTGGCCGACACCGTACGGCTCGCCCGCGAGGCCAGGGCGCTCGCGGGCAGCGCCCCCAGCTCCCCGGCGGCGCTCGGCGCGGCGGCGGAGGCGCGGGCGCTGGCCAGGATGGGGGAGCACAAGGCCGCCAGGGTCGCCCTGGCCGAGGCGGAGCGGATCTTCGCCAAGATGCCCCCGGAGGGCCACGACCACCTGGCCTTCCGCTTCTCCGAGCGGCGGCTGCAGTTCTACCGGATCGGCACCCTCATCGAGCTGGGGGAGGAGGTCGACGGGACGCTTGGTCCCCCCGGCCCCTATGCCATCGACCCGGTGCTCATCCTGCTCGACCAGGCCGCGCAGCTGGCCCGGGGCGGGAAGGTCGAGGACGCCTGCCAGCTCGCGGAGAAGGCCCTGCTGCAGGTGCCGCTCGAACACCGCACCTCCATCGTGCTCAACCGTGTCCGGGCGCTGCTGGAGGAGGTGCCGCCGGCCCGGCACAGGGCCGTGGCGGTACGCCGCCTCATGGACCTGCTCGCCGACGCCACCCCGGTCACCTGATGGGTCACCCGACGGGCGGCCCGCTCGCGGAGGAGGCGTTCGCGGTCCTGCGCGACGTCTGCCGCGACGTCGGGATCGACCACCGCGACGCCGAGTTGCTGCGGGTGCGCAGCAACGCCGTCTTCAAGCTGCGCAGCAAGATCGTGGTCAGGATCACCAGCGCCCCCAACGCGGCGACCCGGCTGCCGCTGGTGCTCGCGGTGGCCCGCTGGCTGGCCCAGCGGGACTTTCCCGCGGTGCGCCCGGCCGATGAGATCTCCGAGCAGCCCGTGGTGCACGGAGGCAGGGTCGTCACGTTCTGGCACTACGTCGCGGTCAGCGGCCGTCCCACCACCACCGAGCTGGGAGGGATCCTGCGCAGCCTGCACCTGCTGCCGATGCCGCCGGTGGCGCTGAGACGGTTCGCCGACCCCCTGGCCGAGCTGCGCGCGTCGGTGGACCGCTCGGCGGTGCTCATCCCCGGCCAGCGGGCCTGGCTGCGCGACCGTGTCGCCGAGCTGTCCGAGCGCTGGTCGGGGCTCGACGTCGGCGGCTCCCCGGTGCTGCTGCACGGCGACGCGTGGATCGACAACCTCCTGCGCCGCGCCGACGGCCGCGTGGTGCTCTGTGACTGGGACGGCGTCGCGGTGGGCCCCCGCGAGTGGGATCTGGTCCACACCTACCACGGCCAGCGGCGTTTCGGCCTGAGCGCGGCCGAGGTGGACGCCTTCGCCGACGCCTACGGCAGCGACCTGCGCTCCTGGCCGGGCTACTCCACCCTCATGGAGATCCGGGACATGTACGCGGTGGGCATCCACCTCCGCAACGCCGGGGCCGACCCCTTCTCCCGCCGTGAGCTGCCCCGCAGGCTCGACTCCCTCGCCCGGGGTGAGCAGCACACCCGGTGGTACATGGCCGGACCGGCCGGAGCCGTGCCCTAGAGACTCTCCGCACGTCGGGGGCGTGCCGAGGAGAAGACGCCGCCCGGCGTGCCGGCGGCTCCTCGTCGTGCGGCGCGGACGGGGTCCGGGGCAGGGAGGGCCTGCGGCCGTACATCGAGGTCACCGGGGGCGGGAGTCCGGGCGCGCCGAGGCGGGTGAGCCCCGGGGAGAGCGGCCGGTGAGGATGAGGGGGGAAACCGAAAGATCTACGCGCTGCGGCGCCGGGTCGCCATCACGGCGGAGCGCTCCGCCTCTTGATCTTTTATTACCTCGGCGATGGCCGCGGCGATTGCCTGCGATATCTTCTCGCGCGTACGACCCCGTATGGACTTTCGGGTGTCCCGCAGAAGGGATTTTACCTCCTCCTGGTTTTTGAGCAGCTCATTGTCGGGCAAACTGGACGACCGAACGTATTCGATGGGTTCCACCACGTAGATCCCATCTGGAGAGTCGTTCTTCAATGCCGCTCCCGCCTCTCTATGTGACTGTATCGTCATTGAAGAGGGCCTCCTTGCGCAAGAGCCTTCGGTATGCGTTTGACCGCACCACCAGCTGGACCAGGACGTAGACCAGGTTGGCTCCCGCCAGGTAGACGAGCGTGGACCACCACCACCCCACTCCGATACCCAGCACGATCGTCGAATCACCCGTCTGCCCCGTCTGCCCCGCCGCGGCCGGCCGGTCTCCCGCGTCCTGCTGGACGACCCCCGAGACGATGAACAGCACCGAGGCCGCTATCGACGTGAAGCCGCCCAGGATGAGCGAGCAGCGGGCGGCGAGCGAGGACCGCAGCACCGCCTCGGTGTCGGAGACGAAGCCGAACCACGAGGCCGCGACCGCCGGGATGACCAGGAGGACGGCGGGGATGTCGCTGTCACGCGCGAGCCTCGTCGTCTCGGCGACGCCGACCGCGCCGATCAGCAGGAAGGACGTCACCGCCGTGATGGCCGCGCTGGCCAGCGTGCCCGGCGGCACCTCGCCGAAGGAGGCGGTGAGCCTGATGTTCTGCCGTTGCAGTCCCGCGAAACCCCGCATGTAGAGGTGGGCGTAGTGCTGCCCTCTTTTGCGCAGGAGCTGGAAGTAGGGTTCGCCGTCGCCCGAGGGCCTCACATGCTCGCAGCCGCCCCGGCTGTCCGCCTCGATCTCCGAACTGCTGAGCTTTCGGCCGCATTCCGCGCAGCGCAGCGTCTGCTCCATCAAATACTGGGAATCCGGGGCCTTGACCTGCAGGTGGTAGGACTTGGAGTTGTGCGCCATGCCGGGGGACATCTGCACCGTCACCGGGCGCAGGCCGAGCATCAGCCGGAGCCAGTGGCGAAAGTGCTTGGACTTGTTCGGCGGGATCGTCGTGCGGCTGTAGGAGATCTGCAGCCGCCGTGAGACGTCGATCTCGGAGACGACGGCCACCACGGGGAAGGCGTGGGCGAGGGTCCGGAGAAACTCCCGCAGCCACGTGACGGTCTGAGCCTCGTCGTCTCCCTTTCCGTTTATGCCGATATGGGACAGGCCCGCCTGGATGGTTTTCTCGGTCGTTTTCTGTGAGGCGGTCGTGTTACCGCATATCAGCATGAGGAAGAGAGCCTCGGCCCGGTCGATGCCGTCGAGGGACATCATTTCCGGATCGGATTCCCGCAGGGCGGCCTGAATGAGAAAGTGAAGCGACGAGGAAATGAGCTGTATGGTTTCCTCGTAGCAGAGGATGTCGAGATCGCGCCCCTCGCGGTCTCGCACGCGGAAATTGTCGATCATCTCCTTCTTCGGGCAGTTGAGTATGGGAACGTATATCTCGGAGTTTCCCGTCTCGGCGCCGTGGCCGGACCGGTCGTCGCCTCCGGCCTCGGAGGCCTCCCTTCGCTCCCACGAGTCGTCCAGCAGGGCGTCCGACAGCGAGAGCTCCACGGTGACGTCCTGGACGATCACCCTGCCCTCCAGGGAGACCGTCTCCACCGTGCGCATCCGCGACTTCTCCGGCTGGAGGATCAGCGAGACGAACATCGGCAGCGAGATCATCTTGTCCGACAGCGCGGCCTCGGCGCGGAGGTCGAAGACCCTCTGCAGATCGGGAATGCTCATGTCCAGGGCGGACAGGCCGTTGCCGTCCGCCGCCGGGGGCGGTGAGGACGCCGCGTGCCTGCGATATCTATAGTTGATCGTCGCGGTGATCAGCGTCAGGAGAAGCACCCATGCGACGGCCATCGCGGGGCGTACGTGAAAGAGCGGTTGGGGGTGGGCCGCCCGGGTGAGGGGGGGCTCCCAGGGGAGTGGTAAGAAGGCCGACCAGCCCAGTATCGCGGCTGCGGCCCCTGCCGAGACCGAGAAGATTCTGTGCCAACTCATTAGACGATTGCGCAACCTCTCCGGGGTCCAAACGATCGGCTCCGACTCGCTTGTCATGGAGAAATCGCTTTGACGGCCTCGCGGGTTTACGTGGCCGGCTGCCCGGATGCCTTCTTGATGGAATCGATACCGGAGGCCGTGGTGAATCCAGAGTGTTCTAGGGAACATGTGGTCTTAAGCGTTAAATGCTCACAATCACCTCCCCATCTCCCAAGATTCACAACCTTCACAAATCGGACAGAGCTTGTCTCATGTTGTCAATTAGTGTCAAGCTAGAAGATAGTATTAAACACCTCTGAAAGTCTCCAAAAGGGGTAGGTCCGGCTCTCACCGCTCCCCTGGGGCGGGTACGGGCGCGGGGTTTCACCTTGATCGACGAACGGAACCGGCCGGCGGTTCCCGCCGGAAAGCCTCTCGTGCACGCCTGCCCCTCCGTTTCGGGCGGTGTTCCCGCGTGCCCGGACGACGTTCCCGCGTGCCCGGACGGCGGCACGGGACGGCCCCGGCGGGCGGATCCCACCGGGGCCGCACGGCTTTTCCCCGGAAAGAGGCGCCCCTGAGGAGGAGACCCCACCGCCCGAAGGTCTTCGCCCAGCTCAGCGCTATGGCACCCCGGAAACCCCGGTGGGGCGGACCCCCTTCTTCCCCGACCTCTCTCCGGGATCGTTCAGGGGTGACTGGGGATCATTTCGGGTGTCCCCCTCCGGAGGGACCTCGCGATGGTTGAGCCATGGGTAGTCAGGTTCTCCCGGGACCCGGGGCGATCATCATGGGATACACGGCGCTGGCCGCGGGGACGGCGGCGATGGTGGGCCTGCACGTGGCCACCGGTCTTGACCCGGTGCACACCGTGATCAGCGAGTACGCGTTCGAGCCGGACGGCTGGCTGCTGCCCGTCTCCCTCACGTTCTTCGCCGCCGGGGCGGTGGCCTTCGGGGGAGCGCTGGCCCGGCGCGACACCGACCGCGGGGCCGCGATCCTGGTCTGCCTCTGGGGCCTGTGCATGCTGCTGATCGGCGCCTTTCCCACCGACGCCCCGGGCGTGCCGCTGTCGATGTCAGGCGGCATCCACCGCTACGCGGCGTTCGTGGCCTTCCTCGCGATGCCGGTCGCGGGACTGATCCTGTCCCGCCGGCACGTCACCGGCTCCCTCGCCCGCGTGCTCCGCCTGCTCAGCCTGGCCTCGCTGGGTGTGCTGGTCCTGGTGGTCGTCCCTTACGTCGTGCGGATGTTCGGGATCGACCTGACCGACGACGACATCCCCGCCGGGGTGACCCAGCGCCTGGTGGTGGGGTTCGAGGTGGCGGTGCTGGCCGCGCTCGGCTCGGCGCCGGTGGTCCGTCGCCGGGGCGGCCGGCTCCGGAAGCCGCGCCCGGCCGCCCGCCCCGGTGTCCCGGTCCCCGCCGCGGTCCCCGCCGTCGTCCGTGCCGTCGCCCCCGTTCCCGTCCGTGCCGCCGTCGCGTGCGAGGAAGGCGGGCCGGTCACCGTTTCGAGAGCCACACCGGATTTGTCGGGCATCTGCCGTACGCTCCCCGAAACGTCGATCAACGGAGAGGTGTGGAATGGCTGCGCGGAGCACGTACCTGGAGCTGTCGGAGGACGGCGGCGGCTCTCACAAGTTCTATGAGGTCGTGCACGACGGTCTTGAGGTGACGATCACATACGGCCGGATCGGCGAGCAGGGGCAGCGCAAGACGTCCGCCTTCACCACCGAGGAGAAGGCCGCCGCCGTGGCGGCGAAGAAGATCGGGGAGAAGGTCCGCAAGGGGTACGCGCCCGCGGTGCGCGGTGTACGGCAGCGCCGCGCGGTCACCCGCCGCAGCATCGAGAGCGTCCGCTCCACCGCCACCCAGGCGCCGGTGCTGTGGCGCTTCGCCAGCGGCGCGGCGGCGTTCGGCATCTTCGTCGACTCCGAGCGCTGCTGGGTCGGCAACCAGAACGGCGACGTCTACACCGTCACCCACGGCGGCAGCGTCACCGGCCGCTTCCGGCTGCCCGACGGCGTGAAGTGCATCGTCGCCGACGACTTCTGGATCTACGCCGGCGCCGACGACGGCAAGGTCTACGACCTCAGCGGGAAGGTGCCCCGGCTCGCCTACGAGATCGCCGAGGACGTCGACATCTACTGGCTGGACATCCACGACGGCGTGCTGGGCGTCTCCGACCGGGCCGGGCGGATCACCACCATCGACCACGAGGACGAGTTCCAGTGGGCGCGCCGGGGCCGGGGCGACTCCGCCTGGATGGTCCGCTGTGACGACGAGGCCGTCTACCACGGCCACTCCGCCGGAGTCGCTCGCTACAACGCGGCCGACGGCTCCCCGGTCTGGGAGACCGGCGTCGCCGGCGCGGTGCTGTTCGGCTGGCAGGAGGCCGGCTCCGTGTACGCCGGGACGTCACGCGGCGCCGTGCACCGGCTGTGCAAGTCCGACGGCGCGACCGAGGCCGTCTACCGCTGCGACGCCACCGTCTTCTCCTGCGCCACCGCTCCCGGCGGCAGGTACGTCTTCGCCGGCGACAACCACTCCTCGATCTACTGCTTCGACCGCGGCGGCGAGCGCCTGTGGAAACTCGCCACCGGCTGCGGCTCCGCCTTCTCCATGCAGTACCTCGACGACCGCCTCTACATCGTCACCACCGACGGCACCCTCGCCTGCGTCGACGCCACGGAGGAGGCGATCAGGGCGGCCCAGGCGGGCACGGTCCCCGAGCCGGTGGACGTCAAGGCGGCGGCGAGCCTCGCCGCCGTGGAGCCCGTCGCGACGCTGGAGACCGTGGTGCTGGACACCGTCGCCGGCGCCGGCGGCGTGGTCGTGGAGTGCTTCCGGCAGGGCGAGCGGCTCCGGGTCCGGGTGGTCAGTGAGGGCTACAACCCGACCTGGAACGTGCAGTTCCCCAAGGAGGTGCGCGAAGCCGGAGTCCGCTACCTCGTGGAGGGTGTGCGCAGCTCCGGCCGCGGCGGCTTCTACCGCGCCTACGGCGACATCAGGCGCCTCCTCTGAGGCGTCCGCCGGGGCCCTCCCGAGGGGCCCCGGCCCGTCCTTCGCCTCCTCCCCGGTCAGCGGGGGTCGGCGGTGCCGCCGAGCCCCGCGCGGCGCAGCGCGTCGGCCATGGCCCCGCCCGGCACGTCGCGCCGGCGGCCACCCGCGCCCTGCTGCCGGTCGTCGCGTCCCTGCCGCCGCTCTCCGCCTGCCTGCCGGCCGTCACGCCGCTCGCCGCCGTCGCGGGCGCGGCGGCCCGAACCCTTGGCGGGCTCGTCCTCCAGGCGCAGGGTGAGCGAGATGCGCTTGCGCGGGATGTCGACGTCGAGCACCTTCACCCGGACGATGTCGCCGGGCTTGACCACATCGCGCGGGTCTTTGACGAAGGTGTGCGACAGCGCCGAGACGTGCACCAGGCCGTCCTGGTGCACGCCGACGTCGACGAAGGCGCCGAAGGCGGCGACGTTGGTGACCACGCCTTCGAGCAGCATGCCGGGCGTGAGGTCGGAGATCTTCTCGACGCCCTCCTTGAAGGCGGCGGTCCTGAAGGCCGGGCGCGGGTCACGGCCGGGCTTCTCCAGCTCGGCCAGGATGTCGGTGACGGTGGGCAGTCCGAAGGTGCCGTCGGTGAACTCCTCCGCGCGCAGGGAGCGCAGCACCGTGCCGTTGCCGATGAGCGTCCCGATGTCGCCGCCGGTGGTCGCGAGGATCCTGCGCACCACGGGGTAGGCCTCGGGGTGCACGCTGGAGGCGTCGAGCGGGTCGTCGCCTCCGGGGATGCGCAGAAAGCCCGCGCACTGCTCGAACGCCTTGGGGCCGAGCCGTGCGACGTCCTTGAGGGCTCTGCGGGAGCGGAACGGGCCGTTGGCGTCGCGGTGCTGGACGATGTTGTCGGCCAGGCCGGCGCCGATGCCCGACACCCGCGTCAGCAGCGGCGCCGAGGCGGTGTTGACGTCCACGCCGACGGCGTTCACGCAGTCCTCGACCACCGCGTCCAGCGAGCGGGAGAGCTTGGTCTCGGCGAGGTCGTGCTGGTACTGGCCGACGCCGATCGACTTGGGGTCGATCTTGACGAGCTCGGCCAGCGGGTCCTGCAGACGGCGCGCGATCGAGACGGCCCCGCGCAGCGAAACGTCTAGGCCGGGAAGCTCCTGGGAGGCGAAGGCCGAGGCCGAGTAGACCGAGGCCCCGGCCTCCGAAACGACGATCTTGGTGAGTCCGGGGACCAGTTTCACCAGCTCACCCGCCAGCCGGTCGGTCTCACGGGAGGCGGTGCCGTTGCCGATCGCGACCAGCTCCACGCCGTGCCGCTTCACCAGGGCCGCCAGCGTGGCCAGCGACTCGTCCCAGCGGCGGCGCGGCTCGTGGGGATAGATCGTGTCGGTGGCCAGCACCTTGCCGGTGGCGTCCACCACCGCGACCTTCACCCCGGTGCGCAGGCCGGGGTCCAGGCCCATGGTGGGGCGGCTGCCCGCGGGGGCGGCGAGCAGCAGGTCGCGCAGGTTGGCGGCGAACACGCGCACCGCCTCGTCCTCGGCGGCCTGCCACAGGCGCATCCGCAGGTCGATGCCGAGATGGACGAGGACGCGGGTGCGCCAGGCCCAGCGGACCGTGTCGGCCAGCCACCTGTCGGCGGGCCGCCCCCGGTCGGAGATGCCGAACCGGTGCGCGATACGGCCCTCGTAGGTGCCGGTGGGCTCCGGCTCCGGCTCCAGGGTCAGGGTGAGGACCTCCTCCTTCTCCCCCCGGAACATCGCGAGGATCCGGTGGGAGGGCAGCTTGGTGAACGGCTCGGCGAAGTCGAAGTAGTCGGCGAACTTGGCGCCCTCCTCCTCCTTGCCCTCGCGCACCGCGGCCACGAGACGGCCGTTGGCCCACATCCGCTCGCGCAGCTCCCCGACCAGGTCGGCGTCCTCGCCGAACCGCTCGACGAGGATCGCCCGCGCCCCCTCCAGCGCGGCGGCGGCGTCGGGCACCCCCTCGCCGACGAATGCCTCCGCGGCGGCCTGCGGGTCGGCCGACGGGTCGGTCAGCAGGCCGTCGGCGAGGGGTTCGAGCCCGGCCTCCCTGGCGATCTGCGCCTTCGTCCGCCGCTTGGGCTTGTAGGGCAGGTAGACGTCCTCCAGCCGGGCCTTGGAGTCGGCCGCCATGATCTGCGCCTCAAGGGCCTCGTCGAGCCTGCCCTGACCGCGGATCGACTCCAGGATCGCGGTGCGCCGCTCCTCCAGCTCACGCAGGTAGCGCAGCCGCTCCTCAAGCGTCCGGAGCTGGGCGTCGTCGAGCGTTCCGGTGACCTCTTTGCGGTAGCGGGCGATGAACGGCACGGTGGCGCCGCCGTCGAGCAGCTCCACCGCCGCCAGCACCTGCCCGTCGCGCACACCCAGCTCTTCGGCGATCCGCTGATGGATAGACGTCGTCACGATCTCTCTTCCCCTTGATGGCAGCCACCAAGCTACCGCCTTGGCTCCTCAGACGCCGCCCGCCGGAGGCGGGCCGCCGCGCGCGGCGAGCCTCTCCAGCGCCGGCCCCGCGAGGCGGTAGGGGACCCAGTCGTCGAGCGGCACCGCGCCCAGCGCCCTGTAGACCTCGATGGCCGGAGCGTTCCAGTCGAGGACCGACCACTCCAACCGCCCGTAGCCGCGTTCGGCGCAGATGCGGGCCAGCTCGGCGAGCAGCCGCCCGCCGTGCCCTCGGCTCCGGTGGGCGGGACGGACGAAGAGATCCTCCAGGTGGATCCCGTGCCTGCCGAGCCAGGTGGAGTAGGAGACGAACCAGAGCGCGAAGCCCGCCACCTCCCCGTCGTCCTCGTGGGCCAGGTGGCAGAAGACCGAGGGCGCGGCACCGAAGAGCGCCTCGCGCAGCCGTCCCTCGGTGGTCTCGACCTTGTCCGGCTCCTTCTCGTACTCCGCGAGATCGCGGATCATGCCGAGGATCGCCGGGACGTCCTCCGGTGTCGCGGGGCGGATCATCGAAACTCCTTGAACGTGGGGACCCCCGGCTTCAGCCGGGGGAGGGGGGCAGGCCGGAGGTCCGGGCTCGGCGGAAGAGCGCGGGACGCCTTCTCACCGGGCCGGTCCGCCGCGCCGGAACCGGGGGCGGAGGGCCGGACGCGGACGAAGCCGAGCAGGGCCACGTCGTCGGGGCTGCCCTCGCGGTCGACCAGGCCGAGGAGGGCCTCCAGCTGGGCGCCGAGATCGAGGCCGGCGACCCGCGTCATCTCGGCGCGCAGCCTGGCCATGCCGCTCAGCACGTCCAGGGAACGGCTCTCGATGATGCCGTCGGTGTACAGCAGCAGCCGGTCGCCGTGCTCCAGGACGGTCTCGGCCGTGGGGAAGAACGTGGTGGGCAGGGCGCCGATCAGCGGGGCGAGCGCGCCGCTGAGGTAGTCGGCCTCGCCGTCCGCCCGGCAGACCAGGAGCGGCGGGTGGCCCGCGCTGGAGTGGCGCAGCCGTCCCGTGGACAGAGAGAGGCGCGCGCACAGCACGGTGGCGTGCGCGCGGTCGTGGCGGCCGGCCGTCATCCGGTTGAGGCGGCCGAGGATCCGGCCGGGGTCGGGGTCCTCCAGGGCGTAGGCCCGCAGCGCGTTGCGCATTCGTCCCATGGCGGCGGCGGCCTTGACCCCCTTGCCGACGATGTCGCCGATCACGAGCACCACCTCGTCGCCGGAGACCTGGATCACGTCGTACCAGTCGCCGCCGACGCTCGCCTCGTCGTTGCCCGGCAGGTAGCGGCCGGCGATCCGCGCGCCCTCGATGTCGGGGACCTCGGGCAGCAGGGCGAGCTGCAGCGTTGTCGCGATCCTGTGCTCCAGTTCGAGCCGCCGCAGGGTGTGCAGGCGCGCCGAGGTGAGCTGGGCCAGCTGCCGCAGCACCGTGTCGTCGGCGTCGCCCGCGGGGTCCGTGCCCACCGGTCTGCGGGGCGCGTCCACATGGAGGTCGCCGCCGGGTGTGAACGTCACCGTCGCGTCCGGGGCGTCGGTGAGCATCCGGCCGTACTTCTCCGTCAGCTCCAGTACCTCGTGCTCCGACGGGGCCTGGTTGATCGCCAGGGCGGCCCCGGTGAGGTCTCGTAGCCGGCGGTTGTGCAGGGACCGTACGGCGGCCAGCCGCAGGACGCCGCGGACCCGGGTGAGAAGCTCGCGGGCGGAGAACGGTTTCACCAGGTACTCGTCGGCCCCCGCGATGAGTCCGGCCAGCGACTCCTCCTTGCCGGCCCTGGCCGAGAGCAGCATGATCGGCACGCTCCGCGTGGCGGTGCCGGCGCGGAGCCTGCGCACGAGCTCCAGGCCGTCCATGCCGGGCATCATCACGTCGGCGATGATCAGATCCGGGGGCCGCCGCGTGGCGGACGCCAGGGCCGCCTCACCGTCGGCCACCGCCGTCGTCGGCCAGTGCGGGCTCAGCAGCCGGACGAGATACTCCCGCAGGTCGGCGTTGTCGTCGGCCACGAGGATCCGCCCGGCGGGGGCGTCGCCGGCGGGGGACGTGGGCGGGGCGCCCTCCGGGGTCTCCCCTCCGGTGTCCCCCGGCGGGTCCTCAGGGGGCCGGGGCGGCCGGGGCGAGTGGAAAGGCCGAGGCGGCCAGGACGCGGCCGGGTCCGACTCCGGCTCGTAGAGGGTGGCGGCCTCGCCCACCTGGTCGGGGGGCAGGTGCGCCGAGCCGTACGGCAGGGTGACGGTGAAGGTCGTCCCGGCGCCGGGGAGGCTGTCGGCCTCGACCCGCCCGCCGTGCAGGGTGACCAGTTCGCGCACCAGCGCCAGGCCGATGCCCGTGCCCTGCCCGCCCCGCGAGGGTGCGCCGGGGATCCGGTGGAAGCGCTCGAACAGGCGCGGGATCTCACGTTCGGGGATGCCGACCCCGGTGTCGGAGACCGTCACCACGGCGTGGCCGCCACCGGGCCGGACGCCGACCGTGATGCCGCCGGTGAAGGTGTGCTTCAGCGCGTTGGAGAGCAGGTTGAAGACGATCTTCTCCCACATGCGCCGGTCGAGGTGGACCGGCTCCGGCAGCGCCTCCTCCTCCACCCGCAGGGTGAGCCCGGCGCCCTCCATCGATGAGCGGAACACCCCGGCCAGCTCACGGGTCTGGGCCGCCAGGTCGGTCGGCTGGTAGTGGGCGCGGGGCCGGCCCGCGTCGATCCCGGTGAGGTCGAGCACGTCGTTGACCAGTTCGAGCAGCCGCAGCGCGTTGCGGTGTGCCGTACGGACGACGGTGTGCCGGTCGGGGCCGATCGAGGAGTCGTGCAGCAGCTCCTCCAACGGCCCGAGGATCAGGGTCAGGGGGGTGCGCAGCTCGTGGCTGACCGTGGCGAAGAAGGCGGTCTTGACGCTGTCGAGCTCGGCGAGCGTCCGCGCCTCCCGGCGCTCCCGCTCGTGGGTCTCGGCGGCCGACAGCGCCCGCGACACGCTCCCCGCGAGCACCTCGAAGAACTCCTGATAGGGCCCGCCCGGCGGCAGGAGCGGGTTCAGGCCGCACACGAGCAGGCCCTGCGTCCTGGCTCCGGAGGTGACGGGCACGGCGATCGCGGGCCCCGGTGTGCCGAAGCGTTCGCCGGAGACCGGCGTGACGCTCCCGGAGACGGCCGGGTCGCCCGCGTCCAGGCGCTCCGGGGCGCCGTCGCGCGGGGTGGCCAGCAGCAGGTCGCCGCCGTCGCCGAGGAGGTACAGGAGGCTGAAGGGCACGTCGTCGCGCGCCTCGGCGAGGGCCGCCACCGTGGCCGACGCCACCTTTCGCCGGGTGGACATCCCGCTGGTCGCCGCGCCCACCAGGCTCAGCGTGCGCATCCTGCGCTCTCCGAGCACCCGGCCGGTCGTCTCGCTGACCAGGCACAGCACACCGCCGACCGTGCCGTCTGCCAGGTGTACGGGGGCGTAGGAGACGTCGAAGTAGGTCTGCTCCAAAAAGCCGTGCCGTCGCAGGAGGAAGGGGTGGTCCTGGGCCCAGAAGGGCTCGCCGGTGGTGCGGACCCGATCCAGCAGCGGACCCAGGACCTCCCAGGTCTCCGCCCAGTTCTCCACGGCGGGGCGGCCGAGCGCGGCCGGGTGTTTGGCGCCGATGGTCGGGGTGTAGGCGTCGTTGTAGAGCGCGATGTACTCCGAACCCCAGAAGAGAACGATCTGGGCGCGGGAGGAGAGGGCGATGTCGACCGCGCTCCGCAGGGGAGCGGGCCAGCGGCCGATCGGGCCGAGGGGAGTGGCTCTCCAGTCGTACGCGCGGATGCGCTCGCCCATTTCTCCGCCGCGCACGGGGCCGCCCTTGCGCATCTCACCCCCCGCGTATCAGGTAATGTGACGATACCTTGGTCGACGAACGGATCTTTCGGTGAGGACATGCCCATTCACCTGGAGAGACGGACGGACCCCGACGGTTCGCCGGTCCTCGTCCTCATCGGCGACCTCGATCGGGAGGCGGCCGACCACCTGGCAGCCGCCGTCCGGGACGGTCTCGCGCACTCGCCCGGACGGCTGGTCCTCCAGATGACGGGCGTGTCGTTCTGCGACTCCTCGGGCATCGTCACGCTGCTGGACGCCCACGCGGACGCCGCCCGCGGGGGAACGGAACTCGTGCTCACCGGCGTGACCCCGCATCTCCGGGGGCTCTTTCGCATCTCCGCCCTGGACCAGGTCGTCCCCATCGGGGAAGAGCCTCATGGCTGACCCGCCCGCGGACGGTGAGTGGGGGATGACGGCCTTCCCCATCGCCGGAGACCTCTCCGGGCTGCGGCGGCGGACACGCGCCTTCGTGCGGGCGGCCTCCCTCGACGTGTTCCGGGAGATGAACTTCGTGCTCGCCGTCAGCGAGGCCGCCAACAACGTGCTCGACCACGCCGGCACCGACGGGCTCGTCACGCTCCGCAGTGACCCCGGCCGTCTCGTCGCGGAGATCCGGGACGGGGCGGGACTGCTCACCGACACCGAGGCGGGGCTCGTCCCGCCCCCGGTCGGGTCGCGAAGGGGATACGGGCTCTGGCTGATGCGTCAGATGTGCGACGAGGTGGAGATCCTCCACGATCCCACCGGGTCGACGGTCCGGCTCACGATGCTGCGCCCCTGAGCGTCCCCGCCGTCCTACGTCCGCGCCAGCGGGTCCCGCCGCTCGCTGATGCGGACCGCGCATCGGTGGACCCGCGTCTCCTCCCAGCGCCGAGGCCCCGGGATCCGGGCCAGGCCCGCCCGGAGGGCCTCGTAGACCTCGTCGACGGGACGGCCGCCGTGGGAGGCGCCGATGCGGCGGATCACCTGGACGGCCCGGACGTCGAACCCGGTCTCCCCGGCGAGGGCGCCGGTGGCCACGTCGCGCAGGGCGGCGTTGTCCATCGTGATGCGGACGCGGGACATCCTCGGTCTCCCCTGGGGTAGGCGTGCTCTGCCCGTCCACCCTAGAAGCCGGAAAGGGGCCGGTCACGCACCCGCCGGGGTGTCGCCCCCCTTTCGCCCGCTTCTTCGCGGGAAGACGGCCGGCCGGAGGGAGACGGCGTCTTCAGCGGGAGGCGGGGAGACCGCTCTGCAGGGCCTGTCTCAGGGACTCGTCCACGTCCCGGTCGATGGGGAACGCCGCCGCCAGGCGGGTCATCTCCAGCAGGCGGCCGAGGAAGCCGTGGACCCCCGCCAGACGCAGCCAGCCGTTCCGCTCGTAGGTGCGGCGCAGGGCCGCCAGGAGCGTCCAGACTCCGGTGGAGTCGCAGAAGCCGAGCTCCGCCGTGTCGACGACGACGCGGACGCGGTCGCGTTCCAGTAGCTCGGTGAGTGTTTCCTCAAGGCGCGGGGCCGATGTTTTGTCGAGATCACCGGCGAGCGACACCACCGAGAGCCGCGGATGGTCCTTTACCGTGATGGAGAGCCGAGTCATGATGCCCCGCTGTCTGCGGCCGTTGAGACAGCGCCCTGATGGGAGCCGTGCGAAGACGGAAGCCACTTCGACCACCGTACGCCCATGGCTCCTGCCAGTTCAACGGTGCGGGTACTGACCTTATCCGGTCATGCCGGCGTACGGCGCGCCGCGGGGGGCGCCCCGGCCGAGGGCTTCACGCGGACGGGGAAGAACAATCGTGAAAAGGAGGATGTCATGACAGGTGATCTTGTCAAGGGGGCGGTCGGCGGGGTGCTCGCCACCGCCGTGATGAGCGCGGTGATGCTCGCCGGGAGCCGGATGGGCCTGATGCCGGACCAGCCGCCCAAGCGGATCGCCCGCGCCTTTCTCCCCGGGCACCGGAACCGCCCCAAGCGGGGCGAGGGGACGCTGGGCGCGATCGCCCACGTCGGCTTCGGCACGGTCTGCGGGGCCCTGTTCGCCGCGGCCTGCCGGGGACGGCGCGCGCCGCTGGGCGTGGGCGTCGGGTACGGGCTGGCCATCTGGTTCGTCAGTTACGAGGGGTGGGTCTCAGGCCTGGGCATCCTGCCGCCCGCCTCCGGGGACCGGCCGGGGCGCCCGGCGGTGATGGCGGCCGGTCACGTGGTGTACGGCGCCGTGCTCACCCTCGCGGTCAACGGCCTGAACGCCGGTTGTCCCCGCGCGCCGGTCGGCGGCGCCGGCTGACGGCCGGTCGACGAGGGAACGGGGGAGGGGGGAGTCTCCTGCCGGTGGTCGTCGCGGAGGTCGCGGTGCCGGCCTTCCGCGTCCCGCCGTACGGCCGGGTCCCGCCTCGCCGACCGGACGTGGGTGAGATCGCCGTCGTCTAGACCCTGGGCACCGCGGCGCGTACGGCCGGGGAGGTGTGCCACTCCACCGGGTTGAGGTGGCAGCCGTGCTCGTCACGGTGGTCGGCGTCGGCGTCGTCGAGCCACATCCCGCCGTCCGCGAGGTAGCGGAACCGGATCGGCTGCTGCGACGGGACGGTGAGGGTCACCTGGTAGGTGCCGTTGGCCTTGCGCTCCATGGGGTGGGCGTAGGGGTCCCAGCCGTTGAAGTCGCCCACCAGCGAAACGCCGCCGATGGGCCGGTCGAACGGCACGGTGAACGTGAGCTTGACCTTGCCGTTCTTGGTGGGCTTACCGCGTTTGATCATCGAGATCCTCCTGGCGTCACTGTCTCCGTAGGTAACCGGCCGTGATGGCGGCGACGGCGGGACGCGAAGGTCGCGTCGGCTCCGTGAGCTGGCGCCTTTCCCGACAGGCGATGCTCGGGAGGCCGTCGTCCGGTCGTGACCGGTGGTGGCGATCCATAGGAATCGTTACCGCCAGTCACCGGCGGGCAACGTGAGCCGTCGATTTTTGAGGGGGATCACGTCCGAACTTGACTGAAACGTGATGCTTGACCGGTTCACGTTGAAGCTGGCCATACTTACCGGGATCTCCATCCGCGTCACGGTCGCCCTGTGTGATGGCAGATAGGGGAAGATGTCCATGGACATATGGTCTGTTTTCCCGCCTCGACCGCTCGAAGGGCTCGCCGGCCCCCCGAAGATCCGCCGAAAAGGCGGGTCGCCGCCGGCTCGGCCCTCGCGGCTCGGGCCGGGCGCCGGCGGCTCCGCTCCGTCAGATTCCGGCCCGCGAGGGCGTCCTGCCTTCGGTGTAGGCCGTTTCGAGAAGTTCCTCCCGCTCGACCCGCCGGACGTCCTGGGTCTCCTCAAGGCGCAGTGCGACCCCGATCGCGAAGAAGGTCGGCGCCCACTGGCCGATGAAGATTCCCCAGCGGTCGGCCCGGTCGATCCCCGCCTTCTCTACCGACGCCGAGGTCAGCCAGGAAGCCGCGGACAGCCCGATCGACGCTACCCCGGCCGCGTACATCGTGCCGGACTTGATGCCCATCTTGTGGAGCATGTGGATCATTTCAACCCCCCGATGTGGTTTGTTGCTAATTGGTACCCTTTCGTGTCTCATGTACCCGAATAGGAGGATGTCGATCAGGCAGGTGGGCTGTCAGGGCTCCTGGGCCTCGATACGGCCGGCGCCGGAGATCTGGTCGAGCAGCCCCTGGCGCCGGGCCTCCAGCTCGTCCGCCAGGGATTCCTGCTGGTCGGCCATGGCGATCAGCGCCGATCGCTCCGCGGCGTCCGTCGGGCCGACCTCGCCGACCTGGAGGCGGAGGTCGGCGGCCTCGGAACGGAGCCTCGCCAGGTCCTTCTCGACCTGGCGGAGTTCTTCGTGAATGCTCATCCGCTGTCCATACCCCTCTCGTCGCCGTCTCCTCACCCCCGGCGCCCGTGTTCGGGAGACCTTCGCAGCCCGGGGCGACCCCTGCAGGGGAAGATCCGGGAGATCGGAGAGATCCGGGAAGATCTCCGTTAGAAGAAGATCCAATGTCAGGAATGTCTCCGGCAAGGGAATATGGCCGCCGGCGCTGTACGATCCGCCCTTGAAATGTGAAACCGTTGCACCGTCCGAAGGGCAACAGGGGGCGATCATGGGCATGCGGTACGCCGAAGACGGCGCGGCCCGCGACGGTGTCGTCTCCCCCTCCGGCGGAGGCCCCACCGTCCTGCGGATCCTGCTCGGTACCCAGCTGCGGAGGCTGCGCACCGCCAAGGGCATCTCCCGCGAGGACGCCGGATACGCCATCCGGGCCTCCCACGCCAAGATCAGCCGGCTGGAGCTGGGCAGGGTCGGGTTCAAGGAGCGCGACGTCGCCGACCTGCTCACCCTGTACGGCGTGACCGACGTCAAGGACAGGGAGCCGCTGCTCGCACTGGCCCGGCAGGCCGGCGTGCCCGGCTGGTGGCACAAGTACGGAGACCTGCTCCCGAGCTGGTTCGAGGTCTACGTCGGTCTTGAGGAGGCGGCCTCGATCGTACGGACCTACGAGGTCCAGTTCGTCCCGGGGCTCCTGCAGACGCCCGACTACGCCCGCGCGGTCATCATGCTCGTCCACGGTCGCGCCCCGGCCGAGGAGATCGACCGTCGCGTCGCCCTCAGGATGGCCCGGCAGGAGCGCCTGACCAGGCCCGACGCCCAGACGCTCTGGGCCGTGGTGGACGAGGCCGTGCTCCGGCGGCCCATCGGCGGGGTGGAGGTGCAGGCGGGGCAGATCGACCACCTCCTGCGGATCACCGAGCTGCCCAACGTCAGGCTGCAGATCATGCCGTTCCGCCGCGGCGGCCACGCGGCCGCGGGCGGCTCGTTCTCCATCCTGCGCTTCCTTGAGGGCGAGCTGCCCGACGTCGTCTACATGGAGCAGCTCACCAGCGCTCTCTACCTGGACAAGCGCGACGAGACCGAGCACTACATGAAGGTCATGGACTCCTTGTGCGTCCAGTCGTGCTCCCTCTCCGACAGCAGGCGTTTCCTGAGCGATCTGCGTCGGGAACTGTCGGGCTGACCCGTCCTCCCTCTCCCCTTCGGCCTCCTCGCGCCGTCTCCTCAATATCCGCCCGCGCCCTGTTTCCCGTCGTTTCCGGCCCGCGGTGCTCCACGCTCTCCGGCCGCCGCCCGCGTTCCGCTCTGTTCTGTCCCCCTCTGCTCGGTACTCCGTCACCCGCACCGGTCACGGCCACCTTCCGTGGCCCGGTTCCCAGGGGAAAGCCCGATCAGGCCCCGATCGCGTGCTCTCAGCGGGCGCCCCGGGCGTCTTCTCAGTGCCGCAAGTCGAACCATCACAAAAGGAGATCGTGTGGGTGATGCTGGGAGAGTGTCCGGCCGGCCGGCCGGACACCGCGCGGAAGCACGGTCGCCCGGGGAACCGGACGCCTTCCGGGCGGAACGGCCGGCCGGTGAGCCCGCCCGGAAGGTCCGGGGGCCGGCAGTCTCCGCCGGGGGTGAGAAGGACGACGAGCCCCTGAAGGTGGCCGTGGTGGACGTCCACCGGCTCATCTGGTCCGCGCTGACGATGGTGCTCCGTCAGGCCGGCCAGCGGATCGTCGCGGTGGCGGCCTCGGTCGACGAGCTCGCGGACACCCCTGAACCCGACGTCGTGGTGTGCGACCTGCATCTGCCCGAGGGGCCGTCCGGCGCCCAGGCCGTCGAACGGCTCGCCGGGAACGGGCGGCGGGTGCTCGCCATGTCCGGAAGCGCCGACCCCGAGACGGTCCTCGACGCCGTCGAGGCCGGGGCCACCGGGTTCGTGGAGAAGTCGGAGGACCCCTCCTCCTTCGCGGCGGCGGTGGAGGCGGTCGGGCGAGACGGCGTTCACGTCTCGGCCCGGCTGGCCGGCTACCTGCTTGAGGACCTGCGCCGTCGTCCGCTGGCCGCGAACGACCTCGGCGCCCGGCACGTGCGGGCGCTTCGGGCGCTGGCCCGGGGGGACACGGTCGAGGACGTCGGCCGGGATCTGACCCTGAGCCGGTCCGGTGTCGTCGACCTCCTCGCGGCGGCGCTCGAAGCCGCCCGCCGGCGACGAAGGAGATACCGCCCCTCGCCCAGGGAGCGCGAGGTGATGACGCTCCTGGCGTGCGAGGGGCTGGCCCGCGGTGAGATCGCCGAACGGCTGGGCGTCGCCCCGTGGACGGTCACGAGCGTTCTGGAGAACCTCAGAAGCAAATACGTCCGGCTCCACCCCGACGTGGCGCCGGGCATCCGGCCCAGCGCCGCGGCCCTGCTGTGGGCGATGCAACTGCGGCTGTGCGAGCAGGGGCGCGGGGGCCGGCGCGCCCCGTGAGATCCGGGCGCGTGAGATCCGGGCGTGCGCCGGGGACGGCGGGAGCCTTCCGGGCCTCTTCCGGCGGGCGAGGCCCCTCCCTCCCCTCCGCCGGCCGCGTCCGGTGTGGAGGTGACCCGGGCGGGGGGTGACCCGAACGGGCGCCGCGTTCACCCGCCGGAAAACGCGGCGCCCGCCGGTGCGGGGAGCGGCGGTGCCGTACCCGCCCCGTGCGCGAACGGGGACGGCACCGCCTGCCGGCGACGGGGTCAGCCCGTCAGCAGCGAGACTCCCCAGGCGGACAACGCGCGGCCGATCGGCTCGTGGATCATGCCGCAGCCGACGTCGGGTCCGCCGCTCAGGATGCCGTGGGCGAGGTTGCCGGAGAAGACACCGCTGCCGCTGTCCCCCGGGCCGTCACAGGCGTCGCTCCAGGTCATGCCGGAGAGCGTCCTGTCGGGATAGGACACCGTGGCGTCGACCTCGTTGACGGTGCCGCAGGTGTAGCCGGTGGTCGAGCCCTGCTTGCAGACGTAGGAGCCGATGTAGTCGGTCTCACTGCCCTGGATCGGGGTCTCCTGGTACACCCAGCCGCGTGGCTGCCACCAGGTCGGATCGTCGATGGAGACGACTGCGGAGTCTCCATCCCAGCCGAAGGTGTAGTTGCTCACGCTTCCCACGTTCTGGTAGCCGTAACTGTAGGTGGAGACGTCCCACCAGGCTCCCATCTCCGCGCAGTGCCCGGCGGTGAGCATGTAGTAGGAGCTTCCGGAGTACGCCGTGAAGGCGCTGGTGCACCGGCCGCCGCCACCGAAGATCGCCAGGCCCGACCGCAGCGGTGGGTCGCACGAGTAGTCGTCGTAGCAGTACAGCTTCACCGACCGGTGCGCGTGGGTGGAGACGGTCACGGCGCTGCCGAACCTGGCCTGCGCCCAGCGGATCACCTTCCTCTGGGCGGGTGTCGGTTTCGCGCCCTTGAGGCTGGTCAGCTTGACGGTGTTGTCGGGGGTGACGATGCCGCTCTGCAGGCCGCTTTCGGCGCCCTTGTTGGCCTCGGCGATCCGTCTGGCCAGCTCGGCGGTGACGTCCTGAAGGTGGGCGAAGCTGTGGCGGACCGTCACGCTGACGGTGTCGGACGCGCCGGCGGCCAGCGCGGCCGACTTCACCTTGTTCGCCGAGCCGGCCTCCGTGACGGCGACGGTGAGCCTGCCGCCGTTGCGCTGGTCGATCCAGGCGCCGCCGAACGTCGCGCCCAGGCTCTTGCCCATCGCGTCGGCCAGCTTCGTCAGCTCCGGCTGGCGGTCGGCGCGGCGTCGTGCCTCGTCGATCGGGATGTTGAGGTCTTTGGCGATCTGCTCGGCGAGCGTCCGATCCTGGGCCTTCCTGACCTCGGCTCGTTTGGCCTCCGTCTCGGGGGTGGGGGGGGAGGGGGTGGCGGAGGGGTGCGGTCCGCCGGCCAGGGCCGGCAGGGGAGTGGAGAGCGTGACCAGAGCGGCGGCGGCGAGTGCCATGCCGACGCGTCTTGCCTTCGCCGTGAACATGGGATGCCTCCTTGGGGGGTGAGGAACCGTGGCGAGGCTGCCCACGGTTCCGTGCAATGTAAAATTGCACCTTAAAACGTAAACTACTTTTGGTAAAGACGGAGAGTCCGAAAAACGGGAGAGGGAAGGGAGGATTGGCGCGTTCCACGCCTGTCACCAGGGCGGACGTCGAAGTACGCCGACACCGCGCCGGGTTGGACACCCCCGGGCCCGCGGCCGTCGCGGCCGGGCCCGCGGCCGGGATCGGGCGATCGTCTTCGGACGGTCGCCTTCGGGCACGGCTTCGCCCGCGTCCCGCTCAGCGGAGACGCGAAAGGAGACGCGCCGGCTGATCGCGCCCGTGCGTCATCGACCGGGCGCGCCCCGGCGGGCGCCATCGCCGCCGGGGGGCAAACAGCCCGGGCGTGCTATCTGGTCCGGCCTCCGCGGGCCCAGCTGCGGACGTGGCCGAGGTGGCGTCGCATGCTCTCCTCGGCCTTGCCGGTTTCGCCCTTGACGAGAGCCTCGACGAGCCTGCCGTGCTCCAGCGCGCAGGCGACCAGCTCGGCCGAGTCGGGGGGCGTGGCCAGGCCGTACAGCCGCGCGCGGTTGCACAGGTCGTGGGCCGTCTGCGCGAGGACCCGGTTGCCGTTGAGCGTGAGCAGTTCGGCGTGGAAGCGGCGATCGGCGTCGGTGTAGGCGAGCAGATCCCCCTCCCGCGCGGCGGCCAGGACCTCCTCCGCCAGCGCGCGGAGCCCGTCGGCGACCTCGTCGGTGACGGAACCGGCCAGCCGGGCGACCGCCGGTATCTCGATGAGCTCACGCATCTCGATGAGTTCGTCGAGATCGCGGGCGGACAACGGGACCACCCGGAAACCTCGGTAGCGAATGGCCTCGATCAGGCCGTCGTTCACCAGATCGATCATGGCCTCACGGACGGGTGTCGGAGACACCCCGAACTTCTCCGCCAAGGCGGGTGCCGAATAGATGACGCCCGGCCGCATCTTCCCCGCCACCAAGGCGGCTCTCAAAGCGTCGGCGATTTCCCTCCGAAGGCTGTGTCGCCCGCCGATATGCGGCAGGCTGACCAACTCATCGGCCAGCGCGCTCATAGGACCCCTCCCAATACGCACTTCAAGCCTACCGTCCCGAGCCCGGCTGATCGCCTTGACTCGCCTGTTCACCACACGATTCGGTCGCCGGGGATCCGCCGCGGCGGAGGAGACCCGTCGTGGGGGTCCTCCTCCGTCACGGAACCGCTCGGGAACCCCTGCGACCCCGGCCGCCGCCGGGCCGCCGCCTTGTGGGGCGGCGGAGTCTGTATGGAGCCTCACTGGAGTGGATGCACCTCCGGGTGGGTGTCCCACCAGCTGCTGAAGGACGGGTTGTCGTCCACGTGGTCGGCGAAGGCCGCGGCCAGTCCGCGATAGAGCGCCGTGGCGCCCTCGTTGCTCAGGCGGTCCCTGCGCCAGGCCATGACCAGCCTGGCGACCTGCGGCTCTCCGGCGAGAGGGCGGGCCACCGTACCGGGGGGCGGGGGCCAGGAAGGGTCGACCAGGCGCACCCCGTGCCCGTCGGCCACCAGCGGCCGGGCCGCGCCGCTGGGGGCCTCGTAGAGGACCCGGGGCTCGAAGCCCGCCGTACGGCAGGACGCCCGCAGCGCGGCGAGAGAGCCGTCGTCGGCGCCCGGCGGGCTGATCCACGCCTCGTCCTTCAGGTCGCCGAGCTCGATCTCGTCCTGTTTGGCCAGCGGGTGGGTCGCCGAGAGCGCGATGAAGATCGGATATCGGGGCACGAGGGTGCGGCTGACCACCGGTGCCGTCAGCGTGACGTCGAACCCCTCGATGATGCCCAGCAGCGCCGCGTCGAGGTGGCCGTGCGTGAGCGCCTCGGCCAGCAGCACGGTGGAGGGCTCGATGCGCAGCGAGATCTCACGTTCGGGCAGCATCTCACTCACCCGGCTGACGATGCTCGCCACGCAGGCCAGATGCACGCAGCCCAGGCGGAGAACCCCGGGAGAGTCGGAGGGCCCGCGCATGTCGCCGAAGAGTGCGTCGACCTCCGACAGGACGATCCGAGCGCGGGCGATGACCTGGCGCCCCAGCGGTGTCGGCTCCACCCCCGAACGACTTCGGACGAAGAGCGCCCCACCGACGAGGCTCTCGACGCGGTGTAGCTGGTTGGTTATGGCCGGCTGGGACAGCCCCATCCGGGCCGCGGCCCGTGTGACGCTGCCCGTCTCCGCGATGGCGCAGATCATGCGGAGATGCCTGGTATCGAGGTCCATAACCAAGGATTATGCGACAAGTAATGACCGCGAGCCCCGCCTTACCACCAAACTGGCAACTACCCCTCCCTCGGGAAGCAATTCCCGGGACCACACGGCTGTGGATCACGGCCTGCCCTCCGACGCCCTCGCGACCCGCGCACGAAGGAGCGCGAACTTCACCTCGACTGCCTGACCAGGCCGTTTGACCCCGCTTCCGGCTCGCTCTTCGGCATCACGCCACCACTCCCCCCGAGCCTGGTCGAAGGTGACAATCATGCCTCAGACAACTCTGACCGTCGATGACAACCCCCCTCTCCTGGCAGGGGGTGGCTTCCCGGCCTGGCCGCTGCCGCTCGACGGTAAGGGCGTCGAGGTGGGAAGATCGGTCACGCGCGCGGTGCTGGGTGAGTTCGGCATGCCCTCCGACCTGGTCTACGACGCGGTGGTGATCGCCTCCGAACTGGCCACCAACGCCCTCCGGCACGCCTACCGGACGGTACGGGAACGGCCCCTGGCCGGCGGCCCCGAGATCTGGGCCTATCTGAGCCGGCGCGTCCGCCCGGAGGTCGTGATCAAGGTGTTCGACTCCTACCCCTGGCACGGACCGGCCGGCAACTGCCCGACCCGGCCGCCCTGGGACGCCGCGGGCGGGCGCGGCCTGGAGGTCGTCGACGCGCTGACCGCCGAGTACGGCGGGCGGTGGGGCGTCCATCCGACCCGTTGCCGGCTCGGCGCCTGGCCGACGTCGGGCAAGGCGGTGTTCTTCACCGTGCCGCTGCCCGGAGGCCCGGCCCCCGGCGAGCCGCTGCGGGCCGAGCCGAGGTCCCACCGGCAGTCGGCGGAGCGGATCTACGCCCTGCTGGCCGCCAGGGGTCTCCGGCCGCACCTGTCGGCCGCGGACGGCGCGGACGACGCCGTCGTGATCTGCGCGCGTGCCGGGGTGCACGTGTGGGTCTGCGCGGACTCCCTCTCCTACCGTCTCCCGGGGCGGGGTGTCATCCGGCACCCGTCGTTCGACGAGGTCGAGATCGTGGAGCAGATCGTCCGCCACTGCGAGCAGTTCGCCGTTGTGAGCGCCGCCGGCTCGCCGGTGTCGGGCCTGTTGCGCTGACGTCGAGCGACTTCACAGTCGCCTCTTTTCTGGTGGATCAGGGAAAACTCCGGATATCCGATCCATAGCCAAGAATTATGTACTGCTTTATGGGCGACGCTTCGCTCTCGACGGCAGACTTCGGGCAGAAAGGTCCCCTCTGACCCTCCGGATGTGAAATCCTCCGGAGGCGCACGGCTCCGGTCTAATATCAGATGGAGCCACCGGCCTTATCCGATTGGTTCCCGTTTCCAAACCCAACCTCATGTCCGTTCAAGGATCCCCCCCGGAGGTTGCACGTGAAAGTCACATCGTCCCGGCGCGAGTTACGGGGCCGCGTGTCGGCTCTGCTCGCCGCCGCGGTCGGCTTGGGGCTTATCTTCCCGGCGCTGACGGCCTCGCCGGCCGCCGCCGCCCCCCCGAAGCCGAAGCCCGCCCCCGTCAAGCTGTTCGCGGCTGACGAGGACGCGTCGGACCATGTTCAGAAGGCACCTCTGAAGGCCAAGGACCGCCCGCCGCTGTCGGCGTCCAAGGAAGAGCTGCGCCACGACTTCGACGAGCCCCAGGCGCCGTCGAAGCACCCCCGGCCCTCGATGAAGGGCAAGCTGACCGCTGCCCAGGCGAAGGCCAAGGGCCTGAAGGGGGCGGCGGCCAAGGCGGCCGCCGCGGCGTGCAGTCCGAGCGACTTCACCAGCCGCTCCGGCAGCGCTCTCGTCCAGCAGATCAAGGCCTCGACGACCGACTGCATCAACAGCCTGTTCAGTCTGAAGGGCAGCGAGGCGTACTACGCGTTCCGCGAGTCGCAGATGGCCTCGGTCGCCTACGCGCTGCGTGACAACGGCTCCTCCTACACCGGCGACAACTCCGGTGGCACCGCCCAGCTCGTGCTGTACCTGCGCGCCGGTTACTTCGTGCACTGGTACGACACCAACGTGGGCACCTACGGCCCCACGCTGAAGACCGCGATCCAGTCCGGTCTGGACGCCTTCTTCAACAACTCCAAGGCCTTCACGGTGAGCAACGCCAACGGCGAGGTCCTCGCCGAGGCGATCACCCTCATCGACAGCGCCGAGGAGAACGACCGCTACCTCGACGTCGTCAAGCGGATGCTGACCGGCTACAACAGCTCCTACGACTCCTCGTGGTGGATGCTGAGCGCGGTCAACAACGTCTACACGGTGCTCTTCCGCGGCCACCAGGTCCCGGCGTTCGTCACCAAGGTTCAGTCGGACCCGAGCGTTCTCAACACGCTGAACACCTTCGCGACCAGCAACATCGGCCTGCTGAGCACCGACCGCAGCTACCTGGCCTCCAACGCCGGCCGGGAGCTGGGCCGTTTCCTCCAGCACGCGTCGATGCAGGCGCAGGTCCGGCCGCTGGCCAAGAACCTGCTCACCAGCAGCAGCATCACCGGGCCCACCGCCCCGCTGTGGGTCGGCGTGGCGGAGATGACGGACTCCTTCGACAAGGCCAACTGCACCTACTACGACACCTGTAACCTGCAGCAGCGCCTTGCCGCGAGTGTGTTGACCGTCAACTACACCTGCAGCTCCAGCATCAAGATCCGCGCCCAGGACATGAACTCCACCGAGCTGGCCGACAGCTGCCGGAGCCTCACCAGCCAGGACGCGTACTTCCACAGCATCACCAAGGACAACGGCCCGGTCGCCAACGACTACAACACCACGATCGAGGTCTGCGTCTTCAACTCCAGCACCGACTACCAGACCTACGCCGGTGCGATGTTCGGCATCGACACCAACAACGGCGGCATGTACCTGGAGGGTGACCCGGCGGCCTCGGGCAACCAGCCGCGGTTCATCGCCTACGAGGCCGAGTGGGTGCGCCCGACGTTCCAGATCTGGAACCTCAACCACGAGTACACGCACTACCTCGACGGCCGGTTCAACATGTTCGGCGACTTCGGCGCAGGGGTGACCACGCCCACCATCTGGTGGATCGAGGGCTTCGCCGAGTACATCTCCTACTCCTACCGCAAGGAGGTCTACACCGCCGCGATGACCGAGGCGGCGAACCGGACCTACGCGCTCAGCACCCTGTGGGACACCACCTACTCCCACGACACCACCCGCATCTACCGCTGGGGCTACCTGGCCGTGCGGTACATGATCGAGAACCACCCGAACGACGTCGCGACCGTTCTCGGCTACTACCGCAGCGGCAACTGGAACGGCGCCCGCTCCTTCCTGACCAGCACGATCGGCAGCCGCTACGACAGCGACTGGTGGACCTGGCTGGCCTCGTGCGCGGCCGGCTCCTGCAACGGCGGTGGCGGCGGTGGCGGCGGCAACCAGGCGCCGAGCGCGAGCTTCTCGTACAACTCCAACGCCCTGGCCGTGAGCTTCAGCGACACCTCCAGCGACGCCGACGGCACCATCGCCTCCCGTTCCTGGAACTTCGGCGACGGCGCCACGTCCACCGCGGCGAACCCCTCGCACACCTACAGCGCCGCCGGCACCTACACCGTGAAGCTGACCGTCACCGACGACGGCGGCGCCACGGCCAGCAGCTCGCAGCAGGTCACGGTCTCGACGAGCGGCGGCGGTTCCAACACCCCCGAGTGCACCGGCGGCGACGCCCGGCAGCTCGGCCAGAACTGCCAGCGCAGCAACCTGTCGGCGACCGCGGGCAACTACTACTACCTCTACCTGTACGTCCCGGCGGGGACCCGGCAGCTGACCGTCACGTCGTCGGGCGGCACCGGCAACGCCGACCTGTACTACAGCAACAGCACCTGGGCCACGACCTCCTCCTACACCCAGCGCTCCACCGGAGCCACCAACAGCGAGACCCTGACCATCAGCAGCCCCACGGCGGGCTACGCCTACATCACCCTGCACGCCAGCCAGGCGTTCAGCGGGGTGACGGTCAAGGCGCAGTACTGAGATCGGGATCTGACGGGCCGGTGATCGACGACCGGCACTGACGGACCGCACCCGGGGACAACCGGGAGCCGGGGCCGGACCACATGGTCCGGCCCCGGTTTTCCTGTGACCGCCGTTCTCACGCTCCCCTCGCGTCTTCGCCCTGATGGGAACGTGCTTTTCCGGAGCGGGCCGGGCTTTTTCTAATTACCCGCGAGGCCGGCGGTCGTTTTCCCGGAAAGCGGGAGGATCGAATGTCCGCGAGGGTTTCGCGGGGGTGGGGGAATAATTGTTCCGCACGCTTTCCGGGTGCTTTGGACATCGGATGGGAGCGAAAACGATATTCTCCCGAAACGGGGGAAAGTGTTTTCCCGTGCCGGGAAAACGCGAGGGGACGCGGGGGAGGGGTGTGCCCCGGGGGCGCCCGCGGGCCGTCTGAGAACCGGTCTGAGAACCGGTCCGAGGGACGCGTCCCGCCGCCCCCGGCGGAGACCCGGGTGCGCCGGGGGCGGGGGCAAGGGGAGGGAAACACGGTCTTGTCGGCTCCCGTCGCCGATGAAACGTTGGCTCTGTAGATCTTGAGCGGTTTCCGATCGGAACGGTGGGATTCATGCGGGCTATCGGGGCGGGCTTCGGCCGTACGGGGACACTTTCGCTCAAGACGGCCCTGGAACGGCTCGGGTTCGGGCCGTGCCACCACATGGTGGAGGTGATGAAGCGGCCGGGCCAGGCCCGGCGGTGGCTGGCCGTGGCGGAGGGGCGGGCGGAGGGGCGGCCCGTGGACTGGGACGACCTCCTGAAGGGCTACGACTCCTGTGTGGACTGGCCGTCCGCCGCCTACTGGCGCGAACTCGCCGGGCACTATCCCGAGGCGAAGGTCATCCTCACGGTGCGTGACCCCGAGCGCTGGCTGGCCAGCATGAACGCGACCGTCTTCAAACAGCGCCTGCGGGGCGCGACCCTCCCCGGCAGGGCGTTGTCATGGGTTTCGTCCCTGCTGGGCACCGACTTCGCGGTGTTCTCCCGGATGGTCGGCCTGACGGTTGAGCAGAGGGTCTTCGGCGGCCGGGTGGACGGTCCCGAACACCTGCTGGAGACGTTCCGGGCGAACATCGAGGAGGTCACGGCGGCGATTCCGCCGCACCGCCTGCTCCGCTTCGAGGTCCGTCAGGGCTGGGAGCCGCTGTGCGGGTTCCTCGGGGTCCCGGTGCCCGACGAGCCCTTCCCGAGGGTCAACGACAGTGCCGCGTTCGAAAGGAGCGCCCGCGAAAGGATCGGCCCTCTGCTCCTACGGCGCAGCGGCTGAACCACCCCGCGCCGGACGCCCTCCGGGCAGGGTCGTGGGGCCGCAGGCGGCGCCGGCCGTGCGCGGGGGTCACAGCTCGGGCTCCCCGTCCTCGACCCGGTAGGTGCTGGTCCACGTGGCACCGCAGTGGCAGCGGGACAGCTCGGCCAGCTCACCCTGCTCGGTGACGGCCAGGCCGTGATTGAGGCGGACGTGAACGTGCTGACTCATGACGGATCGACTTCCGTGTGATCTTCGTCGCCTCGGCCGAGGGCCGGCCGGGCGCCGGATGGGGGTCCCTTGGGGTCCGCCGGGACGGCGGTTGCGTTCCCCCCTCATCCTCAATGAGGACTTTCCTCACATCTGCCCAAAATATGCCATATAAGGGATGAAGTTAGCCATACATGCTAAGAAGATGGCAAATATCTTTACGGGACGCTGTCCCGGTCTTCCCTGGGGGCGGCAGGGCCGGCCCCCTCCCGGCTCGACCGCCCTCCCCGGCCCTCCCCGGTCTTCCGGGGCCCTCCGCGGCGCTCTCGCCGCCTCTCCGCCCCTCTCCGAACAGCAGGGGTCCATGGGGACATCTCGCCCTTTCCTGGGCATCTCAGAGCTTTGCGGGCGCCGCGGCTCCCGCCGGACGGGTGTCCCGTGCGGTCCGTGGCCGGGCGGACCGCCGCTCCCGGCGCCGCGGCCGATGGCGGGAGCGCGGAACGGGCCCCTCGCGGCGCTCACCGCGAGGGGCCCGCCCGGTCTCCTGGAAAGGGCTCCTGGAAAGGTCTCCCCGAAGGGTCAGAGCGCTCTCATCCGGCGGCCTTCAGCCAGGGGAGGGTGAACCGGGCGAAGAAGATGCCCCCGGTGGCCCCGACCTCGTACAGGACGCCGATCTCCCCCCTGGCGAGGACGGCCGTGGTCGAGTAACCCGCGCTTCCCGGCCTCACCAGGGCCCGCGCCGTCCAGTGCGCCCCGTCGTCCTCCGACAGCCGGACGGTCAGGTCGTTGCGGGAGGTCGGGTGGGCGTTGTTGCTGAACAGGACCGTCGCGGTCCGGAGCGGCGCGCCGCCGGCGCCCCGCTGACCGGGCAGGAGATAGGAGGTCTCGTCCGCGTTGCACAGCGGGTCGGTGAGCGCGGCGCTCGCGGCGGCGGCGCCGAACGTCCGGCCGCCGTCGGCGGAGGTGGCCAGGAAACGCGAGCGGACGCTGTTGTGCCGCATGTTCTGCACGACGTCGCCGTTGCTCCGCTCGACCGCCTTGCTCTCGTTGACGTCCCCGGCCGCGGCCGACCCCCGCCGCCAGGTGGCGCCGTGGTCGTCGCTGTAGATGTTCGCCGCGCGGGAGACACCCGCGGCGTCCCGGTAGACGATCGGCTGGACGAGCCTGCCGCCGCTGGTCTGGACGCCGTGCCCGGAGGAGGCGAAGAGCTGTTGCCAGGCCGGGTCCTTGACCGAGGGATTGAGCTCGACCGGCGAGCTCCAGCCGGCGCCGTCGTCGGTGCTCTTGATGTACTGGATGTGCAGGCTGTCGGGGTCGTTCGCCGCGTTGCTCCCCGATCCGGCCGCCCAGAAGCCGACGCCGGGGCGCGGAGAGTAGGTGTAGAAGACGTAGACCGCGCCGGTCGACCGGTCGACCAGTACGCTCGGGTCGCCGGCCCCCTCCGAGGTCGTGGCCGCGTGGTGGATGACGCGCGGCGGTTCCCAGGTGAGGCCGTCGTCGGTGCTCCGCATCAGGACGAGCTGGATGTTGTTGGTGCCGCCCCCCAGGTCGTAGGAGCCGTCGACCCGCGCGTCGGCGACGGCGATGATCGTGCCGTCGTTGGTGACGGCCATGCCGGGGATCCGCACGGAGGCGGCCGTGCCGGTGGAGGGACCGCCCGGCCCGTTGAGCCCGGTGATCGCCGTGCCGGTGCCCAGCAGGGCGGTCGTGTTCATCTGGGGCGTGCCGGCCTCCAGCCCGCAGCGCGCCGTGCCCGCCTGCGTCCGGTCGAAGCCGCTCGCCGTGACGCGCAGGCTGTACGGCGTGCCGGGCGGGACGGTCCACTGCAGCATCGTGTTGCCCCCGGCGGCGACGGTACGTGTCCAGGGGGAGCCGGAACGGCCCGGCCAGGTCACCGTGAACGTCTGGGAGGCGGCGGAGCGGTTGGCGAGGGTGAGCTGAAGCCGGCCGAGCGGGCAGTCGGCCCCGACGGTCGCGGACACATCGGGGGCGGCGGCCGACGCCGGGACGGCGGGCAGGCCGAGGACGGTGGTGAGGGCCAGGCACAGGGCCGCGGCCGTGTGTAAGAGCCGTGCCGGTGGACGGAGCATGGTCGTTCACTCCTTCGGTCGGGGGGAGTCGAGCCGGCTGGGGGGCCGCCCGGGCGTAACCGGAGGTGCGACGTCAGACGTCATATGTTCGGTGTGACATTAAACGCGCGTATTTCTCGCGTCAAGAACCACTCCCGTCCCCGGACGGTCGCGGAGCGCGAAGACACGGCGCTCCGAGGGGAGGGACGGACCGCCGGACGCCCCGGGCCGCCCCTGCGGCCCGCGCCGCGACCGGACGTTTCCGGCCCGGAGTTCCCCGAGGCCGCCCCCGCTCGTCCCCGTGGTCACCCCCGCCGGGCGTCCGGCGGCTCCGCCTCCCGCAGCGCCGAGGCGAACCAGCGGGTGATGCTCGTCGGGTGCGTGATGGCGGTGCCGACCACGACCGCGTGCGCCCCCCGCCGGATGGCCTCGGCCGCCTGCTCCACGGTGTGGAGACGTCCCTCCCCGATCACCGGGATCGGCAGGTCGCGGGCGAGGCGGCCCACCAGATCGAGGTCCGGTCCGGGCCCCGCGGGTGAGTACGGTGTGTAACCCGAAAGGGTCGTGCCCACGACGTCGGCACCCGCCTCGGCCGCGGCGAGCCCCTCCTCGTAGGTGGACACGTCGGCCATGACCAGCCGCCCGGTGCGCTCGTGCACCGCGCGGACGGTCTCCGCCAGGGTGCGGCCGTCGGGACGGGGGCGCCCCGTGCCGTCGACGGCCACGATGTCGGCGCCGGCGCCGGCCACCGCGAGCGCGTGCTCAAGCGTGGGGGTGATGAAGACCTCGCCGTCGCCGTCCTTCCACAGGCCGATGAGCGGCAGGTCGAGCGCGGCCCTGATCCGGCGCAGATCCGCGAGCCCCTGGGCGCGGATGCCCGCCGCCCCGCCCGCGGCGACCGCCCGCGCCACACGGCACATCGTGTCGGCGTCGCGCATGGGCTCGCCGGGATAGGCCTGGCAGGACACCACGAGCCGGCCGCGCAGCGCGGCGAGGACGGGGTTCACGCCGCCCCCTTTCACGCCTCCTCCTCCAGGGCCATCCGGGCGGCCCCCAGCAGGGCGGCGCCGGCGCCGAGCGCGGACGGCACGACGGGAAGATCCCGCAGAGCGGGCAGAACCTCGGCGCGGACCGCCTCGCGCAGGGCGTTCCACCACACCTCCCCGCACCCGGCGACCCCGCCGCCGACCACGACGATCTCCGGGTCGACGACGTTCAGCAGGCCCCCGATCGCCGAGCCGAGCACCGCCGCCCCCTCCGCGAGGACCGCCGCGGCCGTGGGGTCGCCCTCCGCGGCCAGATGGGCGACCTCGGCCAGGTGCGCGGCACCGGAGCCGGTGCGGCGGCGATACTCCGCGAGCAGCGCGGGGCCGGAGGCGACGGCCTCGACGTGGCCGCGCGCGCCGCACGGGCAGGGGCGGTCACCGCCGCCGGGGGCGGGAAGGTGGCCCGCGTGCCCGGCCACCGCGTGCGCGCCGTGCCGTACCCGCCCGCCGAGCACGAGCGAGGCGCCGACCCCGGTGCCGACCACCATCACCAGTACGTCGGTGCGGCCGGCGGCGGCGCCGCGCCACCGTTCGCCGCGCGCGTGCGCGTGCACATCGTTGTCGACGGCGACCGGCAGGCCCACCTCACGCGACAGCTCCCCGCGCAGGTCCGTGCCGGCCCACCCGGCGATGGCGCCGGTGGCCGAGACGACCACGCCGCTCTCCGGATCCACCACCCCGGCGCTGCCGACACCCACCGCCGCGACCTTTTCTCCGGCCCCGCCCGGCACGTCGGCCAGAGCCCGGACCAGCCCGGCCGCGGCGCCGATCACCGCCTTCCGGCCCCGGTCCGCGGGTGTCGGCACGGTCCGTACGGCCAGCAGGGCGCCCGCGGAGTCGACCAGCCCGGCGGAGGTCTTGGTACCCCCGATGTCCACTCCGATCACGAGAGTCAAAGCAGCCCGGCCTTTTCGAGGTGGGCGGCCACCACGGAGGTCTCCTCGGGGGTCAGCTCGCGCATGGGCGGGGAGACGGTCGCGCCGGCGATGACGCCGCGCAGGACGAGCGCCGTCTTGAACGCGCCGAGACCTCTCGTGCTGCCCCCGGCGGTGGCGGGGGAGGCCGCCTCGACGATACGGAACAGACGGGTCAGGCGGTCCTGCTCGGCCTTGGCGTCGGACCAGCGGCCTTCCGCGCAGGCCCGCGACAGCCGTACGTAGCCGTGCGGGTCGACGTTGCCGAGGCCGGGCACCACACCGTGGGCGCCGGCGAGCATCATCGCGTCGACGACGAGCTCGTGCCCGGTCAGCGCGGAGAACCCCGGCAGCCCGGCCGTGCCGAGCACCACCTGGCGGAAGCCGGCGTCGTCACCGCTGGAGTCCTTGAGCCCGTCGACGACCCCCTCGGCGGCCAGCGCCACGATCCGGTCGACGGCGAGTTTGGTGTGCACCGACACCGGCACGTCGTAGGCGAGCATCGGCAGGCCGACCGACGCCTTGACCGCCCGGAAGTGCCGGTCGACCTCCACCGGGTGGACGCGGGCGTAGAACGGCGCGGTCACCACGATCGCGTCGGCGCCGAGCTTGGCGGCGATCTCCGCACGCTCGATCACCCGGGCCGTCGTCGTCTCGATGCACCCGGCGAGCACGGGGACCCGGCCGGCGGCGGCCCGCACCACGGTCTCCAGCGACCTGTCGCGGTTGCGGTCGGTGAGGAAGGCGGCCTCCCCCGAGCTGCCGAGGGCGAACAGGCCGCCGACGCCCGCCTCGACCAGGAACTCCACCAGGCGTTCCAGCGACGGCACGTCGACCTCTCCGGACGGCGTCAGGGGAGTGACGAGGGGAGGGACGACACCGCTGAAACGGGGCTCACCGAGACTCACGGATACTCCTTATCGGGGATTCGGGATGGACACAGTGCCAGGAGTGCCGACCGTCCCGGTCCGCCGCCGCGCTCGGCGGGAACCGCGCCGCGCACTCGTCGCCGGCCTTCCAGCAGCGGGTGCGGAACGGGCAGCCCGACGGCGGGTGCGTCGCCGAGGGGACCGGGCCGGTCAGGACGATCCGCTCGGCGGCGCCGAGCAGGCTCGGGGCGGCGGAGAACAGGGCGCGCGTATAGGGGTGGCGGGCCCGCGCCGCCACCTCGGAGGCCGGCCCCTCCTCGATCACGCGGCCGAGATACATGACCGCGATCCGGTCGGCGAGGTGACGGACGGTCTGGATGTCGTGGGAGATGAAGACCAGGCCCAGGCCCAGCCTCGCCCGCAGGTCGCCCAGCAGGTTGAGCACCTGGGCGCGGACCGAGACGTCCAGGGCGCTGGTGGGCTCGTCGGCGACGATCACATCGGGTTCGAGCGCCAGGGCGCGGGCCACGGCGACCCGCTGGCGCTGGCCGCCGGACAGCCGGCCGGGCGGCGCGTCGGCGACGTGCCCCGGCAGGCCGACCAGGCCGAGCAGGTCGAGCACGCGCGCCTCGCGCTCCCGCGCGGTCCCGCGCGCGTGGACGTCGAGCGGGTCGCGCAGGATGCGCCGGACCGGCAGGCGCGGGTTGAGCGCGGTGGAGGCGTCCTGGAACACCACCCCGACGGAGGAGCCGAAGCTCTTCCGCCGCGCCCTCGCCGGCATGGACCACAGGTCGCCGCCGCGGAAGCGCACGGTTCCCGAGGTGGGCGCCTGGAGGCCGACCATCACCCTGGCCAGCGTGGACTTCCCGCAGCCCGACTCGCCGACGACGCCGAGGACCTCGCCGCGCCTCACGGACGCCGTGACGTCGGTGAGGGCGTGGACCCTGTCGCGGCGCACCACCCCGCCGCTGCGCGAGGTGTGCACGACGTGCACCCCTTCGAGGCTGACGACCGGCTCGTTCACGCGGACCCCTCCCGGTGGGCGACACCCGGCGTGCCCGGATGGAAGCAGGCGTGGGCGTGGAGACGCGGATCGCCGGAGAGTTCCGGCCGTGCCGTACGGCACGCCTCGGTGGCGGCGCCGCACCGTCCGGCGAAACGGCAGCCCGGCCCGAAGCCGCGCGGTGTGGGCACCACGCCGGGTATCTGGTGCAGCCGCTCCGCGCCGGTCTCCAGGGAGAGCACCGAGCCCAGCAGGCCGCGGGCGTAGTGGTGGCGCACGCCCGAGAAGAGCGCGGGGGCCGTGCCGACCTCCGCGAGCTGACCCGCGTACATCACCGCGATCCGGTGGACCAGCTCGCCGACCAGGCCGAGGTCGTGCGAGATAAGCATCATGGCGAAGCCGAGCTCGTCGCGGAGCCGGCCGAGCACCTCGACCACCTGGGCCTGCACGGTCACGTCGAGCGCCGTCGTGGGCTCGTCGGCGACCAGCAGGCGCGGGCTCCGCGAGAGCGCCATCGCGATCAGCACCCGCTGGCGCTGGCCTCCGGACAGCTCGTGCGGGTAGCTGCGCGGGGTCCGCCGGGGGTCCAGGCCCACCAGCTCCAGAAGCTCTTCGGGGGTGCGGGTGCCGCCGCGCCGGGTGAGCTGCCGCAGCTGGGCGCCGACCAGGACCGAGGGGTTCAGCGACGCCATGGCGTCCTGGTAGACCATGGCGATCTCCGGACCGGAGATCGCCCGCCGCCTCCCGGGCGGCAGGGCGAGGATGTCGTGCCCGTCGTAGACGATCCGGCCGCCGGCCCGCGCGCCGCGGGGCAGCAACCCCATGATGGCCAGACCGGTCAGGCTCTTGCCGCACCCCGACTCGCCGACCAGTCCCAGTGTCTCGCCCGCCCGTACCTCGAAGGAGAGCGACTGCACGACGGGGACGTCGCCGTAACGCTCGGGGAAGGTGATCGTGAGGTCCTCCACCGACAGCAGCGGCGGCGCCGAGGGTGACAGCGGCGCGACCTTGGGCGGGCGCCGGGCCACGACGGCGGCGAGTTCGGCGAGCGCGGCGTCGACCGCGCCGGTTGACGCGCCGGTTGGCGTTCCGGCCGCCGCGGTGCCTGTCTCGCCGTCGGTCGCGCTTCCGGTCCCGACGCCCGTCCCGCTCTCGGCTCCCGTTCCGGTTTCGGTGGCCCCCGCCTTCCCCGGCGGCGCCGCGCGCGGGGCGGACCAGGCGTCGGTCAGCCCCTCGGCCAGCAGGTTGAGCGCGAGCACGGTGACCAGGATCGCCAGGCCGGGGAAGAACGTGGCCCACCATCCACCGGCCAGGACGATCTGCCGGCCGTACGCCATGACGTTGCCCCAGCTCGGTGCCGGATCCTGGATGCCCGCGCCGATGAACGACAGACTGGCCTCGAAGACGATGGCGTCGGCCACCAGCACGGTGGCGAAGACCAGGACCGGCGCGGCGCAGTTGATCGCGACGTGGCGGGCCAGGATGTGGCGGCGGGAGGCGCCGATCACCCTCTCCGCCGCGACGTAGTCCTCGCCGTACTGCGCCAGCACGTTGGCCCGCACGACGCGGGTGAGCTGCGGCACGTACAGGAAGGCGATGGCGCCGATCAGCATCGGCAGGTTACGGCCGAAGACCGCCACCAGCACGGCGGCGAGCGCGATCCCGGGAAAGGACATGATCACATCGAGCGCGCGCAGCAGGGGCTCGGCGACGGCCTTGCGGGAGGTGGCCGCGACGCCGCCGAGCACCGCCCCGGCCACCACGGCGGCGGCGGTGGCCCCGAGACCGATGAGCAGTGAGGAGCGCGCGCCGTACACGACCCTGGCGAACACGTCGCGGCCCGCGCGGTCGGTGCCGAACCAGTGCTCGGCGCCGGGCGGGGTGGCCGGCACGCCGGTCGCCAGCGGGTCGCCTCCGATCAGCGGGGCCAGTACGGCCAGCAGCCCGACCACGGCGAGGACGGCGAGCGAGGCCACCGCGACCGGCGACAGCCGGGAGCGCCGGGAGAGGCGCGGCGCCGGACGGGACAGGCGGGAGGTGAGACGGGGCCGCAGCATGGTCACACCGCCCTGATCCGCGGGTTGACCACGAGATAGAGCAGGTCGACGACGAGGTTCACCACCAGGAACGACAGCGCGATCGCCAGCACCGCCCCCTGGACCAGGGCGACGTCGCCGTTGGTGACGCCGTCGAGGATGAGCTTGCCCATGCCGGGCAGGTCGAAGATGGTCTCGATGACCACGGCGCCGCTCAGCAGATACCCCACCCGCAGGCCGAGCACGGTCAGCGGCGTGATGAGCGCGTTGCGCAGCGCGCCGCGCGTCACGATCCACCCGGGCAGGCCGTTGCCCATGGCGGTGCGGACGTAGTCGCGGTCCAGCTCCTCCACCATGGAGGTGCGCACCAGCCGGGTGAGGGAGGCCGCCACCGGTACGGCGACCGCGATCGCCGGCAGCGTCAGCGACCGGAGCCACCCGGAGAGGGAGTCGGCGGGGTTGACGTAGCCGCCGGTCGGGAACAGTCCGGCGCCGAGGGCGAACCGCTGGATGAGCAGGATGCCCAGCCAGAACGACGGGATCGCCACCCCCGCGACCGACACCAGACGGGTGAGCTGGTCGGGCCACCGGTCGCGGTACAGGGCCCCTGTGACCCCCAGCACCAGGGCCAGGGCCACGGCGAGCGCGAGGCTCAGCAGGGTGAGCTGCACGGTCAGCGGGAAGGCGACGGCGATGCGGTCGGCCACCGGCGAGGCCGGCGGCGCCGTGTACCCCAGGTCGCCCCGCGCGAGCTGCCCCAGGAACCGCACGTAGCGCACCGGCAGCGGGTCGTCCAGCCCGTGGGCCGTCGCGTAGGCCGCTCTCGCCTGCGGGCTCGCGCTGTCGCCCAGGGCGTTGTACGCCGGGTCGTTGGGCGAGAACCGCAGGACGACGAACACGAGCACGGTGACCCCGGCCAGCATGAGCGGCAGGGTCACCAGCCGTCGGGCGGCCAGCCGTAGAAACGCGGACATGCTCCCCTTCCCGTCGCGGGCGGATCAGGCCGGGCCGGTCCGGCTTCAGGCCGGACCCACGCCGAGGAACGACAGGCCCGTGGTGGGCAGGGGCCTGAAGTCGGCGACCTTCTTCTCGTTCCAGGCCGTGGGCAGCTTGCGGTGCAGGATCGGGTAGAGCGGGGCCTCCTCGGCGACGATGTCGACCGCCTCGGCCCACAGCCTCCGCTGGGTCTCCGCCTCGGTGCTCCTGGCCGCCTCGTCGAGCAGCTTCAGGACCTTCTTCGCCTCCTTGGTGCCGTCCCACCGGAACCGCTTCTGCGGCCACAGGCCGTCGTAGAACCAGCGCAGCAGCAGGTCCATGTCGTTGCCGAAGACCGAGGGGTCGCCGGGTGCGACCATGACCTGGAACTCGCCGGGGTCGATCTTGTTGGTGTACTGGCCGCCGGACTGGGCGATGTCGAGGACGGTGCTCACGCCGACGGCGTCCCACCCCTCCTTGATGACCGGGACGGCGTCCTTCACCCAGCCGGTGTCGGTGGTCACCATGGTGACGTTCAGGCCGGTGACCCCCGCCTCCTTCAGCAGCGCCCTGGCCTTGCCGGGGTCGTGTCCGTAGACGGTCGACGCCTTGACGTAGGCCGGGTGGGTCTGCTGCACGTAGCCCGTGGCCGGCGCGGCGTTGCCGAGCATCGCCGTTTTGATCACCTTGTCGGTGTCGATGGCGTAGTGCAGCGCCTGGCGCACCCGCCTGTCGTCGAAGGGCTTGCGGGAGCAGTTGAACATCAGGAAGAGCAGGCCGAAGGACTGCACGGCCTCCAGCCTGTGCGCCTGGGCAACCCGGGCGGCGTCGATGTAGGGGACGTCCTCGATGGCCGCGACCCGGCCCGACTCCAGCGCGGTGACACGGGCGGAGGGGTCGGCCAGCAGGCGCCAGACCATGTTCGCGGCCTTGGCGGGACGGGGGCCGTTGTACCTGTCCCACCTCGCGAAAACGATCTTGTCCTCCTTGGTCGCCTCGACCAGCCGGTACGGGCCCGACCCGACGGGCTTGGCGTCGAAGGCGGCCTTGTCCCTCTCCACGATCGCCTTGGGCACGATCTTGACGATCGCGAGCCGTTCCGCGAGGAGCGGGAAGGGGTACGTGAGCTTGATCTCCACCACCCCGTCACCCGCCGCGGCGACGCTCTCGACGAACGGGATGAACTGCACCATGAGCGAGGCGTTCGCCGGGTCCATCACCCGCTGAAAACTGAAGGCCACGTCGGCGGCCGTCACCGGGGAGCCGTCGTGGAAGGTCGCCCCCTGGCGCAGCGTGACCCTGTAGGTGGTGTCGCCGGTCTTCTCCGGTTCGCCCGCCGCCAGCGCCGCGTACGGCTCGCGGGTGACCGGGTCGAGGTCGAACAACGCCTCGAAGACGTGGAGGTTGGCGGCGATCGGAGTCGCACCGGAGGACGTCATCGGGTCGAACCCGGTCGACAGCGGGTAGGAGATGCCCGCCTCGATGGTGTCGGTGGCCACCGGCGCCCCGCTCCCGGTCGAGGCCGGGCCCGAGCAGGCGGCCAGCGAGCCCGCGAAGGCCGTGGCACCGGTTATCGTCATGAACTGAAGGAACACGCGGCGGTCCAAGGACGTGCCGTGGAGGCGGTTCACGTCGGCCACTCCTTACTGGGTCGCGGCTTCTACGCGCGAAGAAGATCGGACCTCATATGACGTCTGATGTCTGATGCCGGTAAGATTGGAATGTAGACTGACGTGGGACGAGAGGGCAAGACGTTGGTCGAGATCGACTCCATCTCGCAGGGGTCGCGGGGTGCGATGCCGCGCCGGAACGAAGTCGCCGAACGCATCAAGCAGTACATTCTTCACAACCGCCTGAGGCCGGGGGACGCCCTGCCGACGGAGGCGGAGCTCTGCGCGGCCATCGGCGCCAGCCGCTCCAGCGTCCGGGAGGCGATCAAGACCCTCATCGCGCTCGACATCGTCGAGGTGCGGCACGGATACGGCACATACGTCGGACGGCTCTCGCTCGCGGCGCTCGTCGAAAGCCTCGCCTTCCGGGGGCTGCTCAGCCGCGCGGACGACTTCCGGGTCCTGTCCGAGCTGGTCGAGGTCCGCCAGACCATCGAGCAGGGGCTGGCCGCCCCCATCGTCGCCGCGCTGGACGACCCCCTCCGCGCCCGGCTCACCGAGCTCGCCGAGCGGATGGCCGAGCGTGCCGGCAGGGGGGAGACCTTCGTCGACCAGGACCGCGAGTTTCACCTCCTGCTCATGGAACCGCTCGGCAACGAGCTGATCACCCAGCTCACCGCCGCCTTCTGGGACGTCCACGCCATCGTGGCGCCCACCCTGCACACCACCCCCGAGGCGGTACGGGAGACCGTCGACGCCCACCGCGCCATCGTCGACGCCGCCGTCGCCCAGGACGTCACCCGCTTCGCGGAGGCGGTCGCGGCCCACTACGCCCCGATCCGCAGACACCTCCTGGCGGACCGCGGACCACACAGGTAGCGCGCGGAAAGCCGGGGCCGTCCCCGCGTGCGCGGGGCCGATGCCTTTTCACCTGTGTTTCCGTGGGGAAAGACGCGCGGAATCCTTCGGCCGCACGGCCACCTCCTCCTCGCCGCGGGATCCACGCCGGTTCTGTTCTGTGCCGGCACACGGAATGAGGGACATCACGATATGCCCACCCTTTCCGATGCTCTGTCCGGCCCGGCACGCGCGGAGGCATGTGCAGGGTCGTGTGCGGGACACGGTGTCGTGGCGTGGGCCCGCGAATAGCGGCTTTTTTCGTGTGTCCGTGCTGGTAGAGCGGTTTCGAACTGTCGGCATGTGAAGCAGTGTCGACCTTAATCCCTTTGGTGGATTATTAATCCGTTCGGCGTTAAGGTCAAAGGCGTCTTGTGCCTGTTTTGCCTTTTTTTGTGGCGATAGGGAAGTGTTTTCCGGTGCGATCTCCATAGACATTTTCCGCGATCTGCGATCTCATGTCTCCGCCGGTCATCTGCGGATTCTTTCGAGATGTGGGGAGCGTATGAACGATTCGCGAAAAATGATGAGGATTGCTGCCGCATGTGTGGCGGTGATCGGCTTCGGGGTCGTGGGCGGGCAGCCGTCGACGGCGGTGGCCTCGGCCGGACGGGAGCTCCGGATCACCCGGTTCCTCGGCGAGCAGACCCTGCCCCACAAGATGCAGTTCGGCGGCACGACCGTCGGCGGCCTGTCCGGCATCGACCGCGACCCGCTCACCGGCACGTGGTACCTCATCTCCGACGACCGCTGGCGCTACAACCCCGCCCGCTTCTACACCGGCCGGCTGGACATCAACCCGGTGACCGGAAAGTTCACCGGTGTGAACATCACCGGCGTCACCACCCTCCAGCGCCCCGATGGAAGCCCCTACCCGGCGTACGGCCTGCCCGAGTCCGCCGACCCCGAGACCATCCGCTTCGACCGCTGGAGCCGCAGGCTTCTGTGGGGGCACGAGGGCGACAGGCCGGACGGGGAGCATCCCGCCGTCCCGGTGTCCGACCTGTTCGTCCGCTGGACCGGCCGCGACGGGCGCCACCTCGGGGAGCTGCCGGTGCCCGCCAACCTGAAGCTGACGACCACGGCCGCCGGGCCCCGCCGCAACTTCGGGTTCGAGGGCCTGACCTTCACCCCCCACCACATCGCGGCCATCGTGGAGGGGCCGCGATATGAGGACGGGGAGGTTCCGACGGTCGAGCACGGCGCACCCGCCCGCATCACCGTGTGGAGCCGCGACGGGCGGGTACGCGCGCAGTACGCCTACCCGATCGACCCCCTGCCGGCCGCGCCGATCCCGCCGACGGGCCACTCCGACACCGGTGTCTCGGAGATCCTGGCGATCGACGACCACCGTTATCTCGCGCTTGAGCGCTCGTGGATCGAGGGCGTGAACTACAAGGTCAAGCTGTACGAGATCGACCTGCGCGACGCCACGAACGTCCTGGACAGGAACGGCCTGGCCGGTGGCGAGCCGTACCGGCCGGTCTCCAAGCGCCTGGTTTCCGATCTTGGCACGGTCCGGCAGCCGGTGCAGAACCTGGAGAGCCTCGCCTGGGGCCCGCGCCTGATCACGGGCGAGTGCACCCTCGTCATCGGCTCCGACGACAATTTCGACGCTCGGGAGACCACCCAGTTCCTGGCCTTCGCCGCCCGGGGCTGCTGACCTACCGGGGGGCGGCGGCCTGCCCCGGGCGCAGCGCCGCCAGCCGCCGCCGCCCGAGGCTGCCGGTCGTGACGCCGACGCCGGCGGCGCCGAGCGCGATCAGGAAGGCCGCGAGGGGGCCGTACCGGTCGGCGAGGGTGCCCGACAGCAGCGCGCCGATCGCGTAGCCGACGACGACGGAGGAGGTGAGCAGGGTCATGACCCACGAGATCCTCTCCACCGGAACCGTCATCTCGGCCTGGGTGTAGGCGGTGACGAGGATCGGCGCGATGGTGACGCCGGGCAGCACGATCAGCGGGCCCAGCAGCCACAGGCCGCCGATGCGCAGCCCGCCGGCGATCGCCAGGGGCAGGCTGAGAACGACCAGCAGGGCGAAGCCCACCTGGAGCCGGCGGGCGAGTGGGAAGGAGGCGGGCAGCATCGGGACGAGCACGCCGGCGAGGGCGCTGCTCAGCCCGAGGACCGCGTAGATCAGCCCGGCCGCCCCGTCGGCGCCGGCGTCGACCGCGCGCCAGGTGACACCGGCCTGCACCGAGCCGAAGTAGCAGCCGAGGCCGGTCAGCCCGGCGGCCAGGAGGAACACCGGGACGCGCAGCACCGGGGCCGCGACGCCGCCCCCGTCCCGGTCCGGGCCCCGGGCGACCAGGGAGGCCGTGGGGTGGAGCGCGAACGCCACGCACACCGTGACGGTGAGCCCGGCCGCCGCGAGCACCGCCGTACGGGGCGAGGCCGCCGTCGCGATGACGCCGACCAACGCGGGGCCCAGGACGAACGCGAACTCGTCGCCCGTCCCCTCGAAGCTCATCGCGGTGGGGAAACGGTCCATGGGCAGCCGTCCGCGGTGGGCCAGGGCGGTCCAGCGAGCCCGGGACAGCGGGCCCACCTGCGGTACCGAGAAGCCCGCGACCACCGCCGACGCCAGTGTCGCCCACGTGGGCGCGCCCCGCTCGACGCACACCACCAGCAAGGCGAGGGCCGCCGTGTGCAGCAACGCCGCGGCCAGCCCGGCCGGCCGGTGGCCGTACCGGTCCGCCGTCCGCCCGACGAGTGGTCCGCCGGCCGCCTGTCCCACGGCGAAGGCCGAGGCCGTGGCGCCGCCGAGCATGAGGGACCCCGTGGACCCGCTGACCAGCAGCAGCGCGCCCAGCTGTCCCATGGACGCGGGGATGCGGCCGATCAGCGTGACCGCCAGGAACCAGGGACCGGCGGTGGCGGGCAGGGCCGTGTAGGCGCGCAGGGCGTTCCAGCGGCTCACGGTGAGGTGTCCCGGCCGTCGTCGGGGGCCGGGGAGCGCAGGTCCACCCCGTACTCCGTCAGCGCCTCGCGCGGAATCACCTCCAGCGCCCGGATGTTCGTCGCCGCGAGGTTCACCGGGCAGGCGCAGCCGGCCAGGTACGCCTCGTACCACTTCGACGCGATGACGCACCAGTGGTCGCCCGGCTTCAGCCCGGGGAAGGCGAGGCCGGGCTGGGGGGTCGCGATGTCGTTGCCGACCGTGGCCTGGAAGGCGATGAAGCGTTCGTCGACGATCGCGCAGACGGTGTGTCCCTTGGGGTTGTCGGGGCCGGTGAAGCAGTGGCCGTCGCGGCGGTACCCGGTGATCGGGCCGAAGCCGCAGGCCTGGAGCGGCTCGCCGAAGACGTTCAGTGCTCGCTCGGTCATCGTCCGCTCCTCGCGGTGGGGAGGCCGTCGTGCGGGGCCTCGTGCCGATCATGACGGGGTGGGGGCGGGGGGCAGCGGAAGACGCGCTTCTCGAACTCGGCCGCGACCCGGGCCAGGCGCGCGTCCGTGCCGGGCCGTCCGACCAGGAGCATGCCGACCGGCATCCCGTCCGCGAACCCGCACGGAACGCTGAGCGCCGGGTGCCCGGTGAGGTTGAACACGCAGTTGTTGTCGTGCATCTCGAAGGGAAGCTCGGTGCCGATCACCGCCTCGCGCGGGTCGGCCGGCAGGGGGTGGGGCGGCATCGGGACGCTCGGCAGGACGAGGAGGTCCACCTCGCGCAGCGCGCGGTCGACCTGGTCGCGCAGCCGCGCCCGCAACCGCTGGGCGTACGCCATGACCTTGCCGTGAGTGGCGTCCCGCAGCAGGGTGGCGCCGACGAGGGCCAGCACCCCTCCGACCGGTATGTCCTCGGGACGGCGGGCGAGGGCCTCGCCGAAGGCCTCCCCGAAGTTCGGGTGGTAGGGCCCGAGGTGGTTGTTGCCCTGGAGGCGGGACTCGAAGACGGTGGTGAGGCCGCCCTCGATCGAGATGGGCAGGTGGATGTCCCTGCCGTACCGGTGCAGCGGCACCGACACCTCGGACACGGTCAGCCCCAGCCGTTCCAGCGCTCGCGCGCTCGCGCGGACCCGGTCGTCGAGACGTGGATCGGAGCGGCCGGGCCAGCCGAACCCCTCGGCGAGGACTCCGGCGCGCAGCCCGGCGATTTCGCGGGTGTACCCGTCGGCGTACGGCTCGCCCTCTCCGCCCGGGTACGGTACGGCGGCCGCCTCCAGGAAGGGGATCAGGTCGGCGGCGCTCCGGGTGAGCACGCCGATGTGGTCCAGCGTGCGCTCGGTCGGCATCGCGCCGTCGTACTCGATGACTCCGTAGGTCGGTTTGAGGCCGAAGACGCCGCACCAGGCGGCGGGGTTGCGGATCGAGCCGCCGTGGTCGGTGCCGATGCCGTAGTCGGCCTGCCCGGTCGCCACCAGGACCGCGGCGCCGCTGGAGGAGCCTCCGGCCGAGCGGCGCGGGTCCCAGGGGTTGCCGACGGGGCCGTGCGCGCTGGTGAAACTCGACCCGGAGTAGCACAGGTCCTCACAGACCGACGTGCCGGCGACGACCCCTCCGGCCTTCCGCACCCGGCCGACGACCGCCGCGTCGGAGGCGGGGACGAAGCCGGTCATGAGGCGGCTGCCCAGGGGCATCGGCACCCCGCGCACCGCGATGGACTCCTTGACGGTCACCGTCCTCCCGGCGAGCGGCCCGCTGCCGGCCCGGCCGGGGGCGTCGATCCTGTAGAGCCAGGCGCCGTACGGATTGTCCGGGCCGTGCGGAACCCGGGTGACCGCGACGGGCGGCGGTTCGGGGGCGCTCCCCTCGGTCGCCAGCGCCCGCACGCGGCCGTAGGCGTCGCGCATCCGGTCGATCGCGGGGCCGAGCCGGCCGACCAGTTCGGGGTCGAGCCCCCACCGGCCGGCGACGGCGGCGAGGTCGGCGGGGGTGAAGGAGGGAAGGTTCGTGCCGCTCACGCGCGCGGCCCCCGTTCCCCCGCCGCGCCGATCCGCTCGGGGCCGTCGGGGCCGATCCGCTCGGGGCCGGCCTCCTCCAGCGCCCGGCTCGCCGCGGCGAACGGCTCCACCGGGATCGGGGTGATCCCGGCTCCGGCCCGGCCGCGTCCCGGCTCCCGGTGTGCGAGGCCGTTGTTGATGACGGGTTCGATGCCGGTGGCGCGCACCCTGTGCACGTCGATGCCGAGCGGCGTGCCCCGGAAGTCCTCGCCCGGGATGAGGAGGCGCCCGCTCGTCCCGGCGCAGACGGCCCGCATGCGCCGGGTGATCTCGTGGGCCCGGGCCATGTCGCCGCCGACGAAGGACATGATCGCGGGCGCGGCGGTCATCGCGAAGGCGCCGAAGCCCGCGGTCTCGGAGATCATCGAGTCGCCCATGGTGGGGGTGACGTCGTCGAGGGTCGCCCCCTCCAGCAGGACCGGGTCGCCGATCGGCGCCGGTACGGTGAACCACCGGTCGCCGAGCCCGCTGACGCGGATGCCGAACTCCCGCCCGTTGCTCGCCATGGCCGTGACGATCGGGCTGCCGGGGATCCCCCCGGCGGCGAGTGTGACGGCCTTGGCGGCCGAGATGGCGAACGGCAGGGCGAAGTGCCCGTTGCCGGCCATGAACGCGACCACCTTCGCGATGTCCTCACGGTCGAGGGAGGTACGCAGCAGGCCCGGGGTGAGCGTCACCAGCAGGGCCGCGCCGGTGGCGACCAGCCGGTTGTGGCAGTCGTCGCCGCGCCGCAGTCCCTCGGCCACCAGGGCGAGCAGGTCCAGGGGGTCGACGCGGTGGAGGGCCTCGTCGAGGGCCGGGGCGAGCACGTCGCCGAGCCACCGCAGCCGCGCCAGCGTCACCTCGTCGTACGACCCGTAGCGCATGGCCCCGTCGACGCCCTCGTTCAGGGGGGAGAACGTCTGGATGCCGCCCGTGGTCTCGGCGACCACGACGGGGGTGTTCGGCGTGATGATCCCGGCCATCGCCCCGACGGCGTTCGCGTCGTGGCAGGGACCGATGCTCACCTCGCCGCGATCGACGATCGCCTCGGCCTCGGCGGCCGAGGCGGCCTCCCGCTCCAGCAGCAGTCCCGCGATGATCGCGCCCCGCATGGGCCCGGGGATGTCGGTGAACGCGATCGGCGGCCCGGCGTGCAGGAAACGCCGGGGCCCGACCTGGTCGGTGACCTCGCGGGCCTTGCAGACGTGGCGCAGATGGACGTCGGTGCCGTTGAGGGCGCCGAGGGTCGTCTGCGTGGGGTCGGACATGGTGGTGCTCCTGGTCGGTGGGAGGGCGGCGGGGGTGAGGCGGCGGGGGAGATCGCGGCGTCTCGCGGGCGAGGGACGGGGCGAGGGGATCCGCGGGGACGGTTCGGCGCGTTCACCCGTCGCGGGCCGGGCCGGAGGGAAAGGCGTGCTTCGGAGGATCTTCGGGGGAGGCTCTAGGCCGACGGAGCGCGGTGCTGCCGCTCGGCCAGGAGGTTCCGTACGATCTCCCGGTTCAGCCGGGCGTGCCCGCGCGCGCGTTCGGCGGCGAGGTCGGCCGAGCCCGAGGCGATCGCCTCGAACCACGCGGAGTGCTCCTCGAACAGGTCGTTCGGGTCACCGGTCTGCCGCAGGAGCCAGTGCAGGCGCCCCTGCAGGGGTTCCAGCACGGCCTGGAGCAGGAGGTTGTGGGAGAGCTTCAGGATCTCGTCGTGGAAGGCCTCGTTGGCCTTGCCGAGGGCGACGCGGTCCCCGGCCTCAAGCGCCTTGCGACCCCGGTCGAGGATGCTCCGGACGCGCCGCAGTTCGGCCTTGGTGGCCCGGGTCGCCGCCTGCCGGCTGGCGAGGACCTCCAGCGCCTCGCGGACGTCGAACAGCTCCTCGACGTCTTGCGCCGAGAGTTCCACGACGACTGCGCCCCGGCGGGGGACCGTCTTGACGAACCCCTCGCTCTCCAGCGCCCGGATCGCCTCGCGCACCGGCAGCCGGGAGACGCCGAGCCCGGCCGCGAGCTCGGTCTCGATGAGTCGCGTGCCGGGTGGGTACACGTCGTCGATGATGCGCTGGCGCAGCTCGTCGCGGACGCGGTCTCTGAGCGGCTTGTAGTCGGCGTCGATGTCGAACGAGCCCGGCGCGTCCGCCTGCCTGCTCACAGGGCCGCCTTTCCGGTCTTCCGCCTCGGTCCCGGACCGCCGCCGACCGGTGCCGGCCGTTCGGTGCTCTCGAAAGGATAGCGCCGCCGGAAGTCGCCGGCCGCCGCGTCGAAGGTGGTGAACTCCACGCCGGGCAGGTCGAGCCAGCTTTCGAAGAGCCGCTCCAGCATCAGCAGCACCTGCGGACGCCCGGACACGTCGGGGTGCAGTGTCACGGGGAACACCGCGTAGTCGAGTTCGCGGTAGACCCAGTCGAACTGGTCGCGCCAGAGCCGCTCGACGTCGCGGGGGCTGACGAAGCCGTGGCTGTTGGGGGACTTCTTGACGAACATCATCGGTGGCAGGTCGTCGACGTACCAGTTGCCGCAGAACTCCACGAGGTCCACCTCGGCGCCGTGCTTGAGGGGCTTCATCCAGTCGTCGGCCCGGCCGCTGTAGTCGATCTTCGTCCATTCGTCGCCCACCCGGGCGTAGAAGGGGTGGAAGTCGTTGTAGTTCTGCGAGTGGTCGTAGGAGAAGCCGAACTCCGTGAGGAGGGCCGCGGTGTGACGGCTCATCTCCCACCAGGGGGCGACGTAGCCGCGCGGCGGGCGTCCCCACAGGCTCCGGATCAGCTCGACGCAGCGGCCGAGCACGTCCCGTTCCTGCTCGGGGGACATGTCGATGGGGTTTTCGTGGGAGTAGCCGTGCGCCCCGATCTCGTGCCCCCTCTCGGCGACGGCCGCCATCTCGGCGGGGAAGGTCTCGATGGAGTGGCCCGGGATGAACCAGGTGGTCCGCAGGCCGTACCGCTCGAAGAGCTGGAGCAGGCGCGGGGTGCCCACCTCGCCGGCGAACACTCCGCGCTGGATGTCGTTCGGCGAGTCCTCGCCGCCGTAGGAACCGAGCCAGCCGGCGACCGCGTCGACGTCGACTCCGATAAGGATCTTGATGTCCTTGGTCATGGCGTTTCTCATCTCTGCCGGGGAGCCGTGGGCGGGTGGGCGAGCAGCCGGCCGTACCCGGTGATGGGCGTGGTGTCGCCGGCCAGTGCGAGAGCCCGCCACAGCGTCGCCGCGACGCTGTCGACCACCAGGACTCCGGTCCGGCTCTCCCACCGGGCGGCGAGGTGCGCGGCGCGCAGGTTGGTGCACACCACCGCGACGGCGTCGCAGTCCGCGGCGGCGAGCCCGTCGAAGGCCGCCTCCAGTTCGGCGGCCGTGGTGAGCGCGAAGTCGTAGTTGGTGACGCGGCCGAGGTGACGGGCCGCGCGCACGGCGAAGCCGTGGTCGGCGTAGTGCGCGGCGATGGCGTCGCCGACGTCGGGTGTGTACGGCGTGAGCAGCCCCAGGCGCCGGACGTCGAAGGCCCGCAGCGCCGAAAGGAGTGCCAGCGTCGAGGTGGTCGCAGGGGCGCCCGCGACCCGCTCCATGGCACGGCACAGGTGTTCGTCCCGGCCGGGGCCGAGCCACGAGCCCGAGGTGCCGTTCCAGGCGACGACGTCGACACGGGCGTCGCCGAGGAGCCGGGAGGCGTCGGTGAAGGAGTCCAGGCCGAACTGGCGGGTGTCGGCGGGATCGAGGCTGATGCTCGTCACCCGGAGCCGGGTGACGTGGACCGAGACGTCGGGCCGGGTGGCCAGCAGTTCGCCGGTCATGGGTTCCACGACGGTGTTGGAAGACGGGGTGATCATGCCTATCCGCCGGGCGGCCGGCTGCACGCTGCCTCCGCTCAAGGGGGTCAGATGGGGGTTAATCAGGGATACGGTATACAGGATCCTAAGCGGGTGAATTCGGGAAAACAAGTCGTTGACAGTGGTATAGGACGCGCTTAATCTCCATATACCGCAGTACCGGATACCCACGGTAACGGCTCTTCGACGGGGGACCCCAACCGTCGGAGCAGCGAAGACCCCCGCTTCACGCAGGTGTCGACACACATCCGCCCATAGCTCCGGATCATGGCCTGCCGACGCCGCCGGAGGGACCAGGGCGCGTTCCACTCAGTGCCACCCAGTGCCCAGGAGACCGTCGTGTCACCTACCGTCCGCGCACCCCAGCCAACGGCTTCCGAACGCCACCCCGTCGACGAAGTCCTGCCCATCCCCCAGTTGTTCTTCTTCGGCCTGCAGCACATGTTGATCATGTACGCGGGCTGTGTGGCCGTTCCGCTCGTACTCGGCGCGGTACTCAAGCTCGACACGCACACCATCGCGCTGATCGTCAACGCCGACCTGCTGGTGGCGGGAATCGCCACCGTCGTCCAGAGCGTCGGGCTGACGCGCTTCTTCGGCATCCGGATGCCGGTGGTCGCGGGCGCCTCGTTCACCTTCCTCACCCCGATGATCATGATCGGCTCCGAGTACGGCCTGCCGACCATGTACGGCTCGATGATCGCGGCCGGCCTCTTCGGAATCCTGTTCGCCCGGCCGTTCTCCAAGATCCTGAGGTTCTTCCCCACCCTGGTCACCGGCTGCGTGATCACGATCATCGGGCTCTCGTTGATCAAGGTGAGCGCCGACCTGATCATCGGCTCCGACCCGGCCGCGCCGGACTACGCGAGCGTGCGGTACATCCTGCTGGCCTTCGGCGTCGTGGCGGTCATCGTGCTGGTGAACCGCCTGTTCACCGGGTTCGTGCGCAACGTCGCGGTGCTCTTCGGCCTCGTCGTCGGAGCGGTGATCGGCTGGTTCATGGGCCTTGGCGACTTCTCGTCCGTGGGCACCGCCAAATGGCTCGGCTTCTCCACACCGCTGCAGTTCGGCGCGCCGGAGTTCCGGGTCGTACCGATCATCGCGATGTGCGTGGCCATGGTCGTGGTCTTCAGCGAGATGACCGCGTGCGTCCTCGCCATCGGGGACGCCGTCGGCAAGAGGGTCACCGACAAGGACATGGCCCGGGGCCTGGCCACCGACGGCCTCGCCGCCCTGCTCGCCGGGTTCATGAACTCCGTACCGGACTCCACGTTCGGGCAGAACGTGGGCCTGATCAGCCTCACCAAGGTCAAGAGCCGGTACGTCATCACGGTCACCGGCCTGCTTCTGGTCGTCATGGGGGCCATCCCCAAGCTCGGCGAGCTCGTCGCCGGACTGCCCGGCCCCGTGATCGGCGGCGCCGGACTGGTGATGTTCGCGATGACGGCGGCCGTGGGCATCCAGATGCTGCAGAAGGTCGACTACGAGGGCAACCAGAACCTGCTCATCATCGCCGTCGCGCTCGGCGTCGGCATGCTGCCGGTCGCGGTGCCCTCCATCTACCGGAACTTCAGCCAGGACGCGCAGTTCATCTTCGGCAGCGCCATCACGGCCACCGTGCTGGTGGCGTTGCTGCTCAACCTGCTCTTCAACCACCTGCTGGTCCGCAAGGGCCCGCCGGCCGCCGAGGCCCCCGACAGTGCCGCCCCCCGCGAGAGCCCCGGGATACCGGCGGCGGACGGCACGGTCTGAGTCTCGCGCCCCGGCGTCATCTCACACCTACCGCAGTACCCCCTAAGGAGCACCACGATCATGGGTCAGGCGCCCGTCTCAGCGAACCTCCGGCGGATCCTCAAGGTCATCGAAGAAGGCTCCCGCGACATGGCCACCGGGTGGAACCTTCCACGCGAGTGCTATGTCGATCCGGAGTTCTACGCCTTCGAGCAGGAGGCCGTCTTCATGCGGCAGTGGCTCTGCCTCGGCCGCGTCGACGAGATCCCCAAGCCCGGCGACTTCGTCCGCGTCGACATGGGCGACGAGCCCCTGATGATGGTCCGCGGCAAGGACATGGAGATCCGGGTCCTCAGCCCGATCTGCGCGCACCGGGCCCACCTGGTCTGCGAGGGGTCGGGCAACACCGGCAGGCTCTTCCGCTGCCCCTTCCACGCCTGGACCTACGGGCTGGACGGCAACCTCATCGCGGCGCCCTCCATGAACGACACCATCGGCCTCAAGAACCTGAAGGGAGAGGCGTACCTGCCCTCGCACCGGGTCGAGATATGGAACGGCTTCGTCTTCACCAACCTCGACCCGGACGCCAGACCGCTCGCGCCCACCCTCACCAAGCTGACCGCCGAACTGGAGAACTACCACATCGGTGACATGGTGAGCATGCCGGTGGCCGAGCTGCGCGGCAACGAGTGGAACTGGAAGTCCCAGCTGGAGAACGGCATCGAGCCGTACCACAGCGCCTACCTCCACGGCATGCTGCACGACTTCGCGCACGTCCGGCTGACCAGCTTCGTCGACATCAGCCCCGACGAGGGCGCGATCTACCACCCGACCGGCTTCTACCACCCCGACGCCGGCTTCAACCCGACCACCAAGGCCCTGCTCCCGGTGATCCCGACGCTCGGCGAAAAAGAACGCAACCAGGTCATCTTCGCCTCGATCCCGCCGAACCTCGGCTTCGGGGCGGTGCCGGAGGGCCTGTTCTACTACCTCGTCCTGCCGGACGGGCCCGAGCGCATGAACCTGCGCATCGGCCACCTGTACCCGGAGGAGTCCACCAGGCACCCCCGCTTCGAACAGCTCTACAAGATCGCTCAGGACGGCCTTGTCCTCTTCCACCAGCAGGACGCCGGCTCCGACGCCTCCCTGCAGAAGGGCATGCGCTCCCGCTTCCGCCGCCCCGGCCGCTACTCCTACCAGGAGGAGTCGCTCCTGCAGTTCAACCAGTGGTTGCTGAAGCGCTACCAGGACTACGTGGACCTGGTCGACGGCGGCGCCCTTGAGTCCTCGGCCGCCGGCTGAACGGCGAGACCCCCTTCGCGTGAGGAGCACGACATGAAACTCACCGTCGACCGCACCCTGTGCGACGGCAACGGCGTGTGCATGGGCATCGCCCCCGACGTCTTCGACGTCGACGACGACCTGGTCCTGCACATCGCCGACGAGATCCCCGGCGACCCGGTCGTCCACGCCCAGATCCGGCAGGCCGTCACCTCCTGCCCGGTCCTCGCCCTGACCCTGGAGGAATGAGCGACCGTGGTCGGCAACACCTCGCAGACCATCGTGGTGGCCGGCGGCTCCCTCGCCGGCCACACCGTGGTCGCCGAACTCGACCGGCACGGCTTCACCGGCGACGTCGTCTGGGTACGGGGCCCCGAGGGCACGGCCCCCTACTCAAGGCCGGCCCTGTCCAAGGAACTCATCCGGGGCAGGGTCACCGATGAGGCGATCCGCCTGCCGGCCCCCAGGGAGTACGGCCTCCGGCTGCGGATCATGGACCTCGCGGTCTGCGCGCGGCTCGACCCGGACGCCGACCGGGTGCTGGTCACCCCCGCGGCGGAGGCCGGGAGGGAGACCGGGGGAGAGTGGATCCCCTTCGACGCCCTGTTCGTCTGCACCGGCATGCGCGCCCGCCTGCCGAAGGGGTTCGCCGGGCTGCCGGGCGTCCACTGCCTGCGCACCCTCGCCGACGCCGGACGGATCAGGGAACGGCTGGCCGGACGGCCCCGCGCGGTGGTCGTCGGCGCCGGCCTGGTCGGCAGCGAGATGGCCGCGTCGCTGCGCTCCTGCGGGCTACCGGTGGAACTGGTCGATCAGGGACGGCTGCCGATGGAGCCCGTGTTCGGCGCCGAACTGGGACGCTTCTCCCTGGAACGGCACCACGCCCACGGGGTCACCACCCGGATGCCGGCGACCGTCACCGGCCTGTCGGCGGCCGGACCGGAGGGGCCGGTCTCACTGACCTTCGACGACGGCCAGGAGACCACGGCCGGCCTGGTCATCCTGGGGCTCGGCGCGGTGACCGCCTGCGACTGGCTGGACGGCGGTGGGCTCGACCTCTCCGACGGCCTCGCCTGCGACGCGGCCCTGCGCACCGCCCGGCCCAACGTCCTCGCCGCCGGGGACGTCGCCAACTGGAGGAATCCCGTCTTCGGGGAGCGGATGCGGGTCGAACACTGGAGCAACGCCTCGGCCCAGGCGCGGCACGCCGTCGGAAGCTGGCTGGCCGGGCAGGAGGGCCGCGAGCCCCCGGCCTTCGCCGACGTGCCGTACTTCTGGTCCGACCAGTACGGGCTCAAGTACCAGATGGTCGGGCACGCGCGCGGCCACGACGAGGTCCGCGTCGAGGAGGCCGGGGGAGAGGGGTACCCGTTCGTGACCTACCTCAAGGACGGGCGGATCGTCGCCGCCGCCGGGGTCAACGCGCCGCGCGCGGTCATGCGGATGAAGGCCCGCATCCAGTCCGAGGGAACGACGACCCAGGGGGTGCACGCATGACGAACGGCAACTCCGCCGGGGACGGCGCGCCGTATGCGCACGACGACGGCCGTGCCGCGGACACCGCGCTGTTCGCGGTGATCCGGGACAGCATGTGGTCGCTGCTGAGCGACCGCTACCGCACCAACCGCCGCGCCTCCAGCACGCCGACCGAGGACGGGTACCTTCACGACCGGCCCTTCTGGCCCGCGTTCGGCTTCGAGGACGTGAGGTACGCGGTGGAGGACGGTAAGGACCGGCTCTTGGTGATCTTCCATGACACCGACGTCCCCGGCAGCACACTGGGCTTCCGGATCGACCTGGAGAAGGCCGTGACCGAGTGGTCCCGCCGGGTCGGCGGGCGGGTCCCGCGCGAGCATCCGGAGATGTTCGCGGCGGAACTCATCTGGTTCATGGTCTGCTTCATCGGTGTCGCCGACTTCGACGGCGCGAGCGGCACCCCCGAGTCCCCGCACTGGATCAACGACGGCTCCGAGATCTTCGGAAAGCTCAGGAACAACCCGAACATGGACACCTTCGCGTCCTACCGCTGACGTTCCCCGGCATCCGCCGGTATCCCTCGGCGTCCTCCAGTGTCCCTTGACGTCCCCTGGCGTCCCCTGGCGTCCCCCGCTGTCTCCCGATGTCCCCGAGCCCAGGCCCGGGCCACCCGAAAGGCATGGAACCACCCATGGCAGTAGTCGAGATCGAAAAGCCCCGCGACGGCGTCGCGATCGTCCGGCTCAACCGGCCGGAGGTGCGAAACGCGCTCAACACCGAGGTACGCGAACTGCTCGCCGCGGCCATCGACGCCCTCAACAAGGACGACGACATCGGCGCGATCGTCCTGACCGGCGGCGACACCGTCTTCGCCGTCGGCGCCGACCTGAACGAACAGGCCGGACGCGACGTGGTCGGCGCGATCCGCGCCTACACCCACCAGGCGTTCTGGTACAGCGGCAAGCCGGTGATCGCCGCCGTGAACGGGGACGCCTTCGGCGGCGGCAACGAGTTCATCCTTCAGTGCGACTTCGTCGTCGCCTCGGAGGGCGCGCGCTTCGCCCAGCCCGAGGTCACCATCGGGCTGGTGCCCGGCGGCGGCGCGACCCAGCGCCTTCCCCGGACCATCGGACGGCAGAACGCGCTGTACGCCCTCCTCACCGGCACCCCCATGAGCGCCGCCGACGCCCACCGGCTCGGCTACGTCTCCGAGGTGGTCGAGGGAAACGCCGTCGACCGGGCCGTGGAACTGGCCGCGCTGATCGCCTCCCGCCCGCGCCTGGCCGTACGGCAGATCAAGGAGGTCGTCCGCCTCGGCCTGGACACCTCCTTCGAGGCCGGGATCGCCCTGGAGCGCCGGGGCTACCAGCTCATGTTCGGCACGCGGGACCTTCGTGAGGGCTTCGCCTCGGTGCGGGAGGGCCGGGAGCCGGAGTTCACCGGCGACTAATGGGAGCTGCCGGGTCTCCTCACCCCCGGAGGCGTTCCGGGCGCGGTTCGCGCGGTTCGCCGAAACACGCGACGGGTCACGGCCAGCGCACCTCCGGGGTGCGCTCCACGAACCGCGCGTACCGCTCGAACGCCCGCTCAACCTCCGCCCGGTCGCCTCCGCGGAGCGGTACGAGCGGCTGAACGGCGATCCGTACCCGGCTCTTGGCAAGGGTGCGTTTCCAGGTGGCCACGACCCGGCCGGCGCGTACCACGGTGGACTGGAAGATCCCGTTGTTACCGGGGATGATGGCCGCCTTGTGCTCGTCGGCGATCATGAGCGAGCGGTCCTTGTAGCCCAGCAGGTATTCGTCGAACCCCGGCAGCACGAGCACCTCGTCGTCGCCGGCCGGGGGAGGGGCGGTGTCGAGGAGCGCGGCGTCGAGGTACGTCTCCACCCCGTGGACGGTCACGGTGGCCAGCGCGTCGCCGGCCACGGCGATGCCGCGTTTGGCGTCGGCCGCGGTCAGGCCGGTCCAGCCCGCGAAGTCGTGCCGGGTGGTCGGCCCGCGGCCACGGAAGTAACGCAGGGCGACGGTACCCAGCGCCTCGTCGCGCTCTGGCCGGTGCGGGTCGGGAACCCACTCGTCGAGCAGCACGAAGCTCTGCTCGTTGCCGATGTTGGGGGCGATGCACAGCAGGCCCCGCTGGCTGGCGTACCACAGCAGGTGGTAGCCGCGCTGGCCACCGGTGTCGATGCCCTTGTCGGCCAGCACGGCCAGGCACTCCGACCGGCTCAGCCGCCCGCCGCCTGCCAGGGCCGTGCCCAGCACCTCCATGGCCTGAACGGCGGTCTCCTCCGAGAGGCCGAGTTGTTCGCGCCGCCTCGCCGCGCCGTTCAGCACCCGGACGCCCATCAATTCGAGCATCCAGCGGGCGTCGCGGGACGGGACGAAATGGATGGTGCCGCGCATCGGCCACGTGCGCAGCGCCTCACGCCGCTCCAGCGCGGCGGTGACGTCGGCGGCGGTGTGTCCGGGCAGTCGCGCGCCGAACGACCACAGACCGCTGGCGAGGTCTTGCGCCTGCATCGCCCCGAGCCAGGTCACCACCTCGGCCACGCCCGTCGCCCGGCCGGCGCCGCCGGGCGCCGCTCGGAGCAGCAGGCTGGACATCCGCAGGCCGAGCACCTGTTGGGGGGTGAGTTCCACTGATTACCGCCTCCTCACGGTCACCGTAGCCTTCGCCACCGACAATCCCGCCGATGGATCGCCTGCCGGTGAGCCCGGGTGGGCCGGGAGCTCGTCAGCGCGGGACGCGGCCGAGGTAGCGGAGCAGGTCGTCGACGATCGGGGTGGAGGAAGGGCTGTCGGCGGCCTCAGCCTCAACCACGGGAGCGTAGGCCCCCCACCGGCGCAGCGGTTCGACGATTTCCCGCGCGGCGGCGAGAAGGTGGCCTGCGAGCTCGTCGTCGAGCGGGGACGGCTGGCCCGTGGCGATCGCGATGTCCCACGCGTGCACGGCGGCGTCGAGCGCGCACATCACCGCGGCGACCGGAGTGGGCAGGTCACCGTGCGGCAGCGGCGTCGGAACGGTTCCGCTGTCGTCGGAGACCGCCGCCCACGCCGCGCCGGTCTGCTCGACGGCGTCTTTCACCAGCTCTGCCGCGGTGCCGTCGACGGTTCCGGAAGGCGAGAAGGGGTCGTAGGCGGGGCCCTTTCCGACGCCGAGCATCTTCGCGTAGGCGAGCTGGTCGCCTGCGGCGTGCTGGATCACCTGGGTGACCGTCCATTCCGAGCACGGGGTGGCGTTGTCTCCCTCGCTGTCCCGCACGCCCGCGACGCTGTTCTCCAGCGCCCGGTGCGAGGCGGCCAGCACCTCACGCCAGACCGGCCGCAGAGAGGTGACGGTGGCGGTGTCGACGGCGTTCATGGTTGTGCCTTTCGATCTCTTTCTTGCTGGTGACACCAGCCTAAGGGCCTATTAGGCTATTTTCGTTCCTAATAGTTCTCGGGGGTGAGAAATCGATGGCTTCGACGACGACCCGAGTGCTGCGCCTGCTGTCCCTGCTGCAGGACCGGTCCTCCACGGGCCGCGAACTCGCCGAGCGCCTCGGCGTCGCCGAACGCACGGTGCGGCAGGACGTTCAGCGCCTCCGCGAACTCGGCTATCCGGTGCACGCCGCGCGCGGCGCGGTGGGCGGATACCGGCTCGGACAGGGCGTGAAGATGCCCCCGCTGCTGCTCGACGACGATGAGGCGGTGGCCGTGGCACTGGCCGTCGGCCTGGCCGAGGACGGCTCCACCGGGATCGCGGACATCGACGCCAGCCTCACTCGGGCGCTCGCCAAGCTCCAGCAGATCCTTCCGAAACGCCTGCAGCGCAAGGTGACCGCCCTGCGGTCGGCCACCGCGGTCGGGCCCGCCACCGTCGGCTCCCGCGAGCCGGACGCCCCGGTGTCCGCCGCCACCCTCACTGCTGTCGCGGGCGCGATCCGCGACGGCGCGACCCTGTTGGCGACCCGCGCCGACACCGAGACCGAGGTGGAGCCCTACCGCCTGATCAGCTGGCGCCGCCGCTGGTTCCTGGTCGCCTACGACCTGGGCGCGCACGCCTGGCGGGCGCTGCCCGTCGCCGGCCTGATCCGTGTCCGGCCCGCGTCCCGCCGCTTCGCCGCCCGCCCCCTCCCCGACGACGACCTCGTCGCCTTCGTCCTGCGCGAGGTCGCGCAGACCGGCTGGAAGGTCCACGCCCGCGTCACCGTCCTCGCCCCCGCCGAAACCGTGATCGCCCGCATCAACCCCGCCGTCGGCATCGTCGAGGCCGTTGACTCCCACACCAGCGTCCTCGTCACCGGTGCCGACGCCCTGGAGACCATCGCCGTCTACCTCAGCATGCTGATGACGGACTTCCGCGTCGACGGCCCACCCGAGCTGGTCGCCCACATCCGCACCCTCGCCCGCCGCTACACCGAGGCCCTCGACGGGTAGGTCGGCCGGCACGCCCGATGATCTCCCGGTCTGCTCGGCCAGGACGTCGGCCGGGTCGACCGGGGCAGTGTGGCCAATGCGCCGGCCGTACGGCGGGCGCATGGCGTGGAAGAGATTCTTGATGTGACGCGGCTCAAACGGTAGGCACGAGGCGCCGGCCGCCTGGGGCGCCCCGCTTTCCTCGGCTGGTTGACAGGGTGAGGTGGGGCGGCCTCTGGGAGACGAGGGGGGAGAGCGATCTTTATGCGATCGCCCTGTGGCCTCCGGGGGAGGCGAGCAGTTCCCGGTAGCCGGTCACGGTGGCGTGCCCCTTTTCGGCCGCGGGCACCGCTTCGAGGACCTCGTCGGCCAGCCGGGTCACCATGGTGCTCCGCTGCTCGGCAGGATGGGCCTCGTAGGCGGCCTGGGCGTGCCGGACGCCTTCGGTCACATCGCCGGAACGCACGTGTCCCATGGCCTGAAGCAGGGTGAGCTGAACTCGGAACCGGTCGCGGCTGTCGATCTGATCCATGAACCGGTGCACCTGGCTCATGGCCTCGTCGAGCCGGTCTCGGTCGCCGAGATAGGCGTGCACCCATGCCTGCGTGTAGCCCACCCGCTCCTGCTGTACGGCCCCGGCAGCCGCCGCTTCTACGCCATCGCCACCGGGCCGGTGCCCGAGCCGGTCATGGTGTGCGACCCCACCGCTGAAGGGCTGGAGAAGCTGATGCGCCAGGCCGAGACCGCCCTGTACCTTCGACCGCCGCGTCCACCTCCGGCGCGTCCGGGCGACCCCGGTACCCCCGAAACACCCTTCTCCGCGAACCGCCGCACCACCCATCTCTTCCGGCGGGTGGTCCTTCACCTTCCCGGAGGGCCGCCCGCCGGAACCCCGGGCGACCACCTCCCCCGCCGGGGACCCCGAAAGGGAGGATCACGCCGGTCGCCCCCGGGGTGCCCCCGCAGGCCTTCTTCCCGAACTCCCCGGGGGGCACCCCCTTCACCGTCCCGGCATCTACGGCAGGCTCGCCTCCACGCGGCCGGCCAGCCGTTCACAGCGTTGCTGGGCGGCCTGGGCGCTGCCGAGCCCCAGCCCGAAGGCGATCTCCTGCCAGGTGAGGCCACGGCCTCGGGCGATGAGCAGCAGGGAGGTCTCCAACTGGTCCATCTCGGCCCGCGCGAGCGGGACGAGGGTGAGGGCGGCGGTGATGTCGGCCCGGTCGACCTCCGGCTCGTCGTCGTCATGCTGCGCGCTCCCCGCGGCGAGGAACGACACCAGCCTGACGGCCTCCTGTGCGCCGAGGACCTGCGGGTGGACCTGGCGGTCGCGCTGGTCTCGCGTCGCCGCGTGCCGTTCGGCGATGCGGGCGAGGGCGGCGTACACGCGATGCGCCCGGGCCTGATCGGGGTCGGGCGGGGCGAAGGGATCCTCTGACATACCCCTAGGATGGGGGTATGTATGTTTCGTTGTCAACAATTCGTTGAAACGATGATGTGTGCGATACACGGGCGAACCAGGGCGGGATCGCCGAGGGGCGCCCTACTGACCGATCGTTTCCGCATGAGGTCGGTGGACGGCTCGCCGGCGGCGGGCCACCGCGCCGTCCAGGATCACCGACCGGCGGATGATCTGCCCACCGCGTTCTGAGCGCTGACGGCCGAGAGCACCGCGTCGGCCGTCTCGTCGACGGATCCGCCGTCGCCTGCGTCGAGGCGATCCAGGGCCAAGCTGTCGACGGCGTCCAGCATGAGCGACTGGTAACGCTCCGTCCGGGCCAGGAACCTGTCCATCAGGTGCCGTTCCCCGGCGGTCGCCGTCTCGTAGTGGCCGGCCGCACGTATCCGGGCGCGGAGGACGGAGGCGTCCGCGGTAAGCCATACGGCGGCCGTGCGCGGGACGTCCAGCCTCGCGACACGGGCGGGCCAGAGCGCCGAGCCCTCCAGCACCAGGCCCGGCCCGGCGTCGTCTCCGGTCACGTGGGTCGTGATCAGCTCTTCGACGCGGGGCCACAGGCGTTCGTAGTGGCGGAGGACGGACGTGATCATCTCATCGACCGCGAGGGATCCGTAGTGCTCGGCGACGTGCGCCGGCACCTCCCGCTCAGGTGTTCTCCAGGGCCGGCCCGGGTGCCGCCCCAGGTTGTCCGTCGACAGGCACCTGAACCCGAGTCGCGCGGCCACGGCATGGGCGACGGTCGACTTGCCGACGTTGGATGTCCCCCCGAGCAGCACCACCCGCACACCGTCCATGCCGCCGACCTTACCGATCGTCGCGGGAGGCCGCGATCGGGCGGCGCGACGGCTCTCACCCGGAGACGATCAGGAGGCGTGTAGCGTGATCGAACGGACAAGCGGAAACGGAAAGAAGAGGAGAGGGAGGGGTGGGCTCGGACGGGCTCCGTGCCTCCGCCCCGTCAACGGGATTGGACCATCACGGCCACACGCATCGCCTGGACGGGGAAGACGCCACACTCGGGGAATGGGACTGCGCCGTCCTGTGGTCGGACCCCGCGTGTCACCGTGACCAAGGTGGAGAGTAAAGGCCGGCAGAACCGAGGGGTCGGGATCCGGCTCGCCCCCTGACGGGCTTCTCCCGCCGGTCGCAATCGAGCCGAAGACCGCGGTGATGCCGGCGGTCGGCCGGCGCACCCAGGCCGGCTCCCCCCGGCGCAGCTCCAGCGGATATTCCAGCTCCAGCAGCAGCCGATGCAGGTGCCGCTTTAGTTCGGTCCGCTCTGTCTCCAGCCCGGCGATCCGCCTCTCTTGCGGCACCGTACGGGGGCGCGGCGCCGCTCCGGCCGCCTTGGCCGGGAGCTGGGTCAGCAGCCCGACGGCGGCCGTGAACGCCGGATGCTCGGGCAACGGCGCCGAGACCAGCTCGGTGAGCCGGTCCTGAAGGCTCTCGAACCCCTCGGGCGTGAGCCGGCCTCTGGGCGGCCGGGCGATCCCGCGGGAGGGGTTGCTCATGACTAAATGACCAAATAAACTTATCTAGTCAAAAACAGATGGGGTGAGGGTGATGGCCAGGACCGGACGGCCGCCGCAGGACCCAACGAAGCGGGCGCACCGGATCCTGGACGCCGCCGCCGAGCTGATCCTGCGCTGGGGCTACGACAAGACCACGATCGACGATGTGGCCAAGCGCGCCGGTGTCGCCAAGGGCACGATCTACCTGCACTGGAAAACCCGCGACGAACTGTTCGCCGCACTGCTGCGCCGCGAGCGTGTCCGGCTGCTGGAGGAGATCCGGGCGAGCGCGCCGACCACGGTGGGAGAGCTGTTCGGGGGGTTCGTCGGCGCCGCGCTGCGCCGGCCGCTGTTGCGGGCGGTCGTGGTGGGCGACCCGGAGGTACTCGGCAAGTTGGCGCACATGAAGCGCCACAGCACGACGAGGCTGGAGCTGGGTGGCGCCTTCGACGCCTACATCGGACGGCTGATCGAGCGCGGCGCGGTACGCGAGGAGCCCGGAGACCACATGACGGTGCTCACCGCCATCGTGTACGGGTTCGTGTTCCTGCCCGAGATCCAGCCGGAGGAGGCGCGGCTGCCGGCCGAGCGCGTCGCCGAGCTGGTGACCGGCACCGTCGAACGGGCCATGGGCACGGGCCGGGCACTGCCGGAACAGGACAGGCGGGCTGTGGAGCGGGCGACCCTCGACCTTCTGGACGCCATGGAGGAGGTCGCCCGCCGAAAGCTCGCGGCCTCCCTGGGATCGGAACCCAAGGAGTGCGCGCTGTGAAACCTGTGCTTCCCCTCGACGACACCGCGGCCGACCTGCCCACCGTGGGCGGTAAAGGGGCCTCGCTGGCCCGGCTCATCCGGGCCGGGCTGCCGGTTCCCGGAGGGTTCCACGTCACGACCGATGCCTATCGCGCCTTCGTGGCACCCTTCCGCGACAAGATCGACCCGGCGGATCCCGCGCGTACCGCGGAGCTGTTCGCCCGCCACGACATTCCGGCGCACATCGCCGAGGAGATCCTGCGCGCCTATCGGGCCCTCGGTGAGGACGTGCCGGTCGCCGTCCGCTCGTCGGCCACCGCCGAGGATCTGCCGGAGATGTCGTTCGCCGGCCAGCAGGACACCTACCTCAACATCCGGGGCGACGCCGTTCTGGACGCGGTCAAGCGGTGCTGGGCCTCGCTGTGGAACGCGCGCGCCGTCGTCTACCGCGACCGGAACGGTGTCGCGCATGACGAGGTGGCGTTGGCGGTGGTGGTGCAGGAACTGGTCGCGGCGGACGCGGCCGGCGTCATGTTCACCGCCGACCCGGTCACCGGAGCCCGCGACGAGACGGTCGTCAACGCCTCCTGGGGGCTGGGTGAGGCCGTGGTCGGTGGCCAGGTCACCCCCGACATGATCGTGGTCTCGGGCGGCACGGTGATCCGGACGCAGACGGCCGACAAAACGGTCATGACCGTGCCCACCCCGGCCGGCTCCGAGGAGCGGCCCGTGCCCGCCGAACTGCGCCGCGAGCCGGTTCTCTCCCCGGGGCAGGCCGTGGAGCTGGCCGCGCTCGGGGCGCGCGTGCAGAAGCTGTACGGCATGCCGATGGACGTCGAATGGGCTCGGCGTGATGGCGCTTTCACGATCCTGCAGGCCCGTCCGATCACCGGACTCAAACCGCGGGTCGAGGAGTGGAACGACAGCCTCAAGGGCGTCTACCTGTGGACGGCGGGCAACCTGGGAGAGGCCATCCCGGATGTGATGACGCCGCTGACCTGGTCGTTCGTACGGCTGTTCATCCACGAGGCCATGTCCGCCTCGGCCATGCCCGGGATCGACCTGGTGGGCAACATCGGCGGCCGCTTCTACATGAACCTCAGCCCGGTCTACTCCATGGTCAGGGCGCTGCGTGCGAAGAGCCTGCTCAGCGCGGTGGAGGACGTCTTCGGCAAGGTTCCGCCCGGCCTCGACGTGCCGAGGGTGAAGCTTTTGCGCTGGGGGACCGTCGGGCACGTCATCCCCACGGCGATCCGCGTCCGGTTACGGGTCCGTGCCAACCTCAAGGGCATGCGCGCGTTCCTGGCCACCGCCCGGCGGCGGTGTGAGGACCTGCGCACGCGCATCGCGGCCACCGACTCGGCGACGGAGCTGGCCGGCCTGTACGAACGTGAGATCCAGCCGCACCTGGTCACCGCCTCGGCCATGCTCGAGGCCGCCGGCCGGCAGGGCGGCGCCTCCCTGCTGCGCACTCGCGGCCTGCTGCGCACGATGATGGGCGACATGGACGCCGAGGCCATGCTCACCGGCGCCAACGCCGACGGCGAGCTGGCCAGCATGGGCCCCGTCACCGGCCTGACCAAACTGGCGCACGGTGAGATCACCGCGGAGGAGTTCGCCCGCGCCTACGGACACCGGGGCCCCCACGAGTTCGAGGTCTCCGCCCCCCGCCCCGGCGAGGATCCCGGCTGGGTCGACACCCGGCTCGCCGGTCTGCGCGACCTGAGAGCCGGCACCGAGACGCTGCTCGCCCGGCAGGCGAAGGCGCGCGAGGAGGCGTGGGCGCGCTTCACCGAGCGCCATCCGGGTAAGGAGAAGGCGATGCGCGAGCGGGTCCGGCGCTTCAACGGCGTCGTGCGCGACCGTGAGTCCACCCGCTCGGAGGTTGTGCGGGTGTTCTGGGTGCTGCGTGCCTTCGCCGTGCGGGCCGGGGAGCTGACCGGCCGGGGCGAGGACGTGTTCCATCTCTACCTGGCCGAACTGCTGGACCTGCTGCGCGGGAACACCTCCGTCCTGGAGAAGGTGCCGGTGCGGCGGGCCACCTACGAGCAGTACGCCGCGCTGCCGCCGTACCCCGCGTGGATCGTCGGTCACTTCGACCCCGTGCGCTGGGCCGCCGACCCCGACCGGCGGGCCGACCTGTACGACGCCCGCGGCCACACGGTCCCGGTCAGCGACACCGTGACAGGCTTCCCCGGTGCCCCCGGTGTCGTGGAAGGCGTCGTCCGCCTGATTTCCGGCCCGGAGGAGGGCGATCGGCTCAACCCCGGGGAGATCCTGGTCACGACGCTGACGAACGTGGGCTGGACGCCGCTGTTCCCCCGCGCCGCCGCCATCGTGACGGACATGGGCGCGCCGCTGTCGCACGCCTCCATCGTGGCCCGCGAACTGGGCATCCCGGCGGTGGTGGGCACAGGCAACGCCACCATGCGGATCCATGACGGCGACCGTGTCCGGGTGGACGGCGAGCGCGGCACCGTCGAGGTGCTGACGTGAGAGGTCGTGAGGCGTACGGCGGCCACTCCCCGGCGGCCAAGGAGCGCGCCACGGGCCCGCGGCCGTGGTCGGTGGTGTGGTCGGTGTGGCGAAGGTCATTACGTGCGTATTTCGCGGCGCTCCCGCGCGTACGCCCCTGGCCGTTGCGGACGTGTGTAGCGCTTCGCTTCAACGCGCCGGCGGCCTCGCCCGCTGGAGGAGCTTCGAAATCCTCTGGAAAGTTCGCTCCGCCGCTCGTTGAGGGAATTTGGCCGTTCAGATCCGTTTGTTTTATTTCATGATCATTCTTCTCGGGGCTGCCGAATCGCTCCCGGAAAGTGGCCGATAATCTCCGATGGGAAAGCCGGTGGTGTTTGGAATGCGGCTGTTGGGAATTCGCCGGGTATGGGGGAATCCCGGCCGCGTGTGGTGAGGAACGGCGCCACGAGACTCTGAGCGCAGGGGGTGTGTCAAGGGATGCGAGGGCCCGGCGGGCGTGCGAGGTCGCGAGGGCGGCCGGTCACATCGCGGACGGGTAGGGCGTCGAGGTGGCGGGCCACGCCGCGGCGGTGGGGTGGGGGCGCCCGGACAGATGCGGAAGAAGGTTCTTGAGCGTCTGGGACGGCTCCAGGCCCAGCTCGTTACGGAGCACGGTGCGGCACTGTTCGTACTGGCGTAGTGCGGCGGCGCGGTTGCCCGCGGAGAGATGGGCCTTCACAAGCACGCGGTGGGCGCTCTCCCGGAGGGGTTCCGCCCGGACGGCGGCGAGCCCGGCGGCGACCGCCTCGCCGTGGCGCCTGGCCGCGATGAGTCGCTCGGACATCGCCTCCAGCGCGTGCAGCCGGAGCTGGTGGTACTGCTCCTGCTCGATCAGCACCCAGTCACTCTCGGACCAGTCGGGCAGGAGATCGGCGGACAGGTCGGTCAGCGTCTGCATGGTGAGGATGTCGTCGCACGATCGTGAGGTGTCGAGCAGGCGGTGGGCGCGGGCGGCCGCGTCGCGGATGTCCACGGTGATGCGCTTGCCGATCGCCAGTTCCTGGGAGGACGCCTCGATGATCTGGTGGCCCATGCGCGCCGCCCGCCACAGCGACGACCTCAGATTGGCGTTGGCGCGGGACGTCGTGGCGTCGGGCCACAGCGTTCCGGCCACATAGGCGCGGGCGCGCGGGCTGTCTTGAAGGGCGAGAAACGCGACGAGTCGCTGAGCGCTCGACGATATCGAGACGCGGTTCTGCCCGACGCACAGCGCGAACCCCTTGAGGAGTCGTAATGAAACGACGTGGGTGTCTGCGATCATCGGTTCCCCCGGGGCCGGTGTTGCCTTTGGTGATCACTTTCCGGTGTGGTACGGGACAGGTCAACACCCACATTAGAGCAAGTAAACCCGATGTTCGCCGCCTTTACGCGCGCAAGATCTTCCCCCTGTACATTGGGCATTTCTATTTATCCTGAATATCGCCCGTTCGCACTCCCCTGCCGTGACGAATGCTAAGGGTTTTGGTGTCACCACGCCGTCGCGGAAGCGTCACCCGCCCGCCTCCAGCAGCTCGTCGAGCCACGCCTGGACGACCGTGTGCACCTCGGCGAGCTCGCCGATCGCCTGGGACCTCACCAGACCGGGACCTGTCGTGCAGATGACCCGGGCCCGGAAACCGTCCTGCCGGCCCTCTTCCACCCACACTCGGAGTATCAACGTTCCGCCGCGCTCCACCGGGGTCTCCACGAGCGGAAGCATGCATCATCGCTGTCACCCCGGCATCGCCGGCGCGTCTTCGGTCTCGTTGTCGTGCGGTGGCCGGAACAAGCCGGTGACGCCCGCGTGACGATTCGATCGCGTTCGCGCCACGCGGGTCCCGGCATGCTCTCCCTGGCACGTTCTCGGCGCCGGGCAGGGGAGGGTCTCGCATGGGTGACTTCGGTGTCATCGCCGACGTCTCGGCGACCATCGTGAGAACTCTGACGCGTTCCCTGCACGGGCTCAGCCAGGACCCGCCGATCGCGGAGCTGCACGACCTCTCCGAACCGGTCCAGACGCCGCCGCCCAAGCTCACGGTGTTCCTCTACGAGATCGCCGAGGACCCGTCGTCGCGCAACAGGCCGCCGGTGCGTTCCCGGCCACCGGAGGCGCCCACCGTCCGCAAGCCGCCGATGGCGTTGCTGCTGCGATATCTGATCACCCCGTGGGGCGGCGACCAGCCGACCCAGCACCGCATGCTCGGCCGCGCCCTGCAGACGTTCTACGACGACGCGATCCTGGACGGCGCCCAGCTGTCGGGCAGCCTGGCGGCGTCCACGGACGCCCTGCACGTCACGCTGACGCCGCTCACCCTGGATCAGAAGTCGTGGGTCTGGTACGCCATCCAGAAGCCGTACCGGCTCTCCCTGAACTACGAGTTCCGCGTCGTCAACCTGGACGCCGTCGCGGGGCGGGAGGTCCGGCCGGTGCGCAGCAGGGTCGTCAACGGGACGGCCGCGCCATGAGCCGCTTCACGCCCCTGGCGCGCTCGGTGCTCCACAGCCCGGTGTGGTTCATCCCGTTCGACGACCACGCCCGGCGGGTCCGTACGACCGGTGTGACGGTCGAGCTGGACCGGTGGACCGGCGACGGCTGGGTACCGCAGGACGTCGCCGCCGTCCGCACGCCGAGCGCGGCCGTCGTCTACCCGGGCCTGGGGCGGCGAGGCAGGCCGGGGCGGGCCGCGCCGGAGCGCCACCGCGCCCGGTTCGCGGCCGCCGGCTACCGGCCGATGTACCCCGCCGACGACCGGCCGTTCTCGTCGGGCCTCATCGGCGTCGAGTTCCTGGTGCACCCCTACGACGACGACCACCCGCCGGCGGTGCGGACGGAGCCGAGGCTGCTCCGGCTGCTGCCGAGCACCTCCTTTCCCTACCCTCCCGGCCTGCGGACGGTGCACGGCGTCGTGCTCGACGCGACGACCCGGGCGCCGGTCGCGAACGCGCTGGTCGAGGCGCGCGGCCGGACGAGCCGGGAGCTGATGCCGTGGCACGAGCGCACGTTGTCCGACGACACGGGTGCCTTCCGGCTCGCCCTGCGCTGGGAGGGCGAGAAGACAGATGAGGACGCCGTCGAGGAGACGTTCCGCCTGCGGGCCACCGAACGGCCGGGCCGTGCCGGGTCCCTGACGGTGCGCCTGCCCGAGGGCGTCGATCGCCGGCACGTCATTGAGATCCGCGATCAGTAGAGGAAGCGAGGAGCCAGTCAATGCCCGAGTATCTGAGCCCCGGCGTCTACGTCGAGGAGGTCGACGCGGGACCGCGGCCGATCGCGGGGGTGAGCACCAGCACGGCGGGTATGGTCGGAGTCACCCTCCGCGGTCCGTACACCGGAAAACCCAAGCTGGTCACCAGCTTCCTGGAGTTTCAGCGCACTTTCGGCGGCTTCCTGCCCGAGCCTGACCCGGCCGTCCGCGACGCGTGGGCCGGAAACCCGGCGGAGGGAGGCAGGTGGTGGCTGTTCCCCCTGGCCGTCAAGGGCTTCTTCGACAACGGCGGCCGGCGTCTGTACGTCAAGCGGGTGGTCGCCAAGCAGGCGACGGCGGCGTCCGGCGTTCTGGGCCACGGCCTGATGAGCCCTGTCGCCGGTGACGCCGCGCGGGGCGCGAAGAGCGTGGAGCTCGGCCACCTGATCGGGTTCACGGGGGTCGGTCAGCGGCTGGAGATCTTCCGTGGGGACGACCAGAGGTCGATCCACGCCGCGAGGATCGCCTCCTATGACGTGACCACCCGCCGGGTCGAACTGGACGCGCCCTTGCCCGCCGAGGTCAAGGTGGCGCGCGGAGACTACGTGCAGGTCGGCTCGCGAGGTACGGAACGCACGCTGGAGTTCTCCGCGGTGAGCCCAGGGGCCTGGGGCGCCGGGGTGAGGGTGAGGATCACACCGGTCGTCGGGGCCGCGCTGCCGGTGCTGCCCGACCCTCAGGAGGGGGCGCTGTTCGTCACGCGGCTGGCCGCCGACGCCGACGCCGACAGCGAGACCGTCGAGGTGGCCGAGGTGACCGGGCTGAACGCCGGCGAGCTGCCCGCCGACGTATGGGTGCTGATCGGCGCCACCCGGTACAAGGTGCAGGTGGGGCAGCCGGCGTCGGGCCGTGTCACGCTGACCCTTCCCGCGGGGACGGCACACCCGCGATGGCGGGAGGGCCTGCCGGTGCGCCGCGTGCGCCGGGGCAACGTCGCGGGCGCGGGCCGGACGCTGCGGGTGGGCGGCGCGGGCCGCCTGTACGAGGACGCGGTGGTTCAGCTCGACGACGGCGGGAGCCTGACGGTCCTGACGGTCGACGCGGTCGCCGGGGACGTCGTCACGTTCAACGGCGCGGTGCCGGGGACGCTCTTCGAGACCGACCGGCTGTACCTGGTGGAGGCCCAGGTGGACGTCCGGTTCACCGACCCCGCCGGGACGACGACCGACGAGACGTTCGGCAACCTCCGTCTCACCGGCGACCAGCCGTCGAGCGTGGTGGCCACGCTGGCGAGCCGGTCGCAGCTCGTCCGGGCCAGGGCGCTGGAGGGCCTGTCCACCGACCCCGCCCGCTTCCCGATTCCGGCGACGGGGGCGTGGCTGACCCTGGGCGAGGGGTCGGACTCCTACGAGACGCTGACCGTGGCGGACTTCGTCGGCGAGGACGGCGGCAGCGGTCTGCGGACCGGTGTCGTCGCGCTTGAGGACATCGACGAGGTGGCCGTGTGCGCGGTGCCGGGGGTGTGGTCGGGGACGGTCGGGTCGGCGCTGATCACGCACTGCGAGCTGCTCAAGGACCGGTTCGCGATCCTCGACCCGCAGGACGGACTGGACATCGAGGGCATCCAGGCGTTCCGCGAGCCCTTCGACACCAAGTACGCCGCGCTGTACTACCCGTGGCTGGTCACCCGGGACCCGTCGACCAACCGGGACGTCGAGGTGCCGCCGTCAGGGCACCTGGCCGGCGTCTACGCCCGCGTGGACGTGGAGCGAGGCGTGCACAAGGCGCCGGCCAACGTGGTGATCCGGGGCATCCGGCTCACCGACGGCATCGCCCAGGACGTCACCAAGCGGCACCAGGACCTGCTGAACCCCAAGGGGATCAACGCGCTGCGGTTCTTCCCCGGGCTCGGCCACCGGGTGTGGGGGGCGCGCACGCTCTCCTCGGACAGTGCCTGGAAGTACGTCAACGTCCGCCGGCTGTTCCTCTTCCTGGAGGAGTCGATCGACGAGGGCACCCAGTGGGTGGTGTTCGAGCCCAACGACGAGGCGTTGTGGGCGCTGGTCCGTCAGACGGTGACGAACTTCCTCACCACCGTGTGGCGCAGCGGCGCGCTCGCCGGAACCACCGCGGACGAGGCGTTCTTCGTCGCGTGCGACCGCTCGACGATGACCGAGGACGACCTGCGCAACGGCAGGCTCATCTGCGTCATCGGCGTCGCGCCGGTCTTCCCGGCCGAATTCGTGATCTTCCGGATCCAGCAGAAGACCCGCGAGACCCAGCTCTGAGTTCCACCCCCAGGAGTTCTCTGAGGAAGAGAGGCCAACCGATGCCACCCGTGATCCGGGACGATCCCTACGCGGCTTACAACTTCCAGGTCATCGTCACCAACGTCAGCGACGACGGGGTGGCGGTGAGCGGCTCGTTCACCGAGGCCAGCGGGCTGGAGCTGGAAATCCCGGCGATCGAGTACCGCAACGGCAGCGAGGACATCACCGTCCGCAAGATCCCCGGGCTGAAGAAGTTCACCAACATCACCCTCAAGCGCGGCATCACCGGTCACGTCGGCTTCTTCAACTGGGTGGTCGAGGCGCTCAACGGAAAGGTGCGGCGCACATCGGGCTCGATCGTGCTGCTGGACGAGAACCGCCAGGAGGCGATGCGCTGGAACTTCGACCGGGGCTGGCCGACGAAATACACCGGTCCGACGCTGAGCGCGACCAAGAACGAGATCGCCATGGAGACGCTCGTACTGTGCGTCGAGAGCCTACTGGTCGACGCCTGAGATGACCGGCGAAGCCCTCCCGGGCGTGTCCCTGACATTCGAGCCGCGCGGCTCCGCCGAGGAACCGCTGCGCACGGACGTGGCGGTGTTCCTCGGCCGGCTCCGCCGTGGCCCGGTGGGCATGCCGGTCCGGGTGGAGAGCTGGAACGACGTCGTGGGCGCTTTCGGTCCGCCCGACGGTTCGTCCGCCACGCCGTACGCGCTGCGCGGGTTCTTCGAGAACGGCGGACGGACGGCCTGGGTGGTGCGCGTCACGGGCCCGGCCGGCACCGCGAGCGCGGTGTGGGAGACCGGCGAGAGGGGCGGCTTCGCCCACCCACGCTACCGGGTGGTCGCGGCCGGCCCGGGGACGTGGGCGAACGGCTGCCGCGTCGCGATCCGGTTCCAGGCCAGCACGGTCGCCGGGCCGCCGACGGTGTCGGTACGGGTGACGGTGCCCGGCGAGCCGCCCGAGGTCTTCCCCGGCCTGCCGCCCGCCGAGGTGTCCGACCGGCTGGAGAGGTCACGGATGATCCGGCTGGTGCCGGACGCGCCCGCTCGCGCGCGATCGGGAAAGGGCCCGATCTCGCTGTCCTGGAACCTGACGCTGGCGGGCGGCACCGACGCCGAGCCGGGACGCCCGGAGTACCTGAGCGCGGTGCGCGCGCAGGCCGACCTGCCCGAGCCGGCCCTGGTGGCGCTGCCCGACCTCGGTACGGACCTGTCGGGGGCGGCGCACACCGACACGGTACTGGATGTGATGGGCGCGGCGGCGGCGTCACTGGACCGTCTGGTCGTGCTGGACGTCCCGGCCACCGCGTCCTCGGCGGACGACGCGGTGAACTGGGTCAGGTCGCTGGCCGCGACCGGCGACGACGCGCTGCTGAGCACGGCGGCGGTCTACCACCCGGCGCTGCGCGCGCCCGACGTGCGTGGGCCGCGGACCGTCCCGGCCTCCGGGCACGTGCTGGGGGTGATCGCCCGGCTCGACGGCGAACGCGGCGCGCACCACACCCCGGCCAACGCGGTGATCCTGGACGCGGTCGACCTGGCCGCGGAGTTCCCCGAGCCGCAGCAGGCCCTGCTGTTCGAGGCGGGTGTCGACCTGGTGCGGTGCACGCGCGGACGCGGGCTGCTGGTGTGGGGCGGGCGCACGCTGTCGGCCGCGCCCCACGGCCGGTACATCGCGCACCGCCGGCTGGTGCACCTGCTCGTGCGCGCCATCCGGCGGGTGGCGAGCCCGCTGGTGTTCGACGTCAACTCGCCCGAGCTGCGGCTGACGCTGGTGCGCGCCCTGACCTCCGTGCTGCTGTCGGCGTTTCGGGCCGGCGCGCTGGCCGGCGCGCGGCCCGGACAGGCGTTCCGGGTGGTCTGCGACGACACCAACAATCCGCCGGAGCAGGACCCGGGACAGGTCGTCTGCGAGATCGAGGTCGCCCCGGCCGTCCCGATGGAGTTCATCCGCCTGCGCCTGGTGCTGGGCCAGGACCGCGGCCTGGAGGTGATCGAGGCATGATGCCGGATCCATTGCCCAAATACCGCTTCCTGGTCACCCTCGACCCCGGCGATGCGTACCTTCCCGCGGCGCAGGCGCTGCTGCTGCCGCTGGTGGCCGCGGGCGCGTTTCAGGAGGTCACCGGCCTGGGAGCGCAGCTGGAGGTGACGAGTTACGCCGAGGGCGGCCGCAACGACTCGGTGCACCAGCTCCCGCTCCGCCACTCGTGGAACCGGATCACCCTGAAACGCGGCGTCGTACGCGATCCCGGGCTGTGGTCCTGGTACCAGGCCGGGCTGGCCGACGCGCTGGGCGCCCGCAGGGACGGTGCGGTGATCGTGCTCGGCCCGGACGGCGCGCCCGCGGTGGCGTGGGGGTTTCACGGCGGGCTCGCCGCCAAGTGGAGCGGCCCGGATCTGCACGCCGAGCAGAACGCGGTCGCGCTGGAGTCACTGGAGATCGCGCACGAGGGTCTGACCAAGGTCCCGCGAGACACCGTGGTGTCGCAGCTGAGCGAAGGGAGGTGACCGGGGTGGCGAAGGTGACCATTCACAATCTCGAAGTCCGGTTCCAGGTGGAGGGGGACGACGGCGCCGTGTTCACCCGTCTGTTCAACAAGCACATCCAGGCCTGGTCGCGGCTTTATGAGCAAGAGTGCGCCCGGGCCAAGCGCGTCGAGGCGGAACGCCGGTTCGGCGACGGCGAGGACCACCGGTGAGCGTCACTCCCACGTCCTTCGCCCGGCAGGGCGCCGCGCTCGCCAGGCTGGAGATCGTGCGGCCGGTGATCGCCGATGAGCGTCGGCGGCGGATCCCGCTGCGGTTCAACCCGACCGACTACAAGCTCAGCAAGAGCAACACCTTCGCCGAGATCCCCATCCCGGGGCTGGAGACGCCGCCGCTGCAGTACGTGCGCGGCGGTACCGAGACGTTGACCGTACAGGCGCTGGTCGACACCTCCGACACGCTGGAGAACGTCCGCGTGCGCTACGTGGACGCGCTCCGCGGCCTGCTGCGCCCCGACAGCCGGGAGCACGCGCCGCCGATCGTCCGGTTCGTCTGGGACGAGGCGGTCTTCACCGGTGTGGTGGAGAAGCTGGACGTGAACTACCAGCTGTTCAAGCCGGACGGGGTGCCGCTGCGCGCCCTGCTGGACCTGACGTTGAAGGAGTTCCGCACGGCGGCCGCGCAGGCCGCCGAGACGCCGCGCTCCTCTCCCACGGTGGAGAAGAGCTACGTGGTGCGCCGCGGGGACACCCTCAGCGGCATCTCCGCCGCGGTCTACCGGCGGCCCGACGCCTGGCGGGAACTTGCGCGCGCCAACGGCATCGGCGATCCGCGCGACCTGCGGCCGGGGCGGGTGCTGACCGTGCCCCGGCTGCCGTGAGGAGCGCGCGGTGAGCACGCCCACTCCCGAGGTCGCCTCGCCGGACCGGTACGCGCCGGAGTTCGAGGTGCACGTCGAGGGATTGCAGATGGATCCCGCCACCAAGAACGACGTCATCGACATCAAGGTGAACCGCGACATCGATGAGATGTCCGGCTTCGACCTCACGCTGAACAACTGGGACGACGTCAACCTGAGGTTCAAGCACAGTGACTCGACGCGGTTGCGGCTCGGCTGCCGGGTGTCGGTCCGGCTCGGCTACGCCGACCGGCTGCTCACCGTCGCCACCGGAACGATCAGCACACTCAGCCCCAAGTTCTCCGACGCGGCCCCGCCGACCATCGCGGTGAGCGGGGTGGACGGGCTGCTGCGGCTCAAGGACCGCAAGCCGGCCGAGAACGAGTCCAAGATCTACCGCAACATGCCGGACTGGCGAATCGCCGAGCAGATCGCCCAGCGCAACCACCTGCGGATCGTCGTGACCAGGGAGGGCCCGACGCACGAGGTGGTGGTGCAGAAGAACCAGGACGACGCGGCCTTCCTGATGGAACGCGCGAAGCGGCTGGACTTCGACTGCTACATCCTGCCCGACCCGTCCACCGGCGAGGACACCCTGTACTTCATCAAGCCGACCGACGGCCGCGACGGCCGTCCGATCCGGGTGTACCGGCTGGCCTACGCGCCGGGGCTGAGCACCGGCCCCGGTGCCCAGCCCGAGGGCCTGGTGCCCAACCTGATCGAGTTCACGCCGACCCTGACGGTGTCCCGGCAGGTGGGCAAACTGACCGTGCGCGGCTGGGATCCGCGCACCAAGCAGCCGATCGCCTTCACGGCGACCGCGGAGAACCTGCCCGCAGGCCAGAACGCCGCCGACGGCCAGAGCGGGCCGCAGGTGGCGGACAGCACGTTGCAGGGCCGCCAGGAGGTGCTGGTCGACGCGCCGGTCACCAGCGATCAGGAGGCCCGCGAACTGGCGATCAGCCTGCTGAGGGAACGGGCTTATGAGTTCATCACCGCGACCGGTCGCGTCGCGGGCCTGCCCGAGCTGAGGCCGGGCGACAACCTGGAGATCTACGGCCTCGGCAGGCGGTTCTCCGGCGCGTACTTCGTCAAGCGGGTCGAGCACTCGCTGAGCACCAGCGGGTTCTTCACCCAGTTCACGGCCCGGCGGATCCACGAGGGAGACCGGTGATGACCAGGGGCACGCCGCGCGCCCGCAGCACCGACAGGCGCTACTACGGCGTCGTCGAGGCCATCGTCGAGGAGAACGAGGGGGACGACGAGGGCCGGATCAAGGTGCGTTTTCCCTGGTTCGACGGCAGCACGGTCACCGACTGGTGCCGGGTGAGTCAGTTGTACGCGGGCAACGGCTACGGCTCGATGTTCGTGCCCGAGAAGGGCGACGAGGTGCTGGTCGCGTTCGTGCACGGCGACATGCGCTTTCCGATCGTCCTCGGCGGCCTGTACAACGGCGTCGACAAGCCGCCCACGGCCCCCAAGGACGGGCGGGACCAGAAGATCATCCGGACGAGACACGGGCATGAGGTGCTGCTGGACGACACCCGCTCGAAGGCCGCCGTGCGGGTGAGGTCGGCCGCCGGGCACGTCGTCGAACTGGACGACCAGGGTACGGCGATCCGGATCACCGCCGCCGAGGGCGGCAGCGTGACGGTGTCCGCCCAGGGAGACATCACGCTCAAGGCGTCCAAGGTGACCATCGAGTCCTCCGGGATCGACCTCGGTGGCGGGGCGACCGAGCCGCTCGTGCTCGGCAACGCGCTGCTCGCGGCGTTCAACGCGCACACGCACCCGTCCGCCGCCGGGCCGACCGGTCCTCCGGCGGTACCGCTGACCGGCGCCGTGCTGGCCAAGAAGGCGAGAACCACATGAGCGAGGACTTCCTCGGCACCGGCTGGTGCTTCCCGATCGCCCCCGACGAGGCCGGGCGGCTGGAGTACGCCGTCGGCGAGCGGAGCATCGAGCACTGCCTGCGCGCCCTGCTGCTCACCGGCGCCGGCGAGCGGGTGATGCGCCCGGACTTCGGCACCCGCGCTCAGGAGTCGGTGTTCGCGCCGGGCAGTGGGCAGAGCCTGCGCGACCTGGAGGACTCGATCGCCGAGGCGGTGCGCGCGTACGAGCCCCGGGTGGAGCTGGAGGAGGTGCGCGCCGAGGCCGATCCCGCCGACGAGTGCCGGGTGACCGTCTCGGTGGTCTACCGGATCCGGCGCGGCAACACCAAGGCGAACCTGGTGTTCCCGTACTACCTCGGCCTCACCGGGAGCACGCCGTGACCGTTCCCACACCGAAGCTGGACGACCTGACCTGGGCCGACATGATGGCGGCCATCCGCCGCCGCGTCCCGGCCGAGTCGGCGGGCGCCTGGACGCTCCACGCGCCGGCCGATCCCGGCGTCACGCTACTGGAGCTGCTGGCCTACCTGCTGGAGCAGCGCCTCTACTGGCTGGATCAGGTCCCGGACACGCTGACCGTCGCCGTGCTGCGCCTTCTCGGTCTCGACCCGCCCCGGCCCGCGCGGCCCGCGGCCACGGTCCTCCGGCTGGCCGCCGAGTGGCCCGGCGCCCCGGCTCCGGTGGTCCCCGCCGGGACGGCGCTGTCGCGGGACCCCGCGGGGCGCGTCACGTTCACCCTCGATGACGACGTCGCCGTCTTCCCCGTCGACCCCGCGGGGGAGGTGACGGTCCGGACCGACCGTGACCGCACCGCGGACCTGCGGGCGCGCCGAGGGGTCTCGCTGCTGGCGAGCGGCGGCGGGCCGGCCGAGGCCCGGTTCACGCTGCCGCTCGCCGGCGACCTGCCCGCCCCCGGCTCGCTCTCGCTGCTGTTCGAACTGGACGCTCCGGCCGCATCTCCGCCGTCGTGGTCGCCCCGCGCGGCCGGTGACGTTCCCCCGCCCGCCGAGCTGACCTGGTCGTGGTTCCGGCCGGGCTCCGGCGCCGCACGGTCCTTCGCGAAGGTCGAGGACGGCACGGCCGGGTTGCGGCGATCCGGGATCGTCCGGCTGCTGCCGCCCCCGGACTGGACCACCGCGGACCGCGGCCTGCTGGTCTCCACCCGGGCGGCGACGTTCGCGGCGGCGCCCCGCCTGCTCCAGGTGGCGGTCAACGTGTCGGCCGCGCGCGACCGGCAGCGGCGCACCGCGACCGGCGCCGAGCTCGCCGGTCAGACCGGCGCCTGGCTGAAACTGCCCGGCCGGCGTCTCGTCCTGCCGGATGCCGCCGGGCGCCTGCTGGAGGCGTCCCTGTGGCTGGCGGGCGAAGAGTGGCGGCCGGTGACGGACTTCACCTTCGGCGCCCCGGCCGACCGCGTCTTCGTCATCGACAGGGCCGAGGGCGCGCTGGTCTTCGGCGACGGTCTCACCGGGCGCATCCCGCTGCCGACCGGCGACGTGCGGGCCGAGTACGTGATCGGCGGCGGGCGGGCCGGGAACGGCGGCCTGACCGCGAACTGGCTGCCCGTTCAGGATCACGCCGCGGGGCGCGGCGTGACGGCGGCGTCCAACCCCGTGCGGGCCGACGGCGGCGAGGACGCCGAGACCGTCGCGCAGGCCCGCCGCCGTGCCGCCGGGGCGCTGGGAGAGGTGACCCGCGCGGTCACCGCCGCCGACTACGTCACACTCGCCCGGACCACCCCGGGGGTCGCCGTCGCCCGCGCGCACGCCTCGCTCGGCCGGCACCCCGGCTTCCCGTGCTCCGCGGTGCCCGGAGCGGTGACCGTCCACCTCGTGCCCGCGGTGCCGCGCGACGACTTCGATCGGCCGGACTTCGTCTCCGCGCCGGTGCCGGACCCGGCCATGATCCGCGTGGTGGCCGCACGGCTGGACCGGGCGCGGCTGCTCACCGCCGAGGTCTTCGTCCGCGCTCCCGTGTACCGCGAGGTGACGCTGCGCGTCGATCTGTCCGGTGACCCGGCCGACCGGGCGCGGGTGTCGGCGACGGCGGCCTTGGCGCTGCGCCGCTATCTCGATCCGCTCGTGGGCGGCGATGACGGATCCGGCTGGCCGTTCGGGCGGCCGCTGCGGCCCTCGGCCCTGCTGCGGCCGGTCCAGCGTGCCCTCGGAGACCTCGCGGACGTCGTCGCCGTCGCGATCGGCGCCGACGGCGAGGAGACGGCCCAGGACTGCCGCGACGTGCCGCTGCGTCCGTTCGAACTGCCGGTGCCGCGGGTGATCCGGACCCGGGTCGTCCCCGCGGCCGAGACGGGTGAGGGGCTGACATGACCGGTCACGTGTGGTGGGAGCGCGATTCCCCCGCCGAGGGGCGTCTCGTCCCCGGACCCGGCCCTTCGGCGGTGCAGCCGGAACTGATCGAGGCGACCCGGGAGGCGGTCAGGGCCGCCGTGCGCGGCCGGATCCCCGGCTACACGCCCGACTGGACCAACTCCGACCGCGGGGACGCCGGGGTGGCGCTGGTCCGGCTGTTCGGTACGCAGGCCGAGCCCGTGCTCGCCCGGGCGAACCGGCTGCCGGAGAAGGTGCTGGCCGAACACCTGTCGGCGGCGGGCGTACGGCGCCGGCCGGCCGGCGCCGCCGTGGCGTTGCTGGAGTTCACGGTGAACCCGCCGGACGGCGCGTCGGTGCTGATCCCGGCCGGTTTCCAGGCCGCCGTGTCCGGCACGGCCGGGCAGGTCGTCTACGAGACCGACGGAGACCTGTACGCGACCCCGGCCAGACTGGAGGCGCTCGCCGTGCAGGAGGCCGGATCGCTGGAGACGATCCCTCTTGGGCCGTCGGGCGCCGGGCGCCCGTTCGCGGCGTTCGGCCGCGAACCTCAGCCGGGCGACGGCCTGTGGATCGGCCTGGCCGGGACGGCGAGCCCGTACCCCATGCTGTCCCTGGGCCTGGTGATCGTCGCCGCGCCGCCCGCCCCCTCGGCCTCCGGCGGCCTCGTGCCCCTGCCGTCGCCGCCCCCGCCGCTGCTGCGCTGGGACGTGCTGGACGGCACCAGGTTCGTGCCCGCCACCGTTGTACGCGACGGCACCGGCGGGCTGCGCGCGAGCGGAACCCTTGAGCTGCGGGTGCCGCGCTCCTGGGCGCCGTCCCGGCCCCCGGGGGCGAGGCCCGGCCCGCCGCTGCGGTGGCTACGGCTGCAGATCGCGCACGGCGCGTTCGCCGCCCCGCCGCCGACGCTGTCCGGGCTGCGGCTCAACACGGTCGCCGCCACGGCCGCGCGCACCATCAGGGACGAGCCGCCGCAACCCGTCCAGGACACCTCGGGATCCGGCCGGCGGCGGATGAGGCTGAGCCAGGTGCCGATCCTGGAGGGTTCGGTCGTGATCGAGGTCGACGACGACACCGGCGGCGACGTGTTCGGCACGACGACGGCCCGCGCGACCCGGTGGGAGGAAGTGGAGAGTCTGGCCGCGTACGGCCCCGACGACCGGGTGTTCACGGTGGACCACCAGACAGGCGAGGTGACGTTCGGAGACGGCGTCAACGGCGCGGCCGTCCCGCCGGGGTTCCGCAACGTGAGGGCGGTGCGTTATCGCGTCGGAGGCGGCACCGCCGGAGCCGTGCTCGCGGGCGCCGTCAACGGCGTGGTGACCGCGCTGCCGTTCGTCGCGGGCGTCACCAATCCGTTCCCCGCCTCGGGCGGCACGGACCCCGAGCCCGACGCCGACGTGCTCCGCCGGGGTGCCGCGGAACTGCGCGCCCGGGGCCGGGCCGTGACGCCGGCCGACTACGGGCTGCTGGCCACGCGCGCCCCCGGCGCGGCGGTGGCACGGGCCCACGGGGTGGCGGGCCTGCATCCCGACTACGCGGGCGCGCCGATTCCCGGCGTGGTGGGAGTCCTGGTCGTCCCCCCGGCGGACGACGGCGGCGAGCCGCCGCTGCCCACCGCGGAGACGCTGCGCGCGGTCGCCGGCTACCTGACCCGCGAGGTCGCCCCCGCGGGCGTCACGGTGGTCGCCGCGCCCGTGCGTTATCACCGGGTCACCGTGGAGGCCTGGGTCGTCCTCGACCTCGACCGGGACCGCGCCGGCGTGCTGGCCCGGGCGAACGACGCGGTGACCACGTACCTGCATCCGCTGCGCGGCGGGGACGGCGGCGCGGGCTGGCCGTTCGGCGGTGCGCTGCGGCACACCCCGATGGTGCGGCGGCTCCTGGCCGTCGACGGGGTGCGCGCGGTGTCCCGGCTCTCCTTCACCGTCGACGGGCTGCGGCTGCCGCCGTGTACCGACCACTCGATCGCGCCCCACACCCTGGTCTGGCCGGAGCGCCCGCTGCTGATCCCCGTAGGAGACCGACCGTGACGTGCGCCCCGCACCCCGCGACCTTCCGCCTGCTCGACGCCTACGTCGGATGGGAGAACACCGATGTCCCCGGGGACGCCGGGATCGTCGGGTTCGACGACCCGCGCGGGGTACGGCTCGCGTACGCCGGAGCCTCGCCAGACGGCTCCGGCAGAAGCCGTCTGCTGCCGTGGTTCCCCGACCGCCGCCTGGCGCCCGGGTGCCGGCCCGGCGCCTGGTACCTGGCCGTGCCCGGCGGGCCGCGGCTGCTGCGCCGGGACGTGTGCGCGGGTGGCTGGTCGCCGGTGTGGCCGCGCGGCCACGACCCCGGCCCGGCCCGCCACCCGGTGTCGGTCGCCGCGCGGGGGCACCGGGTGGCCCTGGTGGAACGCGACCGGGTGCTGGTCTGGCGGCGCGAGGGCGAGCAACTCGCCGGGGTGATCGGGGTCCACCGGGCGCGCCGGGCCGCGCTCGCGCCCGGCGACGAGGTGCTGGTGGCCTGTGAGGACAGCACGGACCTGTGGCGGTTCGCCTCGTCGGGGCGGCCCTGCGGCGTGCTGCGCACCGGGGCGGCCGGTGACGTCGTCGGGCTGCGGGCCGGGCCCGGAGGGACGATCTGGCTGCTCACCGACGACGGAATCCGCCTGCGCGTCTACCGCGGCGGCCCCGGCCGGCCGTTCGAGACCTCCACGGTGGACGAGTTGGCCGCCGCCGTCCCGCCGAGCGGTCTCCTCGGGGCCGACGAGGACGGGTTCTGCCTGAGGGAGGACGAGCAGGGCGGCGAGGTGACCAACCGCTACACCTGGCTCGGCGGGAACCTGCCCGGGACATGCCCCCAGGCCGGGGTGTACGTGACGAGCGGGGCGTACGTCACCGGCCTGATCGACAGCGGCGTTTCGCGGTGCCGCTGGCATCGCGTGCGTGTGGACGCCGATGTCGCGCCGGGGACGGCGGTGGGTGTCGGCCTCGTGGTGTCCGAGGACGGCCGGTACGCCGACTCCGACTGGCAGACGGCGCCGCCGGGGGTCACCGACTTCCTCGTCGACCAGCCGCCCGGCCGGTTTCTCACGCTGCGGCTGCGGCTGTCCGGCGACGGCGCCTCGACCCCGGTCGTGCGAAGAATCCGGCTGGACTTCCCGCGCGCCACCAGCGCGGACCTGCTGCCCTCCGCGTTCCGGCAGGACCCGGCGGCCGACGACTTCACCGAGCGCTTCCTGTCGCTGTTCGACGCCTCGCTGGAGGAGCTCGACCGGGTGATCGAGCGCTACCCCGCGCTGCTGGACCCCGCCGGAGTGCCGGATCGGGCGCTGCCCTGGCTGGCAGGCCTGCTGGGCCTGTCGTTCGAGGCCGGCTGGGACGCGCGGACCAGACGCGCCCTGCTGGCCGCCGCCCCCGAGCTGTACCGGCGCCGCGGCACGCCGTGGGCGCTGAGGGAGGCGGTGCGCATCGTGTTCGGGGCCGCGCCGGTGATCGACGAGCCGGCGGCGGACCGACGCTGGGCGCAGGTCCGCCGGATCGCGGGAGGCGCGGGGCCGGGGCTGGGGGCGGTCCGGCTGTTCGGCCGCTCGTCGAGCCGGTTCAGGGTCGGCGGCTCGGCCCTGGGCGGGGCGCCGCTGCGCGCGTTCGGCGATCCGGACGGCGACCCGCTCGCCGCGCACGCCCACCGGTTCCGGGTGCTGCTGCCGGTCGGCTCGGCGGACGAACGGGCGCTGCGGCGGCTGGTCGACCGGCAGGCCCCCGCGCATGCCGTGGGGTCGGTACGGCTCGGCGGGGTGGGCTTCGTGGTCGGCGCCCAGTCGACGGTGGGAGTCGACACGGCCTTCGTCCCGTTGCCCCCGCCGGTGCTGGGCGGCGCGCGGCCGCTGCGACTGAACCGGGACGGAGTGCTGCGGCCGGGACCGAGGGGAGCGCGCGCCGGGGTGAGCGCCGGGGTGATCTCCGCCGTAGGCGTGCACACACAGTTGGGTTGAGAGGACAGGGAGATGACGGATACAGAGATCGGGGCGATGGGGTTCGGAACCCCGCCTCTTCGCCGGTTGCGATACTTCCACGGCCAGATGCTCAGCGCCCGTGACTTCCAGCGCGAGCAGGACTACTACCGGGAGAAGCTGAAGCTGCGCCTGCGCGGCCTGCTGGGGTACGGCGTGGTGTGCGGGCTGTTCGTGGAGCCGGTGCGGCCGGACGACGATCCGCACCCCGCCGGCGAGGCGGCGCAGGGCACGGCCGGCGCCGACGCCGTCGAGACCGGCGACGACCCGGGCGGCGCGGACGCCGCCGAGGGCGTGGACGGCGTGGGCGGTCCGGACGGCGCGGACAGTGCCGGCGCCGGGGACGGGCGTCACCGGGCCGTGGTCCGGATCGGGCCGGGACTCGCCGTCGACTGCGACGGCAACGAGATCGTGGTCCGCGACGGGTGCGTGGTGGACCTGTGGAGGGCACTGCCGCCGGACGAACGCGACAGCGACACGGTGTGGGTGGGCGTCCGGTACCGCGAGCGGCCGGTGGAGCCCACCCGGGCGGTGTACAACGACGGGTGCGCCGAGTCCTCCGACTGTGAGTTCGGCTGGACGGAGGAGTGCTACGTCGTCCGCGTCACCGGGCGGGAGCCGCCCGCGGACGAACGCTGCGACACCTGCTGCTCCCGCTGCCTCCACACGACGCTGTGGCTGGCCAGGATCGACGAGGTGAACCGGCACCGGCCGGTGCGCGGGGAACGGATCCACATGAACGTGCGCCGCCCGTTCGGCAGGCACGTGCCCACGGTGATCACCGGGATCAACTGGATCCACGGGCACACCTACACCGTCGACGAGGCGCGGGCGCTCCTGGGCACGCACGACGAGCGGGGCGGGCTCATGGTGCGGTTCTCCGGCGACGTCCGGGTGGACACACTGCGGCCGGGTGTGGTGGAGATCCAGGTCATCGAGGGCGGCGCGGGCCGTAACGCCTCTACCTGGTACATGGGCGGCACGTTCGCCGAACCGGACGGGAACGAGGAGTTCACCCGGCGGTTCCGCTACCGGCAGACGACCCGCGAGGTGCTGCAGGACGGCGACCGGGTGATGATCGGTGTCCGCGCCGCGTTCATCCTCGACCGCTGCTGCCGCCCCGTCGACGGCACCCACGTCGGCGGGCGTGTCCCCAGGATCGACCCGGTGGAGACCGCCGAGCGGCGGGGCTGCGACGTTCCGCCGTCCGGCATCGGGCCGTGGACGTCCGGAACCGGCGCGGGCGGCGACGTGTTCGAGAGCTGGTTCTTCGTGAAGGAGAGCTGAGAATGTCGACAGCCTGCGGATGCGGCTGCGGGGGAGCGGCGACCAGGTCGCCGGCGTTCGTCCGGCCCCGTTTCTTCGCCGGGCAACTGCTCACCGAGGACGACCTGGAGCTGCTGGTCCGCTACGTGACGGGCAAGAGCAGACTGCGCAACCGGTCGCTGTCCGGCCCGGGAGTGGTCTGCGGCCTGGAGGTCGCCTGCGACCCCTGTGGTGGCGGGACCGTCGCGGTACGGCCGGGGCACGCCCTCGACTGCGCCGGCAACGACATCGTGCTGTCCTGCGCCGAGCGGGTGGACGTGCGGGCGCTCGTGCGGGAACTGCGGATCGGCTCCCTCGGCGCGGACTGCGGCGATCCCTGCGACGACGACGGCGCGCGTCACTACGGGCTCTTCGTCCGTTACGAGGAGCTCCCCGTCGAGCCGGTGGCGCCGTACGCCACCGAGGAGCCGTGCCCCTCGCCCGGCTGCGTGCCGTCCAGAATCCGGGAGACCTACCGCTTCCTGGTCAAACGCGACGGCTTCGGCGACCACCGCCATAATCCCGGCACCCGGCTGCTGGCGAGCCTCGGCGGCCTGGAGCGGGCCGACCAGGCCCGGGCACGCGACCGGCGGCTCGGCCGCTACGCCGACGCCCTGTTCACCGCGGCGCTCGGCCCGGACCGCGCCGTCCTGTTCGACGCCTCGGATGCCAAACGATACGCCGACAGCCTGGCCTGGCTCCGCCAGAGCGGCGAGGGAACCCCGGCCGAGTCCGTGGCCCGTGAGATGACCGAGCACGTGCGTGCGCTGGCCAGTGCCGTCGCGCGGTTCGACACCCACGACCGGGCCGGGCAGAGCCGGCTCACCGAGGACTATCCGGATCTCGACGGTATCGCGAACGCCCGGGAAACGCTCAGGACATCGTGCCGGCGACTCGCCGGGACCGACACCGAGAAGGTCTGGCCGGATCCGCTGCACCGGTCGATCGCCCGCGCGGTGGTCGCCGAGGCCGCGGCCCGGGTCGCTCCCGAAAGACCGGACGCCGGCGCTCCGCTGGAGCTCCGTCTGCTGGCACAGGGCACCCCCCTCAGCCACGCGCTGCAGGTGGAGTTCCGCGCCGACCTCAGCCTGATCAGAGAGTGGCTTCTGGGCAGGCTTGAGGAGTCGCCGCAGGTCACCGACTGCTCTCTGCGCGGCACGATCGGCGCGACCACCGTGCCGCACCTGCTGCCGCACCCGGAGGAGGGCGACGGCGGGGAGCGGCTGACGCTCGCCGAACTGCGGCAGATCGCCGAGGCCGCCACGGCGCTGACGGCCGCGCTGCGGCGCTTCCTGACCGACGCGGCCTGCGCGACGCTCAACCCGCCCTGCGCCGACTGCGCCGACACCGACGTCCTGCTCGCCCGCCTGGAACTGGACGGCTGCGACGTCGTTCGGGTCTGCTCGGCGACCCGGCCGCAGGTGCTGCCGGGAGGGGCGGCGTACGGCGAGTGGCTGCCCAAGCTCTACCGGCTCCGTGAACTGGCCGAACGCCTCTGCTGCCTGCCTGTGCCCCGCCCCCGCAAACCGGAGATCCCGCAGACGGGACCGATGCCCCGTCCCTACCCGGAAGGGCTCCTGAGTGACCGGCCGCCCACGGGAGACCTGGAGCAGATGCTGACGCTGCTGCTCACCCCCGCGCCCGGTGAGACGCCGCCCAAGGCGATCCACGAGCAGATCCGCACCACGCCCGGTGAGGTGGCCGACAGCCTGCGGGAGCTCGCGGTCCTGCGCTCCGAGGTGACCGGTCTGACCGCCGCCCTGGAGGGCCTGCGCACGCAACTCGGCGCGGCGCGGTCGCAGGTGAGCGAGGTCCGGGAACGGCTGCCCGAACGGCTCGGCCCGCGCCTGGAGGAGCTGGAACGGAGTGCGGGGGAGCAGGAGGGCGGCTCCGCCGCGCAATCGGCGCGGCGGCCGCGCTCCGGAAAGTCCCAGAGGCCGCCGTCCGGTGATCCCTCATGACGGGCCCGCTGCGGCCCGAGTTCCACGAGGGGCAGGTGCTGGCCGCCGCCGATCTGTCGGCCACCGTGGCGCACGCGCGGGGCGTGGCCGCCCGGCAGGCACGCTACCTGCACGAATGGGGCATCGCCGAAGGACTTGAACTGGTCACCGCCTCCCGGACCGACCCGCTGACCCGCGCCCGCTACGTCGAGGTGAGCGTGGCGGCGGGGATGGCCGTCGACGGAACCGGTCGCGAGGTGGTCGTCGCCGAGCCGGTGGTGCTGCGGGAGAGCGACTTCGAGGACGTCAACGGGGCGGATTCGCCGACCGGTGAGCCGTACCCGGTGTTCCTCACCTCCGCCGACCGCGAGCCGTCCCGGCCGGCGACGGCGGGCTCGTGCGGCGGGGCGGCGGGGCGGACCAGAGTGGAGGAGACCCACCAGGTTCTCTTCGGCCGCCTCGGAGACGAGCGGCTGGTCGCCGACCAGCGGCCGCCCGAGGTCGGGGCCGCGCCGGCCGACCCGCCCGCCCGCTGGCTGGTGCTGCTGGGGTACGTGCGTTGGACGGACGGTCACTTCACCGGCGTCGAGACCGAGGCGCGCGGGGTGGCACGGCGCTACGCCGGCGTCCGCGCGGACACCGTGTCGGCTCGTGCGGGCACGCTGACCCTGCGGACCGGCCCGGCCGTCCAGGAGGGCGGGCCCGCGCTGGTGCTGTCCGGCGGAGACCCGCCGAGCCTGGTCTTCGGCCTCTACCGGGGCAACGGCGCGGTCGACCCGCTGATGACCGTGGCGGCCAACGGGAACCTGAGCGTCCAGGGCAGCTTCTCCGGCCGGATCTCGGTGGGCAGTGTGCTCGTCCAGACGGGGACGGCGACCGACGGAATGCTGCTGCCGCTGCCCCCGGGGGTCACCCCCGAACAGGTGGCGGACGGCCGCGCCGTCCTGCACGTGCAGGTCACCCCGCGGGTTCCGCGGACGCGGTCGGAATCGGCACTGTACAGCCCGGTGGAGGCCACGGTGGACGCCGACCGGCGGGTGCGCTGCCGGGTGCGCGTGTTCGATCCGCTGGCGTCCCCGGTGAGTGTCCACGAGCGGCCCGGCGCGGTCGACTTCCTCGTCCTGGCGGCGGTCGCGGCGACGAACGGCGGTGGCTGACATGGCCCTTTCGGTGGTGTACGTGGCCGGCACCGGTCACGTCGCGGGCGCGCTGGCCCTGACCGGCGCGAACGCGCCCGGCGACGTGACGTCGGCCGTGGGGGCGGAGCTGCCCCTGCGCGTCTCCCTCGGCGAGGGCAGGACCGGGGTCCTTTCCCTCAAGCACGGGCGGCTCGCCCTCGCGCCGGCCGACGACGAGCCGGACGTCTTCGGCGACCCGCTGGCCTTCGGAGTCGAGCAGGCCCCCGGCGGCAGGCCCAAGCCCGTCCTGGTCCGGCTGGCGCCGTGGACGACTCCGCTCGGCCTGACCACGGACAGGCTCACGATCACCCTGCCGGTGGCCGCCACGCGCCTCACCCCGGTGCTGGCGTTGATCTCCGACGGCCAGGAGACGCACACCTCGGCCGGGGAGATCCCGGCGGGCGGCAACAGAGCGGAGCTCCAGGTGGCGCTCACCGCGGGCACGCACGGGGTGCTGGCCCTGGTCACCGGGTACGCCGGCCGGCTGGAGGCGGTGAAGGTGCCGTGATCGCGCCCACCGTGCCGGACACATCCGAGGTCGTCGTGCACCGGTGCACCGTGACGGTGGTCCGGCACGGTGGATGGAGCTGGGGGCCTGAGCCGCGGAGCCTGGTCCACCGGGTCGTGAACACGCTGCCGGACCTGCTCGCCCAGCATTTCGGCGAGCACCTGACGGGCGAAGGCCCGGACGTGGAGATCGCCGGTCCGGTGGTCGTGACGGTCCGGCCCGGCCGATGGCCCGCGTCCGGTCCGATGGCCGCCGACGTGCTCATCTCCCCGGAGGACGCGCCCCTTCCCGGGGCGGTGCCGTACGCGTCGTTCGAGGGGACCCCCTTCGAGGGGGCGTTCGAGGGGCCGTCCGGCGCGGACGGCCCGCAGCCGGTGATGCCGGCCGCCGCGCTCTTCGGTGAGCTGGCCGAGCGGGGTGAGCTCGGGCCGCTGCTGGCGCTCCTGCCGGACGACTCGGTGCGGGCCTACCTGCTCGCCCTGCTCGGCGACGGTGACCCGCGGACCGCCCGGTCCCCCGTGGCCGGGCGGGTGTTCGCCGAACTCGCCCTGCGCACCGACCCGGTGCGCCTGGCCCGAGCGCTTCCCGGGCTGCCGCACGACCTTTCACGGACCACGCCCGGCGAGACGATCGCGTCGCTGTCCGGGCTGCTCATCGAACTCGTCACGCGGCTGGGGCGCGAGGGCGTCGCCCGGCTGGTGAGATCGCCGCCCTTCCCGTCCCCGGTCCGGACCTCCGGCCCCGGCACGCCCCCCCAGACCCCGGCCGCCGTCGCCGGGACGCGCCGGGCGACGGCGGCCGGCGAGGTCCAGGTGTGGTCCGCGCTTCCGTTCCTGCTCGCCGGCCCGCTGGCACGGGTCGGCTACCTCGACGCGATCGGCCCCGCTCTGGGCGGGCTCGGCCTGATCGGCGACGCCCCGCTGTTCGCGGCGGCGCTGGCGTACAAGGTGCTCGGCGTCACCGGGCGGGGCCGGCGGCGCGCCGAACGCGACGTCGTGGCCGCCGCCGCGTTCGCCGGGCTCGCCCCGCCCCCGCCGGAAGAGGAACTGACCGGGGCGGCCCGCCGCCTGCGGCCCGCTCTTCCGGTACTGGACGGCGTGCTGGCCCTGTCGGTGTCCCGCGGGCACGATCCCGCCGACCCGCTCCTGGTCACGGGCGCGGCAGGTGGGCTGCTGCTGGTGGACGCCCAAGGCCTGTTCCCGATCGCCTGGACCGGCGACGTCTCCGGGCTGCTGCCGCACTGGCGGGCCTGCGGGAGTCCCGTGGTCCTGGTCTGCGGCGGTCCGCTCGCGGCCGGATGCCTGAAGGACCTGGCGGCGGCGGGCGTGCCGTTCCTGACCGCGGTCAGGCCACTGCGTGGTGACCCGGTGACGCGGCTGCCGTGGCGCACCCCCCTGTGGGCCGCCGAGGGCGCGCGGGTCGAGCCACGGCTCGCCGCCGAGTTGCCCGGCCACGCCGAGCGCCTCGGCCGGCTCGTCCTCGCCCTGGTCACCGAACGCCGAGCGGTGCCGCTCGCCGCGGACGAGGACCTGGAGCGCACCGCCACGTCGGCCGCGCTGCTGGGCCTGGCCACGATCGCCTGGACGCTGTGGCGCGACCGCGAAACGCCCGATCCGTTCCTGGCGCTGACCCGGTTCGCCGACCTCGCGGCCACCGTCCGGTACGAGCGGGCCGCCGTGCGGGTTCGCGTCCCCCTGGGCCGCCGCCACGCCGACCTCCTGCGCTCCGGCCTGCTGGCCGACGTCCCGGACGTCGTGTGGCTGGGCGGACGGACCCTGACTTTCTCCGGTGGGTGAGATGCGATGAACGCGGCAGAGCACCTGCGGATCCGCCTGGAGGTCCTGCACCAGGCGTTGCGCGACGCGGTCGACCACCAGACACGCGCCGCGGCCATGCTCACCCGGCCGGACCTGACCCCGTTCTGCGTGACGGACGAGCAGGTCGGCGCGTTACTCGGCCAGGTGGACGCCTTCACCGCCGCCATGGCGGAGCCCGTCCCCCGCCCCGGCCCGGAGCCGGAGGCCGAGCGGAACCTGCGGCGCGAAGCCGCAGCCCAGGGCGTGACCCTGCCCCTGGACGCGCTCGCCGCCCGCTTCGGCCTGACCCGCGCCGACCAGGACGCGCTGGTGCTGGTCGCGGCGCCCGAGCTGGACCGCGCCTACGAGCGGATCTACGCCTACATCGTCGACAACCTCAACCGGCGGCTGCCCTGCGTCGAACTGCTGGTGACGGTCGGCGCCACCACCCCGGCGGCGCGGCTCACCCGCCGCCGCGCCCTCGGCCCCCACGGCCCCCTGCGCCGGTTCGGGCTGCTGCGCGCGTACGGCGAGGCCCCGGTCGAACTGGCGCAGGAGCTGGTCCTCGGGCCCGGCGTGTTCGCGTTTCTGCTGGGCTGGAGCGGGGACGCCGGGCTGGTGGGTCACGATCCGGGCGAGGTCACGTGGCCGGAACCACAGGTGATCCCGCCCCACCTGTCCACCGACCGGCTCACCCGGCTGGGGCGGGCGCTTGGGGCGGGGGACATCGACCTGGCCGGGCTGTGGGGAAGCCCGCCCGGCGGCCAGCTCGACGCCGCCCAGGCGCTCGCGCACGCGGCCGGCAGGCCGCTGCGCGCCCTGCCCCTCGACGAGGACGACCCGGTCTCCGCCGTACAGGCCGCCGGAGTCCTGGACGCGGTGCTGTGGATCCCCACCGACGACCTGCACGACGAGCGGCACCGGCGTCTGGCCGACGCGGTGTGCGCCACGCTCCCGCGGTCCCGCGTCCCCGTGTGCCTGACCGGGTTCAGGCCGTGGCGGCCTGAGGGCCTGCTCACGGCCCGGGCGTACGCCGAGCTGACCGTCCCGGCGCCCGCCCTCCACGATCGGCGCGCGATGTGGTCGGCCGCGCTGCCCCAGATGAACGGCGACGTCCTGGAGGACCTCGCCGTCCGCTACCGCATGACCGGTGGCGAGCTGCGCGCGGTCGCCTCCGTCGCCGGGGCGAAGGCGCGCCTGGCCGGCGACGGGCCGCCGGAGCCGGTCGCCGACCACGTGAAGTCCGCGATCGCCACGGTGACCCGCGGGCGCAACGGCAGCGCCGTGCGGTCGATCGTCCCCCGCCGGACGATTGACGACCTGGTCCTGCCGGACGGCCAGCTACGGCAGATCCTGGAGATCGCGTCGGCGGCCCGCGCGTGGCCGCGCATCGCCGAGTCCTGGGGATTCGGCGGGCGCTCCGGGCAAGGGGGAGTGAAGGCGCTGTTCACCGGCGAGCCGGGCACGGGCAAGACGATGTCCGCGGAGATCGTCACCGGAATGCTCGGACTGGAACTGCTGAAGGTGGACCTCGCCCAGGTCGTCTCGAAGTGGGTGGGGGAGACGGAGAAGAACATCGAGCTCGCGTTCCGGCAGGCGGAGGAGAGCCACGCGGTGCTGCTGTTCGACGAGGCCGACGCCCTGTTCGGCAAACGCGGCGAGGTCCGGCACGGCACCGACCGCTACGCCAACCTGGAGGTCGGATATCTGCTGCAGCGTCTGGAGGCCAGCGACGGCCTGGTGATCCTCACCAGTAACCTCAAGGAGAACATCGACCCGGCCTTCACCCGCCGCTTCCACTTCGTCGTTCACTTCCCCCGGCCGGGCGCCCCCGAGCGGCGCAGGCTGTGGCGGCTGGCCTTCCCCGCCGAGGCGCCCCTCGACACCGGAGTGGATCTGGACGCGCTGTGCCGCCTGGACATGACGGGCGCCGGCATCGCGGCGGCGGCCCGCACCGCCGCGCTCGCCGCGGCGGACAGCGGTGGCGACGCGATCGGCATGAGGCATGTCGTCCGCGGTGTGGCCCGCCAGTTCCAGCGCGAGGCCCGCCTGCTCCGTCCGGTCGAACTCGGTCCCCACGCTCACCTGCTCGACGACGCGTTCCAGGGGTGACACCGATGCTGCCCACCGAACCCCCGCTCTCCCTGCACCGCCTCGTGGCGCCGGTCCCGCCCGCGCGGACGCAGGAGACCGCGACCGCCGCGCGCCGGACACCGGCTCCGGCGCCCGCGAGCAACGCGGCGGTGGCCCGCGCGGAACGCGCGCTCCCCGTGGGGCCCGCGCTGATGGCCGGTCACGACCAGGCGGGCAACGCGGCGGTGGCCAAGGCCGCGACACAGGCGATGCCGGGCACGCCGCGGCCCGTGGTGATCGTGCCGCGGGCCGCGACGCCGGGGCGGTGAGTCTCGGCCGCCCGCGTCGCAGGGGCGAGGGCGTTCTCCGTTCCGACGTTCCGACGTTCCGAGGGGCGGGCAGAGGGGGCCGGGGAACGAGCCCGAGGCGGGGGAAGTTCAGGGCGCTGGTCATCGTGTGCCGGACGAGCCGGTAGCCGATCTCCGGGAACAGGGCACATCGTCGGCGGGAAACACACTCCGGCCCGCGAGGGAGGCGCCCGGAGCCGATGCCAGACCCGGCCTGTCTCCGCCGGCATCGCATTCACCGGCTCGAACGGCGCCACCTGGGTCACCTCTCCCAGGTGGCCCGGTGCGAACACCCTCGCGGCCACCCGCACCACTCGGGAAACGACAAACCGGTCTCGCAACGGGACCTCACTCTTCAGATGATCTTCACCGACATTCGATCCACAGGAGTCTCGTTGCACGTCTCAGCCGGCTGACAAGAACCGAATCCCCTTGACTACCCGGCCTTGGGTGAAGGCCCGCATGAAATGCCCGCGCGGTTGAAGGGGGGGAGCGGACAGAATCGAGGCATGCCCGATGCCACGCTTCTGCCGGCCGTCGTCTCCGCTCTCGGTGGTGTGATCGGTGCCCTGAGCGCTCTGAGCGGCGTCGCCCTGACCAACCGCGCCGCTGCTCGCAAGGAGGAACGCGAGGCCCGCCGCCGCCGCGAGGAACAGCGGCAACAGCAGCGCGACGAAGCCTACGCCAACCTGCTGGGGGGCGCCCGGAAGCTCAGGCTGCAGATCGAGGTCGCCGCCCATCGTCCCTGGGAGGACATGAACCAGCGGCTCGCCGCCATCGAGACCCAGGCGGCCCTGCTCGGCGACCTCGCCGCCCGCGTCGCCGTCCTCTCACCGGGCCGGGCCGCCACCGCCGCCCGTATGCTCGCCGATGCCACCTACGAACAGGCCAGCCGTGCCGCCCGGGCGACGAAGGTGACCTACGACGTCGACGGCCAGTTCTTGAAGGGGGAGATGGTGGGGCCGTTGGCGTTCGACGAGCTGGACGCGAGCTGGGAAGCCTTCAACCAGGTGACGTCAGCTCAGAAACCGTCGGATCGGAAAGCGCTGGACCCGCCGCTCAAGAGCTGAAGCGCCGCCGCGTGCTGATGGGGTGCCAGCGCCGGCGCGGTGGCGGCCAGTGAGAGCCGGGCGAGGTCGGCGGCACCTGTGCGGTTCCCGCCGAGTTCGCGGACCCGGGCGGCGTACAGGAGGGCAGGCCCGTTTCCCGGGCCGGTGGACAGTGCGGCCTGCACGTCCTCCTCGGCCTCACGGAGCCGCCCCAAGGTGCTGAGGGCGAGCGCGCGGGCGGCGCGGCCCTCGGGGCGCAGATGGCGCCCGACCTCGTTCAGGTCGCGGAGTGCCGCCTCGGGCCGGCCGAGGTCGGCGAGCATCTCCCCGCGCGTGCGCAGGGCCTCAGGGGTTCGGGAATCGGCGTTGAGTACGTCCGTGAGCACCGTCACCCCTGCGCGCGCCTGGCCTACCAGCCACAGGACGCGGCCCAGTTCGGTCTGCAGGGCGGAGTCGGCCGGCGTGCGGTCGACGGCCGCCCGCATGGTCTCCACGGCCTCGGCGTCCTTCCCCTTGGCCAGCAGCGAACGCCCGATGGCCGCCAGGAGACGGGCGACGGCCGAGTTCTCCTGTACGGCCTCGAACAGCGCGGCCGCCGTGCGGTAATGATCCACGGCCTGCGCGGGATGGCGGCGCAGGTGCGCGACGTCACCGAGCCGCGACTCGGCGACAGCCTGAATCACCAGGTCATCCTCTTCGGCGGTGGCCAAGGCGGCGGTGGCCAGGCGTTCCGCCGCCATAAGATCGAGCCTGGACAGCGCGGACTCCGCCGCCTCCAGATATCCCTCGGGGGTGATCTCCTCGGTCTGGAGCTCGGGCACGTCCACCATCATCAGCGGGCCGGTCAGCAACTCGTGCTGCAGTCGGTACGCCGTACCGCCCTTGAGCACGTGCTTGTCCTGAAGCGCCTGGAGCACCCCGGCGGAGAGCTCCTCACGCGTGATCTCGCCGGTGTGTCCTGGAGCGAAGGCCCGCTGCAACGACGAGGTCAGCCGCAGGGCCGACACGTTGTGATCCCTGGCGACCTCCCTGATCGCCCGCCCGCACAACAGCGTGAGCGACCGCTCGACCCCTGGCCGGGTCCGTACGTCCTGGACGGTGATGCCCGGCGTGTCGGCGGGCAGTGACGCCCACAAATCCGAACATGCCGCCTGGAGCAGCACCGGATCGACCCCGTCCGGCCCTCCCGTCCGGGACACGATCTCCTCGGCCGCGCCTTCGGCGAACCACCGTCCGCTGCCCCTGATCGGCCCCTCCACGGCCTCCAGGGCCTGCCGCTCCGTCAGTGGTCCCAGGCGATACGTCTCCAGGGGCCCCAGCGCACTTTCCAGATCACCGAGATGCTCCTCACGGATGGACAGCAGCATCCGCACATCCGGCATCTCCTCGATGACCTCGCGAATCTGGGCGAGAAAGTCCTCACGGTACGCGGTCAGCTGGGGTGGCCCCTCGAACACCTGCTCAAACTGATCCACGACCACTGAGCGCCCGGCGTTCCCGCGCAGGAACTCATGGACCGACAGGCCCGCGAGCCGATGCGGTGGCACGGCCGGGGACCACGTGGAGAGTAGCGCCAGCGTGTAGGGATTGTGCTCGGGAACCGCACCGAGCGGAAGCGGGGGAGCACTCAGCGGGCTTCCGACAGGCACGGCGCCGGACACGGCCCTCGCGTTGATCAGCGAGGTCTTTCCCGTCCCCGACGGTCCGGTGAGAACGGTGATGCGACGCCGCGCCCATCGCCGGGAGAGCTCGGCCGCCGCCTCGTTCCGCCCGAAGAATTGGCCGGCCTCGTCCGTGCGAAAGGGACGTCCGCCAACATAGGGCTGCCGATCGACATCATGGGTCATCATGCTGATGATCATCCCGATGGCCTCATTCGAATCCGGCGGGCGGCGCCTGGTTCGGCGTACGAGGCGATTTTAGGGTGACCGAGAGAGTGGAAATGGTGCGACCCACCGTGCGGGATGCTGACGGTGTCCTGCATGGCGGTCGCCTCCCCAACACAGTCGGCGAACATAACGGGTCATATGGATTGGTTGAACCCAGGGAGGAATCCACTTTGCGTGATCGCCCGCTTGACCGCTTCGGCGAAGACGGACGGGTCGTCGTCCGAGAGGGCCGCGATGTCGCGCAGCGACGCCTCGGAGAGGTCGAACGAGCCCTCGCCGCCTTCCTCTGGATTCTTGTGCACACCTTCCTCCTGTGTCCCCCGCCGGGCGGACGGCCGCAAGGCTCACCCGCCACAGCATCGCCCATGGGGCGATCCTTGCCTAGATAGACGTAACCTATCGGTTAAAAGATAAATATATCAGAAGGTTATGTCGAGATGTCCTTTTTGCTGGCAGTGGTGTCGCGGTGCGCTCCCCAAGCCGGTTATTGCTACGATCGAAAGCGTGACGGGTTCGCGGAGTGTGGCCATGCCCCAAATCTGGGGAGACAAGATACCACCGCGCAATAAGAACTTCACGGGCCGAGAAGCCCTTCTGGAACAACTTCACGCTGGAATCGCCTCAGATGTCACAGCGGTCGTGCCGCACGCCCTGCACGGGATGGGCGGGGTCGGCAAGACCCAGGTGGCGGTGGAGTACGCCTGGCGATACGCGTCCGACTACGACGTCGTCTGGTGGATCGCCGCCGACCAGGCCCTTCTGGTGCCCGCCGCTCTGGCGGCCCTCGCCCCGCGCCTGGATCTTCCACCGGTCAAGGCCGTCGGCATCGAAGACACCGCGGCCGCCGTTCTCGACGCGTTGCGCCGGGGCGAGCCCTATGGCCGCTGGCTGCTCATCTTCGACAACGCCGACCAGCCGGAGGACATCAACAGGCTGATTCCCCGTGGCCCGGGTCATGTTCTGATCACGTCGCGAAACCAGGAATGGCGGAGCGTCGTGGACACCGTTTCCGTGGACGTGTTCACCAAGGGCGAGAGCGTACAGTTCCTCCATAAGCGGGTGTCGAACAGATTGCAGGAAGCCGACGCCCAGCGCCTCGCCGACGAGCTGGGACACCTGCCGCTCGCCCTTGAGCAGGCCGGGGCGCTGCAAGCCGAAGCGGGAATGTCGGTGGAGGAATACCTCCAGCAACTCGCCAGACACATGCCCGACACCCTGCAGGATCCGAAGCCGCTGGACTACCCGCGCTCGATGACGGCGGCTTGGAGACTGTCGGTCTCCCAGCTGGAGCAGCAGATGACCGAGGCGGTCGATCTCCTGCGCTGCTGTGCCTTCTTCGGCCCGGACCCCATTCCGGTGGACGTCTTCCGGTGGGGCGCCGAAGGAGCCGGCCCGGGCCTGCAGGAACTCCTCGACAAGCCGCTACTGCGCAGCAAGGCGATCCGGGTCATCGGCCGGTACGCCCTCGCCGGGCTCGATCCGGAAAACCGCACGCTCCAGGTACACCGCCTGATCCAGGCACTGCTCCGCGCGGACTTGAGCGAGGAGGAACAGGACCGCTTCAGAAAGGTGGTCCACCGGCTGCTGGCCAGCGCCCGGCCAGGAGACCCGGAAAACGAGGCCAACTGGCCCCGTTACAGCGAATTGGTGCGCCATATCGTGCCCTCGGAAGTGGCCTTCACCCGCGATCCCAAAGTGCGTGACTTCGCCCTGAACATGGTCCGGTATCTCTACCGGTCCGGGCAGCACCAGCAGGGCCTCTCCTTCGCCGGTGACTTCCTGAGGCAATGGACGCTGGACTCCGGTCCTGACGACCGTCATGTGATCGCCGCGCAGGCGCAGATGGGAAGCGTTCAGCGAGAGCTCGGTGACTATCCGGGAGCCTACGAGACGGACAGGGCGGCGTGGGAACGTGCGAGACAGGTCCTCGGGGACGAGCACGAGATGTCGTTGTTCATCTCACAGGGCCTCGGGGCGGATCTGCGAGCACGGGGTGACTTCGCCGAAGCGACCCGGCATGAGGAGCGGGTCCTGGAAGCGCATGTGTCCGCTCTGGGGCCCACACATCTTGAAGTACTGAACGCCACCAACAACCTGGCGCTCGACTACGCCCTGGTCAGCAACTACAGGCGGGCTCGCTCGATGCACGAGGACGTCTACAACGCGTCCAGCAAGCGCACCGACGTGAGCAAGGTCTCACACCTGATCTTCTGGGGCAACCTCGTCCGGGTGGTCCGGCTTTGCGGCGACTACGAGGAGGCCTGCGACCTCGCCGAAGAGGCGCACGCCTTCGGTGTGAAGGAGCTGGACATCGAGCACTGGGTAACGCTGCGCACGGCCAAGGACTGGTCGATCGCGTTGCGGCGCGCAGGCCGTTACGAAGAGGCCAGCGTTCTGGCCCAGGATGTGTTCGACCGCAGCACGAGGCTTTTCGGCCCGAACCATCCCGACACACTCGCCGCCGCCATGAACAACGCCAACACCATGCGCACCACCGGCCGGATCAACGCGGCGTTCGACCTGGCCGCGGAGACCATGGGGCGATACCCGGGGGTGTATCGCCCTGAGCACCCCTACAACCACGGCTGTGCCGGCAACCTCGCCCTCATGCACCGCGTACGCGGCGACGCCGCGAGCGCCCGCAAACTCAACGAGCAATGCCTCGAATCGCTGGACGAGAGACTCACCCGTGCCCACCACTACTCCCTCACCGTCGCCGTCAACCTGGCCAGCGACCTGACCGCCCTCGGCGAGCTGACCCGCGCCCAGCGACTCGGCGAAGACACCTACAAACGATCCAAGCAACTCCTTGGTGAGGCTCATCCGCTGACCCTGGGCTGCGCCGCGAACCTCTCCGTGATCCTGCGCCGGGCCGGATCCGTGGACGAAGCCGACGCCCTCCTGTGCAGGACCCTCGCCCAGTACGACCGCCTGCTCGGCCCGAACCACCCCGACGCGGTGGTGGCCAGGGAACAACGGCAGCTCGACTTCGACTTCGACCCGCCACCGATCTAAATCCGCGGCTCCCCGTTCTCCAGCCGCCACCGGGTGAGGTGCCGCTCGGCCTGGTAGCGGGCGTCGGCCATGGCGGGTTCGGGCACGGGCTCGCCGAGCCAGGACAGCAGGACGCGCTCCATGCCGGTGACGAAGCGCCGGCCGGCCGGGGTGAGCAGGCCGCTGTCCATCAGGGTGTTCACCGCCCTGCTGGTGCCGTCGCGCCAGCGCGCGAACTCGGCGTCGGCGTACAGGACTCCCCGCTGGTGCCGGCGCTGGCGCCGCCAGAACCCGCTGACGCCCAGGAACGCGTACGCGCCCTGCAGCAGCGCGGCCGCGGGCCGCGGATCGTCACGCCAGGGGGCGTAGAAGCGGCTGCCGTCATCCGGTTCGGTCAGCCGTACGACCTCCTGCAATGCGCCCAGCTTGGCGTGCTGGATCTCGTGTGCGAGCGCGGCGGCGAGCGTCAGACCATCCGGCGGAGCCGACAGGCCGACGGCGCCAAAGGTCTCCGACGCCGTCCCGCTCACCTGCCCCCCGCGTTCAGGGGCCCGCAGCGGAGTGATCACGCGGTACGCGAGCCGGATCTCGTCCGCCGTGGCGGGATGATGGGCGGTGAGAATCTCCCACGCCTCACGCAGGGCGGCACGCCACCGGGGGAGCTCCTCGTCCGGCAACCGGCCGGCCACATCGGCGGCCATCCGGTACGGGTCGAGGTCCTCGACCGTCAGCTCAAGCGTATGGCCGTTCGCGGAAGCGGTCAGCCGGCGCAGCCCTCGCCATCCCGGGGCGTCGCCAGAAGGCAGGATCACGATGTCTCCGACACGGGCCCCGTCGGGCGTGGAATGAACCGTCACCGGATCATCCGGTACGGAGGCCACGCCCAGCGACGGCAGCACCAGAGAGCCGTCATGGGGGCTCACCTCAATGGACAGCGGGGCCCGTGCCCTGATCGCCGCGGCCGCCGCCAGCGCCGCCAGGCCGTCCGGACGGGCGCGCGCCGGATCCCGATCCAGCTCCAGTACGGTGGCCCGCAACCAGGCCCCCACGGACGGATAGCACAACACCGCCTCGACGGCCTCGGGCGCCTCGTCCTGGATGGCGGCCAGTAGCCCGTAGGCGTCCGCGGCCCCGCGCGCGCCCGGATGCCCGGCGGTTCGAGCACCGAGCACGACTCCGCGCAGCAGCAACAGGTGTTTACTGCGTTCGATGGCGGCCAATTGACGCATGGCCCCGGCCCCGCCCCCTCCGGACGCCATCACGGTGAACAGCCCGCCGGGTATGCGATGCCTCCTGAAGCTCATCTGAACCTTTCCAGATCGGCTGCCATGGCTTTCCTGATGTGTCCGATGAGTTTCAACAGGTCCGGACAGTACACGGACGGATTGGCAAAACCCCGACCTCGGTCGTATCGATGCGCGTAATAACCGCCACCGCAAACACTTCGCACCGGGCAGGAACGGCATTCCGGCGCCAGCGCCAGCTCCCCGATCTGTCGGGCTGCGGCGTCGGGCAGGAGCAGAGCCTCGTCGAACGCGTTCCTGGAAACATGCAATCCTGTCGTGCACGAGCCCGGATGAAGAGATTTGACGGTATCGGACAGCTCGATTGTGCCATCGGTGTCTATTACCAGAACGGTCACCGGCCGCAGCCCGATGGACTCGTTGTTCGACCGCCCACCGAGCAGAAGCTGAATGATCTCGCTGAACAGGCGGGTCTCGGTCTCCTTCCGCGGAGCGCGGTACCAGCGGTCGAAGACGGCGATGAGCCAGTCCGCGTACGGTGTCCGCGCGGATCCGCGGACCCGCCCCGGCGGCGGGAACGACCAGTTGCCCAGCGGCAGCAGGAAATCCATTTTCGGCGGCTCGTGGCTGAGCAGCGCCTCATAGGTGGAGACCGGGTCGTTCGCGAGGTCGACGGTGCACAGCAGACCGCTGAACAGATGCGGGAACGAGTCCCGCAGCAGGGCCAGAGATTCGGCGACGGCGTCATAGCTGCCCTTGCCGTTCGCGTATCTCCGGTGACGGTCATGAGCGGCCCGGCCGCCGTCCAGGCTTACCGCTACCTTGACGCCCAGCTCGTCGAACACGCGAAGGTACCCGGCGTCGAGCCGGACGCCGTTCGTCTGCACGCGGGCGTTCACCCGGGCCGTCTCGCCGACGGCTTCACGCACGCCGTCGACGATGGCGGAAAGGGGGCCGGAGCCGGCCAGGAGCGGTTCGCCACCGTGCAGGATCAGCTCAACGGAGCGCAGCCCGTGGGCTTCGGCGTGCTCGGCGATCCGGTAGGCCATCCAGGCCGCTGTCGAGGTGGACATGCGAATCGGCTGATCGCGCCAGCTCTGGTCCGCCATCTCGTACACGTAGCAGTAGTCACAGGCCAGGTCGCACCTGCTGTTGACCTTCACCACGAATTCACCGAACGGCGTCGGCGTCCATCCGCCGGCGATGAGCGCGGGCACGTCCAGCGTTTTGGGCCACTCGGTACGCTCCTCGCACGGCACCGATCCGCAGTCCACTGCCACGCCTTGATCAACTCCCAAGCTGAGGATCCGGCCGCCGTTGCGCATAACCACTATGAGTGGGTAAAGCGATTTAGTCAAACGGCGTGACGGTCCGTGTGGCACGCCGCAATACGTCTGCGGAATTACGAAAAAGGGCCGCCGGAATAAGATATGCCGCTGTGTCCGGAGAACTTTTCGACGCCGCGGAGCTCCCTGTGCCGCTTCAAAAGTCGCCGCAAAACGCTTGACCTGGGAGCCGGCCTGAGACGCGGCTCAGGAAAGATCGGTTCTTATGTGCCTTCGCTTCTCCGCCGCTCATGATCCGGGTGTTTGGCCGGATGGCGCTCCTGAGCCGAGGTGAGGCGGACCAGGACGCCGCGACCATGGTGCTGCGGCATGAGGTGGCGGTGCTGCGACGTGACCGTCGTCCGGCCGAAACAGGACCGGGTCGATCGAGCGGTCCTAGCCGCGCCGGTGCGACTCCTGCCGTACGGCTTGCGGGCTCATCGGCCGGTGAGGCCGGGCACCTCGCCGGCCTGGCACCGCCGCTTGGCCCGACGCCTGTGGGTGTATCCAAGCCAGGTCGGCCGCCCGAGGAGGAGCAGAAAGATCCGGGACCTGGTGCTGTGCCTGACGCGGGAGAACCCGAAACGGGGATATCGCCGGGCGCTCGGTGAACCGGTTGGCCCTGGGCTTTCGTGCGCCCAGCAGGACGGTGAGGTGAAGCTGCGCGAGCAGTCGATCTTTCCGTTCGTAAGCTCGTCGTCGCCTGTCGGTGGAAGTCCGGTCCGGGCAGCGGAAACTCGTACACCACCTCCGTGGACGCAACCGGCAGTTGATCTGCTGCGCCCAGGGCCATCGCGCGGCGATGCGCGGCCGTAATCGCCGGCCTCCGTGTGTCATACGGCCGGCGACGGCGAACAGGCGCAGCCGGAGCCGTTTGGGTTCATAGCGGCGGGCCGGGCCGCGTCCGCCCCCGGGCCGGGTTCCGGTGACAAAACAGGTGAACCGGTGGCCGTCGAGGTCGGTGAAGCGGAGCTGAGCGCCGGGGTGCGGGCGTTCCTTGCGGACGATGACCCGCATGCCCTTGGGCCAGGAGGTCAGGTCGAGCAGCCCGGTCGGTTCGGCGACCCAGGCACCGTGGCGGGGTTGCCGGTCGGCGTCGTAGGCGATCTCCCACCTGTCCTCAGGGAAGGCGACGATGGCCGCCTGGATGTCCTCGGTTAGCTCGGGTGAGTCGCGCAGCATCGAGATGTCTGCCAGGCGGTCTGCGCCCAGCGCGAGCGCCATCGCCAGATCCGTCACGATCTTCCCGGGGTCGTGTACCGCTCGTGGTGGGCGCCACCGTGCAAGTGCCTGCGCCAGGCCTTTGTTCAGGCCGGTTGCCCCCAGCGTTTCCATCAGGAGCAGGCCGCCGGTCTGACAGACCATGGATCTTCCTTAGATGCTCACCGGGGTGCGTGAGCACCACTACCGGCATCGCGACGGTCAGGATCAACCGGCGCAGAGGCGCCTGCGGGCCGCGCGGCAGACACTCGCCAGCCTGGTGCCCGCCGGAATGATGGTCAAGGCCAGCAGGCCAACGGAAATTGGGCCCAGCGATCAATGGATCGCCAGGCCCGAACGGCGGCTGAAATTGTTTGCGTGAGATTCTATGAAGAGCTTCTAGCAGGTAACAACCTTGTCATACGAGGCGAAAGGCTGATTGTATGCGTTCACGTCCTTCGAGGCGCCGGAAGCGAGTGTGAAGCAGTTGGTGTCGCGGGCATTCTTCCAGACAACCTTCAGGCGCTGGCTCGTTGAACAGCCGTTGTAAATGGTGATGCTGTTAAAACTATTCACTGTGACCGAAACGCAGCTCGGCTTCGTCCCCGCAGATGCGGGCGATACCGCACCGACGAGTGCGGCTCCTGCAAAGGTGGCGACCATCACGACGCGAGCAACACTTTTTGTCATCTTCTTCTCTCGCTTTCCTTGAGTCTCTTCGATTTAGCATCGGTGAATTGGCGTCCCTTCATATGATTCCGCATGGATCATATGAAGATCACTGCAAGGCCATTCTTATTGCCCGGTGATGCATTATCAACCCACCGTATAAGTAGGAGGATGGTGGTGGATGCTTGAGGCCCCCTGCGTAAGGTGCGATTACCTGAAAGGGTGGCTTGCGCCGGCGCCCCTTGTAGCACAAGGCTGCCTTAGCCGAATTCCGACCGCAATGCCTTTTAGTCCTGGCTAAAAGGGTGGGCTGGTCTTGGCCGAGGAGGGCCGGCTGCGTGAGAATCATCGGCATGATTCGCATGCACTTCTCGGACGCCGACCTTCGCCGGATCACGTTCGCCCCGGCTCCGAACGCGCTGTGGGAGACGGTGCTGAGTGCGCGCCTCCTCCGTGGCGCGCCGACCAGCCGGAGCTGGTCGCGGCCCGGAATCCGCCGACTGCGCCAACAGGTGAGAGGAAGCCTGGCGGAGCGAGCCGGGGTGCTCACGTCCCTGGTTCCCCCGAAGAGCTTCGTGCCCGCGTTCCTGCTCCAGCCGGACGCCGGAGACTTCACCACCGGTGTCGAGCTGGCCAGGCAGACGCCCAGCTCCTACTTAGCGCTCGACCTGAGCGCGCTGGCGCCCGCGCAGCGGGCCGGGCGGTGGGCACGGGAACTGGCTGACGGCGCCTCCTGGGCGCGCCAGACCCTTGCCGGCGACCTGAACCGCTACTTCGTCTCATCCGTGGAGCCGCTGTGGCCGCTGATCCAGACCGCGGCCGCCGCCGACCGCACCCTGCGCGCCGAGATCCTCCTGCGCGGCGGGGTGGACGCCCTGCTGGCCACGCTCCATCCCGACTGCCACTGGCAGCCACCAACTCTGCACATACCGATCGACGGCGACTATGACCTCCCTCTGTGCGGGCATGGGTTGCTGCTGATCCCGTCCTACTTCGCGCCTCGCCTGATGGTGATGCATCGGCCCGACGCGGCCAGTGTGCTGATCTATCCGATCTCCGTCGAGGAGCGGTCCGCCGACCAGGCCGACGTGCTCGGCCCCCTGCTCGGCCGTACCCGCGCGGCCGTACTGGCCGCCCTGCGCGGCGCCTCCACCACCACGTCCGTGGCCGAACAGGTCGGTATCTCCCTCGGCTCTGCCAGCCAGCACGCCACGGTACTGCGCAACGCCGGACTCGTCTCATCCACCCGGATGGGCGGCGCCGTCCTCCACACCCTGACCCCTCTCGGACAGGCCCTCCTCCACGGCGGCCCGAACGTCAGCGCGTGACATGGCGCGACGCCACGCAGCGGCAACCTGGTTACGAGGGTTGGGGTTGTGGTGATCGCCCCGCATCCGTGGCGTACAAACCCTGGTAGATGGATTGATCACCACAACCAGATCCATCACCACCAGGGTTGGGGCTTCCCCCAGCGCGACATCAAAGAACCCTGCTTCTGATCCAATGGTCGCGTCTTCGAACACTCGGTTGGGTAGGGCCGGTATTAGGGCTCCGGGTGTGGCTTCCGAGTATGGTGTTACATCTCTTCGGCCAATACTTCAGCCGCGATGCTAATTGAGACGCCTTCCTCGTCATTGATCGAGGCATGTAGATGTACGCTTTTCCCTCGGCGAAGGCCGCCCGGCCACGCCTCGGCTCCGAGGGCGCATCGCCAAGCCTCGAAGTCGTCCCGCCGCTGGATGGGATCGGTCGCGACGCACTCCCCCACCAGCGTGGGACCGGAACAGCCGTCCGTGATTGTCCACGGGATGGCCGGAAGCTGTTCGGCGTCTGCCCGCTCCAGCAGTCGTCCCAGATCGGCACGCCGCCGCTCGCGCGGCGTCGGGGCCCGGGCCTTCCACTTGTAGAACCAGGACTGGGAAACCCCCAGCGCCCGGCAGGAGATGACGTGGCTGATGCCGTACTCGGTCTTCTGGGAGCTGATGAAGGCCGCCACGCTCACCGGCCCATCGCCTCTCGAACCCGCAAGACCACCGAGCGCTTGAGCACATCGCGCTCGTCTTCCAGCTGCTCGCGCTCCTTGGCCCAGGCCGCCTTCCGCCGCGCGAGCTCCCGCGCCAACCCGGCCTTCTCGGCCCGTAGCCGGGCCAGCTCCTCCTGCTCGGACTCCTTCAGCGTTCCACCTCCGCCGCTGACCTGACCGCCGGCGTGCCGGTCCATCCGCACCCAATTGTGCAGCGTGTACTCATTGATCCCCAGATCCCGGGCGACGTGCGCGACGGGTTTGCCGGTCTCCTTGACAATCCGCACCGCTCCGGCCCGAAACTCCGGATCAAAGCGGCGCCGCGTGGTACCTGCCACGACCAAACCTCTCTCGGTTCGATCTCCACGCTACGAGGGGAAGCTCAGTTTCGGCCGACTTCAGCCACGTAGAGGGCAGTGATGCGGCTCATGTGCCGTCGGTGGCTGGGTGTGGTGAGGCCGGCAGCTCAGAGTGGTCCCGACGGTGATCACCTCTCAGGTCGCTGAGAGGCTGGAGCCCGCAACGACGGGCCGCACAAGAAGCGTTGCATGCGGGTCTATGGGAAGACCTTGGGAAGGACCAGCCGCAAACGGTCGGCGAGCGCCGTGGACAGCCGGACATGAAGATTTCTCGCCCGACCGCGTAGTCGCAGGTCAGGCGGGGGTTTCCGCTGGTCTTGATCGCGCGCCCTGCAGGATTCGAACCTGCGACCGTCGGATTAGAAGTCCGATGCTCTATCCAGCTGAGCTAAGGGCGCTCCCGCCTAATTGTGCATGATCCGTGGAGTGCCCACGCATCGGTTTTCCATCCGTGTCGTGAGGATCACTCCGCGGGCCACAGGAGCGCCACGTGAGCGGGGCGGTGGTGGCGGCGAAGGAAGTGTACCCGAGGGGGCGGGGGTGGGGGCGAGGGCGGACGGGTTCGGGGGAATGGTTCTTTCCAGGGGGTGGGCCGGTCTACCCTCGTATGTCATGTTCGCCGCCACCGTCCAGCATGAGGAGATCCCGCTGACGGGAGGCGACGTGACCGACGGGGTGGTGCGGGTCGGCGCCACCGTGCGCAGGCCCACCAGGTCCTCCACCCGCTCGGTGCACGCGCTGCTGCGGCATCTTGAGGCGGTGGGGTTCGACGGGGCGCCCCGGGTGGTGGGGACGGACGAACGGGGCCGGGAGATCCTGACCTATGTGAACGGTGTCTCCGCCCCGAGGCCGCTGCCCGCATACGCGATCACCGACAGGTCGCTGGTCGCGCTGGCGACGCTGCTGAGGCGGTTTCACGACGCCACGGCGGGGTTCGTCCCGCCTCCGGGCGCCGTGTGGGAGAGCGGTTCCAACGACGACGCCGCTCCGGAGCTGGTCGGCCACTGTGACGTCAACCTCGACAACGTGATCTTCAGGGACGGGCTTCCCGCCGCGCTGATCGACTTCGACATGGCGCGGCCGACGACCCGGCTGTTCGACGTGGTGACCACTCTGCGGCACTGGGCGCCGATCGCCGACCCCCTTGACCTGGAGCCGCGGCAGAGGTCGTTGCGGGCCGGCCCCCGGCTTCGGCTGTTCTGCGACGCGTACGGCCTGGCCCCGCGCGACCGCCGCCGCCTTCTCGACCTCGCCCGGCTCCGTTTCGACCGTTCGTACCACGCCATGCGCGCCAGGGCCGTCACCGTGGGGGGCGGGTGGGCCCGGATGTGGGAGGGCGGCGCGGGGGCACGTATCCGCCGGGCCTGTGCCTGGCTTGAGACCCACCAGGACGAACTCCATGCCCACCTTGTCTAGCGCCGCGTTTGAAAGGCTCCGCAGGGCCGGCGGCCGTTCGCCGGCAGCGGCCGGCGTGAGAGGCGCCGGGAAAGGTGCCGCGAAGGCGGAGGGGCATCGCGCCGGGTACGGCGCCGCGGATCTCCGGTGGCCGGGGCGGGCCGAGGCACTGGGGATGCTCGCCGGGGTCGCGATCGACGTCGTGCTCGCCGACCCCCGGCGCGGGCATCCGGTGGCGCTGTTCGGCCGGGGCGCCGCCGCGCTGGAGAGGCGCCTGTACGGCGACGCCCGCGCGGCGGGGGTCCTCCACACCGGGGTGTGCGTCGGCGCGGCGGCGCTGCTCGGGCTGGTCGCGACGAGGGCGGCCGGCCCCGTGTCACGGGGGGTGCTGAGTGCCGCGGCGACCTGGTCGGTGCTGGGCGGCACGAGCCTGGGGCGCGAGGGCGTGGCGATGGCGGAGTTGCTGGAGGCCGGCGACGTGGCCGGGGCCCGCCGAAGGCTCTCCCACCTGTGCGGGCGCGACCCCTCCGGGCTGGAGCCGGCCGAACTGGCCAGGGCCACCGTGGAGTCGGTCGCGGAGAACACCTCCGACGCGGTGGTTGCGCCGCTGTTCTGGGGGGCGGTGGCCGGGATTCCCGGGCTGCTGGCCTACCGGGCGGTCAACACGCTGGACGCCATGGTCGGGCATCGCGGTGCCCGCTACGAGCGTTTCGGCTGGGCCGCCGCCCGGCTCGACGACGCCGCCAACCTGGTTCCCGCGCGGATCACCGGGCTGCTGGCGGTGCTCGGCGCGCCCCTGGTGGGCGGTTCGGTCCGGCGGGCGGCGGCCGTGCTGCGCAGAGACGGCCACCGCCATCCGAGCCCCAACGCCGGCCGGTGCGAGGCGGCCTTCGCCGGGGCCCTGGACGTCACGCTGGGCGGGGTCAACGTCTACGGCGACCGGGTGGAGCACCGGCCGGAGATGGGGAACGGCCTTAAGCCGGAGGTCGCCGACATCCGCCGGGCCGTACGGCTGGCCCGGGCGGTCGGCCTGGCGGCGGCGGGGCTGGCCGTGCTGGCCGCGTCCCGGGGCGGGTTCCGGTGCTCGGCCGGGGACAGGTGATCACGCCGCCGGGCCGGGCGGCGGGGTTTCGTGGTGTGTGCGGTGCAGTCCGGTTCCCGGCCGTGAAGGGCCGGGTGCGCGGCTCCTCACCGTGCATGGCGCGCACGGGCCGGGCCGTGACGCCGACGGCCGGATAGGCGGCACGGTCCACCACGCGGCATGCTGTCATCATGACTGCCGATCCGTCAGGGAAGACGCCCGTGGTTTCCACCGGCCCGGCGGTGGCCGGGTGAGGGGGGCGCTGCTGGTCGCCGGGACCACCTCCGACGCGGGTAAGAGCGTCGTCACCGCGGGGATCTGCCGCTGGCTGGCGCGGCGGGGGGTGAAGGTCGCGCCGTACAAGGCGCAGAACATGTCGCTGAACTCCTTCGTCACCGCAGACGGCGCCGAGATCGGGCGGGCCCAGGCGATGCAGGCCGCCGCGTGTGGCCTGGAGCCCACCGCGGACATGAACCCGATCCTGCTCAAACCGGGAAGTGACCGGCGCAGCCAGGTGGTGGTCATGGGCAGGCCGCTGGCCGACGTCGACGCGCTGGAGTACTGGGACGTCAAGGACCGGCTCCGGGGGGTCGCGGTGGAGGCGCTGGAGCGGCTGCGCGCCTCCTACGACGTGGTGATCTGCGAGGGGGCGGGCAGCCCGGCGGAGATCAACCTGCGCAGGGGCGACATCGCGAACATGGGTCTGGCCCGCGCCGCCGGCCTGCCGGTCGTCGTGGTCGGCGACATCGACCGGGGTGGGGTCTTCGCCTCGCTGTACGGGACGGTGGCCCTGCTGGAGCCCGCCGACCAGGCGCTGATCGCGGGTTTTCTGATCAACAAATTCCGGGGGGCGCCGGAGATCCTCGAACCCGGCCTCGACATGATCAGGGGCCTGACCGGGCGTGAGGTCTACGGTGTGCTGCCGTGGCTGGACGGTGTCTGGCTGGACGCCGAGGACTCCCTCGCCCTGGACGGCAGGCCCGCCGCCGGGGCGCGTGCGCCGTACGGCCGGCAGAGCCTGCGGGTCGCGGTGGTCCGGCTGCCGCGTCTTTCCAACTTCACCGACGTGGACGCCCTGGCCGCGGAGCCCGGCGTGGTGGTCCGCTTCGTGACCTCCCCGGCCGAACTGGACGACGCCGACCTGGTGGTGCTGCCGGGGACGCGCGCCACGGTGTCCGACCTGGCCTGGCTGCGCGCCACCGGCCTGGCCGGCGCGCTGCGCGGCCGGGCGGTGCTGGGCATCTGTGGCGGCTACCAGATGCTCGCCCGGACCATCTGCGACGACGTCGAGTCCGGGGCCGGGAGGGTGGAGGGGCTGGGGTTGCTGCCGGCGACGGTGGAGTTCGGGGCCGGGAAGATCCTGGGCCGCCCGGTCGGCGGCGCGTACGGCTGCCGCGTCGAGGCGTACGAGATCCATCACGGCGTCGTGACCGTCCACGGCGGCGAGCCCTTCCTGGACGGCTGCCGCGTGGGGCCGGTCTGGGGCACCACCTGGCACGGGGCGCTGGAGAACGACGACTTCCGCCGGGCGTTCCTCGCCGATGTGGCGGAGGTCTCCGGCCGTGACTTCACCCCGGCCCCGGGCATCCGTTTCGCCGCGCTGCGGGAGGAACGGCTGGACGCCCTGGGCGACCTGATCGAGCGGCATGTGGACACCGGAGCCCTGCTGGGGCTCCTGACGGACGGCGCTCCCGGGGGGCTGCCGGTCCTGCCGCCCGGCGGCACCCCGCACGAGGCACCGGACTTCTCACGAAATTTCGCACAATAGAGCTATGGAAGGTGAATGATGCTCCGGCTCGTGCTGCCGCTTCTTCTCGCCGTCGTGCTCGCCGGCCTGGTCGTCGGCGCGGTCCTGCTGGCCCGCGCCGCCGCGGCGGGCAGGCGTCCTGCCCCCGACGATCCGCGCGAGATCCTCAAACGCCGCTACGCCGCGGGCGAGATCGACGAGGACGAGTATCTGCGCCGTATGTCCGGCCTCTCCCAGGACTGGTAGCCGCCGGCGGGCGGGGCCGCCCGCACCGTGCTCCGGCCGTACGGCGGTCGGAGCACGGCCGAGGAGGCCACCGCACGGCCGGAGCACGGCCGGAGCCGGTCGACCGGAGCCGGAACGGAGCACGGTCAGGGCAGGAGCAGGAGCTTGCCGGTCGTGCGCCGGGCCTGCAGGTCCTCGTGGGCGCGCGCGGCGTCGGCCAGGGGATGGCGGGCGGAGACGTGGACCTTGAGCCGCCCGGAGGCCACCCAGCCGAAGACGTCGGCGGCCCGCCAGGTCAGCTCCTCGCGGGTGGCGATGTAGGGGCCGAGGGTGGGCCGGGTGAGGAACAGGGAGCCGCCCCGGGCCAGGGCCTGCGGGTCGACCGGCGGCACCGGGCCGCTGGCCTGGCCGTACAGGGCCATCATGCCGCGGGGGCGCAGCGAGGCGAGGCTGCCGTCGAAGGTGGCGGCGCCCACCCCGTCGTAGACGGCGCACACGCCGGAGCCGGTCAGGGCGCGGACCGCCTCGGCGAAACCGTCGTAGCGCAGGACCTCGTCGGCGCCCGCCCGCCGGGCCAGCTCCTCCTTCTCGTCGGTGGAGACCGTGCCGATCACCCGCGCCCCGCGCAGCTTCGCGATCTGGGTGAGCAGCAGGCCCACCCCTCCGGCGGCGGCGTGCACCAGCACCTCGTCTCCCGGCTTCACCTCGTGGACGGAGTGGGTCAGGTAGTGGGCGGTCAGCCCCTGGAGGGTGACGGCCGCGGCGAGATCCGCCGTCATCCCCTCGGGGACGGCCAGCAGGCGGGAGGCGGGGACCACCGCCCGGGAGGCGTAGCCGCCCATGACGTCGGCCCAGGCCACCGTGTCGCCGGCGGCCACCCCCTCGACGCCCTCGCCGACCGCCGCGACCGTGCCCGCGCCCTCGTTGCCGGGGACGAAGGGCAGCGGCACCGGGTAGCGGCCCATCCGGTGGTAGACGTCGATGAAGTTCACCCCCGCGGCGGCGACGTCGACCAGCACCTCGCCGGGCCCCGGTTCCGGGTCCGGGAGCTCGGTGAGGGTCAGGACCTCGGGGCCGCCGGTGGCGGAGACGACTACGGCACGCATCACGTTCAACTCCCTCGCTCGGCCGGGTACCTGGATCGTCCCCGGCCACGTACTGATCATTCGCCGCCCCCGCCGGACGCCCGCGTCTGTGGTGAGGGGGCCGTGCCGTGCAGGGTGAAGTTGTCGAACGAGGCCTTGAGCACGGAGCTGCTCTTCTCGCCGACCCTGGCGAGCAGGCCGACCTGCCCGCTGGGCAGCGGGCTGGCGTCCAGCACGGACCCGACCAGGTCGCCGTTGACCCACATGCTCAGCCGTACGCCCTCCTTTCCGCCCGCGCACTCGGCCTGGAGGCGGACGGGCCCGCCCGCGGGCAGGTCGAGCCGGACGGGTTTGATCAGCTCGCCTCCGCCGCTCTTGACGGCCTTGCGCAGGCGCGCGGTGCCCAGGGTGTCGATCAGGAACTCGTACCGGGTCGCCTGGTAGTCGTCCTCGCCCCGGCAGAACAGGCCGTACTCGCCCGTGCCCCTGCTGCCGGCACGGACCCCGGCGTCGGCGCCCAGCAGCAGCCGGTCGGGGATGACCGGTGTGGGGCTGGCCGTGGGATCGGGGGTGGCGGGCGGGGCGGTCAGGAACCCGGCCGGGGCCTTCTCCCGCCGGACGGGGGAGACGCCGTCCACGTCGAGGGCGTAGTAGCCCTCGGGGGAGTAGCCGTACTTGCCGCCGTTCCCGTCGTAGACGCCGCCGCTCCAGCCGTTGCCGGTCTGGGTGAAGTCCTCCTGGTAGAGCAGGGGAAGATCCTCGGGCGGGCCGCCCGGGGAGAGCATGAGGTACAGGCCGGCGCCCGCGACGGCCAGGAGCGCCGCGGCCACCCCGGCGGCCCACCACCCGCGCCCCGCGCGACCGGCCGGCCGCGGAGCGGGGGTGGGGGCGGCATGGGTGTCCCCTCCGAGGGGGGCGGTCTCCGTCATCGGGGGCGGGCTCTGCTGCCAGGTCGTCCGCACCGAGTGGGCGGCCTGCTCGGGGGCCGCCGATCTGCCCAGCAGGTGGTCGAGGAGCTGCTGGGAGGTGGGCCGCCGCGCCGGGTCCTTGGCGAGGGCGTGGGCCACCGGCTCGCGCAGCGCGGGCTCCAGGCCCTGAAGGACGGGTTCGGTGTTGAGCACCTGATACAGCACCGACGGAAGTGTCTCCCCGCCGAACGGCGCCCGGCCGCTCGCGGCGAAGGCCATCAGGCAGCCCCAGGAGAAGACGTCGCAGGCGGGGGAGACCGGCTCGCCGCGCAGTACCTCGGGCGCCATGTACCGGGGCGTGCCGAGGATCTCCCCGGTCGCGGTGATCCCGCCGAGCGTGTCCAGCGCGCGGGCGACACCGAAGTCGATCACCCGGGGGCCGACGGGGGAGAGCAGCACGTTGGACGGTTTGAGGTCGCGGTGCACCACCCCGGCGCCGTGGATCGCGACCAGCGCGGTCGCCACGCCGACCGCCAGCGCGTCGAGACTGGAGCCGCCGAGCGGTCCTCCCGAGCGTACGGCCTCCTCCAGGTTCGGCCCCGCGACGTACTCGGTCACCACGTACAGCTGGTCGCCGTCGAGCGCGGCCTCGATCACGTCGGCCGTGCAGAACCGGCGGACCCGCCGCGCGGCGTCGGCCTCGCGGCGGAAGCGCATCCGGAACTGCTCGTGCCGGCTGTACTCCGGGTTGATCACTTTGATGGCGACCCGCCGGCCCTCGGGTGACTCACCGAGGTGGACCGTGCCCATACCGCCTCTGCCGAGCAGGCCGAGCACGCGGTATCGGCCAATATTGGGGTAATCGCTCGGATTGAGGTTGTTCACCGTCATACCTAACCGCATACGCCGTCACATGAAGGGCACAGCCTATCCAGGTCACACCGGCGCCCCGGGAAAGCCCAGGCCGGGGCTTTTCCGGGGCGTGGGAGCGGTCAGGGCGGGAGGCTTACACAGGACGCCGGGGACGCCGGGGACGGGGACACCGGGGGTGGAGGTCAGGGGGTCGTGGGGCTGACGGTCCCCGCCGGGGGCCGGTCGCCGTCGGCCTCCAGGGAGACGGGGAGCACAGGGAGGCCGGGAAGCACCGAGGGCACAGGGGACGCGGGAAGGCCGGGGAGCGTCGTCATCGCCCGTCTCGTGAGGATCTCGCGGACGGCCCGCGGGGCCATCCGGTGCGCCCCGGCGCCGCGGCCCTGCCGGGCTCCGGCGGCCTGGACCCCCGCGATCTCCCGGACGGTCGCCGCGCACAGCAGCGCGGAGAGCGCGACCGAGACCAGCTCGATCGGCCCCAGACCGGTGAGGTCGGCGTCCTGCGGGGCGGTGTCCAGCGGCAGCCGTACCAGGACCAGGGCGAGCGTGGTCAGCCAGCTCAGCCACCAGACGGTCAGCAGCGTCACCCAGCGGTCGTGGCGGCCGGCCGGTGGGCGCGAGGACCACCAGAGGCGGTACAGCAGCAGCGGCGGGGCGACGAGGTTGACCCCCGGCACGAGCCAGGCCACCAGCACGGGCCAGGCGGGCGCCTCGGGATGGGCCGCGTTCCGCCGGGCCCGGATGAGCCAGGTGAGGTAGGCCGTCACGGACGCGATCACGGTCACCGCGACGATCATCATCAGGAGGGCGAAGACGGTCACCGCGCCGACGACGGCGTGGGCGCCGGGGGCGTGAGGGTCGCCGCCGAGAGCCGAGATCTCCCGCGCCAGCCGCCGGCCGCGGACCCGTTCGAACACCGTCAGGGCGGCGATCGCCAGAACCTGGGCGCCAAGGGTCACGTGGACGGCCGTGGCCGATCTCCTCGGCAGGGACGGGATGAAGCGCATGTGTATCTCCCCCCGGCATGCGCTGAAGGACCTGCCCTTCTTCTATCCCGTCGGCCCCTTCGCTAATCAGCCGTGCCGGTCAGCCGACCACGCCCGACTCCCAGGCCCAGGCCGCGATCTCCACCCGGTTTCTGGCGCCGAGCTTCGCCTGGATGCTTCCCAGATGGGTCTTGACCGTCGAGAGGGAGACGAACAGCTCCGCGGCGACCTCCTGGTTGGTCCGCCCCCTGGCCACCAGGCGGACGACGTCCATCTCGCGCTCGGTGAGCGGCTCGCCGGGCGGCCGGGCGCCGCCTCCTCGGGGGTGGGCCAGGTGTTCGAGCAGCCGTACGGTCACCGAGGGGGAGACCAGCGCGTCGCCGGCCGCGGCGGCCCGGATCGCCTCGACCAGCAGGGTCGGCCCGCTGTCCTTGAGCAGGAACCCGGTCGCCCCCGCCCGCAGGGCGCCGTAGACGTATTCGTCCAGGTCGAAGGTCGTGACGATGACCACCCGCATCGGATCGGCCACACCGGGCCCGGCCAGGAGCCGGGTGGCCTCCAGGCCGTCCAGCCTGGGCATGCGGATGTCGAGGAGGCACACGTCGGGACGGAGCCGCCGGGCGTGCTCGACCGCCTCGGCGCCGTTGGCGGCGGTCGCCACGACCTCCATGTCCGTCTGGGCGTCCAGAATCATCTGGAAGCCGGTTCGCACCAGTTCCTGGTCGTCGGCGATGAGCACCCGAATCGTCACCCGGTCGATTCTGCCAGCCCGATGGTGGGCGCCGGGTCTTTCTCCGAAGGCCACCCCGTCTGAGCTGGAACGTGTTGCATGTTCGGGGGCCTGAGACGAGGTGTCGAAATTCGGCCTTGTGGGAAGCGTGAGCTTGTGCTTAATGCTGTCCGTAAGGTCCTTTGCCTGATCCTGCTGTGCACCCTCGGCGCCCCGGGAGTCGCTTCCGAGACGGCGCGGGCGGCCGAGCGGCCCAACATCGTGTTCGTCCTCGTCGACGATCTGGAGGCGGGTGACCTTCAGAGATTCCCCACGATCTGGAACGAGCTCGTCCGGGGCGGCACCTCCTTCGACCGCTTCTTCGTGACGAACTCCTGGTGCTGCCCGTCGCGCTCGACGATCCTGCGCTCCCAGTACGTCCACAGCCACGGCGTGCTGACCAACACGGCCCCCGAGGGCGGCTTCACCAAGTTCTACGCCTCGGCCCTGGAACGTTCCACGCTCGGCACCTGGATGAAGTCGGCCGGCTACCGCACCGGGCTGATGGGGAAATACCTCAACCACTACCCCGGCGGGGCGACCGCCCCCACCTACGTGCCGCAGGGCTGGGACGAGTGGGACGTCCCCGTGCGCAGGCTGTACAAGGAGTACGACTACACGCTCAACGAGAACGGCGTGCTGAGGGCGTACGGCTCCGCCGACACCGACTACCTGACCGACGTGCTCAGCCAGAAGGCCGACGCCTTCGTCTCCCAGGCGGGCGAGGAGCCGTTCTTCCTGTACCTCGCCCCCGTCGCCCCGCACAACCCGGCCAACTGCGCCGCCCGGCACCGCGACGCCTTCGCCGACGCCGTCGCGCCGCGGCCCCCCTCCTTCGACCAGGAGGACGTGAGCGCCGAGCCCCGGTGGCTGAGCTCGCGCGAGAGGTTCGGCGAAAGGACGATCGAGAACATCGACGAGCGCTACCGCCGCAGGCTCAGGGCCATGCTCGGCGTGGACGACATGGTCGCCTCCCTGATCGAGACCCTGCGTGTCACCGGGAAGCTGGATAACACCTACCTCTTCTTCGGCTCCGATAACGGGTTCCACCTGGGCCAGCACCGGCTCGCCCAGGGCAAGACGACCCCGTTCGACGAGTCGATCAAGGTGCCGTTCGTGGTCAGGGGGCCGGGGGTGCGCGCCGGCGGGGTCGTCGGAGACATGGCCGCCACCGTGGACATCGCCCCGACCCTCGCCCAGCTCGCCGGCGCCAGGCTTCCGGAGTTCGCCGAGGGCCGGTCGCTGCTGCCGCTCCTGCAGGGCAGGCTCCCCGTCCCGTGGCGCCAGAACGTCCTGCTGGAGTTCTACCGCCCGATCAACCCGAACTCGGCCCGCCAGACGCCGGTCCCCGCCTACCAGGGCATGCGGACCGCCCGGTACACCTTCGTCCGCTACTCCACCGGCGAGTACCAGCTCTACGATCTCGCCAGGGACCCCTACCAGCTCTCCAACCTCGCCGCGAGGGTCCCGCCCGGGGTGATCGCCCGGTTCGACCGGCAGCTCGACGACCTGGTGGCCTGTTCCGGGGCCTCCTGCCGGGTCGCCGACTCCGTGCCGCCGCCGTCGCTCGTCGTCTCCCCGTCCCCCTTCCCCAGCCCGTCGGGCCCCAGTCCGTCGGGCTCGTGACGGACGGGAGCGGGCGGGGCGGGCGGGGGACGCCTCACCTGCCCCGCCCGCCGCGGCCCCGCGGGCGGTCCCGGCGCCCCCGGGGCCGAGGGGCGGCGGTCACCGCGGGAACGTACAGTGGTCTGACCGTGGGGCGGAAGGAGAGCCCGTGCGTGTCGCCCTGTTCATCACCTGTCTGAACGATCTGCTCTTTCCCGGCACCGGGCGGGCGACGGTGACGCTGCTGCGCCGCCTGGGATGCGACGTCGCCTTTCCCCGGGCGCAGACCTGCTGCGGCCAGATGCACCTCAACACCGGCTATCGGCGGCAGGGCGAACGGCTGGCACGGCGCTTCGCCGGTGTCTTCACCGGATACGACGCGGTCGTCGTGCCCTCCGGATCGTGCGCCGCGACCATCCGCGCGCGCCACCCCCTGGCGGCCCCCGCCGAAGGGAGCGGCGGGGCAGCGGAGGCGATGCCCGGCGTCTACGAGCTCTCCGAGTTCCTCGTCGACGTTCTCGGCGTCACCGACGTCGGCGCCTTCTTCCCGCACCGGGTGACCTACCATCCGACCTGCCACTCCCTGCGCGGCCTGCGCCTGGGAGACCGTCCCATCCACCTGCTGGAGCGGGTCGGCGGCCTGGAACTGGTCCCGCTGCCCGGAGCCGAGGAGTGCTGCGGCTTCGGCGGCACGTTCGCGCTGAAGAATCCGGCGATCTCCACCGCCATGTGCGCCGACAAGGTGCGCAACGTCGCCGCGACCGGCGCCGAGGTGCTCTGCGCGGCCGACAACTCCTGCCTGACGCACATCGGCGGCGTCCTCGGGCGCCTGCGCACCGGGGTCCGGACCCTGCACCTCGCCGAGATCCTCGCCGCCACGGAGGGGGCCGGATGACCGCCACGTTCCTGGGCATGCCCGCCTTTCCGGCGAACGCCGCGCGGGCCGTACACGACGCCCAGCTCCGGGCCAACCTCCGTAAGGCCACGCGCACGATCCGCGACAGGCGGGCCGCCGCGGTCGCGGAACTTCCCGGCTGGGAGCGCCTGCGGGCCGCCGGACGGCAGATCAAGGACCACACCCTGCGCAACCTCGACCGTTATCTCCTGCGGATGGAGGAGGCCGTCGTCCGGGCGGGCGGACACGTCCACTGGGCGGCCGACGCCGCTGAGGCCAACCGGATCGTCGCCGGGCTGGTCGAGGCGACGGGGGAGAACAGCGCGGTCAAGGTCAAGTCGATGGCCACCCAGGAGATCGGCCTCAACGAGGCCCTGGCCGCGCGGGGGATCACCGTCCACGAGACCGACCTGGCCGAGCTGATCGTGCAGCTCGGCGGCGACCTGCCCTCGCACATCCTGGTGCCCGCGATCCACCGCAACCGCTCGGAGATCCGGGAGATCTTCCGCACCCGGATGGGCGCCCGCGGACGCCCGGCTCCCGAGGGGCTGACCGACGAGCCCGCCGCCCTGGCCGAGGCCGCCCGGCTCCACCTGCGGGAGCGCTTCCTGGCGGCGAAGGTCGCGATCTCCGGCGCCAACTTCATGATCGCCGAGACCGGCACGCTGGTCGTGCTGGAGTCGGAGGGCAACGGCCGGATGTGCCTGACCCTGCCGCGCACGCTGATCAGCGTGGTCGGCATCGAGAAGCTGCTGCCGACCTGGCGTGACCTCGCGGTCTTCCTCCAGCTTCTCCCCCGGAGCTCCACCGGTGAGCGGATGAACCCCTACACCTCCACCTGGACCGGTGCGGCCGAGGGGCAGGAGTTCCACCTCGTCCTGCTCGACAACGGCCGCACCGCCGTCCTCGCCGACGAGGTCGGCCGCCAGGCCCTGCGCTGCATCCGCTGCTCGGCCTGCCTGAACGTCTGCCCGGTCTACGAGCGCGCGGGAGGCCATGCCTACGGCTCGGTCTACCCCGGTCCGATCGGCGCGATCCTCACCCCGCAGCTGCACGGCATGGCCTCGGAGCTGGAGGCGTCCCTGCCGTACGCGTCCACACTCTGCGGCGCCTGCTTCGACGTCTGCCCGGTGGCCATCGACATCCCCGAGGTGCTGGTCCATCTGCGCGGCATGGCCCCCCACCCTCGCGCCGAGCGCCTGGCGATGCGCGCCGCCGGGTGGGTGCTCGACCGGCCGGAACGGCTGGGGCGCGCCGAACGGCTGGGCCTGCGCCTGCGCCGGTTCGTTCCCCGGCGCCTTCCGGGGCCGCTGTCGGCCTGGACCGACACCCGTGACCTGCCCGAACTGCCCGCCGAATCCTTCCGCGACTGGTGGGAGCGCACCGGCGGAGGTTCCGGGCGGCCACCGGAGCGGGCCCGCCGGGTCGGCAGACGTCTGCCCGTACGGCGGAGCCGGGCACACGCCGGCGACCGGGAGCGGCAGGAGCGGGGAGAGCGGGGAGGGGGTGGCCGGTGACGAGCAGGGAGCTGATCCTGGCGAGGATCCGCGCCGCCGTGGCCTCGGCGCCGGAGGCGGAGGCCGTCCGGGCGCACGGCGTCTCGCCGCCGGCCGGGGAGCCCGGCGAGCCCGGGGATCCGGTGGAGCTGTTCGCCGGGCGGGTGGCCGACTACCGCGCGACGGTGCACGTGACGGACGGGGACGGGGCGGCCGGGGTGATCGCGGCGGCGCTGGCCCGGCGGGGCGTCTCGCGCCCGGTCGTCCCGGACGGCCTTCCCGGGGAGTGGACGCCGGCGGAATTCGTCGCCGACGACCCGCCGCTGGGGGCCGGGGAACTGGACCGGGCCGAGGGGGTGCTCACCGGCTGCGCGGTGGCGATCGCGCGGACCGGCACGATCGTGCTGGACACAGGTCCCGGCCAGGGGCGGCGGATGCTCACCCTGGTGCCCGACTACCACCTGTGCGTGGTGCGGGCCGGGCAGATCGTGGCGGAGGTGGCCGAGGCGCTGGAGCGGCTCGATCCGGCCCTGCCGCTGACCTGGATCAGCGGCCCCTCGGCGACCAGCGACATCGAGCTGAACCGCGTCGAGGGCGTGCACGGTCCGCGCACGCTGGAGGTGGTGGTCGTCCGCTGAGGGGGCTCCGGCGCGACCGCCGGCCTCGCCGCGGAGATCCGAGGCCACTCGTCCGTATCCAATCTGTTTTATCCATTCGTTACCTATTCATGGCCTGCCGTTATCGGATATCCTCGCCAGTCGCGACTGAGTAATCCCAGGTCAAGGTCATTGGAGTCCCTCTATGAAGCCCCCGCTGCTGCTCATTGGGCAGGGCTCACACGATGACAGCGCGTCCGTCGAGTTCGGCAGGTTCATCCACAGGCTCCGCTGCCGCCTGGACCAGATCGCGGCCGACGTCTGCGGCGGATACGTCGCCAGGGCCAGGCCGCGTCTGAGCGACTCGGTCGCCTCGCTGGTCGCCCGCGGCCACCACCGCATGGTGGCGCTGCCGCTGAGTCTGACCGCGGACGTGCGGATCGGCGCCGACATCCCCGCGGCGATGGCCAGGGAGCAGGAGCGCCATCCCATACTCACCTGTGACTACGGCCGTCCCCTGGGGGCCGACCCTCGCGTCCTGGCGCTGCTCGCCGAGCGCCTGGCCGACGCCGCGGCCGAGGTCGCCAGTCTCCGCCTGGTCTCCGTCGCGGCCGGGCCGCTCGACGACGAGCCCGAACGCATCGAGATCGGCGAGACCGCCGTGGTCCTGGTCGGCGACGGCTCCACCAGCCCGGCGGCCAACGCCGACGTGCACCGCGTCTCCCGGCTGTTCTGGGAGACCCACGCCCATGAGTACATGACCGTGGAGACCGCCTTCGTCTCCCTCACCCCGCCCGGCGTCCCCGGCGGCATCGAGCGTTGCCGGCGCCTGGGCGCCAAACGGGTGATCGTGGTTCCCTACCTGCTGTTCGCCGGGGGAGTGCTGGACCGCGTCTGGGCCCAGGCCATGGCCTACGCCGCCGGCCACCCGGATCTGGACGTCCGCTGCGCCGACGTCATCGGCGACTGCGAGGGCCTGGCCGACGTGGTCGTGGAGCGCTACGAGGAGGCGCTCAGCGGAGTCGTCTGGTGATCGCCCTCGGCGGGGAGGGGGCCGGACGATCCGCCCGGCCCGGGGCTTTTCACGGGACACTTGGGGACATGACCATCCTTGAGCGGACCGTCGCCGCGATCTCACCCGCCGATCCCGCGGCCCTTGCCGAGGCGCGGGCCCACCAGGACAACCTGACCAAGCCGCGGGGCGCGCTGGGCGCGCTGGAGGAGGTGGCCGTACGGCTGGCGGGGGCCGCCGCGGTCTGCCCGCCGCCGCTCCCCGCCCCGGCGGCACTGGCGATCTTCGCGGCCGACCACGGCGTGCACGCCCAGGGGGTGAGCCCCTGGCCGCGGGAGGTCACCGTGCAGATGGTCGGCAACTTCCTCGCGGGCGGCGCGGTGGCCAACGCCTTCGCCGCCCAGGTCGGCGCCTCGGTGACGGTCGTGGACGTCGGGGTGGCCGCCGACCTCGATCCCGCGCCTGGCCTGACGATCGGCAAGGTGGCGTACGGCACGGCCGATCTGTCCCTCGGCCCGGCGATGACCCCCGAACAGGCGCTCGCCGCGCTGGAGACGGGCGTCGCGATGGCCCGTGACCTGGTGGACCAGGGCGCCCGCTGCCTGATCACCGGAGACATGGGCATCGCCAACACCACGGCCTCGGCCGCCCTGATCTGCGCCTTCACCGGCAGGGACGCCGCCGTCGTGACCGGCAGGGGCACGGGGGCCGACGACGAGACGCTCGCCCGCAAGATCGAGGTGGTCCGGCGGGCCCTGCGGGTCAACGGCCTTTCCCCGGGCGTGGGCGCCTCGGCGCGAGGGCTGGAGACGCTGGCCGCGGTCGGCGGCCTGGAGCACGCGGCGATCGCCGGATTCATCCTGGGCGGGGCCGCCCTGCGGGTGCCGGTCATCCTCGACGGGGTCATCGCCGGTTCGGCGGCGCTGGCGGCGGCGGCGCTGGCCCCCCGGGTGGTGGACCACTGCGTCGCCGGCCACCGTTCCGCCGAACCCGGTCACGCCGTCGCGCTCGCCCATCTCGGGCTGCGTCCCCTGGTCGAGCTGGAGTTGCGGCTCGGCGAGGGCACCGGGGGGCTGCTCGCCCACCCGCTCGTCTGCGCGGCCGTGAGGGTCATGCGCGAGGTGGCGACCTTCGACTCCGCCGGAGTCAGCGAGAAGAAAGAGGGCTGACCTGCGGAAAGTTCGACCCCCAGAGGCGGGGCGGAGCCGGTTTCGTTCTCGCGCCGTTAAGGCGCGGGCAGCGAACGATGAAGTATTAGCCGGTAGGTTTACCTCCTAACACGCCATGCTTACCATTCAGTGCGAACGGGAGATCGGTCACCATGTCGCCCTACCTGCTGGGTTTGCGCCTCTCCGGGCGGCGGGTGCTCGTCGTGGGCGGGGGCCGTGTCGCCCAGAGGCGGGTTCCGGCGTTGCTGGAGGCCGGTGCCCTGGTCACCGTCGTCTCGACGAGTGTCACGCCGGCCCTCGACGACCTGATAGCGGCCGGCCGTGTGATCTGGGAGGCCAGGCGGTACCAGGTCGGTGACCTCGACGGGGCCTGGCTGGTCCAGGCGTGCACCGACGACCGCTCGGTGAACGCCGCGGTGGCCGCCGAGGCCGAGGCCAAACGGATCTGGTGCGTGCGCGCCGACGACAAGGACGCGTCGGCGGCCTGGACGCCCGCCAGCGGAAGAGTGGACGAGATCGGGGTGGCGGTCACCGCCGGGGGCGACCCCCGGCGGGCGGCGGGCATCCGGGACGCCGTCGTGGAGGCGCTCCGCGACGGAACGGTCGACGCCCGGCGCAACCGCACCAAGCCGGTCGGTGTGGCCCTGGTCGGCGGCGGCACCGGCGACCCCGGCCTGATCACGGTTCGCGGGCGGCAACTGCTCGCCCAGGCCGACGTGGTCGTGGCCGACCGCCTCGCCCCCAGGGCCCTGCTCGACGAGCTCTCCCCGGACGTCGAGCTGATCGACGCCGCCAAGATCCCCTACGGCCGCTACCTCGCCCAGGAGAAAATCAACGAGCTGCTGGTCGAGCACGCCAAGCGGGGCAGGTTCGTGGTCCGGCTCAAGGGCGGCGACCCGTTCGTCTTCGGCCGGGGTGGGGAGGAGATGCTGGCCTGTGCCCGCGAGGGCATCCCGGTCATCGTCGTCCCCGGCGTCACCAGCCCGATCGCGGTGCCCGCGGCCGTCAACGTTCCCGTGACGCACCGGGGTGTCAGCCAGGAGTTCCACGTGATCTCCGTGCACGTCCCGCCCGGAGACCCGCGCTCCACCGTCGACTGGCCGAACGTGGCACGCTCCGCCGGGACGCTGGTGCTCATGATGGCCGTCGAACGGATCGGGGCGATCGCCGAGACCCTGGTATGTGAGGGACGTTCGCCGGAAACTCCCGTAATGGTGGTACAGGACGGTACTCTTCCCACCCAGCGAGTTCTTCACGCCAGTCTGTCCACCGTGGCCGAGCGCGTGACCGCGGCTGGGATTCGGCCACCTGCGATCGTGATCATCGGCGATGTCGTGAAGGTCGGCCAGGAGGTCGAGATGGTTCGAGCGGAGCGGGTACCGTGAAATCGGCTGCCAACAGGCCCACACGTCCGGGCGGGCGCGACGCCCGTCTCGCCGGCCCTCCGGGAGATCCGCCCGCCGGGGCCCCGGCCGACGACGCCGAGTCCCCGGGCGAGCAGACGGTCGCCTTCCGCGCCATCCGTCTCGGCGACGACGGCCCGCCGCCTGCCGCCGGCCCGGAGCCCGCGGCGAAGGGAAGGGCCGAGGACACCGGCGACACCGGCGACACCGGCGACGCGGCCTTCCCGCCGCGGGCCGATGACGCCTTCGCCGCGTTCCGCGCCGCGGCCGAGGCGGCGATCTCCTCGGTGAACGAGGTCGCGGAGGCCGCCCTGCGGAAGGACGACGCCCCCCGCTCCGCCGTTGAAGGGACCGCTCCACCTCGTGAAGGCACGGAATCCCGGCCGGACGGGGTGGACGGGGCGCCCGCGAGGGGCGGCGCCGTCCCCGCGGACCGGGGTGCCGAGACCCCGCCGCGCCCCTCCGGCGAGGGCGTGGACGCCCCCTCGCCGGCCGATGACGCCTTCGCGGCGTTCCGTGCGGCGGCCGAGGCGGCGATCTCCTCGGTGAACGAGGTCGCGGAGGCGGTCCTGCGGAAGGACGACGCCGTTCCTCCCCTTCGCCCGGGACGGAAGGAGGCGGCCGGCGCCCCCCGCGCGGGGGCCGCCGGGGCCGCTGAGGGGGAGACTGAAGAGAGCGCCGCGGAGGTCCGCCCGGAGGGCGCCGCGGAGGACGCAGCCGGGGACCCCGTGGAAGGCGCCGACGGCGAGGACGTCGCTCCCGAGGACACGCTCTCGGACGACACGCTCTCGGAGGACAACGCCGAGGCCAACGCCGATCGCGGCGCCGAGAACGACACCGAGACCGAGGACGACACCGGCGAGCAGGGCGGCGGCGAGGACGCCGCTCCCGAAGACGCCGCTCCCGAAGACGCCGCTCCCGAAGACGCCGCTCTCGAAGACGCCGGTCGCGAGGACGTCCCCGCCGAGGACACCGGCGACGAGGAGGACACGGCGCGGGGGCCGAAGACGGGCCGCCTGCGCGAGGTACCGGTGCCCGAGGCCGTCTCCCAGGCCCTGACCGCCGCGCTCGACGCCCTGCGCGAGGGGGTCTCCGATCTCACCTTCGGTCTGGACCTTCCCGGCGCGGAGGAGGCCAGGCGGGTCCAGGACGAGATCCTGGCCCAGCTCGACGACTACGTGATCCCCCGGGTTCACATGAGCGCCGCCCCGGCACTCGTCGTCGTCGCCGGATCCACCGGCGCCGGCAAGTCCACGCTCGTCAACACCCTGGCAGGCGCCAGGGTCAGCGCCACGGGCGTGCGCCGCCCGACCACCGGCACCCCCGTCCTGGCCTGCCACCCCGATGACCGGCGGTGGTTCGCCGGAGCGGACCTGCTGGGCGGCCTCCAGCGGCAGGACGGCCCCGCCGCCGAGGCGGAGCCGGGAGGCCTGGTGCTCATCACCACCGAACGGCTTCCGCCGGGTGTGGCGCTGCTCGACACCCCCGACATCGACTCGGTCGTCGAGGAACACCACGAGATCGCCCATCGCATGCTCGACGTCGCCGACCTGTGGATCTTCGTCACCACCGCCGCCCGTTACGCCGACGCGCCCGCCTGGCGGCTGCTCCGCCTGGCCAAGGAGCGCGGCGCCCGGCTGGCCATCGTGCTGTCCAGGGTGCCGCCGAAATCCCGTGAGGTGGTCGCCAAGCATTTCACCAGGATGCTCACCGAGTACGGTCTCGGCGAGGTCGACCGGTTCGTCGTCGACGAGAGCAGGGTCACCGGCGGCATGCTTGCCGACCACGAGGTCGCCGAGCTGCGGTTGTGGCTGACCGAGCTGTCGGTGGACGGCCGACGCCGGGAGGAGGCCGTACGGGCGACCCTGTCCGGGACGCTGGACAGCTTCCGCACCCGCGTTCCGGCGCTGGCCAGGCAGCTGGAGGCCCAGGTGGCCTTCAGGAACGATCTCCGCGGTGACGTGGACGGAGCCTACGCCGGCGCGCTGGCCGAGATCGAGGAGGCGACCGGCGACGGCTCTCTGCTGTGCGGTGAGACGCTCGCCCGCTGGCAGGACTTCGCCGGGACGGGTGACCTCGTGCGGGCCCTGCACCTGCGCAGGCCGGGCCGGTTCGCGGCGAAGGCGAACCGGAGCGCCCCCGAGCGGGCCGGCGCGCTGAAGTCCGCGCTCCGGACGGGCCTTGAGTCCCTCGTGGTCTCCACGGCTCAGGCCGCCGCGGAGGAGGCGGCCGCGCGCTGGCTGCGTCGTCCGGGCGGGGAGTCCCTGGCCGCGGCCCCGGGGCTCGGCCAGGTCTCCGAGGAGTTCTCCCGCAGGACGGGCCGGGCCGTGGCCGGCTGGCAGGAGCACGTCGTCGAGCTGATCCGCACCGAGGGTGTGGCCAAACGGTCGGTGGCGAGGGTCGTCTCGTACGACGTCGAGTCACTGGCGATGATCTTCATGGTGGGGCTGCTCGGCTACGGATCCTCCGGCACGGGGGGCGCCCGCGCCGGGGGCCTGCCGCAGCGGCTGGTGCAGGCGCTCCTGGGCGCCGAGTCGCTGCGCACCATCGGGGTCAGGGCCCGCAGCGACCTGCGGGCCAGGATCGCCACGCTTTTCGACGATGAGACGTCACGGTACGTCCAGGTCCTCGACGCCGCGGGGATACCCGACGAGTCCGCCGCAACCCGCCTCTATCAGGCAACGTACAACCTTGAGGTCGCCCGATGAGTGTTGGCACCACCCAGGCGCGCGAAGACCTTGGTGACAGGCTCGCCGCGCTGGCGCGGATCGTGGAGCTGGGGCCGGGCAGGGTCGGTCCCGACCTCCTCGCCGAGTCCGGGCAGCTCCTGCTGCGCGCCGGTGACCGGCTCAGGCTTTCGTCCGACCACACCGTGGTCGCCCTCGCGGGAGGCACGGGCAGTGGCAAGTCCACGCTGTTCAACGCGGTCTCCGGCCTCGAACTGTCGCCGACGGGGGTCCGGCGCCCGACCACGGCGCGCGCCCACGCGTGCGTCTGGGGCCTGGACGGCGCGGGCCCGCTGCTCGACTGGCTGCAGATCCAGTGGCGGCACCGTTTCGCCAGGGCCAGCGCCCTGGACAAGGGCGAGGGAAGGCTGCACGGGCTGATCCTGCTCGACCTGCCCGACCACGACTCGATCCGGGCCCTCACCGACCCCGAGGCCGACCGGCTGATCCAGATCGCCGACCTCATCGTGTGGGTGCTTGACCCGCAGAAGTACGCCGACGCCTCCACCCACCGGCGTTACGTGACCGAACTGGCCGGGCACGACGCGGTGACGGTCTTCGTGCTCAACCAGGCCGACCGGCTGAGCCAGGAGGAGCTGGGCGAGTGCGTCGCCGACCTCGACGGCCTGCTCCGCCGTGAGGGTGTCGACGTCCCCGTCATCGTCACCACCTCGGCGGTCACCGGCGAGGGGGTGGACGACCTCAAGGAGGTCCTGGCCGAGGCCGTGACCAGGCGCAGGGCCGCCGTCCAGCGCCTGGAGGCCGATCTCGACCGGATCGTGCCGCGCCTGATGAAGATCATGCCGTCCGAGGGGGCACAGGTCCCCTCCTCGGTCGACGACGCCCGCCGGATCGGTCTCACCGACGCCCTCTGCGACGCCGTCGGCGTGCCCGCGGTCGGGGAGGCCATGGAGAACGTCTACGGTGTGCGCTCCGCCGAGTGGGTCGGCTTGCCGTACACCCGCTGGGCCGCCAGGCTCCGGTCCGACCCGCTGAGCAGCCTGCGCCTGGGCGATCTGAAGGACGAGATCCGGGAGCTCACCGGCGGCTCGGTCACCGCGCAGGCCGCCGAGGTGGACAACGCGGTGCGCGCCCTGTCCGACGGGCTGACCGCCGGGATGCACGAGGCGTGGCGCAACGGCGTCGGGGAGGCCGCGCGCTCGCGTGCGCGCGAGCTTCCCGGGGCGCTGTCGGGGGAGCTCGCCCGGGTGGCGCCGCGACTGGACAGGGTCCCGGCCTGGTGGCGGCTGTTCCTGGCCTGGCAGTACCTGCTGGTCCTGCTGTTCCTGGCGGGAGTCGCCTGGTGCGGCACGGCCCTGGTTTACGGGGTTCTCGGGGCGGGGCGGCCTCCGCAGGCCCTGGCGGCGTTCGCCGACGCGGCGTCGCTGCCCTGGGCGGGACTGGTGATCGTCTCGGTGCTCGGGCTCGGGCTGCTCACCGCCGTGGTCGGCCGTAACCTCGTCATGGTGGGGGCGGGCAACGAGCGCGACCGGCTGGAGCGGGAGATGCGCCGCGGGGTGTCCGGGATCGCCTTCGACATGGTGATCGAGCCGGTGGAACGTGAGCTGACCAGGTACAACGAGTTCTACACCGCGCTGCGGGGCGTGCGGGGCTGACCCCGGGCCGGGGACGCCGAGGCCCTGGCCCGCCACGAGGGTGGCGTGCGGGGCTGACCCCGGAGTGTTTCCTCCCGGGTCGTTTCCGGCCGCCCCGGGCCGGCGCGGGGGTGCCGCCAGGGTTGTCCACAGCCCTCGCGGTCGGTGCGCGGTTGTCCACAGGACGCGGCCCGGCCGCCCGGGCAGGGGGTGGCACGGGCCATCGTGTCTTCCAGGTCCGGGCGCCTGGCCCGCTCTGATGGGAGGCACGATGAACGACATCTACGTCACGCTGACCGGCAACGTCGCCGCTCCGCCACGCCAGCACACCTTCCCCGACGGTTCTCGGGTCACCTCGCTCAGGATCGCCACGACCAGCCGCTTCTACGACCGGGAAAGGCAGCAGTGGTGCGACGGTGAGACGACCTACTTCGGGGTCCGCTGTTTCCGGGGGCTGGCCGACAACGTCGCCCAGTCGGTCCGGGCGGGCCAGCCGGTCGTCGTCCAGGGGCGGCTGCGGATCCGCGAGTTCGTCCATGGGGGCGAGCGCCGCTTCATGCCCGAGGTGGAGGCCGGCTCGCTCGGGCACGACCTGCGCTGGGGCCTGGGAAGTTTCAGCAGGCCGCAGCGGGGCGGCGCGGCCCCGGTGCTGGGCCTGGAGCAGCGGACCGAGCTCGACCGGGAGACCCACGACTGGGCCATGGGCGGCTCCGCCGCGGTCTTCGCCGACGGTCCCGCCGCAGACCCGCTCTCCGCCGCGGCCGGTGATCCGGGTCCGGCGGGGCGGAAAGAGGGCGGTGAGGCCGGCGGAACGGCCGACGGTCCGCGAGACGGCGGGCGGGTGAAGGACGGCGGGCGCGCGGAGGGCGGGAGGCCGCGGCCCGCGCCGGTGCGCGCGGCCGCCTGAAGACGCTTTCCCGGCGGCGAGAGCCCATGGTGCCGGGAGGCTCTTTCCGCCGGGAAAGGTCGAAGGGGAGGGGGACGGGCATCGGCCGGACGCGGCCGGTGCCCCGCACGCGCGAACGCGGCGGCGCCGGCGAGACGGCCGCCGGGCATCGGTGACACCGACGGCATCGGTGGCACCGACGGAGGAGGGGGGCGGGCCGATCGACTTGCCCGTGGTGGATGCCCGAGGCATCTGCTGGGTTCTGTCCCGTGGATCCCGCCCGTGTCGCGGGCCGGCCGGGGGCGCGTCATGCGGCGGAGAGGGCCATGAGGTGTGCCGTGGCGGCTGAGACACCCCGGGGATTCGCCGGTGAGGCGTGGCCCGCGGAGCGTTTTCGCGAGAGGGGGCGACAACACCGTGAGGCGCGGCGTGGCCGCGATGGCGTGGGATCTGGGAGACGTCCTGAGAGACTTCTAAGGGACAGGGCCTAGGTCCAGGTCACGCCCCGCAGCATGGCTGCTCCTTTCCCACACGCTCCGCTTTCCGAGGAGAGCGGTTGCCAACGGTGAGCCACCTGATGAATGGACCTCACTCCGCCAAAGGTAGCGGTTCCCGTCGCGCGGCGCACACTCCGCAACTATCGTGTTACACATCGTTAGTCGGAGAAGGGGACGACATGGCGGCACCCAGTCACACCTCGGCCAAATCACGCGAGAACGTGACGCCCCTGGCCGATCGGTGGCCCATCCTTGGGCAGCGCCGTCCACTGGTTGTCTATCTTTGCGGCATCGTGGCTCTGGATCTGATCGCGATTGGGTTTTTCGCCGCACAGAGTGATTTCCACTGGCACGATCTGCTCACCTTCGCCGCGCTGATGGCCTGCGGCGCCGTCTGCATCGAGGCGACCCGCAGGCTCGGCATGCCCGCGGGCATCTCCCGTGACCTGCTGTCGGCCTGGTGGCTGCCCGCGGCCTTCCTGCTGCCGCCGGTCTACGCGCTTCTCGCGCCGATTCCCCTCCAGATCCTGCTGCAGAAACGGGTGCGCGAGACGGTCGCCTACCGCAGGGTTTTCAGCTCGGCGGCCATAGGTCTCGCCGGGTGCGCGGCCTCGGTGCTGTTCCACGCCGTGATCGGCGACCTGACGCTCCTCACCACCGGGGCCGTGGAGCCGATCCTGCTCGCCGTCGGCTGCGCCGTCGTGTTCACCGTGCTCAACACCGCGCTGATCGCCGTCGCGGCGCACACCGCCGTGCCCGACAGCCGCTGGCGGGACGTGCTGTGGAACCGCGAGAGCCTCCTGCTCGACGTGGTCGAGCTGTGCCTGGGGGTTCTCGTCGCCATCACCTGCGACCTGAACCTCGCCCTGCTGACGCTGGCCCTGCCGCCGGTGGTGCTGCTCCAGCGCAGCCTGCTGCACGCCCAGCTCCAGGCCGCGGCCCGCACCGACCCCAAGACGGGTCTGCTCAACGCCGCGGCCTGGCAGCGCGAGGCCGACACCGAGATCGTCAGGGCCCGCCGCACGGGCGAGACGCTCGCCCTGCTGATCATCGACATCGACCACTTCAAGCGGGTCAACGACACCTACGGTCACCTGGTGGGCGACCAGGTCCTGGTCGGGGTGACCGCCACCATCCGGGGGCAGCTGCGCGACTACGACGTGGTGGGCCGTTTCGGCGGCGAGGAGTTCGTCGTCCTGCTTCCCAGAGCCGATGTGACCGAGGCCCGCAGGGTCGCCGAGCGGCTGCGCACCCGCATCGGCCGGATGGCCGTCCCCGCGGACGACAACATGATCACTGTGACGATCTCCGTGGGAGTCGCGATCATGAGTATGCACGGTGACGATCTGATCGAGCTGCTCGCCGCCGCGGACCTGGCCCTTTACCGGGCCAAGGAACTCGGCCGCGACCGGATATGCCTGCCGGCCACGCCCGTCCCCCCCGCCCGGCGGCCGGGCTCCGAGGCCGCTCCGGGCTCGGGTGCGCAGGGCCTAAGCTAGGGGACATGCCGGAGTACATCTACACACTGCAGCGCGTGCGCAAGGCGCACGGTGACAAAGTCGTCCTTGACGATGTGACGCTGTCGTTCCTGCCGGGCGCGAAGATCGGTGTCCTGGGCCCCAACGGCACCGGAAAGTCGACGCTGCTGAGGATGATGGCGGGTCTGGAGCAGCCGTCCAACGGCGATGCCCGGCTCATGCCCGGCTTCACCGTCGGCATGCTCCAGCAGGAGCCCCCGCTCACCGAGTCGAAGACCGTCCTCGGCAACGTCGAGGAGGGCGTCGCCGAGACCAAGGGCATGCTCGACCGGTTCAACGAGATCGCCGAGCTGATGGCCACCGACTACAGCGACGAACTGCTCGCCGAGATGGGCAAGCTGCAGGACGCCCTCGACCACCGCAACGGCTGGGATCTCGACAGTCAGCTTGAGCAGGCGATGGACGCCCTGCGGTGCCCGCCCCCGGACGCCGACGTCAGCCTGCTCTCCGGCGGTGAGCGGCGCCGGGTCGCGCTGTGCAAGCTGCTGCTCGAACAGCCCGACCTTCTCCTCCTCGACGAGCCCACCAACCATCTCGACGCCGAGAGCGTGCAGTGGCTTGAGTCCCACCTGGAGAAATACCCCGGGACCGTCCTGGCCGTCACCCACGACCGCTACTTCCTGGACAACGTGGCGAACTGGATCCTGGAGCTCGACCGGGGCCGCTGCCACCCCTACGAGGGCAACTACTCCACCTACCTTGAGGCCAAGGCGGCCAGGCTCAAACTGGAGGGTCAGAAGGACGCCAAGCGCAAGAAGCGACTGGAGGAGGAGCTCGCCTGGGTCCGCTCCAACGCCAGGGCCCGTCAGACCAAGAGCCGCGCGCGTCTGCAGCGTTACGAGGAGATGGCCGCCGAGGCCGCCAAACACCGCAAGCTGGACTTCGAGGAGATCCAGATCCCGCCGGGCCCGCGCCTGGGCAGCACGGTCATCCGGGCTGAGAAGCTCACCAAGGGCTTCGAGGACCGCCTCCTGATGGACAACCTCTCCTTCGATCTTCCCCGCAACGGCATCGTCGGCGTCATCGGCCCGAACGGCGTGGGCAAGACCACGCTGTTCCGGATGATCACCGGGAGTGAGACACCGGACGAGGGCCAGATCGTCGTCGGTGAGACCGTCAAGATCTCTTACGCCGACCAGAGCCGGGGCGGCATCGACCCGGCCAAGAACGTCTGGGAGGTCGTCTCCGACGGGCTCGACCACATCAAGGTCGGCCAGGTCGAGATGCCCTCGCGCGCCTACATCGCCGCGTTCGGCTTCAAGGGGCCCGACCAGCAGAAGAAGGCCGGCGTCCTGTCCGGCGGCGAGCGCAACCGCCTCAACCTCGCGCTGACCCTGAAGCAGGGCGGCAACGTCCTGCTTCTGGACGAGCCCACCAACGACCTCGACACCGAGACGCTCTCCAGCCTGGAGAACGCCCTGCTGGAGTTTCCGGGCTGCGCGGTCATCACCTCGCACGACCGGTGGTTCCTCGACCGCATCGCCACCCATATCCTCGCCTGGGAGGAAGGTTCCAGCTGGTTCTGGTTCGAGGGCAACTTCGCCGACTACGAGAAGAACAAGATCGAGCGGCTGGGTGCCGACGCGGCGCGCCCCCACCGGGTCACCTACCGCAAGCTCACCCGCGACTGACGCGGGCCGGCCGGCCTCCGGCGCCCCGCCGTACGAACGGGGGCCGGGGGCTCGCTAACGTCTTGGTGTGTTTGGACAGAGCGTGGCCGAGGCCGTGAGCAGCACCACCCACCGGCACGTGTTCCCCCGAGCCGTCAGATTCGCCGACGTCGACTCGCTGGGCCACGTCAACAACGTCAGGTTCTTCGACTATCTCGAAGACGCGCGCCTGGAGATGTTCCATCTCGACCCCCGCCGGGAGGGGACGGCGCCGTTCCGCGGGCTCGTGGTGGCCCGGCACGAGATCGACTACCGGCGTCCCCTCACCTTCCGGCTCCACCCGGTCCGGGTGGAGTCGTGGGTGACGGAGGTCCGGCCGGTACGCTTCACCCTCAACCACGAGATCCGTGACGGTGAGGAGATCTTCGTTCAGGCCCGTTCGGTGCTTGTCGCCTACGATGTGGCGAAGAGCGCCCCGCGCAGGCTGGACCCCCACGAGATCGGCTATCTCCACCGCTTTCTCGCCTCCGGGGAGCGGGGCCGGAAGGCCTGACCTCGTGCGGAACACCCCTTTTTTCCGGCGGGGGCGTCAGGGGGCGTTGACCATGCTGTGCGCGGCGTAGACGAGATAGTCCCACAGGCGCTTCTCCAGCTCGTCGGGCAGCTTGAGCTCGGCCACCGCGTCGTGCATGTGCCGCAGCCACGCGTCGCGCTCGGCCGGGCCTATGACGAACGGGTTGTGGCGCATCCGCAGCCGGGGGTGCCCGCGCTGCCGGCTGTAGGTGTTGGGGCCACCCCAGTACTGGATCAGGAACAGGGAGAGCCGGTCTTCGGCCCCGGCGAGGTCGTCGTCGGGGTAGAGCGGGCGCAGCAGCGGGTCTTCCACGACGCCCTCGTAGAAACGGCGCACGAGACGCCGGAACGTCTCCTCGCCGCCGACGGCGTCGTGGAAGGACGGGGATTCCTCGGGAGTAGCGGGCACGCCCCAAGCCTAAGCGACGTCAGTCGGCGATCGGGATGGAAGCCCGGTCCAGGGCGGACTTGACGCGGAGGCGAAGTTCCCTGGCCACCTCGTGCTGCTTGGAGGGGATCGTCTTGGCGCTCACCCGGAAGATGACGGCCGTGCCGGAGATCTGCTCGATCCCCCAGACCTGGGGCTCCTCGACGATGACGGAGTCGCGGAAGGCCGCGTCCTTCCACAGATCGTCGACCACGCCCTTGAGCAGGTCGCGGACCACGGGGATGTCGGCGGTGTAGGCCACGGGCACGTCGACCGTGGCGCGGGACCACCCCTGGGACTCGTTGCCGACCCGGGTGATCGTTCCGTTGCGGACGTACCAGACCCGTCCGTCGGCGTCACGCAGCCGGGTGATGCGCAAGGTGACGGCCTCGACGGTGCCGCTCGTGGCGACGCCGGTGGCGGCGCCGACGTCGATCACGTCGCCCACGCCGTACTGGTCCTCCAGGAGCATGAACATGCCGGCGATGAAGTCCCTGACGAGTTCCTGGGCGCCGAAGCCGATCGCCACCCCCAGGATGCCGACGCTGGTCAGCAGCGGGGCGATCGGGATCGAGAGCCGTTCGAGGATGGTCAGGGCCGCGGTGCCGAGGACGACGACCGAGGTGATGTGCTTGAGCACCGAGCCCATGGTCTCGGCCCGCTGCCTGCGCCGTTCGGCCAGGATGGCGTCCAGGCCGTCCGGGGTCGGCAGGTCCTTGCCGCGCAGCCGCCAGGCCAGGGAGGGGCGGCCCGAGGAGGCCCGCTGCACGACCCGGGTGATCAGGCGGTGGGCCATGTTGCGAAGGACCAGCGCGATGATCGTGATCAGCAGGATGGCCAGCAGCCCGGCGAGCAGCCCGGCGACGACGGGGGCCCAGCCGCTGGGGAGAACGGACTGCATGAGTTCGCAGATTACTCCACCGTTGGGCCCGCAGGCCCCGTTCGTCAGACCCGCGCTCATATCGCTGAGGTCCAGCCAGTCGGTGAGGATGGACGGTGTGGGAGAGGGCGAGGGAGAGGTGGAGACGGAGGGGGAGATCAGGGGGGACAGTGAGGGGGACGGTGAGGGGGAGGGGGTCGGAGTGGGTGAGGGGACGGACAAGGACACGGAGTGGATCCCTCCCGGATCGGTTAGGTCAGCGAAGGGGGGTAAACCATGCAACCTCCCTATATTGCCGATCGAACCGGCCACCGTCACATCGCGCCGGGGAAGACGAGGGTGCCCGGACTCAAGACCGCGTAAGGGCGAGTCCGGAAACCTCGGTGACGGGGGCACGGACGGAGCACGCACCCGGAAGCGCGCCCCGTGCCGGTGTCCGGGGGGATCCCTCCGATCACCGTCCGGGGTGAACCGGGCGGCGGTCTTCGGACGCGGCCGGCGGGGTGCTCACCTCACTCTCCGACCGCGGCGAGCACCCGGGCGACCTTGGTCGCCGCGCCGGCGGGGTCCTGTACCGTGTGCATCAGCTCCCCCCAGGACCACCAGTAGTACCAGTCGTGGCGGCTGGGAGTCGCCTGCGCCCGGCAGGTGACGTTCTCCGCCAGGCTGGTGGCGTTCGGATTGATCACGCGGACGAAGGCGCGGCCCGAAGGCGTCCGCACCACTCGCGCGTGCAGCCCCCGAGCGTCAAGCTCGGGCACCAGCCGTTCCAGGTGCCCGAAGTCGTCTTCCCCCACCTTGAGTCCCTCCTCGCGGACTTCGCCGATCGCGCGACAAGCCGTGTTCGCCTGGTCGCGCGGATCAATGTCGGTGGGCCAAACATGACTCACGTGCCCGGACGGGTCAATGGAGGGTCATCAAGATCAGGGTATGCCTTGTCCCAAGTGGGTTGAAAGAAGCAGTCCATTGGGGGACGATCCTTAGCCGATGGCTTCATTCGAGCGTTCCGGGTGAGCCAAATGTGGTCCATCATTCTCCGTAGGCCCAGTGCGACGCTCGCGTCACACTGAGTGAAAAGGGAGAGGACCGGTCGGGACAGGTGCGCCAACCAGCCTAGCTGGCCACGAGAGAGGGGCCGGTATGTCCGGCAGGCAGCACAGAGAGACGGAGTTCGCTCGGAGGATCCGCGCCAGAGGGCTCGCCGCGGGCCGTGGCTCGGCGCAGATCGCCGAGGAGATCTACGAGACGTGTGGTCCGCGGTTCGGAACCACCCGTATCAAGGGTCACCGTCTCGCGCACGGCGTCGCCCTCGCCGACGTGATCGAGCAGATACGCGCGTTGTTCGAGCGCGACGGCAAGCCGGTGCCGGGTATCGGGGAGACCCTCCTGTCCGCCTACGAAAGCGGACTGAAGCGGCCGGGCCCCGAATACCTCCACTACCTGTGCTCCGCCTACCGGGTCGAGCCGGTCTCCCTCGGATACGACGGTCCGTGCATCTGCGGCCACGGCCACAGGGTGCCCGGTCCCGTCCGGGGCGATCTCCAGAATGGAAGACCCGACACTTTTCCCGGCCCGCGCGAGTCGCCGGTCCCGCTGACCGGCGTCGACCCTTCCGCGGACGGGAACGAGGAGGACGAGAACGTGTTGCGGAGGACGCTGTTACAGCTTCTGGGCGGTACCGCCCTCACCCCGGACGGGCCGTTGCTCGGCTCGGTGGAGAACATCCGCAGGAAGATGGACGAGACCCTGGTCTCGGCCACCGTCTCGCCTGCGATGCTCGACCAGTGGGAGGAGGCCACCGTCGGCTTCGGCCGTCAGTACATGAGCACCCCCCCGCTCCGGCTGCTGTGCGACGTGCTGCTGGAGTTCAGCGCCGTGCGCAAGGCCATGGAGCGGCGCCAGCCGGTTGACCTGCAGGAACGGCTGTGCCGTATGGCCGCGCAGCTTGCCGGCCTCAGTGGAATGATCATGATCAATCTCGGTGACCAGCGGATGGCCAGGTCCTTTTTCAGGACCGGCCGGATTGCCGCCGACGACACCGGGGACCGCGCGCTGAGGGCCTGGGTCATCGCCAGGGAGGCCCTGGTCCCGCTCTACTACGGTGATCCGCGCGAGGCCCTCAATCTCGCGAGGAAGAGTCGTGACCTGGCCGGCCAGACTCCGTGCGCCGCCCAGGCCATGGCTCCCGTCGTCGAGGCGCGTGCGCTCGCGATGATGTCGGGCGCGGGCAGGAAGGACGTGGTCGACCAGGCCAAGAGGGCGCTGTCACGTGCCAGGGCGGCCTTCTCCCAGATGACCGCGGCCGATCAGGACGACTCGACCTTCGGCTACACCGAGCGTCAGCTGTACTTCCACCAGGGTGACGCGCTGGTGAGGCTGGGCCAGACCATGGAGGCCGACGTCATCCTGGAGCAGGCGCTCACCAAGTACGGCCCGTCCGACTGGCTGGATCCGACGTTCATCAGATTCGACCGTGCCAAGTGCAGGCTCCTGGAGGGGGACGTCGACGAGGCCCTGGCCATCGCCACGGCCACGATCACCGGCCTGGGGGAGGGGTGCAGGCCCGACATCCTCATACAGCGGGCCTACGAGGTCGCCAAGGCCGTCGCGGCGAAGGCCCCCGATCACCCGGATCTGCCCGCCTTCCTGGAGGCGCTGCGCGGCGGGCCGGCGGAGAACCCGGGGCGGGGGGAGGCGTGAAAGTCCGGCGTTACCGCCGGTCCGACCTCGAATCCGTCCGGGAGCTGCACCACGTCTGCCTCACCCAGGTCGGCCTCGCGCCGGGGGACGGCGTCTACTACGAGGACGACTTCCCGAGGATCGAGGAGATCTACTTCGCCGACCGGGGGGACTTTCTGGTGGGGGAGGTGGCCGGGGGACGGATCGTCGCGATGGGCGGGATCCGTCGTGCCGGCCCCGAGATCGCCGAGATGTGCCGCATGCGGGTCCACCCGGAGTTCCAGCGGCGTGGGTTCGGCGACCGTATGGTCGCCGAGTTGGAACGGCGGGCGGTCGAGCTGGGGTATGCCCGGCTCTGTGGTGACACCACGCTGAACCAACCGGCCGCGCTTGAGCTTTACCGGAAATACGGCTGGCATGAGGTTCGCAGGGAGCAGCGAGGGGGGTGCGTCGTTATTTACGGTGAAAAAAACCTATTTTCGGACACGCCCACTATGGCGAAATAGGTGGAATTTAGCCGGTTTTGCAATGAGTCGTTGCCATCCGGAGGGGTGCCGGTCATTCCTCGCGCGGGAGGCTTTTCCGTGCGAGGGCGCGATGAGGAAGATCGTTTTCCGCAGACCCGGTGCCACCGGACTCAGGAGAACCGCGCGCGTCATCCGTAAAGGGTGAGAACGCCTCGGCGAATGGACCGTTCCCCGCCGCCCGCCGGGTCCCTCGCGTCCCGGCGGGCGGCGGCCCCGCTCGCCTCGGCTCCCGCCGTCCCGGCAACCCCTCGCGGGTCCGGGACGGCGGGGCCCGGCGGGCGGGCGGTCAGGAGACCGGCCGCCCGGGGCGGGCGATCCGGGCGACGACCTCCGGCAGGCCGGGCGGCTCCACGGCGTCGGGAAGCCCGCCCATCTCCCCGGGGGAGAACCACCCGTGGCCCAGGTAGGTGTCGTTCTCCTCGGGGGTGAACCCACCGGGGGCCACCTCGGGTCTGCGCTCGAAGCGGGCCAGGTAGAAGCGCTCGGTCGTGACGTAGTGGACGCCTCGCCAGTCGAACTCCCGGTGCACCGCGACCCAGTGGTCCAGCACCGCCTCGCCGGGCAGGCCGGTCTCCTCGGTCAGCTCGCGCCGCGCGGCCTCAAGGGGTGTCTCACCCGGGTCGATCCCCCCACCCGGTGGTTCCCACAGAGTCCTGCCGCCGACCGTGTCACGCCAGTGCATCAACAGCACCCGGCCCTCGCCATCTATACAGACCACCCTTGCCGCGGGCCTGTCGACCGCCTGAAAGTCGCTCACAGACCCGGCATGCTACTTCCCTGCCCGCCGTCCGGCACGCCCGTCCGTGGCCGTCTGAGGGGCGGGGACGGCGGGTTGTGCGGAGCCTGGGATCAGCGCTTCATCGCGCCGTCGGCGATCGCGTCGGCGGCCTCGCCGATGGCTATGCCGACGATCTCCAGGCGGCGGACCAGCTCGCGCTTCTTCAGCGTCTCGGCGTTGATCTCGCTGGAGAAGATGCGGGCGATCTCGTACTGGTACATACGCCGGAGCGTTCCGCCGGCCTTCTTGGCCTCCAGTGCGTCCCGGGTGACCGCGGAGGGACCGGAGACCAGGTCGCGGACCGCGCTCTCCAGGGCCTGGATGCCCACGATCGTCTGGTCCAGCATGGGGGCGAAACGCCGCTGGTCGGCGACACGGTACAGGTGTGACTCCCGGACGAAGTCGCGCAGGGAGTCCAGGACGTCGTCGATCGAGCGGGACAGCCGGAACAGGTCCTCCCGGTCGACGGGCGTCACCAGGGAGCCCGACAGCTCCTCGATCAGGCGGGCCCGCTCGGTGTCGCCGCGGTGCTCGATGGCTCGCATCCGGGCGTGGGCGTCGGTGCGGTCGGTGTCTCCACCGATCATGGCGATGGCCAGCCAGGCTCCTTCCTTCGTTGCTTCCAGCTGCCCGAGCAGCGCCTCGGTGAGCGCACCGTCCATGCGCCCGGTTATTAAGTCACGCACTCGCTGCAGTCGTTTCACGCGGTTACTCCTCGGATGATCAGTGTCGTTGCCGCGGCGAGCAGCCCGCTCACCGGCAGCGTAAGTGTCCACGCCAGAACGATCTTGGTGGCGGTGTGCCACCGTACCCGGCCCGTGCTCTCGGCGACCCCGGCCCCGATGAGGGCGCCGGCGATCGTCTGGGTCATGCTCACCGGGGCGCCGATCGCGGCACAGCCGATCACGGCGGTGCCGCTGGCGAGTTCGGCGGTGACGCCGTGCAGCGGCCGGGAGGCCATGATCTCCCGGCTGAGCGTACGGCCGGCACGTGGCAGGCCGTACAGGGCGCCCACGCCGAACAGCGCCGTCACGATCAGGCAGATGGACAGGGGCGCGCCCTCGAAATCGAGGGCGAGCATGAAGATGGCCAGCATCTTCTGGCCGTCGTTCGCCGCGTAGGCCAGGCATTGCAAGGCGAACCCACCGCGGTGCCATTGCCGTAGCGTGTGGCCGTGCGCCACTCTCGTGAGCATCTTCCGTATCGCGACCGCCAGTAGCCCGCCCACGAAGGGCGCCGCCATGGCGACCGCGAGCACGAACACCACAGAGCTGACCGAGACCGGCAGTCCCCACCCCAGGCTGGCGCCGGTGAGGGCGCCGACGATGGCGAGGGTCAGGCTGGTGGGCCGTCCCCGGCTGCTCAGGAACGTGACAACGGCGAGGGCGCAGATCACGGCGACGGCCGTGACGGTCTGCCCACCGGAATCGCCGGTGCTTGTCAGCCGTGTGGTGAAGGTGGAGGCGACTCGGTGGGTTACCAGAGGCACCAGTGCGACCGCGGTCATCAGGACGGCCAGGCCCAGCATCGGCCGTACACTTGGGAGCTTCAGACCGGTCGCCAGCAACGCGCCGCCGTCGTTAATCCCGGTGATGATCGAGAACAACGCGGCGAGAGATGTTAGGACGATTAGGCTCACTCTCCCATATCCCAGTCGAATAAATGGCAAATAGCAAGACCGTTCCAATCGTCCGGAGAGCGGGCGGATGGCCGCCGAGCCTCTCACCAGGCTTATCGGATAGCGACCGAAATCTATCGATACGGAAATGTCTCCATATAGATCGGATGGGCGGTGGCCGCCGGGCCCCCATTGCGCTGGTCGGTGGGTGGCGCCGCCCGGGAGGACGCCGCGATGGTTGGACGTTTGCCCCCGGTTGTTCGGAGCGCGCACGGTGAGGCGTGGGTTACGGATGGCCACATGGCTGTACCCTGCACAAATCGGCATGAAGGCACCTAGGAATCCGACCGCTCCGAAAGGAAGGCATGACCAGGTGAGTCAGAAGACCCCGTCCGGGCTCCGTACGGCCACGAGAGGAGACGCCGTGGGCGACGGCGCCCGGTTCGTGCTGACGCTGTCATGCCCGGACCGCCCCGGCGTGGTGGCCGCGGTCTCCGGCCTGCTGGCCCACAGGGGATGCAACATCGTCGAAAGCCAGCAGTTCGGCGACCCCGCCGCCGGGCGGTTCTTCATGCGGGTGGAGTTCTCCTCCCCGCTTCCCGACGGCGTGCTGCGCGAGGCGTTCGCCGCGCTCGCCCCCGACCTCGGCATGGACTTCAGGCTGAGGGACACGGCCGTCAGGCCGCGCGTGCTGGTGATGGTCAGCAGGTTCGGGCACTGCCTCAACGACCTGCTCTACCGGACGCGCTCGGGGCTGCTCGACATCGAGATCGTCGCGGTGGTCTCCAACCACCCCGACCTGCGCCCGCTGACCCAGTCCTACGGCGTCGACTACCACCACCTGCCGGTCACCGCCGAGACCAAGCCCCGCCAGGAGGCGGAGGTCCTGGCCCTGGTCGACCACTACCGGGCCGATCTGGTGGTGCTCGCCCGCTACATGCAGGTGCTGTCGGAGGACCTGTGCGTCAAGCTGGCCGGAAACGTGATCAACATCCACCACTCCTTCCTGCCGTCGTTCAAGGGGGCCAAGCCCTACCACCAGGCCCACTCTCGCGGCGTGAAGCTGATCGGCGCGACCGCCCACTACGTGACCGCCGACCTCGACGAGGGGCCGATCATCGAGCAGGAGGTCGCCCGGGTCGACCACACCCACTCGCCCGAGGACCTGGCCGCCATCGGACGTGACGTGGAGTGCCAGGCCCTGGCACGGGCCGTACGGTGGCACACCGAGCAGCGCGTCCTGCTCGACGGCCACAAGACCGTCGTCTTCCCGCGCTGAACCCCGCCGGACGCATCGGCCCCACCGGCCGCGCGCCGCCGGGGCGCGGGCCGGCGCGGGGAAGGGCTTCTTTCAGGAGGTCAGCCCCGTGTGGTGGGCGAGGAAGGTGAGCTGGTCGGCGGCCAGGTCGACGGTCCTGCTGACGGCACGGGCGCCGTGGCCGACCTCGCTCTCGTTGCGCAGCAGGATCGGCCGGTCGCAGCCCTGGGCGTGCTGGAGCGCGGCGCACATCTTCCAGGCGTGCAGCGGGTGGACCCGGGTGTCGGACTGGAAGACGGTGAACAGCGTCGCGGGGTAGGCGACGCCCTCACGGACGTGGTGGTAGGGCGAGTAGGCGCGCAGCCAGGCGAACTCCTCGGGCCTGCTCGCCGAGCCGTACTCGACGTTCCAGGTCGCGCCCAGGCCGAACAGCTCGTAGCGGATCATGTCCAGCAGCGGGGCCGAGCACGCCACCGCGGCGTACAGCTCGGGGCGCTGGGTGAGGGCCGCCCCGACCAGCAGGCCGCCGTTGGAGCCGCCGGAGACGGCCAGCCGGGAGGCGGTGGTGACGCCGGTGGCGATCAGATGCTCGGCCGCCGCGTGCAGGTCGTCGTAGACGTTCTGCTTGCAGGCGAGCATGCCGGCCCGGTGCCACTCCTCGCCCTGCTCGCCGCCACCGCGCAGCTGGGCGATGGCGTAGCTGCCGCCGGCCTCGACCCAGGTCAGGATGGACGCCGAATACCCGGGGGTCATCGAGATGCCGAAGCCGCCGTAGCCGTACAGGATCGTGGGGCGCGGCCCCTCGGCCCCGGGCTTGGAGATCACCAGAAGGTGAACCTCGGTGCCGTCGGCCGAACGGTAGGTCTCCTGCCGGGTGTCGACGGCGGGCACCTCGACGGCACCCGGGGAGGAGGCCCAGAGAGTCGTCTCGCCGGTGCGGGCGTCGTAGCGCTGGACGGTCGGCGGGGTGGTGTTGTCGGTGTAGCCGAACCACGCCTCGTGGCCGCCCTCGGGGCGTTCGGCGAGGCCGCCGATCGTGCCCAGGCCGGGGGTGGGCACCTGCCCCACGCGCTCGCCGGTGACCAGGTCGTGGACGGAGATCTCGCTGATCGCGTGGCGGGTCCAGCCGGCGAGCATGACCGGCCGCTCCAGGTCGTCGAGGATGGCGAAGTCGGTCAGGACGGCCTCGGCGTCCTGGGGGATCAGGTCACGCCAGTGCTCGGAGCGGGGGGTGGACGGGTCGGTCACGCAGATCCGGGCACGGGGGGCGTCGAGGTCGGTGAAGACGTAGAGCAGCCCGTCGCGGCCGAAGTGCAGGGCGGTCTGGGCGTCCACGCCCTCCTGGACGGTGACCAGGTCGGGCGCCGCGGGTGAGGAGGCGGACAGGTCGGCCACCCACAGGTCGTTGCGCGGGGCCGTCCCCTGGGAGGCGGAGATCTGCAGCCACCGTCCGTCACGGGAGACCGCCACCCCGTAGTAGTTGGTCTTCTCCATCCCCTCGCCGAAGATCAGGGCGTCCTCCTCGGTGGAGGTGCCGACCCGGTGCAGGTAGACCCGGCGGTGGAACTGCTCCTCCCCCTCGGGGACCTCGGTGGAGGGCAGCCGGCGCACGTAGTAGAAGGCCTTCCCGCCGGGGAGCCAGGCGATGGGGGAGTAACGGCACCGGTCGATCGGCCCTTCGATCCGGTCGCCGAAGGTGATGTCCATGACGTAAAGGCTGGACTCCTCGTCGCCGCCCACCGAGACCTGGTAGGCCAGCAGCCTGCCCTCCTTGTCGGGCTGCCAGGCGTCGAGCGTGGTGAGCCCGGTCGGGTCGAGCGCCATGGGGTTCAGCAGCGCGCGCTCGGTGCCGTCGGGGTCGACGGTGTAGAGCACCGCGTGCTCCTGCTCGGGGGTACGCCGCATGAACAGCCGCCGCTCCCCGCGCCAGACCGGCGCGCCGACCGAGCCGGACCTGAGCAGCTCGGCGATCCGTGACTTGAACGCCTCACGCCCGGCAAGCGCCCCCATCTCGGACGCGAACAGCGCCTCCTGCGCCGCCAGCCACTCCTTGACCGCCGGATCGCCGGGGTCTTCGAGCCATCTGTAGGGATCGGCGACGGGAACGCCGTGGATCTCCTCGACGAGGTCGTCGCGACGGGCGGGCGGGTACGGCTGTCGGGTCATGCCGGAACCCTACGACCTTGGGGGGAGTACGCGGCACCGTTGCGCGGGCGGCGTATTCGATCTTCGAGGCGAGGAGTTAAAAACTGGTAATGCGGGCATAAAACGTACCGGGCGTCCCTCCGGTCATTTATGGGTGGCGGGAACGACGACGCAGAAGCCAAACTTGCTGGAGGACGGTGCCGTGGTGACCATCCGCTGGGCCGTCCGGCGGAGGTCCTCGTGACGGAAGCATCCGGGCCCCAGGAGGGGCCGCCAACCGGGGCACGCGACGTCGTGCCCCCCGAGACGACGCGTGGTGCGCCCGGGGAGGCACACTGATGCGCCAGGTCCTGCTGCTGAACGCCACCTACGAACCCCTGACCACCCTCTCCCTGCACCGGGCGGTCGTGCTGGTGCTGCGGGAGAAGGCCGACGTCGTGCACCGCGACGGGCGAGGCGCCGTGCTCCGCTCGGCGAGCCGTACGCTCGACGTGCCCTCGGTGATCAGACTTCGCCGATACGTCCGCATCCCCTACCGGTCGCGGATCCCCCTGACACGCACCGCCCTGATGCGCCGTGACGACTATCGCTGCGCCTACTGCGGCCAGCGGGCCGAGACCATCGACCACGTGATCCCGCGGTCCAGGGGCGGCCCCCACACCTGGGAGAACTGCGTGGCCTCCTGCACGCCGTGCAACCACCGCAAGGCGGACCGGATGCTGGAGGAGCTGGGATGGACGCTGAGCGTCGCCCCCGTGGTGCCCAGGGGCGTTCACTGGAGGCTGATCGGCGCGCACAACACCGGAGATCCGCTGTGGGCGCCCTACCTCGCCGAGAGCGCCGCCTGACGCCGGGGCGGACCCCTCGCCGGGCCGCCTGACGCCGGGGTGGGCCCTTCGGCCGGAAGGAGCGCGGGCACCGGGGCGTCGGGGACGCCCGCTCGCCCCGGCACCCGCGTCCGGGCACAATGCGGTGCATGAAATGGACGTTCACCTCCGATGCCGAGGCGTACGCCAAGGTGGTGGAGCCGTGGCTGTTCCGTGACCCGGTCCGTAACACGACCCCGATCACGGTCCTGCGCGGTGTCCGCGACGGCCTGTGGGGCGACGACGTGCTGCTGGGCCTGCTGGAGCGGGACGGCGAGGTCGTCGCCGCGGCACTTCAGACCGCGCCGCTGCTCCTGCTGCTCCCCGACATCCCCGTCGAGACCGTGCCGGGCCTCGCCGCCCGGCTCGTCGAGGCCGGGCGGGCGATCCCCGGGGTCTTCGGGCCGCTCGCCCTGGCCGAGGCGTTCGCCGGAGCCTGGTGGCGGCCCGAGATCGGGCGCCGGGACGAGCGCCTGTACCGGCTCGGCGCGCTCGCACCGCCGCCGCTCCCGGTCGAGGGGCCTGCCGTACGGCAGGCACCGGCGACGTCCTGCTCTTCACGGATCTGTCCAACCCCACGTCCAATGCGATTTACCAGGCGATCGGCTATCGGCCGGTCGCGGACTATCTCACCGTGAGGTTCGCCTGACCGCCCTGGGCGGTCCGTCCCTGGGTAGGCTGTGGGGCATGCCCCGTTACGACTTCCGCTGCCGCGCCTGCGGGTCCACCTTTGAGCTTTCCCGCCCGATGGCCCACTCGGCCGACCCCGCCGTCTGCCCGCAGGGGCACGACGACACCGTCAAGCTGCTGTCCACGGTCGCGATGACCGGTGGCTCCGGCTCTCCGGCGCCCCGCCCGGCCGGCGGCGGGGGCGGCGGATGCTGTGGCGGGGGCTGCTGCGGCTGACCCCGCTCTCGGCGTCGCCGTTACGCGGCGCGCTTGCCCTGGAAGGGCAGGAAGCCGTCGGCCCGGTGCGGCCGGGCGGGGGTGAAGGTCGGCTCGGTGGCCACGATCCGGTCGAACCGGAAGGCCCGGATCGCGTCACGCAGGCGGCACATCCCCACGAGATACCAGTGGTCGCGGTGGACCATGCACGTCACCGGATCGACGGCGCGGACGGTGACGTGCCCGGACACATCCCGGTAGTGCAGGCGGACGACCAGCCGCGAGGTGATGGCGGCGGCGATGGTGCGGGCCCGGTCGGCGATCGGGCCGGGCATCGGCTCGGTCAGGGTGGTGAGCGTGGTGGCGATGATCTCGTCGTCCAGATCCATCCGCGCGAACGTGTGGCGCAGGCCGGTGCGGGCGGTGGCGGCCTGCGGACCCGAGCCCAGATGCGCCAGGGACAGGGCGAGGGCGGCGATCTCGGCGGTCGTCAACGGGCTGGTGGCGGGCTTGATGACGTTGGCCATACCCCTATGGTAATGACGGCCACCGACATTTTTCGAACTTCCTATCGGATACACCGTGCTTGCCTGGGAGGGGGTACGGCGAGCCGTACCCCCTCCCAGGCAAACCGCCTCCTCCTGCGCGGAGCGGGAAGGAGAAGCCGCGGCCCGTCAGCGCGAGAGCTGCGACAGGTCCCGTGAGGCGCCGGTGGAGGCCGAGGTGGTCAGCGCGGCGTAGGCCTGGAGCGCGGCGCTGACCGGGCGCTCGCGGTCGCGGGGGCGGTAGCCGCCCAGCTCCGCCAGGAGCCGCTCACGCCGGGCGGTGAGCTCGGCCTGGGGCACCTTCAGCGCGATCGAGCGGCCGGGGATGTCGATCTCGATGACGTCGCCGTCCTCGACGAGGGCGATGAGCCCGCCCTCGGCGGCCTCAGGGGAGGCGTGGCCGATGGACAGCCCGCTCGTGCCGCCGGAGAAACGGCCGTCGGTGACCAGCGCGCAGACCTTGCCCAGCCCCTTGCCCTTCAGGAAGGAGGTCGGGTACAGCATCTCCTGCATGCCGGGCCCGCCCTTGGGGCCCTCGTAACGGATCACCACGACGTCGCCGGCGACGACCCCGCCGTTCAGGATGCCCTCGACCGCCTGCTCCTGGGACTCGAAGACCACCGCCGGGCCGGAGAACCTCCAGATCGACTCGTCGACCCCGGCGGTCTTGACGATGCAGCCCTCCGCGGCGATGTCACCGTACAGGACGGCCAGGCCGCCGTCGCGGGTGTAGGCGTGCTCAAGGTCGCGCACACAGCCCTCGGACCGGTCGAGGTCCAGTGACTCCCAGCGGGCCTGCTGGGAGTAGGGCTTGACGGTGCGGACGTTGCCGGGGGCGGCGTGCCACAGCTCCAGCGCCTCGGGCAGCACGCCTGCCGAGCAGGGATCCCAGGCGTCGATGTAGTCGCCGATGGTGCCGCCGTTGACGGTGTGGACGTCGCGGTGGATCAGGCCGGCCCGGTCGAGCTCGCCGAGGATGGCCGGGATGCCGCCCGCGCGGTGGACGTCCTCCACGTGGTACTTGGCGGTGGCCGGGGCGACCTTGCACAGGCACGGCACCCGCAGCGAGATCTCGTTGATCTCCTTGAGCCCGAAGTCCACCCGGGCCTCACGGGCGGCGGCGAGGATGTGCAGGATCGTGTTGGTCGAGCCGCCCATGGCCACGTCCAGCGCCATGGCGTTCTCGAACGCCTCCTTGGTGGCGACGGCGCGCGGCAGGACCGTCTCGTCGTCGTGCTCGTAGTAGCGGCGGGTGATCTCCACCAGCTGCCTCCCGGCGTCCCGGAAGAGCCCCTCGCGCGCCTTGTGCGTGGCGAGGGTCGTACCGTTGCCCGGCAGCGCCAGGCCGATGGCCTCGGCGAGGCAGTTCATCGAGTTGGCGGTGAACATCCCGCTGCACGAGCCACAGGTCGGGCAGGCGTTCTCCTCCATCTCCAGCAGCTCGGCGTCGGAGACGGCGTCGTCGGCGGAGGCGATCATCGGGTCGATCAGGTCGAGCTTGCGGCCCGCCGCCTTCCCGGCCTCCATCGGGCCGCCGGAGACGAAGATCGTGGGGATGTTGAGCCGGAACGCGGCCAGCAGCATGCCCGGAGTGATCTTGTCGCAGTTGGAGACGCAGATCAGAGCGTCGGCGCAGTGGGCGTTCACCATGTACTCGACCGCGTCGGCGATCAGCTCGCGGCTGGGCAGCGAGTAGAGCATGCCGCCGTGGCCCATCGCGATGCCGTCGTCCACCGCGATCGTGTTGAACTCCCGCGGGATCGCCCCCGCCTCGCGGATCGCCCCGGCGACCACCTCGCCCACCTCGCGGAGGTGGACGTGCCCGGGGACGAACTGGGTGAAGCTGTTGGCCACCGCGACGATCGGCTTGCCGAAGTCGCCGCCCGCCACCCCCGTCGCCCTGAGGAGGGCCCGCGCTCCGGCCATGTTCCTGCCGTGGGTGACCGTACGAGATCTGAGGGCGGGCATGGGGCTTCTCCCGAGTTCATCGAAACCGTGTCCTCAAATGGTACGGCCATCGCCACGGCGCGTGAGACGTCCGTCCGGGAGGCGAGACGGAGAGCCGCGGTCCTCGCCGGTGCCGTGATTCCGATGAAAAGCGCGCCGGTTCGGCGAACGACGCGTCAGGACTCGGGATAACGGGCGGGGAGAACCCGCTCGGCCGCCTCGTAGATTTCGTCGATCTCGACGTCGGTGAGCGACCGTTCGCGCTTGGTGATCCATTTACGGACACGCCCGCCGTCGAAGACGTCGACGTCACGGACGGTGAGGACCTTCCAGGGGATCGCCGGGCCGTAGATCGCCAGGGAAGGAATGATCGTGATCTGGCGGTTGAGCGCCTCGCCGATCAGTTCGGCGGCCCGGGACGCCTCCCAGCGCGCCTCGTCGAGCCGGGGCTTCTGGTTGAACGGCCCGTGGAACAGCTTGCGGTGCGACTGGACGCGGACCGGCAGCCGCTTGTCCCACTTTTCGGAGTCGACGGCGTAGACCCCGGTGGGGCCCACGACGAGATGGTCGATCTGGGCCTCGCTCTCGGGGATCGCACGCGCGTGCAGCGTGCGGTAGCCGCCCCGCTCCAGCCTCTTGAGCTGCGCCTCGGTCTGTCGCTCCGCGACCGAGGCGCGCCGCCAGGCCGGTACGGTCGAGTGGGAGCGCGCCCGCAGCACCATGTCGACGATCGCGCCGATGACGGCGGCGGTGACGCCGAGCCGCCAGCTGGAGAACAGGACGGCGCCGGCCACACCCGAGGCGAGCGCGACCAGGAGGCGGCGCCGCAGGTGACCGTATCGGGGGTCGTCGAGCAGGCTCCGCAGGGAGGCGCGCTCAAGGGGCGCGTACGTAGACGCGGGCGCGGAGGGCCGAGACGCCGGCCTGTCATCGGCCGGTCGGTCACTGACCCATATCGGTGACGTAGCGTTACCGTCTTCTGGTGCCTGACCGGAATCCACGTAACTCACCGTAGCTGACGTTCATTGGGGTTCCTAGTATTAGGTTTCTCATACTTTTGTGACCACTGCCCCCCGTTTGGTTTTCCATGAACGGGGTATTCATTTGTTTTGTTTGGTTGTGAACAAACCTCTGGCGTCACCGCGGGCGGACGCATGGAAGATCGTTCATGGGGGTGATCCTAGCGCCCGGGTACGGCGCCGGCCGGACGGCATGGGAAAACCCGCGCAGCCGAGACCGCCGTACGGCACAGGCTTTTGCCCCGGCGCAGGTGAGGGCGGCCGGGCGGGGTGGGGCCGGTCGTTTCGGGGCGGGTCTCGACGAGCCCCCGGCGGGGGCTTACGTTGGATGAGTGGACGCGATTCAGGTCTTCGGACTCCTGATCGGAGTCTCCACCGGGCTGTTCCTGGCCATCACCGCGCTGGTGCTGCTGCCGGGAAGGATGCGCGCGAGCGCCCGGGGCACCGCGGCGGACGCCGTGTGGTTCGGCGGCCCGTTCCGCAGCGAGCAGGGGGCGGGCGCCTCGGGGCTGGTGCTGGTGGACCGGCCCCTTCCCGAGCGGACGTTCCAGGTCGATTGGGTCGCCCTGGCCGAGATCTCCGAGCCGGGGCGGCGTGTCGGCGGGGCGTCGGTGAGGTGGTGACGGCGATGACGGTCCTCACCTCCACCCAGGCGCACAGCATCCGGGAGGCCCTGTGGGCCGCGGAGCAGCGCAGCGGCCTGCGCTTCGCCGCCTATCTGGGCCCGGCCGCCGGCCCCTGCCGTCATTTCGCCGAACGGCTGCACGCCGCGCTGGGGGAGGAGGCCGACACGGCCGTCCTTCTGTTCCTCGACCCGGGGCGAAGGTCTCTGGAGATCGTCACGGGCCCCCGGGCCGGGCTGAGGCTCACCGACCACAACTGCCGCCTGGCCGCGGCGTCGATGGCGACCGCGCTCGGTGCCGGAGACCTGGTGGGCGGCCTTGTCACAGGAGTGTGGCTGCTCGCCGACCTGGCTTCCCGCAGAGGATGACTTTCTCCCATAATCGGGGGCGTGCTGAAGATCGTGCGGGGTACACCGTCACCCTACGTCCCATGGGAGGGCACGGTGTCGCAGGGGCCGGACGAGGTTCTCGCCCACATCCAGGCGGTCCTGGCGGAGGTGCGTGACGACAACGCCAGGGCGGACCGCAGGGCGGCCGGCCTGCTGGGGGCGGCGGTCTTCGGCGGTCTGGCCGCCTGCGTCTGGAGCCCCGGAGGGCTTCCGGGGCAGACCGAGTGGCTCTGGTGGACGGGCGGCTTCCTCTGCGTCATGGGGATCCTGACGCTGGCCGCGGCGATCCACCCGCTCAGCGCCGGGCTCGCCGGGCGGGCCGTGGAGCGGCGCCGCTCCTACGCCGGCCGCCTGCACGCCTGGAGCCCGCCCGCCGAGGAGGCCCCCGCCGGGAACGGTTCTCCCGGGCGGTCGCGCGGCGCCTTCTCCGAGGAGGCGCTCGCCGAGCTGAGGGCGCGGATGAGCGCCCGGGACACCCGGGTGCGGACCGACGCGCTGGTGCTGGACATCAGGGGGCTCAGCGCCGTCGCCCACGCCAAGCGCCGCTACATCCGCAGGGGGGTGTTCCTGCTGCTGATCGCCGCCGTCTGCTGCCTGCTGTCGGTGGCCGTCGGCCAGGTCATCCAGGCCGGCTGAGCCCTCGCCGCCCCTGTCGCCCGCTCCGCGGCCCTCCCTTTCTCGGCGACTTCTCCACGAAAGGTCACCGTGTGCGCAAGGATCGTCGCCGTGAGTGATGGTAAGCTTTCGGCAATCCTCGTTCGAAGAGGGGAGCGGGTGCTGGAGCTCGCCCCCGGCGAGCACGCCACCTTCGGCCGCGGTCCGGCGGATCTGGTGCTGCCCGACCCCTCGATCTCGCCCTCGGCCGGCCGGATCGACGCGGTGGACGACTACTGGATGATCTCCAATCTGAGCCGTTCGGCGACCTACGTGGTGGACAACCCCGACGGCGGCGAGTTCGTCAGGGTGCCGCCGGGGCGCGTGCGCGCCCCCATCCCCTTCGAACTGGCCAGGGTGCGCCTTCCCTGTGACACGACGTCGTTTCTGGTCTTCGCCCCCGAGCACCTGCTGCTGCGGCCCGAGGTGTCCCGGTGCGGGAGGGAGAGCGCGCGGCCCGCTCGGCTCGACGTCACCGCGAAATACTTCCTGATCCTGGTCGCGCTCTGCGAGCCCCGGCTGCGCGACCCGCTCTCCACCGTGATCCCGACCGTTCCGGAGATCATCATCCGCCTCGCCGACCTCGGCCTCGGCCGCGCGGCGGTCAACTTCCACCTCGACTACCTCGCGCGGGTGAAGCTCCGCGTGCGGACGCCCGACCGGCCGGGCAGGCCCGACCGGCAGCGCGCGGCGCTGGTGTCCATGGCACTGGGGCACGACCTGGTCAGGACCGAGCACCTGGCGCTGCTGGAGACACGGGGCCGCCCCCCATCGTGAACGGAAGGACGGCCTCCGGGGAGGACGGCCCCGAAAAGCGCCTGGGCGGTGTCGCGGACGGACGCGGGGGCCCGCCGGCCACCGGGGCGCTCCCGGTCCGGCGGGCCCCAGGGGCGTCAGGCCGCCGCGCCGTCCTTGGCCTGGGCACGCAGAGCCCGGCTGATGCCGTCGGCGCCCTCCAGCAGCAGGCGCCTGAGCGCGTGCGGCGGCTGGGTCTCGGCGATCAGGTCGTGGGTCCTGGCCACGGTCCGCGGGGAGATCTCCAGGGCGGGGTAGCAGCCGTTGGCGAAGTTCTGGGCGCTGTCGGAGGTCCAGGACTTCCAGATCCGGCCGATCTCGTCGAAGTACTTCCCGGCGTACGGCTCCAGCAGGTCCGGGTGCCGTGGGTCCATGAAGCCGACGATGGTCGAGCGGAGCAGGGCGCCGCTCAGCTTGCCCCCGGTGATGGCGCTCCAGGCGGCGGCCTTGCCCTCGGGGGTCGGGAGCGTGGCGCGGGAGAGCGCGGCGGAGCGCTCACCGGTGGCCGTGGCGTCGCGCCGCAGCTCGGCGGCGACGTCCTCCTCGCCGAGGACGCCGCCGGAGACCAGGGCCTGGACCAGCGTCCAGCGCAGGTCGGCGTCCACGGTCAGGCCCTCCAGCACGGTCGTGCCGTCCAGCAGCCCCTTCAGGAACGACAGGTCCTCGGCGGAGGCCGCCACCATGGACAGGGCGTTGAGATAGGCGAGCTGGTGGTCGGAGCCGGGGTCGGCGCCGGAGACGAGGGAGCGCAGCGAGGAGGCCAGCAGGGCCAGGCCCTCCGCGCGCCAGGCGGGGTCGGCGTACTGCTGGACCGCCTGGCGGGCCTGGCGCAGGACGGTCTGCACGACGGTGATGTCCTTGACCGACGCGATGCCGGAGTTCACCAGGACGACGTAGTCGCGGGTGGACATCTCGGCGTCGCGGGTCATGTCCCAGGCCGCCGACCAGCACAGGGCACGGGGGAGGGACTCGGTGAACTTCGCGATGCCGCCCTCGACCAGGGTCTGCAGCGAGCGTTCGTCGAGCCGGACCTTGGCGTAGGTCAGGTCGTCGTCGTTGATCAGGACCAGGTCCGGCTGGACCTCGCCGACCAGCTCGGGCACCGCCGTACGGGCGCCGACCACGTCGAGCTCGACCCGCCGGGTGCGGACCAGCGCGCCGTCGCGCAGGGAGTACAGGCCGATGGCCACGCGGTGCGAACGCAGCGTCGGGTAGTCGGCCGGGGCCTCCTGAAGCACGTCGAACTCCAGGAAACGGCCCTCGGGGTCGACGGTGAACGACGGGCGCAGCGTGTTGACCCAGGAGGTCTCCAGCCACTCTTTGGACCAGGAGGACAGGTCGCGCCCGGAGGTGCGCTCCAGCGCGGCGAGCAGGTCCTTGAGCTCGGTGTTGCCCCAGGCGTGCTCGTTGAAGTAGTCGCGGACGCCGGCCAGGAAGTTCTCCAGCCCGACGTAGGCGACGAGCTGCTTGAGCACCGAGGCGCCCTTGGCGTAGGTGATGCCGTCGAAGTTGACCTCGACGGCGTGCATGTCGACGATGTCGGCGGCGATGGGGTGCGTCGTGGGGAGCTGGTCCTGGCGGTAGGCCCAGGCCTTCTCCACGTTGGCGAACGTCGTCCACGCGCCCTGACCCCAGCGGGTGGCCTCCGCCTGGCAGAGCACCGAGGCGTAGGTGGCGAACGACTCGTTCAGCCACAGGTCGTCCCACCAGCGCATGGTGACCAGGTCGCCGAACCACATGTGCGCCATCTCGTGCAGGATCGTCTCGGCGCGGCGCTCGATGATCGCGTCCGTGACGCGGGAGCGGAAGACGTAGTCCTCCAGGAACGTCACGCACCCGGCGTTCTCCATCGCGCCGGCGTTGAACTCGGGCACGAAGAGCTGGTCGTACTTCCCGAAGGGGTAGCGGACGCCGAAGACCTTGTGGAAGAAGTCGAAGCCCTGCCGGGTGACCTCGAAGAGGTTGTCGGGGTCGAGGTGCTCGGCGAGCGAGGCCCGGCAGTACAGGCCGAGCGGGATGCCGTCGTGCTCGGAGGTCACCTTGTGGTACGGCCCGGCGCACAGCGCGGTGATGTAGGTCGACAGCACCGGCGTGGCGGGGAAGTGCCAGCGTCTGGCCGCCTGGAGCGCCCCGTGACGTCCCCGGTGCTCCTCCAGCTCCCGGACCGAGTCGGGCGCCGCGTTGGAGACGACCTCCCAGTCCGACGGCGCGAGCACGGTGAGCTCGAAGGCGGCCTTCAGGTCGGGCTGATCGAAACAGGCGTACATCCGGTGGGCGTCCGCGGTCTCGAACTGGCTGTGCAGGTAGACGTTGCCGTCGACGGGGTCGACGAAGCGGTGCAGCCCCTCACCGGTGCGCATGTACGAGCAGTCGGCGTCGACGCGCAGCCTGTTGGTCTGGGCCAGGCCCGGCAGGGGCAGCCGCCCGGTCTCGGGGTCGTAGCGGCTCACGTCCAACTCGACGCCGTTCAGGATCGCCCTGCGCACCTTGGCGCCCGCGAGGTCGATGAAGGTTTCGGCGCCGGCACGGGTGCTGGTGAAGCAAACCGTGGTGATGCTCTCGAAACGTTCCTCCCCCTCGGTCAGGTCAAGCGCCACGTCGTAGGACTGGACGCTGATCAACCGCGCGCGCTCCCGCGCCTCTTCACGGGTCAGATTGCCTGCCACTGCCGCTCCCTCGTCACGACTTCCCCCGCTTCGTTGAGAAGGGGTGCCTGAATCCTGCCATGTGGAGACCGGGGCCGTCGCCCCCGGAGGACGGGGATTCGACACCCGCCCATCTTCGGGGGCAACACCGCCGGTCAAGGCAATAACCTGCATCAGGAATAGGAAACCAGGGGTGCGGGTTGTCGCCATGCGAAGGTCCGCGCGATGAGAAAGCCGAAAGATGACTGAGCGTGTTCCGGTCGACTTCTGGTTCGACCCGTTCTGCCCGTACGCCTGGATGACCTCCCGCTGGCTGCTGGAGGTGGAGAAGGTCCGGCCCATTGAGCCGCGCTGGCACGTCATGAGTCTCACCGTTCTCAACGAGGACAAGGACGTGTCCCGGGAGTACCGCGAGGCCGTCTCCCTGGCCCTGGGCCCGGTCCGTGTCGTCGCCGCCGTGCAGGGGAAATACGGCTCGGAGACGGTCGGCCGCCTCTACACCGAGCTCGGCGTGCGTCTTCACAACCGGGGCGGGATCGGCAGGCCGGCGGAGCTCCGTGAGACCGTCGAGGAGGCGCTGGAGGCCGCCGGGCTCGACCGCGGGTTCGCCGAGGCGATGGAGTCGAAGGAGTTCGACGAGGCCCTGCGCGCCTCGCACGACGACGGCATCGGGCGGGTCGGGCAGGAGGTCGGCACCCCGGTGATCTCGGTGGAGGGGGTCGCCTTCTTCGGCCCGGTCGTCTCGCCCGCCCCCAAGGGCGAGGAGGCGGCCAAGCTGTGGGACGGCGTCCGCCTGGTGGCCGGCATCGACGGTTTCTTCGAGCTCAAGCGCTCTCGCACCCGGCCGCCGATCTTCGACTGACGTCCGACCGGCGGATTCCCGCCCATCCGCCGGGCGGGGCCGGGCGCCCCGACTTCTCGCTCCGAGGCGGCTGGAACGGAAAGGATGGAATCCATGCGTCATCTCTATCTGGACGGAGCCTGGAGGGCGTCGGCCTCCGGCGAGAGCGTCGGCGTCGTCAACCCCGCGACCGAGGAGACGATCGACAGGGTGCCCGCCGGGTCGCCCGCCGACGTCGAGGCCGCCGTGGCCGCCGCCCGCGCGGCGCTGCCCTCCTGGTCGGGTACGCCCGCCGCCGCCCGGGGCGAGATCCTCGCCGCCGCCGCCGAGCTGATCGGGTCCCGTTCCGAGCAGATGGCCCGCACCATCGCCGCCGACCTGGGCGCGCCGTACGCCATGGCGACGAAGGTGCACACGCTGATGCCGGCGTCGGTGCTGGCCTCCTACGCCCGGCTGGCGGCGACCTACGACTTCGAGGGCGGCCGCGTCGGCAACTCCCGGATCTTCCGGGAGCCGGTCGGAGTGGTCGCGGCGATCACGCCGTGGAACTACCCGCTCCACCAGGTCGTGTGCAAGGTGGGACCCGCGCTCGCCGCCGGTTGCACGGTGGTGCTGAAGCCCAGTGAGGTGGCGCCGCTCGCCGCCTACGCGCTCGCGGAGATCTTCGAGGAGGCGGGTCTTCCCCGGGGGGTGTTCAACATGGTGAGCGGTTACGGCCCGGTGGTGGGCGAGGCGCTGGTCACCCATCCCGGCGTGGACATGGTCTCGTTCACCGGCTCGACCGGGGCCGGGCGGCGGGTCGGCGCGCTCGCCGCCGAGACCGTCAAACGGGTGGCCCTGGAGCTCGGCGGCAAGTCGGCCAGCGTGATCCTGCCGGACGCCGACCTGGCCACCGCGGTCAGAACGACCGTGGCCAACGCCTTCGTCAACTCCGGCCAGACCTGCTCGGCCTGGACCCGCATGATCGTTCATCGTGACCGGTACGACGAGGCCGTCGGGCTCGCCGTCGAGGCCGCGCGTGGGTACACCGTGGGCGACCCCTTCGACGAGCTCACCCGGATCGGCCCGCTGGTCTCGGCGGCGCAGCGCGACCGGGTGGTCCGCTACATCAACCGGGGGCAGGAGGAGGGGGCCAGGCTGGTGGCCGGGGGCACCGACAGCCCCCTGGAGCGGGGCTTCTACGTCGAGCCGACGGTCTTCGCCGGGGTCGAGCCCGGAATGGTGATCGAACAGGAGGAGATCTTCGGCCCGGTTCTGGTGATCGTTCCCTACACGCGGGGCGAGGACGAGGCCGTCGCCATCGCCGACGGCACCCCCTACGGTCTCGCCGGCGCGGTGTGGGCCGGTGACGAGGACCACGCGCTCGCCGTGGCCCGCCGCCTGCGCACCGGTCAGGTCGCCGTCAACGGCGGCCGGTTCAACCCGCTGGCCCCCTTCGGGGGGTACAAGCAGTCGGGGCTGGGCCGCGAGCTGGGGGAGTTCGGGCTGGAGGAGTACCTGGAGGTCAAGGCGGTCCAGTTCTGATCCGGCCGGCGGGCGTGACGGCGCGTCGTCGTACGGATCGAGTCGTCAGCGCGGGAGGTTGTGGGTAAACCGGCCCAAGGGCAAGCGTCCCCTCACTCCTTTCGGAGGGCGCCGCATGAGACGGGGCACCAAACGTGTCAGCGCGTTCGATTCGGTGGTCGTCGCGGGAGGGCTCCTGCTGGTCCTGCTCGCCCTGTGGAACCTCGGGCCCGCCCTGGCGGCGCTCCGGGGTGAGGGCACCTGGGGCACCTTCACCGCCCGGCGGGTCGAGTGTGTGCAGCACCCCGGTCACGAGCAGTGCACCTGGACGGGCGAGTTCCGCGCCGGCCGGACGGTCCGTCACGACGTCGGGTTCTACGGAGGCGACCGGGACGCCTTCGCCCCCGGCCAGACCGTGCGGGCCTTCGACACCGGTCGCCGGGGCCACGTCTACGGTCCCGGCGGCTCCAACGAGTGGGTCGTGGTCGTGCTGCTGCTGGCCGCCGGACTCGGACTGGCCTGCCGGCCCCTGACACGCCGCCGGGGGACGGCCTCCGCCCGGGGCGCGGACGCCTCCTCCGCCCCGGCGGGCCCTCGGGGGACGCCCGGGACGGCGGGGGACGGGGACGCCGGGGAAGCACCGGGCGGGCACCGATCGAGCCCTTGAGAAGGCGTCGGCCCCCAAGGGCGGCGGGGAGGGCCGAAAGGGGGGCCGGGAGGGACTCCCGCCCGGGTCAGGGCGCCTGGAGCAAGACCTTCCGCGCGGCGTCCTTGGCCAGCCGGTCGACGTAGAGCATGCCGTCGAGGTGGTCGGTCTCGTGCTGGAAGCAGCGCGCGAGCAGGCCGCGGGCCTTGACCCGGACCGGACGGCCCAGACGGTCGAGGCCCTGGACGGTGACGCCGGCGGCGCGGGGGGTCTTGGCGTAGATCGGGGTGCCGCTCTCGCGCCCGGGGATCGACAGGCACCCCTCCTCGTCGAGGATCTGGGTCTCGTCGTCGACCGTCAGCACGGGGTTGATCAGGTGCCCCTTGCGATTGCTGCAGTCGTAGACGAAGACCCGCTTCGACACGCCGATCTGCGGCCCGGCCAGGCCGACGCCCTGGGCGGCGTACATCGCGTCGAACATCTCGTCGATCAGGCGGCGCAGATCGCGGTCGAAGTCGGTGACCGTGTCGGCGGGGGTGCGCAGGACCGGGTCCCCGACCACTCGGATGTCACGCATGCGAAATTCTCTCTTGTAAGGGTTCTTATCGCTGGCCGGTCATTACTTTAGCCGGGGTTGAGGTCAAGCCGTCCGGATACACCTGCGAAACTGGGCGGGTGCGCGTCTACATCGGTGCCGACCATGCCGGCTATGAGCTCAAAAACCACGTCGTCTCCTGGCTGAAGGAGCACGGCCACGAGGTCACGGACTGTGGCCCGTTCGTCTACGACGCGGAGGACGACTACCCGCCCTTCGTGCTGCGCGCGGCCGAGGGGGTCGTGGGCGATCCCGGCAGCCTGGGCGTCGTCATCGGAGGCTCGGGCAACGGCGAGCAGATCGCGGCCAACAAGGTGCGCGGCATCCGCGCGGCCCTGGCCTGGAGCGACGACACCGCGAAGCTCGCCCGCGAGCACAACAACGCCAACGTGATCAGCCTCGGCGCGCGGATGCACACCCAGGAGGAGGCGACCGGCTTCGTCGAGACCTTCCTGAGCACCCCCTACTCGGGGGTCGAGCGCCACAACCGCCGGATCGCCCAGCTCACCTCCTACGAGACGATCGGCCAGCTTCCGCCGCTGCCGTAGCGCCGGTGCCGCTCTATCCGCGGCGGGAGGACTCCCTGTCCCTGCGCGAGGTCTCCTCCCTGTCCCTGCGCGCGTTCTCGTCGCGCAGGGGCCGCCGGTCGGCGGCCTCCTGCTGCTCGCGCGTGGGCCGGGAGACGTCACGGGCCCGCATCGCGACGGTCGCGGTGATCTGCAAGCTCTGCAGTGTCATGGCCTCACCATAACCCGCGCCCCGCCGGCCGCCGCCGTCCCGTCCGGTTAGAAGCCCAGGCCCGCCCAGGGGGCCGGGTCCCACGACATCGCGGTGGACAGCTCCCTGACCGCCCCCTCCCGGGTCTCGCGCACCACCCCCGCCGCCAGCGGGGCGGCGAGTGCCCGGCCGCCGAGGTAGGCCGCGCCCAGCAGGGTGACCGGGAGGGTCAGGTCGGCGGGACCATCGGCGGGAACGCACCGGGCGCCGGAAGGGCCGGCCGACAGCCGCCAGCGGCGGGCGTTCCACGGGCAGAAGGGGTCCTCCACCTCGATCACCACCTCCACCGGCGCGGAGTAGCGGCGCGCGGTGAGCGCCCGCCCCACGTCCACCAGGCGGACCCACAGGTCGTCGGTCCAGCCCGCGTTCAACCGGCGGGGCTCGGCCAGCAGGTGGATCAGCGGATCGTCGACCGGCCGGTGCGCCGCCCTGACCCGGGCGACCAGGTCACGGTCCAGCACGTGCCGCCAGAGCAGCGCGTAGGCGGCCGGGTCCAGGCCGAAGATCTCCTTGAGCCGCAGCTCGCCGTCCGGCAGGTCGTGAGGGGTGGCGTCCGCCTTGATCCGGAAAAGAGCGTAACCACGGGGGCTGTGGTCGTCCTCGGCGATCACGGCGCGCAGCGGCCCGGCGCCCCCCTGATCGGCCTCGTGGTCCGACAGCACGCCGTTCCAGCGGCCGGGGGTGCGGGCGTACAGGCCGGGACGGCTTTCGAGCACGCCTTCGAAGACCTTCTCGAAGACCGGCCTGCCCTCGGCGGGGTCGACCAGGCGCAGGCGCAGCGCCGGGTCGACCGGCGCGTCACCGGTGAAGGCCCCGCCGTGCCGGGGGATGTCGAAAAAGAAGTTGTCGGCGGCCCTGCCGTACCCGAAACGCCCGTAGATCGCCGACTCGGAGGCGTAGAGCGCCGCGACCGCCTCGCCGCCGTCGCGCAGGTCGTCCAGCTGGCGCCGCATCAGCGTGGACAGGACACCCCGGCGGCGATGCGAGGGCAGCACGCCCACCGCGGTGACGCCGGCGACCGGGATCGGTCCACCGGGAACCGTCATGGTCAGGCCGCACACGGCGGTGACACCCACGAGGCGGCCGCCGTCGAACGCGCCGAGGGAACGGCCGAACTCGGTGACGCCCAGGTAGAGCTCCGCCCGATGCGGGAGAACGGCACTGCCGAACGCCTCGGCGTTCAGCCGCATCCAGTCGGGCCAGTCGGTTTCGGTCAGCGGACGCAGGCTCAGACTCATTTTTCTCACGGTAGAGGGGGCAAAACGTCCTGGCCATTCAATATCCGCCCTTAATGATCAAGGCATTAGTCAAGTGGGCTGCCCAAACAGGGGATACCAGATACAGTCGAGCGCATCATGAGTTCCCGTCCGGTGCCGCTGATCCCTCCGGCGCTCCGCGCGTTCCTTGTGCGGATCCCCTTCCTGGTGGTCACCGTACGACTCCTGCGCCGCGGACCGCTGGCGCGTGGCCGCAACCTGCTCATCACCCTGATCGTGCTCACGCTGGTGCTCGGCGGGCTGGCCGCCCGGGTCTCCATGGAGTGGTTCTCCCCGGCGCTCATGATTCCGATCACCCTGGTGGGAGGGCTTCAGCTCCGCCCCGGCAGCCTGGTCAAGCTGCTGTGCGCGGTGGCCGTGGCCCTGGCCTACGTCGGCGTCGTGCGCGGGGTGGGACACATCGGGCCGGGCCTGCTGACCACCTTCCTGTTCACCAGCGTGCTGGCCGCGCTGATGGCCCGCACCCGCGGCAAGCTCGGCGTGCAGGGCCTGCGCGGCGACGTGATGCTCCTCGAACTGCGCGACCGGCTCAAGAGTCAGAGCGACCTGCCCAGGCTTCCCAAGGACTGGGACTCCCGGGTGGTGCTCAAGCAGGCCGGCGGCTCGTCCTTCGGAGGAGACTTCCTGGTCTCCCTGCGCGAGGGCGACACCCTGGAGCTGGCCCTGGTCGACGTGTCCGGCAAGGGCGTCGACGCGGGCACCAGGGCGCTGATGCTGTCGGGCACGTTCGGCGGTCTGCTCGGCTCGGTCTCCGACTTCCTGGACGCCTGCAACACCTACCTGCACCGCCAGCGCGAGACCGAGGGCTTCGTCACGGCGGTCCACGTCCGGCTCAACCTCGTCACGGGTGAGTACGTCATCAGCTCGGCCGGCCATCCGCCGGTGGTCAAGTTCGACTCGGGCACCGGTACCTGGCGGGTGTCGCCTGCCAAGGGCGTGGTTCTCGGCGTCGTTCCCGACCTGCACTGCGAGCCCGATCGGGGGATGCTCCGCAAGGGCGACGCGCTCATGCTCTACACCGACGGGCTGATCGAGCAGCCCGGACGTGACATCGACGCCGGTCTCGACCGTCTGCTGGGCGAGGCCGAGCGGCTGCTGCCCTCCGGGTTTCGCGACGGCGCCCGCAACCTGGTCGCCTCCATGTCGTCGGGGCACAGCGACGACTGCGCGCTGGTTCTCGTCTGGCGTCCCTGAGCCGGCCCGTCGCGGGCGGTCACAGCCAGCCGGAGTCGCTGGCGATGCGCACGGCGTCGAGACGGCTGCGGGCGTGGGTCTTACACATGATCCGCGACAGATGATTACGGACCGTTCCCACGGAGAGGAAGAGCTGCTCGGCGATCTCGCTGGAACGCGCCCCCTGGGCGGCCAGCCGGAGGACGTCCATCTCCCGGCGGGTCAGGGGGTTCTCCGCGGCTTCGAGGGCGGCCACCGCGAGCTCGGAGTCGACCGCCCGGCGCCCGGCCGCGATCCGGCGGACGCCGTCAGCCAGCTGCTCCGGCCGGGCGTCCAGGCTCATGAACCCGAGCGCGTGGACGGCGAAGGCCCGGCGGACCTGCCCGGGGTTCGGCTGGCGGGACAGCAGGAGGACCCGGCAGCCGGGGGCGTCGGCGTGCAGCCGCAGCGCCACGGTGAACCCGTCGACGTCCGGGAGATCCAGGTCGATGATCGCCGCATGGGGCTCGTACTCCCTGACGGCGGGCACGACGTCCTCGCCGTTGCCGACCTCGGCGACGACCTTCAGGTCGGACTCGCACTCCAGTGAGGCGACCAGTCCCCGCCTGACCATGGGCCGGCGTTCGGCGACCAGGATCCCGATCAAGTTCTTCCCTTCACACGTCACTTGCCTTGTCACAGGGTGATTGAACGGTTGCTTACCGTCAACAAAGTTTCGCTCTTTGGTAAAGCCCGCGCAAGTGGCCGGATCCGGAACCTCCGCCTCCGCCGACTCTCGGCCCGTGATTATTCGGCTAGTCTCTTGTGGGGGCGTTGTTCGGTGGCTCCATGATCCGGGGGTATGAACCTGTGAGCTTGCTCTTCGTGATCGGGATCGTCGTCTTCCTCCTCGGGCTGATGGCGTCGATCGCCCTGCACGAGATAGGCCACCTGCTGCCGGCCAAGCTGTTCGGCGTCAAGGTCACCCAGTACATGGTCGGCTTCGGGCCGACGATGTGGTCGCGGCGCAGGGGCGAGACCGAGTACGGCGTGAAGTGGATCCCCCTCGGGGGCTACATCCGGATGATCGGCATGTTGCCGCCCAGGCCCACCGACGCGCCCGGCAAGGTGCGCTCGGTCTCCACCGGCCCCTGGCAGGCGCTGATCGAGAACGCCCGCGACGTCGCGCTGGAGGAGGTCCGGCCGGGCGACGAGGGGCGCGTCTTCTACCGGAAGCCGTGGTGGCAGAAGGTCGTCATCATGGCCGGCGGCCCGGCGATGAACTTCGTGCTGGCGTTCGTGCTGTTCGCCGTCGTCCTCATGGGCTTCGGCGTCGCGGTTCAGAAGCCGCAGGTCGCCGCGGTCCCCGCCTGTGTCAAGACCGCGGCCGAGTATGCGAAGAACCCCGCGTGCACCGCGGCCGACCGGCCCAGCCCCGCCGCCGCGGCCGGACTACGGCCCGGGGACGTCCTGCTGGCGGTGGACGGCAGGCCCGCGGTGAGCTGGGAGGCCGCCACGCGGGCCATCCGCGGCCACGGCGCGGGGCCGGTCAGCATCGAGATCCAGCGGGCGGGCCGGAAGATGACGCTGAACGCCACCCTCATCGCCCAGGACAGAGAGTCGCTGGACCACCCCGGCAAGATCGACAAGGGGGTCGGCTATCTCGGTGTCAGCCCCACCACGGTCATCGAGCAGCAGAGCCTCGGCGCCGTGATCACCCACATGGGCAACCTCACCTCGGCCACCGCCGGCTCGCTGCTGCGCTTCCCCGAGAAGATGGTCGGTGTCTGGAACGCCGCCTTCTCCGGGGAGGCGCGTGACAGGAACGGCCCCATCGGCGTCATCGGCGCGGGCCGGATCGGCGGCGAGATCGCCGCGTCGACGGTTCCCCTGGAGAACAAGATCGTCATCTTCGTCAATCTCCTGGCGGGGTTCAACCTGGCGATCGGCCTGTTCAACCTCATCCCGCTGCTCCCGCTGGACGGCGGCCACATCGCCGGCGGCCTGTGGGAGGGCCTCAAGCGCGCGTTCGCCCGGGTCACCCGCCGCCCCGCCCCCGGCCACGTCGACATCGCCAAGGCACTCCCGCTGACCTACGCGATCGCCTTCGTGATGGTCATCATGGCCGGCCTGCTGATGTACGCCGATCTGGTCAATCCGGTCCGTCTGTCCGGCTGAGCGCCGCCGTGCGGTGTACGCGGCACCGGGCACCGATAGGGTTGCGCCGTGAAGGAGGGCACGCCGGGGGCGGCGATCGACCTGGCTCTTTTCCGGCTGCGCCGTATCTGGGCCAGGCCGCTGCGCACGCGCAGGCTTGGAGATCCGCAGCGGCCGGTACAGCTGTCGAACGTGATGGTCGTGCACGCCGTGCACAAGCTGAGCCTGGAGGTGCCCGAGGTGACCGTGGGCGCGGTCGCCGAGCAGCTGGACGTCGATCCCTCCACCGCCAGCAGGCTGGTCAACGACGCGATCGGCGCGGGTTTCGTGGCGCGCGAGGAGTCCGAGGTCGACGCCCGGCGGGCCAGGCTGCTGCTGAGCCCGGCCGGGCGGCGGGTCCTGGAGGTGGTCATCCGCTCACGGCGGGTCTATCTGGACGGGCTGATCGCCGACTGGGACGAGGCGGACAAAGAGGTCTTCGCCCGGCTGATCACCCGCCTCGCGGAGGCGGCCACGGTCCGCCCGCCGGACCTGGCGGGCCTCGACCGGCAGATCGCCGAGGCGATCGGGGAGGGCGCTACGATCCCGTGACGCCGTCGATCCGCTCGCGGATGAGGTCGGCGTGCCCGTTGTGCCGGGCGTACTCCTCGATCATGTGGACGAGGATCCACCGCAGGGAGACGCGTTCGCCCCTGCGCAGCCCCCGGGCCACGGTGTCCACGGGGAGGTTCGCGTACCGCCGGCGGACGTCGTCGATCGTGGCGTGCCAGCGGGTGAGCGCCTCCTCGGCGGTGCAGGAGTCCAACAGGTTGAAGTCCCCGTCCGGATCCTCCTCGGTGTAGTAGATCGATGTTCGCTCCTCACCGTCGAGAACGATGCGGAACCAGGAGTGCTCGACCTCGGTCATGTGGCGGACCAGACCGAGGAGGGAGAGCGTGGACGGCGGGCAGGCGGGCAGGGCGAGCTGCTCCGGTGACAGCCCGGCGCATTTGGCGGCCAGGGTGGCGCGGTGCCAGTCCAGCCACGCGTGCAGCATGGAAGGCTCGTCGGCGATGTAGGGAGGGTCGATGCGATCGTCGGTCACCGGCCCCATCATGGCCGGGCGGGTGGCCGCTGTCATGCCGTTTTTCCTCCCGCCGGGGGTGCGCCCGTGGGGCTTCTTCGCGGTCAGTACATCGAGATGTGGGGGTGGTCGTAGTGGTTGGCGGTGACGCCCCCCCGATCGGACATGGCGCGCCAGCCGGAGCCCATGTTGATGCGCTGGCGCCAGATCACGTATTTGACGCCGAGCCGGTCCTTGTTCTTGACGGCCCACGCGGCGATCGCGTCGCCGAGCCTGGTGTTCTCCGGTGAGGGCGTCGTGCCCCCGGTGCTCATCATGAAGTCGCAGGCGCGGCCGAGAGGGTGCTCGCCGCCGCCACCCGAGCGGTAGCAGCCGACCTGGTAGGGAAGGTCGAAGCGCGACTTGACGGCGTCGAGCATGATCCGGGTGCGGTCGGTGATGTTCTCCTGCCCGCCGGGGAGCTGAGGGGCCCAGCTTCCGTCCGCGCGGCGGCCGGAGCCCGCCGGGACCAGCCGGTCGAGCCGTTCTTCGATGTCGCGGATCACCTTCTCGGCCTCCCGGCGCCGGTCCTCCACGCCTTCGGCCTCCCGCTCGATACGGGCGGTGAGCTGGGTGGCCCTGTCGGAGGCCTGTTTTTGGAGGTCTCGGCTCCGGGCGAAGGCCTGCGTCTGCGCGGTCTGCTCGGCGGTGAGCTGCTCCATGACGACGGCACCGCTCACGGCGGGGCCGAAGAGCATCGAGGGCAGATCGTCGGTGCCGCTCTGGTAGCGGAGGCGGACGATGGAGGCGACCTGCGCGGCGGCCTCGGCGTACTCCCGCTCCGCCTCGTCCAACTCGGTTCTGGCGGCCCTCTCGGCCCGCTCGGCCTCGCGCAGGGACTCCCGTCTGGCCGCGTAGTCCTTGATGAGCTGGTCGACCTTCCTGTTCAGCCGGGTCAGTTCGGCGCGGAGCGCGGACTCATCCGGCCGGGGGGCCGCGCCCGCCTCGGACGCGGTACCGAGGGGGAACGCGAGGGCCGTGACCGCGGAGACGATCAGGGCCGTACGGTGACGGAACGCGGGGGTCGGAGCCGCCACGGCTCTCCTCTCCTTGCGCCTACCGGGTTAGCTGACGGGTTCGGGCTGGAGGAAGCCCTTCCACCGAAGTGGTTCACCCCAGATACGTGTGGGTCCCCGGCTCCCGAGCGAGGCGCCCGGGATTAGGCGTATCGGCTGTTAAGGCCAATGTGTGAGGATAGTAGTGGTAAACGGACAGTAATGCGACCCTAAAGTGAGACCGATCGGTGATCATTCCGTGACAATGGAGCGCAGGCGTCGCGCCGTCTCCTCCGGTAGGACGTCGTTGACGAAGGCGCCCATGGCCGCCTCCGAACCCGCGAGATACTTCAGCTTGTCCGGTGCCCGGCGCACGCTGAACAGCTCCAGGTGCGCGTACGACAGCTCCCGGCCGACCCGCGCCGGCGCCTGGTGCCAGGCCGCGACGTACGGCATGGGCACCCCGAACAGCCCGTCCAGCCGGCGCAGCACCTCGGTGTAGAGCGGTCCGAACGCCACACGCTCGGCCTCCTCCAGCGCGACCAGGTCGGGCACCCGCCGGTGCGGGTAAAGGTGGACCTCCACGGGCCACCGGGCCGCCGCCGGGACGAACGCCGTCCAGTGCTCGTTGGAGGCGACCACCCTCACCCCGGCCTCCCGCTCGGCGGCGAGCACGTCGGCGAAGAGGTTGCCCCCGGTCCGCTCCCGGTGGCGCTCCGCCGCGCCCAGGGAGAGCCGGGTGCGCGGGGTCACGTAGGGGTAGGCGTAGATCTGGCCGTGCGGGTGGGCGAGGGTGATGCCGATCTCCGCCCCCCGGTTCTCGAAACAGAACACCTGCTCCACACCGGGCATCGCCGACAGCTCCGCCGTGCGGTCGATCCACGCCTCCATCACCAGTTCGACCCGGTCGGGGGGGAGCGCGGAGAAGGAGGAGTCGTGGTCGGGGGTGAAGCAGACCACCTCGCACCGGCCGACCCCCGGCCGGACCTCGCTCAGCCCGCCCACCTGCGGGTACTCGCCCGGCTGGGTCGAGAAGGACGGGAAGCGGTTCTCGAAGACGACCACCTCGTAGGAGGGGGAGGGGATCTCGGTGAGGCGGCCGGGGCCGGACGGGCACAGCGGGCACTCCCCGGCCGGGGGCAGGAAGGTGCGGCTCTGGCGGTGCCCGGCCACCGCGATCCACTCCTCGGTGAGCGGGTCGTAGCGCAGTTCGGAGGCGCCGGGCCGGGGCGGCAGGTCGCGCCGGTCGATCGCGCCGCGGTCGGCGCCGTCGTTCCGGTCGAAGTAGAGGAGTTCGCGGCCGTCGGCCAGGCGGGTGATCGTGCGTTTCATCGGCTTGCGGCCTCGCTTTCCGGGTGGGACTCGGTGACGACCAGCTCGCCCACCCGGGCGGTGAGTTCGTCGCGGGCCTCGTCCGTCAGGCCGGCATCGGTGATCAGGACGTGGGCCTCGGCCAGCCCGGCGATCGTGCTGATCCCGACCATCCCCCATTTGGTGTGGTCGGCGGGCACCACCAACCGGTGCGCGGAGGCGACCAGCTCCCGGTTGGTCTCGGCCTCCAGCAGGTTGGGCGTGGTGAACCCGGCGCGGGTGCTCATCCCGTGCACGCCGAGGAAGAGCGTGTCCACGTGAAGCCCCCGGATGGCCGCCACGGCGACCGGCCCGACCAGGGCGTCGGAGGGGGTGCGCACACCGCCGGTCAGCACGACGGTGCGGTCGTTGCGGGGAGAGCGGTGGAAGACGTCGGCGATCCGGACCGAGTTGGTGATCACGGTCAGGTCGGGCACGTCCACCACGAAGTGGGCGAGCGTCCAGGTGGTCGTCCCGGCGGAGAGCGCGATGGCGGTGCCGGGCCGTACGAGCTGGGCGGCCTGCCGGGCGATGGCCTCCTTCTCCCGCTGCTGGCGCACCGACTTGGCGGTGAACCCGGGCTCCTCGGTCGAGCCGGCACCGGCGGCGGTCGCCCCGCCGTGGACCTTCTCCACCAGCCCGCGTTCGGCCAGCACCTCAAGGTCCCTGCGGATCGTCATGTCGGACACGCCGAGTTCGCGGACAAGATCGGCGACTCTTGCCCCGCCGTTGCTGCGTACCCGCTCTAGAATCGCCTGCTGCCGCTGTTGGGCGAGCATTGCCCACTCCTTAATCAAACATATTCCACCAAATTAGCACAGTAACTTTAAGATCACTGTTGGATCGTGGGGAATGACGGGTCAAGGCGTGCGAGCTCGGCGCGGATGTTGGCCCGCGCCCCAGCCTCGTCGCCGGTGAGGCGGAAGATCGCAGGAAGGGCGAGCAGCGAGCGCAGCACGGCGGCCCGGCCCTTCCTGAACGCCTCTTCCGGAACGAAGGAGTACTCCTCGCGCACGGCCGCCGCGTAGGCCGCGTACACCTCGCGAGGAGAGGCCAGGATCGCCAGGTCGGCGTCGCACAGCACGGCCCCGTCCGCGTCGCCGGGCGCCGGGTCGTGGGTGCGGGTCAGCCTGACCAGCCGGGCCACCGTGGAGACCGCCCCGGTCTCCAGCCCCAGCGCGGGCAGGTCGCGTTCGGCCAGCCGGGCGCTGCGCTCCTCGTTGTCGCTCCGCCGCGGGTCGTAGACGGCGTCGTGAAACCAGGCGGCGAGCCGTACGAGATCCGGGTTCGCGGCGTTCGCGGCCAGTGCGTCCACGTGGGACAGCACCGCCTCAAGGTGGTCTGCCGTGTGATATCTGCGGTGCGGCTCGCCGTACCGGGAGATCAGCTCCGTCCCGAGCCGGTCGGCCCCGGGGCCGGCCAGCGACCGCCAGCGTCCCATCAGCTTCGCGTTCATGCGACGGAGCCTAGGACGACGGCCGCCGATCACGCCGCGGGGGCTTGTACGGCGGGCGCCGGGGGAGGAATGTGGAAGGCGGACTCGTGTCCTCCGGCACGTCCCCGAAAGGGAAGGGGTGACCCTTATGGGCAGGCGAGCGCGTAAGAACAGGGCGCGTAAGAAGAGCAGGGCCAACCACGGCAAGCGGCCGGCGAGCCGTTGACATCGGCGGCCCGGCCCTCCGCCGCCCCAAAAGGCCGTCCCCGCGCGGGTCCGGCGCTCCGGAGCGCCGGACCCGCGTCGGCAGCGGGCCGTTACCCGGCCCGCTGCCGGTCCGCCCGAGTGACGGTCCGCCCGAGTGACGGCCCGGCGGAGATCTCAGCCGCGGCGTCCCCAGGAGGCGAGCAGCCGGGTCTGGGCGTCGGCGGCGGAGACGGGCCGTTGCTCCCCGGCCACCCCGGCCTGGCGGTACTCGTTCTCCGCGCCGGCGAACCAGGCGGCGCAGGCCTCGACGAGTTCGGGGTCGAGCCGTTCGTCGGCGCCGATGGCGCGGGCGAGATCCCAGGTGTGGATGAGGGCGTCGGCGAACAGTTCGGTGATGTACTCCCGGCCGGGCACGTCACCGAACGACAGGTGCGCGACACCGGTGAGGGCCCCCTCCTCGCTCACGGCCTGGACGGCGGCCACGGCCGAGGTGTCGAACGCCTTCAGCGGGTCGTCGCCGAGCAGATCGCCTTCGAAGGCGTCCCCGACGTCCGCGACGGCCCGCCCGGCGAGCAGTTCGGGAGCCCAGAGGTTCTCGCGGACCACATGGTTGACCAGCGCGCGCACGTCCCAGTCCACGCAAGGCGTCGGATCGCGCCACTGCTCCGGCGCGATTCTGTGCACGAGAGCGCCGAAGTCGTCCAGCGCGCGGCGGTATGCCTCGCGTACGTCGATGATCATGATGCCCTCCCATGTCCTCACTTCGACCGTAACTCCTGGGGGGCCGGTAGTCATCGCGCCCGCGCGGCGTGACCGGCGGTGGCACCGGGGCGCGGACGGCCCCGGCCCGGCCGCCGAAAGGGCCCTGTCCGTCGTCCGTCCGATCAGTGGGGAGGCCATGACGAACGCACGAGTGGCGATCATCGGCGCCGGTGTCGGCGGTCTCTGCCTGGCGCAGGCGCTGCGCGGGGCGGGCGCCGACGTGGCGGTCTACGAACGTGACCGTGGCCCGGACGACCGCCCCCAGGGCTATCGCCTCCACATCGATCCCGGCGGCGCCCGCGCGCTGCGCGACTGCCTGCCCGGACCACTCTGGGAGGAGTTCCTGGCAAACGCCGACCCCGGCGGGCGGGCCTTCGGCTTTCTCACCGAGAAGATGCGGCGCCTGTTCCTGATGAGGACCCCTCAGGCGCCCGGTCCGCTGGACGCCCACCACTCGATCGGCCGGGTCGCCCTGCGCGGGGTGCTGCTGTCGGGGCTGTCGGACGTCGTCCGCTTCGGCAGGACCTACGAGCGCTACACCCGCGGCCCCGGAAACGCCGTCACCGCGCACTTCGCCGACGGGACGGCCGAGACGGCCGACATCGTGGTGGCCGCCGACGGGGGAAACTCCCGGGTCAGGCGCCAATACCTTCCGCACGCCCGCCGGATCGACACGGGCATCGTCACCGTCGCCGGCAGGTTCCCGCTCGCCGGCGGCACGAGCGAGCCGATCGCGCCTCTGCTCCGGCTCGGGCCCAACATGATCATCCCGCCGAGGAGGTACGGCATGTTCACCGCGCCCCAGAGCCTCGGCGGTCCCGCCTCGCTTTCGGGACCTTCCGCCTCCTCCGGGCTCCCGGAGGGCGCGGGCACCGGCACGCCGGGCGTCCGGCCCGGCGACGCCCACGACGGCGCCCGCGGCGCCGCGGGCGGTTACGTCATGTGGGTCTTCGGCGCGCGGCGCGGGCGCTTCCCCTCAGGCCTGCCCGGCATGACCGGAGGGGAACTCCAGGAGACCGTGGCCCGGATGATCGCGGACTGGCACCCCGACCTGCTGCGGCTGGTCACCGCCTCCCCGCGGGAGACGGTCTCCCTGCTGCCCGTCCGCACGTCGGTGCCGATCGCCCCCTGGACCCCCACGAACATCACCCTGCTCGGGGACGCCGTCCACAGCATGACCCCGATGCGCGGCGTCGGGGCCAACGTCGCCCTCCGCGACGCCCTCCTGCTCTCCCGCGCCCTGACCCGCGGCGGGGACCCCGTCGAGGCCGTCGCGGAGTACGAGGCCCGGATGCGCGAGTACGGCTTCGCCGCCGTGCGCGGGTCCCTGAGGGCGGCCCGGCAGTTCGTGGAGGAGGACCCCCTGGCGCGGGCGCGCCTGAAGACCCTCCTGCGCGCGGCCCGGTGCTTCCCGGCCCTGGGACGCAGGGCGCTCGCCTCCTGACCTTCCGCCACGGCGGGAGCCGCTACGGCAGGAGCTGCTCCACCCAGACGACCTTGCCCTGCGGCGTCGGGCGCGAGCCCCACCGGTGGGCGAGCCAGTTGATGAGATGGAGCCCGCGCCCGCTGTCGTCCTCGCTGCCGGCCTCACGCATCGACGGCAGCGTGGGGGCGCGGTCGGCCACCTCGCACACGAGCGTGGGGCCGCGGAGCAGGCGCAGCCCGATGTCGCCCGAGCCGTGTCTGACGGCGTTGGCGACCAGCTCGCTGACCATGAGCTCGGTGGTGTCGGCGATGGCGTCCAGCCCCCACTCGTCGAGGGTGGTCCGGACGAAGCGGCGGGACTTCCCGGCCGAGCGCCTGTCCGGAGGGAACAGGATCTCGACGATGTCGTCCTCACCGAGCGCGCGTACCTTGGCCAGCAGGAGCGCGATGTCGTCGCGCTCGTGCCCGGGACGCTGCGCGCCGATCGTGAGGTCGCAGAGCTCCTCCAGGTCCTGTCCGCCGTGGGCCAGCAGTTCGCGCACCATGCCGATACCCTCGTCGATGTCCCGGTCGCGGCTCTCCACCAGGCCGTCGGTGTAGAGGGCGAGGATCGAGTCGTGCGGGAGGGTCAGCTCGCGCATCTCGAACGGGTCGTTGCCGATGCCCAGGGGCAGGCCGGGAGGCAGTTCGATCAGTTCGGTCCCGCCGTCGGGCCGTACCAGCATCGGCGGCACGTGACCCGCGCAGGCGAGCGCGCAGGCCCGGGTGACCGGGTCGTAGGTGGCGTACACGCAGGTAGCGATCTGGGTGGTGTCGAGGTCCTGGCTCATCCGGTTGAGCCGGAACAGCACCTCGGCGGGGCACAGGTCGAGACTGGCCAGCGTGCGGGCGGCCGTACGGAGCTGTCCCATCGTGGCGGCGGCCCTGATGCCGTGTCCCATCACGTCGCCCACCACGAGGGCGACCCGGCAGCCGGGCAGCGGGATCACGTCGTACCAGTCGCCGCCCACCCCCACCAGGTCGCTGGCCGGCAGGTAGCGGGAGGCGATCGTCAGGCCGAGCGGCTGGTGGAGGTCGGCAGGGAGCAGACTGCTCTGCAGGGCCAGGGCGGTCCGGCGCTCCCTGCTGTAGAGCCTGGCGTTGTCCAGGCAGACGGCGGTTCTGGCCGCCAGTTCCTCGGCGAGGCTCACGTCCTGCTCGTCGAAGGGCAGGCTCTCGGGCCTGCGGGTGAAGATGACGAAGCCGAGCACCCGGCCGCGCGCCTTCAGCGGCACCACCAGGAACGAACTGTCCTCCAGCACCCGGGCGACCGAGTCACGCTTCCAGAAGCGCCCGATCTCCTCGGAGGTCCGGCGGCCCAGGCGGGGATAGAGGATCGAGTTGCCGGTGGCCATGCACCGGGCGTAGGGCGTCCAGGCCGCGTAGACCGCGACCTCGTCCACGGGGAAGGCCATGGCGTACCTGCTGGGCATTGTGCTGGACACCCCGACCGCGATTCGCCGCACCATCGCCGAGCCGTCGGTGCTGCGCTGCGGGAACTCCCCCTCGGCCACCAGCCGGTCCTGTACCAGGATGCCCGCCGCGTCCGCGAAGCGCGGTACAGCGACGTCCATCAGCTCCCGGCCGGTCTCGAACATGTCCAGCGTGCTGCCGATCCGCTTGCTCGCCGCGTTGAGCAGCGAGAGCTGTTCGTGCAGGGTGGCCGGGCTGCTCATCCGGGGTGCCGCGGCGGACGGGTCCTTGGCGACGAATCGGCGGTTCACTCGCCGCGCCGCGGGGCCGGGACCGAGGTCGGCCGGGTGGCGGGGCCGAGGTTCTCGACGACCGTGAAGGGAGGTTGTGATCGGAAGACATCGCGGAGGCGGGCGGCGCACGTGAGCCCGATGTGATCGTCGCCGATGATGACGCCGTCGAACCCCGCCACGTTCTCCTCCGTACTCCTTGACTGTCGTTCATGGAGAATCGTAAAGAACGATCTACAGGTGAGATCCGTTTTTGACATAGATTTCTTGATATTTCTCCGCATGGGAGAAGGTTTAGGGTCCGCCCCCTAGCGGGGTGTGAGGAGCCCGCCGCCCCTCGCACCCCGCGGCCGCCCCGGCGGATCGGGATCGCCTACAGGACGGGCAGCCCGGCCAGCGCCGCCTCGATCCTGTCCCGCGGCAGCGCATGGTCCTCCATCCGTCCGGACAGGTAGCGCTCGTAGGCGTTCAGGTCGAAGTGCCCGTGCCCGCACAGTGCCGTCAGCAAGACCTTCGACTCACCGGACTCCTTGCACCTCAGCGCCTCGGCGACGACCTCGGCGAGCGCGTGGGTCGGTTCGGGGGCCGGGACGATGCCCTCGGTCCTGGCGAAACGCAGACCCGCCTCGAAGCACTCGGTCTGGCTCTTGGCCACGGCCTCGAACATGCCGAGCTCGTAGATGTGCGACAGCAACGGGGACATGCCGTGGTAGCGCAGGCCGCCCGCGTGAATCGGGTCGGGTATGAAGCCGTGGCCGAGCGTGTGCATCTTCAGCAGCGGGGTGAGACCGGCCGTGTCGCCGAAGTCGTAGGCGTAGGCGCCCTGGGTGAAGGACGGGCAGGCCTCCGGCTCCACCGCCCGGATCACCGGGTTCATCCGCCCGGCGAGCCGCTCCCGCATGAACGGAAAGGTCAGCCCGCCGAAGTTGGAGCCGCCTCCGGTACAGCCCACGATGACATCGGGTACCTCACCGATCGAGGCGAGCTGTTCGAGCGCCTCCTCACCGATCACGGTCTGGTGCAGCAGCACATGGTTGAGCACGCTGCCGAGGGCGTAGCGGGTGTCGGGAGCCGAGGCCGCCACCTCGACCGCCTCGCTGATCGCGATGCCGAGGCTGCCCGGAGAGCCGGGGTGCTCGGCCAGGATCTTCCTGCCCGTCTCCGTCATCGGCGACGGGCTCGCGTGCACGGTCGCTCCGTACACCCGCATCAGGCTCGCGCGGTGCGGCTTCTGGTCATGGGAGGCGCGGACCATCCAGACCTCGCACTCGATGTCGTACTGCGCGCACGCGAACGCCAGCGCCGAGCCCCACTGGCCGGCGCCGGTCTCCGTGGTGAGTCGCCTGACACCGCTTCGCGCGTTGTAGTAGGCCTGCGGAACGGCGGTGTTCGGCTTGTGCGAGCCCGAGGGGGAGCCGCCCTCGTACTTGTAGTAGATCCGCGCGGGAGTGCCGAGGGCACGTTCCAGCCTGCGGGCGCGGATCAGCGGGGTCGGCCGCCAGAGCCGGTAGACGTCGCGCACGCTCGCCGGGATCGTGACGTGCCGGTCGGCGCAGACCTCCTGCTCGATCAGGTCCGAAGGAAACAGCGGCGCCAGGTCGTCCGGCCCGACCGGACGGAGGGTCCCCGGATGCAGAGGCGGCGGTGGCGGCACGGGCAGGTCGGCCACGATGTTGTACCAGTCGTGCGGGATGCGGGACTCGTCGAGCGGAACACGAGTTGCCTCGTTCATCATCTGCCTCCACGGATGCGGTTTCGACCAAGTCTCGGCCCCCTCCCCGCCCTGGTCCATCCCCGCCGCGGCCCGGCGGAGACGGGAGGGCGGGAAGGGAATACACCTGTGACCGGCGAGGCCGCTTCCGGAAGGGAACGGAGATGTACGCTCGGCGCATGGCCGAGGACGTCCGTGGTAGATGGTCGCGTCTCCCCGAGCGGATCACGCCCGAGGAGATGGTCGAGATGGTGCCGGACGGGCAGGCCCTCAACACCGAGTTCGTCGATGACCTGTCCCATCGGGCCTGGCTCCGCGGCATCGAGGGCTGACGACCTCTTCCCGCCGCTTTTTCACCGGGCGGCGGGCCGAAGGGGCGGCTTTCGGAAACGACGGCGCTTCACGCGGCCCGCGAAGATCTGACGCGCGAACACGCCGTGGAGGCCGAGTGAAAACCACGGCTGCGACAATGGCACAGAAAAGTCCGAATAATTCGGAAAGAAGCGAAGAACCAGGCCCTCCAGAACGGCTGACCTGGTCTTTCGTCGTCTGAGCGGACGACGGGAATCGAACCCGCGTAGCCAGTTTGGAAGACTGGGGCTCTACCATTGAGCTACGTCCGCGCGAGCCGGTGCCGGTCTGGTCTAGACTTCATCCGGTCGTCAGGGCGTAATCGTACCGGAGTTCCGGAGCGTGCGTGCAACCGACCGACCGGGGTGTGGCGCAGTTTGGTAGCGCACCTGCTTTGGGAGCAGGGGGCCGCAGGTTCAAATCCTGTCACCCCGACCACGGGTCAGAGGCCGTTTCCTGAGCGGAAGCGGCCTCTCCGCTAGATCAATGTCCGATTTTGGGAGTCAAACGGGAGTGGATCTTGAAAAGGTCCCCCCACCACGCCCCCACAGAACGCCGCGCCGCCAGCGGCTTCGGACGCTGCCGTAGCCGCCCCCACCGCCCGGTACGGCTGCGGCAACTCCTCCGGCGGCGGCAGCGCGTCCCACGGTCCCAGTACCGCTTCGGCGCCACCCGGTCGGCGAGCGCCTGCTCCCACCGCTGTCGTAGCAGCCCAACAGGCCGCTCCGGCATCGCGTCCGCCGCATGCTCGTACCGCTCCCGCGCATGCCCGGCCCTCGGATGAGCGGGGTCGCGCCAGACCCTGGCCGGTACGGGGGCGGCCAGCGCGGTGCACAGGGGTGGGCAGCTTCAGGTCCAGCAAGGCGAACCGGCTGTCGAGTCAGGCGGTGACGGAGTCTGGCCGGCACGAGGGTCGGCGTAGGTGCCGATGCTGATTTTTGCTTCCTGCTCGTGGGCGTACTTTTCCGCGGCCCGCTTGGCGGGAACCCAGACAAGCCGCCCAGCCTCCCCGAGGGGAGCTCCCACCGGGCCCGCCAGGGTTTGCCGCGCTGTTCGGCGTAGGTCATCACCTGCTCCAGGGGGTTGGGGGTGCCGGGTGTGGGGTGCGCCTGCGCACCTCGCGACGGCGTGAGCAAGGAGAGTCCGCCGATCTGCGGCTCGGGGAGGGGATGCGCGTCGAGCCGGCCGGCGCCGTCCTCATCGGCCCCGGCCTCGCCCATTGCCACACCCACCGGCGCCCGCTTCAACGGGGCGACCTTCACCGAGAACGCCGGGTTCGACGGGGCGGCCGGGAAACGGCTCGCCGGAGATCCGGCATCGCCGGGGGCTCGTCGGCCGACGAAACCGAAAGCTGTCTTGATTTGCAGAGGTTGTCCACGGATGATCTTAATTGTGAATATCCGTAGAGCTTTCCTCGTTGTCGGTGTTTCCCTTGCGCTTCTTTCCGTCCCCGCCCTGGCTCGTGTCGCATCCACACAGTGCGCGGGGCGGCAGGAGATGACCACGGGGTACACGTGGAGTAACTGATCTCCGGCAACGTACGGCTCTGCATACACAAGGTCAAACACGCAACGAAAGGAAGTGATTAGTGGGTCGTATCAGGCGGTTCGCCGTTTCGGCGGCCACGGTGACCGCGATCACCGCTGCGACAACCCTGATGTCACCAGCGGCTCCCGCACAGGCGGTGATCTGCAGCAGTGACGCTCAGTACGGCACTTACGGCGGCTCCGGTTGGGCGACGTGCAGTGGTGTCGGAGTAAGTCAGACACGGGTTGTGCTCTTCTGCCAGGACAACGGCGGTGGCTACGCCACCGTTTACGGTCCTTGGGTTGCCAACAGCGTCAAATCGTACGCTCGATGCGGCAGCAATGCATGGCCGATATCAGTAGGACACCAAAGGATGTGAGCCGACGGCAATCTTGCCCGGCCGCGGCGGAGTATGAGGCCCGCCATCCTTCGAGCGGCGGGCCTGCTTTTGCTGGGCGGCCCGCCCTCGCCTTGACGCCCCCCGGCTGGGGCATAAGGTCCGGTCGGGAAAGTTCCTCACCGGCAGGCCATACGTCCTTCGGAGCCGGAGAAGGCGCACATGTTTCGCTATCAGGTGTACCCGCCGTCCGGCTTCCCCCCTTCCCCCCCGCGGATTTCCCGCCGGACCGCCGAGACCGGTGGTCCGGAGGCGTGCATGATCGTGTCCAGGGGAACCATCGTCGGGTGATCCTCACGGCCCCGCCCCGGGGAAGGTCCGGGCACGGGGCGCCGCTCAAGGGAGGCCAGCATGGACGACCAAGAACTTCGCCGCCGGTTCGCGACCCTGACCACCGCCCATCTGGCGGACGCGTGCATCCGCGCTCGCGTCCCGGTGCGCTGTGTGTCACTGCCCGCGGTGGTGCCCGGTGGCAGGACGGCCGGGCGTGTGTGCCCGGCCCGCCATGCCGGCAGTGTCGACGTCTTCCTGGAGGCGTTCGAGGAGGCGGCGCCCGGTGACGTGCTGGTGGTCGACAACGGCGGGCGGCGTGACGAGAGCTGCGTCGGCGACCTCGTGGTTCTGGAGGCTCGGGCCGCGGGGCTGGAGGGCGTCGTGATCTGGGGGCTTCATCGCGACACGGCGGACATCCGGGCGATCGGGCTGCCCGTCTTCAGTCTCGGGGCGCTCCCGACGGGGCCCCGGCGCCTGGACGTCCGTCCCCCCGGAGCCCTGGAGTCCGCCACCGTCGGAGAGTGGACGGTCTGCCGTGAGGACCTGGTGCTGGGCGACGACGACGGCGTGCTCTTCGTTCCGGCCGCCCGCGCCGAAGAACTGTTCGCGCTCGCGGAGGGCATCCGCGACACCGAGCGGCGTCAGGCCGAGGAGATCCGTGCCGGTGTTCCGCTCCGCAGGCAGGTGCGGTTCGACATCTATCTCGCCCGGCGCCGAAGGACACCGTCGCTGAGCTTCCGCGATCACCTGCGTACCGTGGGCGGCGCCATCGAGGAGTGAGGTGGCCCGCCCCACCGAGGCTTCCGCGGAAGACGTTTTGTGACCTTCACCACAAAAACGGTGTGACTGGCGAGAAGAAATAAAGAATTTCGATTCTCTAACCTTTAGGTGAAGATTTCTGTCGACGTGAGGGTTTCTGTGGGGGAGTCGGCACGCCGTCGGCCCGGCCCCTTGCGGGAAGGTACGGGCCGGTGGCGGGAGGGCTCCGTGCGCGGGGGTGAGGCCGAGGTTCAGGAGGCTCCGCTGAAGAGAGCCCAGACGGCTTTGCCGCCGCGGTTGAGGTGGTCCCAGCCCCAGCACTTGCTGTAGGTCTCCACGATGTAGAGGCCCCGGCCGTTCTCGGAGATGAAGTCCGGTTCCTTGGGGGTGGGGACCTCGTTGCTGGGGTCGGTCACGGCGAGAAGCACGTGGGGGGAGAGGTGCAGCAGAACCAGGGTGATGGGGGTGGTCTCGACCCTGTTGGGGGGGCACAACGCGTAGCGAACCGCGTTCGTGACCAGCTCCGAGACGACCAGTGCGGCGTCGTCGCTCAGCTCCGACAGTCCCCAGTCGCGCAACGTGGACCGGGTCACGTCCCGGGCGGTCTTCACGGAGTCGGCCTTGCGGGCCAACGGGCACGCGGTGGCGCCGGGGTTGCCGGCCGAGAGGATCTCGTCAAAGCTGATTTCGCGAGTCGTCCGCAGGTAGTCGGCAGCCGATTGCGGCTCCTCCACCATCCTGCCGGTACCTCCCGCTGTCATCGTGAGTCTCCGTGCCAGTTGTGAGTTTTCAGAGCTTGTGCACCATAAGCCCAATATGCACTAGGCCATCATGGGTCACCGGAACGTCTGCTGCAAGACCCAAATGCACGTGCAGTTGCAATGTGCAGCAGCATGGGGCGCCGGGGTGGGACATTGCCGAATCGGACACCGGGTTGAGACCTTGTCATGATGGCCAGAAGTGGTGACACTGTGTGCGCTGGCCCAAGTGAAGAGGGAGGCGAAGTGACGCAGATCCAACAGGGCTCGGGGCCCACAGCTCTGCGCATCCTCTTGGGCTCCCAGTTGCGCCGGCTCCGCGAGGCCAAGGGGCTCTCGCGAGAGGAGGCCGGCCATTTGATCCGGGGGTCCGAGTCCAAGATCAGCAGAATGGAACTCGGACGGGTCGGCCTCAGGGAGCGCGACGTCGCGGACCTTCTCACCTTCTACGGGGTGGAAGAGGAGGAGGCGCGCTCCGCGGTCATGGACCTCATGCTCAGGGCGAACGAACCGGGCTGGTGGCATCGGTTCAACGACCTTCTGCCCTCGTGGTTCCAGACCTACGTGGGTCTTGAGGAGGCCGCCTCCCGGATCCGCACCTACGAGGTGCAGTTCGTTCCGGGCCTGCTGCAGACGAGAGAGTACGCCCGGGCGGTCATCACCGCCGGAGGCGCCGGAATCGCCCCGGAGGAGATCGCGCGCCGCGTCGATCTGCGGATGCAGCGTCAGCGGGTCCTGGAACGGACCGATGGACCGTTCTTCTGGGCGGTGATCGACGAGGCCGCGCTACGGCGCCCCATCGGCGGCACGGGCGTGATGCGGGCGCAGCTGGAGCACCTGCTGAACCTCATGCGCCGGCCCAATATCACGATCCAGGTGATCCCGTTCAGCTACGGCGGCCACAGCGCCGAGGGCGGCGCCTTCAGCGTTCTGCGCTTTTTGGACCCCGAGCTTCCCGACGTGGTCTACGTGGAGCAGCTCGCCAGCGCCCTCTACCTAGACAAACGCGAGGAAGTGGACCGATACAGCGCGGTCATGGAGCGGCTGTGCGCGGTCAGCACCACGCCGGGGGAGACGATCGACGTCTTGCGGCGAATCATCAAGGAGAACTGAAGGGCCGCCGGTCGCTCCAAGGTATGGGTCTGCCCTAGACTGGCCAGCGGCGCTGGACAGCCGCCACAGTCGAGCGTGCCCTAATCCTGCACGTTTCGACTGCCGTGCCCGGTGCCGCTCATGTGGGCGCGGCGCGCGAGCTTGCCGCGGTAGCCGTACGACTTGACGCGCCCGCGATCACTCGAAGCTTGATCAAGGAGATCACCCCGTGAAGACCGCTGTCGAGGAGCTCAGCCCGACCCGGGTCAAGCTCACTGTCGAGGTGCCGTTCGAGGAGCTCGGCGAGAGCCTGAAGGCGGCGTACAAGAAGGTCGCGCAGCAGGTGCGCGTCCCCGGCTTCCGCCCCGGCAAGGTCCCGGCCAGGATCATCGAGCAGCGCTTCGGTCGCGCGGTGGTGCTGGAGGAGACCCTCAACGACGCGGTGCCGAGGCTGTACGGCCAGGCCGTCGACGCGAGCGACATCTTCCCGGTCAGCCAGCCCGACATCGAGGTCACCAAGATCGAGGACGGCGAGCAGGTCGAGTTCACCGCCGAGGTGGACGTCCGCCCGAACTTCGAGGTCCCCGAGTACGAGGGCATCGAGGTCACCGTCCCGGCCGCGGAGGTGTCCGACGAGGACGTCGACACCCAGCTGGACGCACTGCGCCAGCGCTTCGCGACGCTGACCGGCGTCGAGCGCCCGGCCGCGGCCGGCGACTACGTCGTCATGGACCTGGCGGCCTCGATCGACGGTGTGAACATCGAGGAGCAGCAGGCCGGTGACGTCTCCTACGAGGTGGGCGCCGGGTCGGTGCTGCAGGGCCTGGACGACGCGCTGGCCGGCATGGCGGCCGGCGACGTCAAGGAGTTCACCACCAACCTGGTCGGCGGTGAGAACGCCGGCGAGGAAGCCGTTGTGACCATCACCGTCAAGAACGTCAAGGAGAAGGTCCTGCCGGCGCTGGACGACGAGTTCGCCCAGCTCGCCAGCGAGTTCGACACGCTCGACGAGCTCAAGGACAGCGTCCGTGAGCAGGCTCGCCGCAACAAGCTGGTCGAGCAGGTCGTCCAGGCCCGCGAGAACGCGCTGGACGCCCTCCTCGACAAGATCGACATTCCGATCCCGGAGAGTGCCTTCAAGGCCGAGGTCGACAGCCGCAAGCACAATCTGGAGCACCAGATCGCCGAGAGTGGCCTGAGCAAGGAGGCGTACTTCCGCCTCTACCAGACCACCGAAGAGGAGCGTTTCGCGGAGTTCGACAAGAGCGCCAACAAGGCGATCAAGACCGGCTTCGTGCTTGACAAGATCGTCAAGGCCCAGGAGATCGGTGTCAGCGAGCAGGAGCTGACCAACTTCGTCGTGCGCCGCGCGATGCAGATGAACGTCGCCCCGAACACCCTCGCCCAGCACCTGGCCGACAACGACCAGCTCACGCTGGCGATGGTCGAGATCGTCAGGGACAAGGCCAAGAGCGTCGTGGGTGACGCGGCCAAGGTGGTCGACGAGACCGGCCGTGAGGTGGACCTCAAGGCGATCTACACCGAGATCAACGGTGAGGCCCCCGTCGAGGAGGCCGTCGCCGAGGGGGACGCCCCTGAGGAGGGCGCGGAGAAGTCCGCCGAAGAGTCCGGGGACGAGACCTCGAAGTAATTTCGCCGCAACGCGTAGACACCCCCGCCGTGCCTGACACGGCGGGGGTTGTGGCTTTTACTAGGATTTTCCGGTCTTGTTGACCTTCTGGATGTCACGGCTCCGAGGGCGGCAGGGTTGAATACCGACATGCCGGACAAACCTGGGCGAGCGACGGACGTGGCGGCCCCCGAGGAGAATCCGGCGCGTACCGGTGAGCATGCGCCGTCAGCGAACAGCAGTTGGAGGGGGCATGTCCGGTAGGCGACGCGCGTTAAGGTCACAAGCAAAGCCAATCGATTACGACGCATCGGAAGGTGACGCTGTGACCAGCCCGCCGACCTCCTACCGGCCGACCGGTTCCGGACCCGAGTCCATGAGCCAGCCGAACGGTTCGTTCAGGCTCGAAGACCAGCTCTACCAGCGGCTGCTGCGTGAGCGCATCATCGTGCTGGGCACTCAGGTCAACGACGAGATCGCCAACCGAATCTGCGCGGAGCTGCTCCTGCTCGCCGCGGACGACGCCAGCCGGGACATCTGGCTGTACATCAACTCGCCTGGCGGATCCGTAACGGCCGGCATGGCGATTTACGACATGATGGAATATGTGCCGAACGATGTGTGCACGGTCGCGATGGGGCTGGCCGCCTCCATGGGGCAGTTCCTGCTCTGCGCCGGCGCGTCGGGCAAGCGTTACGCCCTGCCGCACGCCCGCATCATGATGCACCAGCCGTCCGGAGGCATCGGTGGCACCGCCGCCGACATCGCCATCCAGGCGGAGCAGATGCTCTACGTCAAGAAGACCCTTGCCGAGCGCATCGCCTTCCACACCGGGCAGCCGCTTGAGCAGATCGAGACCGACTCCGACCGGGACCGTTGGTTCACGGCCGAAGAGGCCAAGGACTACGGTTTCATCGACCACGTCGTGCGCAGCGCCCGGCAGGTGCCCTCCGCGGGCGCCGTCTCCTGAAGGGGAAAAAGGTGAGTGAGTTGATTCGGCCGGGAGACATCAACGGCCGTTACGTTCTTCCCTCCTTCGTCGAGCGCACGTCGTACGGCGTGAAGGAGATGAACCCATACAACAAGCTGTTCGAGGATCGCATCATCTTCCTCGGCGTGCAGATCGACGACGCCTCGGCCAACGACGTCATGGCGCAGTTGCTGACGCTGGAGTCGCTCGATCCCGACCGCGACATCAGCATCTACATCAACTCTCCGGGCGGGTCGTTCACCGCCATGACGGCGATCTACGACACGATGCAGTTCGTCCGGCCGGAGATCCAGACGGTGTGTCTGGGGCAGGCGGCCTCGGCCGCGGCGGTCCTGCTGGCCGGCGGCACGCCGGGCAAGCGGTTCGCCCTGCCGAACGCTCGCATGCTGATCCACCAGCCCTCCACCGAGGGTGGCGGCCAGGGAAGCGACATCGAGATCCAGGCGCGTGAGATCCTGCGGATGCGCTCGCTGCTGGAGTCGATTCTCGCCCGGCACACCGGCAGGACGGTCCTCGAGATCCGCAAGGACATCGAGCGCGACAAGATTCTTGAAGCCGAGGAGGCGAAGGCGTACGGGCTGGTGGACGACATCATCCCCTCGCGCAAGAAGCTCGCCAAGGCCATCGCCTCCTGACGAGGCGTATCGCGCCGGAACGGTGCCCAATTGGGCACGTTCCGGTGCGACTCGCCGCTAGGGGGCGCACTGAGGGCTCAGAAGACGGTAACGTCGAAACCTGAGCGGGATGACTTTTCGTACCGGGTATCCGGCCGGTCGGAAGAAACGGACCGCGGCAGCCAAGGCGGTCCCACGCAAAGGAGTATCTGGGGTGGCACGCATCGGCGACGGGGGAGACCTGCTGAAGTGCTCTTTCTGCGGGAAGAGCCAGAAGCAAGTCAAGAAGCTCATCGCCGGACCCGGCGTATACATCTGCGATGAGTGCATCGATCTCTGTAACGAGATCATCGAGGAGGAGCTCAGCGAATCCTCCGAGCTCAAGTGGGACAGCCTGCCCAAGCCGAGGGAGATCTACGAGTTCCTCGACGCCTACGTCATCGGCCAAGACCAGGCGAAGAAGGCGCTCTCGGTGGCGGTCTACAACCACTACAAGCGGGTGCAGTCCGGCGAGCGCGGACGTGACGACGGCATCGAACTGGCCAAGTCCAACATCCTGCTCCTGGGCCCGACCGGCTCCGGCAAGACACTGCTCGCCCAGACACTGGCGAAGATGCTGAACGTCCCGTTCGCGATCGCCGACGCCACCGCCTTGACGGAGGCGGGGTATGTGGGCGAGGACGTGGAGAACATCCTGCTCAAGCTGATCCAGGCCGCCGACTACGACGTCAAGAAGGCCGAGACCGGCATCATCTACATCGACGAGGTCGACAAGATCGCCCGCAAGAGCGAGAATCCCTCGATCACCCGGGACGTCTCCGGCGAGGGCGTGCAGCAGGCCCTGCTGAAGATCCTGGAGGGCACCACCGCCAGCGTGCCGCCCCAGGGAGGCCGCAAGCACCCTCATCAGGAGTTCATCCAGATCGACACCACCAACGTGCTGTTCATCTGCGGCGGCGCCTTCGCCGGCCTGGAGAGGATCATCGAGTCCCGTGCCGGTCGCAAGGGCATCGGGTTCAACGCCGTGCTGCGCTCCACCGAGGAGACCGGCTCCCGCGACATCTTCGGTGACGTCATGCCCGAGGACCTCCTGAAGTTCGGCATGATCCCCGAGTTCGTCGGCCGCCTGCCGATCATCACCAGTGTGCACAACCTCGACCGTGACGCGCTCATCCAGATTCTCACCGAGCCGCGCAACGCCCTGGTGAAGCAGTACCACCGCCTGTTCGAGCTGGACGGCGTCGAGCTGGAGTTCACCGACGACGCCCTGGAGGCCATCGCCGATCAGGCGATCCTGCGCGGCACCGGCGCTCGGGGGCTGCGCGCCATCCTGGAGGAGGTGCTGCTGTCGGTGATGTACGAGGTGCCCTCCCGCGAGGACGTAGCGCGCGTCGTCATCACCCGCGAGTCGGTACTGGAGCACGTCAACCCGACACTGGTACCCCGTGACCAGCTGACCAAGCAGCAGCGCCCTCCGCGCGAAAAGTCGGCGTAGATCGTTTCGTACGGCGACGCCCCCGCGGAATCGGCCCGCGGGGGCGTCGCCGTCTCCGGCCCCAAGGGCACCGATCTGCCCGGTACGACCGGTCGTTTCCCGAGTCCGGGACTCGGGAGCACCGACCACCCGGCCCTCCCTAGAATTGGACACCGTGACGATGCCAGAGCTGCCCACTCAGTACACACCCGCCGACGTGGAGACCCGGAGCTACGAGCGCTGGGTGTCGGAGGGGTATTTCACCGCCGACCCGAGCAGCGACCGCGAGCCGTACAGCATCGTTCTCCCCCCGCCGAACGTGACCGGTGTCCTGCACATCGGCCACGCCCTCGACCACTCGATCCAGGACGCTTTGACCCGCCGCGCCCGCATGCGCGGGCAGGAGACCCTCTGGCTGCCGGGCACCGACCACGCGGGCATCGCCACCCAGAACGTCGTCGAACGTGAGATCGCCAAGGAGGGGCTCTCCCGCCACGACCTCGGACGTGAGGCGTTCGTCGAGCGCGTGTGGAACTGGAAGGAGGAGTCCGGTGGCCGGATCCTCGGCCAGATGCGCAAGCTCGGCGACGGCGTCGACTGGTCGCGCGAGCGTTTCACCATGGATTCGGGGCTCTCGCGCGCCGTTCAGACGATCTTCAAACGCCTCTACGACGACGGGCTCATCTACCGCGCCGAGCGCATCATCAACTGGTGTCCGCGCTGCCTGACCGCCCTGTCCGACATCGAGGTGGAACACAGCGAAGACGAGGGCGAGCTCGTCTCGATCCGGTACGGCTCGGGCGAGGAGGAGATCGTCGTCGCCACGACCCGGGCCGAGACCATGCTCGGCGACACCGCCGTGGCCGTTCATCCCTCCGACGAACGCTACGCGCACCTGGTCGGCAGAGAGGTGGAGCTCCCGCTCACCGGGCGTCACATCCCGGTCGTGGCCGATGAGCACGTCGACCCCGCCTTCGGCACCGGCGCCGTCAAGGTCACCCCGGCGCACGACCCCAACGACTTCGAGATCGGCCGGCGCCACTCGCTGCCCTCCCTCACCGTCATGGACGAACGAGGAGTGATCACCGCTCACGGCCCCTTCCAGGGACTCGACCGTTTCGAGGCCCGGCCCGCGGTGGTGGCCGCCCTGCGGCAGCAGGGCCGGATCGTCGCCGAGAAGCGGCCCTACCTCCACTCGGTGGGCCACTGCTCGCGCTGCAAGACGGTGGTCGAGCCCCGGCTGTCCCTCCAGTGGTTCGTCAGCGTCTCCCCGCTGGCCAAGGCCGCGGGCGACGCGGTCCGCGACGGCCGTACGAGAATCCACCCGCCGGAGCTGGCCAAGCGTTACTTCGACTGGGTCGACGACATGCACGACTGGTGCATCTCGCGGCAGCTGTGGTGGGGGCACCGGATCCCGGTCTGGTACGGCCCGGAGGGCGAGGTCGTCTGCGTCGGTCCGGACGACGAGCCTCCCGCCGGTTACGTGCAGGACCCCGACGTCCTCGACACCTGGTTCTCCTCCGGCCTGTGGCCGTTCTCGACCATGGGCTGGCCGGACAAGACGCCGGAGCTGGCCAGGTTCTATCCGACCTCCGTCCTGGTCACCGGCTACGACATCCTGTTCTTCTGGGTGGCCCGGATGATGATGTTCGGCCTCTACGCCATGGACGGCCGTCCCCCGTTCGAGGTCGTGGCGCTGCACGGCATGGTCCGTGACCAGTACGGCAAGAAGATGTCCAAGTCGTTCGGCAACGTGGTGGACCCCCTCGACTGGGTCGAGCGCTTCGGCGCCGACGCCACCCGCTTCACGCTGCTGCGCGGGGCCAATCCCGGTTCCGATGTGGCGATCAGCGAAGAGTGGGCCGGCGGCTCCCGGAACTTCTGCAACAAGATCTGGAACGCCACCCGCTTCGCGCTGATGAACGGTGCCGCGGTGGGTGAGCTTCCGGCCGGAGAGCTGACCGCCGCCGACCGGTGGATCCTCTCCCGCCTTCAGGAGGTCATCGTCTCGGTGGACGAGGCTTTCGAGGAGTTCGAGTTCGCCAAGATCTCCGACCTTCTGTACCACTTCGCCTGGGACGAGGTCTGCGACTGGTACGTTGAACTCGCCAAAATTCAGCTCGCCGCGGGTCAGAAGCACACTCGTCTTGTGCTGGGACACGTCCTCGACGCCCTGCTTCGCCTGCTTCACCCGCTGGTGCCCTTCGTCACCGAGGAGCTGTGGCGGGCGGTGACCGGGGGCGTGTCGATCGTGGTCGCCCCCTGGCCGACGGCACAGGATGCCCTGCGTGATCCCACGGCCGAGGAGGAGATCCTCGCGCTCCAGGGGCTGATTACCGAGGTGCGCCGATTCCGTTCCGACCAGGGGCTCAAGCCCGGCCAGCGGGTCGCCGCGCGGCTGTCTCTGGCCGGTACGGCTCTCGTGGCGCACGAGGAGGCGATCCGGTCGCTGCTCCGCCTCGATCAGCCCGCCGAGTCGTTCGCCGCCACCGCCAGGCTTGATGTGGGCGGAATCGCCGTGGAGATCGACACCGCCGGGACGATCGATGTGGCGGCCGAGCGCAGACGCCTGGAGAAGGACCTCGCCGTCGCGAGGAAGGAGGCGGCTCAGGTGGCCGCCAAGCTCGGCAACGAGCAGTTCATGGCGAAGGCTCCCGATGAGGTGGTGACGAAGGTGCGTGCTCGCGCCGCGCAGGCCGATCAGGACATCACCCGGTTGGCCGCCCAGATCGCCGCGCTGCCGACCGGCTGACACGCGCCCGGACCACGCCTTGAACGGGGGCCCGGAGTCGGTTGACACCGGGCCCCGTGTTTGGGGGCCACTGACTCAGGGAAGACCCAGTTGTTACCGGTAAGTGGGTCATGGTGGTCCTGGAGGGCTGCTAGAGTTCTTCAAGCGGGACGAGGTCCCGCATCCCCTCCCAAAGATCACTGAGGTTTCGGCCGTGTTCACAGGGTTGGACACGGGGCGGATGTCAGAGTAAGTTGGAAGGGTTGCTCCGGAGACGGGGTGGGTTGTGGTTCTAGTGGGGTTGCGGGTGTGTGTGGGGCTGTCGCGGGGTTCGCGGTGGTTCGACATGAATCCGGCGCCTGGGTAGAATTACGGCATACAGGCTTTGAAGGCGTGATGTTCGCCCCGGAGGGTTCCGGCTGGTTTGGTCGGGGTTGATGGTGTACGCGTCCGTTTCTTGAGAAC